>NZ_JAAHGO010000043.1 GCF_010672455.1 Okeania sp. SIO2C9 | reverse complement strand
AAGTAATATTTGGTCAACTTAAGTCAGCATTGGCGTTTACTCCAGAAGTTAGGGCAAGTTATCCAGGAGTATTGGCAAATATTGTGGTGGATACTACTAATGATGTAGTGGATGATAGTGATGGTGTTACTTCTTTGCGGGAAGCAATAATTGAAGCTAATAGTACCCCGGAAGACGATACTATTCAACTTACGGCAGGAGAAACGTATAATCTGACTATCTCAGGAAGTGACGAAGATGCTGCTGCCACAGGAGATTTAGATATTGTTGCTGGTGGTGGAGAAATAACAGTTATTTCACAGGGAGAAGAAAAAGCTGTTATTGATGCTGGGGGTGAAAGTGGAATAGGCGATCGGGTGTTTCATGTTTTGGAGAATGGTTTCCTACAGTTGGAGAATGTAGAAATTACTGGAGGGTTTGTAACTGGTAATTCAGGTGGTGGTATCTATAACTCAGGTACAGTTAGTATCAACAACAGCACTATTAGTGGTAATTTAGAAAATTTCTTGAGTGATGGTGGTGGTGGTATCCACAATACAGGTACTGCTAATATCAGCAACAGTACTATTAGTAATAACTCAGCATTTTATGGTGGAGGCATCCGAAACACAGGTACAGCTAATATCAGCGACAGCACTATTAGTGGTAATTTTAGCAATACCTTTGGTGGAGGCATCTTCAATTTATATGGCACGGTCAGTATCAGTAACAGCACCATTAGTGATAACTCAGCAGATTTTAACGGTGGAGGCATCTCAAACTTTTTCGGTACAGCTAATATCACCGACAGCACTATTAGTGATAATTCAGCAGTTGTGGGTGGAGGCACCTCAAACTTATTAGGCACAGTTAGTATCAGCAACAGCACTATTAGTGGTAATTCAGCAGGTATAGGTGGTGGTATAGGCAACTACTCAGGTGGTTTTGAAAGCGACTCAGGTATAGCTAATATCAGTAATAGCACTATTAGCAATAATTCAGCAGATACAGCAGGTGGTATATACAACTCAAATACAGTTAATATCAGCAACAGCTCTATTAGCGGTAATTCAGCTAATCGTGGTGGTGGCATTAACAACTTAGGTACAGCTAATATAAGTGACAGCACTATTAGTGGCAATTCAGCTAATCGTGGTGGTGGTATCAGAAATTCTGATGGTACAGCTAATATAAGTGACAGCACTATTAGTGGTAATTCAACATTATTTTATGGTGGAGGTATCTACAACTTAGGTGCTACAGCTATTATCAACAATAGCACTATTAGTGGTAATTCAGCATCCTATGGTGGTGGAGGCGGTATCGGTAATCTTGGTGTGGCTAACATTAGCAACAGTACCATTACTAGTAATGAAGCTCCTTCAGGTTTAGGGAGTGGTATTCTACAAAAAGCAGCATATCTTTATAATGACACTAACTACACCTTCTTCACCTTTGACGCCAATGCCACTGTAACCTCTAGCATTATCTCTGGTAATATCAACAGTGACGTTGACTCCGTAGAAAATAACAACACCCTTATCAGTGGTGACAATAATTTGATTGGCACAGGTAACACCATCAATGACTTCAATAGTGAGAACGATCAAACGGGTGTTACTGACCCGCTACTTGGAGACCTTGCTGACAATGGTGGCCCCACATTGACCCATTTACCTCTCTCCAATAGTCCCGCCATTGATGCAGGCAGTAATCCAAACAACCTTGATGCAGACCAACGAGGGGAACCACGGTTTGTAGGTAGGGCAGTTGATATTGGTGCAGTAGAAGTTCAAACCACACAAATTACTGGTACTCCTGAAAGTGAAATTCTCAACGGCACAAATGAAAACAACACCATTACAGGTTTAGCAGGTAATGACACTATTAATGGTCGTGGTGGTGATGACCAAATTATTGGTAGTCTAGGTAGCGACTTCCTCTATGGAAAAGACGGCGATGATACTCTAGAAGGTCGTCAAGATAACGATCGCCTCTTTGGTGGTAATGGTAACGACTCTCTCATTGGTGGTCAGGGACGCGATCGCTTCAATGGTGGTGCAGGCGACGATACTCTGACTGGTGGTGCTAGTATTGACCGTTTTATTTTCAATACAAATGATGAATTTGACTCAGACGATATCGGAATAGATGACATTACTGACTTTGTTCCGGGACAAGATGTAATTTTCCTAGATAAAAGCACTTTTACAGCTATTACCAGTGACTCAGGAACAGGTTTTAGTGTCGATGCTGAATTTGCCATAGTTAACAGTGACTCTGATGCCGAAACCTCAGAAGCATTTATTGTTTACAATAGCAACAATGGTAAATTGTTCTACAATGCAAATGGAACAGCAGCAGAATTTGGAAGTGGTGGTGAATTTGTTAATCTCACGAATACTGCATCTATTAGTGAGGATGATTTCTTGCTGAAAGGATAAAATTAATTAGACATCTCCAAAAATCCAAAATCAAATCAATTATCACACAGAAATCATTAATTCTTTCTTCCTACTGCCTACTGCCTACTGCCTACTCCCTCTTTTCTGGATATGTCTATTATGGTGATGGTGCATTGTCATTATTTTTGACGAGGTACGGCAGTGGGAGCATCTTGTTCCTGTGCCAGATATTCCTTTTTCCTGTATGCCATTACGCGAGCAGGACTACCTTACAGCGCTTTTCAAGTTGATGAACCACATCTTCACAAACAAAACCTTGTAGGGACGTTCCATGGAACGTCTGTGGTCTACCGTGCAGGAAAACCGCTGTAATTATTATTAGGACTTACGCAGTAGAACTTATTTCTGTCCGAAGCGACCCACAGGGTTTGCGGAGCAGTCCGGAACGGAAAGCAATCTCAAACGCTACTTTTTCCTACCTCGTGCTTCAATAATGAATAATTAATAATGAATAATTGGTGGTGGTGCATAGTAATGGTAGAGAGTGTGTGGGGAGATAGGGAGTGCGGGAGATGGGGAGATGGGGAGATGGGGGGATGGGGAGTGCGGGAGAAATTAAAAAAGATATATCTTCACCATTACCATGCAGGACTACCGAATAATTAATAATTACCTCTCCTTGAAAAGAAGAGGATTGACAAAGAGATGAAAATTTTTCTTCACAGGAGTCGATTGGATATGGCTCCGAGACCTCGCCATCCCATCCTACGGAATGCTGCGCAAACGACCGCTTATTATCCCCTATCCAAGGGGAGGCGCATACCCACAATTTTTCGGTAAGTCTTAATTATGTGTGACTCAAAAAATATAAAATTTTCACAAAGAAAGAATTTGTGGCCGTCGTATAAGTGTTAGTTTTAGGTTATTTATATTTTTTTCTGGTACTGAAAAACCCTTTTAAATTATGAATCAAACAAAACTATTATTCATCGACTCCAAGGTAGAAAATTACGATCGCCTCATCTCACAGGTTGCCCCTCAGACAAAAATAGTTATCCTACAACCCAATCAAAATGGTATAGACAAAATATCTCAAAGTCTGGCTAAATGCCTAGACGTAGGGACAGTTCATATTATTTCTCATGGGGCAAAAAATACTTTGTACCTGGGAAGCACTATTCTAAGTCTAGACAACATTCATCAATATAGTGAGAGTATTCAAAAGTGGGGCAAATGTTTATCTGCTGATGGGGAGATCTTGATTTATAGTTGTCAGGTGGCAAGTGGTAAAGAAGGTAGAGAATTTGTTCGACAACTGCATCAACTCACAGGAGCAAATATTGCTGCCTCAGAAACACTGACTGGAAATCTTAGCAGAGGTGGTAACTGGAATTTAGAAGTAATATTCGGTCAACTCAAGTCAGCGTTAGCATTTACCCCAGAAGTTATGGCAAGTTATTCAGGGGTGTTGGCAGATATGGTGGTAGATACTACTGATGATGTAGTGGATAATAGTGATGGTGTGACATCTTTGCGGGAAGCAATAATTGAAGCTAACAGTACCCCGGAAGACGATACTATTCAACTTACGGCAGGAGCAACTTATGATCTGACTATTTCTGGTAGTGATGAAGATACTGCTGCTACAGGAGATTTAGACATTGTTGCTGGTGGTGGGGAAATAACAGTTATTTCACAGGGAGAAGAAAAAGCTGTTATTAATGCGGGGGGTGAGAGTGGAATTAATCACAGGGTGTTTCATGTTTTGGAAAATGCTGCTCTACAGTTAGAAAATGTAGAAGTGACAGGTGGGTTTTTAACTAATGGTTCTGGTGGAGGCATATACAACTCAGGTACAGTCAATATTAATAACAGCACCATCAGTGGCAACTCAGGTACAGTAACTGACGGTATCGACGGTGGTGAAATCTACAACACAATTGGTGTGGGTATCTACAACAAAGGCACAGTCAATATTAATAACAGCACCATCAGTGGCAACTCAGTAACTGGCGATCTCTACTTCTCCTTCAGCAGCAGTTACGTTCTTGGTGTGGGTATTTACAACTCAGGTACAATCAATATCAACAGCAGCAATATCAGTGAAAACTCAAGAACTGACATCTACTCCTACAACACAATTGGTGGTGGTATCTACAATAAAGGTATAGTCAATATGAACAACAGCACTATTAGTGGCAACTCAGCGGGGTTGGGTAGTGGTGTCAACAATAAGGGCACATTGAATATTGACAACAGTACAATTAGTGAGAATTCAGCCTATAGTGGTGGTGGAATTGCAAACTTAGGCACAGTAAGCATTAATAATAGCACGATTAGTAGCAATTTAGTTAATACTACAGAATTAGGTTATAGAGGTGATGGTGGTGGTGTCAACAATAAAGGTACATTGAATATTAACAATAGCACGATTAGTGATAATTCTGCTGTATTTGGGGGCAGTGGTGGTGGTGTGAACAATGATTTTAATGGTATGGCTAATATCATTAATAGCACGATTAGTGGTAATAGAGCTAATTATGGTGGTGGCATCCATAACAAATACGGCGGCAGCATAGGTATCATTAATAGTACGATTAGTGGTAACCTAGCTAGTAGTGGTGGTGGCATCCATAACTCAGATACAGTTACAGTAAGCAATAGCACGATTAGTAATAATCGCGGTGGTGGTATATTTCACAACAATTTATATTACAATAATGATTTCTATTTTTATGATTACAATCCTACTACGACTGTCACCTCGAGCATTATATCTGGTAATTTTACTGGCATTATCTCCGCCCTTGTTAACAGTGACGTTAACTCCGTAGAAAGTAATAATAATCTTATCAGTGGTGACAATAACCTTATAGGTACAGGTAATGCCATTGATAACTTCAATGGTGACAACGATCAAACAGGAATCACCAACCCTCTACTTGGAGACCTAGCTGACAATGGTGGCCCCACCTTCACCCATTTACCTCTCTCCAATAGTCCCGCTCTTGATGCAGGCAGTAATCCCAACGCACTTACAACCGACCAACGAGGGGAACCGCGCTTTGTAGGAGAGGGGGTTGATATTGGTGCAGTGGAATTACAAAATTCACCGCAGATAACTGGCACTCCTCAAAGCGATCGCCTCAACGGCACAAATGAAAACAACACCATTACAGGTCTGACAGGTAATGACACTATTAATGGTCGTGGTGGTGATGACCAAATTATTGGTAGTCTAGGTAGCGACTTCCTCTATGGAAAAGACGGCGATGATACTCTAGAAGGTCGTCAAGATAACGATTTCCTCTTTGGTGGGAATGGTAATGACTCTCTTGTTGGTGGTATTGGTCGCGATCGCTTCAATGGTGGTACGGGTAATGATACTCTGACTGGTGGTGCTAGTATTGACCGCTTTATTTTCAATACGAATGATGAATTTAACTCAGAGGATATGGGAATAGATGACATTACTGACTTTGTTCCGGGACAAGATATTATTCTCCTAGACAAAAGCACGTTTACTGAAATTACCAGTGACTCAGGAGTAGGTTTCAGCGTTAATATTGAATTTGCCATAGTTACCAGTGATGCTGAGGCAGAAACTTCAGAAGCATTTATTATTTATAACAGCAACAACGGTAAATTGTTCTACAATGCCAACGGTACAGAAGCAGAATTTGGCAGTGGTGGTGAATTTGCTAATCTCACGAATACCCCATCTATTAGTGAAGATGATTTCTTGCTCAGAGGATAACGAAGTCAGAAGTCAGAAGTTAACCCACCCCTAACCCCTCCCAGGAGGGGAGGGGAAGTAGGGGATTTGAGCTTCGCTCCAAAAATATTGCGCCAGTCAAGGCGGGTTTGCGCGACCAATATTATTTTGATCGACTCTAAACATAAAATAATATTAATAAATTAGGAAATAATACAAAATGATGGTATATTGTAGTTTTACTCTACAACCCTCCTAGATTATGAATCAAACCAAACTTTTATTCATTGACTCTAAGGTAGAAAATTACCATCATTTAATTCCAGAGGTCGATCCTCAGACAAAAGTAGTTATCCTAGAACCCAATGGAAATGGTATAGACCAAATATCTAAAAGTCTGTGTGAATGCCTAAATGTAGAGACAATTCATATTATTTCTCATGGCGCAAAAGGTGCTTTGTATCTGGGAAACAGTATCCTGAAAAATGAAAATATTCATCAATATACTAAGAGTATTCAAAAGTGGGGCAAATGCTTATCTGCTGATGGGGAAATATTAATTTATGGTTGTCAGGTAGCAAGTGGTAAGGAAGGTAGAGAATTTATCAGACAACTGCATCAACTCACAGGAGCAAATATTGCAGCATCGGAAACACTGACTGGAAATGTTCGCAGAGGTGGTAACTGGAATTTAGAAGTAATATTTGGTCAACTCAAGTCAGCGTTGGCATTTACACCAGAAGTTAGGGCGAGTTATGCCGGGGTGTTGGCAAATATTGTGGTGGATACTACTGATGATGTATTAGATGATAGTGATGGTGTGATTTCTTTACGGGAAGCAATTATTGAAGCTAACAGTACACCAGAAGATGATACTATTCAACTGACAGCGGGAGCAACATATAATTTAACTATTTCTGGTAGTGACGAAGATGCTGCTGCCACAGGAGATTTAGATATTGTTGCTGGTGGTGGAGAAATAATAGTTATTTCTGAGGGAGAAGAAAAGGCTGTTATTGATGCGGGGGGTGAAACAGAACTAAATGACAGAGTATTTCATGTTCTGGAGGATGGCTCCCTACAGTTTGAGAATGTAGAAATTACTGGTGGGTTTGTAACTGGTGATTCAGGTGGTGGTATCTACAACTCAGGCACAGTAAGTATTAACAATACTACTATTAATGGCAACTCAGTATATCAAGGTTCTAACATATTCTCCCAGCCTCTTGGTGGTGGTATTTATAATACAGGTACAGTAAGTATTAATAATAGCACTATTAGTGGTAATTATGCAAGTATTCAGGGTGGTGGGATTAAAAACTCAGGTACAGCTACTATCAACGACAGCAATATTAGTGGCAATTTTGCAAGTTTTGACGGAGGAGGCATTGGAAACTCCGGTACAGCTAGTATCAACGACAGCAATATTAGTAGCAATTCTGGTGGAGGTATCTATAATTCGGGCGCAATTAGCATCAATAACAGTACTGTTAGTAATTCAGAAGATTTTATTAGTGGTGGAGGTATCAACAACAAAGGCACAGCCACTATAAACAACACTACTATTAGCAGTAATTCAGCATACAATGGTGGAGGCATATTAAACGATGGTACAGCTAGTATCAACGACAGCAATATTAGTAGCAACTCTTCAAATTATTTAGGTGGAGGTATCCTCAACTTTGGTCAAGCTATTATTAATAATAGCACTATTAGTGGTAATTCAGCATCTAGTAAAGGTGGTGGTGTAAGCAACTCAGGTACAGCTACTATCAACAACAGCATGATAAGTAGCAATGTAGCTAATATCTGGGGGAGTGGTGTCAGTAACTCAGGTAAAATTGATATCCATGATAGCGTTATTAGTGGTAATTCAGAAGTAGCTGAAGGTGGTGGCATCCACAGCCAACCAGGTACAGTCAGTATTAGCAACAGTACTATTAGTAGTAATTCGGCATACAATGGTGGAGGCATCAGGTTCTCAATTGGTACAACAGCTAATATCAGCGACAGTACAATTAGTGGTAATTCGTCATATAATAATGGTGGTGGCATTTACAATTCACTTAGTACTACAGTCAGTATTAGCAACAGTACAATTAGTAGTAATTCGGCATATAATAATGGTGGTGGTATCTACAATGCAGCGGGTACAGCTATCATCAGCAACAGTACCATTACTTTGAATGAAGCTCTGAAAGAGCAAGGAAGTGGTATTCTTAGCAAAACTTTTGATGAGTCTGAGTTTAACCCCATCACCACTGTTACTTCTAGCATTGTCTCTGGAAATGTCAATAGCGACGTTGACTTCACAGGAAGTAATAATACCTTTAGCAGTGGCAACCACAACTTGATTGGCACAGGTAACGCCATCAATAACTTCAACGGTAACAACGACCAAACAGGTATCGTCGACCCTCTACTTGTAGACCTAGCAGACAATGGTGGCCCCACCTTCACCCATTTACCTCTTCCCAATAGTCCCGCTATTGATGCAGGCAGTAATCCCAACGCACTTACCACCGACCAACGAGGGGAACCGCGCTTTGTAGGAGAGGGGGTTGATATTGGTGCAGTGGAATTACAAAACTCAACACAAATTACTGGCACTCCTAATGACGATCGCCTCAACGGCACAGATGAAAACAATACCATTATAGGTTTGGCAGGTAATGACACTATTAACGGTCGTGGTGGTGATGACCAAATTATTGGTAGTCGAGGTAGCGACTTCCTCTATGGAAAAGACGGCGATGATACTTTAGAAGGTCGTCAAGGTAACGACTTCCTTTTTGGTGGTAATGGTAATGACTCTCTCGTTGGTGGTCAAGGTCGCGATCGCTTCAATGGTGGTACGGGTAATGATACTCTGACTGGTGGTGCTAGTATTGACCGTTTTATTTTCAATACGAATGATGAATTTAACTCAGACGATATAGGAATAGATGACATTACTGACTTTGTTCCGGGACAAGATATTATTCTCCTAGACAAAAGCACGTTTACTGCTATTACCAGTGACTCAGGAACAGGTTTCAGCGTTAATATTGAATTTGCCATAGTTACCAGTGATGCTGAGGCAGAAACTTCAGAAGCATTTATTATTTATAACAGCAACAACGGTAAATTGTTCTACAATGCAAATGGTACAGCAGCAGAATTTGGCAGTGGTGGTGAATTTGCTAATCTCACGAATACCCCATCTATTAGTGAAGATGATTTCTTGCTCAGAGGATAAGCGGGTATATAGCGCTACGCACAAGTTAGAAGTCAGTAGGGGCGAATGGCATTCGCCCCTACAGAAGTCATATCATGTACAGATTGTATAGCTAAGGTAAGGAAGAAGGAAGAAGGAAAAGGGAAGAAGCAGAAAGATTTAAGAGAAAGAAAAAAACTTAAATTTCCTGTAGATATTTACCCTTGGGGTTTACCGAAAAATTGTGGTTTAAAGCCTCCCCTTTTAAGGGGATAATAAGCGGTCGGGGGATGGCGAGGTCTCCTCGCCATATCCAATCGACTCCTGTGAAGAAAAATTTTCATCTCTTTGTCAATCCTCTCCTTGAAAAGAAGAGGTAATTATTCATTATTCATTATTCATTATTCATTATTCATTGTTGAAACAAACGATTGCCTTCGGACATGATATCAGAAGTAATCCCTGACTAACTTCGCCGAACCCGAAGAGCGCGGGGTCGCATCCGCTTTTTCTTGTATTGCCTCTACCTAAAGACCGACAAGTAGCTCAAAAATTTTTACGTACCACAAAGATACCAAATTGGTCCTATAAGGTATCATAGATATTGTTTAATTCACTCACTTAACTATTTCGGAGTAGATAACAAGATGCAATATAAATTATTAGGAAAAAGTGGACTCAGAGTATCCGAACTCTGTTTAGGTACAATGACCTTTGGTGAAGACTGGGGTTGGGGTTCTTCTCAAGAAGAAAGCCAAAGAATTTATCAAGTCTTCCGTGAAGCAGGCGGTAATTTTATTGATACTGCCAATGTTTACACCAACGGTACAAGTGAGAAATTTCTCGGTGAGTTTATTGCCTCGGAAAGAGAAGCTGTTGTTTTAGCCACTAAATATACCAATGGTTTTGGCGATAATAATCCTAATGGTGGCGGAAACCAACGCAAAAATATGGTGCAATCGGTAGAAGGTAGTCTCAAACGTCTTAATACTGACTATATTGATGTTTTATGGTTGCACGCTTGGGATTTTATGACCCCACCGGAAGAAGTAATGCGAGCTTTTGACGATTTGGTTAGAGCAGGAAAAGTCTTATATCTTGGTATTTCCGATGCTCCTGCTTGGGTTGTTTCTCAATGCAATACCTTGGCTGAATTACGGGGTTGGACACAATTTATCGGTTTACAAATTGAGTATAGTCTGATTCAACGCACTCCAGAAAGAGAACTTTTACCGATGGCTCATACTTTAGATATTGGGGTAACTGCGTGGTCGCCTCTAGCTAGTGGTTGGTTGACTGGAAAATATACCAAAGCTAATGTAGAAGAAGAGCGCAGACTAGACAATGAAATGATGAAAGATTTTGTGAATCAGAGCGGTCGCAATTTGAGTATTGCTAAAGAAGTAGATAAGGTTGCAGAAGAAATAGGAAAAAGTTCGTCACAAGTTGCTTTAAGTTGGTTATTAAATAAAGGTGTAATTCCCATAATTGGAGCTAGAAAAGTTTCTCATATTGAAGATAATATTCAATGTGTAGATGTGGAATTATCAGCAGCTCAAATTCAGCAACTTGAGAAAGTAAGTCAAATTGAACTCGGTTTTCCTCACGAATTCTTTAACGCAGATATGGTCAAAAACTTTGTGTACAATGGTACATTTGACAAAATTGATAATCATCGTTATTCGCAATTAAAATAGATATTTCGGGAAAATAGGGAACAGGGAACAGAGAACCCATTTGGGATTTACAGCGGTTTTCATTTCAGTACACCACAGTAGAGACGTTCCATGGAACGTCCCTACAGGGTTTTGATTATGACGATGTGGTTCATCAAGCTGCGCCAACAGCTCCCGCTGACTTCTTCCTTTTGCTATAATAGGTTTTTGAATTGTGGCGTTGGTGAAAAGAGGTATCATATCTTGTCCGGATAAGAGCGCAAACAAAAAACTTTCTCCCTCTACTACTCTTTCTTCTTCTTCCTTTCCTCCTGACTCCTGACTTCCCATCCAGGGAGGGGGAGGGGCGAGGGGTGGGTTGACTCCTAAATAATTAAGATTAATATCATACACGCGCTTCACCAACACCTGAATTGTTAGCGATCGCCTTTTAATTCAGGTCTTTCGTTTTCTTCAAGAGTTAAAGAATTAAATGCACCACCATTATATTTACCACTACCACTGACTCGTAGGTATGCTATAGGAAATGTTGCTAACATCAAAAGTAATAACCCGACACAAATTGAGACATATTTGTGCAACTTTTGCCTTTGTCGTACAGTCAGAACTTTTTGTTTGTATTCACTAGCTTGTAACATTGTGTTGTACCTCCAAATAATCATTCAATTCAAAAGTCAAAAGTCAAAAGTCAAAAGTTAGAAGTAATTTCTGACTGAGTTTTCAGTGCAGAAATGTTCCGCAAACAGCTATCAGCTTTTATAGCTACGGGTAAAATCCCCTTCGTTTTCCTGAATGCTGAGTGCTGATCGGTATTTAGGACTTGCTGATTACAGCAGTTTTTAAATGGGTAAACCACAGTTAAAAAGTTAGGTGGTAGGTGGCGCGGTGGCGCGGTGGTAAGCGAAACGAGGACTGCAAATTCCACAATAGATGGCTGACTTTGTGGTCTACTCGAATGAAAAGCGCTGTAAATCTAAAAGCATTGAAATATAAAGACAAGTGCCTTTTTGAGGCCTTTAAAAAGTGCAAATTTTTCAGCTCTTCATGCTCATGCATAGAGCGTATTTTAGCCTCATAGTTGGGCAGAAAAATCATTCTTACAATTCTTACTCCTACCTCCTCTAAATTCCCCTAACTCCTGTCTCCTGTCTCCTGTCTCCTGTCTCCCACCCCAGCAAAAAGACTTTCCATAAGCAAACCCTATTTAGGCATTAATGGCAGATATGGAAACAGAGGATGCCAATTCATTACTGTTGCAGCAACAAGAAATGTAAACAGGAAGAAAAAGATAGTTGAAAACTTAACCTGTTCATATTTCCAAAGTTGACTAAGGAGGAACCAGCTAAATAACCAAGCGATTAACATTACCGTTTCTTTCCCTGAGTAACTACCAATTTCACCGTATAAATGTTTCTTTACTTGCCACTGTAGAAAAGTAGTTGCACCATCCCCTAATAACTGGGTTAAGTTTAGCGATTAATGCTGCTTGTGGGGCTGCATTATGCTCTTTGATAATGGTGGCTATTTTTCTACAATGTCCTTTCACGCTTTCCTTTGAGGGGGTGATTATGGTCTTAAATCCTAGTGGTTTTTTGTTGGTGGATTTCCCAGTCTGATATTTTCCTACTGAGTATTGCCTAATGTTAAACCCAAGAAAATCGAACCCAACATTTCCTGAATATTCAGTGAGTGTGTGGGACATCCTTGTTTTACTAGGTTTAAGTTCCAAGCCAATGTCACTTAACCAGTCTGCTATTATTTGTTGGCATTTTTGAATTACGGTATGGTCTTCGTGTAGGATGACAAAATCATCTGCATATCTTATGAGACTGAGACTCATTTGGTTTACCTTTTTCCCATATCCTGGTCTACAAGGCAAAGTTGCTGCATATTGCTTTATGCAGTTTTCCATACCATGTAATGCAATATTAGCTAATAGCGGAGAAATAACCCCGCCTTGAGGTGTGCCTTCTTTAGTGGGACTGTAACCCTTTTGCCTTGAGGCATAGTTGCTCCAGTCAATTACCCCAGCCTTTAACCACGCCTTGATTTGTCGGCGGATGGTGGGGAATGTATTGAGTTTTTTGAGAAGTGCATCATGGTTAATTTTGTCGAAGCATTGAGCGATGTCGGCATCTAACACGAATTTCGGTTTATACCTAATCGCGTTGAATATTGCTCCGATTGCGTCGTGACATGACCTTCCGGGTCGGAATCCGTAGCTATTTGGCTCGAATTTGGCCTCCCATTCTGGCTCTAAGGCAGCTTTTACTAGAGCTTGGGCTGCTCTATCGTACATTGTGGGTATTCCTAAAGGGCGTTTTTCTTTTCTTCCAGGCTTGGGAATCCAAACCCTTCTTGTTGGTTTTGCCTTTTGGTTTAACCTCAGTCGGTTTACAAGTTCCAGCCTTTGTTTTGGGGTTAAACTTTTTACCCCATCTACTCCTGCTGTTTTCTTACCCTGGTTATCCTGAGTTACCCGTCGCACGGCTAGTACCTTAGCCGACCAAGAATTAATCAAGGTATGCATGAAGCCTGCGAACTGCTCGAATATCTCCAGGTTGAGAGGCTTGGAATATGCGCTTTTGTAGCTTGAAAACTACTCGTTCAACTTTATGCCAGGGAATATTTTTCCATTCCACAGTCGTCGATTTTAACTCTGTATTAGACATATTTACTACTACTTGTTCCTATTCCTTCCAAACAATCGTGAATCTGTCAGCATATCCTCACTGTTAGATGAGGCTTTGGCTTTTGATTCTATCCCTCCTTGATACATCATCTGGTTAGCTACCTACTCAGGTATCGACCTTCTCTGAGAGATGTATCAAGGTTACTTCGTTCCTAATGACCATTGGTTGAATCTTTAGAGTGATGCTATCCACCGAGGTTAAGGGAAGCGCTTATTGGTCAAGGGTGGAGTTGCCAATTCCCTACCTTTGCCCTTTTGGGACTCAAGGGTGTATCAGCCTTATTTCACTGGTTACAATTAACGATGGTTTTAATCACATCTTCACTTGCGTTACTCATGGATTCTTGCTAAGAGGGATGACAGTTCAGGCTACTATTTACCTCTACTTAACTTCCCCGCTTCATCTTGGCATTTGCTAATTACTAAAGATGGGGGAAGCGCTTTTAACCATTGCGCCTTGGTCGAGGGACTTTCACCCTCATGGTCATTAAGTTGTCAAAAGTTTTGATTCAACCAATACGAAAGGTTGACCTCTTGCTCCTCGTACACTTTGAATTGAATTCTCCATTTTTCAAGGAAACGAATCGCACCCATCCAGAGGTTTTATACTCAACTGAGCGAGAATGCTTTTTGAATTGAGGATAACCTTTGTTTTTGCCTCCCTCTCTACAGCGACGATAAAAACTAGAGATTGAATTCCAAGCTCTCTGTGCTGATGCTTGACGTGCCATTGAGTTTAATTTTTTGACAAAAGGAAACTCACTAGCAAGTTCTTTACATAGCAAAGATAGACGAGCCTGATTTACACCTGGCTCGTCGCGCCATAATCTAACTGCTTTATTTCTAATGAATTGAGCAGTTCTTATCGCCTGTTCTAAGGCCAGATATTGTGCCTTAGAGCCGTTTAATAACTTGGCTTCTCTAATAATCATTCTTTAATCTTACCATTATATAGCAGAACTTTTGGCTATCTGCATTATTTTTTTGTTGGTCGCAATTCATCCCAACACCATAACGCTAGTTTGGTGTGGGCTTTCTTGCTCCATTTAGGTAAAAAACTAGGAAAGATATCGCGTTATTATTATTTTTTTAAGGTTTGAGACTTTAAGTAAAAAACTGCAACAAAACTTAAGTATTTAACGAAATTTGTATCCCTACATTGCTGAACCAAACTAATGGTACTATAGCTAATTAGGGTTTGCGCTTCACTAGTCTTTTAGTAGGGGTAGGAGACAACCCACCCCTAACCCCTCCTAGTGCCGCTACGCGGAAGTTAAAAGTCAAAATTCATGCATCGAGTGCTAATTGGCGAGGTGTCCTCAGAATGTAAGACGCACATCTGACAGTCAATCATTTTTGATTTGTAATTTTTTGGGATTTTGTAACTGGTCAGTTATTTCCGCCATCCTGCACTAGGAGGGGAAGACAGGAGGAACGGGGAATGAGCGAGGAGGTAGGATTCAACAATTAATTATTAATTATTAATTATTAATTATTAATTATTAATTATTACCTCCAGAGTGAAAACGGAATTGATTGACTAAAAGGAAAATTTTTTCTTTTTTCTCCTTGCTCATGAGAGGATTTTTACCTTAATCATTCGGTAAGAATTGTCAATTTGGGATTTTTATACCCAACTATGAGCCTAAAATACGCTCCATGTATGAGCGTTTTAGACGTGATACCAGGCACTGCAATTCGACCCCAAAAAGGCACTTGTCTTTATATATCAATGCTTTTAGATTAGATCGGTAAGCACTAATTATCTAAACTTAATAGACATCTCCTAAAATTCAAAATAAAATCAATTCTTATCCATAAATTGTCAATTATTTTTCCCTGTTTCCTGTTCCCTGTTCCCTCTTTTCTGGAGATGTATAATATGAATATGTTGTATCTTATAAGGAAGGAGAAAAGCCTGATGATGAATAAGGATATTATGGAGCAAGTTACTCAAAGCTACAAGGTAATGCTGGCTTATCACCAGCAGGTTGGAAGCTTGTTTAAGGTTCTAGATAACCGATTCGCATCTGAGCATAACGCCAAAAAATTCTTACCTATATCCCTAAATAAGCTGTTCTCAGTTTGTGATGACGAGTATATGTTTTTAGACAACTATACTTTATTAAATCGCAAGGAACCTTACGATTCTGGACTACCATTTTGGTTGGGTCGCTTTTATGTGAATGCAGATTATTTAGTAGACAATACTCCCATAGATGATTATCCAGCAAAGCAAGTGCAGTATATAGCTTTTGTTTGGATTTGGGTAGGATGTGACGATCCTAATGTAGTTGATGCGGAGGAACCCGAATGTTGGATTGCTATTATTGAGCCAAAACCTACTAATCCTGAAACTCGGATTTATGATGTTGCGGAAATGATTTGGAAATGGATACGTATTGAAACAACAGCGGAAGAAGAATCAGACGGATGGATTTCAGGCCGTTTTTATCCTAATGATTTCGGGTCTGAATTAAATGGTTTTTGGCACGTCAAGCGTTTTCCTCTCAAGGAGATTTCCAGTATATATCACATCTACAAGCTCATCATTAATCCATTAACTGAAAAGCTAACTGAGTTAGAAGAAATTCAATAATTAATAATTAATTATTAATTATTAATTATTACCTCTCCTTTAAAAGAAGAGCATTGACTCAAAGGAAAATTTTTCTTTTTATCCCCTTAAAAGAGGAGACTTTGAACCACAATTTCTCGGTCAAAGTATCATTATGATGTCCGGCAAATCTTTTGTAATATGCCATTACGAGTAGAACGGAGTGAAACGATGCAATCCCAAAGTCTTGCGATTGCTTTCGATTTGTCATGCTTCGCCAAAGATTCATAAAGGCAATAATGGTTATTTACAGGACATGATATCAAATTAAAAATGTTATAACTTAGGCAGCACAAAGTATTTCCGTCCGAAGCTACCTATTGGGAAGCAATCTCAAATCCCAGTTTTTCGTAGCTTATGCGTAAGTCCTGAATGTATCAAGTAATGCTCAATCAGGAGAATTAGTAATGAAAAAGCGTCACTTAGGAAAGACCAATATTGAAATTAGTGAAGTTGGTCTAGGTACTTGGCAACTGTCAGGGGATGTGTGGGGAAAAAAAACGGAAGCAGAATATATCAAGGCAATTGAGGCGGCAATAGATTCAGATATTAATTACTTAGATACGGCTTTAGAATACGGAAATGGTTATTGTGAACAGGTAGTCGGTAAAGCTTTACAGGGAAATTCTTCCGTAGTAATTTCTAGTAAAATTCCCCCTCAATGCGATGACTGGTCTCCGAAACCTCAAAGTAAAATTGAGGATTATTTTTCCTCTGATTGGATTGTAAAATGTTGCGAAACTAGCCTCAAAAATTTACGGCGAGAGTGTATTGATATTTTATTTTTGCATACTTGGAATCTGGCCTGGGGTCATTGTACGGAATGGTATGAAGCGATGGTCAAGCTAAAAGAACAGGGTAAAATTAGAGCCATAGGTATATCGGTTGGCGATCGCCGTGCTGGTGAAGCTAATAGTCATATTGAAGGGGGGCGGATTGATGTTGTTCAGGTAGTTTATAATATTTTGGAACAAGAACCTGAATATACATTGTTTCCGATGGCTCAAAAACATCAGATTGGAATTATAGCACGCTGTCCATTTAGTTCTGGTGCCTTAGTTAGCGGTTGGACACAGTCTCAAAAGTTTGCACAAGGGGATTGGCGTGGATTATGGACTCCTGATGATTGGGTAGCAAAACAGGTAGAAATGGTTGATTTGATTAAACCAATTGTCAAAAATATTAATTTATCCATGTCAGAGATAGGGTTAAAATATATCCTGAACAATCAAACTGTTACTTCTGTGATTCCGGGTTCCTCAAGTACCGAGCATATTCGTAGGAATGCTTCTGTATCTGCTGGATTACCTCATTATTTTTCAGAAGATATATTGCATAAATTGCAGCAACTTTGGTTGGATGGGAAAATACACGGAACTTACAATGGTGGTGCTTGATAATTTATATCAAATCCGGTTTAATACTTATTATATAATTGAGAGTAGGGGAGTGGGGTAGTAGGGGAGCAGGGGAGATTAAATAGGGCTTGCTGATTAATTATAAAAGTATTGATATATAAAGGTTTGAGCATTTTAAATGTCGAATTGCAGTGCGCCTGTTTCAGTTAAAAATGCTCAAAAAGCTAGTATTTTGGGCTGACTATGGCAGAAAAATCATTCTTACAATTGTTATATCATGTCCGGTAGCATCGGTCTTGTATAGTAAATAGGCAACAGCTCATCTGGCAACAGCTCATCTGGCAAGAAAAAAACTTAAATTTCCTGTAGATATCCACGCTAACTTTTACACAAACGATTGCCTTCGGACATGATATTACTCCTACCTCCTCCCTCATATCAAATCCGGTAGCATTGGTGTAATTAGATAGGGAGATAGGGAGATGGGGAGATGGGGAGATGGGGAAATATTTGGTAATGGTTGAAGATGGAACATTTTTTTATACCGAATTAAACGGATTTGATATCATTCCCATTTCTCCTGTCTTCCCCTCCACGGTCGGGGGAGGGGCGAGGGGTGGGTTGTCTCCTACCCCTACTAAAAGACTAGTGAAGCGCAAACCCTAAATAGACATCTCCAATCATAAAAAATCAAATAAATTATCAATTTGATGAACCACATCTTTACGATCACGCGCCCAGTAGGGACGTTCCATGGAACGTCCCTACTGTGGTCTACCGTGCAGGAAAACCGCTGTATTATATCAAATCCGGTTAATTGCACATAGAATCTGGTTATATAATATCTGTTTATACTTCTACAATTAGTTCAATATTTAATATCCCCTACTCCCTACTCCCCCACTCCCCCGCTCCCCTACTCCCCCACTCCCCTACTCCCTACTATATAATAAGTATTCAACCGGATTTGATATTACTTCTTTACAACTACCGGAAGTTTTACCCAAAAACAACTCCCTACACCAACTTTACTGGTTACATCAATTTTGCCTCCATGAACCTGAATTAAAGTTTGAGCGATCGCCATGCCTAACCCTGTTCCTTCTCGTCGTTCAATTCTAGCACGATCGCTGCGCCACAAACGTTCAAATATATGGGGTAACTCTTCTGGAGCAATACCAATTCCTGTATCTTCTACTATAATAATTGCTGTTTCATTATCAGCAAACAAAGAAACTGTGACTTTCCCCTCTTTAGGCGTATATTGCACCGCATTGTCAATTAAATTAGAAAATACCCGTTGTAGTTGCTGTCCATCTCCCAAAACCCAGATATCTGAATCAAGACTGAAATTAAGGTCAATATCTTTTTGTTCTGCTTCACTACGAACAAATTCGATAGTGTCTTCCAGAATTTCATCTAAGGGAAGAGGTATTTTTTCCAGACTCATCAACGCAACTGAACCATCTAGACGTGCTAATAACAATAAATCTTCTACCAAATGTGTCATGCGATAGCTAGCATCAGCAATGGCATCTACTTTATTTTTATCTACTGGGTCGATACGTTCGGGATGACTTTGTAATACAGAAATGGAACTTTTAATCGCCGTCAGCGGACTCCTTAATTCGTGAGACGCATCGGCAGTAAATTGTTTGAGTCTCTCAAAACTTTCACCAATGGGTTGTAAGGATTTGTTGGTTAACCAAATTGCACCCCATGCAGTTAAGCTGACTGCCACCAAACCACCAATTATCAATCCCCATCGTAGTCTTTCTAACTGAATATCCAACACTCCAGTAATATGACTGGCACGGATATAACCCGATAGTCTTTCAGTCTCGCTTCTAGGGGGGGTATAAAATACAGGCAGAACCAAACTACGAATTTTATTTCGTTCTAAAATATTACCGGAATGCTCTAAATTATCTGATATAGACCAGGTGACATCCAGATCGCCTTCTCGAATTATCAATTTTTGCTTTTCATCGAACCATTCTACCCCTTGAGCATAGTAAAGTAGACGGTGTTTGGGAACTGCAAGAGTTCCGTGGCGGTCGTATCCTGCCATTAGATCGGCAAGTTTTGGATAAGTTTTTGGATAGTTACTTTGGTAATGTTCTTCTGGTAGTTGGTCTTTGTCATATTCTCCCTCTTTGTGTTCATTAGATTCATGTTTGACAATTTCTAAGGTTTGAGATGCTGCTTCTGCTAATTGGAGTAAGTAGTCATTAAATTGTTGGTTGAGGTCGTAAGTTACCCAACGTTCCACGACTAAAAATGATATGCCTAAAGTTGCTACCATTATCCCCAAATAAGAGCGCATCAGACGCCATCGCACCGTTCTTAACTGCTTAAAATTAGACATTTTATATCATGTTCGGTTGAATACTTACACTTTGGAGGAAGGAAGGCACTTATGCTGAAGGCACTTATGCTGAAGGAAAGAAAAGTTTAAAAGGGATAAAGTGTTTTGATCGCTGATTATCCAAACATTATATTATACCATTTTGAAAAAAGAATGTTACGAATAATAAGCGTGATTAAAAGACTTTATAAAACCCATTTGAGTTCTATATAATTATGGTAGTCAAGTCTTTTCGCACATCAATTTTGAGGAAAAATCTGAAGAAGGAGTGTTGAATTTTTTGTATTATCTCTACCCACATCTTCCCTCTTACCGAATTATTAATTATTAATTATTAATTATTAAATAATTCGCGCCTTGAAGCCTCCCCTTTTAAGGGGAAAAAGCGGTCGAGGGATGGCGAGGTCTCCTCACCATATCCAATCGACCAAGAGAAAAGAAATAATATCTCCTTATATTCAATTCCGTAACGGTTAAAACCCGAGGTAATTATCAATTATCCATTATCCATTATCCATTAATGAACTCCTGTCTCCTGACTCCTATCTCCTGACTCCTAGTTAAAAAAACTTGATATTTATGAAGATACGATCGGGGGTTTTATATCAAATCCGTTGGCTTTGGAGTAGTATAATTCTGTTGATCGTCATACAATCGGTAAGGGCAAATGGCCATTTGCTAACGTAGAGCTGCCGCTTTATATGTTGCGGAGCAAAACGCCCCTACAATATAGGGCTTAGGGCTAATGGTATTCACCCCTACTCTTTAACACTGAATAATACCGATGCTACCGGATTTGATATAAAAACATTCGGTAGTCCTGTATAGTAATGGTGAATTGTGGCTGAAATGCTTGCTATACCGTTACCGAAAAAATTACAATGCACCACTACCAAACATTCTTCATCTTCACCATTACTAAATATTATTTATAAATTTTTTCCCTCCTGACTCCTGACTCCTGACTCCTGACTCCTGACTCCTGACTCCTAAGTAATTAAATTAGTATCATACCCTAATTCACCAACGCCCAAAAATTTATCAATTTGGTATTAGACATTAGGATTAAGTCGATAACCGACACCATATATATTTTCAATAAAATTAGCAGGTGCCCCCGCATTTTTCAATTTTGAGCGCAACCCACGCACATGAGCTTTAACAGTTTCTTCTTCTGGTGGGTCTTCAAATTCCCAGAGGTTATCCAGAATAGCACGACGACTGAGAATGCGACTATTACTGCGGAGTAATAATTCTAGCAAAGCATATTCTTTGGGAGTCAGTTGTAATAATTGGTGGTTATACTTGACTTGGTAATGATTAGGATCGAAACGGAGTCGTTCCCATTCTAAGATAGGAGGTAGTGTGGTTTCTTGGCGTCGTAATAGAGCGCGAATTCTGGCTAATAACTCTTTCATCTCAAAGGGTTTAACAACATAATCATCCGCCCCTACATCTAATCCTAAAACTCGGTCGTCGCTAGTATCTTTACCTGTCAACATTAAAATTAATGTCCTGTCTCCGGAATTTCGTAACTGTTGGCAAAGAGTAATTCCATCTAGTTTCGGTAAAATTAGGTCGAGGATAATTAAATCGTAAGTAAAAGTTTTGGCCAGCTCTAAACCTTCTGTTCCATCTTGAGCAGTTTCTACAACATAATTGCGATCGCGCAATGCCTCCGAGAGTGCATCGGCAACTTGTTTATCATCTTCAACTAAAAGAATTTTCATCTGGCGTTGCTGAATTAGTGTATGATATTAATCTTAATTCTTTAGTGCTGTAGGGTGCTGTTAGCGATAGCGTAACGCACCAGGCAACATCAAAAATTGTGCGTTATATTATTTCCGATTAAATAGTTATAAATCACGAGATAGGAGTCAGGAGTCAGGAGTCAGGAGGGAAGAAGAAGAAAGAAGAGGAAATGAAGGGGAAAGAAGAAAGAAGAATAGGAGAAAATTTTTTTATCACTAATTATCCGGACATGATATTACCGAAGAATTAATAATTAATAATTAATAATTAATAATTAAATAATTCGCGCCTTGAAGCCTCCCCTTGATCGGGGAAAAAGCGGTCGATCTTCGGAGCTTCTCCGTTGGGTGGGATGGCGAGGAAACCTGCGCCATATCCAATCGACCAAGAGAAAAGACAATATTCCTTATATTCAATTCCGTAACGGTTTTAACCAGAGGTAATTATCCATTATCCATGATCCATATCCATTAATGAAGCTCCACTTTGTTCCGCTAACGCACCCTACTGGACTGACACAACTTAAATGTTGCAATAGGAAATTTTTAAGAGATAACTTCCTCTAGCTACAATGGCAAATCTAATGCACTATTTTAGCTGAAACAGTCCACTACTGGGCTAGAAATAATATCAAATCCGTTTGCTTGCGAGTGTTATAAGAAACTGGGTTTAAATGGGGCAGCAGAGGTACTGATAACTGATAACTGATAACTGATAACTGATAACTGATAACTGAAATGACCTCTCATCATTTTTCAAGTTTAATCTTTCCGGTCAAATACTTCAGAAATCAACTGAATAAATTTGCCATATTTATCATATTTAATAGTCATTCGTTTATACTTATTTTCTATCATCATCTTACCTCCTACCAGTTCAAACTCTTCTCCTATGTTTACCTTTTCTGGAACATTTATAACTATACCATCAGGCAGAAAAAATGTTTGATTTTTACCTGCAGTTGGATCTAACTCAAGTTCTGTAAGTTCTGGTTCTTGAGAAATTTGTAAATCAGGATTCATAGACTGTTTTTGCCCCACCCAATTTCCCGATATATTTTTTAATTCTACCCCTGGTTTTTGGTCGGGATAACTATTAAGATGTTCGCGAATTTGTGTAAACCCTGCTAACTCACCATTTTCTCCATACATAGAAACAACGCTAGTCCGAAAATTTTGATGTTGGAAAAATAATTCACAACCAAAACGATTCCCTATTTTTAATTGTAGACACATCCAAGTTTTGGCTTCTTTACTGAAAGATAATGTCCTCATTGATTCAAATGCCGGATGAATCATTCCATCTGGTTGATTAGCAATTTCTTTCTCAATTTGCCATTGTTTTTCTTCCGTACTGCCATCAGCATAAGTGTAACTATTGTGGTGAGTAATTACTGTTTTATCCTGATTAGTTGAGAATTTTCTGATACCTTGAAAAGATTTTATAACTTCTAATTCTAGAGAATATCTAGTCCAAATACCATACCAAGCTGTTCCTTCTGGGGTATGATTTCCGAATAGGTTAGTCCAATTTTGTTCTTGTAGATTCATTACTAATTAATTATTTTGTTTGACTAGAGAAATTATATCAAAGTAAACATTTCCTGCGGACTGCTGCGCAAACAGCCATCAGCTAGCCTCCTATCGGAGGAACTACGTTATCAGCTATCAGCTATTGCTTTTAGTGAGTGATGAAAGCTTTATTAATTGAGCTAGAGAAATAGAATAGGAGAAAAAGGTAGAAATTTTCCCTCCATATTCACCATCTCCCCATCTCCCTATCTCCCCATCTCCCCATCTCCCCACACTTAACTCATAACCCCAAATAACCAATTTCCCAGGGTGGAATGAATCAAAAAATTATAAATTTCTCCAGTTTTCCACAACTCTTGTAGTCGTGTTCCATGATAACCAATTGACATCCTCCCGACGCTGCTCTCACGAGACAGCGCGGGATTCCCTAGCATCACTGCTAGAAACTTTCTGTTTCTTAGCACCCGCCTTCCGAGATTTACTCTCAGATGGTCTTACGGTCGCTCCACAGACTGACACTGCGAGTCCCGCAGCCAAAATATTGATACTTGCGTTTATATCCCTGTCATGGTGAACACCACATTCTGGGCAATCCCACTCTCTAATATTTAAAGGTAATTTTTCTACTATGTAACCACAATTAGAACAACGCTTAGAACTGGGAAAGTATCTATCAATCTTGATTAATTCCCGTCCATACCAATCAGCTTTGTACTCTAATTGCCTGACTAATTCAGACCAGTTGGCATCATTTATTGCTTTTGCTAACTTATGGTTTTTGACCATATTCTTTACGGCTAAATCCTCAACTACAACAGTTTGATTTTCTCTGATTAGTTGAGTCGTTAGCTTATGAGTATAGTCAAGCCTTGAATCTTTAATTTTTGCGTGTATCCTAGCTACTTTAAGCCTAGCTTTTTGGTAGTTGTTTGACCCAAAGGTTTTCCTAGATAAAGACTTCTGAGCTAACCTCAGTTTTTTGTGTAATTTGTTGAGATTCTTTGGGTTAGCGAATGTTTCTCCATCACTGGTAGTAACTAAACTGGTAATTCCTAAATCAATACCAACTTGCTTGGTTACTGGTTTAAGCCTCAAGTCTCTAGGGTCATTGACTCTAAGGGACACTGACCATCTACCAGAAGGGTCAAGTTTTACGGTAATTGTACTTGGTACACAGTTTTGGGGCAGTTGCCTACTCCATCTAATAGGTAACGGTTCAGAACATTTAGCCAAATATACTTGACCATCTTTCCACTTAAATGCGGACTTTGTGAACTCAGGACTACCACCATTACGCTTTTTCTTAAAGTTGGGATATTTGGTAAGTCCACTAAAAAAGTTAGTGAAAGCTGTTTGTAGATGTCTCAAGCCTTGTTGTAATGGTACACTGCTTACTTCTGTGAGGAAATTTAAGTCATCTCGTTTTTTCCACGAAGTAAGCATAGCTGAGGTTTGAGCATATCCTACTCGCTCTTTATTCTCATACCAAGCTTGAGTCCTTACTGCCAATGCTTTATTATATATCAAGCGTACACAGCCCAAAGTTCTCCGCAGCAAGTTTTCCTGTTCGGTATTTGGGTAGAATCTAAATCTGTACGCTTTTTCGACCATATACTGTTTACCCTTCAACATTTACATTTTAACAGATTGTTTGTGAAAGCGCAAGGTTGATTGGCATTCCCATACGACGCTCCCTTACAGGAGAGCGCGGGTATAAATGCCAACATTTAGATAACGTAACAGTGGACATCATATACAATGATACCTTCAGCCCAAAATTAAATCGGAATTAATGGTAAAAAATACGTAAGCATTCAGCTATTAGCAGTCAGCTATCAGCTTTTGAAGGTAATTACTTACTAAGGTTATCTGATAACTTTTTTCTTTCGGTGCGGAATGCGGAAGCAAACATATTTCATTCCTATTAAAGCTTTTATCTAAAACTAAAAGCAATAGCTGATAGCTGACGGCTGAATGCTTACAAAAATATTAATTGGTAATTAAGAATTGGAAGTTGCTAAAAACTCTCAATCTGGCCTCTACCATGAATATTCATGACCACCTAATTGTTAATCACCCCATAAATCATTTTTTATGAAAAAATCCTCAATATTTTCATAAACTTTCAGATTTTGACTATAACTAAATCCTCCATGTCCACCACCTGAAATAGTTAATAATTGATTCGGTACATTAGCTTGATTAAGTGCTTCGTGAAATTTCACAGCATGATTATATGGGACACTTAAGTCAGCATCGCCGTGAACAGTAAAAATTGGTGGAAGTTCAGAATGTACATAATTAATAGGAGAAATACCTTCGGCAATTTCCAAGCGATCGCTCTGGTTGCCCATCCACTCCAGAGCATAATCTTGAACATTAGGTCCCTCAAGTAAATCTTTAACATCTGTAATGCCATACCAATTGACGACCGCAGCTACTTTCAATCCTTCATCAGCAGAAGTAGGTAACATAGCAGTTGTCATAGCTAAATGGCCTCCAGCAGAATAGCCACTGATAATGATTTTTTCAGGGTCGAAATTGTACTTCTGGGCATTTTTTATCGTCCAACGTAAAGCAGACTGACAGTCTGTTACTGCTGCGGGTGCTAAGGACTGTGCTGCCAAACGATACCCCACATTCACAACAGAAAAACCCATTTTCAAATATGGCAATAAAAAAAATAGTTCCACTTGTTTTGGGCGGTCTACCCATCCCCCACCGTGAATAAAAATAACTACTGGGTGAGGTTTGTTTTTGAGAGACTGATAAATATCTAATTTTAAATCGTAGTTATTGACAGTCAAATATGTAATCTGTTTATGAATACTATAGTTGTTGAAAAATGCCACAATTTCAGCAGCAGAATTTGACCATATTTTCCTAGTAATTCTTGGTAAAAAGTTATAGCCAAGAAATACTGCTTGATATGATGTTTTAGATAGATAATTATTTAACATCTCTAAAAAAGAAAGAGTAGGAAGTAGGGGGGAAATAATTGATAATTTCTGTACAATTTATTTTATTTTTGATGATCACCAGATGTCTATTTAACATTAATCTGGCTGTGAATATTTAATTTTTCTAAGGGGATATAGTAATCAAATATAGCATTACTATTCAGAAATGGTTTAAGTATAGCATTAAGAGCTGATTTGTAAACTGAGTTGAAACTCCTTTCTAGCATGGGTTTACCAAAAATTATGCCCTTGGGACTTAGATAGTCTCAAACCCTTACACTGTAAAGCATTTACCCTCTTAATATTTACTTTATAAATCAGCTCTAATACTTATGAATTGGTATCATAAAACATAAGATTATTCCCTCTGTGCTAGATATAGCAACTGCCAGGTTGATATTTGACAATTAGTGCGAGCATCTTGCTCGCGTCATAAATCATCATAATTACCCGATGTCCTAACTATAGTGGCGACTGCTATAACTAATTGCCTAGATAATGAAACGTCTTTTTCCTTCTTCCACCAAGTTTAATACCAATTCACTTTAGAGATGTCACAAATAGTTTTATCCTATAAGATTTGAAATAATCTCCTGAAATTACTGTAGTTTCAAAGTTTTGAGCCTGTAAAATCTTACTTTTTACTTTTGACTTCTAACTTTTTAATTCCCTGAAAGGGTCTAACTCCTGCAACTTTAAGAGTAATTCGATAGAGGCTTTTACTAGCTGTTAAATAAAGAGTTTTATAGTCATTATTTCCCCATGCTAAATTAGCAACTTTTTCTGGTACGGCAATAATTCCTAATAACTTTCCTGATGGAGCAAAAACCCAAACTCCTCCCGGTCCAGTGCTATAAACATTTCCTTGTAAATCTACTTTCATTCCATCAGGTACACCTCGTTTATTTGAGTCTTTTAACTCAGCAAAAATCATTCCATTTTCTAGAGTTCCATCGGACTTAACATCAAAAACACGAATATGACCTTTTTCAGAATCATTAACATAAAGTTTAGTTTCATCAGGTGATAAAGCAATACCATTAGGGCGAGTAAAATCATCAACTAATAAAGTTAATTGACCATCTGGTGCAATCTTATAAACACCATAAAAACCTAATTCTTCCTGTTCTGATTTAATTCCATAGGGAGGATCGGTAAAATAAATACTGCCATCTGATTTGACAACTAAATCATTCGGACTATTCATACTTTTACCGTTATATTTATCAGCAAGTGTAATTATTTTGCCATCTTTTTCAGTTCTCGACACCCGACGATTATTATGTTCGCCAGTAATTAATCTTCCTTGTAAATCAAGTGTATTACCATTAGCTTTCCCGGAAGGACGACGAAATACTTTGACTTCTTGATTAGGTTGCCATTGATAAATTGTATTTTCTGGAATATCGCTAAATAGCAAAAAACCGTCAGGATGCCAGACAGGTCCCTCGATAAATTTGAAACCTTCTACTACTTTTTCTACTTGTGCATCTTTCCCAATAATATCCTGTAAATTTTCGGCTGAGTTAGCTTCAGCTAATTGGAAATAATTATTTTGATAGACAAGATTATTATTATTTTTAGCTTCAGATATACTATCATTCAGTATAGTAACTACTGTTGTTAACAAACACATTGATGTAATCATCAAATTTTTTATAATTGACATTTTTGATTTCTAGTTGATTTTGCTTTTTCCTATATTGACTAGGGGGAAATATCAGATAATTGACCTTTCCTAGTAATAATGTAGTGGCGTGAAACGCCTAAAAAGTTGCAATAGTAGGGGCGGGTTCCGCGTTAAATTAATGGTGTTACAAATTATCTTATTAACCCGCCCCCACCCCAAGGATATAATGCTTGCTGAACGTTAAATTTAGATAAACCCGCCCCATCCCCCTGTGTCAGTCCAGTAATATAGTAAATTTTGAAGCTGCTACAATAATAAATTAGATATTTTTTCAAATTATCTATCATTTGTGATACCCATCATCAAAAATCACACTGCAAAAAGGAAACTAGAAACTTTTGCCGAAAATTGACTTCTCTGTCATCCTAAAAACTATTTATTTATATCATTCTTGGCTTTCTCTTAATTTATTCTTCCTGATTCCTTTTGAAGCTGGTACAATAGTAAATTAGATATTTTTTCAAATTATCTATCATTTGTGATACCCATCATCAAAAATCACACTGCAAAAAGGAAATTAGAAAATTTTGCCAATAATTGATTTCTCTGTCATCCTAAAAACTATTTATTTATATCATTCTTGGCTTTCTCTTAATTTATTCTTCCTGATTCCTTTTGAAGCTGGTACAATAGTAAATTAGATATTTTTTCAAATTATCTATCATTTGTGATACCCATCATCAAAAATCACACTGCAAAAAGGAAATTAGAAAATTTTGCCAATAATTGATTTCTCTGTCATCCTAAAAACTATTTATTTATATCATTCTTGGCTTTCTCTTAATTTATTCTTCCTGATTCCTTTTGAAGCTGGTACAATAGTAAATTAGATATTTTTTCAAATTCTTTATCATTTGTGATACCCATCATCAAAAATAATACCGCAAAAAGGAAACTAGAAAAATTTGATTTATATCCTTCTTCCTTCTTCCTTCTTACTTCTTTCTTACTTTATATAAATAACTCCCATGCAGATTCCTAACTTACAAACTTCTCTAGCAACAACACTCCATAACCGACGAAAAAAATTAGCCAAATTAATCAATTTTCCAGTCATACTTTGGTCAGGAAGTAGTAGTCCCCGCAACTTTCCAGCTAATACTTTTCCCTTCCGTCCTAGCAGTCATTTTCTCTATTTTGCTGGACTACCTATTGAAGATGCTGCTATACATTTAGATGGAGAAAAATTAGAACTATTTATGGATAATGCACCACCGAGTAGTCTACTTTGGCATGGAGAAATACCCACACGCGATCGCCTAGCTGGAATTATTGGTGCTGATGCTGCTTTTCCTATGCAAGAATTGAAATCTCGCGCCACTAATGCTGCGACTATTTCTGTACAAAATTCTCCTACTCAAACCACACAATTTAAAACTCTGAATAGAGATATTTCTGCACCTAATAACCCCAAAGAAATTGACTTAGAATTAACAAAGGCTATTATCTCTTTAAGACTTAGCCATGATGCCACAGCTTTAACAGAAATAAAACAAGCAGTAGCAGTAACTGTAGAAGCTCATAAAGCTGGAATGGCAGCTACAAAAAATGCTAAATTTGAGTCTAATATCCGAGCCATAATGGAGAGTATTATTATCTCCCATAATATGACTTGTGCTTACTCCAGTATTGTGACTGTACATGGAGAAGTTTTGCACAATGAACAATATCATCACCCCCTACAAACAGGAGATTTACTATTAGCAGATGTGGGGGCAGAAACAAATTTAGGTTGGGCGAGTGATGTGACTCGTACTTGGCCTGTTTCTGGTAAATTTTCTCCCACTCAACGAGATATTTATGATGTAGTTTTAGCTGCTCATGATACTTGTATTGCTCAAATAAAACCTGGTGTTGAATATTTAGATATTCATTTATTAGCAGCTCAAGTTATTGCGGAAGGATTAGTAAATTTAGGAATTTTAAAAGGTCAGGCAGAAGACTTAGTGGAAATGGATGCTCATGCTTTATTTTTTCCTCATGGAATCGGTCATTTATTAGGTTTAGATGTTCACGACATGGAAGATTTAGGAGATTTAGCTGGATATGAAATAGGTCGGGAGCGTAGTAGTCGTTTTGGTTTAGGTTTTCTACGATTAAATCGTCCATTAATTTCGGGAATGTTAGTTACAATTGAACCTGGTTTTTATCAAGTACCAGGTATTTTAAATAACAAAGAAATGCGTCAAAAATATCAAGATATTGTGAATTGGGAAAAGCTAGAAAAATTTGATGATGTTCGAGGTATTAGAATTGAGGATGATGTTTTAGTAACTCCAAATGGTGCTGAAGTTTTGACTCAAGAATTGCCTAGCGATATTGATTCAATTGAAAATTTAGTCCAATAATTACTAAGCTCAATAAACAAATAAAATTAGCATTGGAAATAGCTGTAGGTTGAGGATTATTAATAGTGCGTTTGATAACTAAACCAATCAGAAAATTATCAAAAGCTGCTTTTCTTGAATGGATAATTGATAATTACCTCTCCCTTTTAGGGAGAGGATTGACAAATAAGGAAAAAATTTATTCTCTTGGTTGATTGGATATGGCGCAGGAAACCTGCGCCATCCCACCCTTCGGGAAGCTACGAAGATCGACCGCTTTTTTCCCCTTGAAAGGGGAGGCTTTTAACCCGAATTGTTTAATTATTTAATTATTTAATTATTAATTATTCGGTAAAATTTATCATGGAAAACTAGGTCAAAATTTTCTAATTACAGGAGTTATATTAAATTCGGTTGAATACTTATTACATAGTTGGCAGAGATGGGGAAATGGGGAGATTTAATTAATTGATAATTGATCATGGATAATTGATAATTACCTCTGGTTAAAACCGTTCTTGATTGAATATAGCAATCCTAAATAAGTCGCAACATATATAATAGTAAGAATAACATATCTAGTCAAAAGACAAAAAATGCATATTATAGATGAACTAGATGATTTTATCAATCAAACAAAAGAGTCCAAAGAAATTAAAAGAGCCTTGGCGGTCAAAATGATTTTGTCGAGAAAATCCTACCATTAAGTCAAAGAATTATTAAATGTTTCTCACAGTTTTATTAGCGAAAGGAAAAACCAAGCACTGTTTCATGGCGTAGAAAGTTTAAGGCTTAAATATAAAGGAACACAAGGTTACTTAAAGGCCGAAGAAAAAGAGCAAACAATTGAGTTGTTAAGGGCATAAGATTATCTGAGGTTATCAGATTTACAAAAATATTTAAAGAAGCAATATGATGTAGTATTTGAATCTAATCAAAGTTATTATAACTTATACTAAATCTCAAAAGTATTGCTACATCTCCTTGAGGGTAGGCAGTAGGATTCAAAGACATAATATATCTTGGCTTAATGCCGAGAATCGTTACAAACATTACTGAACTATTAGTAAGCATTCAGCCGTCAGCCATCAGCTATCAGCTATTCGTGTTAGTTTACAATAAAAACTTTATTAATTATCTTACTAGAAAAGTTGCCTCCCTTTCCCTTAAATTCTATATTAATTTAAACACTGTCTTTAAGAAGAGGGTCTTGCTGCTGTTTGCGCAGCATTCCGCAGGAAAAGCTGACTGCTAATAGCTGAATGCTTACAACTATTATTATTACTTAATAACTGAAATCTTAATTAAGTATAGCGTTATTTTTGGGAATTGGTATTACTCAAAGAAGCAGGAATAAGTTGGAAAAAACTCGCGAATAAGAATCCCGCTAAAAATGATGAATTAGTGCAAGTAAAAAAAAAGAAATAGAGGAATTGTTAGCCAAATAGCAACCGGAAATAGAAGCAGGAAACATGACAGTGTTTCGGAAGTGAAGAATGTCATTTGCTATGGGGGGATGTATTAGGTTCTGCTTGGGGAAGAACAGATGAAAGAATAGAAATCCCGCTCAAAAATGAAACAGAAAGACAGACTTATTATGGAGCATTAGACTATCAAAGCAAAGAATTTATTGTGCAAGAATATAAGAGTGGAAATACGGAAAATACCATTGAATTTATTAAATATTTGCAAAGCGCGAAGGCCGGGAAAAAGGTTGGCAATATTTTGGGATGGAGCAAGTTATCATAATTCTCAGGAATGCGCAAGAATATTTAGTGACAATTAATCAAGACTTAGTAGAAGAGGAATGGTTGATAAATTGTACAAAATTTGCCCCGAATGCCCCGGAGCAAAACCCCGTTGAAGATATTTGGTTACAAGCCAAAAATTTCACCAGACAATTCTATCATCTTTGCAGTTCTTTTAAAGTAGTTAAGTGGCTATTTAAGTTTTTTGCGCTATGGTCAAATATTCGATTTCCCAAAACTTTTTCTGTATGGAATTTTGCCACAACCAATTTAGGATTGCTATATATAGTATTTTTCTTCGAGGTGTAAATCTAGATTGAGTTTTTTTCTCAGAAAAAAAGCGCGCCGAGTGAGTGCTTTATATAATTATATTTACTACTATTTAATCTTGTTTTCCCTACTTTATTATTCCCTTTTTCATAGCATTCGATCTCCAAATCCCAGATAAAAATGCTTATTTTTCAATTATATTATTTTCGGTAGTATCGGAACCTTTATAAAAGAAGGTATTAATGAGAAAAAACTTCCTGCCTTTCGGTCCAGAATGCTGCGCAAACAACTCCTGCTGCCTTCCTTCCATCAAAATCTAATTACTCAACTGAACACAATATTATACTTTAATATTTATCCAGAAAAATAGCTCCACGTTTAACTAACTCCTGCTTCATTTCTTCAGTAATTCCTAAATTTTTACCAAATATAGCACCTTCTAATTCTGCACCTTCTAGGTTAATTTCTCTTAAATCAGCTTTCCATAACTTAGCATTTTTCAAATTAGCATCCATCAAATTTGCCATTTTCAATTTTGCATTTGATAATTCTGCATCACACAGTTGAGCTTTTACCAATTTAGCTTCATTTAATAAAGCACCTGTCAAGATAGCATTAAATAATAAAGTGTTGCTCAAGTTAGCACCTTGCATATTAGAATTAGACAAATTGGCTTTGATCAAATTAACATCTGTCAGATTAGTATTAGTTAATTTACTATTAGTGAGATTAGCATTGCTGAGGTTAGAATATCTAAGATTAGTGCATTTGAAGTTAGTATCTGCTAAATTAGCATTTCCTATATTAGCTCCTTTAAGGTCGGCATCCTCAAGTTCAACACCACTTAAATTTCTACCATAAGCTCCATGATTAACAATATCCCAAACAAGATACCACTTATCATCTAATTCTGTTGCATAATTAATTTTTACTCCCCTGAAATTAACATGATTTAAGTTAGCATTCATCAACTTTGCATAATTAAGATTAGCATCACTTAAATTAGCACCTTCTAGGTTAGCACCTTCTAGATTAGCACCTTCTAGACTAGCTCGATGTAATTGACCTCTGACAAGGTTAATTTTAGATAAATTAGCACCTTTGAAATTAGAATCTTTAAGCTTAACATCTGTCAAATTAGCATAACTAAAATTAGCATCTGTGAGATTAGCTTCACTGATGTTTGCTTCATCAAGTTGAGCATAACTAAAATTAGCATCTGTGAGATTAGTATTTCTGAGATTAGCACGAATTAAATTAGCATTAGTAAAATTGGCTTTAATTAATTGTGCATCTGTAATCTCACTACGCCAAAGATTAGCATTCTCTAGGTTAGCACTCTTAAGGTTAGCACCTTTCAAACTTATCCCTCTAAGGTCTGCGCTCTTTAAATTAACATTATTAAGGTTGGCAAACCACATTATTGCCCCACTCAGATTAGCATGACTTAGATCGCTATTACTAAAATTAGTTCTTTTGAGGTTGGCACAAATTAGATAAGCGTCCCTGAGAATAGCTTCAGTGAAATTAATATCATTTAGATCGCAAAGACTCAGGTCAACACACTCAAGACTTATACCAGTAAAATTGTTAGTCAATTTTTGATTGCTAGTTTGAGCACTATCATTAATTAGTTTCTGTAGTTTATCAAGTGATTTTTGATTCGCCATATAGAGTTACTCTTTAACACTATTAATAGGATGTTATTTAAAAGCCATCGCTGGAGTTAATTTAGTCAAGTATAATTCTAAATAATTACACTTTGACTAATAGAATTATAATCTAGTAAACTTTCTCATGGTTAGTTTTTACCATTTCATCTGAACTCTCAAAAATTACTAAAAAATCATCAGCTAGGATAAACAGAAGAATCTCAGAAAGAATACAAAATCAATCAGATTAATAATTATTAATTAAATGATTTGGCGTTGGTGATTTGAGGTATAATATCTTGTCCTAATAAGAGCGCTATAGAACTCCGTTCCGCGCTCCGTGATTATGCTGATGCAACACTTCCCATTAACATTTCCGGTAGCATTTCGACAGGAAAGTTGTGCGCCAGCAAACAAAAAACTTTCTTCTTCTACTCCTCTTTAACTCTTCTTTCTTCCCTCCTGACTCCTGACTCCTGTCTCCTGACTCCTAAATAATTAAGATTAATATCATACACGCTCTTCAGCAACGCCAATGATTTTTTCTCTGATTCTAATTCTCCTCAAAAAACGCTCCACGACTAATTAAATCTTGCTTCATTTCATCAGATAAACCAGAATCATGCCATAACCTAGCATTCTCTACTTTTGCATTCTGAAAATTAGCTCCTTTTAAATTTGTTAATGCTAATCCAGCTTGACTTAGATCGGCATCAGTTAAATTAGTATTACTCAAATCTGCATCACTTAAATTGGCATTACTCAAATTAGCTTCACTCAAATTTGCCCCACTCAAATTTGCCCCACTCAAATTAGCTAAAGCTAGACTAACACGGCGCAAATTTGCCTCAGTTAGATCGGCATTACTTAACAATGCTCCACTCAAATCTGCTCCACCTAAATTCACTTTACCAAGATTAGCTTCACTCAAATCTGCATCACTTAAATCTGCACCCCGTAGATAAGCTTCACTCAAATCTGCACCACTCAAATCAACACCACATAAATTAACTCCTAATAACTTAGCTCCTGCAAAATCTAAAGCAGGATTTATATCAGCGATACTTGCTAACTCCAGTAAATTTTCTGTATTAGCTTCAACCACTTTCTTTATTATTATTCTAAACTCTGAAAAATCACAACCTGCAGTCGTTGCAGACAATATCAAAGTTTGTAATTCCTCTGAAGATTTGTATTGCAATGACTCAGAAGTTAAGTTAGAGTCAAATTTTTGCGATCGCAACCAAAGCACCAATTTTCTTTCTAGCACAGCGAGTCGATTGGGGCTAATATTATGAGGCCATAATCCTTCAATTGCAGTCATAGAATCAACAATTTTCTCAGCTATATTTTTAATTGTTATAGCAGTTTTCACTACCGGAAAATCAGTTTAGAGTCAGGAGTCAGGAGTCAGGAGTCAGGAGTCAGGAGTCAGGAGTAGTGGTGTTCGCCTGTATTGTATCGAATCCTGTTTATAGAGATGGGGGGATGGGGGGATGGGGAGATTGGGAGATTGGGAGATGTGAAGATTGGGAGATGGGGAGATGGGGAGATGGGGAGATTGGGAGATTGGGAGATTGGGAGATTGGGAGGTTTAATATTGAAGTGTGGATAGAATTATAAACATTTGGCTAGGACAGATAAAAAGCTTAAAACTCAGACAACGCAATATTTTTCCTTCTTCCTTCTTCCTTCTTCTTCCTTCCTTCTTCATGCTATATACTTAAAATCAGCAACGCTTATTTTTCTATTCTGAAATCTCAAACAATGCCCCTCGTTCCACCCACTCCTGTTTTTGATGTTCAGAAATACCTATATTTTGAGCAAATATTGTCTTCTCTAAAATTGCATCTTTTAAATCTGTCCGTTTTAAATTAGCTCCGCGTAAATTGGCCCCACTTAAATTAACTCCACTGAGGTCAGCATTTTGTAAAGAAGCATTACTTAAATCCACATTGACTAATTTAGCATTGGGCAGATAAGCACTACTCAAGTCAGCATCACTGAGGTTAGCATTACTTAAATCGGCACGAGGTAATTTTGTCCGCAAATCTGCATCTTTGAGATAAGCTTCTACAAGTTTAGCATCTCGTAAATTAGCGTTACAGAGATTTGCTTGACTTAAGTTCGCACCATTGAGATTAGCTCCACTTAAGTCCGCAAGGGTTAAGTTAGTGCCACTGAGATTAGTCTTTTGTAAGTCTGCTCCAGCAAAATTAGTATATTGGAGGTCTATCTTACTTAAATCGCTACCTGCAAAATCTGCCGTAACATTTAGAGCTACAGTTTGAGCAATTTCTGTAAAGTTATTGCCCAGTTGCTTTGATAATAATTCTTTGGCGATCGCTATCTGTTGTTGTCTACATTCTTCTGCCTTTCTACCATCCTCCATTGATTGGTATACTAACCGGAGATTAAACAAAGCATCTCCTTGGCTAGTATAATTACCTATCTTTTTAGCAAAAGCTAACTGCTGTTGATAACATTCTTTGGCCTGGGCAAATTTTCCCGAACTATGATAGGCTATGCCTAAACTGGAGTAGACTTGTTCACAACCAAATTCGTCTTGCATTTCTTGAGCAATCGTCAAACGTTTTTGTTGATATACAAGTGCTTCTGAATAATTCTCTAGAGCATAATAAGCGTTTCCTAAATTACCTAAGGCTTTTCCTTCTCCTTCTCGGTCTTGAATTTCTCTAGCAATATTTAAGTGTCGTTGATAATATTCTATGGCTGAGTGATAATCTAGTAATGCGTCATAAGCAACACCTATATTTCCTAGAGCTGCAGCTTGTTTACGGCGATCAGAAATTTCTTGGTAGATAGCTAATGCCTGTTGCCAAGATTCCAAAGCTGCTTCAAATTTATGATTTTGATATTGATAAATTCCTTGTTTGAGCAGTTTGTCTGCTATTTTATTCATATTTTTACAGTTTTTTTTTACAGTTCCTTAAAAATACTATATTACCCTAGTTAAATATCTTTTTTAGTTCTAAAATATAGCACGCTAAATAGTTAATCATATTAAGTGTATAAACAAAATCAATTACATACTTTATACCAAAATTATCAAGCAGTTTTTTGAGATAATTAAGTAAATTTTGTCTACTCTGAGGCACATCAAGTTCAATCCATTCATATTTAATAAATTTCCAGAGAATCTCAGTTAAGTTTGGCTCAGGCCAGTCAGTGGGTAACCCAAAAAGCTGGAAATTTCTTGACCTAAAAATTATAGTCAATAGCCTCCCCTTTTAAGGAAAAAGCTGTCGTTAGTGGAGCTTCCCGTAGGGCAGGATGGCGAGGAAACCTGCGCCAGATAAAATCGACCAAGAGAAAGAAAATATTCCAGATTTTAAGCCTCCTTATTGCAAGAGGTACTGTTAGCTGATAACTGAAATGACTCCCATTTCTCTTGCTTTTTCATGAAATTATTACTCTTTTTGAATTGAGGTTTTATCCATAATGATTACTGTAGGTTTAGACAAATTGTAACTATAGTCATTTCAGTTTAGATTGAGACAAGGGTTGATTACAGCAGAAGGGTTTCAGCCGAAAAAGTGTTTCATTATTATTTGAAATGACTATAAATTTATCTCCAAACTCTATGACTATTTGACTGTCGAACGTGCCTCGATTAATTTCATAATATAATTCAATAATTCATTTTTATTATTGATTAACCCTAAAAAATTAATTATTTTACTTTGACAACTTTTAGAAGTTATTGTGATATGAAATACTCAAATTTTTGCTACAAATACCCACGGCTGTTTCAAGGATTCATAAGTCAGGAGTCAGTAGGAATAGCCTATATATCATTTATTAGATTTATTAGAGTCAAACTCTGTTTTTAGTCAAATCGACATTTATGGGTAAAGTTTTTTAACCAACTAAATTATTCGTAGCATTCTTTTTGATATTTCATATTATTCCTTTTTCCTGTCAAGTATCAGGAATATATGACATCACAGAGAATCAACTTTTATCTCAATATCTCAAGTCAATTTCTCCTTTTTCATCTTGGTCTTTCAGTTCTAATAGTTATGCCAATTTGATCAACGTTTTTTACAAATAGTAGAGACGTTGCATGCAACGTCCGTACGAAAGAAGGAAGAAGTAAGAAGGAAGAAGGAATAAATTTTGAAAAAAAAGGGAAAACGATACATATAACCATCTAAAATGAACTGGAGAAGCTATTTTTAAGCATATCCGATCAAGATGTACTTTTTATAGCATTCTTTTTTCAAACTGGTATTAGAGCTGATTTGTAAACTTAGCTAAAACCCTTATTTAATCTAACTCTCAGGGATTTATGCATTATTGGACTATAACTCCCAAAACCCTTGTATTGCCAGAGATTCAGCCTCTTAATATTTGCTTTATAAATCAGCTCTTAGGCGTATTTACTTCTACTTCTCAACTATCAGGGGTTTTGCTCAGTCCTATTTCTCACTCCTATTTCTCACTCTTTTTCAGACCATATTCAATTGGCAGGATAATTATTTCGATCGCTTCTTTGCTCACATCTATTCCTGATTGTTGATAAATTTTTATCATCACTTTTCTGAGTTTTTTTTACCTTGATTTGACTAACTGTTTTACTTGGTATTTTTGTGCCTAACTTCATTTCGGTTTCCGACCTCTTCCTATTTGATTATATAACCCTAAAAACCCCAGGATTTGCCATCTTTTCAACCAATTATAAATAGTTATGCTGCTAACTACAAAGATTTTTATTAATTCTGGGATAGAAAATCCCCAATCGCTTAATACTATAAATTAAGTTCTCTTTCTCAATTGTGGGAATTGACTGGAGGAATTTATTGTGATTAAAAGTTTGTGAGTATCTGTATTTATTTCTCTTATATCATGTTCGGACGGGTCAGTTATAAATAAAATTTAAGAACTGACAGTACCGAAGAAATACTGAAATTATCTTTATCTTTGTTCCTTCCTTCTTTCTTCCCTCCTGACTTCTGAGGACTGAGGACTGACTCCTCGCTAAGTTATTTATAAATCTTCAACCGAACATGATATTATTCAACAATTAATAATGAATAATGAATAATGAATAATTACCTCTCCTTGAAAATAAATTGAAGAGGATTGACAAAGAGATGAAAATTTTTCATCTCTTGGTCGATTGGATATGGCGAGGAGACGTCGCCATCCCACCCTTTGGGAAGCTGCGAAGATCGACCGCTTATTATCCCCTTAAAAGGGGAGGCGCATACCCACAATTTTTCGGTAATAACATTAATTTTTGAGTTTTAAATGATGAGTTCATCATCATATTATTATGTTTAATCTGTGCAATGAATTTTGTATAACCACTTAAATACAGTTATCAAAAATATTCGTTCGATCGCTATCTCCTCTACACCATATTTCCTCATCTACACAATTATGATACTCGATTGACTGGATTTACTGTGAGAACATAGATTGACTATCGACCTTATAAAGGTAAATTTTTTTTCTACTTCTGCCTTCTGGAGCTGCTATAATTACTCAACTTAATTAACCATAATTTATGTTTTATATTATAGTCATTTCCACTTAATTAACGACCGTAAATTTATAAGGTGCTAGGTAGTAGGTGGCAATGGTAAAATTGATAATTTATGGATAATAATTGATTGGATTTTAAATTTTTGAAGAGGTCTATTATATCAAGCCTAATTAATTAGCCAAGGGTAAAAATGTGATTTCTGATAAATTTCTTCCTGTGCCCTGTTACCGAAAAATCCTGGGTATGCGCCTCCCCTTTTAAGGGGATAAAAAAAGAGAATATTTCAGATTTCAAGCCTCCTTATTGCAGAGGTACTGATAACTGATAACTGATAACTGATAACTGAAATGACCTGTTCCCTAAAATTTTTATTGTGGGAATTCAAAGATACATGATATTATTGGTATTGTTCCTGTTTATTCCAGTGAATACAATTGCCTTTTTTTACCCCACTAATTGCCTGTTTACGACTCTCAAATAATTCTAAAACTCCATCAATAATCATTTTCACTAAATCTTGGTTACAGCCATCAATAAAATCTTCAGGAGAAATACTTTTTTGAAATAATTCTTTAGTTCTTTCCCTTTGTTTTTTTACTTCTTCAAATCCTATATATCTAACTATAAATGTACTCAATGGTGAGTTTCTCATATCATAAGCGGCATTTTGACATCGCCCGTCTGCCAACAAAGTTAATACTTCACGTTCCAGACTATTTTTAGGCTGATAAGGATTATGAATATCTGGTAAAAAACTCTCCAAATGAGCCGGATTAAATCCTTGAGTTGGCAATTCTCCAATCATTGTTGAAAGCGGTATATTCAAGCCCAATCGCATAGATAATGCTTCAATAAAACCTAGAGTAAAAATTTTACTTCCTAGATAAATTTTAGCAATTTCCAGATTTTTATTTGCCTGATTAACCCAACTTATGTAAGTTTTTTCATTGGGTTCTCCATCAAATTTGCGAAAAATTAAATCAGGATTTAAAGATTTAATAAAACCTTCAGTTTTTTCTAAAGCAATTCGGTACTCAGAAATAGTGTATGAATTACCATTGATAAGATTGTGGTTAGTTTCTGGTAATAAATTCCAGGTATTATCTAGAAAAATTGAACTAGGTGAACCAAAGCCAATAACATCTCGATTAGATAGTCTAACTGATTTTTTAATTGTTTGATATAGTTCGGTATCAGTTAAATTAATATTCCATTTACTGTTAGTTTCTTTAAGTCGTTGATAGAGACGTTCAGTACCAGTTAAGCCAGATTCTGAAATAGGTTGAAATGGAATACTTGCTTCAATACAAGCAGTAATTTTCAACAGATGTTTAGGTGTTAGAAATGTTTCCATTGCTTTAGCAGCAACAACAGCACTCATAAACTCATTTTGCCCCCCGAAAGGTAACAAAACCTGACCATCAACAAAGCCAAAAATAGATGCTATTATTTGAAAAATTTTATCCTTCGGCAATTCATTCTTTTCCCGAATTTTTAATTTTCCTTGTACCTCTTTAATATAAGGAGTAATGTAATAGCTGAGATTAAAATTAACACTATGATCTATTTGTAGATAGACTACATCATGGAATAAAGCAGCTAATACTTCTATTGCATCCTGTGAACCTCCCACTTCAAAGATATGATTTGGAGTATGAAAATAACGCCAAGGACTCATCATTGGTTGGACAACTAACTCGGCAATTTCAGCAAGTTTTTCTGATTGAACTTCTACCTGTAATTTCCCAGTTGCCCATTTCAATTTTTCTAAGCATCGTTGATATTCATATTCAAAATTCATAATTTTTTGATTCCTTATTTATGAATAAAATGTTGTACTTTACTAAGTTTTCCTTTCTCAGATAGATCGCTAGATTTTTTTGATGTGGCTGTTCTATCACAATTTTTTTATTTAGCTCTCGGAAATAGCGTTATTGATATTAATTCGTCAAAATGATATGACATAAGTTGTACAGTTTATTTGATTTTTTTGCCTACCTTTCCCTATCTCAATTTTTTATAGTGCTTTGCAGATAACTTTACCAATTTTATATGAGACTGCATAGAATTAGGTGTTAGGAGTTAGGTTTGATACCAATTTTATGTGAGGATGCACAGAATTCTGAAATTTATTAACAAGTCTTTCTCGATCTACACTCAATTCTGATTAAAATATTATTCTATGCAACTTCTTATGAATTGGGTATTAATTCTTAAAAACTTGACCAATAAAAATATTTAAAGCTTCAGAATAGGCAAAAATAACAACTAATTTTAATACCAAATACTCTCATCTCTATTTAGCTATTCCCTATTCCTCACTTTCTAAAATTGAGAAATATGTACTTCATAAAAGTGATAAATTCCACAAAATTTAAATCAAACTTTCTTGCTCCCGATCAAAATTATTCCTAGAAGTCAAAATTAATAGTTGACTTTTCACTACAAATTAGGTTAAATTATCAACTATAAATATTACAATTGGCTTAATCCTTACTAAAATTTCACCTCCATTAAACTCTTCCAAGCAAAATGTGGTAAAGCCAACATTCGTCGCCAGCGCCAAGGTTCTTGATAAAGTCTATACAACCACTCCAAAGAATTGTTACAAAACCAATCAGGCGCTCTTTCCTTCACCCCAGCCCATATATCCAAACTACCGCCAATACCAATCCAGACTGCATGAGGACAAATATGTTTATGTTCTGCAATCCACAACTCCTGGCGAGGTACTCCCAAACCTACAAATATTAGTTTTGGCTGTAACTGCTCTAAAGTACTTAGCAATTCTGTTTCTTCTGCCAGAGATAAATAACCATGCTGACAAGCAAACGCTAACTCTGACACTTTTTGTTGCCAAATGTCTGCCGCTTTCATAGCTACCCCTGGTTTTCCTCCATAGAAAAATACCAAGTTGTCTGGATTCTGTCTTGGTACTTGCCATAAAATACTCTCTGCTAATTCAATACCAGGACAACGCTGTACAAATTTACCCTTAAGCCTTAAGTATAGAACAACACCTGCCCCATCAGGAACTACCAATTCAGCTCCACGGATTATCTCAGCCAAAACGTGATTTTTCTCTGCCTGCATAACCATTTCAGCATTTAGTGTCACTACATGAGTTCCCAGTCCCTTCTCTAATCGAGAAAGTAAATAACCAGAGTAGTCATCAACACAATGCATCGGTAAACCTAGGACAAAATTTTTTGCAGGTAGACCAAGTGCGGACTCAGAATTTTTTTCACTCATATTTATTTTGATTTTATTGATTTATTTTTTTGTTTTACTATCCTCAATACCTACTGATTTAGATTAGTTGATTCCGCTCTTTCAGGCTAGTGCTTAACGACTTTCTTTCACCCTGATGCCATATCAAGATTTTCCAATTTTAGAAACTTCATCTATAATCAATCGAACAGAATCAACTACAAAAATATTGTTGTATTCTGACAAGTAACGCTTTTCTGAAAATTAGTGTTTATGAATCTTAAACCAGGAGTTGTCCTTCAAAAAGGAAAATATACTATTGATAGTATCTTAGGCCAAGGAGGCTTTGGTATAACCTACCGAGCTATTCATCATCAACACAATCAAATTGTTGTCCTGAAAACCCTTAATGAAAGTCTACGCCATCATCAAGATTTTGCTAAATTTAAACATCAATTTATAGATGAGGTTCATCTTCTGACAAACTCTAGACATCCTAACATCGTTAGAGTGTGGGACTTTTTTGAGGAAGAGCAGTTCTTCTTCATGGTAATGGACTATATTCCTGGTCAAAATTTGGCTGATTTAATACAGTCTGGCCATAAACTTCATCCCAACGAAGCTATTGATTATGTACATCAAATTGCTTCAGCTTTATCAGTAGTTCACAAAAATGGTTTTTTACATCGGGACATACAACCTAAGAATATTATTAGGCAAGCAGGTACTGATACAGTAATACTCACTGATTTTGGCATTACCTGTGACTTAACTACTGGAATTAGGCAAACTTATGCTAATTTATTTTCTGTGGGATATGCACCACCTGAACAGTGCGATCTAGAACAAAAGTTAACCCCCGCAGCAGATATTTATGCTTTGACTGCTACATTATACTATTTACTTACTGGTAAAGCTCCTACTCCTGCAGCTTTAAGGCTCAGTGATGAAGCTATTCCTCAAACACTTATAGTGTCTACAACTGAGCTAAGATTACTGGAAACGAATCTTTCTCCAAATATTGAGAATGCGATTATCAAAGGATTGGAAATAGACCCTCAAAAACGACCTCAAACTTTGGATAATTGGTTTGCACTACTGTTGGATAAGTCGGAGATTTCACAGGTAAGTAAACAAAAATACCAAGTAAAAGAAAGTTGTTGTGAAGTTAATAGTAATTATGGCTTGATGGATACTAACTTTAAGTCAAATATGAATAATAAAGTGGCAAATAATTTTACCAATCAATCAAAAATAAATAATTATCACAAAAATAATATAGCACCAATTCATATTTTAAAAAATTGTTATTTGGAAAATAATTTTAATTGGATTAATCAACTTTCTTTGCAATTAACAATTTTTTTAGTGTTTCTATTTACAGCAGCAACTTTTGGGTGGATAGGTTTTGATATTACCCTTCGTTATAGTTATGCAAAAGCTAACAAAAAAACAGTATCTTTAACGGCAGGTAATTTACTAGAAACTCTGAAGAATGAGTCTGAATATGCTTTCAGAGAGCACGATCCATCTAGCCCTCTTTTTGATTCTCCTTCGGTAAAAACTTACTCTACAACTCCACCAAAATTGAACAAATTGCCTAAACCTTATGTTGACACAGATGAAGTTTTTCCTAATAGTGGGTCTAACTCTTATGGGGAGAATTATCAGTCATACCAACCATATTATTCTTCTGATTTAAAAATTCAAATACCTAGCCACAATTATTCTGTTAATGAAGAAATTTATTCGCCAGAAAAATTAGACTATCCTTCTGACTATCAATCTAAACCTCTTGAGTATAACTATCAAAAATATCAACAACAAAATCAGTATCCTGATGACTACTATTAATTTTATTTTTTACAGATAAATTATAAATTCAAATTTTGAAGCAATGTTTGTAGCAGTATTTTTCACATTTTAGTTAATGCTAAAAATTACATACTATATACCACATCAGAATACTTGCTATAGTGAGCGATCGCTACTCTAACTAAAAAAAATATAATATATAATAGATGCTTTCTAACGGAGATGTTTTGCAAAGGGAATGCGCTCCCATTCAGCAATTAATAATGAATAATTACTTATCAATTTGGGTTTACAGACTTTGAAAGTAACTTTTTATTCAAACTCAATTTCACAGGTGACTTTTACCGAAAAATTGTGGGTATGCGCCTCCCCTTTTAAGGGGATAATAAGCGGTCGATCTTCGCAGCTTCCCGAAGGGTGGGATGGCGAGGTCTCCTCGCCATATCCAATCGACTCCTGTGAAGAAAAATTTTCATCTCTTTGTCAATCCTCTTCTTTCAAGGAGAGGTAATTATTCATTATTCATTATTAATTGTTGAACTTTGCCAATATTAATAGCTGATAACTGAGTGCTTACAAAATTAGTGGTGAGTAACAAGATTCCACTAATTTTAACTTCTGACTTTCGATCCGAATGCTGCGCAAACATACTTGTGATTTCTGACTTATTGAACAAATCCTAGTTGCCATCTATCTCCATAATTTCTAGAATTATTTATTATTAATTCCTCTCTCTGTTCTACTATTATGATTAGAACTCTCCAAAAACTCAAAATCAAATCAATCATTATCCATAAATTATCAATTATTTATACCTGCTCTCTTTTCCCTGTTCCCTTTTTTCTAGAAATTTCTATTCTGGTATTAGCTAATTGATACTCTCACCATCTCTAGAATTATTTATTATTAATTCCTCTCTCTGTTCTACTATTATGATTAGAACTCTACAAAAAACTCAAAATCAAATCAATAATTATCCATAAATTATCAATTATTTATACCTGCTCTCTTTTCCCTGTTCTCTTTTTTCTAGAAATTTCTATTCTGGTATTAGCTAATTGACACTCTCACCATCTCTAGAATTATTTATTATTAATTCCTCTCTCTGTTCTACTATTATGATTAGAACTCTACAAAAAACTCAAAATCAAATCAATAATTATCCATAAATCATCAATTATTTATCCCTGCTCTGTGTTCTCTGTTCTCTTTTTTCTAGAAATTTCTATTCTGGTATTAGCTAATTGACACTCTCACCATTAAATCTCGCGATTATAACGGAAGTCCTCTTTCAAAATTTTATGATAGGATTGGTCTTTGGTCTTTAGAGTAGATAAATATACTTGTATTCCATAACACTTTAATATTGGAAATATTAATATTTGGAATATTTTCATTAACTATTGGACATTGCCTTTACGATAATTGCACTAATAACACATCTGCAAGTCCAGATTGGAAAAATAAAACAAAGGTAAACATCTTGCAGGTAGCAAGATTCGGATATTTCTGAAATGATGTGATACAATACTTTACAATTAGGAGAACATTAATTGCCAACTGAGACAATTAGGTCTCAAAAACTGGAAAAGATTAACAAACAAAATAAATAATTAGAAGTATTTTAGAAGGATGGTGATTAAGATATATTTATAGTAAATATATACTAAATAAATCATAAAACATTAAAACTTGCTTAACCATAAGTAGCATAATTGAAAAATCAATAGAAAGCTTGTTAAGTAAATAAAAAAAAAGATTAGCCTTGCTTTTCCAGAAAATATCAATCAAAATTAATTACTAAAATCTCAAGATAGACAACTTTAATTATGAGTAAATCACCACTTCATGCCTTTTTCGTTGGTAGAGCTATTGCAGAAGGAGTTTACGAACAACTAGAAAACGTTGTTACTAACTCTCTTAGTACACTAGGAAAATTTGATGCAGAGCAAAGAGAGAATTTGCGAAGTTTCATTGAACAAGCATTAGAAAGAGCAGACCAGGAAGCTCAAACAGAAAATAATATCAGTAGCTCCAGCAACTTAGACTATCAACCCAAAGACCTACAAGCTATAATCGACGACTTAAGAGCTGAAGTCGCTCAAGTTAGATCGGAACTACAAAAATATCGTAGTGGTTCTGTCTAAAGATAATCCGACCACTAACTTTGTCCATTGCTATCAGCTAAACCTTAATCATATCACAAATTATTATATACTGCTACTGTGTCTGTTCTGCTTGATGACAACATAATTAACCGCAAGGGACAAGCTAACTATACAACTGGAGGCTCAATGACCAAAGCCTCCACAAAATCCTATAGTGATAAAGCTTATCGCTGGAATAAAGAGAATTATTCTCGCCAGCGTCGTTACATTGATATTTGGGCTTTTTTTCTCACCTGGCTAACCTGGCTATGGGTAGACAAAAAAAATTGGAGCTACCGAGGGGGAGTAACAGAAGAAAAGAAAAATCTCAGACGTCGCAAACAAGCAATTTGGGTACGAGAGACAATGCTAGAATTAGGCCCCACTTTCATCAAGTTGGGACAACTATTCTCTACTCGTGCAGACTTATTTCCTGTTGAGTACGTCGAAGAACTTTCAAAACTCCAAGATAAAGTCCCCGCTTTCAACTACGAACAGGTAGAAACAATAATCTTAGAAGATCTAGGAAAAAAGACAGACGAACTATACCATAACTTTGAACCAGTACCCCTAGCTGCGGCGAGTTTAGGTCAAGTTCATAGAGCGCAACTTCATTCTGGTGAAGATATAGTAGTCAAAATACAAAGACCAGGGCTGAAAAAACTATTCCAAATCGATTTAACTATTCTTAAAGGGGTAGCTCGTTATTTTCAAAGACATCCAGAATGGGGTCGCGGCCGAGATTGGTTGGGTATCTATGAAGAATGTTGCCGAATTCTGTGGCTAGAAATAGATTATCTGAACGAAGGTCGTAATGCTGATACCTTTCGCCGTAACTTCCGAAACTGTAATTGGGTAAAAGTACCAAGAGTTTATTGGCGGTATTCAGCACCACGGGTACTGACTTTAGAGTATGTTCCAGGTATCAAGATTAGTAATTATGAAGCTCTCGAAGCATCAGGTCAAGACCGTAAGGCTTTGGCTAGAATGGGTGCTGAAGCTTACTTACGACAACTATTGAATGATGGGTTTTTCCATGCCGATCCTCATCCGGGCAATATTGCTGTTAGTCCAGAGGGAGGATTAATTTTCTACGATTTTGGCATGATGGGGCAAATCAAGTCTAATATACGGGAAAAACTCATGGGAACTCTTTATGGCATTGCTTCAAAAGATGCTGAAAGAGTGATTATCTCTCTAATAGATTTAGGAGCGTTAACTCCTACTGGAGATATGGGCCCTGTGAGACGGTCGATCCAATATATGTTGGATAATTTTATGGATAAGCCGTTTGAAGCTCAGTCAATCACAGCTATTAGTGATGACTTATACGAGGTTGCTTATGACCAACCTTTCCGTTTTCCGGCAACTTTTACTTTTGTGATGCGAGCTTTCTCTACTTTGGAGGGGGTTGGTAAGGGTTTAGACCCAGAGTTTAATTTTATGGAGGTGGCACAACCGTTTGCCATGGAGCTGATGTCTGATGGAAATTCTCAAAATACTATTTTTAATGAACTAGGTCGTCAAGCGGCTCAGGTTAGTTCTACTGCTTTGGGTTTGCCTCGTCGTATTGAGGATGCGATTGATAAGTTGGAGCAGGGGGATATTAGGGTTCGGGTTCGGGCTACGGAAACTGATAGGTTGGTTCGGCGGGTTAGTAATGTGCAAATGGGTACTAATTATGCCTTGCTTATTAGTGGTTTTACTTTGTCGGCGACTATTCTCTATGTTAATAATCAGCCTGGTCTAGCATTTGCTTTGATTTTAGTGGTTGTTGTGATGGGGTTTGCTTTTATACGATTGTTGAAGCGTATTAATCGGTTAGACAAGATGATGTGATAAATTTTTTCTATTTTTAACTATCTTTGCCCACCCTAGTAAATCAAATTTGGTGGGTTTTTAAGTTTTAGTTTTCTGTTTTCCAATTTGTCATCAATCTCTGACAAAAAAAATCTCTGACAAAAAAAGAGAAATTTTTTCTACATCGGCTAACGAAGTTTCAATATTTTTAGTGCTCTTGTTCAGTTTTGTAGTAAGCTATGAACAGTGATAAATTCCAGCGGTTAGTTATTACTTGACTAGATTTTCAAGCTGCAAATACTTATTATTTCGTTGTTTTGTCGGGTGATCGCTCCTCTCTTCCTCTACTATGAATAACTAATTTTTCTCTTCTCATTTTTATGGGAGTTGACCTATCTACTTTTTCGTGATATGTGGGTTGTGATTTTGGTAGATATTAGTCTTTATTTCGGGTAGTTCTTCAGCTTTTTGGTATTCTTTAGTTGAATAAAAAGTCATGCGTAGGGGCGAGCTACTCCCAATAATAAAACTGTATCATGGTTATTTACAGAGTGCAAGGCAAAATCCATCGCCGATTTTTTTGAGCTTCAGAAAATGATTGATCGTGTTATGAGAGTAGGTAATGTCATAGAAGGAGCGATCGCCACAAGAGAGAAGAAAAAGTGGCAGTAAGATTTTCCTTTGCCAGAGGTTGTGATGTATATCTTTTCTGACCTTCACAAAATGATTTTCGCACTTTGTCGATTTCTATGACTATATTAGTTACCCTCAAAAAAAATTCCTTTTTTGCGTTGAATAAAAAGTCATGCATAGGGGCAAGCAACTCCCAATAATAAAACTGTATCACGGTTATTTACAGAGTGCAAGGCAAAATCCATCGCCGATTTTTTTGAGCTTCAGAAAATGATTGATCGTGTTATGAGAGTAGGTAATGTCATAGAAGGAGCGATCGCTACAAGAGAGAAGAATAAGTGGGAGTAAGATTTTCCCTTGCCAGAGGTTGTGATGTATATCTTTTCTGAACTCCACAAAATGATTTTTGTTATTTTTGGTGAGATGCAAGATATTTATATTTTTTTGGAGCTTTCAAGAATGATGAGGTAAAGATAGAAAATGGCATACTAAGGATTCTGCCACGGATGCGCTCACACGGATTTGGCCACGGATGTACGGATTGATTAATGAGTTTATTTTTACTTCTGTTGAAATTCCTTTAATAACCAAGGATAAACTTGACCTTGGTTTGTTTGGCAACTGCGCTGAAGTGCTTCTTCTAGCAAAGAAATGGCTAAACCTGGTAAAACTTGAGACTGGTTAATTTTTCTACTTCCTCCATTGGCAACTGCAAAAGCAATAATTTCTAGATTCTGTACGTCAACTATCCAATATTCAGAGACATTCATTGCTTCATACAACAAACGTTTTTCGCCTTTATCATCTAATAGGGAGGTATTAGCAACTTCAATGACTAGGGTTGGTGGAGGATAAATATCTAGATCGATAATAGAGGTTCCCCTGGGAATAATATTTGCATTTTCAGCAATGTAACAGGAGACATCGGGTTGAGCTTCTCGAAGCCCAGTTTTGCGGTAGGTGCAGTTATCTTTAAAGTTTAGGTTAATATTTCTGGTAGCAGCAAAGAGGCCAACTGCAATAGTGATAACTGCATGGTCATTAGCGTGGTCGTTGCCTACGGGGGGCATTTCTATTCTGAGTTTTCCGTTGTGATAGTAACTTTTGGCTTTTTCGTAAGTTGGGTCTTGAATAGTTTGGATGTATTTTTGCCAAGTTGCTGTTACCCAGGTATCTGTGGTTAGTTGGGCTTGGGTTTGATTCATTGTGGAATAATTTTAATTTATTGCAGTAAGGGAATTTCAAAAAAATTTCGACGCGCGTTAGTGCGATTCAAAGGAAAGAGGAAAGAAGGATAAAGGGAACAAGGGGAAAAGAAAAGAGGGGAAGAATCCTAGGAACCAGAGACAGACGAGACAATCCGAAAACCCCTATAGTTGATGAAGCCGTCGGCATCGCAGTCGTTACGCCTGGGACTCCGGCAATACCTAGAATTGTTGTTCCAGCTACCGCCACGGAGCATTCTTCTATTGCTATCTCCTTCAGTTTCCCAAGAACTTCCGTCGGTAGGCGCTCCATTATAATTACCGTGCCAGATATCCTGACACCATTCCAACACATTGCCGTGCATATCGTATAAACCAAAAGCATTGGGAGGAAAAGTTCCTACATCGGTTGTTTCTTGCCGACATTTGTCTTTAGGAGCATAAGCATAAGGATAGTTACCGTTGTAGTTAACTAACTCAGACGTTATAGTTTCTCCAAAATAAAAAGGTTTTGTTGTTCCTGCTCGACAAGCATATTCCCACTGACTTTCACTAGGCAACCTGTAAATTTTCCCAGTTTTCCTAGATAGCTTTTTGCAAAACTCTATAGCGTCATACCAACTCACAGTTTCTACTGGGCGGTTTTTTCCTCTAAAATTAGAAGGATTATTTCCCATCATAACTTGATATTGTTGTTGAGTAATTGGATATTTACTCATATAAAAAGGTTGGAGAGTAACTTCATGTTGCGGACCTTCATTTTTCTCTCTTCCCTCTTCATTGTCTGGGGAACCCATGGTAAAACTTCCCCCAGGAATATAAACCATTTCTAATTTAATACCATTACCTAAATCTTCGATGTTTTGCCTAGCACTTCCCTGGGTGCGGTGAGTAATATAGCCGGATATATTGACAGTTGGAACTTCAAAAGTAAATACTTCTCCTTTCTCTGATTCTGTTGAATAGAAAACACAGGGCATTGATGATTTAGATATTTCTGGCGGAGAAGTAAATTGTTTTTGTAGTTGATTGGTAGGCTGAATAATTGATGGTTGAGATATTTGCGATGGAACAGTAGGCTGTATTTTTCTTTGATAGTTAGGCAGAATAAGAGACAAAATTTCTCCTACATTTTTAAACCTTTTCTTAGTTCCTGCAACAATCATTTTATCCAAGATTTCTCCAACTCTATCACTCACACTCGACTTTAAATAATCTCGCCAAACCCAATCATTTTCACTCACATCAAATAAATCAAAAGGTTCTACTTGAGTTAATAAATGAATACAAGTCAGACCCAAACTATAAATATCACTAGCAAAAGTTGCTTTTCCTACTGCTTGTTCTGGTGCAGCATATCCGGCAGAACCTATAACAGTTCCCGTCACAGCTAAAGCAGTCTTTGTGGCATATTTAGCTGCCCCGAAATCTACCAATATTAATTGATTATTATTCTTTCTCCTAATAATATTCTCTGGTTTAATATCTCGGTGAATTACCTGCTGAGAATGAATAAATTCCAACACAGGCAATAAACTTTTTAACAACTCCAAAATTTGACTTTCATCAAAAGCTCCTGAATCTTCTAATTCCTGTTGTAAATTTTGCCCGTCGATAAATTCTTGTACTAAATACTGTCGATTATCCTGAGTAAAATATGCCAAAAGTTCGGGAATTTGTGGATGTCTACCTAAACCATCTAAACGTTCAGCTTCTTGAGCAAATAATTCGGCAGCTTTTTCTCAAGTTTTAGTTCCTTGTGCTTGAGGAAAAAATTGTTTAATTACACAAAAAGGTTTTGAAGGTTTATATTCATCTACAGCTTGAAAAGTTCTGCCAAAACCTCCTTGCCCAATAATTTTTAGAGCGCGATAACGTTCGGCTAAAACTAATTTTTCACCACAACTTTGACAGAATATTGTTTGTGGGGGGTTAGATTTTAAACAGTCAGGATTTAAACATTGAGTCATTTTAGTTATCGGTTATCAGCTATCGAGTGCGAGCATCTTGCTCGCCTATTTAATAATAATACCAAACCTGTTAGGAATTGAAATTATGTTCTGGGAAATTGAAATTATTTTCTGGGGAATTGGAATTATTTTCTGGAAATTGAATTATCTTCTGGAAATTGAAATTATGTTCTGGAAATTGAATTATCTTCTGGAAATTGAAATTATGTTCTGGGAAATTGAATTATATTCTGGGAATTGAGATTATGTTCTGGAAAATTGAATTATCTTCTGGAAATTGAAATTATCTTCTGGGGAATTGAATTATGTTCTGGGAAATTGAAATTATATTCTGGGAAATTGAAATTATGTTCTAGGAAATTGAAATTATCTTCTGGGAAATTGAAATTATGTTCTAGGAATTTGAAATTATCTTCTGGAAATTGAATTATATTCTGGGAATTGAAATTGTGTTCTGGGGAAATTGAAATTGTGTTCTGGGGAAATTGAAATTATATTCTGGGAATTGAAATTATATTCTGGGAATTGAAATTATATTCTGGAAATTGAAATTATATTCTGGAAATTGAAATTATATTCTGGCGAGCAAGATGCTCGCCCTCGGTAGCTCGCCCTGGATAGGAATTTTAATTATTCTGAAAATATGGGGATGAATTTCTGTCTAATTCCCAGAAAAAAGGATATTCTTCTGGTTGATTTACCAATTCAGCTTTGACTGGGTTTTGTCTGATGTATTCCCAGACGTCTATCATTTCTTTTTGACTTTTAATTAATCTCTCGTGTCGGCCATCTTGCCAAACTTTACCAATGTGCTTTATAACTTTAGGAATTTCCTTGGCACTATAGCCTTTAATACTATGCAGAATACTTCCAATTGACCAATATTCTGATTCCTGTTTCAGAAAAGGTACGATTAAACAATGTACATGATCTGGCATAATTACGACGCTCAAAATTTGATATCTTTGTTTGTGAAAAAATAAGAATGAATTTAAAACTATTTCCCGTGCTTCTGGGGTTAATTCTGATCTTTCCCAGGTGACAAATGTGATGAAATAAGTAGGTTCTATAAATTGAAATTTAGGAGATTTTTTCATAATTTTGATGATGATTTTTTCTACCCAGTGCGAGCATCTTGCTCGCGTATTAATAATACAAAATTGATATAAATTTAATTATATTCTGGGAATTTGATGGTGATTTTTGCCTCCCAGTGCGAGCATCTTACTCGCGTATTAATAATACAAAATTGATATAAATTTAATTATATTCTGGGAATTTGATGGTAATTTTTTGCCTCCCAACACGAGCATCTTGCTCGCGCGTTTAATAATACAAAATTGATATAAATTTAATTATATTCTGGGAATTTAATGGTAATTTTTTGCCTCCCAGTGCGAGCATCTTGCTCGCGTATTAATAATACAAAATTGATATAAATTTAATTATATTCTGGGAATTTGATGGTGATTTTTTCCACCCAGCACGAGCATCTTGCTCGCGTATTAATAATACAAAATTGGTAGAATTTTTAATTATCTTCTGGTAATTTGATGGTGATTTTTTTGCCACCCAGTGCGAGCATCTTGCTCGCGTATTAATAATACAAAACCAGGCGAAAATTTTGATAATGTTCTGACAATTTTAATAATATTCTGGCAATTTTAATAATGTTCTGACAATTTTAATAATATTCTGACAATTTTGATAATGTTCTGACAATTTTAATAATGTTCTGACAATTTTAATAATATTCTGGCGAGCTAGAAGCTCGCACTGGATAGCTCACCCTGGATAGCTCCCCCCGTTTCCTGTTATAAAATATAAAAAAATACCTCTAATTCTGGAGAATTCTCAATTTATCTATGTATGTACCACTTTGGCCTGGAAAACCATATCCTCTAGGAGCATCCTGGGATGGTAAAGGCACTAACTTTGCTATATTCTCTGAAAATGCTACTAAGGTTGAACTTTGCCTATTTGACAAGCAAAATCAAGAAACACGCTTCACTCTGACAGAAGTTAGTAACTTTGTCTGGCATAGCTATGTACCAGGTATAGGTCCAGGTCAAAGATATGGATTTCGAGTACATGGCCCCTACGAACCATCCCAAGGCCATCGTTTTAATGCCAATAAACTACTAATTGACCCTTACGCAAAAGCAATTGATGGGGATATACTCTATGGTCAAGAAATATTTGCCTATTCTTGGGATGACCCAGAAAAAGATTTAGCCTGCACCTTAGATGATGATGCTCATCTAATGCCAAAATCTGTGGTGATTGATGAAAGTTTTGATTGGGGAAATGACCAACTATTAAATATTGCCAACCACGAAACAATAATTTATGAAATTCATCTCAGAGGGTTTACTAAACTACATCCTGACATTCCAGAAAATCTGAGGGGTACTTATGCAGGGTTAGCACATCCAACAGCGATCGCCTATCTTCAGTCTTTAGGCATTACGGCAGTAGAGTTAATGCCAGTTCATCACTTTCTCCGATACCCAGGACATTTAGTTGATAAGGAATTATCTAATTATTGGGGTTATGACTCGATTAATTATTTTGCTCCCTACAGTGGTTATAGTTCTAGTGGTAAAGCAGGGGAACAAGTTCGAGAATTTAAACAAATGGTCAAGGCTTTACATAAAGCTGGTATTGAGGTGATATTGGATGTAGTTTATAACCATACTGGAGAAGGTAATCATCTCGGTCCAACTTTATCCTTCAAAGGTATTGATAATGCTGCTTATTATCGCCTGGTAGAAGATGACCCCCGTTACTATATGGATTTTACTGGTTGCGGTAATTCTCTCAATGTTCGTCACCCCCAGGTATTGAAGTTAATTATGGATAGTCTGCGCTACTGGGTGACGGAAATGCACGTTGATGGTTTTCGATTTGATTTAGCTTCAGCTTTGGCGCGAGAATTATATGAAGTGGATAGTTTGGCAGCTTTCTTTGATATTGTGCATCAAGACCCAGTTATTTCCAATGTGAAATTAATTGCTGAACCTTGGGATGTGGGAGAAGGTGGTTATCAAGTTGGTAATTTTCCTCTATTGTGGTCGGAATGGAATGGTAAATATAGAGATGCAGTTAGAGATTTTTGGCGAGGAGAAGAGGAAACATTAGCTGAATTTGCTTATCGTTTTACGGGTAGTTCTGATTTATATGCTTCTAATGGTAGGTTGCCTCATGCCAGTATTAATTTTGTAACTGCTCATGATGGTTTTACTCTCAACGATATAGTTAGTTATAACGAAAAACATAATGAGGCAAATGGGGAAGATAATAATGATGGAGAGGAACATAATCGTTCTTGGAATTCTGGAGAGGAAGGGGAAACTGACGACCAAGAAGTGTTGGATTTAAGAAATCGTCAAAGGCGTAATTTTTTGGTGACTTTAATGTTGTCTCAGGGCGTACCAATGTTATTAGGTGGAGATGAATTTGGGCGGACGCAAGAAGGTAATAATAATGCCTATTGTCAGGATAATGAAATTTCTTGGTTAGATTGGAATTTACAGGTAGAAAATTCAGATTTATTAGACTTTACTCGACAGTTAATTTATTTCCGTTGTCAACATCCAGTATTTCATAGACGTAAGTGGTTTCAAGGTCGTGCTATTCATGGTTCGGATGTGAGTGATATAGGTTGGTATAATCCCGATGGTGGAGAAATGACTGAGGAACAATGGAATATTGATTTTGCTAAGGCTGTTGGTATCTTTTTAAATGGAGAGGAAATTCCTGCTAGTGGCGAGCGTGGGGAAAGGATTATTGATGATTGTTTTATGATATTTTTTAATGCTCATTATGAATTGATAGAGTTTACAATTCCTCCTAAGTTTCAAGATAGAAGTTGGGTAGTTATTGTTGATACGAGTAAGTCTCGTTTTGTGGAAAATGGTAAGCAATATCAAGGTGAAGTTCCTATTCCTGTGATGGAACGTTCAATTGTTGTTTTAAGGCGTTTGTAAGCATTTAGGTATTAGCAGTTAGCTCTCAGCTTTATTAATGGATGAAAAATTATTTGTAAGCATTTAGGTATTAGCTATCAGCTCTCAGTTTTTTAATTAATAGGGTGCATCTGAATTTTTGTAAAAATACTTTTTTTCTATTCCCTGTTGTCTATTGCTTTTTCCTTAAAAGCCAAAAATTGGCTTTTTTCAAAATTTAGATGCACCCAATGAATGAAACAATCATTGGTTTAACTTCCTGTTCAAATTGTTCTAGTAGTAGATACATCTACTTCCATGTCTGGTGAACGTATAGATTTCTTAAATTCTGGAATTTCTGCTTTTAAAAAAGAATTTGAACCGAGTAGCAAAATATCCCAATCTCTGGAATTAGCTATCATCACTTCTAATAGTAATCGGCGAGGAATTCAAGATTTTGTAAATATGGATGAATTTATCCCATCTCCTCTCAAAACCGAAGCAGAAACTATGATGGGTAAAGGAATTAATTTAGCATTACAAGAAATAGAAAATTATCAGGATAATTACCAAAGTAATAATATTCAGGACACTCAAAAACCTTGGTTATTTTATATAATAGGTATCCCTCCAACTGACCCAAATTGGCAAATAATTGATAAGGATTGGCAAAAATCCACGCAATGTGCTTGGAAAGCTGTAGAGGAAAATAAACTCAATTTTTTTGTAGTCAATGTTCAGGGAGTAGATAGCATTAACCTGATAAAATTTGGCTCTCCTAAAACATCTCCCAAGTTGTTCAATGGTTTCCCTGAATTATTCCGCTCGATTGCTGAAAATCTCAAAAAAAGTTTCCAGGAATGAAGAAGGAACTCCTGCTATTTCAATTCTGCCTATTACAGAATCGGCACAAGATAAGGATTGATTTTTAGACACTATTTTCTAGGGGAGAATAGCCATTCACCCCTACTTTGGTCTACTAAAATGAAAACCGTTGTTATTTTATTATCTTCCATTAAGAGAATTTATAGATAAGGAGGAGCGATCGCCACACACCTTTCCCAAAATTCACCCAAAACCACTATATATAGTAGTCAAAAACTATAACGTTGCAGATACACAGCGTTTAGCCTTTCGATTTTTTTGTTTTGCCCGCTGCTGAAGCACTTCCGGAGGCGGACCATAATCTCCGTTACTGAAATATACTCGCTCTACTATATTTCCCGGTTCTACTTCAATCCACAGACGGGCACCTCCAGCTTGACTTGTATTAGGTTTATGAGGTTGATACACTATTTGGCAAGGTCCATGAATTTTCACAGCGTGGCAATAATCTTTTTTACCTCCTACTTTTACGGCGACTGCTGTATGAGAAGTTCCATGGTCTCGGTTATAGTCTATGGTCTTTCGCAAAACATGAATAAAAGTATTGGCTGTGCGTTGATTTTTGTTCCAAGTTGGTTCTGGACCACGACGACCAGGCGTAATTTCTGGCATTCCCCTCTGATTTAGGGGAATCTGCCAAAGTCTTTTGACTTTTTTCGCACCAATAACACGACCAGTATTTAGTAGAAAACGCAATCTACCCGTAGAGATATTTAGAAGAAAAGCTGCTTCGGTGGTACTAACTAATGAGACAGTCATAACTATAACGTTAGGGTTTTAATAATGTAACTAATACAAGAAGTGGAATTTAGAATTTTTTTTTTAAAGTAATTAGGTTTAAGGGGTTAAGAAATTAACAATAGCAGTAAAGTGTATAATAAAAATTATGATAATTACTCATTGCTATAAAATCAAGCTAACCCCAAAACAGTCAGTCAAAATTGATTATTGGCTGGAACTGTTACGACGGCATTGGAATTATGCTTTAGGTCAAAGACTAGATTGGTTAAATAGAACTAGATGTCAAGTTGACCGTTGTTCATTAATTTCATGTCCTATTGGCGAGATTCAAGAGTTGCCAGATTATTATTTTCAGCAATCAGCACTTAAACAGACAAAAAAGCTATTTCCTGACTATAAAGAAATCTCCATACGAAGTTCAACAAATTAACTTACAAAGGTTAGATAAAGCCTGGAAGCGTTGGCTAATACCTGATAAAACTGGTAAACGTGGAGGACGACCAAGATTTAAAAAATCAGGAAAGTTAAGGTCATTTTCTTTCAGTAGAGTCAATCATCCCAAAGCAGTAATTAAATTTGATGGAAAACAAATAATTACTAGGAGGTTTGGTGCGATTCGAGTCATAGTTCATAGACCAATTCCAGATAGGTTTGTTATCAAAACAGCAACTATAACTAAAAAAGCTGACGGCTATTATATTAGTTTTAGTTTGGAAGATAAGTCAGTTCCTAGTTTAATTCCTACAGATAATATCAAAAATTCTGTAGGTATTGATGTAGGTTTAAAAGAGTTTTTAACTACTAATACTGGTGAGACTGTTTCTGTTCCAAATTTCTATAGAAAAGCACAATCTAATTTAGCTAGAAAACAAAGTAAAGCAGCTAGAAAAGAAATTGGGTCTAATAACTGGAAAAAGGCACAAAATAAAATAGCTAGATTACACCAACATATTGCTAGACAAAGAGAAGATTTCCACTATAAAACTGCTAATAAATTAGTTAAAAAATATGACTTAATTGCTGTAGAAGACCTTAATATAAAAGGTTTAGCTAGAAATACTAAACTATCAAAATCAATTTATGATGTAGCCTGGGGAGCTTTTATTGAAAAGTTGAATGCAGTAGCGGTAAAACGCGGTGTTCATGTAATAAAAGTTAACCCTCACAATGCATCACAAAATTGTAGTAATTGTGGTCAAAAAGTACCTAAAACTTTATCAGTCAGAACTCATTCTTGTCCTAAGTGTAAAACGGTTTTAGATAGAGACGAGAACGCTGCAATTAACATATTAAATAAAGCATTAAACGAGGTGGGTATCATCTTGTCTGCTTGTGGAGGCTTAGACGTTGGTCAGCCTGTGAGACAAGAAACTTCTGAAACTGGGGTTCAATTATCTTTGTTCTAGAAGCTCCCGTTATAATCTCCGATTTAAGGGGAGAGAACTTCACGAAAAATTAATAGGTCTGCAAAAAGATGAATGGGGATATTGGCAAGGAGAAGCAAAAGACATTGACCCGGAAACTCTATACTTTTATCAATTAGACGGAGAAACTGAAAACCCAATTTCATCAATTTCAATTATAATTGTTTGAATAATCATAAAAAATATATATTCTCAAATAATATTTGATCGAAAACTTAACCGTCTAAGGAAATTTCAATTTATGAGAGTTGGTAGCCATTATTCAGCAGAAAAAAAACAATGCCAATTTAATGTTTGGGCACCTCTACGAGAAAAGTTAGCTGTACATATTGTACATCCTCAAGAAAAGTTAATAGGTCTGCAAAAAGATGAATGGGGATATTGGCAAGGAGAAGCAAAAGATATTGACCCGGAAACTCTATATTTTTATCAATTAGACGGAGAAACTGACCGACCAGACCCCGCCTCTAACTGGCAACCTCAAGGAGTACATGGTCCTTCAAAAATAGTAGACCATCAAAAATTTACCTGGAATGATAGTTCTTGGCAAGGTATCCCCTTGGCAGAAATGATTATCTATGAACTTCATGTCGGTACTTTTACCCCCGAAGGAACTTTTGCAGCAATTATTCCGAGGTTGCCAGAATTAAAAGATTTAGGAATAAACGTTATAGAAATAATGCCAGTTGCCCAATTTCCAGGCGATCGCAACTGGGGCTACGATGGAGTTTATCTTTATGGTGTCCAAGATTCTTATGGTGGGCCGGATGGTCTAAAGCAACTTGTTAATGCTTGTCATCAAATGGGCATTTCTGTGATTTTGGACGTTGTTTATAATCATTTTGGTCCAGAAGGTAATTATCTCTGGGATTATGGTCCCTACTTTACGGATAAATATCATACTCCTTGGGGTAATGCTGTTAATTTTGACGACGCATATAGTAATGAAGTCCGTAATTTTTTTATTGAAAATACTTTGTATTGGTTAGATAAATATCATATTGATGGTTTACGTTTAGATGCTATTCATGCCATTTATGACATGAGTGCTGAACCTTTTTTACAACAGTTAGCTGACCGAGTAGAAGAGTTTAGTAGAAATGGTAGTTGGAAACGTTATTTAATTGCGGAAAGTGACTTAAATGATGTGCGAGTTTTACGTTCAAAAGAAAATGGAGGGTTTGGTCATGATGCTCAATGGTGTGATGATTTTCACCACTCTTTACATAGTCTTTTAACGGGAGAAAGTTCTGGATACTATTCTGATTTTAAGAGTATAGAATCTCTGAAAAAGTCTTACAAAAAAGGATATGTTTATACTGGAGAATATTCACCTCACCGTAAGAGAAATCATGGTAATTCGACTCTAGGTTTTGCCGGAGAAAAATTTGTAGTTTGTATACAAAACCATGACCAAATAGGTAATCGATTAATTGGAGAAAGATTATCAGCTTTAGTAGATTTTGAAGGATTAAAATTAGCAGCAGGAGCAGTTTTAATTTCTCCATTTGTACCAATGTTATTTATGGGAGAAGAGTATGGAGAAGAAAATCCTTTTTTGTATTTTGTTAGTCATGGAGATCCTAACCTAGTTGAAGCAGTGAGAAAAGGTAGAGCAGAAGAATTTAAGTCTTTTAACTGGTCTGGAGAAGTGCCCGATCCTCAAGGTGAAAAAGTATTTATGGACTCTAAATTAAATTGGGAAAAATCTAGGGAAGGTAAATATAAAGTTTTGCGTTCTTTTTATAAACGCTTAATTGAGCTACGGAAAAAAATTCCAGTATTAGCTAAACTTGATACCTCTCAAATAAAAGTACAAAGTTTGGCAGATAAAAATGTCCTATTGCTTCACAGGTGGGGAGAAAAAAGTAGTGTATTGAGTGTGATGAATTTTGAAAAGCAATCTGTCACATTTGAACCTCAACTACCTATAGGAAATTGGCAAAAGCTGATTAATTCTTCAGATAGAGAATGGATAGGAGAAGGTGCTGTTTTACCTGAAAAATTATTATCTGGACAAACCGTGACAATTAGTCCTTTAAGCTTTGCTCTTTATGAGAATTTATAGAACCCATTTGGTATCTATGCGATCGCTAACCTCCTAAGCATCAGTTTTTTCCAAGATTCTCTTTCTCCACTTTTGATGGCTTGGGGGATAGTTGAAACCGAATCTTGGTCATAATCGTCGGATAAATTTTCTTTAACTTCTGTATGATTTTTTCAGGGTGGTATCCATTGTCAAGTACAATAGTAATTTTAGGAATATTGACTGGTTGAGATTTAAAGCAGCCAATCAATATTGTCTGATAAAATTTCTATTAATCAGCAAATAAAAAGTCGCCCTACAAGAGCGAGGCGTAACTACCCAATTTTTCGGTGAAATTCATTTCTCAATTTTAGTGTTTATTGTTGAGTCTTGATTTAATATAATACTTAAAATTCGTGATAAATTTCCCAAAAAACGTTTTTTCTGAGTCTTTTCCAATTTTTCAAAAATTACTTCCTTCCATGACTTCCATAAGGGAAAGAAAAGTTCTTAAGTATTTCGCTCGTTGCCTTTACTCTGGTGCGGGAGAAATAGTCTATCTTGGTTCAGGAGTAGCAGGAACAGTATATCCCTTTGCTTTGGGATTATCAAAAAATCAACAAGTATTAGAGAAAAAATCTAGAATTTATGCCTATGATGCTTTTACAACTCCAAAACAAAAAGTTGCAGCTAGAGGAGGACAAATTTATTACCAAAATATTAGAGAATCTCAAAAACAAGACTCCTACTTACACATATTTCAAAAAAACTGTAAGACTTTGATTGACTATGTTAATGTTTGTGATGGAGATATTACTACATTGTCATGGCTACATAAACCCATTGAGATTCTTCACATTGATATAGCAAAAAAAATTAAAAGTATGGCAACACATTGTCAAAGAATTTTTGCCTGATTTTTGTGTCAATCAAACTATTGTTGTTAATCAAGATTTCTCTAGATCGAGACTTCCTTGGTTAATTTATTCTACTGGTATAATTATGCCCTATATTGAACTTTTTGATCGTGTAATTAATGGTGTTATATATTTTAAAATAGTTCAATAAATACCATCAGTTATTCTTGGTAAACTTGCAGAAGATGATTTTAGTATTGCGGAGAAAATAGATGTAATTAATAAAATTACGGAGGTACTTGATGATTGTATTTTTGTCGGTAATGTTAACAAGGATTTAATGAAAGGACTTATGGATCTGGCAATTGCTTATATTTATTATTATTTTGGCAACAAACAAACATCTTCTACCTTGGCAGAAGCACTAAAGAATAATCATGCTCTTGTCCGGAATTACTCAGGGTTCTTTCGGGAATTAGGCGTTTCTCTTGATTGAAGCTTAACTACTATCAATTTTTAATTATCTTTGGGCTACATGAAGAATAAATATAAAGTTTAATATCTCAAAAAAATTTATCTGTTAAACGTTAAATTTTGAACTTTTAACGTAAGCATTTCCTGCGGAATGCTGCGCAAACAGCAGTCAGCTATCAGCTATTTGTTATTAACTCATTATCATACTAGAGGGGAATTATCCACCAAGGATAATTAAAATTCATTAATGAAATTGGCTATAACCTAACCTCAGTTCTTGCTTGAATATGTTCATGCATTTGATTGCTGTTTGCGGAGCATGACAAACGGAAATGCTTACCTTTTAACAACTAATTAATCAACACTTATAGCAGTTTTCATGTTTCATAGAATACAGAGATTTTAGCTGAAAGGCAGTGGGAGCTGAAGTTTTGTAGTCAACATAAGTGAAAACTGCTATAATTATATCTATTTAACTATGGGAATTCTCATAACGACATTATAGAATTTAATCTACTTACAGTTTTGACTTTGTAAGTAGATAAAGTCATAGTTTCATATTTAGCCAAACTAGAAAATTTTCAGATTTATGCTTTTCCTAAATGTTTGAAAAACAGATATTTATCTGTTAAACGTGAAATTTTAAACTTTTAACAGTCAATTAATCACCACTTAATTCTCTCTATTTAACTATGCGAATTCCCATAACGACTTATAGAATTCAATTTACTTCTAATTTTGGCTTTGATTCAGCTAAAGTTATAGTTCCATATTTAGCAGAACTAGGAATTTCTGATATTTATGCTTCTCCTATATTTAAAGCAAAAACAGGTAGTAACCATGGATATGATGTAGTTAATTCTAATATACTTAATCCTGAATTAGGTGGGAAAGAAAAATTTGCTGAACTAGCCACAGAAATTAAAAGTAATCAAATGGGATGGCTACAAGATATTGTGCCTAATCACATGGCATTTAGCAGCCAAAATCATATTCTGGTTGATGTCTTAGAAAATGGTCCTGAATCTCAATATCGTGACTATTTTGATATTGACTGGAATCATCCTTATGAAGGTATCAAAGGTAGAGTTTTAGCACCTTTTTTAGGTAAATTTTATGGAGATTGTTTGGAAAGTGGAGAGTTAAAACTTCATTACGGTCAAAATGGATTAACTGTTAACTATTATGATCATCAATTTCCGATTAGAATTGATTCTTATACTCAAGTTTTAACCTACAATATCGGCAAATTAAGAAATAAATTAGGCAGAAAAAATCAGGATTTTGTTAAATTACAGGGAGTTCTCTATAGTTTAAAATATATTCCTTCTGGAGCTGAGGGGAGAGAAAGATATGACCAAATTAGCTTCATCAAAGGGATGTTGTGGGAATTATGGAATGAAAATCTACATATTAAAGAATTCATTGAAGACAATATAAAGACTTTTAACGGGGTTCCAGGAAAGCCAGAAAGTTTTGACTTATTAGATAAATTATTATCCGAGCAATACTTTCGCTTATCTTTCTGGAAAGTGGGTAATGAAGAATTAAACTACCGACGATTTTTTACAGTAAATGATTTAATTTCAGTCAGAGTAGAAGATGAACAAGTATTTAATACTACCCATGCTCTAATTTTAGAAATGTTAAAAGAGGAAAAATTTACAGGTCTGAGAATCGATCATATTGATGGACTGTACGATCCTGCTCAGTATTTAAACAGACTGAGAGAAAAAGCAAATGCTCCTTATATAGTTGTCGAAAAAATTCTTGAACCCAGCGAAGATTTACCTGTTAATTGGCCGGTTCAAGGAACTACAGGTTATGATTTTTTAAACTATGTTAATGGTATTTTTTGTGACCATTTTAACGAGGAAGAATTCGACCAGATTTATTCTCGGTTTATTAAAGGTACTTCTAACTATGGCCAGCTAGCTGATGAAAACCAAAGGCTGATTATTAACAAACATTTAGCCGGAGATATTGATAATTTAGCTCACTTACTTAAAGATATTTCTAGTAAATATCGATATGCCAGTGATTTTACTATTTTTGGTTTGAAAGCTGCTTTAGTAGAAGTTATGTCGGTGTTTCCGGTGTATCGGACTTATGTTAGTAAAGAAGGGGTGAGTAAGGCAGATCGAGAATGTATTCAGAGAGTAATTGCTAAAACGAAAGAGAAAATTCCTTTCTTTATCAATGAACTTTTGAATGAATTGAGTTTTATTGAGAAGTTTTTGTTGTTTGAATTTGATGAACATTTAAACCAGGAAGATCAAGATAAATGGCTACATTTTGTGATGCGGTTACAACAATTTACCGGACCTTTAATGGCAAAGGGTGTAGAAGATACTGTTTTATATGTTTATAATCGACTTATTTCTCTCAATGAAGTTGGTTCAACTCCTAGTAAATTTGGAGTTTCAGTTGAAGATTTTCATGGATTTAATCAACATCGTATTGCGTATTGGCCTCATACTATGAGTGGAACTTCTACTCACGATACAAAACGTGGGGAAGATGTCAGAACGCGAATTAATGTACTATCAGAAATTCCTGAAGAATGGGAAAGTTATCTACAGAAATGGCAGGAAATTAATGCTCCTCAAAAAGATTGTGTAGCAGGTTTAGATGTTCCTGCACCTAATGATGAGTACTTTTTATATCAGACTTTGTTAGGTGCTTTTCCTGTTGATGAAAGTGAATATCCAACTTTTGTCGAAAGGATTAAAGAATATATTATTAAAGCAATACGAGAGGCGAAAGTTAATACAGGTTGGTTAAGACCGGATGATGATTACGAAAGTTCACTTATTAAGTTTGTAGAACATCTACTTAATAAATCAGAAGATAATGAATTTTTACCAGCTTTCCGACCTCTACAACGTAAGGTTCAATATTATGGTGTTTTTAATTCTTTATCTCAGGCTTTTTTGAAACTTACTTCTCCTGGAGTTCCTGATATTTATCAAGGTACAGAATTGTGGGATTTGAGTCTTGTTGACCCTGATAACCGTCGTCCTATTGATTTTGAAAACAGAGCAGAGTTTCTGAAGGAAATTAAGACAAAAATAGAGTCAGATATTTTAGGATTAATTGAGGAACTTTTGCAAACTCCAGAGACTGGTAAGATTAAAATGTTTTTAATTTACCAAGCTTTGCAGGCACGCCGAGAGTATTTGGATTTATTTCAACGAGGAAATTACCAAAAGTTATTTGTTATGGGTAGTTTGAAAGATCATATAGTTGCTTTCTCTAGAAAATGGGGAGATAGTACGGCAATTATTATAGCCCCCAGATTATTAACTAAATTGATTCAAGAAGGAGAAAATCCTTTAGGAGAACAAGTATGGCGTGAGACTCGAATATGTTTACCTTCTGGTTCTTCTTTGGTGTGGAAAAATGCAATTACTCAACAAAAACTTAAAGAAGAAAAAGAAGATACTTTATGGATTAGAAATGTACTGAATCATTTTCCTGTAGCATTATTAATTAATGAGCAGGGTGAAACAAATAATGATTCTGAATTAACAGTAGATTCTCGCAATTAAGTATACTTAGATTTTGAATTTTGAGATTTTCTCGACATCAAATTTACCCCGTCAGAAAACTTTTAAAAGGCGGTATTATCCCTGTACTTGTTTGTGCAGCATGACCTAGGAAAGTCAGAAATAGGAACTCAGAAGTCAGAAGTTTTTTATCTGAGAATTTTCGGTAATAAAATCTCTATTTCTAGACGGAGAAATAGGGTGACGCGACCCCCGCTATAGGAAAGTCAGAAATAGGAACGAACTCAGAAGTCAGAAGTTTTTTCCCTTGATAATTTGTGGTGAGTAACAATCTCCCACTAATTTTAATTTCTGACTTTCAGTCCGAATGCAGCGCAAACACACTTGTGATTTCTGACGAATTGAATGTTTTCCAAAATATCCAAGAAGCTTAAACTCTTCTTATTCAGAATAGTGACTATGAGTAGTAATATTTTCTTTCTTGTTGAATAATCGCTCACAAATACCTAACAAATATGATTTATTATTGATGGGCGATCGCGGCAATGGTTTTTCAGTATCAGGCCAGTGAGGTAAATCGAAACATGGACAACAACTAGGGGGCATTCCTTTGACACGAGATGGGATAGGCATCGAACAACGGGCACAATCACTAATGTCCCACTCTGGAGATAATAATTCTGCAATTGTTTGATGTGTTCCCTCTAAAAAACAATCTCCCGATCCAGAAGATAGAATTTGTTGCCAGCATGATTCAAAATCTTGACTGTAGCGATCGCCTAAAAGTACGACTTGAGGTTTCACAGCTTCTTGGCCATTCCTAATTAATACTTTCTTACCTAACTGAAACCAATAGGCAATATATTGTTTGACTCGATCGTGGGATGCCATAATTTTTATCCTATATTTTCCATGTTATAGAACTTCAAAGCTAATAAATAGCCTCATTCATCTACCTTCATTCTAAACTTTAAACATTGGAAAAGTTAGGGAGTGAAAATAATATTTTATTCCTTTATAATAAATTAAGAATTAAAAGTTCAAAGGTATGCCTAAAGTACTCAGATTCAAAACATGACCTCCTGTAACCAGATAAACAGACTGAGAAATTACTCCAACTCGACGAATCAGATGACCAAGGCGATCACGAAATAGCCGTCCGATAGGAAATGAAGGAACTACTCCCCAACCTGTTTCTTCACCCACTAAAATTACATCACCATTAGCTTTTAATAAAGCTTCAATTAAAGCTGCTAAAGTTTCATTCCAAGCTGATTCATCTTGTGACAAAATATTCGCCAACCAAGTACCTAAAGAATCTACCAAAATACAACAGTCTTCATCTGCATAAGTAGTTAAAGTTTCTGATAGTGTCACAGGTATTTCTAAAGTAGTCCAATCAGGAGGGCGACGGTTCTGATGTTGTTCAATTCGAGTTTGCCACTCTATATCCTGACCATCAACTTGAGAGGTAGCTATATAAATTACTTGTTTGTGAGAACTCATAGCTAAATTTTCAGCCCACTCACTTTTACCAGAGCGAGCAGGACCTGTGACCAAAATTATTTTCTTAGAAGTGGTTTGAGGAGAAATCATGGGAATGCAAAAAGATTATCCAGTGTAAACTGAAAATAAAGGATATTGACCTCTCCCCGCGCTTTTAAGCGCGGGGATTCTCAACTGTTGCTACGATTAGGGGCATTAGCCACATCTGGTAGCTTTTTTAGTTTTGGTTTCCCAGATCGGAAATCTGGTAGCAAGGGTCAAAACTTGCCTACAGACCTTGACTAGGCTTATAACTAATTATGTCTCTACTTTACGTTCGCGAAGCGTGCCGGAGGCAAGTATATTCGCTGCACCATTTAAGTCAGCGTTAACCAATAAACCTTTACCAGTAATGATTGATAACTATTTTTGCAGAATGTTAACTGCATCTCTCATCTGAAGGTTACGCTTTTCTGTGATGTGGGCTAATTGCTCATCCCAATAACCTTGGGGCTTACCCTCAAAGAGGGTGGAAACCCGTTTGTTATACCATTGGTTAAGGCTTTTCACCTTGTGCCCATCAATAATCAAGCTAGTACCAACGTTAGAAACGCAACTTAACCAATTATTAATTCCGGGGTCTATGCCCAAAACATTTTTAGGGTTTAATTCTTCTTGAACTACAATTTTTTTCTTGTAGACGAACTCTACATAAAAATATCGATTACGTGGTAGTATACGCAATTCTTTAAGTTCTGAAAACTGTAGATTAGATGATATTGGTATCAAAAAACTGTCCAATTTAAACCATCGTTTTACCGTTCCAGGGGAATTCTGATATTATTCCCAACAAGTCTTAAAGCTTGCTTGGGATAAGTCACCATTGCTAAACCATCTTTTTTACCGAATAATTAAGGTTTAAAGCCTCTCCTTTAAAGGAGAAACAAGCGGTCGATCTTCGCAGCTTCCCCGTTGGGTGGGATGGCTCCGAAACCTGCGCCATATCCAATCGACCAAGAGAGAAAAAATTTTCATTATTAGTCAATCCTCTCCTTGAAAAGAAGAGGTAATAATTAATAATTAATAATTAATTATTAATTGTTGAAGATAGCTAGGAATCCTTGGCTGAAAATGCAGATTACCCTTTTTTTATTTTTTGTTTAACTCTTTAAATGACTTAAAAGATTCAGCAACAAACCTAAGTATTTGCTGGGCTGCCTGTGAATACAAAGCTGACACATGTTTATTTGATTTGTACTCTTTTTCTAGGTCATACTTACCAATTATTTTCTGAGCTTTAAAAAACAATTGACGACCATAATAAATACCACAATTGGTTAGCTTGTGGGACCCGGAACAAATAAACTCCAGAATTGATTTTAAGTCATAATCGGCCTTGATTAGATGTTGCTGACAACCATACAAATAAATCACCTCCTTAATATTATAAATTATCTCCTGATTGTGTATTTGTAATGTTAAAATGGGGTAGAGACTGCGGTATTTATCCCCCAGTGTCCGTTTTCATCCCCTCTCTCAAGAGTAGGGGCTTTCAAAGTCCCGCTAGTTCTTTTGTAACAATTAAATATGGCCCAAATATCTGCTATTATCTGCACTCATAATCGGGACAATTACTTAGGAGCTGCCATAGATAGCCTACTTGGACAGGATTTTCCTGGTAGCTTTGAAGTAGTAGTGGTAGACAATGCTTCCACCGACCGCACCCGCGAAGTAGTAGAAGCAAGATATCCTAGTCCCAATCTGAAATATGTATATGAGCCAGTCACAGGATTATCTGTGGCCAGAAATACAGGGGCAAAAGCAGCCAGTGCAGAAATTTTAGCTTATCTTGATGATGATGCTGTTGCTAGTTCTCAATGGTTAAGGGTATTACAAGAAGCTTTTCAAAGTAATGAAAAACTAGCGATCGCTGGTGGTAAAGTTACTTTGATTTGGCCAGAAGGAATTAGCCCCCCCAAATGGCTTTCTCCAGAATTATCAGGAAACCTCGGTTACTATGACCTTGGTGATTCTGTAGTTTATATTAATCAGCCTGGTTTAACTCCTAGAGGTTTAAATTATTCCATTCGTCGTACATTTCTCGAACAAATTGATGGCTTTGATACTAACTTAGGCCGAGTGGGCAAAAAACTATTGTCTAATGAAGAGTTACATACCACAGAATTAGCAATCAAGCAAGGTTGGCAAGTAGCTTATTTACCTGAAGCTTTGGTTGCTCATAATGTAGCTCCTGAAAGGGTTAGACCTGCCTGGTTTATTGAAAGAGGTTGGTGGCAAGGCATTAGCGAATGTTATCGTGAACAACTAGCTGGTCAGGCAGGTCTTAGACAAATAAAAAAGGGGAGCGATAGAATGATTAGGGGTGTGTACAAGTCTCTAAAAAATATAGCAGACCCGGCCAAACGTTTTGATAATTTTGTCTATGCTTATGCTCAAATAGGCTATCTAGGTGCAGCTATTCAGGGCATGATATCTACAAAGTAGGTTTTAGGTAGTAGGTAAAAAAAGCTGATCGCCCTGCCAAAAAGCTAACCCAAAGCCACTCAACATCTCAAGGCATGATATTTATAAAGTAGGTATTAGGTGGTAGATTTTAGGTGGTAGGTAAAAAAAGTCGATCGCCCTGCCGAAATGCTAACCCAAGTCCACTCAATCTCAAATCCTACTTACCTAAAGGTTAACTAAAGGCCACTTAACATCAAATCCTAACTATCTAAATGCTAACCCAAGGCAACTCAATAGAGAACTATTAGTGCCTTAAAACTATAGCGATAATAAAATAAGGTAATTCCCATCTATAAAATTCTGAACTATGACATCATCTAAGATACCAGTTTCAGTTCTCATCCCGGCTAAGAATGAAGAAAAAAATTTACCCGCTTGTCTAGATAGTGTTGCAAGAGCAGATGAGATATTTGTAGTAGATTCTCAAAGCAGCGATCGCTCTGGGGAAATTGTAGAAAGTTATGGAGCAAATTTAGTACAGTTCCATTTTAATGGTCAATGGCCAAAAAAGAAAAATTGGTCTTTAGAAAATTTGCCATTTCGGAATGAGTGGGTACTTATTGTTGATTGTGACGAACGTATTACTCCTGAGCAATGGGATGAAATTGCTGTAGCGATTCAAGACCAAAATTACAATGGTTACTACCTTAATAGAAGGGTATTTTTTCTAGGTAAATGGATTCGTTATGGCGGTAAATATCCTGATTGGAATCTGCGTTTATTTAAGTATAAAGAAGGTCGCTACGAGAATTTAGGAACTGAGGGAGTGCCCAATACGGGAGATAATGAAGTGCATGAACACGTTGTTTTGAATGGAAAGGTAGGCTATCTGAAAAATGATATGCTTCACGAAGATTTTCGTGATTTATTTCACTGGTTGGAAAGACACAATCGTTATTCTAATTGGGAAGCGCGAGTACATTATAATATACTGACTGGTCAGGATGATGATGGAACTATTGGTGCAAGTTTATTTGGGGATGCGGTACAACGTAAACGTTTTCTGAAGAAGATATGGGTAAGATTACCATTTAAACCTATGTTGAGGTTTATTTTATTTTACTTCATTCAATTAGGGTTTTTAGATGGTAAAGCAGGATATATTTATGGTAGGTTACTGAGTCAATATGAGTATCAAATAGGCGTTAAACTTTACGAACTTAAAGATTGTGGTGGTCAGTTAAATACTGTTGAGAAAATAGAAAAAACTGCTAAACCTCAGCCAGTTGCTCAGGTAGATTCAGCAAGTAGTAGTTAGTAGTCAGGTTAAGGTAGTTCATTAGTGGATAATGGATAATTGATAATTGATAATTACCTCTGGTTAAAACCGTTACGGAATTGAATATAAGGAAATACTATTTCTTCTCTTGGTCGATTGGATATGCCTCCGAGACCTCGCCATCCCACCCTTACGGGAAGCTGCGCTAACGACCGCTTTTTTTCCCCTATCCAAGGGGAGGCTTCAAGGCGCGAATTATTTAATTATTAATTATTAATTATTAATTATTCGGTAAAATATCTAAAATATTGACAGTGGTGAAAATTTAGGTTTATTTCAGTTATCAGTTATTAGTAAAAGTATCAAAGAAGCGGTCGGAAAAACTGTAAGCATTTCCTGCGGAATGCTGCGCAAACAGCTATTAGCTTTCAGATCTCAGCTATTATAAGGGGTTTAAATGAATATAGACTGTTTCAGCCAGATTTTATAGTAAGTATAAATTCTGGATCAATTAGTAAAGCTTTTATCTAAAACTAAAAGCAATAACTGATGGCTGATAGCTGACGGCTAAATGCTTACGAAAAACTTGATTTTATTGTTGATGATTAGGATGGATAAATAACTCTAAATCTATATTCATACTTGACCTGATAGTTAGAATCAGTAATGCCAAAAATTTAACTAATTAATCTGAAATTCGCCGAACATTTAAGGGAGATAGAAAAAGGAAAGTTAACCTATTTTCTACTTCCCTATTTTGATTTTTATAGCATTAACTAGCTATAGCATTTCTCAAGTTACTGAGGTACAGTAATTTTTTTTATTTTCTATTTCCTACTCCCTACTCCCTAAAACAAACGAATTTTGTATATCATTAGGATGGGAATTGCTATATCAGCATTTCATAATTTCCGGACTGAAGCACTTTTTAACGATTCTAGGCATTAAGCGAAGATATCTTATTCCTGGGTGCATCTCAATTTTGAATAAAGCCAAAAAATTATCGCTTTTAGGGAACAGGGAATATATAGGAAAAAAAGTATTTTTGCAAATATGAGATGCACCCTTATTCCTAATTTATCTACTCCCTATTCCCTACTCTCAAAAAGATGTAGCAAAACTTTTTAGATTTGGTATAAAGTTATTTTAGACTATCAAATAAGACTAAAATATTGACTAAGAGAATAGCAGAAAATAAATTATCCAAATTTTTGTACTCTATCGTTAACTAGCTACTCTCTACTCCCTTACTTTTTCAATTTCTTCCCTACTCCCTACTCCCTACTCCCTACTCTCTACTCCCTTACCTTCATAGCTAATGGGATAATTTTTTATTTGGAAGTCCCTAAAATATAGCTAGCATTTCTGTAGGGGTTTGGTCTCTAAACTCCTACTTTTGCTGTGGTAGTATTCTATGTTTAATATTTTGTTGATAAATGGTCTCTGATAATTTTTATTCTATTAAAATATCCTTGAAATATTTGCCAAAAATACAGATTGATGGAATTTAACTACTATTTACAATAATTAGAGAAGAATCTGGAAAAAGGTAGTGAACGTACTCATTATCCTGCTTTAAAAAATCTGATTGAGGGTGAAATGTTGGGAATTAATGCCAATTTTGAAGAAACTGGAAATCAAGCTGGCATCCCAGATTTTACAGTTAGGAAAAATAATAACTTACTTGGCGATATTGAAGCTAAAAAAATTGGTGAAAATTTAGAAAAAATTCAATTAATTGACCAGTTAAAACGTTATTTAGAATCTGCCGTAGGTGAAAATTTAATTTTAACTAATTACTTAGAGTTTCGTTGGTATAAAGAGGGTAAGTTAAAACTTGAGACAAGTCTAGGCAAAGTAAAAAATCACAAAATTATTGCTAATGATAATTCAGAAAAAACTGCTGAATTAATCCAATCATTTTTAAGCTATCAAGAGAAAGTTATTAATAACTATGATGAGTGGGCAAAAATTATTATTGCCACCAGAGAAACTAGAAAAGTAATCACAAAAATAGATGAAATTACTTCCAGCTTTCCCCTAGAATAGTCACACAGTCAAACCAAGGATAAAAAATTCATTTATTTATATATAGTTGTCATCTCATCTCTAGGTAGATGAGATCAGAAAATTTACAAAAATTATCTCAATATTACCTAGTAACTATTTGCCCATCCCACAACCAATAAGTCGGCGAAAATTACTATTGCCACCAGAAAAACCAGAAAAGTAATCACAAAAATAGATGAAATTATGATGAAATTATTCTCAGCTTTCCCCTCATATAGTCACACAGAAAAACCGAGGATAGAAAATTAATTTATATATATAGTTGTCATCCCATCTATCTAAAGATGAGGTAGGAAAAGAGGTAGAAATATTTGTCAAAATTCTCTCAACTTTTCCAAAATAACTATTTGCCTATTCTGCAACGGATGAGTGGGCAAAAATTATTGTTGCCACCAGAGAAACCAGAAAAGTAATCACAAAAATAGATGAAATTATTCTGGAGGTTTGCTATTTTTCTGACTCAGTTCATTAATCTATTCCACAGTCAAAATAAATTGAATAAACCTTTCAAAATTAACTATTCTGTAGTAACATACTTTTCAATAATGAATAATGAATAATGAATAATTACCTCTCCTTGAAAAGAAGAGGATTGACAAAGAGATGAAAATTTTTCTTCTCTTGGTCTCATGGATATGGCTCCGAGACCTCGCCATCCCCCGACCGCTTATTATCCCCTTAAAAGGGGAGGCTTTAAACCACAATTTTTCGGTAAATATATAATTGGGTATTTTAATCAATTTTACGGTACGAGTATATAAAATTACTATTCCCCCAGTATAAACATCTCAATGGTATAAAATTGTCTAATCAAAGTCAAGCCTAAAAAAATTTAACTCCCAATGACAAATAACCAACAAATAGAATCTGGGGTCGATCTTCGTAAATACAACCAATCTTGGTATGACCGAGGTAAACCGGGTTGGTTCGTATTACTGTGGTGGTTCGTACAAGCAATTACTTTTCCCTTAACTCCCCAACCTTTATATGGTCTAAGACGACTAATATTAAATCTCTTTGGAGCCAAAATTGGTCAAGGAGTTTTAATTCGCCCCACTGCCAGATTTACCTATCCTTGGAAAATAGTGATCGGCGATTATAGTTGGATTGGAGACGACGTAGTTTTATACAGTCTTGACCGTATAGAAATAGGTCAACATTGCGTTATCTCTCAGAAAAGTTACCTCTGTACGGGTAGTCATGATATGGAAGACCCTACATTTGGTTTACAAACAGCAAGTATTAATATTGGTAATGGTGCATGGGTTGCTACAGATTGTTTTATTGCTCCAGGCGTTAATATTGGTGCTAATGCTGTTATTGGTGCTAGGAGTAGTGTTTTTAAAGATATGCCAGCAGGTCAGGTTTGCTTAGGAACTCCTTGTAAACCTCGTTACCCAAGACAAATTAAACATTAGAAATCTCCTCCAAAAGAGGGAGTGGGGGAGTAGTAAAGATATGATATTAATCTATATTTTTGGTCTTAAGTCTAAAATTTTCTCACTTGCAGATAATGAATGTAGCAATATTTTATGAAATTGGTATAATTTCCCCTTTACTTTCGACTCCCGACTGCCAAATCTCTGCCAAATAATTAAGGTTTAAAGCCTCTATGTATCAAGGAAAAAACAGAAAAAAATCCCATTAGTCAATCCTATAATTTTGTAGATCGATAATGATGAAAGAATAGAAATTCCGCTAAAAAATGAAACAAAAAGACAGACTTATTATGGAGCATTAGACTATCAAAGCAAAGAATTTATTGTGCAAGAATATAAGAGTGGAAATACGGAAAATACCATTGAATTTATTAAATATTTGCAAAGCGCGAAGGCCGGGAAAAAGATTGGCAATATTTTGGGATGGAGCAAGTTATCATAATTCTCAGGAATTTCGAGAATATTTAGTGACAATTAATCAAGACTTAGCACAAGAGGAATGGTTGATAAATTGTACAAAATTTGCCCCGAATGCCCCGGAGCAAAACCCCGTTGAAGATATTTGATTACAAGCCAAAAATTTCATCAGACAATTCTATCATCTTTGCAGTTCTTTTAAAGTAGTTAAGTGGCTATTTAAGTTTTTTGCGCTATGATCAAATATTCGATTTCCCAAAACTTTTTCTGTATGGAATTTTGCCACAACCAATTTAGGATTGCTATAGTATTAATTATTAATTATTAATTGTTAATTGTTTAATCTATTCATTCATATTCTTGTAAGTTGCCACTGCAGAAGGCGAACTACGGTTCAAGTAACGGAATATCCAATACTTAAAAACAGCATCTAAAATCACCGGAAAAGTTGCGATAAACAAGAAATTAAAATCTCTACTTTCTGCTACTCCAAAATGTTTAGCAACATTTTCCAAAATCACTTCCCAACCATGAGGGGAGTGAAACCCCACAAACATATCTGTTAACAAAATCAGAATAAATGCCTTAGCACTATCACTAAGACCATATATCACATCATCCATAAAAGATTTTAAAATCTCAACATCTCTTCTATTAGTAGAAATAATGCCAACAAAAGTAATCAAAGATATAAAGTCACAAAAAATATTTTTAATAGCATTATTACTTCTATTTTTATATTCCGAGGCTATTTCTTGAGCTTTTTCTTCTACTTTATGCTCAATCAATTCTTCTCTTTTAAGTTTGGGTATTTCTGAAATTTCTTTCCCAGCTTCATATAATTCTGGGAATAATTCTGGTGCCTGGCCTAAATACATTTGAAAATGAAGTTCTTCCTCATATTTACGCAACTCCATCAAGGCTTCTTCTTCCAAGTCACGGTTAATAAAAATCTCTTCTTGTTGATTAGAGACTGGCAGAAAACTATCGACTAAGTAACCCACAAAAGTTATTTTTGATAACTGATGCATTAGTAGAGGTACTAAAATCAATAACAAGATAAATCTAACTGAAGTAATAGTCTTAACTTTAGATTTTCTGAATTTTTTAATTACATCTTCTTCTGCTTCTGGGTCTAACTCTTTCTTGATTCTTTTGAAAGTACTTAATAATGAACGGGGTAAAAAGCTAGTTTCAGGTTGATCTCTTTCTAGTGTTTTTGTAGTATTTATAGCAGAATTAGATGATATATTATTAGTAGAACTATTAATATTATCTTGACTAGATATTATAGCTAAAGAAGATGAAGTATCAGGCACTTCTACAATTGAATTAGATGTTTGAATTGGAGATTTTGTTTGTTTACGATATCGACCAGCTACTTCATCAATAAACTCTAATTTTTCCAAAATAATTGATGGTCGGTCCTGAAATTCTTGCTGATAATATTTATTGAGTTTATCCTCGCCATCGCCAAGCTTATTTTTCTCAAAAATACCTACAACTGAAATACTTGCATTAAACTCAGCTAATCTAGTTTGAATAACTTTTAAATATCGCTTCAATTCAGAATTAAAATAAGACTTAACACTATCACCATAATTAGCTGATGCTAAAGAAATTTTTTGGCCTTCAAAATGTTTTTCTTCAATCGCCTTAATATTGAGAGCAGCATCATAAGCCATATCCAAAGCTCTTTCAGGAGTTTCTCGAAACCACTCATTAGCACTCAGAACAGAGAGTTTAAATTGCTTCCAGGAGTAAATAGCCATATCGATTATTTTCTGACAAGTTCAATCAGCTTGCCACTATTTATTAAATTTAGAACTGATAACCTCAAGTGATTGACTACTCCCCGGACTCAAGTCACGGGGATTCTAAGCAGATACTACGCAACACCGATAATCCATGTTGCTCCGTTTCTTCTTAGCTGACCAAAGATAAACTCTCTGGGGACAAGTCAAAGTGCCCCTACACAGTCTGCTTAAGTCTAAACTTAGCTTTCTGCTTACTTTTGTGATTATATTTGCTGCCCCATTACAGTCTGCATTAATTAACCAATTATTACTACTTCTATACAAACCACGCTTCTTGATGCAGTCGCTCATGGGGGGAACCCCCAAGACCGCGCTGCATCGCTTTATTCTTTTCGGTGACGGTTTCCAATCATCGGGTTTTTCACCATAAATAGGCAGATCGTCACCATCTAAAAACGTAGGGGCGAATGGCCATTCGCCCCTACAAGTATAACTTT
>NZ_JAAHGO010000042.1:5995-78683 GCF_010672455.1 Okeania sp. SIO2C9 | reverse complement strand
TTGGGAGATGGGTTGATAGGGAGATGGGGGGATGGGGAGATGGGGAGATGGGGAGATGGGGAGATGGGGAGATGGGGAGATGGGGAGATGGGGAGATGGGGAGATGGGGAGATGGGGAGATGGGGAGATGGTTGAAGATGGGGAGATGGTTGAAGATGGAACATTTTTTTATACCAAATTAAACGTATTTGATATCAAGTCACTTCTTAAAAATTTTTTTGATGTATCGTTAATAATTGAAGAGTTGTTTGAATAAATGCTTAAATATGAAGTATACCTCGTTTGTTTTAATGAATCTTTCCCAGAGACTTTATGGAATTTTGAAGTCTTTGCAACGTAAATTAGGATTAGAAACGGCAGAAATTGATGATAGTTCAGAAAGTTTAATTCGGGAATATGGTATATTTATATTGCTGTTTGGAATTTTATTTTTGTTCGTAGCATATCAAAGTTGGGTGAGTAATAAAGATAGGTGATTTTCATTCTTGAATTTACCGAATAATTAATAATTAATAATTAAATAATTCGCGCCTTGAAGCCTCCCCTTTTACAGCGGTTTTCATTTGGGTAGACCACAGTAGGGACGTTCCATGGAACGTCTCTACAAGGTTTGATATCATGTCCGAAGGCAATCGTTTGTGTAAAAGTTAGCGTGGATATCTACAGGACATTTAAGTTTTTTTCTTGCTCAATTGCCTTCCTGTTTGTTGCCAGATGAGCTGTTGCCAGATGAGCTGTTGCCTACCTTTGCTATACAAGACCGATGCTACCGGACATCATATGATGTGTGAAGATGTGGTTCATCAATTTGAAAAGCGCTGTAAGGGGAAAAAAACGGTCGATCTTCGGAGCTTCCGGTAGGGTGGGATGGCGCAATTCGGAGCGGGTCTGCAAGAACGGGTCTCCTCGCCATATCCAATCGACCAAGAGAAGAAATAATATTTCCTTATATTCAATTCCGTAACGGTTAAAACCCGAGGTAATTATCAATTATCCATTATCAATTATCCATTAATGAAACCTACCACCGCTCCACCTACCACCTAAAAACTGTATTATTACGCTACCCGAGCGGACATGATATAAGGTACAAAATTCGTTTGTTTTAGGGAATAGGGAACAGGGAATAGAATAGAAATAAAGATAGGTGTACCTCATTAGTCTGAGAAACGCTATATGTTTAACTAAAGAGAAGAAGTAGGTGAATTTTATAGGATTTATCTCAACGTTGGCCCTTGACCCGCGCTCTCCCGGAGGGGAGCGTCGGGATGTTTGCGCAGCATTGCGCAGGAAAAACCAATCAATCTTGCATTTGTTAAAGGGAATTTAATCTCAGTTAGGTATAGTTATAGTATTAGCGGGCAAGATGCCCGCACTACATTTCTGTAAGCATTCAGCTATTAGCGTTTCCTAATGCTTACACATTTTAGGTGTGTCACAGCACTACAACTACTACTTTTTTATTCCTTCTTCCTTCTTCCCTCTTCGTTCTTCCCTCTTCGTTCTTCCCTCTTCGTTCTTCCTTCTTCCTTCCTTTAAAATGACCGCCTCCAATTAAAGAACTTTTCTAAGAAATTCTGCTGCCATAAATTATTGGCATATTTCTGTTTTTTCAACAATAAACCAGCCTTACTATTTACCTCAGATAAAGTTGGATAAATATGAATTCCAGTCAAAGCAGAAACAGGCAACTTATTCGACATTGCTAGAACAATTTCGTGGATTAATTCACCAGCAGAAATACCAACTAAATGCGCCCCTAAAATTTCTCCATTACCCCTAGTAATAATCTTACCAAATCCAGTTGTAGCTGCCTCAGCTTGAGCGCGGTCTACACCAGAAAAAGGTTGCTTCAATACACAAACGTCATCTCCAAAACGTTCCCTTGCTTGCTGTTCTGTTAACCCTACCCTTGCCAATTCTGGGTCAGTAAAAGTTGCCCAAGGAATAACCCGATAATTAGCCTTACTAATAGGAAAAAATAACGCATTTGTTAAAGCTACAACCGCTTCATAACCAGCCACATGAGTAAACTGATAACCACCAATTACATCACCACAAGCATAAATTTTATAATTAGTAGTTTGCAACTTTTCATTAACAATAATTCCCTGCTTTCCTACCTCCACACCAGCAGCATCTAAATTCAAAGATTCTACATTTGGCAATCTACCACCAGCAACTAAAATTTCATCAACTATAATATTTTTTCCACCTGCCGTAATTACTTTTTTCCCATCCACAACTTCCACTTTTTCCGCCCTAACTTCCTTCAAAATATTAATCCCTTCCGACTCAAATTGTTCTTGTACAACTTGAGCAGCTTCCGGTTCTTCTTTTGGTAAAATTAGACTTCTACTAGAGATAATAGTCACCTGACTACCAAGGCGAGAAAAAGCTTGACCCAACTCACAACCAATAGGACCAGCGCCAATTATTGCCAAAGAATTTGGTCTTTCTTTTAGAGAAAATACCTTTTCATTTGTCAGGAAACCAGCAGATTTTAATCCTTCCACAGATGGAATTGCAGGTCTAGAACCCGTAGCGATAACAAAAGCTCTAGCAGTTAATTTTTTACCATCAACTTCAAAAGTTTTACTATCTATAAACTTACCTTCTCCAAAAATAACTTCAACACCTAAACCCCTAAATCTTTCTGGAGAATCATGTGGTTGAATATTAGCTATTACCTGTTGAGCATGACCAGTTGCCTTAGCAAATTCAATGTCTGGAGGTTGAGTATAAATGCCAAACCTAGAAGAATTTTTCACTTGATAAGCAACACGAGAAGCATGAATTAAAGACTTACTAGGAACACAACCAAACCACAAACAATCACCACCAAGACGGTCGCGTTCTACTAATGCCACTTTAGCTTTAAGTTGAGCCGCAGCAGAAGCTACAACTAAACCCCCCGAACCACCGCCAATAATCACAATATCATATTCAACTGCCATAATTTTACCTCTATAAAAATGGGAAATGAAAAGAAGGAAGAAGGAAGAAGGAAGAAGGGAAAATTGCTGATGGATAGTCAATTATCGGCCACTTCCTGTGCGATCGCCCCAAACAATTTTAAGTTTGTTGACAGTGGGGTATTAAACCCAGCACAGAAAAGATACTTCAGAGTCAAACTATCTACTAAAAGCAGATTAAGAAATAGCTTTAGTCTCAAAATAACACGATATTTAGTAGCATTAATTAGTGGGAAATATCCCAGAAAAGCAACTCCGCATCTTCAATCTCCCACACTATTCAAAAAGTCATAAGTCAGAAGTAAAAATTAGTGGGAGATTGTTACTGACCACTAATTTTCAACGGCTAAAATGAAATTTATCCGGGGGTCGCGTCACCCTATTTCTCCGTCTATAAATAGATATTTTATTACCGAAAATTATCGCGCGAAAAAACTTCTGAATTGTGACGAACTATTTCTGACTTTCCGTGCCTCCTTATCCTTAGTCCGAGCTACGCTAATGTCATGCTGCACAAATGAACGCAGCGATAAATTCTGCCTTTAGAATACTGACTAACTAATTCATTCTTCAATAGCTTTTAACTCTTTTAAACTTTGTTCATAAATTTTACCTACAACTTCAAATCTCAAATTCAATAATTATTTATTTAACCCTCAAAATATTAGTCAGGTCTGAGAAACTACTGAAGATTAATTAAGAATCGATAAAATAAACAAACTATTAGATACACCCTCTCAATTTTACAATTGTTCTACAGTGGGTGTTGTAGTTGTATCCTCTGTAGAATTACCGAAGAATTTCTGACTAATCCAATAGGTTAAAATATGAGATAATAAGCCAAAAGGTCCGGCAAACAAACACAGAATTATTGAGTGGACAGTCCAAACACCAGTACGTTGTCCTTCCCAATAAATCCAACGACCAACAAATAAATCCATGACCAGAAAATGAATCCATCCTGTTGCTGCAGCAGATTCTTCTCCAAAGAATTTAGCAATATCTGGCAAAGTAGGGTTGGATAAAGCAGCAGCAGATTCAGGGGTAATACTACTAATAAGTACGTAAAGATAAAGGATGGCTAATAATACAAATGGAATAAAAGATTCCATGATTTTGCGAGTAACTTTCCAGTTAGGCAAAAATATTATTAATGCCCAGAATGGTAATACAAATAAGTTAGCACCATTGAAAATTAGATCGATTGTCATTGTTAGTTATTGACTCCAGTAAATAAGAAAATGTTCAAAGAACTTTTAAATAAATGTTATGCTATTTCGGCAAAAATGTCTCTAGGGACGATGGCTATAATTATCATTATTGGCATCTATAATTTGCCTGGAGCTGCAATAAAGTTAAATAATCGGGAATTTTATACCGATAATCAGACAAATTCCCGACAGGATATTTTAAGCACAATAGAAGATATGAACATCAGTATGAAATTAGTTTCTGCTAATAATAGATTTGCCTTTAAACTATTTTCAGAAATTCAAAAATCACAGCCAAATGAAAATATTTTTATCTCACCGAGCAGTATAGCGATCGCTCTATCAATGACCTACAATGGTGCCGAAGGAAAAACGAGAGATGCTATGGCTAAAGCATTAAATTTTCAGGGAATGAGTTTAGAAGAAGTTAATCAGGCAAACAAAGAATTAGGGATTTTATTAAATAGTTTAAACCCAGACATTAAATTAGATATTGCTAACTCAATTTGGACGAAAAAAGGGATGTCTTTTGAGCAAACATTTATGCAAAGAAATCAAAACTTTTATCATAGCAAGGTAAGTGAAATAGACTTCGAGCATCCTAGAAGTCCTGAAATTATCAACAATTGGGTTAACGATATTACTAAGGGCAAAATTGATAAAATTATCGAAAAACTCGAGCCTAATACAGTAATGGTATTGTTGAATGCCATTTATTTTAAAGGAAATTGGGAGCAAGAATTTTCAGAAGATTTTACAAAAGAACAACCTTTTTATCTACCGAATGGCACAAAAAAGCAACATCCAATAATGTTTCAATCATCTAGATACTTATATTATGAAGATGAAGAATTTCAGGCAGTGAGTTTACCCTATGGAGAAGGACGAGTAAGTATGTATATATTCCTTCCCAAAGAAAAAGTAGGATTAGAAAGATTTTATCAAATTTTAAATGAAGAAAACTGGGAAAATTGGATGCTGAAATTTGACTATTGTAAAGTAAATCTAGGTTTACCAAAGTTTAAAACAGAATATGAAATTACCCTCAATGATGCGTTGAAATCTTTAGGAATGGAGATAGCTTTTAATAAAAATACTGCTGATTTTTCTCGGATGCGTCCTATTCCACCAGAGTTATATATAGATGAAGTTAAACATAAAACATTTGTGGAAGTTAATGAAGCAGGAACAGAAGCAGGAGCAGCTACCAGTATAACTATAGGAGTAAGAAGTGCAGAAATACCTGTTGATATGTTAGTCGATCGCCCCTTCTTTTTGACAATTAGAGATGATGATTCTGGCACTATTCTATTTATGGGAGAAATTACAAATCCAGAAAATTAGGGTGCATCTCAATGGGTGAATAAAGCCAAAAATTTATCGCTTTTAGGCAACAGCGGTCAGACCCCGCGTCGGCGTCAGACGCAAGGGAATGCTGACCAAGAGAGGCAACAGTTCCGGAAGGCAACAGGGAATATATAGCAATATGATTTTAGTTGTGAGATATTGAAGACTTTTAGGCAACAGCGGTCAGACCCCGCGTCGGCGTCAGACACAAGGGAATGCTGACCAAGAGAGGCAACAGCTCCGGAAGGCAACAGGGAAGAAGAAAAAATGAATATATATGAATAAGATAACTGCCATAGAATATGGTTTAAAGGAACACCTAAATTCTTACATCTGATTCCTGATTGCTATATAGGAAAAAAGTATTTTTGCAAATTACTGAAATTAAACATAAAACATTTGTGGAAGTGAATGAAACTGGAACAGAAGCAGCGGCAGCTACCAGTGTAATAATGTCAAGAAGTATACAAAGAGAAATAGTTGTTGAGATGTTAGTCGATCGCCCCTTCTTTTTTGCAATTAGAGATAATGATTCTGGCACTATTCTATTTATGGGAGAAATTACAAATCCAGAAAACTAAGAAAAAAGAAATAGGGAACATAAATTATGTTGATTTCCATATTTTAACCCCAGAAATATTGCTCTCATTGTCTGAAGATCAATAAAATAACTATTGCTACATCCGTAATAATTCAATATGCTTCACAAAATGATAAATGATAAATTTTCAGATATTAACTTTCATACTTTTACTAAACTCAGAACAGCAGAATAGTAGATAATTATTTGAATTTGGTATGATGGTATTAGCAAAAATTGGAGATATAGACATGATTGAAAAATTAGTTTCTGCCAATAACAAATTTGCCTTTCAACTATTTTCAGAAATTCAAAAATCCCAGTCAAATGAAAATATTTTTATCTCACCCATTAGTATAGCGATCGCTCTGTCAATGACCTATAACGGCGCTCGGGGAGAAACTCAACAAGCTATGGCTAAAACTCTAAATTTTCAGGGTATGAATTTAGAGGAAATCAATCAAGCAAATCAAGAACTAGGAATTTTATTAGATAGTTTAAATCCTGAGATTAAATTATATATTGCTAACTCAATCTGGATTCAACAAGGACTACCTTTTTATCAGAGTTTTGTGCAAATAAACCAAGAATTTTATCAGAGTCAAGTCAAAGAAATTCTAAGTATAGAAATAATCAATAATTGGGTCAAAGATAAGACTCAAGGTAAGATAGAGAAAATCATTGAACCAGATTATCGCAGTATTGATATGGCGTTATTAAATGCTATTTATTTCAAAGCTGATTGGCAACAAGAATTTTCAGAAGATTATACTCAAGAAATGCCTTTTTATTTGCCCAATGGAACTGAAAAACAACATCCAATTATGTCTCAATTATCAAGACATTTATATTATGAAAATGACAATTTCCAAGCAGTAAGTTTGCCCTATGGAGAAAGTAGTGTAAGTATGTATATATTTCTCCCCAAAGAAGAAATAGGATTAGAGGGATTTTATCAAATTTTAAATGAGGAAAACTGGAAAAAATGGATGCAAAAGTTTGACTATTGCAAAGTTGATTTAGGTTTGCCAAAATTTAAAAATGAATATGCAATTACTCTCAATGAGACGCTGAAATCATTAGGAATGAAAATCGCTTTTGAAGACAAAGCAGATTTTTCTGGAATTAGTTCCGAACACTTACATATTACTGAAGTTAAACATAAAACATTCGTTGAAGTGAATGAAACTGGAACAGAAGCAGCGGCAGCTACCAGTGTAATAATGTCAAGAGGTATACAAAGAGAAATAGTTTTTGAGATGTTAGTTGATCGCCCCTTCTTTTTGACAATTAGAGATGATGATTCTGGCACTATTCTATTTATGGGAGAAATTTCAAATCCAGAAAATTAGGGTACATCTCAATGCATGAATAAAGCTAAAAATTTATCGCTTTTAGGGAATAGGGAATAGGGAATAGGGAATATATAGAAGCCATTTGGTATCTTTGACTGCGTAAAATTGATGTAGTCAAAAAAATATATCCAATGCGCGATAGAACTCCGTTCCGCTACGCGATAGAACTCCGTTCCGCTACGCGATAGAACTACGTTACGCTACGCGATAGAACTACGTTACGCTACGCGATAGAACTACGTTACGCTACGCGATAGAATTCCGTTACGCTAGCGCGATCGCACTCCCACTCACTAATTCTCTTTTTCATTTTAAAAAGCACCTACGCAGAGCGAATTACTTACCTCAAAAATACACGAAAATTTCTTCACAAGCAACCACCCTATATTTCTTATATATCAAGACTTTTAACAAATGGCCAAGGAACGCCCGTTTGCACTCAAATTATCCCTATTTTTCCCCCTAAATAGCTCATTTGAACTTTTTTGGGAAAATTGAGTTTAAATTCCAAATATATTTGACAATATTTTATAAGCTTAATTTATACAAATGTTTTTTTAACCAATTATTAAACCTTAAAAAGCTGACAGATAAAGCTTTTCAGAAGAGAAAACAGGAAGTATATTTTCTATAGAATCCATTCTTTATCTCTTTGAATGTGTCTGGTATGTTAGCTAACCATAAGCTGGCTAAATCAGTTAGCAGATAGTGATTTTATGAGTTTAGAAGACAGCTAGAATACAAGCGTCAATGGTACGACTGTGAATTAGTAGTAGTAGACAGATTTTTTCCATCATCTAAAACTTGCTCTAAAGGAAAAAGTATTTTTGCAAATTACTGAAGTTAAACATAAAACATTCGTTGAAGTGAATGAAACTGGAACAGAAATGATGTTGATTTCCATGTTTTTAACCCCAGAGAAAACGTAAGCGTTCAGCCGTCAGCCAGCCTCCTATGGTCAGAACTGCGGACTTCAGCTAGCCTCCTATGGTCAGAACTGCGGACTTCAGCTATTGCTTTTAGCTTAGGATAAAAGCAATATTTAATTGTCTTACTACAAAAGTTGCCTCCCTTACCCTTAAAGTCAGTTGTTAATTTAAACACTTTTCTTAAGGAGACATTCTTGTTGCTGATAGCTGACAGCTAATAGCTGAATGCTTACGAGAAAACAGGAAAAGATTTGTCTCATGCTCTGGAGCTTGGTAATCCGTAATAATTCAAGATGTTTCACAAAATAATATCTGATAAATTTTCAGATATTAACTTTCATACTTTTACTAAACTCAGAGCAGTAAAATAGTAGATAATTCTTTGAATTTGGTATGATTGTATTAGCAAAAATCCTGAATCCTACCCAAAATCGGAGATATAAACATGATTGAAAAATTAGTTTCTGCTAATAACAAATTTGCCTTTCAACTATTTTCAGAAATTCAAAAATCCCAGACAAATAAAAATATTTTTATCTCACCCATTAGCATAGCGATCGCTCTATCAATTACCTATAACGGCGCTCGGGGAGAAACTCAAACAGCTATGGCTAAAACATTAAACTTTCAGGGAATGAGCTTAGAAGAAATCAATCAAGCAAATCAACAATTAGGAAATTTATTAGATAGTTTAAATTCCGACATTAAGTTAAATATTTCTAACTCAATCTGGACTAAAATCGGAATACCTTTTGAGCAAAACTTTCTACAAATAAACCAAGACATTTATCAGAGTAAAGTCAGAGAAATTGACTTTGAAAATCCGAAAACTCCAGAAATAATCAATAATTGGATAAAAGACAATACCAAAAGCAAAATCGAGCGAATAATTGACACCCTAGATCCTGATTCAGTCATGGTATTGTTAAACGCTATTTATTTTCAAGGAAACTGGCAAAAAGAATTTGATAATTTTTCTACCCTAGACCAACCTTTTTATTTATCTAATGGAATAGAAAAACAACATCCAACAATGTTGAAATTATCTCAATATTCATATTATGAAAATCAAACTTTCCAAGCCATTAGCTTACCTTACGGAGAAGGTAGCGTCAGTATGTATGTATTTCTCCCCAAAGAAGAAATAGGATTAGAAAAATTCCATCAAACTTTAAATCAAGAAAATTGGGAAAATTGGATACTAAAGTTTGAATCTCAAGCAGTCACATTAACTCTACCCAAATTTAAAAATGAATATGAAATTACCCTCAATGACATATTAAAAACTTTAGGAATGGAAATAGCTTTTGACAGAAAGACAGCAGATTTTTCAGGAATGCGTTCTATTCCACCAAAGTTATATATTGATGAAATTAAACATAAAACATTTGTGGAAGTAAATGAAACAGGAACAGAAGCAGCAGCAGCTACCAGTATAATTATGCCAGTAGCAAGTTCTATGATGATAAGTTTAAATATGTTTGTTAATCGTCCCTTCTTTTTTGCCATTAGAGATAATAATTCTGGCACTATATTGTTTATGGGAGAAATTACAAATCCAGAAACTTAATCAAAAGGGAAAAGGGAATATAGCGCTACGCGCAAGTCAGAAGTCACAAGTCAGAAGTTAATCCCTGACTGAGAATAAAATAATCATTGCCACATACGCAATAATTGTTGCAAAAGTAGTTTTTCCAGGAGAAACATAGGAGCTTCACAAAATAGTAAGTCGGCAGTTTTGAGCGTTGATGATTTTTGATATTATTAGGTTATACCAATTTGAAAAAAGAATGTTATATCATGTCCGGTAGCATCGGTATTGTAAGCGCGAAAGTAAGGAAGAAGGAAGAAGGAAGAAGGAAGAAGGCTTAAAAGCTTGAAAAAACTTAAATTGCCTGTAGATATTCACCCTTGGTTTTACACAAACAATACTAGCGGACATGATATTACGAATAGTAAGAGCGATAAAAAGACAAATGCAGGAGATGTCCTTTTGACAAAAAAGATAATTTACGCCCTAAAAAATGGTATTAAAGTCATTCCCATACGACTCTTGAGGACTGACTCCTGACTCCTAAGAAATACCCTAGATATTTGTAGCAAACATTTATCAATTTGGTATTAGGTTAACCAAAATAGGAAGTATAGATATGAGCAATAAAATCAATAACTTAGTTTCTGCTAATAACAAACTTGGTTTTCAACTATTTTCAGAAATTCAGAAATCCCAATCAGACGAAAATGTTTTTATCTCACCAATAAGTATAGCGATCGCTCTCTCAATGACCTACAATGGCGCTGCTGGAAAAACTCAAGAAGCTATGGCTAAAACTTTAAACTTTCAAGGCATGAGTTTAGAGGAAATTAATCAAACAAATAAGGATTTAAGGATTTTATTAAATAGTTTAAATCCAGAAATTAAATTAAATATTGCCAACTCCATCTGGACTAGAAAGGGAATATCTTTTTCTCCAAATTTTATCCAAGTAAATCAAGATTTTTATCAGAGTCAGGTAAGAGAAATTGACTTTAACGATCCTGAAAGTCCGAAAATTATCAATAATTGGGTAAAAGATAAAACTGAAGGTAAAATTGAAAAAATTATTCAAGCACTCAACCCCAATGATGTCATGGTGTTGTTAAATGCTATTTATTTCCAGGCTAATTGGCAACAACAATTTTCAGAATTTTCCACTGAAGAGATGCCTTTTTATTTAGCCAATGGAACTAAAAAACAACATCCAATTATGTTTCAATCGTCAAGATATTTATATTACGAGAATCAATATTTTCAAGCAGTCAATTTGCCTTATAAAAAAGGTCTAGTTAGTATGTATATATTTCTCCCCAGGGAACAAGTTGGTTTAGAGGAATTTTATCAAGTTTTGAATGAAAAAACCTGGGAAAATTGGATGAAAAAGTTTGGAGGAGGTTATGAAGTTAATTTAGGTTTGCCAAAGTTTAAAAATGAATATGAAGTGACTCTCAATGATATTTTGAAATCTTTAGGAATGCAAATAGCTTTTCAGGGGGGAGGAGCAGATTTTTCTGGAATGAGTCCTGAGAAATTATTTATCAGTGAAGTTAAACATAAAACATTTGTTGAAGTGAATGAAACAGGAACAGAAGCAGCAGCAACTACCAGTGTAAGAATAACATTGGAAAGTGAAGTAATAACTGTCGATATGTTAGTTAATCGTCCTTTCTTTTTTGCCATTAGAGAGAATAATTCTGGCACTATTCTGTTTATGGGAGCAATTACAAATCCAAAAAACTAAGAGTAAGTCTGATATAGCAGTCTTAAATTATTTCTGACAAAAAAAATTAGCAATGTTGCAAATTAATATAATTTTCATTTTTATCAATTGACTCTAGTGAGGTAAAAGAATGTTCAAAGAACTTGTCAATAAATTTTCTGGTATTTCTGCCAAAATATCTCTAGGAGCAATTATTTTAATTGTAATTCTCGGAGTCTATAACTTACCAGGCAGTACAATAATTTTCAGAAATCGGAAACTTGATACCGATAAATATACAAATCAGAAGCAGCAGAAATTAGCCCAAACAGCAGATAAAAATACCATAAATAAATTAGTCTCTGCCAATAATAAATTTGGTTTTCAACTATTTTCAGAAATTCAGAAATCCCAACCAGACGAAAATATTTTTATCTCACCAATAAGTATAGCGATCGCTCTATCAATGACCTACAATGCCGCTGCTGGAAAAACTCAAGAAGCTATGGCTAAAACTTTAAACCTTCAGGGAATGAGTTTAGAGGAAATTAATCAAGCAAATCAGAATTTAGGAATTTTATTAAATAGTTTAAATCCAGAAATTAAATTAAATATTGCTAACTCAATCTGGACTAGAAAGGGAATGTCTTTTTATCCAAGTTTTATCCAAGTAAATCAAGATTTTTATCAGAGTCAGGTAAGAGAAATTGACTTTAACGATCCTGAAAGTCCGAAAATTATCAATAATTGGGTAAAAGACAAAACTGAAGGCAAAATCGATAAGATTATTCAAAAAATTGACCCTGATTTAGTAATGTTGTTGTTAAATGCTATTTATTTTAAAGCTGATTGGGAGGAACCATTTTCAGAAGATTCTACTAAGGAGATGCCTTTTTATTTAGCCGATGGAACTCAAAAACAACATCCAATCATGTTTCAAAAATTATCAATATACTCATACTATGAAAACCAAAATTTTAGAGCAGTGAGTTTGCCCTACAAAAAAAGTCGTGTTAGTATGTATATATTTCTCCCTAGGGAAAAAGTCGGTTTAGAGGGGTTTTATCAAGTTTTAAATCAAAAAAACTGGGAAAATTGGATGGAACAGTTTTTGTTCAATCAAGGTTTTAGTAAAATTAATTTAGGCTTGCCAAAATTTAAAATAGAATATGAAGTTAGTCTCAATGATGTACTGAAATCTTTAGGAATGGAAATAGCTTTTAACTATCGTGCTGCTGATTTTTCTAAAATGCGCCCCATTCCACCAAAATTATACATTGATGAAGTGAAACATAAAACATTTGTTGAAGTGAATGAAACTGGAACAGAAGCAGCGGCTGTTACTAGCGTGGGAGCAGGATTTAGAGGTCCACCTTCTGAAATGGAAATGTTGGTGAATCGTCCTTTCTTTTTTGCTATTAGGGATAATGAATCTGGCACTATTCTGTTTATGGGAGAAATTACAAATCCAGAAAATTAGACTTTTGATTTTCGCACCTCACCAGTCAGAGGAAACAAAGCAGTCATTCAGGAGCTTAATAAAATAAAATGACTATTGCGTATGCCGCAACATATTGAAAATATCAACACTTACATTCGGAGTGCTTCACAAAATGGGAAAAGCCGATAAATTGATTTTCACACCTCACCAGTCAGAGGAAACAAAGCAGTCATTCAGGAGCTTCACAAAATGAAATGACTATTGCGGATGCCGCAACATATTGAAAATATAACCACTCACATCCGGAGTGCTTCACAAAATGGAAAAAGCCGATAAATTGATTTTCGCACCTCACCAGTTGAGGAAACAAAACAGTCATTCAGAAGCTTCATAAAATGAAATGACTATTGCGGATGCCGCAACAGAAGGAAAATATCAACACTTACATTCGGAGTGCTTCACAAAATGGGAAAAGCCGATAAATTGATTTTCACACCTCACCAGTCAGAGGAAACAAAGCAGTCATTCAGGAGCTTCACAAAATGAAATGACTATTGCGTATGCCGCAACAGAAGGAAAATATCAACACTTACATCCGGAGTGCTTCACAAAATGGGAAAAGCCGATAAATTGATTTTCGCACCTCACCAGTCAGAGGAAACAAAGCAGTCATTCCAGAGCTTCACAAAATGAAATGACTATTGCGTATGCCGCAACAGAAGGAAAATATCAACACTTACATTCGGAGTGCTTCACAAAATGGGAAAAGCCGATAAATTGATTTTCGCACCTCACCAGTCAGAGGAAACAAAGCAGTCATTCCGGAGCTTCACAAAATGAAATGACTATTGCGTATGCCGCAACAGAAGGAAAATATCAACACTTACATCCGGAGTGCTTCACAAAATGGGAAAAGCCGATAAATTGATTTTCGCACCTCACCAGTCAGAGGAAACAAAGCAGTCATTCCGGAGCTTCATAAAATGAAATGACTATTGCGTATGCCGCAACAGAAGGAAAATATCAACACTTACATTCGGAGTGCTTCACAAAACGGGAAAAGCCGATAAATTGATTTTCACACCTCACCAGTTGAGGAAACAAAACAGTCATTCCGGAGCTTCAGAAAATAAAATGACTATTGCGGCATACGCAACAGAAGGAAAATATCAACACTCACCTCCGAGTGCTTCACAAAATGGGAAAAGTAGATAAATTGATTTTCACCCCTCACCAGTCAGAGGAAACAAAGCAGTCATTCCGGAGCTTCATAAAATGAAATGACTATTGCGGATGTCGCAACATATTGAAAATATCAACACTCACCTCCGGGCGCTTCACAAAATGGGAAAAGCCGATAAATTGTTTTCATACCTCACCAGTTGAAGAAACAAAACAGTCATTCCGGAGCTTCATAAAATGAAATGACTATTGCGGATGTCGCAACATATTGAAAATATCAACACTCACCTCCGGGCGCTTCACAAAATGGGAAAAGCCGATAAATTGTTTTCATACCTCACCAGTTGAAGAAACAAAACAGTCATTCCGGAGCTTCATAAAATGAAATGACTATTGCGGATGTCGCAACATATTGAAAATATCAACACTCACCTCCGGGCGCTTCACAAAATGGGAAAAGCCGATAAATTGTTTTCATACCTCACCAGTTGAGGAAACAAAGCAGTCATCCTGGAGCTTCATAAAATGAAATGACTATTGCGGATGTCGCAACATATTGAAAATATAACCACTCACATTCGGAGTGCTTCACAAAATGGGAAAAGCCGATAAATTGTTTTCATACCTCACCAGTTGAAGAAACAAAACAGTCATTCCGGAGCTTCAGAAAATAAAATGACTATTGCGGCATACGCAACAGAAGGAAAATATCAACACTCACATCCGGGTGCTTCACAAAATGGGAAAAGCCGATAAATTGATTTTCACACCTCACCAGTTGAAGAAACAAAGCAGTCATTCAGAAGCTTCAGAAAATAAAATGACTATTGCGGATGTCGCAACATATTGAAAATATAACCACTCACATTCGGAGTGCTTCACAAAATGGGAAAAGCCGATAAATTGTTTTCATACCTCACCAGTTGAAGAAACAAAACAGTCAATCAATAAATTTACTTTTCAACTATTTTCATAAATTCATAAATCCCAATAATTAATAAATCAAAATTACAGAACTTAAGGTAATTAGTTAAAACCACTATCACAGTCACATCATCAGCCACCCTGTAGAGATAATAGATTAAATTAAATATAACCTCTGATATTTAACAGAATTAAATTATTCCTAACTTTTTTACCGAGAAATTGTGGGTATGCGCCTCCCCTTTTAAGGGTATAAAAAGCGGTCGAGAGATGGCGTTTTGCTCCGCTTTATATGTTGCGGAGTGGCTCTGATAAGAGCGGGTTTCCTCACCATATCTAATCGACCAAGAGAAAAGAGAATTCCGTATTTTCTTGCCTCCTTATTTGTAGAAGTACTGATAACTGATAACTGATAACTGATAACTGAAATGACCCCTAAATTTATAAATTCGATTTTTGTAACGGTAGGAACCCAATATATATAATGAAATAACCCTAACTTGGTCCTAAATTAGCCATTATCCCTGTTTATGAATAACCCCATATATCCCGGACTTATACTCACTAACCGCTATAAAATAGTCAAACAATTGGGACATGGTGGCTTTGGACGCACCTACCTCGCAGAAGATAACCATCGTTTCCAAGAACCCTGTGTACTCAAAGAATTTGCCCCCCAAGTACAGGGTAGTTATGCCTTGCAAAAATCCCAAGAACTATTTGAACGAGAAGCAGGGGTACTTTACAAATTGCGACATCCACAAATTCCTGGGTTCCGAGAAATGTTTCGCTTTAAATTAGATGGAGAAGGATATCTATTTTTAGTACAAGATTATGTAAAAGGTAAAACTTATCGTGCTTTGTTAGAAAACCGCAAACGTCAAGGCACTTTTTTTAGTGAAACAGAAGTAACAAAATTTTTACTCCAAATATTACCAGTCTTAGAATATATTCATAACTTGGGAGTCATTCACCGCGACATTTCCCCAGATAATATCATTCTGCGAAGCTCCGATAAACTGCCAATATTAATAGATTTTGGTGGAGTCAAAGAAACAGCAACAAAAGTAGTCTCTGAATATGCTCATGGTGTATCGCTCCAAGCGACAAGGTTGGGAAAAGTCGGATATGCACCAGACGAACAAATGCGACTAGGAATGATTAATGCTAACAGCGACCTATATGCTTTAGCAGCAACAGTCTTAGTATTGCTGACAGGAAAAGAACCCTCTTTTTTAATAGATCCTCGCAATTTAACCTTTAACTGGCGCAAGAAAATTAGCATTAGTCCAAATTTAGGTAACGTGCTAGATAAAATGTTAGCTCCTAAACCAAGCGATCGCTATTCCACAGTTGGTCAAGTTATAGCAGAGCTTGAAAATTTTGCTTCTAGCACTGACCTAGCACCTACTCAAGCAGCGCCAAATGTTATCCCTACTCAACCTATTACCGCAGATCAAATCTCCAATGTCACAACAACACCAGTTTCCCAAATTCCAGTTACAACTAATAACACTCAAAAATTTTCAATTTGGTCAACAATTTTATTAGTATTAGTAACAATATTTAGTATGGGAGGAATAGGTTGGGTAGCTGGTAACTTTTGGTTAGAATACAACCCCGATCAAAAAGATAAAATTGTCAATGAGAAACCCAAAGAATTGAGCGATCGTCTTCAAAAAGCAGGCATTGAAGAATCTTTCTTTTTTCCTTTAGTAGATGATTTTTTCTACACTAAATATCCTCAAAAAAAAGGGCAGACTTTGAGTGATGAAACTTCAGAAGATAAATTATGGAAATGGCGGTGGTATGAAATAGCAAACCAATTACTTAACAAACTAGAAACACTAAGTTTAGATGCTCGTCGTAGATTAGGAAACTATAGTAAAGATGACATTTATCGATGGAAATCTCAACTTAGTAGATTAAATATTAGTAGTACAGCTTTTAACGATTTGACCGATGCTAGATTTTTTCATTTATTCTCAGAACAACCCCGTGGAAAAAACATAATAGGTTTACCAATGGGTCAAATTTGGCAAGCGATCGCTACTGATACAATGAAAGGTTTACAAAGTAGAAAATCTTTAGAAGAAATTCGTTTTACACCAGGTTCATTTAGAGAAGTTATCAATGGTAATTTACAACCAGGAGAAGGTAAAATTTATTTAGCATGGATACAAGCAGACCAAATTTTACGCGTCAGGTTACGAGTTAATTCTCCAGAAGTTTTCTTATCTATTTATCCTCCTGAAAAGTATCGTGATAGGTCTAGAGCATTAATAGAAGATCGAAATATAAATCTATGGAGGGGTCAAACTCTAACTTCTGGTTATTATCAATTTGTAGTTGTTTCTAATTCAGATCAACCTATAGAATATTTTTTAGGAATAGGTGCTAGAGATAGAATTAATAGTAGGTATTAGAGGAAGAAGGGGGAGTAGGGTAGCAGGGGCGAATGGCATTCGCCCGGTAGCAGGAGAGAATGGCATTCGCCCAGTAGTAGGGGAGTAGTAAAAAGAATAATAATATACACTTAATGCCTAATAATCGCTCTTAACTGTATTGAATTCTACTAACTACTTAATTATTGAAGTCTTGCATAAGTATAATAGTTGAAGCCAAGGTTAGAACAGATCAAAAACTTAAAACTCAGACAACGTAAGATTTTTCCTTGTTCCTTCTACTATAGAACCAATTTGATTGCTATATAATTAGGGTTTGCTGATTAAATCTAAAGGTATTTACAGATAAAGGTTTTAGCCTTTTTGGAGTCGAAAAAAGTACGCCTGTTTCAGCTCTTCACCCTCAAAAAGGAGCGTATTTTAGACGCATAGTTGGGCAGAAAAATCATTCTTACAATTCTTACTCCTACCTCCTCGCTCATTCTCTTTTATCCTGTCTCCTGTCTCCTGTCTCCTGTCTCCTACCCCTACTAAAAGAGGAGAGGTAATTATTCATTATTCATTATTCATTATTCATTATTAATTGTTGAATTATAGCAGTCCGAAACAAGGATTAACTCAAAAAGTGCATCTCGGTTAGAGATACTTAAAAAGATCCGTTCAAATGTATTTTAGACAGCTATCTATATCATTTTTTTCTTTGTTTATCTTCCGTAGGGACGTTGCATGCAACGTCCTTATGTAACAAACATTTATCATGCTTGGTATTAAATTCGCATTTCAGTCAAATCGAATAATTTCCGATTTCGGTTTGGATCGACCACAATAAGATTGGAATATTCTTTAGCTTTAGCAAAAGGAAGTTTATCTAATTGCTCGTTTAAAAAGTTGTTGAAACGAGCGATCGCTTCTTTACCCATTTTGTTTACTATTATCAACATCAACTTGTTCAAATTAAATCGAAAAGAAGAGGAACAGGGAACAACTTGATAGTTTTGATAAAGTCGCTGAAATACTTCTTGATAGTGGGGATATTTTGCCTGAAGTTGAGCGAGGGTTGTTGCATTCATAAATCCTTGAAAAACAATACTATAGGTATCCCAAGAAAAACGCGAGTCGTCTATTTTGAAATTCCCATCATTATAGGTACGAGAAATAATTCCATTTCCATAGGGGAGCAAGAAAGTTTCTTGATAATATTGAGCTTTCTTTTCGAGAATTTCACGAGTCACTTTGCTTGGTGCAAACATTCCCCAATTCTTATCCATTTTTGCCAATAACCAAGCGGGATGACTAATAGTATCAACTTTAGTTAAAACAAAAGTAATTTTACTCATTAATTGAGCTTTTTTCTCCGCACTAAATGAGACTAAAATTTTGTTTAAAGCTGTCACATCAAAAGTAACAGAACGGTTATCGCAGTGGAGACACCAGAGAACAACATCAGCTTCAAATAACTTTTGTTTATAGTCCTCAATATATCGTGCATCTGCTGATTCAGATTCTCCAATTCCAGGCAAATCATAAAACCATAATTCTCCTTTATTTCCCTTCACAACAACTTTTTCCACATTCATCGTACAAGGTTTAACTGCATCAGTTTTTAAATTAGTATTGAACAAAGCATTAATTAATGAACTTTTACCAACACCAGTTTGACCAATAACAGCTACAATAAAGGGTGCATTTGCAGCTTTCACAAAACTTGCAATTGCCTGTTTTTTCAACAGTTCAATTTGTTCTGGAGACAAAGATTGCATGATGATTTTCTCCTGTTTATTTTCTCTTTAATTTTCAAGGTGCGTAGAGATTTTTTATCTCTGGATAAATCCTAGCTTGATTTATTTAATAGTGGGTTAGATAAATGTAGAAAATAATAGTTGTTTATCTGACCCTTGGAATTAAATAAACGTTTGCTTGTTTCCAGATTGGTTTGTTTTCTCTATATTTTTAGATTAGCAAGTTAATTCATCGTTAGGAATAGAAAAATGTAGAGAAATGTAGATAGAAAAATTTAAGTTATTAGAGATAATTTGCCACCAAAAATAGAGGCGTTATCTAGAACGTCTCTATAATAAAATATATTCTTGTAGGGACGTTCTATGGAATTTACCTACATTACAATATAATTTTTAAGCTGCCGGTAATAAAGCGATCACTACTAAAGTAAATATGCCAAATAGTTTCAAAATCTAGGTGTAAAGTGGGCAAATATAGCCTTTATTTAAGATTGATATTAATCACTAAATCTTTGCCGACTCTACATAATTTTTAAGCTGTGGGTAATAAAGCGATCGCTACTAAAGCAAATACGCCAAATAGAATACCTAAGAAAAACCACAATGTTTGGTCTCGATATTTTTTTTCAGCAATAATGGCACAACAAACACCACAACAAACCCAGACTGCGATTAAAAATCCCATCAGATAAATCCTCGGAAAATTACTAATATTTTGCTTCAATTACTATCTTTTTTAGATTAACAATTAGATGGGGTGACTGTGTGTAGAAATAAATAGAATTAGATAGATATAAAAATGTAGATTTTTGTAGATAGATATTGACGTTCAATAAATAGATTTGTTATATTTGGCTGAAAATAACTTAACCAATACTGACCAAAAAAAGGGTCTCAAGCCTCCCCTTTCAAGGGGATAAAAAAAGTAAACTTCAGTATTTCAATCCGGATGTTTCAGCCGGAGGTACTGATAACTGGTAACTGATAACTGATAACTGAAATGATACCTATGAATAAATCTTATGAACACTGGGAAAGTCAATTTCTTGACGATATGGTGATTAAGTTCGAGTTTTCTGGCAATGATGCAGTTGCTTTTAAACAGAGACTACTATTAGATAATTCTCTCAAAAATCAGTCGCAATTAAATCAGGAGTTACAGAAGAATGAAAAAAATGAAAAATGTGAATTTTCATCTAATACTTTGAGAGATTGCTGGCATAAAAAAATATATCCTGTGCTAAAGAAACATGGTTTTGATTATCAAGACAAGAAAAATCCCAATGGAAAATATGATAAAAGTTGGGAAGGTGTCATAAAATGGTTACGGGAGGAAATGTTTCCTGAATATATTGAAAATATTGCACCCCGAACAACTATTGAACTTTGGCAAGAATTATCGACTAAAGCTGAAAATAATTCAGATATTTCACTAGAAATAGCAGGACAAAAATAAATAATTATAGTTGGGAAATAAGGATAATTGCTATGAGCGAAATTTGGGAAAAATTATGGAAAGAATGGGAAAAATCTGGGTATAATACCAATATTTCCATTGAAAAAATTGACTCGTCAGAAGATAGTACCAATATTTATATTGAAGAATCTGCCTCTGAAATTAATGCGTCTCATCTAGGAATAAGTAGTAGTAAATGGAATCCAAAACCACAACCTAATTGGCAGTCATTTTCAGTTGGTAGTAAAATTAATTATCAGTTTAGGTTAAATAATTCTGGTTATTTAATTGTGACTGAAAAATTTGCTTCTGGGGAGATTTATTGTATTGCCCCTTCAGTTTTAAGTCCGCCTTTTCCTGTAGGTTGGGGAACATTAATTTTACCAAAAGATAAAGACGATCCTTTTGTTGTTCAACCACCTATTGGATATGAAGAAATTATTGCTGTTTATAGTAAAGAAGAACCCCAGTTAGATTGGCTACCTCAACCTGAAGATGAGCCGTTAGAATTACAAACAGAACATCTAGCAAGTTTATTGAATCATGTCAATAAAAATAATTGTCAATTGATGCGATATAAATATTTAATTACAGCCTAAATTTCCGAGAAACCCGGTTTCTCACTCAACTTAATACAAAATGAAAACCGACCATATATTTTATCGAATTAAGGAGTAGGCTCAACTATTTTATGAGAGAAATTATCTGGACAGATTATATGAAGTATCGAGCTAATTTAAGAGGGTTTGAATTACAGCAGCTTGAAAGAATTGTCCGATTTTCTGGAGAAAGATATTACGATACAGTAACAGGAAACCAAATAGTTGTAGGTAAACATAATCGGGATTTAGTTGTAATTCCTTATGAAAGTTCTGAAAATTCTATTACACCGATAACTGTTCATGCTACAACTCGTCAACAAATAAAATTTCGTTTAAACAATGGGAGATTTACAATTTATGAATAAAGCCAAAATGACTTATTTTGAAAAAGAGGATATTCTGCATTTAACTCTGACTAATGAATCAGAAGTAAAAAGCGTAGAAATTAGTCCTAATATTACGGCAGAATTGAATGAAACAGGGGAGTTAATTGGTATAGAAATTATTAATGCCAGTGCTTTTATTAGAGATTCTATATTAGAATCTGTGCAAGGCAGATTATTAACTGTTAAAAACTAGAACGATAAATAGAATATTGACTGAATGAAAACAGACCATATATTTTATCGAATTTTCCAAGACTTACCCGAAACCTTCTTTCAATTGTGGGGAGAATTATCAGAAAACCCCAACGATTATCGTTTTGATTCAGTAGAATTAAAACAGACAGCTTTTAGAATAGACGGGGTATTTTTACCTCAAGATACTGAGAACCCAATTTATTTTACGGAGGTACAATTTCAAAAAGACACCAAAATTTATTTACGTTTGTTTTCTGAGATTTTTACATATCTTAGAGACAACGAACCGGACTTAAGGTGGCGTGCTATGATTATATTTAAAAGTCGTAGTATGGAACCGACAGAAAGACAAAGAGAATCAGTTCAACCCTTTTTAGATTCTCCCCTTGTCAAGCGCATCTATTTGAATGAATTAGAAGTGAGTGAAACAACTCCTTTAGGCGTACAAATCATTCAATTAGTTGTAGCGAAGAAGAAAGGATTTTTGGAGAGAGTAACCGTATTAATTAATCGAGTTAAACAGCAGTTTACCGAGGAAAATTATCGGTTACAACTTTTGAACTTATTGTCAGTTATTGTTCTAGAAAAATTACCAGAAATGAGTCGTCAGGAGTTAGAAGCTATGTTTGGTATTGATGATTTGAAAAAAACTCGTTTTGCTCAGGAATTAATAGCAGAGTCCAAAGCTGAAGGAAAAATAGAAGGAAAATTGGAAGGAAAAATAGAAGGAAAATTGGAAGTTATTCCTAGTTTATTAAGAAAAGGCTTTTCTGTTGAAGAAATTGCGGAAATTTTAGAATTAGAAGTTGAGCAAGTGCGACAAGCTATTGCTAATTTGAATTAACTTAAATTGTAGGTTGGGTTGAGGCAACAAAACCCAACTAATTATTTCCCGTATTCCAGAGTATTGTATTGGAGAAATTACCAGAAATAGTTAAATTAGTAAACTGACCTATACTCGGATTTTTTATTTCCCATATACTCGGCAAATTCCCGCGATCGCCACCGCAAAAAAATGTTGGGTTGACGCAGGAAATCCAACCTACAAATCAAACTAGAATCACAATATTATTACTGAAAATCTGAATCTAAAAAGAGGTAACAAAAATGAATTTCTTTAATCAGTTAGGTGATTTTTTATCAAATGCAGAAAAACAAGCAAATTACCATATTTTAATAGTAAGAATTAATTTTTTGATTCTATCTAGTAAATTTGATGAAGTTACTGAATTAGCTGAAAAATCTTTAGATTTAGCTAGGGAAATTTTCTGGGAAAATGAACACCCTCGTACTGACGTAGACTTAACCAATCCAGCTACTTTATACTATTATGTTAATTATTATCTGACCTTAAATATTCTAGCTAACCTCTATCATAACCAAGGAAAATATAGCGAAGCTGAACCCCTTTTTCAATATGCTCTAGCCATGAGGAAACGTCTACCTCAAGCGGACTATCCTCATGTAGCTACTAGCTTAAGTAATCTCGCTTCATTGTACGTTATTCAAGGAAAATATAGTGAAGCTGAACTCCTTTTTCAAGATGCTTTAGCTATGAGGAAACGTCTATGTATGTTTCTAGAAAACCATCCTGATGTTGCTAAAAGCTTAAATAATCTAGGTATACTATACTCTATTCAAGGAAAATATAGTGAAGCTGAACTCCTTTTTCAAGATGCTTTAACCATGAGAAAAAATTTATTTTCAGGAGACCATCCTCTTATTGCTGATAGCTTAAATAATCTTGCTACAGTCTACTGGAATCAAGGAAAATATAGTGAAGCTGAACTCCTTTTTCAAGATGCTTTAACCATGAGAAAAAATTTATTTTCAGGAGATCATCCTCTTATTGCTGATAGCTTAAATAATCTCGCTACAGTCTACTGGAATCAAGGAAAATATAGTGAGGCCGAAACCCTTTTTCAAGATGCTTTTGCTATGGATAAGCGTCTGTTTATAGAAGAGCAAATCGATGTTGGTGATATCTTAAATAATCTAGGTCTAGTTTGCAATAAAGGAAAAGAGAGTGAGGTAAAGCCTCCTTTCCAAGATGCTTTAGCTATCAAGAAATATTTGTTGCTAGGAAAGCATCCTAATGTTGTTTCTCAGATACATAATCTCGCTTCATTCTACGATGCACAAGGAAAATACAGCAAAGCTGAACCTCTTTTACAAGAGGCTTTAGCCATCAAGAAACATTTATTTCCAGGAGACAATTTTTATGTTGCTAATAGCTTAAATAATCTAGGTATGGTCTACAGTAATCAAGGAAAATACAGCAAAGCTGAAGCTCACCTTCAAGATGCTTTAACCATGAAGAAACGTTTATTTCCAGGAGACAATTTTTATGTTGCTACTGCCTTAAATAATCTCGCTTCATTCTACAATAATCAAGGAAAGTATAGTAAAGCTGAACCTCTTGTTCAAGAAGCTTTAGCTATGGAGAAAAGTCTATTTCTAGGAGACGATATTTTGGTTGCTGCTACCTTAAATAACTTGGGTATAGTCTACGGTAATCAGGAGAAATATAGTGAAGCTGAAGCTCACCTTCAAGATGCTTTAACCATGAGAAAAAATTTATTTTCAGAAGGCCATCTCCATGTTGCTGAGAGCTTAAACAACCTAGCGTCCTTCTACTTTATTCAAGGAAAATATAGTGAAGCTGAACCTCTTTTACAAGAAGCTTTAGCTATGAAGAAGTGTTTGTTTACTGGAGACCATCCTGAATTGGTTCGTAGCTTAAACAACCTAGCTTTACTCTACGCTACAACTAACCGCCATCAAGAAGCCCTAAAATGCTATAAAGAAGCTACAGAAGTAGAACATCGCTTGATGAGTCAGGAATTTTTAGGCAGTTCAGAAAATGACAGAATGCTTTTTCTAGACAACATTAGAAAAACACAATATGACTTACTTTCTCTCATCTATCAACACTTTTATCCCCTAAAAAAATCTCCAGAAAAATCAGATGCTATTCACACCGCTTTAGATTTAGTCTTAAAACGTAAAGCCATCAGTAACACCGCTGATGCAGCCTTCAATGCAGCAATGAATAGCGATCGCTACCCCCACCTCCAAGACTCTTTTGAAAAATATCGTTCTCTGTGGAAACAAATTGTTAATTTACAGTCTTCTGTTTACCTACCCGAAAATTCATCTCGCCTCGAAGCTAATAAAAAACTCCTGGAGGAACTATATGTTGAAGTGGAAAATTTACAAAAAAAGCTCTCTGCTGAAGTACCAGAAATGAACCTGGAAAATCAATTAGTCGATCGCCAAGAGATTGCTTCAGAATTACCGGAAAATAGTACCTTAATTGAATTTGCTTATTTTCCTGTTTGTGACTTTACTGCCAATGAATATCAAACACCTCGCTATATTGCCTTTATCTTACCTGCTAAAGAACCAGAAAAAGTGCTGATGATTGACTTAGGAGAAGCAGAAAAAATTGATAATTTAATTAGCCAGGTGCGTCAATCTATTTCCCCAGTAAATCTAGAAAATATGGGTTTGGCTACGAAAAAAGTCAAACTAGGAATATCTAAACCATCAAATCCATTTGTTGAATTAACAACCACAGTTTTCCAACCTCTAAAAAAATACTTACAAGGCGAACAATTATTTATTTGTCCCGACGGCAAATTAACTCTAATTCCGTTTTAAATTTTACCCATAGATGGAGAAAATAATCACTTATTTATTGACAAATATCAAATTACCTATTTAACAGCAGCTAGAGATTTATTACGACATAAAAATCAACCGAAACGTATTGCCTCTGAATCTTTAGTTATTGCCGATCCGAATTTTGATTTATCTGTAGAAATCCCCCCAACTTCTCTTAGTAAGGAAGAAATCCACCCAACTCCCCTTAGTAACGGAGACTTAGAGGAAAAAACAGACTTATCTATTAACTTAAATTCCCTGAAAGGTGAAATTATTCAAACTTTCGGACAAGAGGATAAAAACCATTTTTACCTGTTCCGATGACTAGAGAAATTGCCCAAGCTGTTGCTGCCGAGTTTCAAGTCAAACCTCTATTACAAAATGATGCCTTAAAAACTCATTTAACAAATAGTAAATGTCCGAAAAAATTAGTTCTGGCGACTCATGGTTTCTTTTTAGAACAAGATTATCCCCCCCCAACCTTCCTTAGAAAGGGGAGAGTTTATTGGATCGGGTTTTCGTTTACATCAAATAAAAGCTGAAAAAAATCCATTATGGCGTTCCGGATTAGCATTAGCAGGAGCAAATACTTGGCTTTTCGGAGGAGAAATTCCCCCAGAAGCAGAGTCAGGAATTCTATTTGCTTTAGATGTAGCTGGTTTAGATTTATGGGCAAATGAATTAATCATTTTAATTGCCTGTAAAACAGCAGTCGGAGATGTGAAAATTGGAGAAGGAGTTAAAGGATTACGCAGTGCATTTACCGCAGCCGGAGCTAGACTTTTAATTATGAGTTTATGGCTTGTTCCACCTCAAGTTTCGATTCTATTAATGAACCGCTTTCTTACTAATATGCAGCAGAAACAATTATCTAGTCAACAAGCTTTACAAGAAGCACAAATTTATATCAAAACAATCACAAGAACAGAATTGGAAGCTTTACCTACAGGTAAAAAAATTATCCAAGAAATTCGAGCAAATTTGCAAAATAAATCTCCTGAATTATTGCCACAATGGGAAGCACAAAATTATCCTTTACAAGCACGTTATTTTTGGGGTGCGTGGGTATGTGTGGGCAGGGAATTTAAAAATTAAAATTCAACAATTAACAATTACCTTTCCTGAAAACGGATAGGACTAGCGAAAATATTTTTTGTTTTTATTTCTTCTTCAAATAATAACCTTTAAACCTTAATTATTCAGTAATATCATGTCCGGATAATTAGCGATAAAAAAAATCCTTTTCTTCCTCTTGATTCTTTCTTGATTCTTGCTTCTGTTATTCTTCTTTATTCTCTCCTGATAACTGATAACTGATAACTGATAACTGACTTGACACTCTCAGAAAAATTATGAGATAATCTAAATGATAATCAAACTATTATCTGAAAATTAATTATTCACAAAATCAGCTTAGGAGGTCGTATGTTAAAATATGCAATTGTTGCTCTAGTTACCCTGGAGTTAGTCTTGCTAAGTGCATTAGTTAAAGTGCCAGCTAATGCAAATATTAGAGACCCAGAAATTTTCACTTGGGATTATGCATCTTTAAGTAATACTCAGATCGTTTGTAAAAAAGTAGTATTTCATCCTACAAATAGGTGGATACCAGAATCATCAGATATGGAGCCTATAAATATTAATTCTTTAGTAGTAAATGATAGTTATTGTTCTAACTTAACTAAACCTGTTTAATATCATGTCCAGATGATTATTCTCTTGAAAAAGGCAGAAGGCAGAAGGCAGAAGGCAGAAGGGAAAATAATTACTCATGGATAGTTTTCGACACCCCACTCCGTGTCTTATAACCCCAAGCAATTTTAAGCACTCCCATGGACAAAAAAATAAAGTTCAATATTTCAAGTCTCTGACTTTCCTAGGTCATGCTGCGCAAACAGCCAGAGAGAGGTACTGATAACTGATAACTGATAACTGATAACTGATAACTGAAATGACGGTGGGGTATTTAACCGGCAAAAGAAAAGATAAAAAACTATAGGGGTATATTTAAAGAATGTTCCACTTAACAGAAATATTTATGCTTAAATCTGCCCCTATCTCAGATATAGAAAAAATTTCAGAGAACAAACTTAAAAAAATTGGAAAACCGGGTTTTTGGTGACATAAATCCGGTTTATCTATATGATGTTATAAAATTATGGTAAAGTTCTTATTGTAGATTATATGAGGTAAAAAAAATATGAAATATCGTGTCACTCTTAATCGTAGGGATATAATAGTTGAAGCAGGAAGTAAAGAAGAGGCAGCCGAACAAGCAGCAGGTAAGATTCATCAAGGGGAAAAAATTAACAGAATCAAAGAGGTAGAGTCATCGGAATCTAAGTCTGGCTCTTGGTGGGAAATTTGGTTAGATTAAGTATTGAAAAAGGAAGAAGGAAGAGGGAAAAAGGAAGAAGGGAAAAGGAAAAAGTGGATGGGGATAGTCTTCGACAAGCTACTTCGTGTCTACAAACCCCAAGCAATTGTAAACATCGTGTAGAGGGCGGGTTATTAAACACAAAAAAATATAAATTGACAATTTAATAGAGTTTCACATATTGATTAAGTACATTAACTAGATTTGATTTTTGCTTAAAATAGAGCAAAAAAATTAAAGGCTAATATCTTAGTGCTAATGACTATAATTTAGGGATGAGGTTAAGAGAGTTGAGAAATATTTTATTTTTTCTATTACCTGATCGCCTCCCCCATTTTATAATTAAAATTTACTCTAAAAAATTGTCAGTTTATGGATAAAAATACAGCAATAATAAATAATTGATTGAGTTTACTTAATATATATAAAATATCAATAAATTGTTTATTAATTATCAATTTTTACACAATATAGCTTAAGTAGTTATCATAAAATAGCCTCTCTTTTATGTCTCAATTTTATATTTTATTCTCTCTTGCTGGCCCAATAAAAAACTAATTATTAGTAATGAAAATTAGCTGTCAAAAACAACCTTTAATTACTGTTTTTTTATTAACCTTGGTAAGTATAGCTTACTGTAGTTTACTGGTGAGTGAAGCAAAAAGTCAAACTCCCAAATTACTATCTCAAAACGAATATCCTCAAAATTTTACAGAAGCTTATCAGGCAAGTTGTAAAATTAATGCTGTGACAAAAGGATTATCAACAGAACAAGCTAAAACACTATGTGATTGTACCCTGAATCAGTTTCAATCTAAATATACCTTAGAAAAATTTCGGAAATTAATTAACAAAGCAGCAAAAGAGGAAACGCCAGAAGAATTAATAGAAGTCGGAGAGTTTTGTGCTGAAAAATTGATAGATTAGATGGTAAGTGGTGATGAAAAAATTAATAATTAATAATTAATAATTACTTCTCCGGAAAATTAATTATCAAATTAACGAATAGGATGTTTTTTTATTCAAAAAAGAAGAAGTTGAAAACCTGAATCATAATGAAACAATCTAAAGCAAAAAATCTACGACAACGCTGGAATATTTCCAGATGGGCGATCGCTCAACCATGGTTAACTATTTGTTTTTGGTTAACTGTAGTAATAGCAGGTTTTTTTGCCTTTAGTAGTCTCAAATATGGCTTATTTCCACAAGTTAGTTTTCCAGTAGTGGTAGTACAAGCAACAGCAAATTTTGACAATACTATCGAAACAGAAACGCAAATTACAACTCCCATCGAAAAAGCTGTTAAAATCCTCGAAACAAAAGGAATGTATGAATTGCGCTCCTCAACATATCCAGGTCAAGCAGTCATCAACATAGCTTTTACCACCCTAAGCAATTTAACATCAGCAACAGCAGATGTGGAAACTGCTCTCAAACAAGTACCCCTCCCTCCAGAAACTAATTTAGAGATAATCAGTCTTGACCTAAACGAGTCCGCAGCAATTAGCTACGCCATTATCAGTAACAGTAAAACTCTCAGAGAATTAACTGCCATTGCTCAAAATCAAATTATCCCTACTATTTCAGAATTACCAGAAGTTTTAAAAGTTAACCTACTTGGTGACGCTTCCTTAAAACAAAAAGACACTGACACATCACTCCCTAACACTTTCCCAACCTTAGTCAGTTTCAATAATCAAAATGCCATAGCTTTCCAAGTAGTTAAACGCGCCAATGCTAATACCTTAGAAGCTGTAAGTAAAGTAGAAGCAACCGTAGCCAAAATGCAGTCTGAACTGCCAGAAATAAAACTCGTCCTAGCAGAAACTCAAGCAGACTATATTCAGGAAGCAACCCAAGCTACTATTGATGCCTTATTATTGGCAATTATTCTAGCAGTAGCAGTCATTTTTCCATTTTTACGGAATTTTTCAGCCACCATAATTACAGCTTTAGCAATACCTATTTCTCTATTAGGTACCTGTATTGTCATGGCAATATTTGGATTTAACCTAGAAACTATTACCCTCCTCGCCTTAGCAATAATAATTGGAATAATTGTTGATGATGCTATTGTAGATGTGGAAAACATTGCCAGACATCTCGAAGCAGGAGAAACTCCCAAACAAGCTGCCATAAATGGTACTGATGAAATAGGTTTAACCGTTGTTGCTTCTACCTGCACCATTGCCGCAGTATTTCTCCCAGTCGCTTTTATGGGGGATACCCTTGGTCAATTTTTTCAACCCTTTGGTTTAACAGTTTCCGCAGCAGTACTAATTTCTTTATTAGTTGCCCGCACTTTATCCCCAGTATTAGCAGTGTGGTGGTTAAATGAAGTCAGAAGTCAGAAGTTAGAAGGCAGAAGGCATAAGGCAGAAGGCAGAAGGCAGAAGTTAGAAGAAAATAATAATGAAGTCAGAAGTCAGAAGGCAGAAGGCAGAAGTCAGAAGTTAGAAGGAAATTATGATGAAGTCAGAAGTTCTTTTTATAACTTAGAGAGTTTATTAAATCAAACACAAAAGTGGGAGAACACTTTATCCAATCGATACCAAAAATTACTTAACTGGTCCCTAGACAATCGAAAAATTGTCATAGCAATAGCTTTACTCAGTTTCATTCTTGGTGTGACAATGATTCCTCTAATTCCTAAAGGTTTAGTACCACAACTAGACCGAGGAGAATTTAATATTACCTACACTTACCCTCTACCTAATTTTGCTAGTAATACTGAAAATGCTCCCTCTCCCCAAGCAACTCAAGCACCTGCCAATAACTCATTTTTTGCTGAAGGAGCATTTAATTGGATTAGTGATTTAACCAAATCTCCCACTAGAATCTTATTAAGAAAATCTCGTAGAGTAGCGCAACAGATCGAGGAAAAAGTTTTATCCTCCCCAGAAGTAGAATCAGTCTTTAGTATTGCAGGTTTCCAGAGCGAACCAAATCGCGGTAAAATATATGTAAAACTCAAAAAAGAGCGATCATTCACTACTGTTCAAATACAAGAGCAAACTCGTAAAGCTTTATCTGAGTTAAAAAATATTAGTGTTAGTGTTGAAGATATTCCATTTGTTGAGACTGGTGCTGGAAAACCTTTTGAAGTAATGTTATTAGGAGATAATCTAGAAATTCTCTACAATACAGCTCAAAAAATTCAAACTCAAATTGCCAAAATACCAGGATTTGTTGATTTAACTATTGCGCCTCAGTATAATAATTTCGATAACCCCATGGAAATAACTCACCGCGCTCAAAAGCAGGTTATCTATATTACGGCTAATCTTTCTGATGGTATAGCATTAGGGAATGCTATAGATTTAGCAGTAGAAATAGCTCAACCAATTTTACCTCCTGGTGTCAAATTGGACTTAGGTGGAGATTCTTTGAGAGTAGGGGAAGTCTTTGGTAGTTTTTTTGTGACCTTAGGTTTCTCTATTGTATGTATGTTGACAGTCTTAGTGTTACTTTTTGGTAGATTTTTAGAACCTTTGGTAGTAGGTTTGTGTTTGCCTTTATCTATTGTGGGGGCAATGTTAGGATTATTATTTACTCAGAGTGATTTTGGCGTTATTTCCCTACTCGGTCTAATTTTTCTCCTCGGTTTACTTGATAAAAATGCTCTGTTATTGATGGATTATATTAATCAACTGCGTCAGTCAGGGTTAGACCGCAGACAAGCTATTTTGCAAACTGGGTTAGTGCGACTGCGACCCATTTTAATGACAACAAGTTCGACAGTTTTAGGAATGTTGCCGATCGCCTTGGGATTAGGAGCAGGAGCAGAATTACGACAACCTCTAGCTGTGGCAATTATTGGAGGGTTAATTACTTCTACTTTGTTGAGTTTAATTGTAGTTCCCGTTTTGTACACCTTATTAGAAGATTGGTGGAGATTGAAATTAAGGTAAAAAAAGTGGTGGTGGTGCATTGTAATGGTAGAGAGTGTGTGGGAAGTGTGGGGAGTGTGGGAAAAAATTAAAAAAAATATATCTTCACACGTTAGCGAGCAGGACAACCTATTTTTATTACCAGAAACGGTAGTGGGAGCATCTTGCTCCCTCGCGGGCAGGATGCTAGGCATTGCTTGTTCCTATGTTTACTTCTCGTTCTCGGACGTTGCATGCAACCTCCTGTAAGGGCCTTAGCTTGCGCATATAGCAATGTGCGCTGGCATATTTATATCATGTCCGGTTGAATACTTATAATTAAGATAGTAGGGGAGTAGGGGAGGCAGGGAAAATAGAAAGATTGGCGTTGCTGAATAGAAGTATGAATGTGCGATTGTTTTGTTCTGGCCAAGCCCCCGCGCATCCCCCGCGCATTGGGGGACTTTTAGAGTTTTATTCCCCCCAAAATTCGGGGGCTAGGGGGGCTTGCATCATACCCAGAATCAGCAACGCCGAAAGATTTACTGTTGAAGCACTCATGATAAGTTTTTTCCAGATAGCTCTTATCCGGACATGATATTACACATTATTTTTTGTACACCTTTTCGCTTACTGCACTTTGAGCTGGACATTGTAAATACCTGAGCGCTCATTGCTATAACTATCGTTAACGCCCCTACTCCCCTACTCCCCCGCTCAAGAAAATGTAGCAAACATTTATCACCCTTGGCATTAAAACTCTCTCTTCTTCCCTCCTGACTTCTGACTCCTGTACGCCGCCAATCCGACGATTCCCCTACCTGACTTCTCGCTAAGTTATTTATAAGTATTCAACCGAACATGATATAACTCCTGACTACTGACTTCTGACTCCTCCATTATTAGACATAGGAGTGAAAATCAAAAATAAAATCAATTCTTATCCATAAATTATCAATTATTTCCCCCTGTTCCCTGTTCTCTCTCTTGGTGCGCGTTCCGTTGCGTCTGTTGCCGACGCGGGGTCGCACCACTGTTCCCTGTTCCCTATTTTCTGGAGATGTCTATTATTTATAACTATTCAACCAGACATGATATAAATTGAGCTTCATACAAATTTATAAAATTTTAAACTTTTGTGTAGTTTTAGCTACATTTTTTTATGTTTCTGCCACCATGAAAAAACAAACAATCTTTAAAAAACTAATTTTATCAAACGGAGTTGAAAAATATGGATGCTCAAAAATTCCTAAGTCGCTACTCTATAGGAAAACGTTATTTCCGAGGAATTTGTCTCAGTAATGCAAATCTGCGTGGGGTAAAACTGACTATGATTAATCTAAATCAAGCTGATTTAAGCGGGATTGACTTAAGTGGGGCCAAACTAAGTGGAGCTGAGTTAAGTCAAGCAAATTTATCTGGTGCCGATCTTAGTTATGCAGACTTACGTAGCGCAAATTTAAGTGATGTTAATCTAATCGGTGCTGACTTGACAGGAGCAAACCTAGCACGAGCTAATTTGAATCGAGCAGATCTGCGCAGTACTAACCTTACTGGTGCAGACTTAATTGGAGCAAACCTGAATGAAGTAGAAATGAGTGGCGCAGATTTGACCGCAGCAAATGTTAATCAAGCAGAATTAAGTGCAGCTAGCTCTCATTTAGGTGTTTCTCGCAAATGGGTGACATGGGCAGGAAGCCATTAGATTTTTATTAAAAAGTATAAAATTTGAGGTTATATCAAATCCGGTAGCACCAGTATAATATCAAATCCGGTAGCATCGGTGTAATTAGATGGGGAGATGGGGAGATAGGGAGATGGGGAGATAGGGAGTGAGAGAAATATTTGGTAATGGTGGAAGATGGAACATTTTTGTATACCGAATTAAACGGATTTGATATAAAATCTTTTGGACATAGGAGTCAGGAGCATTGACTTAATCAGAGAATAACGATATAATACGCTCTTAAGCATACTTTTAGACAGGCTGCACTCACTCAGGAATGAAATCCATGATTAACAAAGCTGAAACTTAATAATAAACAGAAGACTCTGATGGCTCAACACGCAGGCTATTCACGCTGGTGTTATAACTGGGGTAAAAGGTCTGTGGAATGCTGCATATATTGATGGTTATAAACCAAACGTCCGTAAGCTCAGAGAGGTTTTTACCAATCACACAAAACCACTTTATCCTTGGATGAAAAACTTGTCATCTAAAGTTTATCAATATGCTTTTACTAACTTGGGTGAAGCATTTAAGAGGTTCTTCCAAGGGTTGGGTAAATATCCAAGATATAAGAAGAAAGGTAAGTCTGATTCATTCACGATTGAAAACCAGTGGAAAACCAATAGAATTAAACGGATGGAGTCACAAGTTACCTTTTATTGGTATAGTCAAAACTTATGAACAAGAGTGAAGCAACAACTCAAAAAATAACTATCAGCAGACAAGCTGGTGATTGGTATTTAAGTTTAGCTTTTGAATTTACTCCGACTTCAACACCAAAAACTACAGAAGTTGTAGGTGTAGATTTAGGAATTAAGACACTAGCAACACTAAGTACAGGTGAAGTCTTCGAGAGTGTTAAGCCTTACAAAAAAGCGCAAAACAGATTAGCGCGCGTTACAACGACAACTGAGTAAGAAAGTTAAGCATTCAAGCAATTGGTACAAAGCTGTAGTCAAGCTAGCCAAACAACATAGACGAATAGCTAACATCCGCAAAGATGCACTTGATAAATTGACAACATATTTAGCCAAGAACCACGGCATTGTTGTGATTGAAGATTTGAATGTGTCTGGTATGTTAGCCAACCATAAGCTAGCGAAATCTATAGCCGATCAAGGATTTTATGAGTTTAGGCGACAGCTAGAATACAAGTGTCAATGGTACGACTGTGAATTAGTAGTAGTAGACAGATTTTTTCCATCATCAAAGACTTGTTCTAACTGTGGTCATGTTCAAGACATGCCCTTGCATCTGAGAACTTATGACTGCCCCGACTGTGGGTGGTCAATAGATAGAGATTTAAACGCCAGTATAAATTTAAGAAAGCGAGTGCTAATTGGCGAGGTTTCCTCAGAATGTAAGACGCACTCAAGACATGCGGTCGGCTCGACCGTGAATGCCTGTGCATGAATGCCTGTGGATGAGTAACCGCCGACGGCCTCACAAGAAGCAGGAAGTAAACATCGGGTTGTTACGTTATGTAACGCTTTGTATCAGTTTTATAGAGCAGTCAAGAGGAAAAACAGAGAATAGCGGTGCGACCCCGCGACAACGACAGTCGCAAGGAGACGCGCACTCCTGTGAGAAAAGAAGAAAAACAACTGTACCTCAGTAGTCTGAGAAACGCTATATCAAGATTTCCTAATGGTGAAGATGGACAATATTTTTATACCTAATTAAACAGATTTGATATTACTAAAAAGATCCCACGCCATTCGACGTGGGTTTCTAGTATTCCCAGTCATTCTTTCTCCCTAATTCCAAAATATTTTCTGCACATCCCAAACCCCGTGGAAAATCTCCAGGCTGGAATAAAGGTCAACTTCGTCACAAAAGAAAACGATATCCGATAGTCAAAAAAGGTAGTGGCAAGTTTGAAAGTCACAAAAAAGACACAAAAAATGTCAAATCTGCTTAATTGAGATCAAAAATTGTTTCTCACGTCTGTTGATAGTCCAGATTTTTTCAATCCTTTACTTGATTTTATATTCAACTATTTAGTCTAAACTCCAGTCGTTATTCATCCAGCCGTTAAAACAGGCGCTGCGTACTTCCTCCCGTCATTTTTTAGGTTTTTCCATGTTATATCATGTCCGGTCCTATGGGAGCGTGTATAGAATTAAGTTTCAATTGAAAGAAACCCTTCAGCATAGCTGCCTTTTGGCTTCTGCCTTCCTTCCACCACAGTATAAGTATTCAAGCGGACATGATATTATTTCCTTAAAATTCAAACTTTGAGGTTTGGAAAAAGGTGATATACCTAATAAAATAGGCAGTAATAACGTAATTATCGTGGCATAAAAAAATTTTTCGAGCATGAAGCAACTCCTGAAAATTTTTCGGCCACTATTATATTATATATATTAGTAAATATGCACTATTTTAGAATCCCGAACCTCTTTTACCGTTGGGCATAATTGTCCACCAATTAGTTTTTGCCATATCTAGTTGTTTCTGATTTACTATTGCATGATTAAGATTAGTACCACACAGATTTGCTCCTCGTAAATTCGCACCATTCAAATAAGCATTTGTCAAGTCTGCATCCCGCAGATCGCATCCTGCCAAACTAGCTGTACTTAAATAAGCCTTAGTCAAATTTGCATTTTTGAGAGTAGTATTAGTTAAATTAACATGACCAAGATTAGCATCGGACAAATCTGCACCTTGCAAATTACTTTGATGTAAATTAGCTCCATAAAAATTAACTCCAGACAACTTGGCATTACGCAAATTCAAGCGACTTAAATTACAATCAGCAAAATCTCTTCTACCTTTAGCATAAGCACTACGCAACGTTGCAGCAGTCCATTTCTCGGGAGTTTTAGAATTTAATGGTGTAGTCTTTTTTGGAGAAACTGTTGTCAAATATCCCTTAGTAACTTCTTTCCTCATCTTCATCTGAGGTCGAGTTCGAGCTGCAGGTTTTTTTTCTAAACGAGTTTTGCGTTCTCGAATTTTTTGAGCAATTTGAGTATTAGGAGACATCCAGGAAAAATCATTTTCATTGTCATGAAAAACTGTTTCCTCTTCTCTAAATACTGTATTTAGATTATTATCTGGAGTTGGTTCAACCTGTTTTTTCTCAGATTCTTTTTTCTTCAATGCTTTTAAAAGTTCTTCTGCTGACTGGAAGCGATGTCGCACGGAAACTTCTAGCATTTTCTGCAATACTTCCCCAAACCAGTCGCTAATATTAACAAGAGGGCGCCAGAGAATTTCACCATTTATCTGATCGTAACCAAGGCTATTTGGAGTTTTTCCTGTCAGCAGAAAAATGCAAGTTACTCCTAGGGCATAAATATCACTTGCGTATACAGGTCGCAAAGCCATTTGTTCTGGTGGAGCAAAACCAGAAGTACCAATAGAAATATTTGTAAAAGCAGTTTCTCCTGTACCACCACTGGCAAGATGAGTTTGATTAACATGATCTTTCACTGCACCGAAGTCGATCAGAACTAAATGACCATCCTGACTCCGCCGAATGATATTAGCAGGTTTAATGTCTCGGTGAATTACTTCCTGACTGTGGATATAACTTATTACTGGCAATATCTCGAGCAAAAATTGTTTAACTTGTTCTTGATTAAGTAAACCCTGTTTTTTGACTTCCTGTTTTAATGTTGAGCCACTTACATATTCTTGAACTAAATAAAAATGTTTCTTCCACTCAAAATAACCCAATAATCTAGGTATTTGGGGATGATGGCCAATTTTTCCCAGGGTTTCAGCTTCTCGCTCAAATAGTCTTCGCGCCATGTCTAATACATTTGGCGTTGTTGTCGATGGACGCAATTCCTTGATTACACAAATTGGATCTCCTGGCAAGGAAGTATCCTTAGATAAAAAAGTTGCTCCAAAACCTCCTTTACCAAGAGGTTGAATAACTTGATAGCGATCGCGCAAAATCAACTCTGAACCACAAGCTTGACACCTATTTACACTATTTGGGTTTTGAGGTTGAGGACAGGCAGGATTTATACAGTAGCTCATATTATGCAAAAATATTAACTTGAATTTTTCTTTGAATGATCAATCTCTTCACACTAATTTCACTAAACTAAGGCCAATTTATTTTGATTTACACAAAGCTTATTATCTAAAATTTCATACATTGCTCGTAGTCCCGGCTTGATGAGTCCAGATATATAGTTATAGTATAGTTATATATATTTCCTAACAAGAGGTAGGTATACTACACATTTTTTAAATAGGTTGATTTTGAATAATTAACTTAATAATCTAGATATATTACATTATACTTATGTAATAGTAAGATGATAATATAATTAAAGTTTATAGTTATTTTGCCAAATTATCTCAAATCACAAAATTCTTGATTAAGATTAAGTTAATCTCTAAATCAACTATTTCCAGAATCAGAAAAGGTATTTTAGCCAGGACAGAAAAGTAGAAGCATCAAATATTAAAAATCAAAAATAGCAATCCGTAATACTAATGAGTTACTCGAAACCATTAATATGACTTTTGAGTTCTGTATCTGCAACCTCCACAAAAGTCAAAAGTAGATACATATAGGTTAAAAATTTTAACTGATAATTATTTGAGTTAATTAGTAATTAATAAAGTGACAAATGTTACTTTTACTTTTTGTAATGCTGGAAGAAGAAGTTATAAGTCAGGAAAAGGATCTAACCGTTAAAGGAAGTATTGGCATACAGAATTAATTAGTGGCAGGTTAAGGCCAACTACTAACTAAATACTACCCTCTATTGATGATAGAACATATAGCGCTTTCTTTGCCATATCCCATTGACCATAAAGACCGACGATAAATTAAAAGTTCGACAAATTATGACCCCACCCACCAGAGAGATAAAATGTTACTTGAAGTTATAAATATGGCCTAAGAGCAAATATCTTGCTCTACTGCGCCTAAAGATCGGGAATTATTAAAGAATGCGTATCTCTCTGAACTGGTTGCGGGAACTGGTAGACATCAAAATTTCTCCTGAAGACGTAGCCGAAACTCTTACAATGGCAGGCTTTGAGGTAGAAGAAATAGAATATCGAAGTACCTGGGCAACCGGGGTAGTCATAGGAAAAATACTAGAAGCTAATAAGCATCCTAATGCTGATAAACTCAAAGTTTGCCAAGTAGACATTGGTAAAGCAGAGCCATTAAATATTGTCTGTGGAGCGTCTAATGCTAAAGCAGATATTTATGTGCCAGTAGCGACTATTGGCACTTATTTGTCGAAAATTGACTTGAAAATTAAAAAGAGTAAACTGCGAGGTGTCCCCTCTGAAGGGATGATTTGCTCCTTGGCAGAATTGGGCTTAACAAAAGATGCTGAAGGAATTCATATCTTTGAGTTAGAAAATCCTAAGTTAGGCAGTGATGTTCGGCCTTTACTTGGTCTAGACGATGTAATTTTAGACTTGACAACAACGGCAAATCGTGCTGATGCTCTCAGTATGATTGGCGTTGCTCGAGAAGTGGCGGCCTTGACAGGAGCATCTCTGAGAATACCAGAAGCGTCTGGCACTCTGATTACAGACCAAGAAAGCTCCAGTAGTCTGAAAATAGATATCTCAGAGTCGGCAGCTTGCCCGATCTATATTGGTACTGTTATTAAAGGAGTAAAAATTGCTTCTTCACCAGGATGGTTAAAGCAACGATTGGATGCTGCAGGTATCCGGTCTATCAATAATGTAGTAGATGTTACTAACTATATTTTGTTAGAGTGGGGTCAACCACTTCATGGGTTTGACCTAGACAAGCTAATAACCCTCACAGGTAATGAGCAGTTGACAATAGGAGTTCGTTATGCAAAACCTGATGAATCTCTCACTACCCTAGATAGTCAAAAGCGCACCCTGGAAGCTGAAACATTATTGATTACGGCCAATGACAAACCAGTTGCTTTAGCTGGAGTAATGGGTGGTGAAGAAACTGAAGTTAATGACAAGACCACAAACATATTATTGGAAGCAGCAATTTTTGCTCCGATCGCCATCCGTCGTTCAGCTCGGACTCAAGGTCTGCGTACAGAAGCATCAACTAGATTTGAACGTGGGGTTAATCAAGCTGAATTAGCATTAGCGTGCCGTCGTGCTATTATGTTGATTACTGAATTAGCTGGCGGAAATGCTACTACTCAAGAAACTTTTAGCACGGCAGGAGACCACCTGACAGTAACTCGTGAATTATCCCTCCGTCTCAACCGAATTAATGAAATTTTAGGACCGCTGAAGCGCGGAGAAGGTACTTTGTATGAATCTTGTCTCCTACCAGAAGAAGTTGAAGGTATTCTCACATCTTTAGGATGTGGTTTAATTAGATCGGAGACTACAGAGGAAGTAGTTTGGAATGTTGCAGTACCTCCATATCGTGATCGAGATTTAGAAAGGGAAATTGATCTGATAGAAGAAGTCGCTCGTTTGTATGGATATGATAATTTCTGTGAAACTTTACCCAGCAAAAGTGCTGCGGGTTATTTACCACCGGAACAGTCTGCGGTGCTTAATCTCAGAGCAGCTTTCCGCGGAGCAGGGTTAACAGAATTGATGCATTATTCTTTGGTTAAGCAAGGTGGGGAAAATCAAATAGCGATCGCTAACCCTCTATTTGTGGAATATTCTGCTCTCCGTACAGAGTTACTAACTGGACTTATTGATGCTTTTCAATATAATCTCGAACAAGGAAATGGAGCATTAAATGGGTTTGAAATAGGTCGTATTTTCTGGAAACAGGGAGAAAAATTTCAGGAAGCAGATGCGATCGCCGGAATTATTAGCAATGCTCCCAAAAGTTGGACGCTCGGTGGTCGGGAACAACCTTTAAGTTGGTTTGAAGCTAAAGGTATTTTGACACAAGTGTTTGAACGTCTCTATTTAGCAGTTGCATATAAACAAAGCTCAGAAAATCCTTTATTGCATCCAGGGAGAACAGCGTCATTATGGTTGGAAGGTAAATCACTCGGTGTATTCGGGCAATTGCATCCTCAACTACGACAGGAGCGAGAGTTACCAGATGAGGTTTATGTTTTTCAACTTAATTTAGAGCTACTCTTGTCAGTGATGACTCAAGCAGATATGTTGAGGCGCAAGTTTAGCGGTTATTCTACATTCCCACCTGCTGACCGAGATATTGCTTTCTTTGTGTCAGTTGAGGTGTCTGTGAATGAGATCAAACAGGTAATTTCTGAGTCTGCTGGGAAGTTATTAGAGTCAATAGAATTATTTGATGAATATCGGGGTGAAAATGTACCTGAAGGTCAAAGGAGTCTAGCATTTCGGTTAATCTATCGGACGAGCGATCGTACTCTTACGGATGCAGATATTGATCCAATTCAGCAAAAGGTACGAGATGCTTTGGTTGATAAATTTCAAGTAAATCTCAGAAGTTAATACTTGTGAGTTATTGTTGGTAGTTTATCATCAACATCAAAATGATAAATTATCAACAATAAACATATTTATAGCAATCATATTTCAGTTGTAAGATTTTAGTGGTAATATAGAATCCGGGTAATTAGTTATCGTATTACTGAGGAGTAAGGAGTAAGGAGTAAGGAGTTAGGAGTTAGGAGTAATATCAAATCCAGTTGAATACTTAATTGTATTGTTGGGGGAGATGGGGAGATGGGGAGATGGGGAGATTGAATAATGAACATATACTATATAACCGGATTCTATATAATATCATTTCCGCTTGAATACTTATAATTTGGTGGAAGGAAGACAGCTATGCTGAAGAGTTTCTTTCAATTGAAACTTAATTCTATACACGCTCCGATGCTACCGGACTTAACGCGCGTCACAAGTCAGAAGTCAGATAGGAGAGCCGTCGGATTGGCAACGTACAGAAGTTAACCCACCCCTAGCTCCTCCCCCGACCGTGGAGGGGAAGTAGGGGATTTGAGCAACTCTCCAAAAACCCGATCGCCTTAAAAGGCGGGGTTGCGCAACCCATGTTATTTTGAGCATATAATTAGAAGTCATATCATGTCCGGTAGCATCGGTCTTGTATAGTAAGTAGGCAAAAGCTCCGGAAGGCAACAGGCAACAGGCAAGAAAAAAACTTATGGGTTCTCTAAAGAAAGATTTGGCAATGGCGCTCAGGTGGAACATTGCTTTTCGATTTAATCAGCAAGTCCTAATTATATCATGTCCGAAGGCAATCGTTTGTGTAAAAGTTAGCGTGAATATCTACAGGGAATTTAAGTTTTTTTCTTACTATTTCTTAAGCTTTCCTCCTGTTCCCTGTTCCCTGTTCCCTGTTCTCTGTTCCCTGTTTCCTACCTTTGCTATACAATACCGATGCTACTGGACATGATATTAAACGGATTTGATATTAGTATCATTTTCGTTTAAATACTTATAATAAAAAATTGCTTGACATAGCTAGAGTAAATTAGCTTGAGTAAAATTTGCTTCCCCCAGAATAATATCAAATCTGGTAGCATTGGTATAATTAGATTCATAGTATGGGGACCAACCCCTAACCACTCCCAGGAGGAGAAGATGGGGAGATGGGGATATAAAGAAAGATTTGGCAATGGCGCTCAAGTGAAACATTTTTTTAGACCGAACCTGATCGGATTTGATATAACCCAATAATAATATTGGGTTGCGCTATAGCTTTTAATGCTGCGCAGCAAAACCAAACCTACAGTATTATAACTGATGATCAGAACTTAACCTTAACCAAATTATCAGCTTATCTCTGTAGCTATTTTTTCATTAATAGATTAATATCAAGACAGTTAATATAATATTTATTGTTCAAACTTCTGGATAATTACGGAGTTTAATTATCCCAATGTAGACGACTTGAATGCCATCAAGTTCAATGTAATTTAATGAATATTGAGAATTTCCACAAACTAAAGTTAAAAAAAAATGAACTTTTTCCATAAACATAACAAATTTGTAAAAAATACTAGCCTCACAGTCCAACTCGGATTGATATTACTAATCATCTTAGGTTATTTAGGCAATTATTTCAAATTACCTTTATTCTTTGGGGTAGATTTTCTCTTTGGTAGTATTGCAGTTTTGATGATAGTCGAACTCTATGGAGCTATATGGGGAACAATAGCCGCTTTAATCGTCAGTAGCCACACATACTTCCTCTGGCACCATCCCTATGCAATCGTTATCTTTACTCTGGAAGCTATGTTTGTGGGAATAATGTTAAAGCGTCGCCGTTTGCAAAATATAGTCTTACTAGATGGAATATATTGGCTTTTGATTGGGATGCCTCTAGTAGTTTTATTTTACGGATTAGTGTTGAACGTAGGTACAACACAAACTGTATTAATTATGTTGAAGCAGTCAATTAATGGCTTTTTAAACGCCTTAATTGCTAACTTGATTATCAGTTATTTACCCATACGTCAACTGTTAAAATTATCTAAACATTACAAGAAAATCTCTTTTCAACAAACTATTTTTAACTTATTAGTCGCATTTATTTTATTCCCCGCTTTAATCCTCACAATATTTAATGGCCAACATATACTGACAATAGTAGAAAAAGATATTCAAAAAGAACTAAATGCAGCAACAATTCCTCTGGTAAATAATTTACAGTTTTGGTATCAAAAACACTTGTATGCTGTTGAAGAGTTAGCAAAAATAGCAGCTCAAGTACCTGATGATGAAATATCTACTCTCCAACAAAGTACATTAGTAATGAAAAAAGCATTTAGCTCTTTTTTAAAAGTATATGTTACTGATGCTAGGGGTAATATAATTGCTGCCGAACCTGCATTGAATGAATTTGGAGAATCATTACTCAACTTGAACATATCTGATAAGTATGGTTGGAGCAAACTAGCTAAAGAGTTGCAACCACAAATTACAGATATTCATAGAGATCGAGCATCTACTGCACCCCATATAGGTATCATAGTACCAATAGTCAAAGATAATAACTTCCAGGGAATAGCTTATGCTTCTCTAAGCATAGCTGGATTAGGTAAACTCCGGCAACTAAATAATCAAATAAAAGAAATAGAAACAATACTGGTCGATAGCAAAGAATACATCATTGCTGAGAGTCACTCAGAGGTAACTACGGAGAAAAATTTTGACTTACTGGAAACAGGAAAAGTGGAATACAATAGAGATATTTTTAAGTGGCAACCAACAACACCAGGAATGCCAAAGATGAAACGATGGAAAAAATCTTTATATGGAAAAAAGATACAAATTAGTGACGATCTTCCTTGGAATTTATATGTCACCTTACCAACAGCAACCTATATAGACTTTCTAGAAACTAGTTATATTAAAAATCTGGTGACAATGCAAATAATCGCATTGGTAGGATTAATTATATCAGTCTTAGTGAGCAAAAGATTAGTAGCGCCAGTATTGACACTAACACAAGTAACCACAGACTTATCTCAAAAACTGCTATATCAAGAAGTACCTATAGGTTTGCCAAAGAAGAGTAGAATCTCAGAAATTAATACTCTTACTGCTAACTTTCAGTTAATGGTATTAGCTCTACAGGAAAAGTTTACTGAAATTAAGCACACAAATGAATCTCTAGAAAACCGAGTCAGGGAAAGAACTCAAGAACTACATAAAAAAAATCAAGACCTCAGTGCAGAAATTCTTCAACGTCGCCGGATAGAATCTATTTTGAGCGATCGCGAAGAACGCTATGCACTTGCTATTTCTGGTACAAACGATGGTATTTGGGATTGGGATATACAAACAAATCAGGTTTACTACTCACCTACCTGGATGAGAATTATTGGCCATGAAGACGATCCACTTCCCCATACTTTATCTACTTGGTCAGATAATATACATCCAGACGATCTAGAAGCAACCGTCAGAGATGTAGAAGCACATTTAGCAGGAGAAACAGAACGTTATCAAAATACCCATCGCATCAAACATCGGGATGGACATTATGTCTGGATATTTACCAAAGGACAACGTATTTGTGACGAATCAGGTCAACCCTATCGCGCTGTTGGCACAATAACAGACATCACAGAGAATAAGCAAGCAGAAGATCGAACCAGAGCTGCGAAAGAAGAAGCAGAAGTTGCTAACCGATCCAAAAGTGAATTTCTGGCAACAATGAGCCATGAGATCCGGACTCCAATGAATGCAGTCATTGGGATGACAGGTTTACTTTTAGACACAGAGCTAAACCTACAACAGCAAGATTTTGTAGAAATTATCCGCAACAGTGGAGATGCTTTATTGATCTTAATTAATGATATTCTTGATTTCTCTAAAATTGAATCTGGTAAACTAGATTTAGAGGAACAACCTTTTAATATCCGAAGCTGTATAGAAGAATGTCTAGATTTGTTAGCTCCAAAAGCAGCCGAAAAAAAATTAGAGCTAGCTTATCTAATACAACCACAAACTCCTGAAGTTATAGTAGGAGATGTAACTAGATTACGTCAAGTATTAGTTAATCTCCTCAGCAATGGAGTTAAATTTACAGAAACTGGGGAAGTGATAGTATCAGTAACAGCTTCACTTCAAAATCAAGATTTAAACCCTTCCCAAAAAAGGGATTGTCCCATTCCCAATCAAACAGAATGTCTAGAATCAAATATTCCTTGCTCTGCTGTCTACGAAATACAATTTGCGGTTAAAGATACTGGTATTGGTATTCCTCAAGATCGTATGGATCGTCTGTTCAAACCTTTCAGTCAAGTTGACGCTTCTACAACTCGTCACTATGGTGGCACAGGATTGGGGTTAGTTATTAGCAAGCGGTTAAGTGAAATCATGGGAGGAAATATGTGGGTAGAAAGTGAAGCAGGAGTTGGTTCGACTTTCTTTTTCACTGTAGTAGCTACTGCTGTTGCTGAAAATTCATGTCTTGGTAAGAAATCAGAAACTGAAACAATATTAAAAAATAAACATTTGTTAGTTGTAGATGACAATGCTACTAACAGGCAAGTGCTAACACTTCAAGCAGAATCTTTATGTATGATTTCTCAAGCTGTAGGTAGTGGGCAAGAGGCGATAAATTTATTACAGTCAGGAAAGAAATTTGATCTTGCTATTCTAGATGTACAAATGCCTCAAATGGATGGCTTCACTCTGGCTAATAAAATTCGCAAGTTACCGAATTGTCAAAAATTACCTTTAGTTTTTCTCAGCTCTCTAAGTCAACTAGAATACTCTACTCAGAACGTTAATATCAATGCTACTGCTTATCTCAACAAACCAATTAAACAATCTCAACTAGAAAAAGTTTTAGTAGGTCTCCTGACAGGGGGTATAGTTAATAGTACCCAAAAATCTAAAATTCAATCAAATGTCAAGTTAGCAGAAAAATTACCTCTGAAAATTCTATTAGCTGAAGATAATGTCGTTAACCAAAAAGTAGCAATTAATATTCTCAAAAATTTAGGATATCGAGCTGATGTTGCCGCTAATGGTTTAGAGGTATTAGCAGCTTTACGTCGTCAATCTTATGATGTGGTACTGATGGATGTACAAATGCCAGAAATGGATGGTTTGACTACTACACGCCAAATTTGTACTGAATGGGAAAAAGAAAAACGCCCCCATATTATCGCGATGACAGCTAATGCAATGCGGGGCGACCGGGAAAATTGTCTAGCTGCTGGTATGGATGATTATATTAGTAAACCAGTTCGCTTAGAAGCATTGACTACAGTTTTAAGTAAATATGGTCTCCCAGAAACAACAACTGAAAAAGATGTTTTACCTCAAGCAGAGTTAGAAGGAGTGGTCGATCTAGCAGTGCTGCAAGAGTTGAAGGAAATGGCTGGAGGTGACTCAGAGCTTTTAGTAGAAGTAATTGATTGTTATCTGGAAGATTCACCTAAACTTTTAGATGAAATGAGTCAAGCAATTAAACAACAACAGGCAAAATTACTACAAATATCTGCTCATAGTATGAAATCTAGTAGTGCTTCTGTGGGAGCCACTAATTTGTCTGAGCTTTGCAAAGAGTTAGAATATATTGGGCATGAAGGTACAACAGAAGCAGCGGATAAGATTTTATCTCAGGCACAGGCAGAATATCAGCGGGTTGACACTTTCCTACGGTCGGAACTTCAAACTTATATTTAGGAGTCAGGAGTCAGGAGGACCGAGTCATATCAAATCCGGTTGTTATTATAGAATCCCTAACCGTATCTTTGCAAAGGTACAAGTTTTTGGCAAAGGAGTCAGGAGGACCGAGTCATATAGAATCCGGGTAATTAGTTATCGTATTACTGAGGAGTAAGGAGTAACGAGTAACGAGTAACGAGTAACGAGTAATATCAAATCCAGTTGAATACTTAATTGTATTGTTGGGGGAGATGGGGAGATGGGGAGATGGGGAGATTGAATAATGAACATAATACTATATAACCGGATTCTATATCAGGAGTTCCAGAAATAGGATAGGAGAAAAAGCGGATGCGACCCCGCGACGACGCTAGGGCAGCTCCTCTGAAGGAGGCAAGTCACAAGCGGTCAGACCCCGCGTTGCCGTCAGCTCCCTTGGGGAATGCTGACTCCTTTTCGGGAATGCGCACCAAGCAGGTAGAATAATGCTTCCATCTCCCCACACTCCCCACCCTTCCCACACTTCCCACACTCCCTTTTAAATAGATCCGCTTAGGGGTTCTATATACTTGGGAGTAGGGGAGTAGGGGAGTGGGGGAGCAGGGAAGATTAAATATTGAAGTAATTTAAGAAAGTATAAACAGATATTATATAACCAGATTCTATGTACAATTAACCGGATTTGATATCAGGAGAAATGGAAATTACAGCGGTTTTCATTTGGGTAGGACACAGTAGGGACGTTCCATGGAACGTCCCTCTATTTAGTTAGAAAACAAAATACAAGAGCGATCGCCCCTCTCTCCTCTCTGAACGATAGAAAGGCGATCGCTAAATTATATAACCTTAAAAAGCGTTTCGGTCCGGAATGCTCCGCTTGCCAGATACAATTATCGGCCGCACTGCCTTTTTAGGCTGATAGCTGCTTGCGTAGCATCCCGTAGGGAAGCGCTAATAGCTGATAGCTAGTTAAGCTTCAGCAGATGATTTACTCGTCACAAGAGGAGTATAGCGACCATCGCCTTCGTTATTTTTATTGCTTCCTTTTTCAGTGATCAGACGAGCACCACCTTGACCAGTAAAGTAACTCCAGGCCCACTGAATCATTACAATGAGTTGGTTGTCAAACTCAATCATATAGAAAATGTGAATAAACAACCAAGCTATCCAAGCTGGGAAACCAGAAAAACGAATTTTTCTATATTGTACAACGGCTTGGTTACGGCCAATAACCGCCAAACTGCCATAGTCAGTATAGTGGAATGGAGGCAAAGTCTGATTTTTCAACCGCTTTTTAATCAGAGTTGCTACATAATCTCCTTCCTGCATTGCTGCTGGTGCAACTCCAGGTACTGGTGAGTCTCCCTGATGAGAGAAGTTAGCCAAATCTCCAATCACAAAGATGTTGGGATAACCAGGTACTGTCAGGTCTTCATTAACAAAAACACGACCTGCACGGTCTAATTTTGCTCCGGTGCGATTAGATATTGCTTGAGAAACTGCTGATGCTTTAACTCCTGCTCCCCACAATATTGTGTGAGCGGGAATATCTTGGGTTGTTTCTCCAGAGCGAACAGTGACGATATTGTTTTCTATATTACTCACTCGTGTTTTAGTCAACACAGTGACTCCCAACTTCTCCAGTTCTAATTTTGCTTTAGCGGATAAAGCAGGTTTGAAAGTAGGTAAAATTCTTTCTCCGCTTTGAATTAAGTATATTTGAGCTTCTCTGGTATCAACAGAACGATATTCTTCTCTTAATTTAGTGTGAGCTAGTTCTGCTAAAGCACCTGCTAATTCTACCCCTGTTGGACCTGCGCCTACGATCGCAAAGGTTAACAGTGCTTTTCTTTTTTCTAAGTCTGATTCTTTTTCTGCAGCTTCAAAGGAGGCGAATATTCTACGACGTACTTCTAATGCGTCTTCTACTGTTTTTAGTCCTGGAGCTTTTTCTGACCAATCGTTTCCAAAATAATTCTGGCTAACACCGGTCGCCATGATTAATGTATCGTAATCTAGTTCGTTATCTCGCAAAAATAGTTTTTTCTGTTCGGGATCTATATCCACAACTTCACCCATCAAAACATGGGTATTTTTCTGTTCTGCAACTACACCGCGAAGGGGAGAAGCAATATCTCCGGGAGAAAGACTACCTGTAGCTACTTGATAAAGTAATGGTTGAAATAGATGGAAATTTCTTTTGTCAACCAAGGTTACTTTGACAGGTGCTTTTCCTAGCTTTAGAGCTGCTTCTAGCCCTGCAAATCCACCTCCAACGATGACAACATGATGAGGAGATTGATGTTTTTCCTTGTTTAGACTCATAGTTATTTCCCTCTTTCGACTTAGTAATTACTATTTAACTAGCTATCAGCTATCAGTTATCAGCCTAAAAATTTGCGCAATTAGCCATCTGTTTGCGTAAAATTCCGGACTGAAAAGCTTGGGTAAAACGTCCCCTACTTCTAGCTTGTCGCTTAATTTTGGGAAGGGTTTAAATCCCCTTTTCGTTCCGGAATACTTTGCTTTCCGCGCAAAGCTGATTGCTGAACTGCTGAACTGCTGTTAGCTCCGCATTCCGCTAGGAAACGCTTTTTAATAATAGTGACTTTTTTTAGCCTTTAATGGTCGTTATGTTGCAACCTTATTTTCAAAATATCACAACTTTTAAAAGGGTTTTAGTATCAAGAGTTACTTTTGTTTACTTTCAAAAAAAGCTCATTTCGTTATTGACAAAAATAGGTTTTTTCGATATCATTTTAAGCACAAAACAATCTAAAATTGATAATCAATTAACATAATTATACTAAAAAAACATTGTTTTTTCCATGGTAAATATTAAAAACTACTGCTAATAAAAGAGATAATATATTTATTACTTGCAAGTTAGATGTATAACGGCTTTAATATTTCCCAGAGTATAAAAAAGAGTAAGCAAATCAAGTCAAATGACTCTCTGTAGTGGCGTTGCTGATTCTGGGTATGATGCAAGCCCCCCCGAGCAAGCCAAAATTGGGGGGAATAAAACTCTAAAAGTCCCCCAAAATTGGGGGATGCGCGGGGGCTTTACCAGAACCAAACAATCGCACATTCATACTTCAATTCAGCAACGTCTCTGTAGCTTACTCCACAGCGGAAAGTAACTACGAGTTAAAATCCGTGTGTCGTTATTCAACCAGGGGTTAAAACACCCCGGCTAACTTCTGAGCGCCTGTTTTTCTGTTTCAGGAACTCAGAACATTCTTGCGAAATTTCCTGAAAAAGCTTTTGTTGAATAGCCACAAACTCTGAAAAACCTTGTAAAGCCAATTTTTGAATTTCCCTATCTGACTCAGTTCTATATTTTGCAACTAAATCAAGAGCTTCAAGTGCCAACTGAAAATGTTCAGCTTCGACCCCAACACCTTGATGTTTACCGTGAATTACAATCCAATACCAGGGACTAAAATGACCTTGCTTAACTTCAACCTTCTTGCTTGTGCATATGTACTTCATAACGTGCAGAAATTGCTGTAACTATTGGACAATAGATCAATAGAACATCAATATTTGACATAAAAAGGCTAAAACTTTTACCTGTAAAAGCTTTGAGGTTTAATCAGCAGAGCAATAACTATTGGACAATAGATCAATAGAACATCAATAATTGCGAAACAGAGCGTACGCTTTCTCAGCAGAGTAATAACTATTGGACAATAGATCAATAGAACATCAATAATCGCGAAACAGAGCGATTAAGCTGCGGAATGGATGTTAAGAACGCTACTGTCATGCAACAAAGCCATAACATAGTATTAATTTAGAGTTGTTGGGAAATCAAAAATGAAACTACTCAAAAGCTTACTATAGGAGGCAACAGCTCATCTGGTAACAGTGGGAAAAACATTGCCTAATCTAAGATTTATCATTAGTCTATATCAAACACCAACTCGTTCCTTGCTATATACTTGCTATATATAAGTCTTTGTGTCATTTAAACCCTGAAAGGGGTATACCCTTTATCACTTAAAGGGTATAGCTACTTTTGTAGATTAATTCCCAACAAGCCTTTTAATTAGAGATTGCTGATTAAATCTAAAAGCATTAACCTATAAAGACTTTAGGCTTTTTAGGGTCGAAAACAGTACGCCTGTTTCAGTCTAAAATGCTCAAAAATAAGCGTATTTTAGGCGCATAGTTGGGCAGAAAAATCAAGGGAAAATTTTTCTGACTACCTCCTCGCTCCCAATCCATTTCTCCTGTCTTCCCCTCCACCGGAGGGGGAGGGGCGAGGGGTGGGTTGTCTCCTGTCTCCTACCTCCTACCCCTACTAAAAGACTTTTGAACGCCAACCCTAATTACTTAAATTCCAGACAAATCTACCAATTTTATCTATATAACCTTTTTTTCCATCTACCCACACCTCTGCAATACCATTAGAAAACCCAAAAGCATTATCAAACTCTGGCTCAATAATCATCTCATTAGAAGCATTGATATAGCCATACTTGTCATCAATTCTGACTTCTGCTAAACCTTCTGAAAAGTTGCCAGCAAAATCATATTGCGGTTGAATTACTCTGTTGCCAGAAATATCTATATAACCATACTTGTCATCAATTTTTACTGCTGCTAACCCTTCGGAGAATTCTTGATTAAAAACAAACTGTGGTCTAATAACCTCTCTACCAGTTTTATCAATATACCCCCACCTATCCCCAATTTTGACCCTCGCTAAACCATTGATAAAATCTCCAGCAAAATCATATTTTGCCTCAATTACCACTTTTCCAGTCTGGTCTATGTACCCATATTCATAAACACTGCCAATTCTCACTGCAGCTAATCCATCAACAAAGAACCCGCGTCCTGTTTGTCCTCTATATTCTGGCTGAATCACTATGTTGCCAGCTCGATCGATATAACCCCACTTACCATCAATTGTAACTCGTGCCAGACCTTCAGAAAAATAGACCGCCTCTTCAAACTGCGGTTGAATTAGCATTTGTCCACCTTTGTCAATGTAACCCCATCTCTGACCAATTTTTTTGACTGGTGCTAAAGATTGAGAAAAACGTACAACAGAATCCAATTCTGGCTTGATAGCTATTTCTCCTTGTTCATTAATATAGCCCCACCTTTCTGCAATTTTTACTGCTGCTAATCCTTCTGAAAAGTTTTTTACCCGCTCGAATTTTGGAGGGATAACTATTTTACCCGTCTTGTTAATAAACCCATATTTTCCATTTTGCTGAATCTGAAATAATTTTCTGACTTTTTTTTTGACAGGCGATGCTGTGGGGGTTGGTGGTGGGGGTGGATCAATTAATTCCTGAATTTCTTTGACGGCGCTACAGGATGTTAACCCTAAAATAGCTAGACTTATAAATAAATATAGAGAGCGTTTCATTTTGTACAATTTTCCTCCAATTTCTAGTTAATTCTTTAATTTGTATAACTAGATTCAGTATTCTTAGGTTTTGGTCATTTATCAAAATAACATGGGTCTAAAACCCCGCCTTTTAAGGCGAAATATTTTTGGAGCGAAGCTCAAATCCCCTACTTCCCTTCCTGGGAGGGGGAGGGGCTAGGGATGGGTTAACTTCTGACTTCTGACTTCTGACTTGGTTAAACCATGTTTCATATCTATTAGACATCTCTGAGGTCAGGACTTTCCATGTAATGTCTCTAAAAAGCTTGTTCAAAAGGATTTATGTTAATTTCTGGAGATTTTTATTGTAGATTTTTTGGGCACAATTATAATTTATTTGAAAGATCAAAAAGAATGGTACGAATAATTTTTCTACTTAAAATATTTTACCTAGAAAGTTTATTTTACTAAAAACAGAGTTTTACTCTAGCTATAATGATATATAGGCTATTTATACTGATTCTTGGGCGTGCAAATGCCATTCGCCCCTACGAATCCTGACTCTTTGAAACAACCTAATTATTTGTAGCAAAAATTTTAGTATTTCACATTACACAATATTTCTAATAGCGACAATTAATCCCTGACAAACTCCCGTGATAAAATCTAAATCTAAAGTTTCAAGAGTATCACTTTGTTGATGATAATTCGGGTTTCGCATATTGGCAGTATCAGTAATCATTATAGCGTTATATCCTCTATCCCAAAATGGAGCATGGTCACTGCGACGAGTATCAGGCACAATTAAACCTCGATTTGGTACTGGCAAAAACTGACAATTAGTTCCTATTTTATTAAATTTTCTACTCATTCGGAACATATCAATAATGGTCAATAAATTACCAATTAATGCAATAAAATTACCTTGGTTTGGATAAAAGTATTTTAATCCTTTAGGATAACTTTGGGAGCCAGGAGTATAGTCACAATAACCTAGCATTTCCAGGGATATCATTAGTCTAAGTTGCTGTTGTTTTTGTTGGAGTTTTTCGGCATAATGACGACTACCTAATAATCCATATTCTTCCATATCAAATGCAACTAAACTAATTGGATATTTCAATGGTTGAGATGAAAATTCTCTGGCTAATTCTAGTAAAACTGCTACACCAGTTGCGTTATCATCTGCTCCTGGTGTACCTGGCACTGCATCATAATGAGCGCCAATTAATATTGGTGCTAAGTTCTGTTTTTTACTATTATTAATAGAAGGTAAATTTAACACTAAATTTTGATGAGTTTTGCCTGTTACCTTAAATTCATCAATTTCTACATTTCCCCACTGTGACAACTGCTGAGAAATATATTGTCTGACATAAAAATGTCCTCCTGATGCTAAATATGGGTCGCGATCGCGTACTATTTCATTCAGATGATTTTCTAATCTTGTTTGTAAATTAAATGTCATAAGTAATTAGGGTTTGCGCTTCACTAGTCTTTTAGTAGGGGTAGGAGACAGGAGACAGGAGACAGGAGACAGGAGGAACAGGGAATTTAGAGGAGATAGGATTCATTAATTGATAATTGATAATGGATAATTGATAATTACCTCTGGTTAAAACCGCTACGGAATTGAATATAAGGAGATATTATTTCTTTTTTCCCCTTAAAAGGGGAGGCTTTAAACCATAATTATTTAATTATTAATTATTAATAATTCGGTAACAATTGTAAGAATGATTTTTTTTGCCCAACTATGCGCCTAAAATACTAACATGCATGAGCGTTTTAGACGTGATACCAGGCACTTTTGAAAGGCCCCAAAAAGGCACTTGGCTTTATATGTCAATGCTTTTAGATTTAATCAGCAAGCCCTAATTATTTAAAAGGGAATAAAAAATATAAGGGAATAGGGAATGGGGAGTAGGAAGTAGGGAGTCAAATATACAATTAATTGTGCTTCACTACTTATTTTTATTTTTTCCCTTCTTCCTTCTTCCCTCTTCCTTCTTCCTTCTTCCTTCTTCCTTCTTCAATTAAGTTGTGAAATACCGATTAAAAATACTCCAAATACCATAATTGCAGCTCCTAAAAATCTTTCTGTAATGCCTTTTTCTTTGAGAATTATTTTTCCCAAAATAACACTAAATAATGCACTGGTTCTTTTGACAGAAATTACATAAGCCACAAAAGTTAAATTTATAGCCATCATTTGACATCCCATAGCTACGGAATTAATCATACCATATATAACTAATTTCCACCCACCAGTTTTAAGTTTATATAGATTATGATGGGATTTATATAAAACAATTGGTAATAGCAAAATTGATATGGTGAAAAATACAGAAATTCCCCAAAAAATAGGTGAAGAATTTTGCACACCTACCTTATCAAAATTACTGCTAAGACTCCAAATAAAAGCAACTAATAAAACTAGTCGTGAACCTTTATCTGTAATAATTGCTAGAAAGGGAGCAAAATATCCTCGCTGTTTCTCTTTGATATTTAACAAATATGAACCAACTACAATTAATAATACGCCTATTATACCGAGCCGGTTAGGAAATTCTCCCACAATTAATGGCGAAGTTATTAATAAAAATAAGGGAGTAAAAGTGGTAATAGGGGCAATAATTGATAAGTCAGAAATCTTAATAGCTTTGAGATAAGTTGTATAGGCGATCGCATTCAAAGAGGAACTGACTGATAGAGCTAACCAAAAATTATTTCCTAACTGAGGAATTTCAATAAAAAATAATAGGGGACTTAAAAATAAAGCAGTAAAAAATGTCAGACTACATCCAATAATATATTCATCAAAATTTTTTAGTTGTGTCTTGTTATAAACATCTTTAACAGATTGAAGAAATGCTACTGAAGTAGCTAAAAAAAGCCAAAGCATAGATTATTTTCCTGCTCAACTGAGTAATTAAGTCGCAGTCTCTATATTAGACATCTCCAGAAATTACATATTTGATCGAACCGCTGTGCTGTAGAGTATGGACATCTCATCAAATGTCCCTAAATTCTGTTGTGGAGATATCTATAGAACCCCTAAGCGTATCTTCATAAATATTAAATTTTTTTAGCTAGGAGACAGGAGACAGGAGGGAAGAGGGAAGAGGGAAGAGGGAAGAGGGAAGAGGAAAGATGTGGGGAGAAATAATACAAAAAATTCAACACTCCTTTTCAGATTTTTCCTCACTCATTGATGCGCGAAAAGACTTGGCTACCATAATTATACAGATCTCAAATGGGTTCTATTCTATATAGGGGAAGAAAGAAGGAAGAAGCTTACAGCGGTTTTCCTGCACGGTAGACCACAGTAGGGGCGTTATAGCAATGTGCGCTGGCATATTTACAAATTGCAGGAATTGTCCAATAGCTAAAAGTCTTATATGATCAGCTTTTTATTCCCCCTATTGCCTTCCGGAGCTGTTGCCTGCGCGCAGCGCTATAACGTAGTTGTGCGTAGCTAATGGCCATTTGCTAAGGCAAAGCTGCGCTTTATATGTCGCGGAGCAAAACGCCTCTATAGGGTTTTGGTTATGAAGATGTGGGTCATCAATCAGCAAAAGCGCTGTAAAACTCAGACAACCTCAGATTTTTCCTTTTTATTTCTTCTGCTATATATGCAATGCACACATTCTTGACATCCTCCCGACGCTGCACTTGCGTGACAGCGCGGGATTCCTAACCATCGCTGATTAGGCTTTTCTGTTTCAATGCACCAGCCTCCAAGGTCGAGCCTCTTTTCGGTCTAAAAGCGCGCTCCACAGACTGACACTGCTAGTCCAGCAGCCATATTTTAAGTCTAACACACTATTAGACTTGTCGCTTTATAACTTAAAAAATCCCCAAAAACCTTGTTCTGTAAGGATTGTAGCTATTGGATAGCAAAAATGCTTGGAATTATTGCTCTGTCTAGGTTAGAGTTATTTTTTCCCTTTATTTAGCGACAACTCTATTGAAAAAACCGCAAAATTGATTGGTTTTTCCTGCGGAATGCTGCGCAAACATCCCGACGCTCCCCTTCGGGAGAGCGCGGGTCTTCAACCAACGTTGAGATAAATGTCTGATATGCGATCGCTTATTTTGGGATTAATGTAACAAATATTACTATTTTATATTCCGTACTTAAACTGGGACAAGATTTTTGATTTCTACTGAATATCACTTACATTTAAGTAAAAAATAAAACATATTGCTTAAGTGCTTGCACGATTGATACTGTTTTTTTACACTTTCAGTACAGATTTAGGATTAAATTTTATTTCTCTAAAAGCCTTTAATAATAAACGTTATAAGATATTTAACTATAATGTATGCATTATTTAGCTTAAAAAACAGCGATCGATATCACTTATTAAAATGATTTTAATCACAGTATAAAACTTTCAAGTTGAATAAAAATAGATACAGGAACGCAGGCAGTGCATCTAGAATACAAAAGTAGAGTATTACTAAAACATGGCCTGTTAATAAATTTGATAGTAGCTAATTACACACACACATACCTAACGAACTATGATTAACAATCTAATTAACTCTAAATTCTTTGCAGGTCTAACTGCTACAGCCGCATTTACTGGCGTAATGACTAATGCTAGCATTGCTAATGCCCTGGTTAAGACATATACAGACGTCTTTGAGCTAGCACCAACAGATATTACTGAAGTCATTTTATCAGTTCAAAAATTCGATAGTAGTCTTGGTGAACTTCAAAACGTCACGATCGGCTTTGATGGACAGATCGTTGGCGATGCCCTAGTAGAAAGCTTGGATGCAGAAGCTCAAACTCTAACTTTTAATCTTTCTGGTGGTTTAGAGTTACTTGAGTCTACTGATACTCTCCCAAACCCTTTGTTTCTAGAGGAAACAGTGAATGCATCAGATTCATTTGATGCAACTGCTCATGATCGTAATATAGATTTTGCAGGTACTTCTGGTCAAGTCTTTAGCGGACTAACAGGTACATTCACTGGAGAGAACATCTATGATGACCAAATTGCATTAAACTTCTTCACTGGTCCTGGTAATGTAGAGTTTTTATTCTCTGCTTCCACTGATGCAACGGTAACAGGTGCAGCTAACATTGCTTCTATTATTTCTACACAAGCTGGAGCAAGTGTTACAGTGACATACGAATTTGAAGCAGCAGAAGACATACCTGAACCTTCTGCAATACTAGGTTTAGGTTTATTTGCTGGAGCAGGCTTTTTATCAAAAATGAAGGGAACCAATAAAGCTTAAATCAAACAAGTTTATTCAGAATAAACTCCTGATAATTTTCCACCGCTTCAAAAATCACGATTCAATTAATTCAATTAAAAATAAAATTATTAGTAAAAAGAGAGCCTCACAACTAAGAGGTTCTTTTTGTTTAGCTAGAGCGCCGAGAAGCCTCACGCCATAATCTGTGATTTGGCGACCAGATGAATCGGCGGCCAATTGAATGGGTTCGATGCCGATTCAATTTGCATGATATCTCAGCAAAAACCTTCGCCCTAGTTGAAAAACTTGTATTATGATATTGCAATAACCCCAGAAAATTTCCACCATGCGCACTGCCTACCAATATAAATTAAGGCCCAAATCATATCAAATAGCCACTATTCAATTGTGGTTGGAATTGTTGCGTCGGCAGTACAACTATCGGTTGGGTGAAAGGTTTTCATGGTGGTCAGAAAACCGTTGTCCAGTTAACACTTGCCCTTTAGTGATGCCAATTCCTCAACTAAGAGATAATCCAAATTATTACTCTCAAAAACGAGATTTGGTCAATACCAAAGACAAGTTTCCTGAGTACAAACTAATTCACTCTCAGGTATGCCAAGATTGCATAAAACGGGTTAAACTTGCCTTTGATAGATGGTTGACAGCAAACAAAAATGGGCAGAAATTAGGAAAACCAAGGTTTAATGGAATTGGACGTTATCGTAGTTTTACTTATCCTCAAATCAAACAAAACTGTATTGAAGGAAATCAAATTAATTTGCCAAAAATAGGCAACATTAAGTTGATTAAACATCGACCGTTACCTGATGGTTTTCACTCTTAAACAGTAAAAATTAGTCGTAAAGCAGATGGTTATTATGTAACTTTATCCCTAGAAGAAAAATCTGTTCCAGCTTTAACAACTAAAGTTGAACCAACATTAAAAAACACTCTAGGAATTGATATGGGGTTGAAAGAATTCTTAGTAACAAGTGAAGGAGAATCAGTCCCCATCCCTCAATACTATCGAAAATCTCAGCAGCGATTAAAAACTCTACAGAAACGTTTATCCCGTAAAAAGAAAGGAAGCAAAAGATGGTTAAAAGCTGTTAAAGCTGTAGCTAAACAACATAAAAAGGTAGCCGATAAACGTAAAGACTTTCATTTCAAAACAGCCAATGAATTGTTATTAAAAGCAGAAGTTATCGCCCATGTAGACGCGGAGCGGCGTGCCGGAGGCAAACTTAAATATAAAAGGGCTAGCAAAGACTCGTTTGAGTAAATCAATTAATGATGCTGGCTGGGGACAATTTCTAACTATTTTAACTGTCAAAGCCGTTAGCGCAGCTCCTGTGAAAGAGGCAAATGCTGGAGGTGAAAACTATAGCAGTGAATCCTCAAAATACCAGCCAAGATTGCTCGAATTGCGGTGGAAAAGTCCCGAAAGAATTAAACATACGAACTCATTCTTGCCCACACTGCGGTATTGTCATAGACCGCGACTTAAATGCAGCAATAAATATAAAAAATAGGGCGGTAGGGCATTCCGTCCTTAAAGCACGCGCTTGCCCGACGGGATACCGGGGCTACGAAACGAGAAGCCCACACTATAGCGTCAGCGAGTGTGTGGGAGTATGTCACAGAATAGTTTGTATAGCAGAATAAAGAAGGAAGAAGGAAAAATATTGCGTTGCCTGAGTTTTAAACTTTTGATCTGTCTTAACCTTTCCTTCGACTACTATAAACAAAAGATTAAGTAACGTGTGTGAGAGTATGCTTACCATTTTTTGGAATAATGGTCAATTTTATGTCTCATGCACCGCGTGCTGTTGGATGGTTACATAATACCAATTTGAAAAAAGAATGTTATGAATAATAAGTGCAATAAAAAGATTTTGCAGGAAATGTCCCTTTGACAAAGCGGTCGATCTTCGGAGCTTCCCGTAGGGTGGGATGGCGTTTGCTACCGCAAACGCTAACAGCGGAGCGGCTCTGTCAAGAGCTAGTCCCCTCGCCATATCCAATCGACCAAGAGAGCGGTGCTACCCCGCGACGACGCCAGCTCGCTTGTGGAACGCGCACCAAGAGAAAAAAAGAATTTACGACCTAAAAACGTATTGAAGCAATTCCCATACGACTCGGTCCTCCTGACTTCCCCTCCTGGGAGCAGGGCTAATTCTTTGTCGTCAGAGAATATTTACAACCCTATATTTTTTTGATATCCTGTGCTTCCCACACTCCCCACACTCCCCACACTCCCCACACTCCCCACACTTCCCACCCCCCTCCTTTTTTCTCTGGTGACAATAAATAGACCCTGCCTCCTGGGAGGGGTTAGAGGTGGGTTGACTCCTAAGAAATAGCCTAACTATTTGTAGCAAATATTTATCAAATTGGTATAACACCATTTCTCAAAAACTTTTCTACATTTTATTGAGTAGGGGAGTGGGGGAGTGGGTAGGAACGTTGGATACAACGAATGCTAATTCCCATCAAATAACTTCAAAGCTAAATCTGGTCTATCTGTAATTAATGCAAATACTCCTTGTTTGACAATTTTAACCATTAAATTTTCATCATTAATCGTCCAAACATAGATCTTCTGATTAATCAATTTCATGCGCCAGACAAAACCAAATTTTATCAATTGATAATTAGGCGAAACAAAATCAGCTTTAGTTGTAAACAAACGAAATTCAGGAAAGATTTCTGATAATCGAGTAGCGATTAATTTTTGGGGTTTACCAACTCCTAATAACAACCCAGTTGTAATTCGATTATCAGCTTTTTTGACCGCAATAATAGCAGCATCAAGAAAAGACTTAATCACATAATCTTGATAATCTAAATATTTTTTGACTAAATTAACTATCTCCAATTCATATCCCACTTCTTTCAATTCAATATCAAGTTTAATTTTCCCCCGACACAACTTCAACACATCCTCTATCAATGGCACATCAAAACCTTTTTGCCGAGAAATATCCAAAAGTTTTTGATAATTCAAATCACTAATTTTCATCCCATCAATTGATTCATCGTGAAACGTAACAAATAAATTATCCTGAGTTTTTCTCACATCAAACTCAACCATTGGTACACCCAATTCAATAGCTTTTTCAAAAGAAGCTAAAGTATTTTCAAATTCCACCAAGCCAGATGCACCCCGGTGAGCAATAATTAATGGTTTAGTAGTCATTTTATAATTTTAGGGAATAGGGAACAATTAATAATTAATAATTAATAATTAATTATTAATTATTACCTCTCCTTGAAAAGAAGAGGATTGACTAAAATATCACTTTTAACTTTTAACTTTTGACTTCTTCCTTTTCTCCCTAATCTTCGCAAACAAATCCTCTAAAACAATTGCTTGGTTTTCACGAATTATTTCAGTAGATAATTTATGCAGAAAATCTGTCAAGCGTATCTTTCAGTTTGGCATGGAATTTAGCTACTCTTACCCGTGCTTTTTCATACCTTTTAGACCCCTTAGTTTTATGAGATAATGACTTACTTAACTTTCTTAACTTCTTAATTCGTTTTTTGAGGGGTTTAGGAGCATCAACTTTTGTACCGTCGCTAAATGTAGCAAAGGTAGAAATGCCTAAATCGATACCTACTGAATTGTCAGTTTGAGGTAAGATTTCTGGTTGTATTTCTACTACAAAACTCAAGAAATATCTATGTAGGGGCGTTAACGATAGTTATGCGAAGCAAACGGCAGTTTGCCCCTACGTCTTTGATTACTGTTACTGATGATGGAGCAGCAGGTAACTCTCACAGGCGAAACAATTTTCAGCTTTCCAATCTTAGCTAAATCAACTTTATGTTGACCAATTTTAAACCCTCATGAGTGTAAATCTTGCAGTTTGTTTTGATTTCCTGCTTTTGAATTTAGGAGGTTTAATAGGTCTACCTTTTCTCCGACCTAGGGACGTTGCATGCAACGTCCGTACTTTAAAAAAGTTTTGATAAGCTTGGTTTAAATCATTCAAATATTGCTGCAATGGTATGTTATAAACTTCTTTAAGCCACTCTCTATATTCAGTCTTTTTTGCTTTGGTAATAAACTGTTTTTGCAGCTTTTCTTTAGTGGGTTTGTTACCTCCTAAAGTATATTTTTATTGACAGCAAGCTAGGCTATCATTCCAAACAACATGTTCACGTTTGCGGTAGCATTCCGATAGGAAAGTGTTGCGTCAGCAAACCCAAGCAAATAGCTTGGCTAATCGGTATTTTTTTCCTGGTTTTGGATATATACGATACTTAAATATAGCTTTCATAATCTGTCAACTAAACTAATAGTATTGTAACATATTTATTGAAACATTTAGCAACTAAAAATCGCCCTTCAAGGGCGAGACTTGGGAGCAAATTTTTCGGTCACTATATAGCTATAACAATGACAAATATACCTCCGAACCCACCTTCACGGTCAAGGCCAGTGGAACGTGATGAGTGGATTGCAATATTTGTAGCCTTAGCGACTCTTGGCAGTGTATTTTTCTGGACAACTACTCAAGGAAATAATGGGTTTAATCTATTCTCTAAACCTATTCTTTCTTTATCTGAATCTGAATCTGAAACAGTTGATAATCCAGATGTTAGTACAGAAGAGTCAATCTTTAGCTTAGGCTCACCACAACTTAATACCCTGACTGGCGAACCAGCATCAAATTTTGGTCAAGCACTTTCTTCTTCTGAAGAGTTAGAAACAAGTTTGGCTACTCTGACTCCTATTACTGATACTTTTGAGCAGTTAGAGACAAGTGTTAAAGGTTTGGATCGAGCTAATACTGAGGCTGAGACAACACTCAAATTAGCCAAACCGCCAAAAGTCCCACAAGTTGGAAAGGGTTTGGCCACATTAGGTATTGGAAGTATGTTATCTGAATCTCCAATGGCAACTCCATCTTTACCTCTAGCCCCTCCGATTCCTAGTTTAACAACAGAGTCACCCACGGCAACAACTCCATCTCCAGAGCAGGTAACTTTTAAGTCACCAGGGGCGAGTGAAACAGCAACAACTCCATCTCCAGAGGTGGCAACTTCTGGCTCGCCAGAGGTGAGTGAAATAGCAACAACTCCACCTCCAGAGGTGGCAACTTCTGAATCACCCACAGCAACAATTCCATCTCCAGAGGTGGCAACTTCTGAAATTCCGTTAGTCGGTACAGCAGCGCCATCTCCTGAAATATCTCCTATTGGCAAAATTAAATTTTCTGATGTTCCAGATAATTTTTGGGCCAGTAATTTCATTCAACCTTTGGAAGAACGTGATATTATTGCTAAGGTTGATAACGATAAATTCGAGGCAGATAAACCTGTAACGCGAGCCGAATTTGCTACTCAAATTCCTAAAGTATTTGAGGAAAAATTAACAGAAAGTGCTGTTAACTATAAGGATGTACCAGCAGATTCACCGACTCAAAAAGAAATTCAAACAGCTACTAAATCTGGTTTTTTGAGTGGGTATCCAGGAAATATTTTTCGTCCAGAACAAGAAGTACCAAGATTACAGGTATTAGTTGCTTTAGCTAGTGGCTTAAATCTGGAAATTCCATCAAATCCTGATCAGGTTTTAAGTATTTATAAAGACAAAGAAAAAATACCTGATTGGGCTAAGGAAAAATTAGCAGCAGCAACTTCTACTGGATTGGTAGTAAATCATCCAGATGTAACAATTTTGAATCCAAATAAACCTGCTACTCGTGCTGAAGTTACAGCGATGTTTTATCAGGCTTTAGTAAGATTAGGAAGGGTAGAACAGGTTTCATCAGAATATATTGTGACTCCGAAAAATTAAAATCGGCTGTCTTTTTTGATGAACAGTTTTTCTCTAAAAATTCACCCTAAATAATCAATGTCTAAAACACCCGGTTTCTCCTAGAGACCGGGTTGTTCAACAATGAATGTTGAATTTTGTTCCTTCCTTCTTTCTTCCCTTCTGACTTCTGTACGGGCAAATGGCCATATAGCCTGACGGCATGGGCTTCGCAATTGCGCCCCTACTTCCTGACTCCTCACTAAGTTATTTATAAGTATTCAACCGAACATGATATTATTCCTTTCCTACAGCATTTGTAAAATTATTTTTAACCCATGGTATAAGTTATCAGTAAATAAAAACTTGACTCTGGACAGGTAGCCAACCTAATAAAAATAATAATTAAGTAATTTAGTTGACTTAAATTAGTTGATTAAGTGAATATTTTTCTTGAAAGTAATTGAGGATATTAAAATGGATTCAAAAGAATTAATTGAACGCTACAATAATGGAGAAACTGACTTCACAGGAGTAGATTTGCGGAAAGCTAACTTAGAGAGAGCTAATCTACACAGAATATGTTTACGGAATGCTTGCTTAAAAAAAGCTTCTCTCGAAAAAGCAGACCTACGGGGAGCTAACCTCAGAGGAGCAGACTTAACTGATGTGAGAATGAATCGTGCTTCATTGATAGATGCAGACCTAAGTGAGGCTCAAGTTAAAGGGTCGGCAGAATTCCGTGAAGCAGACTTTTACAGAGCAGACTTAACTAAAGCAAATTTAAGTGGGGCTGACTTTCGTGAGGCAGATTTTCGGGAAGCTTCTTTGCGAGAGGCTTGTTTAGAGGGCGCTTCGTTACGAGAGACAGACCTGCGTTTGGCTTCATTAAGTGGGGCAAATCTCAAAAAAGCATCTTTGCGCAAGGCCAATTTATATAAGGCATCTCTCAGTCAAGCTGACTTAACTGAAGCTGATTTAAAGAATGTAGACCTAACTCATACAAATTTGCATGGCACAATAATGCCTGATACTACGGTACATGAGTGAGAAATTTATCCATAACTAACCGATTAATTCTTCATATTTTTCTGTCTCAGGTTCATCATCGCTATAATCATTGTTTATTGTTTTATAGCAGAAGGAAGAGGGAAAAAGGAAGAAGACTTTAGTTATCTAGGAGAGAAGGAAAAAGGACAAATATTGTGTTTGATTCGATTGCTATATACTGATTTTTCAGATAGTAATTTATACTTTTTTGGGGGATAAATAGGGAGCATAAATTAACATAATTTACAATTTAATTACGTTACTAATTATTGTCAATTTATTAGCATTCATTTATTAGGGAGAATCTTTATTTTGTTTTACCTTTATTTGTTTTGCTTTTCAGGTTATATCATATCCGGATAATCAGTGATCAAAAAACCTTCTCCCTTGGAACCTTTCTTTCCCTTCTACCTTCTGCCTTTCTTCCTCCTAGGTTTAAGTATTCAAGGGGACATGATATTAGTTGTTTTACTTCATTAATATGAAAAATTTTAGATTATCTCTCCATAAAATCAAAATCTAATTGCTATAGAATAAATATTTAAACTTTATGCTCCAAAAAGTACAAAATTTATTATTACAACTAGCTGAAATGTTTACGACTCCCCTACTTTTTGTCGGGGATACTTATATATCTTTAAGTTTACTTTTAAAACTATGTTTATATCTAATTACAGTTCTTATATTCGGTAGAATATTCAAAAATTTACTCAAAAAAGTATTTCTAGTAAAACTAGGTATAGATGAAGCTAATCGAGAGGCAATATCTACAATATTCAGCTATGGAGTGAGTACCCTAGGCGTGATAATTATTTTACAAACACAAGGTTTTAATGTCTCTTCATTAGCAGTTTTAGCCGGGGGTTTAGGTGTAGGTATTGGTTTAGGATTTCAGAATATTACTAAAAACTTTATTAGTGGTTTGAATGTACTGATAGAAAGACCCATAAAAATAGGAGATTTTATTGAATTAGATAATGATTTAGGTTTTGTGGAAGAAATTGGTTTGCGTTCAACTAGAATTAGAACATTAAATGGTAGTCATATAATTATTCCTAATGGTGTCTTAATAGAAGGAAAAATACATAACTTAAGCTACGATAGTTTTAAAGGTAGGATTGACCTTGATATTTTTGTATCTGATGATAGTGACCCAGTATTAGTTACAGAAACGGTACTAATGTCAGCTTATATGGAACCTGTAGTATTACGAGAACCACCTCCAAAAGTTTTGTTTCTGGGGTTTCAAGATAACGCCTTTAAGTTTCAATTATGGGTATGGGTAAAGGAAATTTATAATCAACCAATTTATATGAGTTCTTTACGGTTTATTATCTACAATAATTTACATAAACAGGGTATTTTAATTCCTTGGGACCATATTAAGATATATCTGAATAATACACAAGAATCACCACACTTAGAATCATCTCAAAATACTGTTCTTCATGGGGTAATAGACCATCAGTCTATACCTAGTAAACCTCTATCAGCTAGAGATTTATTATTACAAGTGGCTTATTTTGAAAACTTTACTGATGTTGAGTTACGAAAATTGATAGAAGTAGGGTATAGAAAACGTCTCAGACCATTAAATATTTTATTCCATGAAGGAGACCCTGGTGATACTTTTTATATTATTCTTTCCGGTTCAGTAGAGGTCTTTGTTGAAAAAATTAATAAAAATCTGACTACTCTAAAAGCTGGCAATTTTTTTGGAGAATTAGCTTTAATGTTAGGTATTCCTCGTACAGCTTCAGTTAGGGCACTTGAAGATACAATTTTATTTGCTATTCATAAAAAAGGCTTTGAAAAAATATTACATGAAAATCCACAATTAGCAGAGGTAATTGTACAAGAATTGGGTAAACATCAAGAAGAATTATCTGAACGTCAAAATGAACTTAGAAGATTGGGATTAGTTGATGCAGAAGAAGATGATAAAAATCCTGTGGTTTGGGTCAGAAATCGTCTGAAAAATATGTTTAATTTATAATTAGGGTCTGCGCTCAAAAGTCTTTTAGTAGAGACGGGAGACAGGAGACAGGAGACAGGAAGAACGGGGAATGAGCGAGGAGGTAGGAGTAAGAATTGTAAGAATTATTTTTCTGCACAACTATGCGCCTAAAATACTAAATTTTTGAATCATTACTACCTAAAACCTCGCACTTTTTGATACTTAAAAAGGCTAAAACCTACATTCCGCACGACAAAATGTAATATAAAAGAAGGAGACAGGAGACAGGAGACATAATTTTAGAAGAAAATTATAGCTGCCGTGATTGAGTCATCAATACTGCAAGTATTTATGCGTAAATTTTTTACTTGGAATTTGATGAACGAAAAAAGTATTGAGATGATTTGCATAGTATGAATACCTACCAAGCTACAGATTCATATACTACTTTTAATGTTACGCTCTTGACCTGCGGAATGTGGGCTCAAACCTTTATCTGCAAAGACTTTTAGATTTATTCAGCAAGCCCTAATTAGGGTTTGCGCTTCACTAGTATTATGGGTAAGGGTAGGAGACAGGAGACAGGAGAAATGGGAATTATAGAGGAGGTAGGAGAAAGAATAATCCCTTGATTATCTAAGTGTTGCGAGAAGACCCGCGCTCTCCGGATACGGGAGCGTCGCATGGGAATCGCAATCAATGCTGATATTTCAAAGACTTTGTGTTAAACTGTGGAAAGTTAATTAGCTAGTAGTAAATGGTCGAGAAAGCATACAAATTTAGAGTCTACCCAACACCAGAACAAGAAAACTTGTTGCGGAGGACTTTAGGCTGTGTACGCCTCATCTACAACAAAGCTTTAGCTGCGAGGACTCAAGCTTGGCATGAGAACAAAGAACGGGTAGGATATACTCAAACCTCAGCCATGCTTACGAATTGGAAGAAACAGGAAGATTTAGATTTTCTGAGTGAAGTTAGTAGTGTCCCATTGCAACAAGGCTTGAGGCATTTACAAACTGCATTCACTAACTTTTTTACTGGGCGTGCTAAATACCCTAATTTTAAGAAAAAGCGGAATGGTGGTAGTGCAGAGTTCACAAAATCCGCATTTAAGTGGAAAGATGGTCAAGTCTACCTAGCTAAATGTGCTGAACCATTACCGATCAGATGGAGTAGGCAACTGCCACAAAACTGTGTACCAACGACAATTACCGTAAAACTTGACCCAAGTGGTAGATGGTCAGTGTCTTTGAGAGTCAATGACCCTAGAGATTTAAAACTGAACCCAGTAACCAAGCAAGTTGGTATTGACGCGCGGAATTACCAGTTTAGTTACTACCAGTGATGGAGAAAAAATTGCTAACCCAAAAAAACTCAACAAGTTACACAAAAAATTAAGGTTAGCTCAGAAGTCTCTAAAGAGAAAAACCAAAGGCTCTAATAACTATCACAAAGCCAGGATAAAAGTAGCTAGGATACACGCAAAAATCAAAGATTCAAGGCTTGACTATACTCACAAGCTAACTACTCAATTAATTAGAGAAAATCAAACTATTGTAGTTGAGGATTTAGCAGTAAAAAATATGGTCAAAAACCATAAATTAGCTAGAGCAATTAGTGATGCCAACTGGGGAGAATTACTCAGGCAATTAGAGTATAAGGCTGATTGGTATGGCCGAGAGTTAATCAAAATTGATAGATACTTTCCCAGTTCTAAACGTTGCTCTAGTTGTGGGCACATAGTAGAAAAATTACCATTAAACATTAGAGAGTGGGATTGCCCCGAATGTGCAGCTCACCATGATCGGGACATCAATGCAAGTATAAATATTTTGCGGATGGGAACCCGCGTCGGCGATAGACGCAAGGGAACGCCCACGCTCGAAGGCTGCGGGAGGAGCAGTGTCAGTCTGTGGAGCGACTGTAAGACCATCTGGGAGTAAATCTCGGAAGGCAGGTGCTATGAAACAGAAAGCCCCTAACAGTGATGCTAGGGAATCCCGCGCTGTCTCGTGAGAGCAGCGTCGGGAGGATGTCAATCTGCCCAACTCTTGCCTAATATGCTAATTTTTTGAACCATTAGGACCACTAAGCTTGGACTTTTTTTAACTAAAAAATGCGCTCAACCTTTATATGTCAATGATTTTAGATTTAATCAGCAAGCCCTAATAATTAATAATTAATAATTAATTATTAATTATTAATTGTTGAAAAAATACCTTTAATTCTCTCAATTGTACGCTGATTTTCTTCAGGAGTTCCTACCGTAATTCTTAAACCACCACCTGTATGGCGAATTAAAGTCCCCTGATTTTTAAGCTGCTGCATCAAATTATTTAAACCTTCTTCCTGAGACAGATTTTCTCCTAATAAACTCAACCCTTTATCCGTAAGTCTGGCATAAAAGAAATTAGCTGTACTTTCCCAAACTTGTAAAGCTGAAATTTCCGCAAAACTATCAAATAACTTAGCTCTTTCTGTCAAAATTTCCGGTATAAAAGATAATACATCTTGTCTGTAGGTAAGCACTAATTTAGCAGCAGCTTGAGAAAAACTTGGTAAGTTGTAAGGAAGACGAACTTTTTCCAAATTAATAATAACTTCTGGATGAGCGATCGCATATCCTACCCGGAGGGAAGCTAATCTAAAAGCTTTTGAAAATGTTCTTAAAATTACCCAATTAGGGTGTTGCTTTAATTGTTCAGCTACAGTAGTCTGACTAAACTCAAAATAGGCTTCATCAATTACTACCATAATTTCTTCAGGTAAACTAAGCAACCATTCTAATTCTTTAGCAGTTAAAGCATTAGCTGTAGGAGAGTTTGGGTTAACAACAAATACTACTTTTACAGTGGAATTTTTTGTTTGATTAATAGCATCGCGAGCTGCAGAAATATCTATTTCAAAATTTGCCTCATTTCTAGCAACATTGACTATGGGAATACCAAGAGTTTTGGCAAGAATAGAATACATAGAAAAAGTAGGATTAGCAGTTAAAATAGAACCTTCTTCCCCTAAACAAGTAGCAATTAAAATAGAACGAATTAACTCATCTGAGCCATTACCAACAGAAATATTATCGGCAGAAATATTAGCTGATGGAGTTGCTTCATTCACATATTCAGCTATAGCTTCTTTAAGTTGGAAGTGACTGCCATCTGGATAACGGTTTGTTTCAATTAATTCTTGATAATTTCCAGCTAACTTTTGCTTTAAATTATCTGATAAATCATAAGGACATTCATTAGTATCTAATCTATCTAAAGGAATTTCTGAACTGCCACCAGGATGAGGCGTATAAGCTTTAAGATTACTCAGTTCTGAACGAATAAAAGGTAACATAAATTTTTTAGAGTTATTTTTACATCCTAATTAGAGTTTGCTGAAAAAGTCTTTTAGTAGGGGTAGAAGATAGGATACAGGAGAAATTGGAATGAGCGAGGAGGTAAGATTCAACAATTAATAATTAATAATTAATAATTAATAATTACCTCTCCTTGAAAACGGAATTGATTGACTCAAAGGAAAAATTTTTCTTGTTTCTCTTTGAAAGGAGAGGATTTTTACCTTCATTATTCGCTAACAATTGTCAGAATGATGTTTCTGCCCAATTCTTGCCTAAAATACTAACTTTTTGAGCATAAAGAGCTGAAAAATTTGCACTTTTTAAAGGCCCCAAAAAGGCTAAAGCCTTTATATGTCAATGCTTTTAGATTAGATCGGTAAGCCCTAATTAGAGGATGTCATTTATTATAGACTTTGCCACAATTTTTGGAAATAGGAAACTGTTCAGAAAAAGTTGATTTCTATATACAGCAATATGATTTGAGTTGTGAGATATTGGAAACTTTTAGGGAACACCGGAACTGGGCACTGGAAACAGAGAAGAAGAAAAAAAATCCTTTTTTCGGTAATTGTTAATTCTTGAATTATTCCTTCATTAATTATCTTTTTATTTTGGATTTAATACCCCACTGTCACCCGCAGTGTTTACAATTGGTCGGGGTTTGAGTCCCCATCCATTTTTTCTTCCTTTTTTTCCTTTTTCCTTCTTCCTTCTTCCTTCTTCAAACAAATATTTGCAACATTTGATTACCTCCTTTCTGAAATTCATAAGTTACTTGTTTAATTTCTGCTTTATATCCTTTAGTTGTTAATTTTTCAATTATTGGCGTTAATAATGGTGAGATTTCTCCAGAAAGTTTAAGCAAAAGAAAAATTCGTACTTGTTTAGCAACTCGACACATTTCTAAAATTGATTCTAGATGAAATTCTGCTGAGAGACGATCGGAATATAAAAATAGAAAATGGCTACATAAAGCTAAATCAAATCTGTGATTATCAAAAGGCAGTTTCGGCAATTCAGCAGTTAAATAACGTTTTTCCTGAAATCCATTAGGAAAGTCTAATAAAAATTTTTCCATTGCTGCCATTCTTACCTTTAGTAGATTTTCTGGCGACTGTAAATTTTGCCAAACAAAAGTATCATAATTTGCCTTTATTTGGTCAATAATATTTTGAGAAGTTGCCTGAATACGTTGAGAAATTTCATCAGCATTAAACTTATATATTGGGTCGCAGGAAATGACATTATATCTTTCAAAAGTCATTTCATAATTAAAACTTGAAGGTCCTACTGCACAGTCGAGAATTTTTAATTTCTTTTCTTCTGGAGTAAGGTCGAACATAGAAATATATTCGTCAAGATTTCGACCCCAAGGTACTATTTTTTCTAGTTTAATTGTCATAGTTATTTCTTAGGAGTCAGGAGTCAGGATTCAGGAGTCAGAATGAATCGCTTTGATACTATTTATTAGGTCATAATTTATCTTTTTCGTCCAATGGATATCTCCTATAAAGTATTTTAATGGCTCTTATTATTCGTAACATTCTTTTTCCAAATTGGTATTAGATATTTTCCCACTTTAAATTCTGGTGTTTCACAAAATGATTTGACTATTGCGGCATACATAATAGAGAGGAAGTAGATATTTCTCTACAACAGACTCGGAAGTTATGCGCTTCACAAAATGATTTGACTATTGCGGCATACATAATAGAGAGGAAGTAGATATTTCTCTACAACAGACTCGGAAGTTATGCGCTTCACAAAATGATTTGACTATTGCGGCATACATAATAGAGAGGAAGTAGATATTTCTCTACAACAGACTCGGAAGTTATGCGCTTCACAAAATGATTTGACTATTGCGACATACACAATAGAGAGGGGGAGTAGATATAGCAGTCTCTAAGACGCTTAGGAAATAAAGGGCAAATATAGTTTTGGCAGATCGAGGGTGGCAACTATATGCCTAATTATGGAAATAACTTAATTTCTAGGAAATCTACTTTAAACTTTTCCCCCCAATACCTCCGACGACAAAACCTGATTTAACTTCCCACTCCGGTATCCTTCTAAATCTAAAGTGACATAAATAAATCCAAACTCTTTAAACCTTTCTACTAACTGAGGCAAATTTATTGTCAACACAAATTCTTTAATTTGTTCCGGTGGAAGTTCAATTCTAGCAGTATCTTTTTCCGAACGAACTCGTAAATTTTTTAATCCCAAATCTCGCAAATATCTTTCCCCACGACCAACCCTTTGTAACTTCTCAAAAGTAATTTCTTCCCCATAAGGAAAACGGGAACTTAAACAAGGTTGAGCTGGTTTATCCCACCAAGGCAAACCCAATTCTTTAGCAAGTTGTCTAACTTCAAACTTACTAATTCCTAATTCTGCTAAAGGCGATCTAGCTCCTCTTTCTTTTGCTGCTTGAATACCAGGACGATAATCTCGTAAATCATCTGAATTTACCCCATCTACTACATAAGAATAACCCCGCTTTAAAGCTAAAGGTTTAAGAGTATCATGCAATTCACTTTTACAAAAGTAACAACGATTTATTGGATTAGAAGTATAATTGGGATTCTCCATTTCATTAGTTTCTACTTCTTCATGGGAAATACCAATTACTGCTGCTTGAATACGAGCATCTTCTAAATCTTCAGGTAATAAAGAGGGAGAAATAGCAGTTATAGCTAAAGCTTTATTTCCCAATACATCATAAGCAACTTTTGCTACTAAAGTGCTATCTATTCCGCCGGAGTAAGCAATCAAAGCTTTCTCCATTTCTGAAAATATTGTTTTCAGTTCTTTGAGTTTTTTTGTTAACATCATTTTCTCTATTTATTGATTTTTCTTGTTGTTAATTTTATTCTTATTGATTATAGCAATTATAGAAGGAAGAGGGAAGAAGGAAGAAGGAAGAAGGAAGAAGGAAGAAGACATATTAGATATTCTGTTGTTTTAGAGATTCCATAAGTCAAGAGTAGTAATGGAAGTTGCTATAGATGCTAGTAGGGTGCGGTGGAAATACAGCTACTATTTTTATTGATCACTTATTACTCAGTTTTTTGTACAACCTCAAAGCTTCCTCTAGTTAATTGACTTAAGAAAAACCAGACAAATTATTTTTTCTAATACCATTTTCAAATCAAGATTGCCCTAGTCAGATTTTGTGGGAAAATTCTCAATTAACTGCCATTGCTAGAATTAACTATTACCCAACTTTTCTCACCTACAACCTCAAAGCTTCCTCTAGTTAATTGACTTAAGAAAAACCAGACAAATTATTTTTTCTAATACCATTTTCAAATCAAGATTGCCCTAGTCAGATTTTCTGGGAAAATTCT
>NZ_JAAHGO010000042.1:0-5985 GCF_010672455.1 Okeania sp. SIO2C9 | reverse complement strand
AACTTTTCTCACCTACAACCTCAAAGCTTCCTCTAGTTAATTGACTTAAGAAAAACCAGACAAATTATTTTTTCTAATACCATTTTCAAATCAAGATTGCCCTAGTCAGATTTTCTGGGAAAATTCTCAATTAACTGCCATTGCTAGAATTAACTATTACCAAACTTTTCTCACCTACAACCTCAAAGCTTCCTCTAGTTAATTGACTTAAGAAAAACCAGACAAATTATTTTTTCTAATACCATTTTCAAATCAAGATTGCCCTAGTCAGATTTTCTGGGAAAATTCTCAATTTCCTACGATTCTTGAAATTAGAACACTTTGCCCAGATAGTGAGGTACAGTTTTAAAATTAATCTCTTTTCCCTACCCCCTACTTCCTACTCCCTAAATTCCTAAAATTTTGTACCTCCAACACTAGAAAAATTGTATAAATATTAGCTCAAACTTTCTCAGCGACAACCTCAAACCTAGCACCTAAAACTTTTTTAAATTCAAAATTCTCGCCTAGCAAAAATAGCTATAGTAATTGATAAAATCAACATTGTATAAAGCAAAGCATAACCAAAATTAGTAACTAAAGTAGCTATACTTGGCAGTAAACCATAAACTGAATCATTTTTCAAATCTAATCTGCTTAAATCTGGCAATACTACATATAATCCCATCATTAACTTTTTAATTCCAGGATTATCACTCAACTCTCCCAACTTAACCAAATCTCTACTTAAATTCCCCATTAAATAAATACCAAATGTAAATAATGTCGCTAACAGAGAACTGGTAAATACACCAAATAAAATTGCTACTGCAGTGAGTAAAGACAACTGAATAAATATAAATATTACTGCTACTAAAATACTAACTATAGGATATGAAATTCCACTTAAATTCAGAATTAATCCATATATTATTGTCATAGCCAACAATAAAACAGCCAAAACTGCTGATAAACCAATATATTTACCAATAATTAATTCCGAACGACTTAATGGTTTAGCAATCAAAACATAAACAGTGCGTTTTTCAATTTCTTTATTCACCAAAGCAGTGCCAATAAAAACCGTCACTATCAAACCTAAAACACTAATAACTGCTAACCCAAAATCTAAGATTATTTTATCCTCCGTACCTACAGATAATTCTGGGATTAATCTAATAGCAGCAATCATTAATAAAGCAAAAAAAATAATTAAATAAAGGATACGATCGCGAATTACTTCCCAAAATACATTTTGAGAAATTGCCAGAATTCTCCCTAGATTCATAAAATGTTTCCTAACCTCCTATTTCCACTTATTTTTTATCTCTAAATTTTTGTCACATCTTCTGACTGGTTTTCTGGTTTAACCAGTTTCTTTTCTACAGCACTACATTCAACATTTCCAACTCTAATTGGTACTGCTTCATTTTGTGAAGTATTACCATAACTTCTTTGACCTACTTTTTCTTCGATTTTACAATTTTTACTCAGATAATAACTTTCATCTTTTGCTGTAATTCCTTCCCAAAATAATTGTAACTCTAACTGATATCCAGACTGATTAGCAACTATTGGCGTTTGTAACTTCCAGAAATCATCTTCTTTAACTTCAGATATTTCTTTAGTCACTTCATCTTTAATATTTTGCAGTTTCAACTTCATATTAGGTACGGATAATTCCACTCTTTGAGTTGCTAACTGATTGTTCAATTTCTCTTGCATTAAATTCAGAATTTTTGCGCCTCTATAATCGTTTATTGAAGGCTTGATCAGTCGATAAACAAATGTACTTTTACTCAAATCATCCTCTCCCATGGTGGGATATTGTTGTACTATTCCCTGAATCACAAAATATAATCCCAACCAACAACTAACCAAAAAATTGACCAAAACTAAAATGACAAAACTAGGCTTTGATAATACATCAACTTTTTGTTCTGTCGATTCTTCCGGAGTATTCAATACCAAAATTATCGCTGCTATGCACACTGCAATTACTGGCCAAGACACTATAGCTACATACTTCAAATTGCTCTCTAATTTTTCATATAAAAGAAAGCAAATTAGCCCTGCTGTAATCCAGGGACTTAAACTGATACCTCGAAATACAAATGGTTTCTGAGTTGTCAACCATCCGACAGAAAATGTTAAAAATAACCAGCTTAAAACAGAAATAAAATCAACTTCTACTTCCCTATTACTATCAACTTCAGCTACAACCAAAGACACCAGTAATAACATTCCACTTAACAGTAAAAATGTTTGCCAATGCCAAAACTTAGGAGGAAGTAATAAATTTAGTAAATTCTTTAAAATGTCAGTAATACCTTTGAATAAATCAGTAAAACTTTTCCAAATTTCTTTCATGTTAATTCAAACCTCTGCAGAAATAAAATAAATACTATTGCTAAATGACTACAAATATGAGCCAATGTAATCACCAAAAACTTTGGCGTTCTTAATTGTCCTAATGCTTGTGATAAATTGATACTAGCACCACTATTTTTATATTTTTCATCCCATAAATTTTCACACCAATTCAAACTAATAAACTTCACAATTAGAGAAAGCAAAAAACTAAGAAATATGAAAAGTATGAATATAGGATAAATTGTGCCAATCTTACCAAATAAAATATAAGCTACGACTTCTTTTTCCCATATATTTGGCACAATACTTACTGCATAAAAAAAGAATATCCACCCTATACAGGTAGAAATTAAATTCATTACAGTTGCATACTGAACACTAACTTTTGGAATTAATTTAAGTCGGTATTGAAGAAAAAATGATTCAATGGCAATTACTAATAATAATATTAAAGAGCTAGAGACAATAGCCCTCAAAGGCAAAATAGTTAAATTCATAGCTAATTTTTGGGGACAAATTCAATAATTTAGAATTTAGAATGCGCGAATTTAGAATTACCTCTTCTTATAAACTTATAAATAAGAGGAGAGGATTGGATCAAAAGATTTTTTTTCTTATCTTGGTCTCATGGATATGGCGCAGGTTTCCTCGCCATCCCACCCTACGGGAAACTCCGCTTTTCATCTTTTTAATCTTGCGTAGCAAAACGACCGCTTTTTTCTCCATGAATGGAGAGGCTTTATACCTGAATTTTTCGGTAAATAAAATATGATTCAGTCGGTCTGAATTTTGATATTATTTAGATATTATCTAAGTTAAGTAGATATAAATTCTGCTCGTGGTATTAAAAAATGTTAATTGCTCTAATATAAACTTCAATTAGTTGAATTACACAATGATTAAAGTAATTAGTAGCGAGAAGGTAAGTTACTTTAGAAAAATTCTAATATTGTCTATTCCTCCTTCCTTATTCCCCGGTCGTGACAGTTAACTTGTAATTTTTTCCAATACACAATTACTATCAAAAAATAATTACAAACTTTATAGATAACTACTTACTTATGAGACCTATGAGAAGAAACGGCATTGGTATACGCACCGCACAGGCCATGTCAGAAAGAATTGTGGGACAAATTCATGTTTACGATGGCTCCAGCAAAGGTAAATCTCAAGCAGCATTAGGAGTAGTTTTACGTTCCATCGGTCTAGGGATACATTCTGACTCTCCAACTAGAGTATTACTACTAAGATTTCTCAAAGGACCTGACCGCTCTTATGATGAAGATGCTGCCATAGAAGCCTTACAGAAAGGCTTTCCTCATCTGATAGACCAAGTACGCACTGGTAGAAGTGAATATTTTGGCCATGATGAAATTATTACATTTGACCGTCAAGAAGCCCAAAGAGGTTGGGATGTGGCCAAAGGAGCGATCGCTTCTGACTTATATTCAGTTGTGGTCTTGGACGAACTAAATCCAGTTTTGGACTTAGGTCTGTTACCAGTGGATGAAGTCATTCACACTATAAAGGATAAACCAGAACAATTAGAAATTATCGCGACAGGCCGTGCAGCTCCTCAGGCATTGTTGGACATCGCCGACTTACATTCAGAAATGAAACCCCATCAACACCCAACTGCGAAAGCTCATGGTATTACTGGGATTGAAATTTATACTGGTGCTGGCAAGGGTAAATCTACCAGCGCTTTGGGTAAAGCATTACAGGCCATAGGTAGGGGTATTAGTCAAGACCAATCTCATCGAGTCCTAATTATACAATGGCTCAAAGGAGGTATTGGTTATACAGAAGATGCAGCGATCGCCGCTTTACGTCAAAGCTATCCAAATTTAGTGGATCATCAACGTTGTGGGGGAGATGCTATTGTGTGGCGAGGACAACAAAAAGAAATAGATTTTGTCGAAGCAGAAAGGGGTTGGGAAATAGCGAGGGCGGCGATAGCTTCTGGTTTATATAAGACTATTATTTTAGATGAACTTAATCCTACTGTAGATTTAGAATTATTAGAAGTAGGACCAATAGTTGAAGCTTTATTACGCAAGCCAAAAGATACGGAGGTAATTATTACTGGTCGTTGTCTTAACCCACCAGCATATTTTGATTTGGCTAGTGTTCATTCAGAGGTTTTCTGTCATAAACATTATGCTAATCATGGGGTGGAATTAAAACGTGGAGTTGATTTTTAAAGAATATAAATAAGTCAGGAGTCAGGAGTCAGAAGAGAAAGAATATGGGAAAAAAGGTTGAAAAATACTCCTCTCCTCCCTACTTTTCTCTTTTTAAATAGGGCTTGCTGATTAAATATCGCGCGCATTGACTGGTATTGGTTTTAGGCAATTTATGTCTTGAAAAAGTACAAGGTTTTCATATTAAGCAGCTCAAAAAGGAGCGGATTTTGGAGTGACTATGGCAGAACAATCTTGGGATAATTCTTCCTACTGCTTCCTCTACATTCCCCATTTCTCCTGTCTCCTGTCTCCTGTCTCCTGTCTCCTGTCTCCTACCCCACCATAAAGACTTTATGAGTGCAAACCCTAAATAGAAATCATTTGATATCTATAGAAGTATTTAGAGTTGTTAGGAACAATTTTTGAACAGCATATTTGCCAAGTACCTAAGCAAAATTAAAAAACTCCCAGCTTTGAGTAACTGGAAGTCCTACAGAAAATTATTTGTGTCCAATGACAATAAAATTATTTGACGAGAGAAATTTCTTTTTCAGCTTGCTCAGATACAACTTCATTATTTTCTACTAAGTCTAGCTCGCCACCTGGTGCTTCAGGATGCTGTTGAACCAGTTTTTCTTCTGCTGGTCCTTCCATAAACTCATTCCCAGTATCAACATCAGCTTCTGCTTTACGAGTAATATAACGATTAGCAGAAAAAGCACCTAATCCCATTAAACCTACTGTACCAGCAGCAATACCAGCAATAGCAAAGTCAGACTTACCGGGAAAATTTTTGCTTAACCAAGAGTTTAGTGAAACTAATGAAGTTTTCGACATCGAATCTTTACCCTTGTTGCTGAAAATACAAGCTTCTGCGGTACTAGAAAAAAGTACACCACCAGCGATCGCTACAGTAGACAAGACACTGGCCATAATATGATGTTTTTTCATTGTTTTTCAGTAAAGTAGCTTTTGATTAAGGGATTTTAACAGCACTTTCCAAAAGTAGCAACCAAAGCAAAAAACTTATGCCAATTTGATCAATGTTTGCTACAAATAGCTAGGGTACTTTTTAGGAGTCAGGAGTCAGGATGAATGTCTTCGATGTCATTTATTAGTCCATAAATCATTTTTGTTTTCTACAGTAAGTATTCATTTTTTGTCTGAAGATAAAATAAACTTTGCGAAGTGATTTGAAATTTTTCAGCCACTGTGATAACTCTTGCCACTCTTGGGGGCAATTTTTCTGGATTTTTCCTATTTTGACCTACTTTACACTTGTAGTGGCTATGTATAATTACTAAGCACCTACACAGAATTATTTACCTAGAATCACTCTTATGGCCAGCGCTATAATTTTTAATGAGCGCGCCTGGATGAATGGTGCGTGTATAATTATGATTCGATGTCATAATTATACACAAATATTAATAGTTTATCTAGTAGA
>NZ_JAAHGO010000041.1 GCF_010672455.1 Okeania sp. SIO2C9 | reverse complement strand
TGGGGAGATGGGGAGATGGGGAGATGGGGAGATGGGGAGATGGGGAGATGGGGAGATGGGGAGATGGGGAGATGGGGAGATGGGGAGATGGGGAGATGGGGAGATGGGGAGATGAGAGAATTTTTCTACCTACTTACGCTATCGGGTGGCGCGGGGTCGCATTAGCTTTTTCCCTATTCTCGTTCCTGAATTTCCACAACTTATGATGACTGAGGACTGCAACCAAAAGCATATACCGCGTGCAAAGATCCCACTCAGGGGTTCTATATAAGTAATAATGTAGGGATGCTCCATGGAACATCTCTACAAGAATTTCAGACAATATTCTATTTTTTGTCAGGAATGCGATCGCTAATTATCTAAAAGTAGTTTCAAATTAAAAATTAGACAAGAGGGGTAAACTATAGATTTAACTTATAGCGTCAGTAATTAAAATTATTTATTTTAATCAAACAATATCTGATTTTCCCCAAATTATTACAAAATATTTCACCTACTTGCGTTGTTTCAGCGATTTGGTATCATAGTTTGTACATAATATATTGTGCCAATGTTGTAGCTAAAAGTAAAAATCATTGTCTTTTAAAAGCTACAAGCTAGTATTTACATTAATATCATCTCCAATATTCACATTTTTTGTCTGTTTGGATAATTTCAAAAAAACAAATTTTAGATAAGTATAAGTGCTTAAGTAATCATAGCTATTGACGGATTAATTTTTATAAGGTAAGAAATCAGTCTAAAAACTGCTATTAAAGCCATTCATTCTGACTCCTGACTCCTGAATCCTGACTTCCCCTCCTGGCTCCCCTCCTGGGAGGGGCGGGGGTGGGTTGGGTTAGGGGATGGTTGACTCCTAAGAAATATCCTAGTGCAGGATGGCAGAAATAACTGACCAGTTACAAAATCCTAAAACAATTACAAATCAAAAATGATTGACTTTTGCCTTTTGACTTTTGACTTTTAATTTCCGCGTAGCGACACTAGCTATTTGTAGCAAAAATTTATCAATTTGGTATTACTTCTTCCTTCTTCCTTCCCTCTTATAATATGTCTTACAGCGAATTTACTCTCTCACAATTAGAGTTTGAATTTAATTTGATACTTCAGGAACGAGTTGAATTATTTAAGTCTATAAAATCTGTAAGTCCTAGTGCTTTATTGAGAGAAATTTTGGCTGAAAATATTCCTTTGGTATTAGAAATTGATACAGAAAAAGCTCGTTTCCTGACGGAATGCTCCGCAAACAGATATTCTTAAAAATAGCTACTCCAGTTAATTTGAGATAGTTATTTATATTTTTTTTCCCTTTTTTAAAAAAATTAACCCTTCTTCCTTCTTTCCTCTTCCTTCTTTCGTACGGACGTTGCATGCAACGTCCCTACCATTTGTAACAAACATTTATAAAATTGGTATTAGTGGCATTAATATAACCGTCAGAATGGCGTTGAGTAACTACTAATTCCCCAACAGAGTGTTGAATGTAGTGCATTCTAATTTATCCTTTTTGAAATAATTTACTTAATTTGTTTATAACAAATAAAAGCAAATATAGGTAGCATTTTCCGAACTGAAAAGTCCGTCAACCACTAATCATAGAAGAAATTTTTGCTGTGGGGATAATTTACTGTAGTTTTCATCTATGAAAAAATATTATTGACACGAATTAACTCTCCCTTGAATATCTCAAATCCGCTAATAACTTTATGAATACAATGAGCAAAATTTTCCCAATAACGCTCGTATAGATAAATAATAATTCCAGCATAATTGGGATAGACTTAACGAAGTCAGAAGTCAGAAGTTAGAAGTCAGAAGTTAGAAGTCAACCCACCCCTAACCCCTCCGGTGGAGGGGAAGTAGAGGATTTAAGCCTCGCTCCAAAAATATTTCGCCTTAAAAGGCGGGATGTTAGACCCATATTATTTTGATAATGTGATTTTATATCTGTACGATTTAGGGTGAAAATCGTATGATTTTCTTTAATGGTAAAAACCCAAAATTACCCATAATGAAAGTGATGATTAAGTAGATAGTTCAACAATTAATAATTAATAATTAATAATTAATAATTACCTCTCTTTGAAAACAGATAGGATTAACTCAAAGGAAAAATTTTTCTTGTTTCTCCTTGAAAGGAGATGCATTTTACCTTAATTATTTGGTAAAACTAAACGTAAAATAACTACAGCAAGTAAATTTCATCAAACTATTATGAATTCTGACTTTTTCTTTAATTAATTTCTGCCAAGACTCCCCTTAATACATCTGCATTAACCCGGTCTGTAATCTTGACCACACCCACCCCAGTCGGTAAGACAAACCTAACTTTACCCGCTTTAACCTTTTTATCCGTCTGCAAAGAAACCAAAATTTCCTCAATATCCAACCCACTCGGCAACCTCGTCGGTAAAGCAGCTTTTTCTATCAAAGCTAACTGACGACGATCGCTCTGTTCATCCCACATCCCTAACTCTACCGCCAACCGACTCGCAGCCACCATCCCAATAGCTACCGCTTCACCATGAGTCACCATAGTATAACCAGTCAAACTTTCCACCGCATGACCAATAGTATGACCGTAATTCAAAATTGCCCTTAATCCCGATTCTTTTTCATCTTTGCTTACCACATCAGCCTTACTTTGGCAAGATCTAATCAAGATTTCCTCTAATAACCCTGGCGTGAGATGATTAATTTCATCAAGCTTCTGACTATTTTCCATTTTGGCAAATAATTCCGCATCCCAAATAGTTCCATATTTAATAACCTCTGCCATTCCACCCCGAAACTCACGCACAGGTAAAGTCTTCAATACTTCCGGGTCAATTAATACTAGACGTGGTTGGTGGAAAGCGCCGATAAGATTTTTACCTTGGGGATGATTGACTCCTGTTTTTCCGCCAATAGCAGCATCCACCATTGCTAATAGAGAAGTAGGAACTTGCACCACATTCAATCCCCGCAACCAAGTCGCTGCTGCAAACCCAGTCATATCGCCAACTACTCCACCCCCCAGGGCGACCATTGTCGAAGACCGTTCCATACGGTGTGCTAAAGCTGTATCGTAAATAGTGTTTAGGGTTTGAAAGTTTTTGTATTGTTCTCCAGCAGGGAGGGTGCAGTGAGAAACATCAAAACCCGCTTGTTCGAGAGAGGCGATCGCTCTTGAGCCATAATGACCAAATATTTCTGGGTTGGAGACCAGCAAGACCTTTTTGCCCAAGTTGAGGGGTTGCATTTTTTGGCCAAGTTGGTCCAGGTTGCCAGGAGCGATCGCTATTTCATAAGATTTGGAGGGTAGTTGAACGGTGATGGATGCCATGGATAATTTCAGACTTTGCTATTTTGAACATTAAATATTAGACTTAATTTTATCTCAACGTTGGTTGAATACCCGCGCTCTCCCGTAGGGGAGCGTCCCATGGGAAAACCAATCAATCTTGCGGTTTTAGAGATAATTTGTTAAAATACAAGTTTTACTCAACCAAAAACCAAGGTTGAGACTACTATCGCTTTTTAATCAAGTCGCCGAGGGGCACTGGGAGACGTTAAACGGACATGGAGGAAGCGTTAGACTGGCAAGCCAGCATTTTCCAGTGAGGTGTCAACCCGCACTGAGTCATTCCAGTAGGGGCGTTAACGATAGTTATGCGAAGCAAACGGCCGTTCGCCCCTACAGTCTGTTTGAATGATGGATAGGAACCCCGCGCTGTACCGTAGGTCAGCGTCGGGAGGATGTCAAAGTTTTATTTACCATTTTGGAGAAAAGTTAATGACTGTTGATGGAATTATTGCTTTCTTTGTATTATTTGTTGGTGGCTTAGGTGTAGCTACAGTTTTAATGTTTGGCTTGCGTGCTGTTAAGTTAATCTAGAATTGTATAGTAAGCATTCAGCCGTCAGCTATCAGCTATCAGCTATTTCTTTTAGTAGGTGATAAAAGTTTTATTAATTGAGCTAGAAAAATCTGACTACAAAAGTCAGCTTCAAAGTCTATATTCATTTAAACCCCCTTTTTTTGCGCTCGAACTGACAGCTAATAGCTGTTTGTTTACATTGTATAGGTTTTCCCGTTAGACATTTTTTAATAGTTTAGCGGGAGTTTATAAAAGACAAAAATCAAATATGAATAATCAAGTTACTGATTTACAATTACTTTATGAGGCTGATTATTTTGAGTGGTTAGAAAAGATGATTAAACTGCTAAATAATCGTCAATTAGAGAATATAGATTATGATAATTTAATTGCAGAGTTAGAAGCTTTGGGTAGAATTCATTAATGGATAATGGATAATTGATAATGGATAATTACCTCTCCCTAAAGAGGATTGACTAAAAGGAAAAAATTTATTTTTTTCCCCTTGAAAGGGGAGGCTTCAAGGCGCGAATAATTAATAATTATTAATTAGGGCTTGCTGAATAAATATAAAAGTCTTTACAGATAAATGTTTTAGCCTTTTTAGGTCGGGAAAAAGTACCTGATTTTTAGCTCTTCACGCTCAAAATGCTGACTTTTTGAGCAAGAGTTGGGCAGAAAATCAAGGGACGATTATTCTGACTACCTCTTCTATAATTCTCCTGACTTCTGACTTCTGGATGATGACTCCTATCCTTAAGCACAAGACTTTTTCAGCAAACCCTAATTATTAATTATTCTGTGAAAAAAGCGCAGTTGAAAGTTTCGTGATTTTAATTATTCAACATCTTTTATTTTATCAATATTGGGAAAAGGAAAGAGATGATAATTATAGGCATTGGCAGACAGAAATTTTAAAATTTAGGACTCAGTTGGAACTAAAATTCACAACAAATTTACGGAATTATTTAGCTGATAGATTGGATTATCTTGATGGTAAAGCTAGAAAAATTGCTCAAGTTAAATCGGAACTGAAATTACCAGAAATTAACCCTTATACTCTCGAACAAATACTTGATGAAGATTGGCTACCTCAACAATTAATAATGTAAGCATTTCCTGCGGAATGCTGCGCAAACAGCTATTAGCTATCAGCTATCAGCAACAAGACTCTCTCTTATGGGAGAGTGTTTAAATTAACAACTGACTTTAAGTGCAAGGGAGCCAAATTTTGCAGTAAGACAATTAATAAAGCTTTGATTCTAAACTAGAAGCAATAGCTGATAGCTGACGGCTGACGGCTGAATGCTTACTTAATAATTAATAATTGATAATTGATAATTAATAATTAACTATAGCAATGCGGAGAACTTTGCTTTTATTAACGAGTATCTTGGTTATATGGAACCCCAAATTAAATATTATGGAGGGTTTATCGATAAATATATCGGTGATGCTATTATGGCACTATTTCCCAATTCTGCCAATGATGCACTTAAAGCAGCGATCGCCATGTTGGAAGAGTTGAAAAAATACAATTCATATAGAGAAAAAAAGAATCTCAAACCCATTCGTATTGGTATTGGTTTGCATACGGGAAACTTAATATTAGGCACAGTCGGAGGATTTGGACGTATGGATGGCACAGCAATTGGCCATGCAGTTAATCTCTCCTTGCGAGTAGAAGGATTAACCAAAACCTATAGAGTTTCGCTTTTAATTACCCATCAAACATTGGCACATATAAATAATCCCTTAGAATACGATTTGCGATTTATCGACAAAGTAAAAGCCAAAGGAAAAGCCAAAGCAGTAGGTTTATTTAAAGTTTTTTCTGCCGACCCACCAGAACTCAAGGAAACCAAAATGTTTACAAAAGAGAAGTTTGAAACAGCAGTGATGTTATATCATGCTGGTTCTTTTGAGCAAGCAGCAAATCTATTTCAAGAATGCTTAGAATCTCATTCAGGTGATCGAGCTGCACGGGGTTATCTGGAACGTTGTAACCTTCATAATTAAGATTTTTTTGTGGGATAATTTACCCTCATGGTTGGTCAAGTTGAGCTTCTGATGGGGGGAAGTGGTAGCTGTTTTTGTTAGATGTTACTCGGTATCGCTGGTAATTTTGCTTATTTGTGTTGTTTCTTTTTGCGAAGAAGAGTTGAGCTTGCGCCAAGAGTTCCGAGGACTAGGAGACTTATAGTTGAGGTAGGTTCGGGAATAGGAGTATGAGCAACTTTGTATTCTAGATGTTCTGGAGATACTGAACTTTCAAAATCAGTGGCAAATGCGACTCCACCTATTCCATTGTCCATACCATCAATGTCGTTCAAAAACTCGAACAGTTCGCCAAGACTAAGAACAGTGTCATTATTAGCATCAGCATTGACACTGCCCATTCCATTAGGAGAGAATGCATCGAGCCAAAAGGGAAGAAACAGGGATTTTCCGGGAGCGCAATTGTTTTTATCTGATGTACCAATGACAAAACCTCTATTGATATCCTTTGAACCATCAATCATCTCGCCAGCAAAGCAACTATCGAAAATTGTTAGAACACCAACACTATCAGGAATCATGTTGATTATGGCTGCAATTTCATCATCTGTAGCTGGATCGATAAATCCTCCTGATGTTCGTGGATCAGTTGCGTTACTCTGTGCCAAACCAATAATTCCGTCATCATTATCTGCTTCATCTATTGGAGCCATATCACCTTGAAAACTTCCATGCCCTGCATAATGAAATATAAATATGTCACCATTTTTAAGCATATCTTTTTGATTGTTTAAAAGATCTAGAATCTCCCATCCAGTCAAATTGGTTGTAGCAAGTGCTGAATCACCGGGACTTAGAAAAGGAGAAATCGCATCAAACGACTCAAAAACATCATTGGCGAACTGATCATTTCCAATACCAAGGAATTTGACAACTGAAGTATCAGATGGATCTTTCAATGAATAAGCAGGCTGACTCCCCAACGACAACGTTATTGCCAGCGAAGAGATAATAGTTTTTGAAATTAATTTTCTCATATTTTTTACTTTCTATCAATTTTTGTTGTTGCTTCTGGAATATTTTTTATGTTGAAAACTATTTAGATGGCTTTAGATCACTTAAACTGCACCTAAAGAACCTATCGCTAAAAGACCCAAACCAGAAGCAGGTTCTGGAATATCATGAGTAGCATCTGTTCTCGTAGCGAGAAGTGAGAATCCCAAATACGAAAGCGGACTTCGTTTCTCAACTCTCATTAGTTTTCATCTCTCTATAATCCCACAATAATCCCGCAGCGATCGCTCACCTTTTTATTCATCTATCTGTTGATTTACTTATTCAAATTGTTCACTTTTCCGACCATTCCTTGAGAGATATTCAAACTGCTTTCGTGGAGAGGACAGATAAAAATAATGGAGCATTACTCGTTTTACCAATACTAACGCTCCATTATTCAAAACTAGCCTTTATGCCTAATTGTAGTTTTGCTTGCTTATTTGTGTTGCTGCTTTTTGCGAAGAATAGTTGAACCTGCACCTAGAGCACCGAAAGCGAAGAAAGCTACAGTGGACATAGGTTCTGGAGTTGTCTGGTGTGCGTGAATACTAATAACGGTATCCCACGGTACGCCGAACTCATCAACTAATTCCTGTGAATCAGCGGTAAACTCGCTCCATATCCAGGTAGGAATCCAAAAAGTATCAATTGTAGGAATTTGGTCAGCAACGGTAAAATCCATACCTACACGAACCGGATTTGCGGTGGAGAGTGTCATTCGCTCTCTGGGGTTTAACGGATCGTTAAACTCCAACTCGAAAGCTACGTCGAAGAAACTGCTAGCTGTCAGATTTCCATCAACATTTGTTAGGTTCTCAATTGCACCCTCCGATGGCTGAGTCGTACTTTGACGTAGAACTACGTCGCCTAAGATAGGACTTGTACCTTCCAGGTTCATCGATACAATTTCAGTAGGAATTGTGAAGGATTCACCCATGGGGACAGGTAAGGGATTTTCTTGCGTACCTAGATCTAAACCAGTAGGTACCTCGAAGTTAATAGTTGTCGCTCCCCAGAGGTTCAACGGGATAGGTTCCTGTGGCAGAGGGGTTGTGGGAGTAGGTTGAATTACTATCTCCCAATCCCAATCAAAAGAAATTGGGACTGTTGTTTCTTGAGCAATACTTATACTTGGTAAACTAACTAAGGTGGCTGCAAGTCCAATTGCTGGTAAGAAATTGAATTTTTTCATGACTGACTCTTTGGTGTATTAATTTAGTTTGCTATTTCAGGACTTACGCAAGGACGATATATATATTGTTCAGCCTTGCGGATAGAAGCATAATTTAGTTCGTAAGTTTTATCGGTGAGATCAAACTCCAGGTAATACGTTCACAACAAATATAATTTGAGAATTTGGTGAAGCCTTACACTTAATTGGTAATAACTTTGACATCCTGCCTAATTTATCATCCCACAGTAATTCCACGGCGATTGTTCACTTTTTGTTCACTTTTCTGTTCAAATGGACAACATTATCTGGCCAAGTTGGACCAAGACTTGAACTACTCTGGGGTGCTTGGAAAAAATATTGTTTTTGAAGAAGGAGTCAGGAGTCAGGATAATGGGGTCAGGAGAATGGGGTCGATGGGGATTATCACCCCATCAACTGCATTTGCACCGCGGGTGACGGTGGGGTATTAAACCCATAAGGGATAAAGATAAATAAAAGCCGATTTCATCAAGGCTTCTGAAAAATCTGATTTAAATATAAAAACAAATTTCAAAATCAAAATTATGGCCTTAAATTCATTATTGTAGGGTGCGCCATGACGACTAAAAATATAAGTTGTGAAAAGTATTTAACAATCTATCACAGGGCACCATTGAATATGTATTGGTCCACTACTATTAAGGAACTACTAATTTGGTGCGTTACATTTCATTAATGCACCCTACTGGACTGTTTCATCTAAAATAGTGCATTAGCCTTATGGAGCACCGATCGTTTTGCCGATACTAACACTCCATTATTAAAAACCAACCTTTATTCCTAAATTCACTAATATCAACTGCTCCCTTCAGAGAAGCTACTGCGGATAATTAATTATAATGCTGTAGATAGGTCAAGTGAGGCGCAACCCAGCATATACATATTTTTGCTTGCTTACCTTTGCTGGACTTTGCTACCTTTCCCAACCCCACCTACCTCTAAATTTCACTGGTAGCTTTGCTTCCCGATTTGTGTTGTTTCTTTTTGCTAAGTAGCATCATTCCACCTAAACCTAGAAGGGATAAAATAGCAGTTGGCTCAGGAGTAGGCTTAAGTGATACTTGATCGGTGAATACAATGGGATGGTCTTCCAGATTAGATCCAGCAGCAAACTGAGCAGATAGCCAATTAAAACCAGGGACATCTACAGTGGGAACTTCAACCTCAAACCATAACTTAAAGACCTCATTGTCCCCAAGATTAGGGATATCAAATGGATTGACCGTTGCCCGTAAACCAGACCATTCCCCACCCATAGGTGCATCATTTGTCAGATTTTCGCTTACTTCTGAGTTCAGATCAAAATCAAATATGGGATTGCCCTCCTCATCTAACAACTCCATAACTTCATGAGTAACAATGTTAGTTTTAGCAACCATTGCATCTTTCACAGAAATAGAAGGTAACGTCATATCTGGTTCTGGGAAAAATGCTAAACCACAGTCACATATTTGGATATCATCAATACTGAACAACCCTTCTTCTTTTCCTGGTAGTTCAAGTCCAATCCAGAAACTCGTTATTCCATTTTCATCACCATGATTTTCAATCCAAATCTTGGGTGGTTCTGGTTCTGTTATAGGAGGAACCATTGTGCAAGCTAGCACAGGTTCAGCTAGAAAAACAGTAGCAGCAGTCATCATTGCCAATGTTTTTCCTATTCTGGCAAAGTTTGTTAGTTTGTTACTTGGCTTTTCAGTGTTTTTCATGGGCTTTTTTGAGTCTCGCTCAAAAGAAAGTTCTAAAGTAGACTACCTATTTCTAGTGGGAGGTAGAATTCAAAATCTATATTATTCACAATACAGAATTTATGCTGTAGCGATCGCTCACCTTTCTGTTCAGCTATCCGTTCATTTACTGATTCAAATTGTTCACTTTTCCGACAATTCGTTCAGATATATTCAAACTATTTTTGTGGACAGAGCAGATCGAAATAATGGAGCGCTGCTCGTTTTCTCGAAACTAACGCTCCACTATTAAAAATTAACCTTTATTCCTAAACTCACCAACAGCTTCTTAGCTTTTCTGTTGACGCTTCAACATTGAACCTATTCCCAGCAAACCTAGAGCAAAAATACCCATAGCAGAACCAGGTTCCGGAACTGGCACGCAACGTGGGGGCGGAGTACCACCACCTCCTCCATGAAAATTAACAACTGGAGGTCCACAAAAATTACCAGTACTCGTACCAATAACGCTGCCAGGAGGGATAATGACATTAAAGTCAGAATCAATTATTGGTGCAGCGCTAGTAAAGGTATTAATATTGTCACCAAGAGCTGTCGTAGCTCCAAGGTCGGTCACTTGGTATACTTGAAGTTGACCACTCATACTGGGTAAGAAGTAGGTAAAGTCATCAGTACCAGGATTGAAGTTAAAAAGAGTTATATCAAAAGGGGCTGGCTGCTTGTCCGGGTTACTTGCATCAAAATTGCCCATTAGTCGAAGTACCTCAATATCGTCAGGTACATTTGGGATAAGAGGATTAGTAGGTGAGTTATTACCACCAATTGTGGCATTGATGTTGACAGGAGCGTTGAGCAGGGAAAAGGGACTATTAGTTGTAGAAGAATAGCCCATAGCGCTTTCCAAAGTGAATACACCCTCAGTGATGGCCATCCCATCTATCGTTAAACTGGGGGGTGGATTAATAGTCAGATCGAAAGCAAAAGCTGGCGCTCCAAGTAAAGAAAGGCCAAATGCAATTAAAGAAGTACGGGTGAAACTTTTAAACTTATAATTTTTCATAGTGAGATACATTTCAAAATTCAAGATATTATTCACAATACAGAATTTATCCCGCAGCGATCGTTCACCTTTTTGTTCACTTATCCGTTCATTTACTGATTCAAATTGTTCACTTTATGTTCAGTTTCACTGCACAACTAAGTAAAATTTCCTATTTCAAGTACTATGGACAACATTATCTGGCAAAGTTGGACCAAGACTTGAACTACTCTGGGGTGCTTGGAAAAAATATTGTCTATAAATCAAAATTGATTTCATCAAGGCTTCTAAAAAATCCGATTTAAATATTAAAACCAATTTAAAATCAAAATTATGGCCCTCAGTTCATAATTGTAGGGTGGGCCATGAATACCAAAAATATAAGTTGTCAAAAGTATTAGTAGTTGATCGCCATTAAAGAGAAATCAGGCGTTGCTGAATTGAAGTATGAATGTGTGATTGTTTGGTTCTGGTTAAGCCCCCTAAATTCCCCAATTTTGGGGGACTTTTAGAGTTTTATTCCCCCCAAAATTGGGGGGCTAGGGGGGCAAAATCATACCTAGAATCAGCAACGCCAAAAATCAAAGCCCAAAGATAAGTAAGTACGCACAGGGAACAAGGTAGAGAGCAATAAGTGTCGAACCACCAACACCACCAGCGATCGCTATGGCTAAAGGAGGCCAAAACTCACCACCTTGTACTAACAACGGAACAAACCCAATCATTGTGGTTAAAGTTGTAGCAACCACATGACGAGTAGAACCCATAACGACTTGGCGAATTGCTAGACGGTTACCTCTAGATGCTTGGGAGTCTTCGAGGATGGCAGCCAAAACTACTACTGAATCATTAATGGCAATTCCCACTAAACCAAATGTACCGATGAGACTCATAAAACCAAAGGGGTAGCCAAATAACCATAAACTGAAAAATCCTAAACCAATGGCAGAAATAGCAACTATTCCAAGAATGGCAGTTGCTCGGAAGGAATTTAACGATAACACCAAAATTGAGGATGCTAACAGAAATATAACTGGCACGGTTGAGAAAAGACCTGCTTGAGCATCACCTTGCTTTTCTGACTCTCCAGCAATTTCAGACCAGTAACCAGATGGTAACTCAAAGCTTGAATCATTTAACAGTTGCTGCCATTCTTTCATTACTTCGGAAGGTAAAACCCCAGAAGCAATAAAACCTTGAATCGAATTTACTCGTCTACCATTACGTCTTCTAATAACTGAAAATTCTGGCTGTAATTCTACTTCTGCTAAAGCTAAAACAGGTATTGTGTCAGTTGAACTGAAACTATTTCGATTTAAATTGGAGACAGTGGGTTGTAAGTCTAAGGATGTAATTTTGCTAAAATCTCCCCTTTGAGCATTTGACACTCGCACCCGTACTGGTAACTCCTCAGTATCTTCAATAATTGACCCTCCTAAATTCCCCTCTAGTAAAGTCTCTAACTGTTGCGAAATATTAGCGCGGTTTAATCCAGCTAAACGAACTTCTTGTTCTTTTACTTGTAGTTGCAGTTGGGGTCGAATTTCGCTTAAAGTGTCGCGGGTGTGAGTTACTTTAGGGATTTTAACTAACAGACTTCTTGCTTGTTCTCCTAATAGTTGTAGACGCTTTAAATTAGGACCATAAATTCTCATTTCTACTGGTGCGTCAAAAGGAGGTCCCTGTTCCAATTGTCGAATCAAAACTTGAGCTTCAGGAAATGCGGCATCAACTTCAGCTTGGAGTGCATTAACAAATTCTGGGTTAGCAATTGAATTTAACTGTAAAAATCCTTCAGCATAATTTGCGTATCGTTGTTTTCCTGACGTTAAGTTGTAGAAATATCGAGGAGAACTACGCCCTAAAAACCATTGTAATTCCTGAATTTCTGGGTGATTTAACATTAGATTTCTGACTGCTCGTGCCGTATTTTTTGTTTTTTCAATTGAAGTTAAAGCGGGTAATTCTAATTCTATTTTTAGCTGGTCTCTCTCTACAGGAGGAAAGAACTGTTGTGGGAGAGAGCTAACTTGAATTAAACCAATAATTGGTAAAATAATGCCTAATAATATTCCTAACCAGGGAGTGCGAAATATACTGCGTAAACTCCGTTTATAAATTCGAGTCAAATAGGAATTAGTAAACCCTTTTTCCCACCATTTTTGTTGAGGAGATTGCTCAAATTTATAATAATAATTCTGGTATAATTTTCCTGCCAAACCCGAACCTATAGTCAGGGATAATAATAATGAAGAAATAACAGCTAAAATTACACTAATACCTATACCACCAACAAATTCTCCAGTCGGACCAGGAAGTAATACAACTGGCACAAATGCCAGAGCCGTAGTTAAAGTTGATGCCGTTAATGGCATAAATAAATGATGACTTGCTTGAGTAATAGCAACTTCTGGTTTTAATCCTGAAACTATACCTTGAGTAACTTCATCGACAACAATAATTGCTGTATCAATCAATAATCCTAACGCTACAATTAATCCAGTTATTGACATTTGATGTAGAGGAACATCTAGCAATCCCAGCATTCCTAACACCATACAAGTAGATAAAGGAAGTGCTAAACCAACAACAATAGCAGATTTGAAACCCATTAAAAATACTGTAATTCCAAAAACCAGTATCCCACTCATTAATAGGTTCAAAATCAAACTTTTTAAACGGATTTCAAGATAATTACTTTGATTAAAAATAATCTCAAGCTTCAGACCTTTACCAAGCTCTTTGCGGAACTTTTCTATCGCTGCTTCCGCTGTTTTTGCCCATAGGTCTATTTGATAATCTGATTCAACAAATATCGCTAAAGCAGAAGCCGGACGACCATTAATTAATGCTAATTCATTTGGTGGTTGAGAAATTGTTTTTCTAACTTTAGCAATGTCACCAAGTCTAGTAAATTGCCCTTGATTACTAAAACTAATTGGAATACTACGAATCCGTTCCAGGGAGTCTAAATCTGAATCAACTTCCAAGAGTAAATCATTATTTAGACCACGAAATTGACCTGCTGAAACCTTAGCATCACTCCGTTGAATTTGTACTGATAATTCTTGAGGTGTTAAACCAATACTAGCCAACTGAACAGCATCAATTTCTACAGCAATTTCTTCCTGAGGATTGCCAAAATTTTCAACTTTTTCTGTTCCAGGCAATGCTAATAATTCATCTTTCAACAATTCAGACAAACGGGTAAGAATTGCATAATTAGGCTCAGTATCTTGTTCCCAAGTTAAAGCAGTAATCATCGCATAAGCTTTAACTTCAAGTTTCTCTAATCTAGGTTTACTTGTACCAGCAGGTAATTGACTTGCAGCTTGATTTAACCGTTCTCTAATTCTTAACCAAATTATATCGGCGTCTGTTTCTTCAACTGAATCTAAGAGTTCAATATTAATAATAGAACTTCCTGCTCTAGAACTCGAATCATAGCTCTTTATTTCTTCTATTTCAGATAATTCTGCTTCTATTTTTTCTGTGACTAAAGCTTCAATTCGTTCAGCATCGGCGCCCGGCAAAAAAGTTTTCACAATCGCAATTCGGGCAACTAATTCAGGGTCTTCTAGTCGTGGCAATGTAAAAAATGATGATACTCCCCAGGTGATAATTATTAGTGTTGCCAGTATTAATAACCGAAAATTCCGATAAAATAAAGTAGTCATCTTCCTATTTAGGCTTTGCTTATGGAAAGTCTTTTTGCTCTTTGTAGGAGACAGGAGACAGGAGACAGGAGGAACGGGGAATTTATACCAATTTGATAAATGTTTGTTACAAATGGTAGGGACGTTGCATGCAACGTCCGTACGAAAGAAGGAAGAGGGAAGAAGGAAGAAGGGGTAAATATTAAAAAAAAGGGAAAAAAGATAGAGATAACTATCTCAAATGAACTGGAGTCGCTATTTTTAAGCATATCCGAGCAAGATCTACCTTTTTGTAGCATTCTTTTTTCAAATTGGTATTAGAGGAGATAGGAGTAAGAATTGTCCCAAGATTGTTCTGCCCAACTATGCGCCTAAAATACTAACTTTTTGAGCGTTTTAGACGTGATACAAGGCACTTTTTAAAAGCCCCAAAAAGGCACTTTTCTTTATATGTCAATACTTTTAGATTTAATCAGCAAGCACTATTTAAGGATAATAGTATATAGATGAAAAAGGGTAAAGAAAATAGTCATAAAAAGTCTGATAATTAATTATTAATAATTAAGGTTTAAAGCCTCTCCTTTTAAAGAGAAAAAATCAAAAAATTTCCTTTTAGTCAATCCCCTTCTTTAAAAAAAAGAGTAATTGTTAATTGTTGAAAACTTGTAGGGTGCGTTAACGTTTGCGCAGCATTCCGCACCGAAAGTGTAACGCACCGCCAAATCTACAATTTTTCGGTGGGTTAGCGTCAGCGTAACCCACCCTACTAGCGCGTCAAGCTTGAAATAGTGTTTTAGAAAAAATCTCCAAACCTTAGTCAGAGCAAGAATTATACTCAAAAATTTAATACACCATTTTCAGCTTGACACGACACTACTGACTTCCCTACTCTATTCTCTGCTTCATATACATTGTGCCCCGATACATCCAGTAATTTAAACAGGAAAATAGAATTAAAGAAATAAAACTAGAGTATAACACTAAAGGTCGTAAAGGAATCAGAAAAATAGAGGTAATCATCTCTATGATAATCAAGAAAATAAGTATGTTAGCAATAACTTCCCTCCGCAACAGACTACAAAACATTGCTCCTAAAGGTGCTCCAACAACAACAATAGGAATAGCAGCTAACCAATAACTTTGTACAATCTCAGTAAAATCGTTAAAGACAAAAATCTGTAGGAAAAATCCGGCGATCGCATTAATAGCCATCAGAATAACTGAAGTAGGGGTAGCAACTTTTTCGCTGATCCGCCATAGTAAAACCATCACAGAAAAGACAACAATATCAATCCCATTACCCACTAAACCACTCATTATGCCACCGAAAAATCCAGCCAGGAATAAAATTCCTTGTTCTTGAAACTGCCAGGAAGGGATGAATAAACGGCATTGCCTCATGTTTTGATTTAAGGTAAATAAAGTAATGGCAAAGCTAGTTAGCATAATAGTGAAAGACATCTTGAGAACATCTGGGGGTAATACAGGTGCTAAATAACCTAATCCGAGAAAAATGCCAAATAAACCCCCCAAACTCCCCCAACGGATAACTCGCCACTCGACTCGGATACCCGTTAAACAAATGGCTAAGGAAGCAGCACTCATGCCAACACTTTGAATAGCTAGGGAAAATACTTTAGCTTCATGGGGAGAGATGTGTAAAAGCTTAGTAAATACAGGAAAAGCAACAGCACCCCCACCGATACTGGTTCCCCCAGCAATCATCGAGCCAAATAGCATCGTCAAGGCAATTTGCCAATTACTAATAAGATGAGAAAATGCTTCTTGATAGCCAAGAATGATTAACCAGGCCATCCAAGTAGCAGTAGCGATCGCCAAAACAATTACACGCTTGGACATGGGAAGAGATGGGATAACTTTCATATTATTTTTCACTAGATATCAGCTTTTATAGCGCTACGCGCAAGGCAACAGGCAACAGGCAACAGGCAACGGGCAATAGCGAAATACAAAAGGGTTTCAGCTTCTATTCATGTCAAACACCTTAATGCGTAGCGCTATAACATTCAGCTGTCAGCTTTTTGTAGCTCTGGGTTAAATCCCCGGTAACTATTACGCCGGATGCTTCAGGACGAGTTGAAATCCTGGCGTTGCTGATTCTGGGTATGATTTGGCCCCCCTAGCCCCCCAATTTTGGGGGGAATAAAACTCTAAAAGTCCCCCAATTTTGTGGATTTAGGGGGCTTGACCAGAACCAAACAATTGCCCATTCATACTTCAATTCAGCAACGCCGAAATCCCCTCCTGAACGTAAAAAATTCCTAATGCTGACCGCTAACCGCTGACTGCTGACTGCTATTTATACAGTTCTAATGCTTCCTTGATAGCAGCAGGAATAGGAGTTGGTACAGTTTTTTCTCCCTCTCGCCTCATGCTAGCTGTCTGCTGTTCTCCTTTAGCAACCATTTCTTCACCTTTGTCGGTAATTCGCCAGTATTCAAACAGCATAGTGATTCTATTTTGTGTTACTGATTTTAAGCGCATCCGAATTGCGACTCGATCAAAAGCGAAAAGTTCCGAGTAGTATTCGCAGGAAACGCTGACAGTAGCCAAGGCTAGACCCTGTGAAAGTTCGGCCAACACTTCAGGAGCATTATCCCGCAAGAACATTTCACGACAACGACCTTGCCAACGAACATAGTTAGCGTAGTAAACATTGCCAACGAGGTTGGTTTCTTCAAAGCTGACTATGTGTTGATATTCATAAGTTTTCATGGCTTTTAAAACTTTTCTGTCTTGATAAGATTAGTTGATAATGACCAAAGTTACACCTGCTATCATATAATCAATTAAGTTGGAGCGGGGATAAAATCCGCTACTTCCCCTCCTGGGAGGGGTTAGGGGTGGGTTAACTTCTGACTTCTGACTTCTGACTTCTGACTTCGTTAAATGAGAGGGTTTTATTGATGACTCAGGATACATCAAATATAATTCGTTTTTCAAGAGATTGGTGGTTATTATATCAGCAAGCATGGAATGAGCAATCAGAATTTAAACATAAGTTAAAAAAATTGGGTAAGGTGATTTTTTGTTTAACTGATGGCATAAAGATTTCTGTTTGTTTAAATTGGGATGAACAAGGAGATATTAGTGAGGTAGATGTGATAGAAACTATTGATGAAAGTTTACCTGTTTTTTCAGCACCAGAGGAAAATTGGGAGCAATTTCTTAATAAAGAAATTGGAGCTGCAAAGGCAGTTATGACGGGACTTATTGATTATCAAGGTTCATTTTCAATTATTATGAAATATGGGAAACATTTTGATTATTTAGCAGATGTAGCTCAAAAAATCACCTAATTTATAATGTAACAGTTATTAGTCTAATTTCCGCTTTTTCAAGTAATCAGGTTTTCGTTTTCCATCTGCTATGGCAATAATCCAGATAAATGCTTCAAATTCTGTATATATTAAAAATACTTTTAGACTTGTTTTGTTTTTTTGCTGTTGATATCTTAAACTTCTGAAGGAGTGTATCCTATTGAGGAAAATCTTCGTATTATGGAATAAGCTATCCCTCAGTGTATTGAACAAGCCAAATATGTAAGTATTGCTCCGAGTGGTTTTCAGTTGTAGGGTGGGCATTGCCCACCTTAACAGTTTATTAGCGTTTCTTGCGAAGTCTGGTTAATCCGAGTCCAGCGATGGCGAAGAGTCCTAAGATTGAACTGGGTTCGGGTACTGGTGCATAGTCTTCAACTTCTCCATGAGATATACAATCAACTGGATTGTTGATATCGGGACAATCTCTTGAAAATACTTCTCCAAAAGGCTTCACGTCCCCAATAGGATCAAAAGTTAAACGGAAACGACTATAAAAATCACGTGGATCAAAGTTTAGTTTTCCAAATGTATTATTCTTGTCATAACGTTTTGTTATAGTCCCTGATGTCAGTCCTAGTCTGTCATCAATAATCAATTCACTTGTATGATCGAACATTCCATTTTTATTAAGATCCCACCAAGCACGAAGATTATATTGACTTTGTGGAGGACGAGTAATATTGAAAGTGACATCTACCCAACTATCTCCAAAGATGACACCATCTTCATCATCTAATGCTTCAGGGAATCCCCCCAATATACTCCGATCATCCCCATCTGCTTTGACTGTAGGCTGTCCATCACCTTCAGCATCCCACAAAGACCCAAGTCTTTGTAATTCTCCTTCGTCATAGCGGGGACCATCAGATGCGAGCAAGGTTTTATAGCTATTAGGTGCATCGCCAAAGTCTTTAGATATGGGCTGTGTATACAAAGCTAAGGCTCCAAAAACCGAACCAATGTCAGGAGTCCGAACTCCCATTCCTCCAGATGTTCCTGGTGTGGCTTCATTGTCAATATCTGATCGCATCAGTTCTCCTGCCACTCCTGTATTGATATGATTGAGACCAATGATGTGTCCTATCTCATGCATAGCAATGGTAAAAAAATCAGTAACTGCATTAATTATTCCATTACCATTAAGATCCTCTCCAGGATCAAGCATCCCATTGTTGTTAGTGTCTTCGTTAGCAGGAATTTCTCCAGCTCCTCCAAAAAACCAGCTTGTTTGCATGCTCTGCATAGGATCATCAAATACCATTCTCTGACTATTAGGAAACCAAGCAGCACGATTACCAGGCGTTTCTTGCCAAGTTACAACAAAGCCATCCAAAGCCCCGTTACCGTTGGTATCCTCTCCTGGATCAAGCATACCATTAAAGTTTAGATCTTCTGCTATCAAATCAGGGAAAGAAGTAGAACTCCCACTCTCCTCAAAATTGAATCCTAATTCACGACCTGTTCCTGCACCAAAGGCATCTATCGCAAATAAAGCTGCCACTTCCTGTTCCCAACGAGTCATGGCATTGTTAAAATCTGTTCTTGCTAGTGCTGGAACTTCTGGTGCAAAGCTATATGGAACATATTGACGAATAAACCCGTGCCCAAAGTTCTGGATAGTATCACCGTTACGATACAGTGCTTGATTTCCTCTTTGATCCCATGCTGAATAAGCATCAAATGAAATATTAACGAATGAATCGCCTACAGAAGCCAAAGGAGAATTATTCGTTTCATCATTAGGTTGTCCATTACCTGGATAAAGTGGAAAAAGTGGATTCCAATGATGATGATTTACACCGCCTCCTCCGTTAGCTGGGTCTTCAAAACCAACCAAAATATGAGGATGCGGATTAAGACTGGGAATTGAGCGTACAGGTGAAGCCGATAGTAAAGAGGTTACTGTGGCAACACCAAAGGCTATTAGAAAACGCCCCTTGAAAACAGAATCATAAACTATACTGTACTGCTTTTGTTTTTGAACAATCATTTTTTTACTCCTGGGAACTATACTTTTGAACTTGAAAAACTAAACACCTTGACAATCAAGCGATCGCACTTCTTCCAAAACTCGATCTCCCTCCTCCTTACTTATCAACACAGCAAAAACTAATGGTTGCTCAACCTCCTGCACCGAGATAACAAAAGTAGCGATCGCCTTTTCCCCAGACTCCAGCCAAACTATTTCATTTGGAGATAGGGAAGAATTGTTCATTAACAACAAAGGAGCATCCGGCACTATTCCCGCTTTCTTGAGACACTCACTGGCACACCAAATCTGAGTTGCTGTTACATCCAACCCTTGCCCTGTCTCCTGGGCGACAACCTTGGCTAAGTCCAACCGCCTCACACCCAATAAATCGCCCCAAACTAGCTCATTCTTGGCTACCACAGGTTCTACATCACAACCTTCAGTTCCAGCTACAACTAGGGTTAAATCTCCCGCATGGGAAACAGATACCGCCTGCCCATTGCCCAATTCCGGTTTCCCATCAGGGCGACGATATAAATTCTGGATTCTGAGTTCTGTTTGCGGAGCATGACCTAGGAAATTCTGAATTCTCAACAGGTTACGATCGCTCCTTACCCTTTTTTCAACCGTTGCATCTCGATCCACCACAATAGTTAAATCTGCATCAGGGATAACTTCCTGAATGCGACGTTCTAGATAAGTAGGCAGTAATACAGCATTCCAAGACTCTTGAGTATCTCGATGCTGAATCACTTGTAATTCCAGGCTTTTCCACTGTTCTAAAATTATTCCCGTTTCATCAAAGATGGTCAAATCATAAATATAGCGATCGCCAATATGCTGACGTTCTTTTGCTGAGACAAACTGATTTCCTGCTGAATTCACAGAATGAATTATCATGCTTTCTACTCCAATGGGCAAAATCGTGGCATGAGGAACACAAGCTTGTAAAGCATGAATGGCAGCATCTCTCGCCCCCGCATCTCCTAATATTAAATCTTGGGGGAGATAGCGACTAAACCAGGGAGTTGCAGCATCGGTTTTAATCTCGGCAAGACATTCGGTTGCTTTCAGATGACGATAACCTTGTATCCGTTGAAAACGACCTTGATGGAACAGTAATTCACCATATAAATCTTTCTTCGGATCGAGACTATTGTAGCTTTCAGATTTAATATTTTGATTTAAAACAGTTGATTTTTGACTGTTAACTGTTGACTGAATTACGGTTGCTCGGAAATGATCGACGCTAAATGCTGTTTGCTCACTCCGCAGTACCACTTCCACTTTGCCCGACTCTTGGACTAAAGCAGCAAGACGGATTTTTAGTGTTTCACCTTCAGGAACAACAACTGGTCGATTAAACTGAATGTTTTCAAATCTGAATGATTTTTTATCTTCCCTTACTAAGGGGGGTTGGGGGGGATAGATATCTGACTCAGAAGGTTGAACACAGGCTTTATCCACACTCATTAAAGGATGTAATGCCGTTGCTACCTGCGCCATAGCTTCCAGCCCTATCACCCCAGGAAAAATTCGTTCTCCTTGGTAAACGTGATCGTCTAGGTAAAGGTCACTGCTTGTTGAGAGTTCTGCATCTACTACTAACTCTACTCCAGGATAATAGACTCTAGTTTGTTCCAGGAACCGACTGAAAGGAAGTTCCGGCTGTTCAACTTTGAGGGTGGGAGGTTCTCCAAAGCGACCTGTTACAACAACAGAAGTGGTTGGTAACGATTGAGCTATCAGACGACGCAGAATAGTAATTCCTCGATCTGGGGGAATTGCTGTAATCCCTTGTTGCATCAAAGTATCGATTCGACCTAAACGTTCTCCCATACCTGCACCAGACCAAACTGACCAATCTAAATTCAGACAGCGACAGAGGGGGTTTTGGGTTTGGAATTGTTCTGTCAGATGAGCGAGCCATTCGTTAGCGAGAGCGTAATCTGCTTCTCCTGGTAAACCCGTCCGGGCAATAATTGAACCAAAAGTAACTGATAGTCTCAGATACTCGGAATTAATTGCTGCGAATAGGTTTTGCAGACCATGAACTTTAGGTGCTAAAGTATCTAAGCAGTCTTGGCGATCGAGATTTTTAATTAGTTTCGGTTTATTGACTCCCGCACCGTGGATAATAGCGGTGATGTGACCCCAATCTGTTTCGATTTGGTTTACTGCACTTTTCACTGCTTGACTATCGGTAACATCCACTGATAAGTATTTCACCTGAATACCAGCATTAGTCATCCGGTTGAGATTAGTTGCTAGTTCGGCATCAGTTTCGAGTTGAGAACGTCCTAACAATGCTAGACGAACTCCTGTTTCTTGAGCGATAGATAAAGCACATTCGGCAGCAATTCCCTTACCACCCCCTGTAACTAATAAGATATCTTCTGAAGTTAGGGTTAATTCGTCGTTTTCCTCTGAAGGAATAGGTAACAAACGGAGAACAGGCGATCGCCTTTTTCCTTCAACATCATAATAGGATTCAGAATACCCAGAGGTTGAAGAGGCTTCAGTAATAATCCACTCAACTGCTTGAGGATGATCTATGGGAACATCAATTACACAAGTTGTAATCTTGGGGTTTTCTAGATAGAATGTCCGAGCAAAGGACGCTCCACCACTACCATGTTGTATTAAGATAAAACTATGTTGCTTTGATTTTTCCTCTTCTGCTTTAGCTAATAAATTTTTAGCTCCTGTTAATAAAAGCTCAATTTGTTCTTCAATATCAGGACTTACGCAAATTAACCTTGAAAACGCCATCTGTAGGGGCGAATGGCATTCGCCCTCACTTGATTTAGTGCCGGTGCGTAAGTCCTGAATATTTAATGTTGGAGGAAGACAAATGATAACACCATTACCTTCAAGTTGACTAAATGCTTCTGATAATAGAAGATTTAAAGGGTAGTTAGCAGGAGCAATAACTTGCCAATTAGAATCAATGTCTTTAATTTTTACTTTTGACTGTCTTGAGTGTGTCTTACATTCTGAGGAGACCTCAGAATTACACACTCGCTTTTGACTTTTGACTTCTAAAGGCGACTCTACCAACTCAACAGTAAATGTCCGTATCCAGGAATCTACTCCTGAAGGCAGTTGCTCAACAGAGTGAGTTTCACCAATACTAGAAAGTTCTTCTAATGCTTGGGCAATGTCAGCAACTGTGGCATCTGCATAATCTGTTGGTGCTATGGGAGGAGATAAATTTAAACTGCGGGCAGCTTCAACTACTAATTGACTGACGGTTATGGAATTGAGATGCAAATCGCTCAATAGTCGATGGTTATCTAAAATACTGGCAACAGGAAGTTCTGTTCGTTGAGCAACAAGTTGGCGAACACAGTCAATTTTAGAAGAGCTATTAATAACATTTAATTGCTGAGGATTATCTATTTCTGCTCGACTGTTATACTCCAAACGGTCATAACTAGAGGTGTTAATATTTCCCTGTTGCCTGTTGCCTGTTGCCTGTTGCCTACTTTTGTTATACTCGAAACGGTCATAACTAGAGGTGTTAGTATTTCCCTGTTGCCTGTTGCCTGTTGCCTGTTGCCTGTTGCCTGTTGCCTGTTGCCTGTTACCTGTTGACTGAGAAACAGGGGCTAACTCACAGGGATTAACGAAAAATTGAGGCTGCCAATCTAAATTAAATGGTCGGGTAAAACGTCCCGCAAATAAAGCTTGATGGTTAATGGGAACTCCCAAAGTAAAAGCTGCCGCTGCCGCTTTTAATAAACCTTTAAGAGAATTACCACTCGCATCTAAGGATATTGTAGGAACATCTACCAGATCGCTGACTAACCTACTTAAAATTTGTCCCGGACCGACTTCAATAAATAAATCTAAGTCTTTAGCTGCTGTAGTAACAGCTTCCATAAACTGCACAGGTAAAGTTACTTGTTGCACCAAAAGCGATCGTAAATCGGCTGTTTCTTCTAAATAAGTACCTGTAATGGTTGAGACCACCTTACCTTGTAACGGATGAAAATCTTCCTGTGCGAGATAATCAGCTAAAGGTGGTGCTACTGCAGCAACTAGAGGCGAGTGGAAAGCATGAGACACTGGTAAAGTAAAGTTTTTCAATCCTTTAGCTTGTGCTTTTGCTACTATGTTACTGATTCCTATTGGTTCCCCTGAGACAATTGTTTGATAAGGTGAATTCAATCCAGCTATAGCAACTACTCGACCATTCAGCAGTGCTTTAACTTCTTGTTCCCCTGCACCAATACTCGCCATTTTCCCTGTAGGGTTGCTCAGTTCCGCCATAATTTTACCGCGCATCTTGGCAATGCGAACTAAGGCAGTTTCATCGAAAATTCCAGCCCAGTGTAAAGCACTTAATTCTCCTAAACTGTGACCGACAGCAACATCAGCGACGATACCCAGTTGGTTTAATACTCGTAAACCTACCGTAGATGAGGTGACAATTGCTGGTTGAGCGATCGCTGTTGACTTCGTATCTTCTACTGTTGGTAAATTAGCCTTGGCATATAATTCTTGTAAGAACGGAAAACGACGAGACCACACCCCAGCATTAAGATACACAGGAGAAGCTTGTCCAGGGAAAAGAAAACCAATTCGTGGATTTTTTCCATCTATCCCTAAAAAGACACCCGATGAATTGTGAATTTTGAATTGTGAATTTTGAATTTTATTGAGGAGAGTTTCTAAGTGAGTGGTGAACTCTTGGGGATGACTAGCAACAATAGCAGCGCGTACAGGTAAACTAATATCTAAGTTGCTTGCTAATTCCGCAGCTAAATCTCCTACTTCAGCTCTTGATAATCTGGGAGCTATTTCTAAAAGATGCTTAACTTTTTGCTCTAACTCTTCCGTATTTTTGGCTGCTAGTAAAATGAGTTCGGCATCTTGAGGTGTCGTTATAAGTTGGCGTTCTTTAGGTGTTAGCTTGTGACGACGAATGCTAGAGTTTCCTTCTAGGACAATATGAGTATTAATACCACCAAAACCCATTGCACTTACCCCAGCCCGCAGAGGTACATCTTCTGACCAAGCTTGACCCTCTTTCAGGACTTTCAGGGGCGAGTTTTCAACCTGCAGTGAGGGATGGGGTTGGTCACAACCAGTAGTCGGCGGAAGTATTTGAGTGTGGAGTGCCATGGTAGCTTTGATTATTCCTGCTATTCCGGCCGCAGCTTTTGTATGACCAATATTTGCCTTAATAGAACTAATTGCAGCAGGAGACAATGCTGCCTCTGCTGCCAAACGGGCACGAGACAATACTTGCAGTTCTGTAGCATCACCAACGCTAGTACCAGTACCGTGTCCCTCAAAATATCCTAATGTATCAATGCCAAACCCTGCTCGACGATAGGCACGTTTAATTGCCAATAACTGACCTTCAACTTCGGGCCGGGTAATGCCACCATTGCCATCAGAAGAGATACCCCAACCACGAATGACACCGTAAATACGTCGCTGCTGTACTATTGCATCTCCGTAGCGCATTAATACGACAAACCCACAGCCTTCCCCAGGAATAAAACCAGCAGAACGAGCATCATAGACCCGCATTTCTTGGGTAGCTAATGCTCCTACTTTAGCGAATCCCACTAACTCGAAGGGGTCTAAACTTAAATCTACTCCACCAGCGATCGCCACATCTAAATCTTCTGTCATTAAAGCAGAACAGGCATTAGCAACAGCTAGTAAGGAAGAACTACAAGCTCCATCAATGCTATAACCTCCCCCTTTGAGGTCAAAATGATTACAGATTCGGCCTGCTATAGTATTAGACAAATTCCCGGCTAAAGATTCTTCACCAATCTCTGGGAAAGGTTCTTTATATTTGCTTTCTAAATCTTTGAGGAAGGCAAGACGTTCTTCTAAGGAGATTCCCTGCTGTATGAGTTGCGTTTCCACAACTCGGCGCACATAAGGCCAACGCAAACGTAAAGAATTAGCTCTCGAAAATTCTCCAGTGAGGGTATTTCCCAGTAAAACTCCTGTAGTTTCGCGGGGTAAATTTTCTCCTTCAGCAAATCCAGCATCAGCTAAAGCTTGGGCAGCAATATCTAATGCCAACCAGTGAACTAAATCAGCCGAACGAAAAGTACTACCGACTACACGAAAATCAACGCGGTCGAATTCGTAACCTTCAATCAGAGCAGCTTCTGCTCCATAGGTGCAATCAGGAGTACTTTTATCGGTAGAGAAATAATCATCTAAAGATAATCTTTCAGTTGGAATGCGTCGAAAAGCACGACGTTGTGCCAAAACATTCTCCCAGAGTTCGACAGGCGATCGCGCATCTGGATACCGACAAGCCATTCCGACAATAGCAATAGCAGGTTTCATAATTAAATCTCTCTTTTTTGTATTTATTTGTTATTAGACCTCTCCGGAAAAGAGGGAGTAGGGACGTTGTATGCAACGTCCGTAAAGAGTAGGGGGTAAATAATTGATGATTTATCTACGATAATTGATTTGATTTTTTATTATTGGAGATCTCTATTTGTTACTCACTATTCATTTTTTTTGTTTTCCACAGATTGTTAGGAGAGGGAATAATTTTGACGATGAACGAATAATTATTTATCCTTCTGATTTGTGCAATAGAGCTAGTTTTTTACCAAATGCGACAAAAGCCAATGTAATATTATGTTCGGAAAAGTTATAATCATGCTCGTAGTTGGGCTTTAGCCCTCATATAAGTATTGTTTGGGCTAAAGCCCAACTACAAACAAAAAATTTATTATAAGTTATCAGTCATAGTGGTTAACTTTGGCTAGATTTTTGATAACTCACTGCGATTGGTGCTGGTACAAGAATCTTAGTTCTGGACATCTGATTAATCCAAGTCTGAGTATAAAAATTCAACCCTCTCAAAGTACAAACAATTGTCAGAGCAAAGAACAGTCCAAATACAATATGACAGACCATTAACAAGCCATAAACAGCAGCGACTGATGCTCCAAAAAACACTTGGTCTAAAGGTTTTCTCGGGGTTGTACCTGGATCGGTCACCATATAAAAGGTGAAGAGGACAAAAGCAACTCCTGTCATTGGCAGTAAGGCAGGTATCAAAGGCGTTTCAAAAACATAACTCCTCAATGCTGCTTGAAGGACAAAAGCTCCCAGCCATCCTGCAATCAATGGCAGTTTTCTGGTAAAGCGAGCATTGAGAAAAGTCCCGGTACAAACAATCAGTGCAGGTAAAATCCAATCTGCCCAACCGCTTAAATTTTCTGTAAATTGATAGGGGGGAGCAATACCTACCCAAGGAAACAACAGCAAGGTAATGGTAATACCAAAGTTAGAAGGGTTGAAGAAATGTCGTTTTCCTTCAGGAAGGCGAAAAATTGCTTTTGAGCCAATAGCGACAGCGGTTGCAAAGGCGATAGGGAATAATCGCTCATTAGCATACAGCAGCATTGCCACAGCTAAAGCAGTAATATGAGCAGAAAGCAGAAAGTCGATAAAATTGCTGAAACTGCCGAGAAAACGGGGTTGCTGTCGATTTATCCTAGCATCAATAGTTTCTAGTAGGAGTTCGACACTGTAAGCGGTTACTAGAGCAACTATTGGTTGCGCCCAAGATTGTTCAAATCCTAATACGGTATGTCCTAGAATATTGAGGAAGGTAATTGCTATGGCAAAGCGGCGTAGTCCAGCTAATCGTTTGCTTTGGTAAAGGATAGATTTGGTCATAATAGTTGAAACCCAATGAAAAGTTTTGCCGTAATGCACTAAGATAATCAATTTGCTATTTACTTAGCTGTTAAATTCTTTCTTTCTGTGGATTTAAAAGACTTAAGTTTGCGTTTAAGGGTTAAAGCTGTTCCTAGAGTGCCGAGGGCAAGGAAGCTCAGGATAGAGGTGGGTTCGGGAACGCTATAAGTGAAACGGAAATCAACAGTGCTCGATCCCGACATCCTCGGTCCCTTTAGGCTGACGACACCTAAACTCAGGGTTTGAGTCAGCATAGATGGCGACAGTTGTGAATTGAACTCGACAGTACCATTGCCTTCAGCTTCAATAGTTAAACTACCAGAGCTTGGTGATAAAGGAGTGCCATCGTCACCGATCAAGAACCATTGCAATACTCCTTCGACATCAATTAAATTTTCTATAAGCCAAGACGAAGTAAGCATTCCAGTTTCGTCAATCATCCATTCAGTATTTGTTACTCTTAATTCACTTGTAGGATAAAGATACATATTCTGGTTTTCGATAGTCATGAAAAGAGTTTCAGGATTATCTGAAAAATAAAATTCGACTGGAGCCTGGTGATCAAGATTTGTTCCGAATACAGGCCATTCTGTACTGTTGTCAAGAAAAACCATTGGGTCCTTATTAAAGACGGTGACTCCGAAATCAAGGAACTCGATATTAAAGAAAAATTCACTTTCAGCAGTAGCAGAAGCGAAGAAATCATTTAGAGGATCAGCAGATGTAGATGTTATGGTAGTATGAGATTCAAAATTCGGATTGTAAGTTATTCTCATAGTCCCAGCTACCGGATCATGTGCATAGTACTCTCCGTCACGATAGACTAGCGATCTCTCAGTGAGGGATATGGGTATTGCATTTGCTATGGTTAACGAGCGCACATCCACGTTTAATGCAAAAGCAGCGAAATGATTCGGGTTGGCTATACATAACCCTCCTCCAGCAGCTAAGAAAATGCTCTCGTCAGATGGTATGATATTTGGATCTATTCCCACGATTGTAGGTTCTCCAATAATACTACCCAAACGTGGTCGAGCAATAACAGTCGTAGTTCCAACAGGTTTGAACAGTGCAAGGTTATTGAATTTATCCTCATTGATAGATGCTGTACCTTCCAGAATCTCCCATTCCAGTCCATCTAACTGACCAACACGGTTCCCATCAAGGGTAACTTCAGCAACTATGTTTCCATCAACAACATCAAATACAGTCGTTTCTAGTACTAATCCATCTAATGGTTCAGATGTCAGCGGAAACGTTGCCGCATGTGCTCCTGTTGTCACTAAAACTGTGATAATTCCAATAACAAACTTTGATGATTTAAAAATATTCACTTTATAATACTCCTGTAAACTTGATTTGATGAAGCTCCTGTGAGGAGCTTTTTTTCTTCCTAGCTCAGGCCAGAAAGAGGTTTTGTCGCCTCACCTAGTAGCACTTAATACCAACCAGGTAACAATAAACTTTCTTGATAGACTTGATAACGCCCATCGGGGAGGCCAACCGTAGTAGAAGTAGGTTGGGTTGACCGCAGGAAACCCAACATTGCTAAGGATTAGGATGTTGGGTTGCATTTATTACTTAACCAAACCTACAGAACTTTTCCTATCTACTTAGCTGTCAGATTCTTTCTTTCTCTTCAATCCCAACATGGCACCCAGTCCGAAAATGGATGCTAGTACCATGGAAGGTTCAGGAATGGGATCATGAATTATGTGTTCTTCACGATGTATAGTACCTACCAGAACGTCATCTGCAGTTCCTAACAATCCATCAGCGCCAAGATAAAATAGATCGCTCGGATCATTCTCCATATTACAATAGATAATTACAGCATCGACTGAATTAGTACTATCACATATGTTGTTAGGAGGGTTAGGAAAAACTCCTGGAGGTAAACTGGGATCGTCTGGAGATACACCTGTCAATAGACGATCTGCTTTGATCGTGGTGCTGCCTCCGAACATATCATTAAGTTTGAATTCAACATCAAAGAAGCTATCGGCAAGACCAGGCTCTATCTCTGTAATTTTACCCGTTCCTGTTGTCTCCAGAGTAAGTGGCCCTAAAAAGTCATGATTTCCAGAGAGTGTATGGGATAGAGTAGTTTCGATCATATTATTGTTTCCTGCTTCTCGCTCTACCAATACAGGACCTTTGAACATAATCCAGTCTTCCATTGGGAAATCATCGGGCAGATCGCCAACTATTCCCTCCAGTGCTGGAATATCCCACCACAAGTGAATATTGATCCAACTGTTTGAAAAACGATCGGTTCCAGCCTCACAATTATTAACCCAACCAACCCCGGGGCCACAATCTGGTTCTGCTGCTGCAGGATCTATGACACCAAAAAGAGCGATCGCACTTAATCCCAAAGCTCCAATTAGACTACGAGTTACGAATCTTGATGATTTAAAAATATTCACCTATAATACTCCTGTAAATTTGATTTGATGAAGCTCCTGTGAGGAGCTTTTTTCTTCCTAGCTCAAGCCAGAAAGAGGTCTTGCTGCATCACCTAGCAGCACTTGATACAAACCAGGTAACAACAAACTTTCACAGATAGACTTGCCCTTCTGTATCGCGCCACGGCAAGTCCACTGGTAAGGGGGGTTTCCTCCGGTATTTGACCTAAACCGAAGTGCAATTCAGGACTCCCTGCCCCCAAATGCTCATTCTTATGGCTTACCTGCGCTACTCAATAACGCTCGTCGGGGAAGCGAACCGTAGTAGAAGTAGGTTGGATTGACCCAAGGAAACCCAACATTGCTAAGGATTAGGATCTTGGGTTGCGTTTGTTGCTTAACCAAACCTACAGAACTTTAGCTATTGACTTAGCTGTCAGATTCTTTCTTTCTCTTCAATCCCAACATTCCACCGAGTCCGAAAATAGATGCTAGTACCATGGAAGGTTCAGGAATATGAATTATGTGTTCTTCACTATGTATAGTAGCTACCACAACGTCATCTTCAGTTCCGAAAATTCCATCAGCGCCAAAATAAAATAGATCGCTTGGATCGGTATTACAATAGATAACTGCAGCATTGACTGAATCAGTACTAGGGCATCCTGTGGGGTTAGAAGGGTTAGGAATAACTCCTGGAAGTACACTGGAAGCATCTGGAGATACACCTCTCAATAGACGATCTGCTATTATCGTGGTCTTGCCTCCGAACATACCATTAAGTGTGAAATCAACTTCAAAGGAGCTATCGGCCAGACCAGGCTCTATTTCTGTAATTACACCCGTTCCTGTTGTCTCCAGAGTAAGTGGCCCGAAAAAGTCATGATTTCCAGAGAGTGTATGAGATAGAGTAGTTTCGATCATATTATTTTCCCCTGCTTCTCGCTCTACCCATACAGGACCTTTGACCATAATCCAGTCTTCCATTGAGAAATCATCGGGCAGATCGCCAACTATTCCCTCCAGTGCGGGAATATCCCACCACAAGTGAATATTGATCCAACTGTTTGAAAAATGATCGGTTCCAGCCTCACAATTATCAACCCAACCCTCCCCGGGGCCACAATCTGCTTCTGCTGCTGCAGGAGCTACGACACCAAAAAGAGCGATCGCACTTAATCCCAAAGCTCCAATTAGACTACGAGTTACGAATCTTGATGATTTAAAAATATTCACCTGATAATACTCCTGTAAATTTGATTTGATCAAGCTCCTGTGAGGAGCTTTTTTTCTTCCTAGCTCAAGCCAGAAAGAGGTTTTGCCGCCTCACCTAGCAGAACTTGATGCTCACCAGGTAACAACAACAAACTTTCTCGGTGGACTTGCCCTTCTGTATCGCGCCACTGCAAGTCCACTGGTAAGGGGGTTTCATCCTGTATTTGACCTAAACCGAAGTGCAGTTCAGGACTCCTCGCCCCCGAATGCCCATTCCCACCGTCTACTTGGGCAACTAACTGACGCCCGTCGGGGAGATGAACCGTAGCGGTTGCCCCGATGGCGGGAAAAACTAAATTCTTGCTGATTTTAGATGATTGATTTTCGATTGATTGAGAAATAGTTGAGGTTTGCCATAGTTTCAGCCCCAAAAATGCTCCTGGTTCAGGACTGTCATTACGATAGAAATAGGAATCTTCCCACTGATTAGCTACTGCAAAATCTAAATCTCCATCTCCATCTACGTCCGCTGTAGCAATACCACGAGTTACAAAAGGATTATCTAAACCTAATTCCTTAGCAATATCGTAATAGCGACCATTAGAATCACTGACATAGAAAGGATTATGCTGATGTCCACTTAAATCATCTCCAGATTGAAAGTGAAACCAACTACCAGGAGATTTCAGCACTTCATCATTAGCGATCGCTAATTCCTGTAACTCTGGCCAACGATCGATCTTCCCTTTCCTAAATCCTGTCGCCTGTAATGCTTCTAGGACTCCATCATTATCAAAATCGCCAAATTTGGTATCCCAACCCCAGCCACTACGAGATAAACCTAAAGGTTCGCTGCGGTCAATATATGGAGCAATACCTCGATTCATCTTATCCAATTCTCCTGTACTGACAAAGAGAAAATGACTTTCTTCCAAAGCATATTCATTAGCAATATTACTCACATAGAGATCGAGTAAACCATCTTGATTAATATCGCCGAAATCAATTCCCATACCTTTAAAGCCATCATGTCCTAACACTTTAGAATTAGGGGTAGTTAAACCCTTCTGACCTTCCAAAAGTGCAAACTTTGGTTTTCCTGGTTGAGAAAGATTGTGTAACAGTCGATCGGGACCAAAATCATTAGATAAGTAGATTTCCGGCAGAAGATCTCCATCTAAATCTGCTGTTCCCACTGCCAGTGTCCAACCATGGGCAACATTATTGTCTAAAACTCCTTCAGCTTCTTGGAAATGGACGGTTGATTTCGTTGCCCCTGCCCACAGGAGAATACGATTCTTCCCGCCGTTATAAGCACGAGTCATAGAATGCTGCATTTCTTCAGTACCAGTGCCATTGGGGTTGATAATTTCTGCCCCATCCTGGAAGTAGTTCCCAATAATCAGATCGTTGTGTCCGTCGCCATCCAAGTCAGAAAAGGTAGCAGCATTAGTATACCAACGTTCGGGTTGATTTGGAGTTTGAGATTTGAGATTTGGGATTATTTCTTGAGGAAGATAGTTAAGTGTGTAGACTGAGTTACCAGAATCTATTGTATTGTCACCCACCGTCTCACTTCTTTGACGCAAAAATGCCACCGGAGTTCTTCCCCAGTAATAAACGAGAAGATCCATCAACCCATCTTCATTCAAATCTCCAGGAAGACAGCCCATTGGTGCCATAGTTGAAGCATCGTAGGGAAGATTTGTCGGCTTTAATTCAAAGGGTTGATAACGCTCTCCCGTCCCTGGTACTGGGGAAACGATCGCTCTATCTGTCCGTGTGTCTACATAACAAGCATCGTTAGACAAGCGATCGCCATCAAGGTCATTCAGGGCAATAGAAGCTCCTACTGCAGAAATCCAAGCTGAATGACGTTCTAAACTAGGATGAACTGAACGTAAATATTTGGGAGTTCCTCCAGCTAATTCTGGCAAAGGGAAGGGAGTGAAATTAAATCTGGAGGCGATCGCTGCCCTTTCACTAACTGATAAAGCTGGAAGGCGGGTAAACCAGAATAAACCCATAATCAGGACAATCGCGATCAGTCTCTTGCTCTGATCTCGCATAAAATGAACTAATCCTATCATGCTGTTACCGAATAATTAAGGTTTAAAGCCTCTCCTTTCAAGGAGAAACAAGCGGTCGTTTGCTTTTGCTTCGCAAAACTGGCGTAACGCAACGCTGACGCGAAACGCGACCGCGGAACGGAGTTCTCTCTTCGGAGCTTCCCGTAGGGTGGGATAGCGTTAGGGTTGGCGATAGCATTCCGCTAGGAAAGCGGCTCTGTCACTCTTCGGGTCTCCTCGCCATATCCAATCGACCAAGAGAAGAAAAAAATTTTATTACTTAGTCAATTATAATCCGTTTTCCAGGAGAGGTAAGAATTTATTATTAATAATTAACAATTAATTCTTCTATTGCAAAGTGAGCTTGAATTCGTTGTCGCCAGATTTCATAAGCTGGTTTTCTTTGGTTATAGGGCAAATTTTCTAAAGCCTTGTCGGTAATCTCAGCTGCTGCCTCAGCACTAATACCACACAAAATTTGACAAGCCATCTCTGTATGAGTCGCAAGGTTTTCAGCTCTCAGACGCGCCTTGGCAGCAAAGGCTGCTCCCTGACATACTTGGGGTAAATAAGTTCCTGCTGCCGTGGATAGGTATTGTACTACTTCCTTGCTTACACCACCTGCGTAGGTGCAGGCCAACCCAACTCCACTCCACAAATCTGCCTGCCTGTTGATAGAGAAATTTTGGATAGCTTGGGTAATGAGGTTAATATCTGCCCCATAAACGAACCAGAGACTCCTACCCAAACCTTGATCAAAGGCACTATAGGCATAACCAGATAGTTTTTTGGGAATTGCTATTCCCTCGACATATTGACGCCAGTAAAAATATCCTTGGTGAAAACCGTAGCCATCTAGCGCCAGCCAACCAAGTAAGGGATCGGGGAATTGATTTTTCTCCCCCATGTCTTTGAGATATCTATTGATGCCCCAAGGAAGGCGAGCTAAAGCCCATCCTATTCCTACATACACCATATAAATATGCTCACCTCCAGCATCTGCCAAGAACTGCTGCAAGCGGTTTCGTTTCCAAGGGGTCAGCCCATCAAGTAAGGCAAGTCCCATCCCTGCGCCTTCATAAGCAAAGCCTCGCCACTCGGCTTCTACGGTGTTGAGGTGAGGAATTAGGGATTCTAGTCTGGCATCGCTAATGGCTGCATGGTAGCCCTGCAAAAAAGTTTTGCCGATGGTTTCTAATCGCTGTTGAATACGAGGACTATTCGTTTTAAACCCCCGTCGGGCAACAGTTGCTTCTGCGGTGGAAATTCCTAGTAAGCGCTGGCGTAACTTCACCCAGAGTTGTAAAGGCGGGGACTTTGGGGAGGTTGCGGAGTAAAGACTTTGTTTTGTGTGCTTATCTAGGTTAGGTTTAGCTAAAATCTGGGTCATATAAACAATCTCCTAGGTGATAAAACTTATACAAAAAGTTTTAAGCTAATTTTTTATAGTGAGATTAAGTTTCAAAATTCAAGATATTATTCATAATACAGAATTTATCTCGCAGCGATCGCTCACCTTTTTGTTCAGCTATCCGTTCATTTACTGATTCAAATTGTTCACTTTTTATTCAATTCCACTGCACAACTGAGCAAAATTTTCAATTTCAAGTACTATGGACAAGATTATCTGGCAAAGTTGGACCAAGACTTGAACTATTCTGGGGTGCTTTGAAAAAATATTGTCTATAAATAAAAACCGATTTCATCAAGGCTTCTGAAAAATCCGATTGAAATATTAATATGAATTCAAAGATAAAAATTATGGCCTTCAGTTTTATAATTGCACAGTAATTCCGCAGCGATCGCTCACTTTTCTGTTCACTTTTCTGCTCACTTACCTATTCAAATTGTTAATTTTTTGTACAATTCCACTGCACAACTGAGCAAAACTGTCAATTTAAGGTAATATAGAGAATATGATCATTTAATCGTTTTTGATAGATGGTTTCCTAGCTCTAAAACTTGCTCTAACTGTGGTCAGGTTAAAGAGTCTCTGTCTTTGTCAGATAAATCTGAGAACTTATGATTGCCCTGAATGTGGCTGATCAATGGATAGAGATTTAAACGCCAGTATAAATTTAACAAATGCGGTCGGCTTGACCGTCAATGCCTGTGGATGAGTAGCTGCCGACGGTCTCAGTGGAAGCAGGAAGTAAACATTAAAATATCACGCTATGTGACGTTTTATATCAGTTTTATGAAGCAGGAAAAATGTAATACTGGCTGTCTTCAGGAAAATATATTGATTCATTTTTATTTCACCTTTATAAATTTTCAGAAGATAAGGTTTCAGATATAGAGTTCTTCAACAATTAATAATTAATAATTACCTCAAGAGTGAAAACGGATAGGATTGACTAATTATGAAAAATTTTTCTTCTCTTGGTCTCATGGATATGGCGCAGGTTTCGGAGCCATCCCACCCAACGGGGAAGCTACGAATATCGACCGCTGTTTCTCCTTGTAGAGCGACAGCTCGCGGCGCAGCCAAGGAGAGGCTTTAAACCTTAATTATTCGGTAACATCAGTTATATCAAATCCGTTTTATTGGACATAAAAAAAATCTCCAATCGTCATAACTACGCTCATCTTTGCAATTCTCTCTCCTCCTGATATCAAATCCGTTGGCTTCGGAGTAATATAATTCTGTTGATCGTCATACAATGTGTAAGGGCGAATGGCCATTCGCCCCTACAGTTCTTTAATACTGAATAACACCGATGCTACCGGATTTAATCTGACTCGGTCCTCCCCCTCCAGGGAGGGGGAGGGGCTAGGGGTGTTGACTCCTCCTGACTTAACCATTCTATAAATGTTTAACCGGATTTGATATTATTTACACATCCGATTCAAACATAAAATTTTTAGTAATTGTTATAGCTGAGGCTTTGAGCATATAGCCAAATACTATGCAAGTAATGGTTCCACTCAATGCTGAGATTCCTAAAAAGCTAGATAAAAAATAGTTTTTCATGTTGCTCTCGTTTTTAAGGATTTTGCTTGAACAGGACTTACACAGTTCAATAGCATAGACACTGTTAGGTAGGAGCGACTGCGTAAGTCCTAAGTAGATGGGCAAAAACTTTGAGGCTATCCTCAATTACGGTTTCACGAAAACCGAGAATCTTGGCTGCATTCCTTGCGTTTATCTACTTATATTCTTAAGAATACAGAACCTATCCCGCAGCGATCGCTCACTTTTCTGTTCACTTTTCTGTTCACTTACCTATTCAAATTGTTAATTTTTTGTACAATTCCACTGCACAACTGAGCAAAACTTTAAATTTAAAGTAGTATAGACAAAATAATTATCTGGCCAAGTTGAAACAATACTTGAACTCATTTGGGGTGTTTTGAAAAAATCTTATCTATAAAATAAAAGTCCATTTCATAAAAGATCCTGAAAAGTCCGATTTAAACGTTAATACCAATTTAAAAATAAACATTATGGCCCTCAGAGCATCTCCACAGGGACTAAAAATAGTGGAGCAGGCTAGAAAACAGAAAAACTGGACAAAAGCTGCTCCTCAATGGCTAAAGGCTGCTTATACCTCTGAAGCAACCTTAAGAAGGTTTTGGCGCAGAGAAGCCATTAAACAAAAAACTTTTCAAGATATTTGTCAAGCTGTCAATGTTAATTGGCAAGAAATAGTCGAACAAAGCAGACCTACAGTACGAGACTCAAATTTTGTTGGCCGGGAAGAGGCCATTAATGGTCTTAACCAGCTCATCGCCGAAGGGGCTAAATTGATTCTCATTCAAGGGGAAGGGGGTATAGGTAAAACTACTTTGGCCCGCTACTTTTTTGAGACTCAAGGGTTTGATTTGACGATCAAATTGCATATTGCCATGGAGAAAGAAAATATCATTTCGGTGGAGTTGGTCATAGAGGAATGGTTACAATGCTATTTTGGAGAAGAGCCGGGAAGAGAATTTGGCATTACTTTAGACCGGTTACGACGTCAGCTCCAAAATAGCACACAAAAAATTGGCATACTTATCGATCGTCTCGAACCAGCGTTGCAAAGAGGTCGTTTTGTGCCCCAACATCGCTGCTACGCAGAATTATTGAGGATGCTAGGTAGTCCAAATTTAAACTCTGTCACTCTGCTCACCAGTCGCGAACAATTATTTGAACCTGCTGTTATAGTGGAAATTTATCGTTTGGCAGGGTTGAGTGAGACCGCTTGGCAAGAGTTTTTTTGCCGTCACCAGGTTGAGATAGATACTGCTGCTTTAAAGGAAATGCACTGTGCTTACGGTGGTAATGCGGAAGCAATGTGTATTCTGGCTAATGCCATACGTCTCGACTTTGAGGGGAATTTACAGGCTTATTGGCAAGAAAATCGCCACGACTTGCTTGTCGTTCCGACCTTAGAAAACTTGATTGAAGGGCAGTTTGACAAACTCCAGGACGATCGTCCCAGAGCTGCTCGACTCCTTTTTCGTTTAGGTTGTTACCGCTATCAAGAAATTCCTACTTTACCCAAAGCAGCAATTTTATGTTTATTGTGGGATGTGCCAATATCCCGTCGAGAAAGGGTTATCAAAGCTTTACGCGATCGCGCTTTAATTGAGTGGTGTGAGGATGGCTATTACCTGCATCCGGTAATGCAGGCTAAAGCTAGAGAAAGGTTGAAGGGGGAAATTAGGGATAATATTGTGGGTAAGTTGGAGGAAGTAGAAACAGGTAAGGAAGAGTGTCAGGAGTGGTTGTTAGCAAACCGTGCAGCTGCCGAATTTTATCTCGAAGTCGATAAAGTTGAGTCGGAAATAACTCAGAAATATGCTTTTGAAGCTGTTGAGCATTTAGCAACTATTGGAGATTTTGAGGAATGTTGTAATGTTTTATTATATAAAATTTTAGCAGCAGAAAAAATTGAAAATCTTCGTGGCACAGCTAACCTTTGGAATAATATGTCGCGGTTTATTATTAGCAGCGAAAAAATTATCGATCGCTTATCTGGAATACAAAGAGCATTTCTTCTTATTCCTCTAGGAACAATTTATTCAGAAGTGGGCAAAAATAGCAAAGCACTGAATATTAGTGAACAAATTATTGCTATTACTAGAGAAAAAGATGAGTCAGACGAAAAAATTCGTTTTGCTCGGATGTCTGCTTATTCAATAGCAGGTAAAGCTTATCGTTATCTAGGAAATTTACACAAGGCTGAAGTGGCTTGTCAACAAGCTAATAAAATTGCCTCCAAGTCTGGTAAAAACTATTGGCAAGCCATAGCTTTTTATGGTTTAGGAGCAGTTTATCTGGAAAAAGATAGACCAAGGAAAGCTTTGCGTCATTTTTTTGCTGCAGCAATTTATGCCAAACTTGGTGGCATTACTCAAGAGTTGAAAGGGGAAATGAAAAAGCTATTTGGATTACTATTTAATCCCACGAATGACCAAATAGCTGAAGTTCAAAATTTTTTTCAAAAATATAATCAGAATGAGCGAGAAGACCGGATTAAAAAGTTTAATATTCTCTGGAATATTGCTAGATGTTTTAATGCAATGAAATCTTTTGAAGTGGCTAAGAATATTTTAGATTTAGCTCAAAAAATGCTGGAGCCAGAAGATAATAATCAACAATGTTTATTGGCTTTAGAGTTTGCAATTTATTACTCTGCCAAAAAGCAAATACAAATAGCACAAGAATATTATGAAAAAGCTTTGGATTTATCTGTAAATCAAGGTGAAAAATGGTCAATAGCTCATCCACTAAAATGTTATGCTAATTGGCTTTATACTCAAGGTAAATATTCGGAAGCTCTGGCAAAATATAGGCATTTAGAAGAGTTACTGCAAGAAACTGAATTTTACTCTATGCGAGCCTATAATTACTATTATCTGGGTCTGACTATTTTACAAGTTCATCCTGAACAACAACAACTAGCTCACAAGTATCTGAAAAAAGCGAAAAAGATTGCTACAGAGGTTGAATTAGTATTGTCTGAAAGAGAATAGGGAAGTGGGGGAGTGAGGGAGTAGGGGAGATTAAATAGGGCTTGCTGATTAAATCTAAAAGCATTTGCAGATAAAGGTTTTAGCCTTTAAGGAGCGAAAAAAAGTGTAACTTTTTCAGCTTGAGCAACCAAAAAGTTAGGATTTTGGGCTAGCTATCGCCAAAAAAATCAAGGGATAAATAGGGTTTGCTGAAAAAGTCTTATGGGTGAGGGTAGGAGACAGCTATACTGGAGACAACCCACCCCTCGCCCCTCCCCCTCCCTGGAGGGGAAGACAGGAGAAATGGAAATTTAGAAGAGGTAGTCGGAAAAATTTTCCTTCAATTTTTCTGCCATAATCATCCTAAAATACTCGCATGCATGAGCTTTTTCCACCGAAAAGCTGGTACTTTTTTAAACCCAAAAACGCTCAAACGAATAGCAGTCAATACTTTGATAATTAATCAGCAAGCCCTAAATATATCCGACTACCTCCTCTAAATTCCCCGTTCCTCCTGACTCCTCCCCTTACCAAAAGACTTATTCAGCAAACCCTAAATATTGAAGTAATTTATAGAACCCATTTGGTATCTTCATAAATATTAAGTTTTTTTTAGCTAGGAGTCAGGAGACAGGAGGGAAGATGTGGGGAGAAATAATACAAAAAATTCAACACTCCTTCAGGTGATTTTTCCTCAAAATTGATGCACGAAAAGACTTGACTACCATAATTATATAGATATCAAATGGGTTCTATAGAATTATAAACTCTAGACTCCTGACTCCTTAATCGTTATTTATAAGTATTCAACCAACGTTGAGATAAAATCTTACTTTTAACTTTTGACTTTTAACTTTTAACTTTTGACTTTTGACTTCTTATCCCAATTTCCAAAGTTTAACAGTTTGATCGAAACTACCACTAGCTAAAATTCCTCCATCAGGACTAAATGCAACGGAACTAACCCATCGAGAATGCCCTTTTATAGTGCGTAAAAGTTTGCCTGTTTCTAGATGCCAAATTTTGATATTATGGTCGCTACTTGCACTAACTAAAGTTTGACTATCTGCACTAATAACTACAGAATTAACATCATTAATATGAGCGCTTAAAGTGCGTAAAAGTTTTCCTGTTTCTAGCTGCCAAATTTTAATATTTTTATCGCTACTACCACTGGCTATTTTCTCTCCATCAGGACTGACATTCACAGATAAAATTCTGCCATGATGACCGACTAATGTGTAAATTTCTGTTCCAGTTTCCAGATTCCAAGTTTTAATATTATTGTGACTTCCTGTGACTAATATTTTCCCATTCGGACTAATATCAACTGCATAAATACTGTCAGAATGACCACGAAAAGTATGTAGCATTTTACCTGTAGGTATATGCCAAATTTTGATGGAATCATCGCTACTACCACTCACTAATTTTTCTCCATCAGGACTAATAGCAATAGAAGTAACTCGCATAAAATGACTTTGCAAAGTTAGTTCTGCTTCTGTTGCTAAATCCCAAATTTTTATCGTCCCATCATAACTACCACTAGCTAATATATTTCCATCTTGGCTGAGAGCGATCGCTACTACGTCACTAGTATGGCCTTCAATTATACCTAATTCTTCTCTTGTTTCTAAATTCCAAACTTGAATAGTACCATTACCGTTACCACAGGCTAAAATTTGACCGTCTTGACTAATAACTACAGAATAAACTCTTTCTGAATCTGTATTAAAAGTTTCTTCTAAAGACACTCCATTCGGCAAACTTAATTTTAAATATTTGGGATGAATCCGAAAATAACCAACAAAATGACTACCTCCTATAGCGAGGATAAAAATTATTCCACCTACTAAAAATTTGCCTTTATTTTCATAGAAAAAATTCTCTAGATTGTCAGATGGGATTTCGTTTGACTGTTCTGAAAGCAGTAAATCGGTATTAAATTGCTTGGGCAAATAACTAATAATTTGAGTGATACCCAGTCCTAGAAATAAAATTGCACTACCTAATAATAATTTGCTTTTTAATGGATGATATTTTTTTGGCATCAAAGATGGAGATAAATCATCTTTTATCTTGCTCAACTTATGTAGAAGAGTCTGATGATTTTCAGGATATTGTTGTGAAATTAAATTATCAATAAAATCTACTAATTTTGGGGATATTTGAGAAACTTTATCTCGCCAATTTAAGGTCTTAGTATCAGAATTTAAAAATGTAGATGCAGGCTGACCAGTTAACAAGTAAATAAACATATATCCGAGAGCCACAAAATCAGATTGTACAGACTGTAGCTCTAGAGAAAAATTAGTTAATGTTAATTGCCCATTGGGACGGAGAATAATATTACTAGGTTGAATATTTTGATAGAAAAATTGTTTTTCGTGTAATAAGCTTAAAATTTCTATGAATTGATTTAACCATTCAACAGCTAATTCTTGATTAATTGGTAAATTGTTTTTTTGTAACCAAGTTTGTAGATTTTCTCCAGAAACTTTTTCTATAGCTAAACAGTGTAATTTTTGATTACTGTTTCTCGGTATAAATGTAAAATAACTACCAGGTTTTACTTGAGGAACTCCAGGATGATTCAGTTGTGCTAATATCTTGGCTTGTTGTTGAAATTGAGAGATAGATTCAGGACTATTTATATGCAATACTTTGAGAATTTCTGTGGTTTCTTCTCTTTTAACTTCATAAATAGTTCCCCAGTCAAGAACCCTAAGTTTTTTGACAGCTTGATATTGTCCTTCAATTAATAACTTCGAGCCACAAGCTGCACAATATAAAGGATTATTCTGATTTTCTGGGGAGAAGCAATTAGGATTAATACAGTAGCTCATAATAGCTGTCTAATTTAGTAGAGCTTTTTTGGTGTTTGAAAATCGAGTGAAGCTTAATGATTAAGCTAAGACGCATTTAGATTTTATATTCTCTGTTAAGCTAATATACACTTATTTTGAGAATAGTAAAAATAACAAATAAGATATTTCCAGCTACTATTACTCTTTTTAAAGTTAATATCTATAGCAGGGAACAGTGGTGCAACCCCGCGTCGGCGTTTTGCTCCGCAAAATGTTTGCACAGAATTCCGTAGGAAAAAGCTTTAGCTCCTCTGTAAGAGGCAAGACACAAGGGGTAGGAACCCGGCAAGGTCTCCTCGCCATGGGAATCCTGACCAAGAGAGGGAACGCGCACTCCTGTGAGATAAGAGTGGGAAAAATATTTCCCCTGATTCGGAGCATTATGAGTCTATGTCCTCACCTACCTGTCTATTGCTATATAATTCACAATTTAAATGTACAATAATTTAGGGAATGACCAAAATAAAGAGATAAATTTTTTAAAGCTTAAATAGCTGATCAGACTTTAAACTTATCTAACTATAATATTTGTCTACGTTATATTTCGTATGTATATAAAATATTTATTGGGTAATCAAAATGTTTTGCCGAGTTACATCAATTTTTTGTCACATATTCAGTGGCAACTCAGAAACTAAATAGCCAACTTATAGTCTAACTTCTAATTAAAATCATACTTAACCTAAGCAATCAGCCACTTTGGGAATTAATATCATATCTGGATAATTAGTGATCAAAAAAACTTTCTTCTCCTTCTCCTCTTCCCTCCTTCTACTCCTGACTCCTGACTCCTGACTCCTGACTTCTGACTCCTAAATCTATAACTGTTCAACCGGACATGATATAACTCAAAATTATTATAGTATCGTAGTATAGTCTTTTTGAATCGTTAGTTTCACTTCAGTGCATTCTACATTATGCTACACGTAAAATAATATTTGTAAAATAGTAGTTTTGTAGCTAAAGTTTAAATAATTTGACAATCCTTAACTAACACCAGCTATGATCGAACTAAACTATAGTTACTTATTTACCTATTCTGTAAAAGTTGCCTCTGAAAACTCCTAAGAGAACATCATGGCCCATTACAAATCCATCTTTTTTATCATTACGTCGTTGACTTTCCTGTACTCTTCTGCGACCCCGAGTAGAGCTATCGTAGATGATTACAGTACAGGAGAATTAAATAATCGTAGCTTTACAGAGGCAGAAAATTTACAATCAACCAATCAAATTAATTATCCAGTATCAGTAGCCAAATCTTCATTTCCTCTGCATATTGCTCAAGATACTGATTCAGAGGCCAATAAATCTCAAAATAACAATCAAAAAGAATCGAAATCCTCGAACTCAAAAGTTCCGAAAGCTATTCGTGTCATACTCAAGGCTCTAGGAGGACGAAAAGCACTATTTATTTTAAGCATAACATCAGTTCTTGTCACTGGTACAGCAGTATTTATCTTACTTAAACTTTTTGACGATCATCAGCCTAAAGACTCAGCTCCAGAAGACTTACAATCTCAAGATCAAATACCAGAAACAACTTCAACTGATTTAGATGTAAAGGCTAACGATTCCGAACTGCTCCCCTCTAGATGGCCTAGATTCCCAAAAAACTCTTCTTTGGCCAATAAAAACGATTCTTTAGATTCTTTTGTCCCCTCATTACAAGAATCTGGAGAAAATACTTCTGTAGAAATTTCAAAACATAGTTTACAATCCCATAATCATAATTTAGATATTAAAGCTGAAAATTTTTCTACAATTGAGAGTGAAGAAAATAATCACTATGAGCGACCAGAAACTAAAGTGAATTTATCACAAGCAAATAACGAAAATTCTAAAGTTGAATACTCTGAAGATATTACTCTGCCAAATAACTATCCTTTACCTGAAGTTAATCTTGTTGAAGAATTAATTAGTGAGCTACAAAATTTTGACCCGAAAAAACGGCATCATGCTATATGGGAATTAGGTCAAAGAGGAGACTCTAGAGCTGTTCAACCATTAGTTAATTTACTGATAGATTCTGATTCTAAACAGCAAAGTTTAATTTTAGCTACTCTCGCAGAAATAGGAACTAAAACATTAAAACCAATGAATAGAGCTTTAGCTATGTCAATACAAAATGACAATGCAGAAGTAAGAAAAAATGCTATCCGAGATTTAACTCGAATTTATGAGTTAATCATTCAAACAACTAGTTTATTGCAACAAGCAGAATATGACCCAGATCCGGAAGTTGAAAAAACAGCAAAATGGGCTTTAGAGCAGTTAAATAGAATTCGTCCAAGGTAAGTTTAACAATTAATAATTAACAATTAATAATTAATAATTAGGGCTTGTTGATTAACTCTTAAAGCATTAACAGGTAAAAGTTTTAGCATTTTTAGCTCGCAGAAAGTGTCATACCAACTCCCATGCATTATTGCTATACTTTGGCAAGACTTCAGTTGTCAATTAATCAGCGCAAGCAAAATCACTTTTTTGCTAATTTCAGCTAATTTAATGTTAATTATTCTTATGTTTGCTTCTTCCCCACTCCCCCACTCCCCTGCTAAACAAAATTTAGAAAAACCGAGAAATAGATGCTTTACCCAAGAATTTGTCTATGAAAAAGAAGAAGTAGTTAAACCTCAATTAAATCAAGGCAATGTATTAGGGATAGACCATGGTGTCAATAATTGGTTGACCTGTGTATCGAATGTAGGTACGAGCACGGGTAGTAGATGGTAAACATCTCAAATCAATGAATCGTTGGTACAACAAACAGGTATCAACTATTAAAGAAAATTAACCGACTGGATTTTGGTCAAATAAATTAGCTGCCATTACTGAAATTCGCAACCGTCAAATCCGTGATGGAATTAATAAAGCAGCCAGAATAGTGATTAATCATTGCGCACGAAAATTATATTGGTACAATTGTTTTTGGTTGGAATAAAGGTCAAAAAAATGAAATCAAATTAGGAAAGAAAAGTAATTCAGAATTTGTACCAATTCCGACAGCTAGACTTAAACAGAGAATAGCTCAATTATGTGAAGAGTATGGAATTATTTTTATAGAAACACCAAGAAAGTTATACTTGTAGGGGCGAATGGCCATTCGCCCCTACATTTTTAGATGGTGACGATCTGCCTATTTATGGTGAGAAACCCAATGATTGGAAACCGTCACCGAAAAGAATAAAGCGATGCAGCGCCGCCAAAGGGGGTTTCCCCCATGAGCGACTGCATCAAGACAGCGTGGTTTGTATAGAAGTAGTAATAATTGGTTAATTAATGCAGACTGTAATGGAGCTGCAAATATAATCACAAAAGTAAGCAGAAAGCTAAGGTTAAATTTAAGCCGACTGTGTAGGGGCACTTTGACTTGTCCCCAGAGAGTGTATTTCAGCTAAGAACAGACGGAGCAACACGGATTTATCCTGTTGCGTAGTATCTGCGCTTGTTTCCCCGTGACTGACCTCCGGAGAGTAGTCAACATCAGACTTATTCAGCAAACCCTATTTATTTATGTTTCCACAAAAAAAAATTGTACAGAAGTAATGTATCAAGTGGACTGTGTTGAACTCAAAAATTAGGGTTATAATAGAATATTTATAATCCTAAAGAAATGTAGTATTAGAGAGGGGCCACATTTTTGTGGCTAGGAATGCCTATCGAAACCATCTACGGAAATCTTCAAGGTCTAAAATCTAGCCAACTCAAACAACTGCAACGGTTGTACCATCAGCGATTACCAAGCGATTGCCTAACTACCTCAGAATTTGCCCAAAGAGTCGCCTCAATCAGCAAAGAAGTTGGCCAACCAGTCTGTGTTTATGTCAATCGTAGAGGAAAAATTATCCGGGTAGGAATTGGCACACCCCGCCAAACCCAAATTCCTCCTCTAGAATTACCCCGTTACGGTGCAAGTCGCCTTAGTGGTATTCGTTGCATCGCTACTAACCTGAAACCAGAAGTGCCTTCAGAAGCTGCTCTGACTGCAATGGTGATTCAACGACTTGATGCTCTGGTGGTGCTTACCCTCACAGGTGAAGGATTTAAACGCAAGGGGGGTGGAGCTACTGGTTACATTAAACAAGCTTATTTAGCTCACTTGTTACCCACTCAAACAGACCGGACAGATACTAATATCCAAGAATTACCGTTTTGGACTGTATCACCCCCTCTGAGTCTGGATATGCTTGCCAAACAAGACTTTATTGAATTGATTGATGGATTAGAAGCAGAATTTCAAAGAGAATTTATTGCTCAAGAAGTTGATTCTGACCAAGATAAAGTTCTGTTGGTGGGGCTAAAAACAGACAAAATGAAGGATAGGGAATTTGAAGATGGGTTAGCAGAATTAGCTAGACTTGTTAATACTGCTGGAGGTCTGGTATTAAAGACAATGCAACAGAAGCGATCGCAACCCCATCCTCAAACTGTGGTGGGAGAGGGTAAAGTCCAAGAAATTGCTCTGACTGTTCAAACTGTAGGAGCTAATTTAGTTGTATTTGACCGCGACCTTTCTCCTGCTCAAGTTCGTAACCTAGAAACTAAAGTTGGTGTGAGAGTAGTAGACCGTACTGAAGTTATTCTCGATATTTTTGCCCAACGCGCTCAGTCTCGTGCCGGAAAATTACAGGTCGAACTTGCTCAACTGGAATATACTATCCCACGTCTTACTGGTCGAGGTGAGGCAATGTCTCGTCTTGGTGGTGGTATTGGTACTAGAGGACCTGGTGAAACTAAGTTAGAAACAGAACGTCGGGCAATTAATGCTCGAATATCTCGGTTGCAGAAAGAAGTAAATCAGTTACAAGCACACCGCTCCCGTCTACGTCAACATCGTCAAAGTCAAGAAGTACCAACGGTGGCAATAGTTGGATACACTAATGCTGGTAAGTCTACATTACTGAATACACTTACTAAATCAGAGGTTTATGCTGCAGACCAATTGTTTGCAACTCTAGACCCTACCTCTCGTCGTCTAATTATTCCTGATGCAGTTACGGGTAAGCGAATTCCGATTGTGATCACCGACACAGTAGGATTTATTCACGAACTTCCACCGACCCTAATTGATGCTTTTCGGGCAACTCTCGAAGAGGTGACAGAAGCAGATGCTTTACTTCATGTTGTCGATCTGTCTCACCCTGCGTGGCAAAGTCAAATACGTTCTGTGATGACTATTTTGGCGGAAATGCCAGAAACTCCAGGACCTGCTTTAGTTGCTTTTAACAAGATCGATGAAGTAGATGGAGATACTTTAAGATTTGCTCACGAAGAATATCCGATGGCAGTATTTATTTCTGCTGCTAAAGCTCTAGGTTTGGAAACTTTGCGTCAACGACTTGCGCAACTTATTGATTATGTTATTGCTTCGTAGTCAACTACCCATAATGTAGGGAAGTTCCATGGAACTTTCCTACAGGTTGATGAGTTGTCAAATTTTTTATATTTTCTAATTCCACCAATTTTTTTCCCTACGGTAGGGGCGAATGGCCATTCGCCCCTACCCATTGCATGATGATCGGATGTCCAGCATTTTTCCTTCTGATCTTTAAAACACTAATCTATAGTTTACCTTATTAAGCGACAAGTCTATTACTCCGAAGTCAACAGATTTGATATAACTTTTGCTCAAAATTGTATGTACAATTTCTCTGCACTACCTTATATTCAATGTAACCAGATTTGAAAATGCTGCCAAAGACTTATTAGAGTAAAGGTTCTCCAAATCCACAGGATAGGCAGAATTGAGAGAAGAACAGGTTAGATATGGTCTGACTGCAAATGTTAAACTAAAGTTAGGTAAATTTCCATAAGCAGCTGGTCCAACTGTAACTAAACCATTGCTTACATAAATTGGATGATTATCTTTATCTCGCCATAAAAGTTGAGAACCTGAACTTGTTTTAACTTCTAGAAATCCACTATAGGGTCTTCCATCCGACTTTTTAACGAACAAGTCATACTCTTCTCCGTTTTTGATAGTGAGATTACTGCGATTAGTTGGATCGAACGCCGATCTCAAGCGTAGCAAGAGAGGTTCTCGATCGGGAATGTACCAGTCAAACAACTCTGCTCTGACTAGGGGTTGACTATTACTACAGGATAGATGTTCTTTTTTTATTAGAGGTCGATCCGCAGTGCATGAGTAAGGAGTTTCCCAACATTTTCGTTCTACATTGACATATTGAGTAATCTGACTTAATAAACCGTCAGCTCTCCATGTCCAATCTTCTGTCACACTCCAGTTGGGTACTGACAAAAGTTTTCTTGCAGCATACTCAATATAACGCATCGTGATGGCGGAACCAGAAACCACAGACTTGAGAGCTTCCAAGTGCCAAATATCCATACCAGATTCATTATAACCACCATTCTCAGGAAGAGGATGTCCGAATAGGAGTTCAAAAATCGTTAGTGGTGTTGAAGATAAATTCGCCGGTATTTTTCGGTCTGGTGGCAGTAAAGAGTAATGTGCTGCCATATCTTCATCTTTTAAATAATAGTCTGTTGCAAATTTTTCTGTGGAAAAACCACCAAGCATTCCTTGAGTAGCAGCATCTTCCAATCCTGTTCGTGAATAGGTGACCTTAATTTGTTGAGCTGTCTTGTTTAGCGATCCACCTTCTTTAACTCCGTAACTCGTGCCACCAAGAGCTAGCAGAAGCTTTCCTTGAGGGGTATCTTCTTCTTTGAGATACCAGCGTAATTGGCTTGGAAAACCTGCATTCCAGTAAGCACAACTCCTGGTTTTGGTAAACCTCATAGTATATCCACCTAAACTAGAGGGATCTGTCTCAATATCAATTCTTGTGTAGCCAATGAAATTGCCTTGAGCATTGTAGTTTTTAAAGAGCATATACGAACCCAGAGGGGGAAGGCTAATTTTTTGAGCCGTATATTGAACGGGTGGCGCAGTCGGTAAATTATCAACCACTAATACATCATAATTGCTCCACTCAGATTTATTCTGTTTCAAACGCACCATACAAATGCCTACGCGGAAACCACCTTCAGGAGGAGAAACAGTAATTTTTCCATTTTTTGCCTGCCATACACCAGATGAATCCTGGCGATCCGAAAAATCTAACTTGGCAGTCGTTAACTCATAATCTACGGATTTATCATTCCAACTCTTGGGAACTTCTACTATATACTCTTGATTTGGTGTGATTTTTCCAGGAACAATTTTTATCTTTATACTCATTTAGACTTATGAACTTCGTTAATTGTTTAAGCTGAGGGTGTAGCATCTTTGCGTTGCCTCTACTATTAATCACTCCGTATATTAAAAGTTTACGCAAAAAAATCAAATATTAATATTTGTAACATAATTGTAGTCGGTGGTAATTGAGTTAAGCCCCGGACTAGCAAAGCTGAACTTTTCGGCCAGAATTATGTAAAGAAAACGACCGTTTTCTTTACCCTAAAAAATATCTAAAATCTAAAAATATTCCCAAACAACGAGTTAATATTAAGATTAATTAATAAATATCGCAGTTCAAGAATTATATGTCTATTAACGTAGAAATTTACACTTGGTCAAGTTGTCCATTTTGTATTCGTGCTAAAGCCCTTTTAGATAAAAAGCAAGTAAACTATCAGGAATATGCAATAGATGGCGATGATGTAGAACGGGAAAAGATGGCTGTGAGAGCAAATGGCCGTCGTTCTTTGCCCCAAATCTTTATCAATGACCAACATATCGGCGGTTGTGATGAGCTATACGGACTAGAAGCTGAAGGAAAACTAGACCAACTTCTAAGAGTTTAGTATCAACTTTGGTAATACAAAAACTCTACGGAAATTTATGATTTTTTAGGGGTACTTCTTAATTTTAAGATGATTATTTTCCCCTACTTAATGAGTAAAAATATTTTGAATTAATTAACAAAAAAAAGATGAAATTTGCATTCATCATAGACCCCATAGATAGACTTAACCCAGTTCACGATAGTAGCGTGGCACTAATGGAAGCTGCTCAAGAACTTGGTCACGAAGTTTGGATAACGGAAGTTAATCAACTAACTATTATTGATAGTAAAACCTGGGCAACAATTAAGCAGGTACATTTGACCCCAATTGAAAGGATAGAAAATCATTGGGTGGCAAGTAATCCTTGGTACGATCTAGGAAAAACTATGCTGGAACCATTAGAATCGATGGATGCTGTATTTATGCGGCAAGATCCACCAGTAACAATTCCTTATCTTTATGCTACTTATCTTCTAGACTATATTAATCCAGAAAAAACCTTAGTAATAAATTCTCCTCAAGGATTACGTACTGCTAATGAAAAAATGTATGCCTTGCAATTTACAAAAGTAATTCCGCAGACAATTGTTAGTCAAGATAAACAGGTAATTAGAGAATTTTTAGAGGCACAAGGAGCAGCAGTTTTAAAACCTTTAGGTGGAAAAGCTGGGGAGGGAATTTTATTCTTAGAACCTACGGATAGAAATTTTAATTCTCTAATAGAAATTAGTACAAAACAAGGTCAAGAACCTGTAATGGTTCAGAGTTATTTACCAGCAGCAAAAGAAGGAGATAAGCGAATTATTATGTTGAATGGTAAACCTATTGGAGCGGTAAATAGAATTCCTACTGGCAAAGAATTTAGAGGAAATATGGCAGTGGGAGGTAGGGTTGCTCAGACAAAAATTACAGAAAGGGAATATGAAATTTGTGAGTATTTAGCACCTAAATTAATAGCAGATGGTTTATATTTTGTAGGTATAGATGTAATTGGTGGTTATCTTACAGAAGTTAATGTTACCAGTCCGACAGGAATTAGAGAAATTGATTTGCTTGATAATGTTAATTTGGGTAAACAAGTAATAGAATGGATAATTGATGAAGTTAAAAGTCAAAAGTCAAAAGCGAGTGTGTAATTCTGAGGTCTCCTCAGAATGTAAGACACACTCAAGACAGTCAAAAGTCAAAAGTAATAATTTGTAATTCCTGTATTTGAATTTATCTGGATTTGTATTTTGAGGGAGAGGTAATTATCCATTATCAATTATCCATTAATGAAACCTACCTACTTACTAAAAATTTACCTTCTTCCTTCTTACTTCTTCCTTCTTACTTCTTATAAACAATGAACAATCAAACTATTGGCGTAGCAGTTATTGGTACAGGATTTGGTCAAAAAGTACATATACCAGGTTTACAAGCACATCACAAAACTCAAGTATTAGCTGTCTATAACCCTGATTTAGAAAAAGCTAAATCAATTGCATTAAGCCATAATATACCTCATGGTTGTAATACTATAGAGGAAATTATTTCCCTACCTGAAGTTACTGCTGTAACGATTTCAACTCCACCATTTATACACTATGAAATGGCAAAGCAAGTATTAGAAGCAGGAAAACATTTATTGTTAGAAAAGCCCACAACTTTAAAAGTAGAAGAAGCGCAAAAATTATATCATATCGCTACTACTAATAAATGTGTAGCAACTATGGATTTTGAATTTCGTTATGTTCCTGCTTGGCAACTATTTGCAGAAATTTTAGCCGATGGATATGTAGGAGATAAACGCCTAATAAAAATTGACTGGTTAGCATCAAGTCGTGCTAACCCAAATCGTCCTTGGAATTGGTATGCTCAAAAAGATAAAGGTGGCGGTGCATTAGGAGCGATCGCTTCTCATTCTTTTGATTATATTAACTGGTTATTTGGACCTACGAAAAAACTTTGGGGACAACTGAATACTTCAATTAAAACTCGTCCTGACCCCACAGAGGATAACAAGTTAAAACCAGTAGATGCAGATGATACTTGTAATATTATGCTAGATTTGGCGGACGGTACTCCCTGTCAAATTTGTATTAGTTCTGTCACTTATCAAGGACGTGGTCATTGGGTAGAAGTTTATGGTAGTAAAGGTACACTAATTATAGGTAGCGATAATCAAAAAGATTATGTACATGGGTTCAAAGTTTGGGGTTCTCAAAATGGGGAGACTTTAGTAGAAATAAAAGTTCCTGACAGATTAGAATTTCCTCAAATTTATCCTGATGGTAGAATTGCACCTTTTATTCGAGTAGTTGATAATTGGGTAAAAGCAATAGAGGTCGGAAAATCTGTAGTTCCATCTCTGAGAGAAGGTGTTTATTCTCAGTTATTAATGGATTTAACCCATGAATCTAATATGACAGGTACTTGGGTAAATGTGCCAGATTTAGATACATTACTGGAAAATAGTAGTAGCTTTTAACTGAATTTAGATGATAAAAATACCATAATAGCACATTGATAGATATTTGCTAAAAATAGCTAGGGTATTTCTTAGAAGTCAGGTAGGGGAGCTGTTGGATTGGCGACGTACAAGAGTCAGGAGTCATAATAGAGTTGTTGGGAATTAAGCTAAAAAAATGGCTAAAACCCTTATTAGTGAACGTTTATAGTGTTTTTTAAGCCTCCAATCCTGAAAATCTTATATAGTAAGCTTTTGAGGCTTTTGAATTTTTATTTCCCAACAACTCTAATGAATAAGTTTAATACCATTTTTAATTTCATCAATTATCTTTTTAAGATAAACGTGGAAGTCTGAAACAAAGCTGTTAAAAATATTAACTGTTAACTAATACCAATTTGATAAATGTTTTCTACAAATGACTAGACTCTTTATTAGGAGTCATAGTTCAGGAAGACCGAGTCAGAATGAATGACTTAAATACCAGTTTTTAGGTCAATACGGTTCAGTTAAGGATTTTTTTTTGCAGTTCTGTCTCCTGAAAACCTCATCTAATAGTTCTATACTTTATAAGTTTTGGTCTTATCTGAACCGTATTGGTTTTTAGGTCGGAAATTCTCTTTTTCTCTTGGTCAGCATTCCCTCTCTTGCTCGGTATTCCCATGGCAAGGAGACCTCGCCGGGTTCCGACAGCTTGCGTATGTCGCACCCCGCGGGTTCTGACCGCTTGCGACTAGTGCAGGATGGCGGAAATAACTGACCAGTTACAAAATCCCAAAACAATTACAAATCAAAAATGATTGACTGTCAGATATGCGTCTTACATTCTGGAGGGGCTGTGTGCGGAATTACTTCCGCACAGTAGGCGCCCCGTAGGACACCTCGCCAATTAGCACTCGATGCATGAATTTTGACTTTTAACTTCCGCGTAGCGGCACTACCCTCTTCCAGAGGAGCTAAAGCTAAGGTCATCGCGGGGTCGCACCGCTTTGTCAAAGAGACATCTCCTGTAAAATATTTTAATCCAACTTATTACTCGTAATATTCTTTGTTCAAATTGGTATAATAGACATCTGGTAAAAATCCAAAATAAAATTAATTCTTATCCATAAATATTCAAATATTTCTTTCTGTTCCCTATTCCCTATTCCCTTAATATTAGCTATCTCTAATAGCTGGTGCAGTTGCCAAAATGACTGCTGCCTTTTGCATAATTTCTATATCTGACTTTGACCAGGAGCGTGCATCCTGACATTGATGAGCAACTAGCAACCCCCATAACCTCCTAGAATTAAGAACAGGCACTACTAAATTAGCTTTAACCCTTATACTACGGAGAAAATCTCGATGGCAAGGATGTATTGCTTCTAATTCAATATCTTCGATCGCTCGGACTCTTCCCTCTTGATACATAGCAGCATATTCATCATTAAAACATTCATCAGCTCCTGTTGAACCATAAATTGATAGTTCCCCATCACTCAAAGACTCAAATGTTACCTGTCCTTTCCACTCACGATAAAAATAATATAATACAACTCTTTCTGATTTAATATAGCCTCTAATATTATCAAGAGTTTCTTGGATAAAAGTGTTTCGAGCTACATTTTGAGCAAGACGTTTTGTTAGTTTTTCTAAATCTGGGTCAGTATGAGACATATTAGGGCGATTATTACATTGTTACTATTAGCCATCCTCTGTATAAGTTAACTTATAATTTTTCAAACTTATATCAGTTGGAAATTTTGACTGGCACATCGGTCATCTTTATTTTATACTCAGAACTTAGTTTGACTAATTTCAATTTTTTTTGCCATGGTTATTTGTCAGATAATTTTATAATTTTCATCCGCACTATTATTCGGTAATTAAAATGAAAAATATTAAACTAAAACCTCAAAAAAATTTTGTAATAAAAATCGGTTATGTAGACTTTATAATTTTAGGAATGACTCGCTTTGAGTGGAGTTATCTTTACAATTAGTGAATACAAATTTCTTGACAAAAGCTATGTTTCAACAATTAACAATTAATTATTAATAATATCATGTCCGTTGGTATCGTTTGTGTATAAAGTTGGGGAAATATCTAGCGCCATATAAGGTTTTTCCTTCTCTTAAAGCTTCTTCCTTCTTCCTTCTTCCTTCTTCCTTACCTTCTCTATACAATACCGATGCTACCGGACATGATATAATTACCTCTCCTGGAAAAGAAGAGGATTGACTAATCATGAATTTTTTTTCCTGTTTCTCCTTGTAGAGCGACAGCTCGCGGCGCAGCTAAGGATAGGCTTTAAACCTTAATTCTTCGGTAATAATTATTGGTTTTTATTTAATAATTAATACTAGATTTAGATTTTTATATTTAGCCAGTAGTAATGGAATTGCTAATGCTCAACCTGGTTCTTTTAGTGATGCTTTTTCTTTCAGCGTACAAACCATGGCCACTATTAGTTATGGCGCGATGTACCCGACAAATACTTATACCCATATTTTAGTAACTATAGAAGTTTTTATTGGTCTAATTGCCATGGCAATGATTACAAGACTAATGTTTGCCCGTTTTTCTGTGCCAACTGCGCGGGTGCTTTTCAGTAAGGTAGCAGTTATTTCTCCCTACAATGGTATTCGGACTCTTATGTTTCGTATTGCCAATCAACGCCAAAATTGGATAGTAGAAACTCAAGTGAGAGTAACTTTATCCATTAATAAAGAGATTTCTGCTGAAGGACATTCTTTACCGAAAAATTGTGGGTATGCGCCTCCCCTTTTAAGGGGATAATAAGCGGTCGTTTGCGCAGCATGACCTAGGATGGGATGGCGAGGTCTCCTCGCCATATCCAATGGACTCCTGTGAAAAAAATTTTCATGAATTTGTCAATCCTCTTCAATTCATGGAGAGGTAATTATTCATTATTCATTATTCATTATTAATTGTTGAAGACGATTCTGCGATTTAAAATTGGTTCGTTCTCACTGGAGTTTAGACTAAAAAAAGCGGGCCGAAAACTTGCCGAGGGAGAATAGTCAGATAGTCTAACCTAGTCTGAAACTATTTCTGTATCAGCATTGCAACAACTTTTAAGTTAATTATACCTCCGCTTGTGCTATGGGTTAATTGTGCCATGGCAAGACTTTTTGAAGACGAGCAAATCACCTACTCCTGACAAACTCCCTCAAAAATACAAATCATATACTGAAAAAATTGAGTCAAGTTTATCTATATTATCAAGCATTACAGTGTATAATTAAAAAGGTTTGATGAAGGCTTTTGAGATGAACTTTGATTACATACAATATTGTCAGTATTTAATAAGTAGTCAAAAAAATTATACTATTACAAATTTGGCGAATAAAACATGAATTATTATCAAATTATTTAAGAAATGAACTTAAGTATCCAGCAATAAAATTTAAAGTAGTTGTAATTTTAGAGTAGGTAAATAAAGTATAAAATTAACTGTTTTTAGGGACATTTGAGAAGGTAAAAAACTAGAAGTGTTCGGACTAGATATTTTAGCGATCACCTAGATTAATCGGCTATATATAGTGTCTTTGCGTAAGTCCTGATTAATCATAATTATTACTATTGATATTATTTTTTCTTAATCATACAACTAATACCAACTCCTCAAAATAATCCTATATTTATTGAACAGTTCAGTTGTTAAGTAATAAGTCAGGTTTAGCAATGTTTTTCACAATTTATTTTCATGAAGTTAAAAATATATTATTTCTTATTTCCCTGCTCCCTGCTCCCTGCTCCCTGCTCCCTGCTCCCTGCTCCTTGCTCCCTGACCTCAAGAAGATGTAGCAAAAATGCGTGATAATTGGTATAAATCCTCCCTTTTTTCGGGACTTTCCATGGAACGTCACTACAGGGATGAAAACTACTGTAATTTAAGATATGAAATCATAAATATTCAAGCGAATATAATTTTAAAATCATGGAAAAATACTGAAAGTAAATCAGAGAAAATATAGCGCTGTGCGCAGCTCATCTGGCAACAGCGGTGCGACCCCGCGACGACGCCAGTTCGCTTGCAGAATGCGCACTCCTGTGAGGCAACAGCTCATCTGGGGGAATAAATTGCTGATAATATAAGACTTTTAGCTATTTTGCCCCTCCTGCAATTTGTAAATATACCAGCGCTCATTGCTATATTTAATTTTTATATAGTATAGCAACTGCCATTATTACTCTTGACTTATGGAATATCTAAAATAATGGAATATGAAAAATTTACCTTCTATCCCAGAGAACTAATCACCTAGATAACTAAATACCTTCCTCATCCCTCTTTCTTCCTATAATATTCTTTTCTATTTTCATACTTAAATCTAACCAAGTTGACCGAGTAATAGGAGCGCTAGTAGAAACATAATCGACACCTGTTTCAGCCAGACTTCTAATAGTTTCTAAAGTAATATTCCCAGAAGCTTCAATTTTAATCCGACTATTATTTTGCCTAATCTTTTTCACTGCTTGCTGTATCATTTCAACAGACATATTGTCAAGCATAATAATATCTGCCTGATATTCCAAAGCAGTTTCTACTTCTGCCAATGTTTCTGTCTCCACTTCAATAGTTAAAGGATAAGGTATTGTTTCTCTGACTTTAGCGATCGCTTCCCCAAGACCTCCAGCAGCAGCAATATGATTATCCTTAATCATCACCGCATCATCCAAACCCATCCGATGATTTTTTGCCCCACCAACTTGAGTCGCATATTTTTCTAAAATTCTCAGTCCTGGAGTTGTCTTGCGAGTATCAACCAGTTGCACCGACAGATCGGCAATTTTATCTGCATATTGACGAGTCATAGTCGCTATCCCACTCAAACGCATCCCTAGATTTAAGGCCACCCTTTCCCCAGTCAATAAACTATCTAAAGGCCCATCTAACTTAGCTATTACAGTACCCGACTCACACCATTTCCCCTCTGTAACAGTAGGTACAAAGTTGACCTTTTCATCCAAAAGCTGAAATACCCTAGCTGCCATAGGCAACCCGGCAATAACTCCAGACTCCTTGACCAACCAATAACCTGCACCTGGAATTACCTGGTCTGCTGAAAATAAGCCGGCAGTAGTGCGATCGCCCCTGCCAATATCTTCTAGCAGCCAATTTTTTAATAAGTTGTCTAATATTATCTTTGAAGGTATAACAGATTGCATATTTTTACTTAAATTTCATTCAAAATTACTGGTAGAGTAGCTCCCACCTCAAATCTTTAACTAGCTATCAGCTTGGACGTTCCAGAATGCGACCCTTGCCAGCATTTAGCTGGAGTGCTAAAAATTCGAGGGTAACGGTCACCCACGCTTATTTGAAAAAATTAGTGGTGCGCCTTTTATGGAGGTTTGAATGCACCTTGAAAAGCTGACTGCTGATAACGTAGTTCCTCCTACTAGCAGGCAAGCTGAGTGCTGACTGCTACTTCAAGCCAGCAGATATAAACTCGTCCATTTTTTGAATATATATTCGTTTACTCAACAAGATTAATTTTTTCTCCCATAACTAACTCTAAATTCAATTTTTGATGAATTCTACGATAATTAATAAATCTATCATAAAATTGGTTCGACTACTGCTTTATTGAAGTATTGTCAGGAAAACCAAAACCAAACATTTATTGTGGCAACTGAACCGGGAATAATTCATCAAATGGAAAAGAAAGCACCTAGCAAAAACTTTATCCCTGCACCAGCGATGAATAATTGTGCTTGTAACGAATATCCTCACATGAGACTGAATACTTTAGAAAAACTGTATTTGGCGTTGTACTAATACCTTTAATGTTATTCATACAGTATAGCGCTGTGGGCAGGCAACAGCTCCGGAAAGCAACAGCTCATCTGGGGAAATAAAAAGCTGATAATATAAGATTTTAGCTATTGGAAATCTCCTGTAATTTGTAAATATACCAGCGCACATTGCTATATAAGCTATCAAAGCCAATCTTTATCCTATTAAACAAAATAGTCTCATAACTTTGAGTTGTCAGCTATGTCTGGCTGAAAACAAGTTCACTCTTTTCGGCAAAGAAATCTATTTATATTACTTCTCCTGAAGACATTATTTTACATAAATTGAAATGGTGCAAAATTGCAGATAATTACTCTCAAAAACAATGGCGCGATATTTTGGGTGTGATTAAAGCTAGATTTCAACAATTAATAATGAATAATGAATAATGAATAATTACCTCTCCATGAATTGAAGAGGATTGACAAATTCATGAAAATTTTCCTTCACAGGAGTCGATGGTCGGACAGCTCCTAGACCTCGCCATCCCATCCTAGGTCATGCTGCGCAAACGACCGCTTATTATCCCCTATCCAAGGGGAGGCGCATACCCACAATTTTTCGGTAAAATATGATAATTTGACTATTTGAAGCTGTGGAGCGGTCGCCTCAAACTAACTACATAACTAGAAAAAACTGTAGCTGAAACTAGCTTATACTAGTTTGAAAAAAGAATGCTAAAAAAAAAGTGCATCTCTATTGGATATGCTTAAAAATAGCTTATTCAGTCCATTTTAGATTTTTTTTCCTGTCGTTTTCCCTTTATCTTTAATGCTTATCCCTTATTGCTTCTTCCTTATTTATTATTTCTTACTTATACTATTTGTAACAAACGTTGATCTAATTGGTATTACCTTGATATTTTCCGAACTATTAATACTACGTTGGCGGGTATGCTATCCAAACTAAATCTAGTTTATCTAGCTGTACTTTAGGGAAAAATAAACAATAAATCAAATTCAGCTAAAATTATTTATACTATTCTTTAGTTGAGTAAGTTATAATGAAAACAACTCTAACTACTGTCGTGTCAAGCCTTAAATGTTGTATTAGAATTTTCGACAAAAACAATGTATTATATAGATTTTGTCATTTTCCTATTACCCTATTTTCAGCTTGACACGCCACTACTGTCGTGTCAAGCCTTAAATGTTGTATTAGAATTTTCGACAAAAACAATGTATTATATAGATTTTGCCATTTTCCTATTACCCTATTTTTAGCTTGAAACGCCACTACTGTCGTGTCAAGCTTGAAATAGTGTTTTAGGAAAATTCTCCAAACCTTAGTCAGAGCAAGAATTATACTCAAAAATTTAATAACACATTTTCAGCTTGATACGACACTACTGGCGTGAAACACCTTAAATGGTGTATTAGAAAAAAAATGGTCAAACCTTGCCATAACCAGAATTATAGGAAAAAATCTAATCCACAGTTTTAGCTGTGTCACGCCACTACTCCTGTTATTTACCACTTTCTTACTTAAGTTTTAGTCAATGATTTAAGCTATTATTTTTGAGTTAACAACAAAATTCAAACATGACAATAAAAATTTGTGAGATCAATATTTACGAAGTAGAATTACCATTAATTAAGCCATATCGAATTTCAGGTGGACGTTTATTTGTGGACAAAATGGACAGCATTATTGTCGCTATTACAACCAGTGATGGTATCGTAGGTTGGGGTGAATCCTGTCCTTTTGGACCATCTTACTTACCTGCTTTTGCTGGAGGAATAAAGGCAGGAATGGCTCAATTAGCTCCTATACTAATAGGAGCTAATCCCCTTGAGTTAGAGAACATAAATCATCTTATGGACTTAACTCTCAAAGGACATTTATATGTCAAGTCTGCTATTGATGTAGCTTGTTGGGATATATTAGGTAAATATGCTAATTTGCCCCTCCATACACTGCTGGGAGGACGTTTTAGCGAACACGCTGATTTAATAGGGGCTTTTGCCAATGGTACACCAGAAGAAATGGTTGCCGATCTCAAACAACGAAGAGATCAAGGATATCATATTTTTTCTCCTAAAATTGGTGGGGAGGTTTCCCTTGATATTTCCCGTATTCAAGCAATCATGGCAGAATTACAGCCACAGGAAAAGATTACCATAGATGCTAATCGTGCTTGGTTGCCAGATCATGCTATTCAAATTATGAATTCTATCAATGATAAAACAGTATATTTTGAGCAACCCTGTGAAACATTGGAAGAATGTTTAGCCGTGCGTCGCCTAACTCAACACCCCATTATTTTAGATGAGTGCATTCACACTTTTCAAGATTTATTATTGGCTCAACGAGAAGGTGTGGCACAAGCTATCAATATTAAAATTGGAAGAGTTGGAGGGTTAACTAAAGCCCGTCAAATGCGAGATTTTTGTCTGGCCACTGGACTTCGTATGAATATAGAAGAAACAGGCGGTAGCGTCATAGGAGGCACAGGTGCGATACATTTGGCCGTTGCTACTCCCCTCAGATATCGTTTAGCGACTTCAGACTCTACTAGATTACATACCGTCATTCCTGCCAAAGGTGGCTATACTTACAAAAAGGGTACAGGTATTCCACCAGAAACACCAGGTTTAGGCATAGAACCGATTATGGAAATATTAGGTGAACCCATTGCCGTTTATACTAAATCATAGTAATTTTTTCTAAAAGTATTTTCTAAACAACATATAATATAGATGATCAATCACCAAGAACGATATGATAAATGGGCTTCCACATACAATGTAGATGTTAAAAATAGAAATTATTATGCTCCAAGCTACATCGTAGAATATCTCATGGAAGTTGTAAATCAGCAAGTAATAGATTACAGTAACAAATCTGAGCTTAAGGTTTTAGATGCCGGATGTGGTACAGGTTTGCTTGGAGTTAAATTACGCAAAGAGGGATTTTCTTATATTGATGGGGTAGATTTTTCTCATGAGATGGTAAAGTTAGCCTATGAAACAGGCGCATATCAATACTTGATGGGTTGGTGTGATTTGAATAAAAAACCACCCTTTTTTTTCCATCATCAATATGATTTAACTATTTGTTGTGGTGTATTTTCATTTGACTTAGTAAAGCCGACTGCATTAAGATGGCTGATGGAAGTAACAAAACCAGGAGGCATAATTTTAATGAGTACAAGATTGGTTTTTTGTGAGACTTATAATTTTGAAGGTTATTATAAAGAATTAGAGCAACTTGGAGAATTAAAATTAATAGATTGCAGAATGAATAAACCTTATTTAGGAGAGGAATCAAACGCACATTACTGGGTATTTGCTATTCCTGAAAGTAAAAAATAATGAAAAAATGCTTATTTTTAAATAATAGAGAGCCTTATCCAGAAGATATATTCAATCATCTTTCTCATGTGAATGTAGTTTGGTATCAGGATAATTCGGGTTCATTTTCCCTAGAAAAAATATTAGAGACCCATAATGATACAGAAATTTTGATAACAACTTTCATGAATTTAGATGCAAGTAATTTATCAAAACTTCCTCAACTGGAATTTATACTGGCAACAACAACGGAAACCAGTTATATAGATCGGGAATATTGTCACAAAAACAACATAAAAGTTGTAAACACTCCCAAATATACAGGTGCATCAGTTGCTGAACATGCTGTAGCTTTAATGCTTTCGGCAGCTAAAAGAATTGTTGATTTTAATACTAAAGTCAGATCGGGTGACTTTCAATTGTTTGAACATCAAGGTATGGAATTATCTGGCAAAAAAGTAGGCATTATAGGAATGGGTGATATTGGGAAAAGAATTGCTAAAATACTTCAAGGTTTTGAAATGAAAGTTAAGTATAGTAATAGAAGTCAGCTTACTACTAGTTTAGGGATACAAACAGATTTGAATACCTTACTATCAGAAAGTGATGTTATTTTTCTGACACTACCTTTAAACCAAGATACTAAGAATATCATAAATTTTCAGAATATTTCCCAAATCAAAAAAGGAGCTATATTGATTAATATTTCTCCTGATAAATTGATCGAATTTAATGCTTTGAAGTGGGCTTTGGAAGATGGCAAATTATCCTATGCTGGAATAGACTTACTGAGTGAAGATGAAAAATATTTTCAACTTCCTAATCTAATCATTACACCTCGTCGTGGTTGGTATACTAAAGAATCCTTTACACGAAGAATTAAAATGGTTGTAGAGACTCTTACGAATTATTTGAGAAATTTTTAAAATTATGAAAGCGATGAAAAAAACTGAACTGGAGCTGAAAAAATCACTAGATTTAGAGACTAAAACTTTAAATATAATGGTTGATGAGCTTTATAACTCTTACGGTTTAAGAATGTTTAAAGCTGGTTCAGAATGGGAAAATATGGACTTAGAAGAAATTGCTTACCTCAAGCAATTAGGAAGCCATGATATACCCGTATTAATGAAAGTTGGTGGAGTAGAAGCAAGAACAGAAATTAGAAATTTGCTAGAGATTGGAGTAGAATCTTTTTTAGCTCCAATGGTAGAGTCTGAGTTTGCCTTGGAAAAGTTTGTCACAATTATTAAAGAAATTTGTCAGAAACATCATAAAAAGCCCAGACTGTCTATGATGATTGAATCAATTCAGACTTATAATAATCTTGACATCATTCTCAATAGTCCCTATTTTGATGAACTAGAAATGCTGGTGTTAGGACGCTGGGATTTAGCAAATTCAATGGGAACACAAAATGTTGACGATCCAGAAGTACAAGAAATATGCAAAAAAATCATTGACGCAGTACATAAAAAAGGGAAAAGTATTTCTGTGGGAGGTTTTGTAAATCCTCGTACTGCTATTTCTATCAAGAATGAGTTCCAAGCGGATCATTTGAATACCATTAATTTTTTACTGAATATTGATAAGTGTCAAGACTTATCTGAAGGTGTAAGATTGATGTTAAATACAGAAATAGCATATTATGAAAGTCTTAAAAACTTGAATCCTCAAAGGAATGATTTTTATCAATCCAGAGTTGAAATTACCAAGAAAAAATTAGTTGCTTCAGTTGACTAAAGCGATCGATATAATTATTTGTTATCAAAAATGAATTTTTTACAAAAACATAGCGCTATAGATGTAACCTTAAGAGATGCAGGTTTCCTTAACAATTGGGACTTTTCTGAAAGTGAGGTTTTCCAAGTCGTTACTGGAATGGATAAAGTTGGTGTAGATGTTATTGAAGTTGGTTATCTGAGTGAAGATCCTGAAAGTATGCTTACTGCTACTTGTCCATCATCCTTATTAGCTAGTTTAAAAGAAAAAGTTAACTCCGCCTCTGTTGGTGGAATGTTGAGATGTTACGAAGAAAAAGTAGATGAAATATTAGATTCAAGGGGTGAATTTCTTGATCTGATTCGTATTGTAGTGAGTGTAAAAGAAGAAATTCCTCTGGCAATAAAGATAGCTGAAAAAATCAAAAAATTAGGTATATTATCTAGCTTGAATTTTGCTAATTTTACAGTCTATACCCCTGATGAATTATTATCCGCAGTTAAATTAGCAGCCACAGCAAAAGAGGTATTTGATATATTTTATTTTGCTGATTCTAGGGGTGCAGCACAACCCGATGAAGTTTTTTCTTTTATCAAGTCTGCACGTCAAGAATGGGATGGGGTATTAGGTTTTCATGCTCATGATATGTTAGGTTTGGCTTCTGCTAACTCTCATGCAGCGATGGCAGCAGGATGTACTATAATTGATGGTTCTATTAATGGCTATGGTTTAGGTGCAGGTAATACTAAAATTGATCAAGCTTTAGCTATTGTGGAACATTTTCACAATGAGAAGTTATATCAATATCAACATCTCAACTCTCTTTTCCATATACTCCAAGTTCCTGTTTTACCTGAACAAAGATATTTACAATACCTCGCAGGTAGTAAAAATCTTTCAGGATTATGGGTAGCCCCTCTATTAGAACGTTATGGGAATACAACAATCGATTTTTTACAACAATTGCCTTGGAAACGTTACAAGACAATAGAAGAAATTTTACAACCACAAGAAGTTACTGTTTAAATCTCTGACATTAAAAATGCAAGTAATCAATTTTATTCATCAACTTAAGTTAGAAGAGATTCCAGAAGCAATCCAACGAGAAGGAATTCGTAGCTTAATTGATACTTTGGGAGCGGCAATAATTGGTCACAACACCAAACTTTCCCACATTGTGAATGAATATGTAGTGGCGACTTATGGTGGTAAAGGCGGGTTTTTATGGCTTGATGGTAGGGAAGTATCTCTACCTGCGGCAGTATTTGCTAATGGGATGACTACCGATGCTATGGGTATTTATGGAGGACATCCCCTCGCTAGGGGTACAGCTGGGGCTACTTTATTAGCTACTTTATTAACTACAGTTACCCCCAATGCTACAGGAAAGGAACTTTTGACATCATGGATTATGGGCTTTGAAATAGCTTTCAGAGCAGGAATAGCTTTAAATAAGAGAGATAGTAGTAAAGCTCATACCGCTTGTACTTGGAATATTATAGGTAGTGCTGCGATCGCATCTCGTCTGTTATCATTGAGTCCCTCTGAAACGGAACACGCTCTTGGTATAGCTGAATATGTAGCGCCTGTTGCACCCATTCCCAAAACCGTTGGTTATCCCACTATGGTGAGAACTGGTGCTGGTTGGGCAGCAATGGAAGGGGTTACCTCTGCATTGTTAGCTAGACAAGGTTTTACAGGAGCGCCCACTTTCAATATCGAGGAAAAAGAAGTAGCCGATATTTGGGATGATTTAGGACAACATTGGCAATTATCTAAATCTTATTACAAACCTTATACCGTTTGTCGGTGGATGCAAGCAGGTATGGATGCGGCATTAGTACTTAGAGATCATCTGAAAGAAGATTTTAAAAGTATTACGTCTATCAAAGTTCATTCCTTTGCTGTGGCAACCAAGGAAAGAAATATGCCTATGCCAAAAAATACCGAGGAAGCTCAATTTAATCTTAAATTTGCAGTGGCGGCTATACTCGTTTATGGTGAATTAGGCAGAGCAACAACATTTGAAGCCGCATTTAAAAGTGATATTGTTGCTCATTTGTATGATTGTATAGAGACTATTGAAGAAGAAAAATTTACCAGTATTTATCCCAATCAGCGATTTGCAAGGGTAATTATCAAAACATACAGTGGAATGACTTATGATTCTGGTGATATTGAGGAAAAATGGGCATCAACTGAGCCACCCACGGATGAAGAATTAAAAGAAAAGTTTCGAGCTTTAACCAAAGGTGAGTTGTCAGAAAAACGAGCAACTGATTTGGAGGAAATGGTTTGGAATTGCATAAGTTTATCAAATGTAAGCAGTCTGCTTGAATTGATGAATCAACCTAGCTTGAGTTAATTTAATTGCAATCATTAAATGAAAGAAACTAACAGGACTTACCTAGAGACTTTACATATAGCGAGGGCGAATACCATTTGCGTTTCGCAAAGCTCCGAATCGCGCCCCTACAAATGGTGGTTTAAAAGTCAATTTGCGTAAGTCCTGACTAATTTAAACATATGGTATCAGAATCGGCAGCTATTGTAATGTGCCTAGTGCAGGATGGCGGAAATAACTGACCAGTTACAAAATCCCAAAACAATTACAAATCAAAAATGATTGACTGTCAGATATGCGTCTTACATTCTGGAGGGGCTGTGTGCGGAATTACTTCCGCACAGTAGGCGCCCCGTAGGACACCTCGCCAATTAGCACTCGATGCATGAATTTTGACTTTTAACTTCCGCGTAGCGGCACTAGCAGATAAATACCATCAAGCAGGACTTGCTCCATGTGTAAGGGCGAATGGCCATTCGCCCCTACAGTTCTTTAATACTGAATAACACCGATGCTACCGGATTTGATATTAAAAGCCTGACAGATGAAATCGATCCTTTTATTTCAAACTATCTCTCTCATTCCTGTAAACTTACTTCATGCTTCACAGCCAAATATTTCACCTTATCAACGTAGAGCTATTATTATGTGGTATAATAGTGTTAATAATCTTCCTACTCGAAATAATGAAAGCCGTGTAGCTCACTTGTCTAATCCTGAGCAAAAAGCTATTGTGGCTAGTGATAAATTTTATGAATGAACATATCATTAATAATGCTTAATTCACAGCAAGATAAATATAAGGAATCTGAGAAAAATTTACATAAATGGAATAATGAGGTAGATGTCATTGTGCTCGGTAGTGGTTTTGCCGGTTTAGCCGCCGCCATTTCTGCTAGAGAAGTAGGAGCATCCGTAATGGTTTTAGAAAAGCAAAATCATTGCGGTGGTAATTCTTTATTTAGTGATGGAGTTTTAGCAATAGTTAATCCGAATTTTCAAGGTGAAAATGGATTAGTTGATTCTCCTGATTTACTTATGCGAGATATGTTAAAAGCAGGACGTGGTTATTGCGATGAAAAACTAGTAAATATCTTGGCTAATCAAGCAAATGAGGTTTTTCAATGGCTTGTTGAAGACATTGGATGTTGTTTCCAAGATCGTGTAGATAAATTTGGTGGGCATTCAATGCCTCGTAGTTATACACCTTGTGATGACTCTGGCAAGGGAATTATTAAACCGATGTTGGCTAAATTCAAAAGCTTAGATGGTAAGATTAAACCTAATACAAGTTTTAGAGAATTCCTTACCAATGAAAAGAATGAAATCACTGGTGTGGTTATTCAGTCTGTTCAACAAAAATCAACACTTTCTCTGGAATATATTAAAGTACGAAAAGGAGTTGTCTTAGCTACTGGTGGTTTTTCGGGGGATATTTCATTCAGAATCAAATATGATCGGCGTCTCAATGCTGAAGTTGATCATACGAATATACCTAACACTACTGCCCAAGGAATGTTACAAGCTGTAGCACTAGATGCTCAAACAGTCAATTTAAACTATATTCAACTTGCCCCTTGGACTTCGCCTGACGAGAAATCTTATGGTACGGCTCCAATTTTTGCTAGTTACGCTGTATTCCAATATGGATTTATGGTTGATGTAGCCACAGGTAAACGATTTGTTAATGAATTAGCAGATAGAAAAACCTGTACAGATGCCATGTTTGAACTCTCACAGCCAAGTGTTGGTATTGCAGATTCCCAAGGAGTCGAATTAGCTGGAAAAAGTATTAAAAGTGCTTTGAGGCGTGGTGTTGTGAAAAAATTTGAGACTTTAGAGACTTTAGCTGAGGCATATAACATCCCTGTTAAGACTTTATGTGAAACACTACTTGAATACAATACTTATGTTGAGACTCAGTGTGATGTGGCATTGGGCAAACCTATTCTTGAAGGTAGCAAACCATTAAAACCTCCATTTTATGGCGTACGTTTATACCCAAAGGTTCATCATACAATGGGTGGACTCAAAATTAATGCAGATGCACAGGTGCTTAATTCAAAGGAGAAACCAATTAAGGGTTTATATGCGGCTGGAGAAGTAACAGGTGGTGTTCATGGTGCTTGTAGATTAAGTACCTTAGCCATAACAGACTGCCTTGTATTTGGTCGTATAGCTGGCCGGAATGTTGCAAAGGAGTAAAGTTATACTTTATAATTGGTATTGCTGAATCAAGGTATGAAAATCAAAACTGAAGAATCTCAAATATTTGTCATTAATATAGTTTAGCAATCGCCAAAAAATACAAATCATACCAACGCATCAGCAACGCCTAAAGTTCTATGGGTAAATATAATTTAACTTTTTAAACAATGACTCAAACAACAGTAAAAACAAATCAAGAAATTAAAAGTATTCGTCCTCTCACTGATGAGGAAGTTACTCGTTTTCATAAAGATGGTTTTATCATCATCAGAAATATGTTCTCTGCACAAGAGCTTAAACCTCTTCAAGAAGCCCTGAAAAAAGATCCTACTATGGGAAATTCACAAACAGCCGTAATATATGAGGACGGCAAGAGTTGGAAAGTTTCAGCTTGGACAGACTTAGGGGAAACTTTTTTGGGCATTATGCCTCGTACAGCAAGAATTGTTGATGCTATTGAGTTACTATTAGAAGAAGAATGTTACCACTGGCACTCAAAAATTGTGATCAAGCAACCTGGTGATGGTAAAGTTGATTGGCACGCTGATTTCTCTGCATGGTATCAGGATGGATGCCTTTACCCTAATATGATTACTTGTTCTATTGCACTAGACAAGAATGATATTTCTAATGGTTGTTTGCAGATACTTCGTGGTTCCCACGTTATGGCTAGGCTAGATGATGTGACTAGAGGTAATTCTGTGGCTGGTGATCCGGTTCGTATGGAAAAAGCTTTTGAAAACCATGAATTGGTGTATTGTGAAATGGACGCTGGTGATGTTTTATTTTTTCATGCTAAAACGCTTCATGGTTCTGATGGCAACAATAGTCATGAAGTTCGTTCTTTAATACATTCAACTTTTAATGCACGATCTAATGAGCCTATTTTTCGTGAACGACAACAACATCACTTATATAAACCACTAACTAAATTACCAGACTCTGCACTAAAAGATGCTAATTGTTCAGCTTTTGATGATCAAATATTTCACGGAAAGGAAACTGACGGTAATAAAAGGAAAGGTATATTTCTAAGAAGATTGCCCCACAAAGAGTGAAAACTGCTTTACCGAAAAATTGTGGGTATGCGCCTCCCCTTGGATAGGGGATAATAAGCGGTCGTTTGCGCAGCATGACCTAGGATGGGATGGCGAGGTCTCGGAGCTGTCCGACCATCGACTCCTGTGAAGAAAAAATTTTCATCTCTTTGTCAATCCTCTTCAATTCATGGAGAGGTAATTATTCATTATTCATTATTCATTGTTGCATGATGACTTTTCTCGGAAATGGTACTAATATCAATAACAATGTTAGGTTAGGGCAATTATTTTACAGAAAAAAAGTTATTAAAATAGGTGGTGGTGCATAGTAATGGTAAAGGAAGTGTGGGGAGATGGGGACCCACCCGCGCACCCCTCCGGTGGAGGGGAATGTGGGGAAATGGGGAGTGTGGGAAAAATTAAAAAATATATATCCTCACCATTACCATGCAGGACTACCTTAAAATAAAAGGTTTTCCACGAGACAAAAAAGCGAGTGCGTAATTCTGAGGTTTCCTCAGAATGTAAGACGCATATCTGACAGTGAAATTATTTTGGGCTACTGTTACCGCCAACAAAACAGAATATATTGTTATATCAAATCCGTTGGCTTCGGAGTAATATAATTCTGTTGATCGTCATACAATGTGTAAGGGCGCAATTCGGCAGCTTTGCGTTAGTAAATGGCCATTCGCCCCTACAGTTCTTTAATACTGAATAATATCATGTCCGAAGGCAATCGTTTGTGTAAAAGTTGGCGTGGATATTTGCAGGAAATTTAAGTTTTTTTCTTGCCTGTTGCCTGTTGCCTGTTGCCTGTTGCCTGTTGCCTGTTGCCTGTTGCCTGTTGCCTATTTACTATACAAGACCGATGCTACCGGATTTGATATTACTAATGATTTGAGCCAATCTTAAGAGCGATGATGTAGAATTTGAGTCACAAACCAGATGGAAAATAGAAGAGTTCCATAGAGAAATTAAGCAATTAACAGGACTTGAGCAGTGCCAATGTCGTAGGGCGAGAATTCAGAAAAACCATATTGCTTGTGGTATGTTGGTTTGGAACCATTTAAAAGAGTTAGCTGGAAAAATGGGGAAAACTATTTATCAACTGAAACATCAATTGTTATCTAAATATTTAGTATCTGAACTCAAATATCCTACAATTAAAATGACGGTGGTTTAAGTTTTTATGAATAGGAATAGAATCAGCAAAGCTGGGCGATAGCTATAATTTTGTAGGCGATCACTATATTTAGTATACGCTATATATAGTGTCTTTGCGTAAGTCCTGAATAAATAAAATTTAGCTAAAATTATTTATACTATTGTTTCATTGAGTAAATTATAATGACAACAACTCTAGGGACTCCTGATACTACCTTAGCAACTATTCAAGCTGCTTTACCTGTTGATCCACAACCTTATATTATAGCCGATCGCTCTGCCGGATTAATTGTAGTGGATGTACTTAATGGTTTTTGCACTGTTGGGTTTGGTCCCTTAGCACCCCAAGAACCTAACGAACAAATTGCTACAATGATTTCAGAAAGCGATCGCCTAGCGAGAACTTTTGTTGAACGAGGTTGGCCAGTTTTAGCATTTTTAGATACCCACGAACCAGGGAAACCAGAACCTCCTTATCCACCTCATTGCGAAAAGGGAACAGGAGAAGAAGAACTTGTCCCAGAACTGAAATGGTTACACGATAATCCCCTCGCAACATTAGTTCCCAAGGATTGTATTAATGGATTTATCGGTTCTATTGATGTTAATACTCAGCGTAATGTATTGTTAAACTGGATAAATGAATACAAACTGGAAGTCTTAGTTGTGGTAGGAATTTGCACCGATATCTGTGTGATGGATTTTGTTGTAACTATTCTGTCGGTTCGTAATCATGGTTTAGTGCCTACTTTAAAAGATGTGGCTGTATATGAAAAAGGTTGTGCTACCTTTGACCTCACAGCAGAAATGGCAGCAGAGCAAGGTTTACCAAAAACTGCTATTCATCCACAGAAAGTATCACACCATGTCGGATTATATAAAATGGCCGAACGCGGTGCATTTATTGCTTCTACTATTGAAATTTAGAGGCCGACCGACTGTTAAAAGTAGAATTTTCCGGTATTGAAAATAAGTTAGACACCTATACTGTGTTGATGATAAGCTTCAAAAATTACAGCAGTTTTCGAGTTGATCAGTTACAAAGTTTGATACTTTTAGGGAATAGGTAGCAGGGATCAAGGAATGAATAAAAATTATAGATTATTCATAAACTATACCGTAATTATTCGGTAAAAAATCACAAATATTTGTAGCAAATAAAGAAGTTTTCGAGTCTTGGAGGTAGAAAAAATTATGCTTTTAAAACACAGGGAATAGGGAATAAGAATTAGAGATAAACTTTAAATTATACCTTACTCCCCTGAAATTTGCTGTATTTATTTAATTACTGTTAGAGTTCAAAGTTAAAAGCTGATATCAAATCCGTCTAATTGCATATGCTTCCAATTACCTTACGATCAGTTTTAGCCTAATAGACACCTCCAATTAGAAAAAATCAAATCAATTATCGTACTTTTATTCATCAATTCTTTCCCCCTACTCCCTACTCCCTCTTTTATGGAGATGTCTAATGATTGTGAGGTTATTTAACCGGATTTGATATTAAAAGTAAAACCGAAACATAATAACTTCTGAATATAAATATAAGTTCCTCTAAATAATTTTTGATTCATAACCGAAGAAATTGTAAAAAAGTAGCTGAATTTTAAGAAAGCAATTATAATCTTTCTAATCTGTAGACAATGAGCAAGCATTCTTCTTGTCCCCTCTTAATTGCAAGGGATAGTTTATTGCTATCTATAAATATGTATCTGAAATTCCTTATAGAAAAGCTTTGCTCAACAAAATTGTACACTGATTTATTCTATATCAAATAAATAACTTTATACGAATGCCAAGATTAAAATCTCTAAACATTTCTCCCTACTTTGATGTTATAGTAGTAGGTTCGGGTGCAGCAGGACTTTATGCTGCACTTTGTTTACCTACTCATCTTAGAGTTGGTTTAGTTACTAAGGATGTCATAAATATGGGATCGAGTAACTGCGCTCAGGGAGGTATTGCTGCTGCTGTAGATCCATCAGATCATCCATTCTTACACTTAGAAGATACCCTCAAAGCAGGTGTGGGTTTATGTGAAAAAGAAGCGGTAAAATTCATGGTTGAGAATGCAGGTGAAGCGATCGCTCATCTAGTAGAAATGGGTGTTGCTTTTGACCGCAAAGGAGAAAAACTGGCAATGACTTTAGAAGCTGCCCACTCACATCCTCGCGTACTTCATTCCGCAGATACTACAGGTCGAGCTATTATTGATACACTGACAGCAAAAGTGTTGGAACGTCAAAACATTCAAGTTATTTCTCAGGCAGTAGCATTAAATTTATGGCTAACACCACAAAAAAATCGCGTCCAAGGTATTAGTCTTCTCCATCAAAGTAAAATTCAGTGGTTAAAATCTTCTGTAGTTGTGCTGGCAACGGGTGGAGGGGGTCAAATATTTGCTCAAACAACTAACCCGGAAGTGAGTACAGGGGATGGAGTAGCAATAGCTTGGCGTGCGGGAGCTGTTTTACGAGATTTGGAATTTTTCCAATTTCATCCTACTGCTTTAACTAAACCAGGCGCTCCTCATTTTCTGATTAGTGAAGCTGTGCGGGGAGAAGGAGCTCATCTAATTGATGTTCGCGGAAACCGCTTTGCCTTTGAATATCATCCTGCTGGAGAGTTGGCGCCAAGAGATGTTGTCAGTAGAGCTATTTTTCATCACTTGCAAAAAAATGCAGATGATCCCACCCAAGCTCATGTTTATTTAGATTTGCGACCTATTGCTCCCGACCGCATTCGTTATCGCTTCCCCAATATTATCAATGTCTGCAAACAATGGGGTATTGATGTTTTTCAAGAACCTATTCCGGTTGCTCCTGCTGCTCATTATTGGATGGGTGGAATTGCTTGTAACTTAATGAGTAAAACCTCAATTCGTGGACTCTATGCCATCGGAGAAACGGCAAGTACGGGAGTTCATGGAGCAAATCGTTTAGCTAGTAATTCTTTGTTGGAATGTTTAGTGTTTGCTTCTCAACTATCTCGCATTGAAATTCAGCCAAATTTAGTTGCGCCTAATTCTGAGGTGTCGCAGGTAGACTTTAATTGGAGTGGGGATATGGAAAAGATAGAATTGATTCGGCAAATGCTACCGAGTTTAATGTGGGAAAGTGCGGGTATCTCTCGTGAAAGAGAGTTGTTAGATAGATCCCTACATAAAATTAATAATTGGCGAGAAAGTTTGGCAGGTTTGGATATAGTTCAATTTTTAGCAAATCTATTGCCTAACCAGATGATAGAGTTAAACTCGACTGATGCTGAACAACAGTTGCGGATGGTTGCAGAAACGCTCAATCTTTTGGATCTAGGTTATTTAATTCTCAAAAGTGCTGCATGGCGAATTGAAAGTAGAGGTGGACATTATCGTAGCGATTATCCTCAAACTTCTGACCGTTGGAACGTACATACTTTGGTGCAGGGCGATCGCTTGTGGAAATCGCCAATGGGGATTAATTCTGAAGAGTTAAGAATCAAAAGTATGGCAGTTGAGGCATAATATGATCTCAGGTTAACACTGAATTATCATCATAAATAAACCTTTGATCAAACACCTGCAGGGAAGCTCTATTGAACTTCTCTGCATTCTTTTTCAAATCTATGTCTAAAAATCTTAATCATTATTCTCAAATAGCAGAATAAATTTGAGTATATGGGGAGATGATATCAAATCCGGTAGCGCGGTTTTCCTGCACGGTAGACCACATTAGGGACGTTCCATGGAACTTCCCTACTGGGCGCGTGATTGTGACGATGTGGTTCATCTCAAAACACTCTGATATCAAATCCGTTTAATTGGACATAAAAAAAATCTTCAATCGCCATAACTACGTTTATCTTTGTAATTCTTTCTCCTCCTGAGGAGGTCTGACTGACTCCTGAGGACTCCTAACTTAACCATTCTATGGCTGTTTAACCGGATTTGATATGACCCAACACAAAGGATCATATTTATGACTAATTCTAAATTAGAAATAAAAAATATATTCATTATTATTATGACATACGCAATAGTAGAGTATCAAGCCTTGTGAAAACTGAACTTGAAGTCATTTGCGCTCTCATCAAACTACTCTCACAAGTCAACCGACACAAACAACTAGGATTATTAAAAATTAGAAATAAAAAATATATTCATTACTATTTTGACATACGCAATAGTAAAAAATCACATTCTCACAGCAGTCAATCAACATCTTTACCAGATGGCAGGAATATTTCTTTTGTAGTATATTAGTAATATATAAATACGCCGAAGCGATCCCTCTGAAAAAAAGTGATCAAAAGCCCCAAGGATCTTCTTATATAACTTTTGAATTTTGAATTTTGATTTGAATGGATAGAAAAACAGTAGAATCAGGATTGATATTACTCGCCCTGACAGGTTCTCAAGCTTACGGTACTTCCACACCTTCATCAGACTGTGATTATAAAGGAGTTTTTATTGCACCTAAAGATTATTATTTAGGCTTCAAATCTTTTGAACAAAAAGACCGAGGTTGGGATGAACCAGGAATAGGTTTATATCCAGTATTAGATAATGTCAAAGATTGTGTGGTTTATGAGTTAAGAAAATTTCTGACCTTGGTCTATAACAACAATCCCAATATATTAGAAACTCTGTGGTTAGATTCAGAATTTTACTTACATTTATCGCCAGTCGGAAAAAAGCTAATTTCCTATCGTCAGGCATTTATTTCCCAGAAAATCAGAGCTTCTTTTGCGGGCTATGCTTACTCTCAAATTAAACGAGTGGAAACTCATAGAAAATGGCTATTAAATCCTCCAGTAAAAAAGCCAGAACCTCAAGATTTTGGACTGAATGAAAATAGCTATCGACCTTTAACCAAATCAGAAGTTAATGCTTTTATGGAATTCCTTTATATGTTGGTTAGAGACTGCATAGAATTTTTAGAACCAACTCAGCAACTACGAGATTTGTTGTTAGAAAAAATTGACTATAAAGCCATTCTTAAACAGCACCCTATTTCTGAGGAATTATTACCAAAAGTGCAAGAATATACCCGAGCAAAAAATGATTTTATTCATCTTTTGCACTTAACTCAAGCTTATCGGCAAGGTTTAAGTCAATGGGAAGCTTATTGTAGTTGGAATAAAGGTAGAAATTTGCAACGAAAGGAGTTAGAAAGGAAGTGTGGATATGATGCCAAGCACATGAGTCATTGTATTCGGTTGTTAAGAATGGGAATTGAAATTTTGCGGGAGGGGGTGCTTTATGTGAATCGGAAAAGAATGGGAGATGCAGAGTATTTATTATCGATTAGAAATGGGGATGTTATTTATGAGGATGTGAAAAGATTAGCTGATGATTTGTTTGATGAAATTAAAGAGATTAAAACTGAATTGCCAGAACAAGTAGACCGGGAATTTTTGAATCAAGTTTGTGTAGAGTTGGTGGAAATGGCGGAAGTTTTTTAGGAGTCAGGAGTCAGAATGAATAGTTTCGTGTATTTCTTTTCTATTTTTTGATGTAGCCATAATTTCTAGTTATTGACTGGGCAAAGAATCTAATTTTTTTGGAAAAACCATAATTACATAAAATGCTGTTTGTAAATACACAAAAAATTCTCCGCTTGACATCCTCCCGACGCTGCTCTAGGAGACAGCGCGGGATTCCTTAACATCACTGCTAGGGGCTTTCTGTTTCCTCTTGACAGAGGAGCTGCGCTAACATAGCACCCGCCTTCCGAGATTTACTCTCCTCGGGTCTTACAGTCGCTCCACAGACTGACACTGCGAGTCCCGCAGCCTTCTTGGTGGGCGTTCCCTTGCGTCTGACGCCGACGCGGGTTCCCATCCGCAAAATATTGATACTTGCATTAATGTCCCGGTCATGGTGGCTACCACACTCTGGACAATTCCACTCTCTGATACTTAGAGGTAATTTATCCACTACATGACCGCAATTAGAACAACGTTTGGAACTAGGAAAGTACCTATCAATCTTGATTAATTCCCGTCCATACCATTGAGCTTTATACTCTAACTGTCTGACTATTTCTCCCCAGTTAGCGTCACTTATTGCTCTAGCTAACTTATGATTCTTGACCATATTTTTGACTGCCAAATCCTCCACTACCACAGTTTGATTTTCTCTGATTAGTTGGGTTGTCAGCTTGTGAGTATAGTCAAGCCTTGAATCTTTAATTTTTGCGTGTATCCTGGCTACTTTCAGCCTGGCTTTATGGTAGTTATTAGAACCTTTGGTTTTACGAGAAAGTGATTTTTGAGCTAACCTTAGTTTTTTGCGTAATTTGTTCAAATTCTTAGGGTTAGCAACTTTTTCTCCATCACTTGTAGTCACTAAACTGGTAATTCCTAAGTCAATGCCTAAGAGTTTATTGGTCGGCTTGAGTTTTAAATCTCTGGTATCATTGACTCTCAACGAAACAGACCATCTACCAGAGGGATCAAGTTTAACTGTTATTGTAGTCGGTACGCAACCAAGTGGTAGTTGCCTACTCCATCTTATTGGTAATGGTTCTGTACATTTGGCTAAATAAACTTGACCATCTTTCCACTTAAAAGCCGATTTTGTAAACTCAGAACTACCACCATTACGTTTTTTCTTGAAGTTAGGATATTTGGCACGCCCACTAAAAAAGTTAGTGAAGGCAGTTTGCAGATGCCTTAAACCTTGCTGTAGTGGTACACAGCTTACTTCTGTTAAAAATTGTAAGTCCTCCTGCTTTTTCCAATTGGTAAGCATAGCTGAGGTTTGGGCATATCCTACCCGTTCCTGTTTCTCATGCCAGGCTTGAGTTCTAGCAGCTAAAGCTTTGTTGTAGATGAGGCGTACACATCCCAAGGTTCTCCGCAACAGGTTTTCCTGTTCTGGAGTAGGATAGAACCTAAATTTGTATGCTTTTTCAACCATCTACTACTGACCGAAAATTTTTCAAACTTTAACATACTATGTGTAAAACCACAACATTGATTGGTTTTCATGCCCTAGCTCCCCTTCGGGAGAGCGCGGGTCTCCAACCAACATTGAGATGAGCAGCTCCTAACTGTTGAATTTCTGGAGGAAAGGCATCAAGAGGGGCAGTCTTTCCTCTTGCATTGAATTTTTCAGCACCAGCCGACGTTCCTTGATGAAGGTAGACTATAGTGCTGAATAAAGTCTTTTAGTGGGGGTAGAAGTCAGGAGTCAGGAGTCAGGATTTAGAAGTCAGAAGAAATGGGAATTATAGAGGAGGTAGTCGTAAAAATTGTCAGAGTGATTTTTCTGCCACAATCATCCCAAAATACTAGCTTTATGCAGCTCTTTCCACCGAAAAGCTGACACTTTTTTAGACAAAAAAATGCTACAACTAATATTAGTCAATGGTTTGATATTTAATCAGCAAGCCCTAATTAATTAATAACTACTTCTAAGGTTTAGGAAGGGAAATTTGGCAGTAACTTTTATTATTTCTCAATTTTAAAGGTTGCTTTTACCGAAAAATCCTGGTCTAAAGCCTCCTCTTTTAAGGAGATAAAAAAAGATAATTCCGTATTTCAAGCCTCCTTATTGCAGAGGTACTGATAACTGATAACTGAAATGACGGCTGTCTGCGCAGCATCCGCAGGAAATGCTTACAATTATTAATTATTGAATTAATCATTTCTAGTAAAACTAGATTTTTCCCGAACTTCCTCTAATGTTAAAGACGGTCTATTTTTTACCTCTGGGTCAGCTCCTACTCGAATCAATAAATCAGAGAATTCTACTTTTTTATTAAAAGGTCGAATAGCTTTAATATTCACACCTGAACTAATTAATTTTTCTGCTACTAACTTAACTTCTTTTATACTTACTTCTGAACCAAACCAAATTGAATTACTAGGCATATCCGCTACTACAGTTGGTCGAAGTATTAACTGATAATCTAAAGTTCTTAAAGCTTTTTCAACTACTCCATTGTCAACATCTTTAGGAAAATACTCAACTATCAAAGATTGTTCATTTTTTTGATAAAAATTATTCCCTGAAAGACTTAATTCATTCTCCAAAACTTCCCGATATACTCTTGGTAAATTCTTACTCATAGAATTAGTTTCAATTCCATATCCTAAACTCGTCCATGTTCCAGATAATAACCGCAAAACTCGGTCTAATTTTCCCCTTCTTAATAACCCAGGAATATCTGCTTTCCAATATTTGCGATCGCTTAACCAACCATGTACAACAGCATCTTGATATTTTGGCTCAAAACTGTAAGATTCCCAAAACATAAACCTGCCACGTTGTGGATGATAACGTTTTGCCATGAGATACCAAGTACTTGTTAACATTTGATATCGTCCAGCTGCAGTAGTACAATTTCCTTTATTCGGACCAGAAACTATAGTAATACACCAGTCTGGATGTTTACTCAGATTAGATACATTTTTACCTGTATAAACAACATGATAAGGTCGAGGATAATTAGATTCGCTAGCTGAAATAGTTCGCATTAATGCGCGAATATAAGGATCTCCACCTTTCATTGCTAGCTGAGGCCATTTTTTGCCATTATTGTAATTATATTTATTAGGAGAAATTAATTTAGTTATTTCCTGTTTAGCTATGTTGAAACTTCCCTTAAAAGTTCGGGAAAAAGAAACAAAAGAGATGATAACTATAAATATAAAAATTAAGCGTTTAAACAACATAAAACGACCATGGGAAGGCGTTGACTTCTTTGTTCTGATAATCTCAGGTTTAACTCTATACATCTAAATAATCAAAGAGGGATTTTCTCAACATTTTTTTTCCTGCTTTCTATAGCAATGAGCGCTCAGGTATTTACAATGTCCAGCTCAAGATGATAACTATAAATATAAAAATTAAGCCCTTGAACAACATAAAAAGACCATGAAAAGACGTTGACTTCTTTGTTCTGATAATCTCAGGTTTAACTCTATACATCTAAATAATCAAAGAGGGATTTTCTCAACATTTTTTTGGCAACTTTCTACAATAAATTTCATGCAGTAAAGTTTTCTAATAAACCCCTAGTTTAACCTAATTATTAAAAAGTCGCGCTCCCCCCTTTTTTTAAGTACAATAGCTGATTTTTTTACAACAATTACCGTATTGAAATAATTCTCAAATGTGCTGTGCCATAACTTAAAAATCATCTTAACTTATTACCATAAGCATTTCCTGCGGAATGCTGCTCAAACAGCTCTTAGCAGTCAGCAATTCCCTGCGGGATGCTACACAAACAGAAAATAATGAATAATTCCTCCTAAGGTTGAAGGAGTGTACCTTGCTAGTAACGTAAGCATTCAGCGGTCAGCTATTAGCTATCAGCTATTAATTTTGGGGAAGGTAAAAATAATTGAGAAATTGGGACAGAATAAAAGTTACTGTTAAAGTCACCGGACTAAACCTGAGAAGTAATTATTCATTACTAATTGCTGATAGCTGACTGCTAATAGCTGAATGCTTACCTAGTAACCTTGAATTCTCTCTCAATTTTTCAATTGCTTTTACCGAATAATTGGGGTTTAAAGCCTCTCTTTTAAAGGAGAAAAAAGCGGTCGAGGGGTGGATGGGTTTCCTAACCATATCCAATCGACTCCTGTGAAGAAAAAATTTCCTTTTAGTCAATCCTATTCGTTTTCAAGCAGAGGTAAGGGACTAGCAAAAAAATAGACTACCAGCTAATCTATAGAGTAGAGATTGCTTCGACTAGCTTAACTATTCCCGATTGAGGTTGAGTCTAATATCAGCGCCTCGCAATGACAGCCACGAGCCTTTTTCTACACTAATAATTGGTACTTTATTAAATTGCAAATCCCTAATTATTAATTATTAATTATTAATTATTAATTGTTGAATAGCTCTTCCCAAGATTTTTCTGGTGCTTCTTCCTGAGTAACAATTTCCACAATTTTATTACAAGCTGCTGATTGAAATATCGCCTCAACAGAAACTTGTGCTACTTTAGTTCGAGGAATACTACCTTCAAATAAGCGATCGGCAGATTCCATAACAATAGGAAATTGATTATCATCATTTTTCAGACCGCCAGGGCGAACAATAGTATAATTAAGACCACTTTTCTGAATATATCCTTCAGCTTGCTTCTTCCAGAATAAAATTAGCCAGAACAAATTTAGGGGATGAAAAAATTGAGACACACATAGGGATGAAACTAAAATAAAACGCTCAATACCCTTCTGTTTAGCAACATCCACTAAATTTTTAGTTCCCACATAATCCACTTTATATGGGCCAGTCAAGTCAAAACTGGGTTTAGCACCCGTAGCACATAATAGTACTGTGCTATCTTCAATAGCAGCGTAGAGACCTTGAGAATTCAGGACATCCCCCATTACCAACTCTGCTTCTGGAGGCAAAATTTCTTTAGCTGTTTCTAAGTCACGAACCAGAGCTTTTACAGGAATATCTCGTCTTACTAACTCTTGTACAATCCGACGACCTGTTTGGCCAGTTGCTCCAGCAACGAATACTTTCATTTTTCAATTTATCTATAATAAAGTTCTAAATTTTAACAGTTTTTGACTGCCAGTTAGTAATCAGTGCTCAAAAGGGAATTGTAGATAGGGTATTTGGATAGCTCTGTGCTTCTAGTTAAGAGGCAACTTGAGTTTTCAAATCCTTATAATTTGTACAAGAGTATCTCCAACGAAGTTCACTTTGCCTCCTAACACCTTCTTCAATTACTAACTCTCTACTTTAAAGATATAGCAATAGACATAGGCGTGATAATCAAAAATAAAATCAATTATCGCGCAAAAACCATCAATTCTTTCCCCCTACTCCCTACTCCTACTCCCTCTTTTCCAAAGAGGTCTAATAGACAGGTATAGCACGGACAATAGACTGATGACCATCCGAATCAGGGTGTTTTTCCCACTTTTCCCTGTTGCCTGCTATAAATATAAATTCTTTGTATAAAGTAGATAGCAATTTGGAAATCCTCAAAATATTGGATATAGTGTATATATATATACACCGGAGAATGAATCATGCATCACAACTTTGCAGGACATCAAACTTTAGAGATGGACAAAAACTTGGTTAGTGATTTCTATGCCAGTGCAACAAAAACAGACCTCTCGAAAACTAGCTTAACCACCTGGTTTAAGACAAAATACAATGACTGCATGAAACTATATGCAGATGTAGATACTGTCGCAAAGCACTTTGCATCTCATCGGAGTTGGTTTTGCCAATGCGCTCATCCGATGAAAGTTGAGCCTCTAGGAGAAAATGGTTATGATTTGTCGATTGGAAAATTTGGTTCTTTTGGATACCAGGTTGAAGCTAGAGTAGGTTTGGAATTAGTACCACCAGACTCCGCAGGAATATATAAAATTATATCTATCCCAGTGCCTAATTATACACCACCCGGATATCAAGTAAACTTTCAATCAGAAATGAAGTTGCTAGAGTTACCCACAGAGCAGTTTTTTAGTCACAAGGAAATTCAAAAGTTAGGACTCCCTCCTGTGATGACCGGTGCAAAATGGGATTTAGATTTGACCGTAGGTGTAAAATTTCCCCAGTTTATTCAGAAAATGTCCCCTAGTTTGATTCAGAAAACTGGCGATAGTTTATTACTTAAAGTAGTACAACAAGTATCTAGATGTTTGAGTCACAAAACTCAAATAAATTTTCATACCACTCATAACTTGCCATTTCCCAAACAAAGAAAACGCAAGTAAAGATATGGAACCTGAAAATCAGGGAAAAATTTAATCCCCTGATTAATTTCAATCTTTTACATCTTGCTAATAATCCTTAACAGAATTTCGACCCCCGTTACCGCTTGCCAGCTAAAAAGACCAAGAATTGACACATTAAGAACAATATGACTGTAGCGAGCCCAATCTTGACCTTTCTGCATAAAAGGAGTTAAAGAGGCAGAGATAGCGATCGCTCCTGTCATGCCTAACCCAGCTAACAGATGAGGGCCAAAGAATAATTTTCCATTATTGATATAAGTGACGGCCATTCCACCAAGAGACCCTAAAACCATAAAAGCTAAGAGAAAAGAGCCAACTTGGTGATGTTTGATTTTAAATTTAGCAAATTCTTTTTTCTTTTCTGTATCTGTAGCAGTTCTACTATTACGAACTTTGATACCGAGATATAAGGCGTAAATTGTCAAGGCTAATAATATCCACATGATGGCGGGATGAAAAAAATTGAGCCATGGTTTAATAGATTCTGGAATTGGCAGATCCATAATTAATCTTCTCTCTGGGATTAGTAAAAAAACTTCATAAAAGTTAGCATAACAGCAAGTTAATCTTATGTGATCTTAAAAACGTAGATTATGGTTGTCGGTATGGCTTCGCAAAAAGAAGAAATTTTCTTAGTCCAGGCTGTTAAAAATGCTAATTTTGCCCAAGTATGTACCTTGCTGGCTCAAAATATTGATGCTAATGCTCAAGCTCTAGATGGTACAACGGCTTTAATGATTGCTGCAGAAAAGGGGTATGCTCAAATAGCCTCTGCATTACTAGATAAAGGTGCTGATGTCAACTATATAAGAAAAAAGTTTGGGGCAACAGCTTTAATGTTAGCTGCAGCTCATGGACGGGCGGAAATAGTAGAACTTTTGCTAAGTAGGGGTGCTGATGTCAATGCCAAAAATGATGATGGTAGTTCCCCACTCATGGTTGCTTCAATGAATGGTTATGTAGCAGTGGCCAATCAATTAATCGCTGCTGGAGCTGATGTTAACGTGGTAGATAAAGACTATGATACAGCCTTGGGTTTAGCAACGAGTCAAGGTTATCAAGATGTAGTTAAGGTCTTACTAGATGGTGGGGCGAGGGTCGATGAGTCTACTTTATCTATAGTTGCTGATAGCAATTATGCAGAAATAAGAGAAATTTTGATTAATCATGGTGTGAATGTAAATACTAGAAATTTACAAGGTAAAACATGGTTAATGCAAGCAGCAGAAACAGGTGATTTACCTGCTGTAAAGACTCTATTAAAAGCTGGTGCTGATATTAATTTTAAAGACAAAGATGGAGAAAATCCACTCATTTTAGCTGCTGACCTAGGTCATTTAGAAGTAGTAAAAGTTTTGTTAGAAGCAGGGGCAGATGTTAATATTAAAAGTAGAAATGGTGGTACAGCTTTGATGGCTGCTGCTGCAGAAGGAAATGTAGCGATCGCTTCTACTCTATTGGATGCTCATGCTGATGTTAATTCTCAAGATTTAGAAGGAGAAACAGCTTTAAGTTTTGCTGTAGTAGAAAATCATACTGAAATGGTAAAACTACTGCTAAATTATGAGGCAGAAATTGTTACTAAAAATCAAGCAGGTGATACACCTTTATTTGGAGCAATTTTTCATGGTTATAAAGATATTGTATCAATTTTATTGAACAAAATAGAAAAGCAAAATTTGACATCTTTATTGAATAGTAAACATCTTGGAGAAACAGCTTTGACTTTAGCAATATGGCAAAAACATCAAGAAATTATTAATGTTTTGTTAGATGTAGGGGCAGATGTTAATATTCCTGCTCAAGGTGGTTCTACTCCAATGATGAAAGCAGCATATCAAGGCGATATTGAAACATTAAAAATACTCTTAGAAAAAGGAGCTGATATTAATCTTAGAGATGATAATGAAGCGACAGCTTTAATGTGGGCAGCATATCAAGGTCATGCTGAAGCTGTAAAACTATTAATTGATTATGGTGCTAATTTGAATGATAAAAATCAAGGCGGTTGTACGGCTTTAATGCTTGCAGAATTTAATGGTTATCAAGATATTATCAGGTTACTTAATAACGCTGGATCATAATACCAAATGAATAGACATCTCCTAATAAAGATATAGACTTTTTGTAAAAGTAGGGAATAGGGAACAGGGAAGATGTTTTTAGGAAAAAAACACGGAAAATGTTTTTTTGATTTATTACACCTTAGTTTATAGCAAATAAAGGGCAAGTTTATTTTCTGGAGATGTCTAATATACAGATAGGGGGATGGGGAGATGGGGAGTGTGGGAGAAATTAAAAAATAGAGTTGTTGGGAAATAAAAATTCAAAAGCCTCAAAAGCTTACTATATTAATTAGGATTTTCGTGTTTTGAGGCTTAAAAAATACTATAAACATTGACTAATAAGGGTTTTAGCCATTTTTTTAGCTTAAGAACCAACAACTCTAATATATATCCTCACCATTACCATACAGGACTACCAAATATCTTGAATAACCGAATTTGGTATGACTCCCCTAAAACTTGTTGACAAGCATACATTTATCGAGCTGGAAACTTTAAACTGAAGCTAATTGTACTATTTTACATCCTCCCCGGCCTAAAGGCACGAGGATTCCTACCGAGCCGTAGCTCCTCGGCGGGTTGACGTTTTGCGCTCCGCAAAGCTCCGCTAACACAGGCTGCTGCACCCACCCCTCTTGCTCCCCTCCCGGGAGGGGATGGGGGTCGGTTACCCTTGCCTCCGCATCCGCGCACGAGTCTCAGAATGCCCTCCCGCGACAAGAGCAAAAATTCTTGTGGGTTTATTTGTGCCTTCAAGGCGCGAACTGCTCATTGACCTGAAAGCTTCCCAAGTTCAGCTCTCAACTGAAGGAGTTTCAACCTAATCTTCTTTTCGACAGTGTTTATGAGACAAGGCGAGTGTTGAAACCAATCTTATAATAACACTGAGAAGTCGCCCGCTTATGGGCGAGGCTTTAAACCCAATTTTCTGGTAATTAGGACAACTAAAGTCTTTACCCTAAAAGGCTCCCTCGTTTTTATCCCCTGGTTCAAACACACTTACTCTCAACGGAAGCTTTTCGGTAATGATTGATTGGCATTTTGGCATTTATAGCACTACGAAAATAGGGCGCGGACATTTCTCTATTCCCTACTCCCTACTATCTTACAACCCAAACTGATTGTCATATCATGTCCGTTTAATTGGTAATAAAAAACTTCCTTCTTCTTCCCTCCTGTACGTCGCCAATCCGACGGCTCTCCGATCTAATACCAATTACCAAAAGTAATGCTATACTTCAGCTATACTTCAACACCTCAATAGTTACTAAGATTAAAAGTCTGTTTTTGACAATTATTAGTCGGTTAGTATAGATTTTTCGTACGGACGCCCTTATGCAACGTCCCTACCTCTCCCCACACCTCCCACACTTCCCACACTTCCCCACCCAATGATATATAGCATTCTTTTTGAGAAATGGTATAACTCCTGACTCTGGTTGGGTCGAAGCCTGGTATTACCCAGGGCAACTCCCAGTTAGATCCGGACGTGCCCGTTTCCGTGCATCCGGCTCCCGACAATCTGTACATCACTCAGGGGAGTGAGTATCATTGCTTCATGTGA
>NZ_JAAHGO010000040.1 GCF_010672455.1 Okeania sp. SIO2C9 | reverse complement strand
ATCAGAAAGAAATTCCCAGAGGCATTTACTGCCGAGGGAATAGTGAGCTGTGCCGTACAGCCAGTATTGGTTAATCCAATATCAAGATAAAAGCTGTTACAATTTTCTACAGTTTTTTTCGTACGGTTAGTTATAAATAAAATTTAAGAACTGACAGTACTGCAGAAATACTGAAATTATCTTTACTTTTGTTCCTTCCTTCTTTCTTCCCTCCTGACTTATGACTCCTGTAGGTCGCCAATCCGACGGCTCCCCTACCTGACTCCTCGCTAAGTTATTTATAAGTATTCAACCAGACATGATATAAGGGCGAATGGCTATCAGCCCCTACTTGACAAAAATTATGTTTGTCAGAGATAATTGGAGATTGTGTGTCTAAATCCTGCTCGGACCAGGTTCAGACATAATAAAAGCTGGTAAAGAAATCAAGGCATTTGCCTATTTTAACTAACTAAAAATACCACTCAAGGTATTAGTGTTAGAACCAGCTACCTGTACGGCAAACCTATCAACACAAATTAATGAGTTACGCAATTATTGAAACAGGTGGAAAACAACTGAGGGTAGAAGCAGGTCGCTTTTACGATATTGACCTTCTACAAGCAGCGGAGGGGGATCAAGTTTCTCTGGATAATGTGCTTCTAGTTCAACATGAGGGAGATGTTCATATTGGTCAACCCCTTGTAGAAGGAGCTCTTGTGGAAGGCACTGTGATGAGGCACTTGCGGGGCAAAAAAATTATTGTCTACAAAATGCGCCCTAAAAAGAAAACTCGGAAAAAAAGGGGACATCGCCAAGAACTTACTCGTCTAATGATTGACTCCATAAGTATTAATGGCAAAATATTAGCAGTAGGAGAATCTCAAACTTCAGCTACAACAGTAACTCCGGAAGCTAGTGAAAGTGTTACAGAAACAGCAACTGAAGCTACAGAAATTCAAGAATCAGTAGAAACTGTTAGTGAGGAAGTTTCCGAGACTACGGCAGAAGTTGAAACTGTATCTGAAGAAAAATCAGAAAATCAGGCAGAATAATTACAGAAGTTATTGACCGAAAAATTGGGTTTAAAGCCTCGCCCTTCTGGGGCGACTTTCTATACTATGCTATAATGAAATTGGTTATATACTCACCTTGTCTCGTAAATACTGTAGAAAAGAAGATTAGGTCGAAATTCCTTCAGTTGAGAGCAGAACAAGGGAAGCTTTCAGGTCAATGAGCAGCTTAAACTTGAAGGCACAGATAAGCATCCATAAGAATTCTTGATAAGTCGCGGGAGGGCATTTCGAGACTCTAAACGGACGTGGAGGCAAGTGTAAGACTACCGTCAAGGTAGCAGCAGCCTGTGAGATGTCAACTCGCTGAGGAGCTACAGCTCGGTAGGAATCCTTGTGCCTTATAGGTCGGGGAGGATGTCAAATAATAAAATTTGGAGGAAATCATGGCTCATAAGAAAGGTACTGGTAGTACTCGTAACGGTCGCGACTCTAATTCCCAGAGATTAGGTGTGAAACGTTTTGGTGGTCAAGTTGTTAAAGCAGGTAATATTCTTGTCAGGCAACGTGGTACCAAATTCCATGCAGGCAATAATGTTGGTGTCGGTACTGACTATACTTTATTTGCTTTAGTTGAGGGTGTGGTGACTTTTGAAAGAAAAGGTAAAAGTCGGAAAAAAGTGAGCGTTTATCCAGTGACTCCAGAAGCTAATGTCGCAGTTGTTGAAGCTTAAATAATTTGGATAAGTGTCAAGTCATACCCACGCATCAGCAGGGCTATTTTTAAAGTAGGACTTTACATCCTACTTTTTTTTCGTCTATCTAGCAAAATTCAACAAATTTTTGTGGGTAGGTTCTATGGATCGTCTTATATGATACCAGTCGAAGGAAAGGTTAGGATATATTAAAAGCTTAAAACTCAGACAACGCAAGATTTTTTGGTTCTTCCTTTTTCCTTTTTCCTTTTTCCTTCTATTGAGCCAAAAACAAGATATTTTTAGGCCGATAATTTAAGTGGGCATGATATAATTACATTTTGATCAAAGAATTAATAGTCGTTCATATTCATAGTTAAGTATAAATAATCGCATTATTCTCAGCATAAAATTTTTCCTTTTAAGGAGATAAGAAATTGCATATATTTACAAAATTATCAACTGCTATATATCCTCATCGCAAACTACCTAGTAAATTAATCGGAATAGGAGGTATATTTTTATGGGCGATCGCATTAACGAGTTGCACTACTCAACGCCACAGTCTCACCCTTTCTACTGGTGCTAATGGAGGTGCTTATGAAAACATAGGCAGGCAAATAGTAACTTCAGCTCGTGAAGTAGGGAAAATAAAAGTCCGTGATAATTATGATTCCTACGGTTCGCAACAAAACCTCAAACGTTTACTCAATGGAGAAACAGACCTTGCCCTAGTTCAACTAGATGTCGCCAGCGAAGCAATGAAAATGGGCAAAGTCCAAGCAATAGCTGTTCTTGCCCATGAATATTTACACCTAATTACACAATCTGACTCAGAGATCGAGACTTTTACTGACCTTGACGGAAAGCGAGTCGTTTTTGGCGCTCCGCAAAGCGGTATTTACTTCACTGCTAGACGACTATTTAGTGCCACAAATCTAAACATTATTGAAGCGGATATTGATATCAGAGAAGGATTAGATAAACTGAAACAGAAAGAAATAGATGCTTTCGTCTATGTTGGTCCGGTGGGAAGCAGTAAAAAAATTCAAGCAGAGTTAGCAACACCTCCCTTGCTCAGGTTAGTTCCGATATCAACTGCCTTTATTAACTACTTAACTATTCAATTTCCAGAATCATATCAAAGTGGAACCATACCAAAAGGTAGTTATATTCCTCTACCACCAATACCTCAAGAAGATTTGCCTACTATTTCTACTGCTGCTGCTTTAGTAACTCGTCCTGATGTCAGCAAAGAAAAAATTGCTCTTTTAACTTGGTCAATTATCTCATCTTCTCGACAATACTCATTATTTTACCCAGAACTTGCTAACGGAAATGCTCGCTCTTTATTACAGAGTGGATTGGTATATCTTCATCCTGGTTCTCAGCAAGCATTTGAGCAAGGCGACCCCAGACAAGTTTGGATGCGCTATTTAGAGGAAAACCAAGATTTACAGGCAGGTATAATTATTGTTATATCTACAGGTATCATCGGATTTTTGTTGCGAATGTGGCGTCATAAACAGTGTCTCAATATGATTAAAAATAGCCGTTTAGCTCTCAGTAACATTAGTTTAAATTTAGAAGAAAATCCAATTCAAGCTCTTAAAGAAGTAGAAGAATTAAGGCAGCAACATAGGTCAATGTTGATTGAGGGAGACTTACCTAAAGAAGCTTATGAAAAGTTAGAAGAAATGACAAAGATGCTTGTAGAAGAATGCCGAATTTTGCAAGAAAAACAAAATCAGAAAGATATTCAAAATACCATAGCATTAATTGATGAATGGCAATCTATGTCGGAGGTATGCCCAGAAGAAGTTAAGGATAAGCTGGAAAATTTAGAAGGGAAGTATCGAGAAATGTTATTATCACGTCAAATTGATATTCAGACTTTCATTCATCTGACTCAGCTTATTAGTCATTATGTCAAATTAAATAATAATAATAGTGGTAATGGTAATAATACTACTCATCATAATCTTCCTGTGTCCTTAAATTCTTGAAGAAGGAAGAAGGAAGAAGGAAGAAGGAAGAAGGGATAAATATTAGACTTGTCGCTTTATAACTTAAAAAATCCCCAAAATCCTTGTTCTGTAAGGATTATAGCTATTAGTAACTAAAAATGCTGGTAATTATTGTCCTGTCTAGGTTTGAGCGATTTTTTGCCTCTATTTAGCGACAACTCTATTGAAAAAAATGGAAAAATGATAGGAAGAATACTTTAGTTATCTAAGAGAGAAGGAAAAAATTATGTTGTCTGAGTTTGAATCTTTCGATCTGTTCTAAGCTTTGCTTAGACTGCTTTATACCAATTTGATAAATGTTTGCTACAAATAGCTAGGGTATTTCTTAGAATTTCCTACGGAATGCTCCGCAAACAGAATCCAGAATTCAGGAGCCAGAATTAATAGATTTAATACCAGTTTTCAGTTCGTAAATTCTCTTTTTTGTCAAAGGGATATTTCCTGCAAAATCTTTTTATTGCACTTATTATTCGTAACATTCTTTTTTCAAATTGGTATTATTTGTAAGTTTTCCTTGGTTTTATAGCAATGAGCGCTGGTATATTTACAAATTGCAGGAGAGGACAAAAAGCTAAAAGTCTTATATCATGGGCAATTTATTCCCCCTGTTGCCTGTTGCCTGTTGCCTGCGCACAGCGCTATATATCTTAGATTCGGCAGGTCAATATTGCTTTCTTCTGTTTTCTGCCTTCTTACTTCTTCCTTCTTCCCTCTTCCTTTTCCATTCTTCCTTCTTCAACGATCTTTGAGCTTTTCTACATAACCCCACAAACTATAATCACGAGCTAACCAACCATGAAAAAAAGCCATTTGACTCGCATCTTCCTGCACTCTTTTATAACGATAAATAATTCTTTCATTAATCATTTGAAGAGCTGTATTTCGATTATTACCTTCTGTTAATGCTGACCTAGTATCAGCATCAAATATACCTGTTTGTGGTAATCCTAAAGCTTGCTGAAGAAAGGTTACTGAGTTATTAATACCAAAATTAACTGCAGTATCAAACATAACTACAGCTAGAGCAGGGTGCATTGTAGCTGACTTACTATTATCCCAATAACTTTGATAAATTTCCATTAGTTCAGTATCAGACATTTGTGTAACATCTAAGGTTGGTAAACCACGTCTTCGTCTATAAGCATTATATTCAGTTTGCAAAATTCCTTTATAAGTTCGACCACCTTTATCTGCTGGATGATTACTAAATCCACCTTCAAAATATAGAGTAAAAGCTAGAGCTGTTTCAAATAATTTTTCTTCGTATTTTTGTTCTGTTTGTGCTTGAACAGGAATTTTATGATCGATAAAAATTGGGATTCCCACTGTCAATATTAATGAAATAATTCCCAGAATTATTTGAGATTGAAATTTAATTTTTGGTTGAAGTTGATGTGATTTTTTTCCAATCATTGAAATCTTCCTTATTTAATATTAAATACCAAAATTCATGTAAGCACTCAGCGGTCAGCCATCAGCTAGCCTCCTCCGGAGGAACTGCGAACTTCAGCTATTGCTTTTAGTTTACGATAAAAGCTTTATTAATTATCTTACTAGAAAATTAGGCTTCCTTGCCTTTAAAGTCGATATTAATTATAAACACTGTTCTTAAGGAGAGAGTCTTGTTGCATTAAGCTGACAGCTAATAGTTGTTTGCGCAGCATTCCGCAGGAAATGCTTACAAAGTAATACTAGATTCATTATCAGCTTTGGGGCTGAAAGTTGAGGGGAATAGTAAAAGAACAAGTTGATATGAAATACAAGTATTTCTGCTATTTATGACTTTCCATATCTCCCCATATCTCTATCTCTTGATCAATTATCTGTAGCAAACATTAACCTATTTCATATTAGTTATAGTACTACGCATTCAGATTAGGAAAGCTAAGAAATTTCAAAACATTACAGTTAAAAGTTTTGATTCTAGCTGAATGCTGAATACTTATAGCTGAATACTTATGGCTATATCAAAACTAATGAAATAATTCTGGGAATCATTTGAGGTTTAAATTTAATTTTTGGTTGAAGTTGATGTGATTTTTTTCCAATCATTGAAATCTTCCTTATTTAATCAGGACTTACGCAAATTCACCTTGAAAACGGCATATGTAGGGGCGTTAACGATAGTTATGCCAAGCAAATGGCATTTGCGCTCCGCAAAGCTCTGCTTTATATGTCGCGGAGCGTTAACGGAGTTATGCGATAGGAAAACGCCCTTACTCGATAAGCGTGTCCGTGCGTAAGTCCTGTTAATATTAAATACCAAAATTAATACTAGATTTATTATCAGCTTTGGGGCTGAAAATTGAGGGATATAGTAAAAGAGCAAGTTGATATGAAATACAAGTAATTCTGCTATTTATGACTTTCCATATTTCCCCATCTCTCTATCTCTTGATCGATGACCTAATTCATATTAGTTATAGCACTACCCATTCAGATTAGGAAAGCTAAGAAACTTCAAAACATTACAGTTAAAAGTTTTAATTATAGCTGAATACTGAATACTGAATGCTGAATGCTTATAGTTATATCAAAATTCATGAAATAATTCCCAGAATTATTTGAGGTTTAAGTTTAATTTTTGGTTGAAGTTGATGCAAATTTTTGTCAATCATTGAAAGAGTCCTTATTTAATATTAAATACCAAAATCAATACTACATTTATTATCAGCTTTAGGACTGAAAGTTGAGGGAAATAGTAAAAGAGCAAGTTGATATGAAATACAAGTAATTCTGCTATTTATGACTTTCCATATCTCCCCATATCTCTATCTCTTGATCAATTATCTGTAGCAAACATTAACCTATTTCATATTAGTTATAGTACTACGCATTCAGATTAGGAAAGCTAAGAAATTTCAAAACATTACAGTTAAAAGTTTTGATTCTAGCTGAATGCTGAATACTTATAGCTGAATACTTATGGCTATATCAAAACTAATGAAATAATTCTGGGAATTATTTGAGGTTTAAGTTTAATTTTTGGTTGAAGTTGATGCAAATTTTTGTCAATCATTGAAAGAGTCCTTATTTAATATTAAATACCAAAATCAATACTACATTTATTATCAGCTTTAGGACTGAAAGTTGAGGGAAATAGTAAAAGAGCAAGTTGATATGAAATACAAGTAATTCTGCTATTTATGACTTTCCATATCTCCCCATATCTCTATCTCTTGATCAATTATCTGTAGCAAACATTAACCTATTTCATATTAGTTATAGTACTACGCATTCAGATTAGGAAAGCTAAGAAACTTCAAAACATTACAGTTAAAAGTTTTAATTCTAGCTGATAGCTGCTTGCCGAGCATTCCGTAGGAAATGCTTATAGCTATATCAAATATTTTTACCCAAAACTAAACACAGGATAACTCAAATATTGCACCTTAGAGGAAAGACCTATATCAGATCGTCCTACTGAGGTACAAAATATGGTAGATTTTAACCTTTAATTACATAACATAGACTTTTTTTTCCAATGAATATTTCTTCGAGTCCTCCCCATTCACAAACTCCAAATTTTGAGGCATTAACAGCACAAGCAGAACTTTATTATGCTCAGGGGCAGTTATCAGAGGCGATCGCTTGTTGTCGTCAATCTTTAAATCTACAACCAAATTGGGCCTCTACTTATGTCACCCTCGCAAATATTATCCAGGCCCAAGGTAAAATTTCGGAAGCAATTAATTTATACTATCGAGCCATAGAACTTAATCCTGAGTTATGCCAGGCTCATATTAACTTGGGCAGTATGTTTTTTCGTCAGGGAAAGCTGGATGAGGCGATCGCTTGTTACAGGAAGGCGATTCAACTACGACCAGATATGGCCGTCGCTTATTGGAATTTGGCCAAAGTTTGGGAGCAAGCGGGTAAGTTAGATGAAGCGATCGCCTCAGAAGAAAAAGCTTTAAAATTAAATCCTAATTTGGGTGGGGTTGAGGTTAATTTAAGTCAGGGATATAAGTTAGCTGAAGAGGGAAAGTTAGATGAAGCTATTGATAGTTGGCAAAAGGCAATTACACTTAACCCAAATTTAGCGGAAGCTTATAGTCAAATTGGCATAATTTTGAGAAGTAAAGGTAAGTTTTCTGAGGCTATTAAATATCTGAAAAAAGCGATTGAAGTTCAGCCTAATTATGCTACAGCACATCAACATTTCTGTGGCATTCTTCGGGATGGTAATAATTATGTAGTTGCTAGGGAAGCGGTGGCTAATTATTATCAGGAATCTGGGGAAATAGATCCGATTATGACTGGGATTTATTTGATTAGCACTTATCAAATATCTGGCTTAAATGAAATTGCTAAAGATAGATTTTTTGACCTTGAAGCTAAATTGAAAGAGGATATGACTATTGTCAAAAAGGTAGTCGATCTAAAAGCTTTATATGGAAATTTTCTTTTCAGTGTTCCTTACTTAAGAGATGATATTCAAGCTAACTCGAATCTCTACAGATCGGTATCTAAAGTTTATAGACAATTTGTCCTCAAACCTCAAAATAATAATTTTTCTACTCCTGTTAATTTTGACAATAAATATCCATTAAAAATTGGCTTCATATCTAACCATTTCAATAGACATTCCGTCGGTTGGTGTAGCCTTGATATTATTCGAGAGTTAGGAAAATTAAATACAGAAATATATTTATATCCAACAGAACATCTCAAAGCAGATGACCAAACTCAGAAATTTAGCCAAGCTGTTACTAAACTATATGTACCGAAAAAATATCCCCACGGAAGCATTGATATCCGAGAAATTATTACTGAAATTCAGCAAGATAAAATAGATGTATTGATAGATTTAGATTCTTTGAGTGTACCAATTAATAGTGAGATTTTACATCATAAACCTGCACCTATTTGTATGTCTTGGTTAGGATTTGATGCCCCTTACATATCTGAGAATAATTATTTTCTATGCGATTTATATACCCACCCCCAAGACCGAGATAAATACTATATGGAAAAATTAGTTAGGATGCCAAATTCATTTGTAGCAACTTCTGGTTTTCAAAGAATAGAAACAAATAGAGCTAATTTAAGAAAGTCTCAAAGGATAGGTTTAGACCAAATAGTTTATCTTTGTTTAGCACCAGGGAGAAAATTTAACCGAGATTTAGTCAAAGCACAAATTGCTATCTTGAAGCAAGTTCCTAATAGTATATTAATTCATAAAGCATTAGGAGATATAGAAGTATTTCAAGCTGCTTATCATCAAGCTTGTAAAGCTGAGGATGTAAGTATTCATCGGATTAAATTTATGGAAAGATTTCCTACAGAAGAGGAACATAGAAGTATCTATTCTTTAGCAGATATTATGCTTGATTCTTATCCTTATAATGGTGGTACTCATACCTTAGAAGCTTTATGGTTTAATTTACCAGTTGTCACCCTTGCCGGAGAACAATTTTTATCTAGGATGGGCTATTCTTTTTTACAAAATTTAGATATTAAATTCGGCGTGGCATGGTCATGGAATGAATATATTGATTGGGGTGTAAAATTAGCTCAAAATCCTCATTTACGTCAGGAATTTGTCGATAAATTAGTTAAATCTAAAGAGCCAGAAAATTTAGCACCATTATGGAACCCGAAAAAATTTGCTCAAGATATGTATAATACAATCGGAACATTATGATACTTATTCCATTTGTTCGATATAAAAAAAGTCAATAAAAATAGTTTAAAAAGGAAGAAGGAAGAAGCAAAAAGTGGATGGGGACTCAAACCCCAACCAATTGTCAAAACCCTGTATACGGTAGGGTATTAAACCCAAAATAAAAAGATAAAAAAATATTTTATTCTAGCTAATTAATATCCCCAGCAAAATGAAAATTTGGTAGCTGTTCAAGAATTTAGAATTAATAATTTAGAATTACCGAATTATTAATTATTAATTATTAATAATTAAATAATTCGCGCCTTGAAGCCTCCCCTTTTAAGGGTAAAAAAAGCGGTCGTTTGCGGAGCATGACCTTAGGATGGGATGGCGAGAAAAGAGCATATTCCTTATTTCAAACCTCTTTATTGTAGAGGTACTGATAACTGATAACTGAAATGACCTGTTACCTGCTATAATTAGGGCTTGCTGATTAAATATAAAAGTATTTACAGATAAAGGTTTGAGCCTTTTTGGGGTCGAATTGCAGTGCGCCTGTTTCAGTCTAAAACCCTCAAAAAGTTAGTATTTTAGGCGCATAGTTGGGCAGAAAAATTATTCTTACAATTCTTACTCCTACCTCCTCTAAGTACTCCGTTCCTCCTGTCTCTCCCTCCTGGGAGGGGTTAGGGGTGGGTTGTCTCCTGTCTCCTACCCTCACCCATAAGACTAGTGAAGCGCAAACCATAATTACTCAAGAAAAATAAAGTGAAAATTCCCACACTTCATCTCGATAGTAAATTTATTAGATTCTGGCAAGTATTAATTGTATCCATTACTATTTATAATGCTTTCATAATCCCATTTAGAATTGCTTTTAAAAATAGATTTTATGGTATCTGGATTATATTAGACATTATAGGAGATGTAATTTTAATTATTGATATATTTATTCGATTTCATATTGGCTACTTTGAGTACGGAGAATATATTCAAGACAAAAAAAATATTGCTCAACGTTATCAAACTCGACTCTTTTCAAGACATTTAGTAGCTAGTATTCCCGGAGATTTAATTGCCAGAATAATTGCACCAAACTCACTATTTATTATTGCTTTATTGAGATTCCCTCGTTTATTAAGACTACCCCAATTTTATCGAATTTTTAACAGGTGGGAAACTAACATAAATTTTAACCCTACCTTAATTAGAATGAGTAAATTAGTCATAATAATAATTTTAATTACTCATTGGGTAGCTTGTATCTGGTTTATGATCGGCCGTTGGGAATCTAATACTGAAAATTCTTGGTTAATTAGTAATTCCCTACAATCAGCAAGTATAACAACTCAATATATTAATTCCCTTTATTGGGCAATTACAACTCTTACTACTGTCGGATATGGAGATATTACTCCCACTACTGAAATTGAAATAATGTTTACTTTGGTAGTCATGTTCTTAGGAATATCTATGTATGCCTATATTATTGGCAATGTATCTTCATTAATTTCTAACCTAGATGCCACAAAAGCCAGATATAGACAAAAATTGGGACAAATTCAAACATATATGCGGGAAAACAAAATCTCATCTGATTTACAACAAAAAATTAGAGATTACTATCAATATAGATGGATTGAAAATCAAGATATTAGGGATTATCACATACTCGAAGAATTGCCTTATTCTCTCAAAATGAAATTAGCACTACAATTACACAAAGAAGTAATTGAAAAAGTGCCAATTTTTCAAGGAGCAACGACAGAATTTGTCGAAGAAATAGTAATGGCATTAACCCCCGAAATATTACCACCTAATGAATACATAATTCGGGAAGGACATTGGGGTCATGAAATGTACTTTATTAAACGTGGTTTAGTACAAGCCTTCTCAGAAAAAACTGGTCATTTCAGTTATCAGTTATCAGTTATCAGTTATCAGTGAACCTCCGACTGAAGTCGGAGGCTTGAAATACTGAACTAAATATTTTTTTCATCCCCTTAAAAGGGGAGGCACATACCCTCATTTTTTGGTAATGTATACAGGAATATGGGTGCAGGTAAATTTTTTGGAGAAATTGCTCTAGTATATGAAAAACGACCTACTGCATCAATCATCACATTGACTTACTGTGAATTATTTATTTTAGAAAAAGATGACTTGAAAAAAGTGTTAGAAAATTATCCAGACTTTGCAGCTAATGTAAAAAAAACAGCAAAAGAACGTTATGAAAATGAACACAAGGAATAAATATGCAACTAACAAAAAAACCAACCATTAAATATATTAAACAACCAACTTCACAAGCTTGGATAGAACAAGCGATCGCTAATCTAGATACTATATTATTAGACCATTCTCACTGTGAAAGAAAAGCAGCAGGAGTAGCTTTAAATTTAATGTTTCGCTATCCTTCAAGTACGAAACTTATCAAAAAATTAACAGCAATTGCCAAAGAAGAATTAGAACATTTTGAACAAGTCAACCAATGGTTAGAACGTCGTAATATTCCATTAGCTCCTCTAAATTCTCCTCCTTATGGAGCAGCTTTAAATAGTAAAGTTCGGCGCAATGAACCAGAAAGAATGTTAGATTTATTATTAGTTTACTGTTTAATCGAAGCTCGAAGTCACGAACGTTTAGGCTTACTTGCAGATTACTGTCCAGAACCAGAATTAGCAAAATTTTATCGTAGTTTAATGGCATCTGAAGCCAGACATTATGGAATATATTGGGTTTTAGCTACAACTTATTTTGAACAAGAAAAAGTAGAAAAAAGATTAGAAGAATTAGCAATATTTGAAAGTGAAATTCTGAGCAATTTACATCCAGAACCACGCATCCATAGTTAACTAGGGTTTGCTGAAAAAGTCTTTTTTAACGAGTAGGGGAGTATGGAAGTAAGGGAGTGGCGGAGTGGAGAGTAGTTAGGAGGAAGAGAGAATAGAATTTAATTAGGAGCTAGTCGGATATATTTGTCAGAGTGATTTTTCTGCAAAAATTTCTGCCTTTTATGCTAACTTTTTGAGGATTTTGGGCTGAAAATCTGGCACTTTTTTCAACCAAAAAAAGGCTTTGGCTAATATCAGTCAATGCTTTGAGATTTAATCGGTAGAGCAATAACTAGCTATCATATCAAATCCGGTTGAATACTACTTATTATATAGTTTGGGGAGTAGGGGAGTGGGGGAGTAGGGGAGATTGAAGGCTTGAAGTCTAGATAGAATTATGAACAGATATTATATCACCAGATTCTATATCATCCAAAAATTTCCATAACTATAACGTTGCAGTTTAGAGTCTGACCCCTCATCATAACTACAACGTTGCAGTTCAGGGTCAGACCCCTCACTTGGTCTCTATCACCAGATTCTATATCATCCAAAAATTTCCATAACTATAACGTTGCAGTTTAGGTTCTGACCCCTCATCATAACTACAACGTTGCAGTTCAGGGTTTGACCCCTCATTTGGTCTCTATCACCAGATTCTATATCATCCAAAAATTTCCATAACTATAACGTTGCAGTTCAGGGTCTGACCCCTCATCATAACTACAACGTTGCAGTTCAGGGTCTGACCCCTCATTTGGTCTCCAAACCCTCATATAAAATCAGGCTAAACACTTAATTGTATATTTGAGGGGGATGGGAAGATAGGGAGATGGGGAGATTTGATATTGAAGTCTAGATAGAATTATGAACATATATATAACCGGATTCTATATCAGCTATAAGTTATCAGATTTTATAGCTCTGGGTAAACAAATGGTTGAGGAGTTCAACAATTAATAATTAATAATTAATAATTAATAATTAATTATTACCCCTCCTTGAAAAGAAGAGGATTGACTAAAAGGAAAAATTTTTCTTATCTTGGTCGATGGTCGGACAGCGAGGAAATATAGCCATCCCATCCTAAGCTCATGCTCCGCAAACGACCGCTTTTTTCTACTTTAAAGGAGAGGCTTTCAACCTTAATTATTCGGTAAAAGTTTCAGAGTCTATATATATCCTTTGATTTTTTACAAATTATTTGGGATTTCTATATAGCAATTCTAAATCATTTGTGATAATTTGCTTCGGTGTTCCCTGTTCCCTAAAATCTACAATATCTCACAACTCAAATAAGATTGCTACATAACCTTTTTCTGATAAAGATAAAAGCTTTAATCTACCACCTAAAACCTGCTTAAATTATGAAAAAATATTATCGTGATTTTGTAATTAGAAATTGGCAACCAGATGACCGTCAAATAGTAGCAAATATTATCAGTTCTGTTCTGGCAGAATACGGTTTAAACTGGGAACCCAAAGATGCAGATCAAGATGTCTTACAAGTAGAAAAATTTTATCAAAATGTAGGAGGAGAATTTTGGGTAGTAGAAAAACAAGAAAAAATATTAGGCACTGCCGCATATTATCCAATTCAACGAGGTAATAAAGCAGCCGAAATTAGAAAGATGTACTTATTGCCAGAAGTCAGAAACCAAGGTTTAGGAAAATTTTTATTAAAAGAATTAGAAAACAGAATTATAGAATCTAAATTTCAAGAAATTTGGATAGAAACAGCAACAGTATTGCAAGAAGCTGTTAAATTATATGAAAGTAGCGGTTATCACTTAACAACTGGCGTAGAAACAAAACGCTGCGATCGCATTTATCAAAAAATTCTATAGTAGGGAATAGGGAATAGGCAACAGGCAACAGTGGGAAAAAAGTTTCCCTGTCTAAATTTTATTATCAGTCTATGTCCTAAGCAACCCATTTTTTGCTATAGACCCAAATTTTCGGTAAATTAATTAAGATTATAGCCTTAGATGAAAAAAATTTACCTAGCACCTACCACTTAACACCTAACACCTGCTACCTATACCTAATGCAGGATGGCAGAAATAACTAACCAGTTACAAAATCCTAAAAGCCTTACCAACCAATACTTTTAACTTTTAACTTTTAACTTCCGCGTAGCGGCACTAATAATATGGATTTACGTTATCTCATTCCCTTTTTCGACCCCAAAGTCCAAACATGGGCGATAGAAGCTAGACTATTGCGGTGGTTAACATTCCTCTGGTTATTTATCGGTTTAGTCGTATTGTTTTCCGCCTCCTATTCCAGTGGTGCAATAGAATATGGAGACGGTCTATACTTTTTTAAAAGGCAGTTAATATGGGCTTTAGTAGGAACTATGGGATTTAATATAATTGTTTATACCCGCTTATCTACTATGCTGCAAACTGCCAAAATAGGCATAATTTTAATACTCACTCTACTATTTCTCACCCTGGTACCAGGAATAGGAACTACAATTAATGGTGCAACTCGCTGGATATCTTTAGGCCCAGTAGTTATTCAACCATCTGAACTAATGAAACCTTTTTTGGTTCTGCAAGCAGCTAATTTGTATAGCAGATGGAGTCGCTTGAGTTGGTTAGTGAGGATAGTTTGGTTATGTACTTTTTCTTTAATACTAGCATCTATCTTACTACAACCAAACTTAAGCACCACCGCCTTATGTGGTATGATTTTATGGTTTATTGCCTTTGCAGCAGGACTACCTTATTTTTATCTTGGAGGTATTGCTTTAGCTGGATTTCTTTTAGCGACCATTAGCGTCAGCATTAATGATTATCAGAGGAGGCGAGTTCTTTCTTTTACAAATCCTTGGGCAGATTCAATGGGGGATGGCTATCAGTTAATTCAAAGTTTACTAGCAGTCGCTTCTGGAGATATTTGGGGCAGCGGTTTCGGTTTATCTCAGCAAAAGCTACATTTTCTTCCTATTCCATATAGTGACTTTATATTTTCTGTTTATGCTGAAGAGTTTGGTTTTGTGGGAGCCTTATTACTGTTACTGTTATTAGCTATATACAGTGTTATTGCTTTGAGAGTTGCCTTAAAAGCTACTAGAATGGAACATCAACTTGTAGCCATCGGAGTAATGATAGCTTTAGTCGGTCAGTCTTTCCTCAATATAGGTGTTGCGACTGGGATACTGCCAACTACAGGTTTACCATTGCCAATGTTTAGTTATGGCGGTAGTTCAATGATTGGTAGTTTATTGCTAGCTGGATTATTAGTTAGAGTAGCTAGAGAAGAAAATCAAGCAGATGTTTTAATCTTGAAAGAACGTCGCTTACGAAGACAGCGCTATGTGCAATAGACATCTCCAGAAAAGAGGCAGTAAGCAGTAGAGAACCCACCCCTCGCCCCTCCCCCTCCCAGGAGGGGAAATAATTGATAATTTCTGTGTGATATCATGCCCGGTAGCATCGGTATTGTATAGCTAAGTTCATTAATTGATAATGGATAATTACCTCTGGTTAAAACTGAGAGGATTGAATATAAGGAGATATTATTTCTTTTCTTGGTCTCATGGATATGGCTCCGAGACCTCGCCATCCCACCCAACGGGGAAGCTGCGAAGATCGACCGCTTTTTTTCCCCTTAAAAGGGGAGGCTTCAAGGCGCGAATTATTTAATTATTAATAATTCCGTAAATTTGCCTCCGAGTAAGGAAGAAGAAAGAAGGAAGAGGGAAGAGGGAAGAGGGAAGAGGCAGGAAGGCTAAAGTTAAGAGCAAGAAAAAACTTAAATTTACTCATATATTCATGCTTGGGTTTACACAAACGATTGCCTTCGGACATGATATGATAATTGATTTTATTTTTGATTTGTGGAGATTCCTAATATAGCACTACAAGAACTGGTTAGGACATTTTTCAATGTTAAAACCCTTTTACATTTTGCTATTCTCTGTTCCCTGTTCCCTGTTCCCTGTTCCCTGTTGCCTATTCCCTATTCCCTAGCGCTATAATTTATTTGAGTAAGTTTAGTGATTATTGTTACTGACAAATCCAAACAAATCTGATGAGTATGCAAAAGCTTCATTTTTTAATATCAGATGACGATCTTTATCTCTACTAAGCCATCCTTGCTGTTGTAATTTTCCCAGAATTCTCGTGACAGTTACTCGCGTTGTACAAATTGCACCAGCAATATCTTGATGAGTCAAGCGAATACTCAACCGAGTACCATCAGTCACGGGTTGACCAAATTCTTGCTTCAACAATAATAATAACTGATGGAGACGGTCTTCTACTCGTCGTTGTCCAACAATCGCTAACAAGGCCTCTGTTTGTCGAAATCGTCTTCCTAATTGAGGTAACAATTCTTGGGCTAATTTTGGGGAAGCCTCTATCTCGATCATTGTGTACCACATTAGACAAACATCTGACAAAGCATTTGCTCGATAAGTCTGTAAGTGGGAAAAACAACTGCCAAAGCACATAGAAGGGCCACCCCATCCTAGTAGACCTTCTTCGCCTACTGAATAAAGAGTACTGAGTCGCACTAAACCTTGACAAATTTGCCAAATACCTTGTGGCATTAAAGGTATTGTTTCTCCTTTATTAAAAAAGTGTAGATGACGTTCTGAACTTGTATTATACTGATCATTCTCTATGATTGCTCTAGAAGTTTGAGCCATATTTATACATTCCAGTTTACATATACTGGTTTTATATACATAGTACTGAGGTTATCCTAATAAAGTAAAGATTAGGTAATTAAAAGATTAGTAATAGGTTAAGCTTTTTGAAGTCAGAAGGGCTTTGTTGCATGAAGTGGGCGATCGCAGATTACTTCCACAAGAGGGAGAGACTAAATGTCTATTTGATAACTTTACAGGTTTACTATTCTGTATCATGCGGTTAAGTATAGCGTATTGAATGAACAAACCCACTGCTTGGTTTTCAAACAATCGTCTTCGCAGTTTCCCCCCAAATCAAACTTTGAGCCTAAACATAGTGGTTTGAGATAGAGAGCTTTGTAGGAATTAGCCTACATTAATGCAGCTATGTAAATTGTAAAATTTCTTAATAGACCGCTAAAGAGGATATTTGCTAGAGTATTAGTGCTCCTAATATGAGACTCAACTTGTCTATAGCTTTCTAGGAAAATTTACTATGAAATTGAACAGAATATTCCAGAACATCCTTATTGCTTTTGTTGGCTTTGTTATTGCACTCAACTTTATCTCTAGTCCTGCATTGGCTGCTGCTTGATTCTCTTAAGTTGTTAGTCATATTGCTCTATGATGGCGATCGCATTATAATTTAGGGCTTGCTGATCAAGTCTCAAAGGATTTAAAAATAAAGGCAAGAGCCTTTTTGGAGTAAAAAAAGTTAGTATTTTGGGTTGTCCTGCATTGTAACCCACATTCGGCACCACAAAATGTAGCATAAAAATATAAGTCATGCATCGAGTGCTAATTGGCGAGGTTTCCTCAGAATGTAAGACGCACATCTGACAGTCATGCATTCAAAAGTCAAAAGTAAGAAGAAAATTATAAATTATAGTGGTTAATAGGAATCAAGGATTCAGAAAGTATTTATGCTTAATATCTAACTGAGAATTTGACTCCTGATCGAGGTAAATGAAGATAATTTATATAGTATAAATACCTAAGCAACCTCAGGATTTTATACTAATTTTCATGTTACAAGTTGAAGTGCGGAATGTGGGTTGTAATGGTGAAGATATATATTTTTAAATTTCTTCCCACACTTCCCACACTTCCCACACTCCCAAACTTATGCCACAGGTCGCAAGAATTCAGAACGGAAATTTTGTCGAACTTGAATATTAAGATATCGTCTTTGCAAAACCTGCCATTTTCGCCATGCTTGATGCCAATTTTGTTGCAGTTGCTTCTCTAAGGTAGGAAGAACTTTGTCAATTTTAGATCGTAAAACTTTTTCCAGAAATTCTCTTAACACAGCAGAATCTTGAATATCGCCGAGATATTCCTGAATTTCTTTCATATCTTTTAAATAAGCTTCATAAGTCGGACCATAAAATTCTGTAAACAAACTCATTTGGTAACGAACCCGCTTTACTTCCTTACGCAGACTATGTAGATTTTCCTCATCTTGATCGCTAATGTTTATCGAAGAAACATCATTATTAATTTTGACTACTTGATGCTTAGAATTAGTTTTTTTGAGTAAAAAATCCTGATTATCACTTGTTTCTAAATCCTCTGTTTCAATACCTACCAACCAGCCAGGATGAAGAAGTAACTTACTAACTTCAGGTAATAATAAATCTGGTAATACCTCTTGAATAGGTAGGCGAGAAATACTTGTATAAATTGGGTTATCCAACCATTCCTGCAATTTCTGCTTCAACATTAAATAACTCTTATTTCCCAGTATTCCTCGTACTTTTTTAAAAGCTTGACGACGTTGTTTTCGTAATTGCTGCATAACCTTCTCTAACTCTGCCTGTTCTTGAGGAGGTAAATTTGGTTGATAGCGATTTTGAAGCGCTTCTAAAAGAACATCTAAATCTCTTAAACCCCCTAAACAACGAGCAATTTTACCAATCTTTCGATCTTGAGCTGCTTTCGGCAAAGTGACAACTGGCCTGAACCCCTGAACAGCAGAGCGCAAGCGACGCATACCCACACGCATTTGATGTAGTTCCTCTGGGTCTCGATCTTTGAGTACCTCTGGTTCATGTCTAAGGGTTTTCTGAAAATGCTTTTCAAAAGCTAAGGATGCCCAGTCTCCAAGACTATTTATTTTCGGCAATGTTTGTGTTGTCATAGTTAATTGAAACCGTTCTACTAAACTTACCCAAACTTACCCATGAATGATTGCATGAGCTTTGGAGCTAGCTTCCTGTCTCACAGAAGACCACTGACCGCAGTCTGTAACTTATCTTCTCCACAGGCTTAAAATCGCTTGAAACTCAAGCTACTTATTCACATAGTTTTCTAGGTTGACAGCAGCATTAAAGTCTCTATCAGCTTGAAATCCACAGTTAGCACAATTATAAGTTCTCTCATGTAAAGGCATTTTCTGTTGATGTCCACAGTGAGAACATATCTGAGAACTTGGATAAAATCTATCTGCTATCACTAGCTGGCTTCCATACCACTCGCACTTGTATATGAGCTGACGCTTGAACTCATAAAAACCGCAGTCTGCTATCGCACTTGCTAATTTATGATTTTTTAGCATTCCACTTACATTCAAATCTTCTATCACTATGGTGCTGTGGTTTTTAGCTAACCATGTTGTCAGTTTATGTAGTGCATCTGCTCTGATATCAGCTACTTTTTTGTGAGTCTTGGCTAGTTTTTTTACTGCTTTGGCTCTGTTTTTGCTACCAGGCTCTTTTTTCTGGACACGCCGTTGATAACGAGTTAGTCGTTTTTTGGCTTGTTTATAGGCTTTGACGTTAGCGTAGGTTGTTCGATCGCTACAAGTTGCTAGGGCATTTATACCTACATCTACACCGATAATAGCCCGTTTTTTACTCAGAGGTTTGGGCTTACATTCATCATACTTAAAACTAATGTACCACTCACCTGCCCGCTTGGATATTCTCACATTTTTGACTGGTACAGATGGTAAGATTTCATAAGTTTTTACTATTCCTATTCTTGGTAGTTTGATGTAGTTTCCTCTCAGGATTTTGATACTTCCTTCTAAATAGAAACTGTCTTTTTTCCCTTTTTTCTTAAAGACCGGAAACCCAAATTTAGGAATAGTTAAAAAGTTCTTAAATGCCCTTTCTAAATCTCTTAAAGCTTCTTGAGGGGCACACTTTGATACTTCATAGTACCAGGGATTTTCGCTTTTTACTTCCCTCACCAAACGCTTATGTAAAGTGATAGCACTCAGTCGTTTCTTGTTTGATTCATATTCAGTAATGCAAGTTGCTAATCCCCAGTTATAAGCATGACGGGCTACACCTGCGTGTTTGGCAAGTATTGTTTTTTGGTAATTGTTAACTTTTAATTTGGTCTTGATTGATTGCATTTGAACACGCACACCATGAAAAAAAAGTCTTTGATAATTATAAGATGAATGAGTGTATGATAGCAGATAATTAGGAGTTTTTTAATATTTCTTAATATTTGTCTAACTTTGTCCAATTATTCGGCTTCAGTAGTTAGCCCTAACTCAACTTTTGCAGTCACGTCTACGATATTCTGCAAAACTTTTATAATAACACTTCTTGTTGTTTTTTAACAAATTTTCTTGATCTTCGCAGAAGCAAGCTTTATAATGCTTATTCAATCAGACTTGATATGAGCCATACTTTTAACGGTCAAAAGACTCTAATATCATAAAAAAAACTTTTTGTCAATTCAATTCTTTTAATCATAGAGATTTCAGACTGACCTAACAAAAATTTGTCTAATCGTCAATTGTCAGCTATCATTTTTACTAGCGAAGCAGCCAATTTCAAAAAAATTAGGCACTGATGGAGCAAATAGATATAAGCAATAAATGCATTATAAGAACATCAGATACTCAAGGTTCAGCTTCAGACGAACCTGGTAGCTTAATTATTGTGCAGCTTAATAACAACTTGCAATCTAGTTGTCCCACGAACTATCAGGGGGGTGACACTAGCTGAACAGACCCGCAGCCACACAAGGGTCTCTAGACTGCAAGGATGCCAGTAAACAACTCCTGTAATTTGATCGATACAACAAATAGTAATTAGTCATGGAGTAAAGTTCTATTATCCAAGACTTATGAACCTATTTAAACTAGGACATCCCAGATGAGGGCTGCGCCGACAAACTTTGTTTAGCATTAACAAAAAATAATTTCTGTTGAAAATTTAACCAAATATAGAATTCTTTAAACTTAATATTTGGCAATTAATTGGCAATTCAGAGGAAATCAAGCAAATCAACACAAATCTAGATAAATTAACAGATTTATTTTATGAATGTCAGCGAGCTTTTAAGCGCAAATGAATTATTAATTAGACACTCCAAAGGAGAAAGAAATTTTCCAGGAGCTAACCTAGTTGCAGTGAATTTAGGTGCAGCTAACCTTAATCGAAGTAATTTAAGTAATGCTAGTTTCAAAGATTCTTACCTAGCTAAAACTAAACTAATTGGAGCTAATCTAGTTGGTGCAGATTTTAGTAATGCTAATCTTTCTGAAGCTAAGTTAATTGAAGCTAATTTGAGCGCTACGAGCTTTACTAAAACTACTCTTATTAAAGCCGACTTAACTGGAGTAATTTTGAGTGGGGCTATTTTTTCAGAAGCAGATTTAACAGAAGCTATTCTAATTGGCACCAGCATGGTGGGAACTTGTTTGCTGAATGGCTCAAAACTGACTCAAGCCAACCTCACAGGAGCTACTCTCAGCCGTGCTATTCTCAGTGGCGCAGACTTAACTAAGGCCACTTTGAATCGGGCAATTATGAGTGAGGTAGATTTAAGTGGCACTTTATTAAATCAGGCAAGTCTAATTCGAGCTTATCTACAACGAGGAAATCTCAGTGGTGCAAAATTAATCAAGACAGATTTAACAGAAGCAACTTTGGCAGAGGCCAACCTTTGTGCTGCTGACTTAACTGAGGCAGACCTACAAGGGGCAAATCTGAGCAATGCTAATCTAAGTGGAGCAAATTTGAGTGGAGTTAATTTACAAGGAGCAAATCTTAGCAATGCTAATCTTAATGGTGTTAATCTTCAACAAGCAGACCTGCGAGCTGTGGACTTGAGCAAAGCTAACTTAAGAGGTGCTAACTTGAAAGCTGCCAATCTCTCAGGGGCCAATTTATTGGAAGCTGATTTACGAGGCGCTAACTTACAGAAAGCTAATCTTTATGGTGCTGGCTTATTGCTAGTATCTCTTAAAGGTGCTGACTTAAAAGAAGCTTGTTTGTGTCATGCTAACTTGATTGGGTCTAGTTTAAATCTTTCTGCTCTTGAGGATGTTTGCTTAAAAGAAGCAATTATGCCGAATGGTTCAACTCACAGATAGAGAGAGTTAAAATAGATATATGGAGCAAGTCTGGCTCAATAGCTAATTCTCCAAAAGTGGTTACATTAATCACTCATAATTCAAAAATTCAAAACAAAAATTTTGTGATAAAATAAAAAATTGCAGACCTTAATCGGGTGGAGGTATAACCGCGCAGAATGAAACAATTGGGAACCCATCTAGTCGTTGATGCCTGGCAGTCCCCTGCAGAGCTGCTCAACGATGCTGAACGTATCCGTTGCTCTTTAATTGATGCAATTACAGCAGGAGGAGCAACTCTCATAGACTTATGTGTTCATCAGTTTAGCCCTCATGGAGTAACTGCGACGGCAACACTGGCAGAGTCTCATATTGCCATTCATACATGGCCTGAGTTAGGTTACTTTGCTGCTGACTTATTCTTTTGTGGTCATGGAAACCCCCATAAAGCTGTAGAGATTCTAGAAACTGCTCTCCAAGCTAAACAAATCAAGTTGACTCAGATAAAGCGTGGTTTTGACCCTGAGATGGGAGTCCAAGATACTTCTACAAAAAATTGTAATGTTAACAATTTGACGCAAACGAGTTTAGCAAGAAGTTAAATAACTATTATTGATTTACTAATATTTATTAACATAAGTTCATGTATATTGATATAGTTATACTTATCTAGTTGTATAGATTATGCTAAAATCTCACAAACTACTATGTTTGTGGTGCGCTCACTAAGCTACTAAGTAACCGCGCTCTGTAGTTAGGTAATTAAAACTTCTGTTTAGCTGATAATCAAGGCGACGTAAGTGTTTAAAAGTTTCTACAGGTTTTCTTGTAGGCATTGGGAGATACCCTCTGAGCAGGTTGAAGCTGCTGTGCATTGTTAGCAAATGGCTCACAAAATAGTATCGGATGAACAATCCATCTAAATTAATTGTAACTAAGGTAGTACATATATGCTTGGTTTGAGTTAATAGTCCCACGACTAAAGCCGTGGGGTATATAGATGATTGTAATTTGTTTGAGTCTTTGACTTCTCACCCGACTAAAGTATGGGTGATTCTAAGTAGTTGTTCCGAATCGGTTTAAAAACACTATTCTGAAAGGCCACTAGCTGTCACTGGACTTGATTAATTTTTTCCAGTGGTGGTAGCTCATATACCACCTACAGACTCAAATATGCTGACAAAAATGCCACATATATCGCCCTTACTTTTGTCTTGCTTTCAGAGTGGTTTTACTCAAGTTTGAGCTATCCCTATCCTTGCTGAGGTGTTTGTCTGTGCCGAGTTTCTTGGTAGAATCATGCTACTAGTTTATTCCCGACAGGAGTTTCACCCCTACTAGCATTGAGTCTATGGGACAAACCTTGTTACTACTCGCATTCATTAGTATTATCCCATGTTTTGGGATACTTGGGAATAAATTGCCACAACTTGTTTTCATCCAAGGGCTAAAGCCACTTGGCTTTCAACTGCACGTTTTTTTTGTAATTTCTGAGATGGATGAAGATTTGTTATTGAATGAGGAAAGCAGAGCATTATCGCTGATTTAAAATTGGGCGTACAACCCAATACCCAGCACCAAATGCAGCAATTACAATCAAACAAATAGCAACTACTAACCAAATTCCATTCAGTTCAGATACTTGTGTAGAATTAGAAGTTCTACTGTAGCGACTTCTATCTGTCTCTTCTGTAAATAGATACTCTGGAGAATCTGGATCTATTTTTTTAGACTCGCTAAATGGTAGAGAAGGCGAAGCAGATGATGTTTCAGGAGAATCTACCTCAAAATCAGAATTAAAAGAGTTATCTCTAAAAGTATCTACCCTAAGCTGAGAGTTGGGAAAAGAAGGCGCTTGAGGTTGATTTACTTGAGTTACAAGCAGGGAAGAATTCAGAGTTTCTTGTAGCTGTGTCGCAGACTGAATAACTTTTTCAAATTCTCTTCTGAGTTTTTGATTTTGCTGGATTAACTGCTCATTATGAACTTTGAGTGATTCTAGCTTAATTTGAGCTGCTTGTAGTTCAGCAGTAGCTTCTCTATATACAGAAATAGGTACAGATGGAGAATAGTTATTTTCGGAATTATGTCCCATCTGACTAGATGCGCTAATATTTTGCATTACTTTAACTATGATGATATTTTTCAATCATTATGGCGGATAGTTAGTGAAATTAGAGCAATAAAATAGAAATTCGTCAAGTCACTATCAAAGAAAAATATTTACTTATACAAATTGGTAAGCATTTCTTGCGGAATGCTGCGCAAACAGCTTTTGAAAGATAAGAGCAATTACTAAGGTTAGCTGATGACCAATTTCATTTATAACTTTTAATTCTCCTTGGAGACTAATCCCTACTTCAGCATTATAATAAGTTAATAACTCATAGCTGAATGCTGACCGCTGAATGCTTATACAAATTGAATCTCCAAATTATTGATTATTTAATTAATATCTATGAATTATTCTGAAACTAACCATGAATTTTCTCAAGAGTTTAGTATACAAGAACCTAAATATGGAGAACGAAACATATCAGAAGGAGAGTTAATTACTTTTCCTAATCCTCGTATTGGAAGACGTTATGAGATTAATATTACTTTACCAGAATTTACTTGTAAATGTCCTTTTTCTGGTTATCCAGATTTTGCCACAATTGACGTAAAATACGTTCCAAATGAACGAGTAGTAGAATTGAAAGCACTGAAATTGTATATTAACAGTTATCGCGACCGCTATATTTCCCATGAAGAATCAGCGAATCAAATTTTAGATGATTTTGTAGCAGCTTGCGACCCTTTAGAAGTAAAAATTAAAGCTAATTTTTATCCACGAGGAAATGTTCATACTACTATTGAAGTCGAACATTATAAAGAAAATTGATATAAGATAAGGCAAGTATTTCCTGCGGAATGCTGCGCAAACAGCTAGCTTTTAGTTAGCTTTTATCTATTTCACAAATAATGAATATACACTGCTAAGGTCAAGGTTAATTTTTTTCAATACTTTGAACTCTTTTTAAATCTTTCAATACTACTTCTTGCTATAAAGTTAATGAATTAATGGCTGATAGCTGATGGCTGAACGCTGAATGCTTATGTAAAGCTTTTAGTTCATATCTTGAGGGTCAATTTCAGCCTGAAAAACTGAGCTATCAATTAGTTCATCTGATGTACTTTGATTGAGTTTTTCTCCTGCTTCATCTTCTAAAAACGCATTAACAATTTGATCATTTTCTAACTCTTCTAATTGACTAATTTGAATTTGATCGAGACGTGGACCTTCGGCAGAAATAATAGTAAATTCAAGATTTTCATAGCATAACTTTTCTCCAGCAGTAGGTATTTTTTGTAACTGATAAATCAAAAATCCTCCCAAAGTTTGATAATCCTCAGTTAGAGGTAAATCTAAATTCAATAGTTCATTAACTTCTTCTACACTTAACTGTGCTTGCACAATAAAAGTCCGATCATCCAACATTTGTAGAGTAAATTCTTCAGTACCAGTTACTTCATAACTATTACCACCGATAATTTCAGCAATCAAATCCTCTCGCGTAATTAATCCAGCAGTACCACCAAATTCATCTACTACTATTACCATTTCTGGGTGCTGACGACTATTTGGGATTTGACGCATTCTTTGCATCAATGATAATAACTCACTTAAATACATTTGTCCAGATACAAACCTTACAGGACGAATCCAAGGTATAATTAAAGTTTGTGAGCATAATAAACCTTTTGCTAAAGGTTGAGCCAATTCTTTGAAATCTATAATACCCTGAATGTCATCTATGGACTCACCAATGACAGGATAACGAGAATGACCAGATACCTTAATTTCATCTAACAAATTTTTAAAAGTAGCCGTACTAGAGATAGCATCTATATTAGTGCGTTGAACCATGACTTCTAAAGCTGATACTTCCCCAAATTCAAAGACATTACTAAGTAATTGTCGTTCTTCTGCTTCTAAACCAGTTGATTCAGTAGAAGTAGAGATAATTAATTGTAATTCTTCAGGGGTAACAGGTGTTTTCCAGACACTGCCAGTGTATTTAATTCCTATCAGTCGTAATAACCAACGAGTAGATTGATTTAATACCCAAATAAATGGATTAAAGAAGCGAGAGATAGCTAGACTCAAAGGACCAAATAATCTCGATAATTTTTCTGAATATAATAGTGCTACTGATTTTGGGCATAGTTCTCCTAGTACAATTTGCAGGTAAGCCAAAATAAAAAAGGTGACAATTGGGATAGCTAGGGAGTGAGCGATCGCTTGACTAATATGAATAGGTAGGGGTAGTTCAACTATTGCAGTTCTAACAATTACGGCCATAGTTCCTTCAGCAATCCAACCCAGAGCTAAACTAGACAAAGTTATACCTAACTGAGTGGTTGAGAGTAGTCTGTCTATATTTTTTTGAAGTTGTTGAACAATTTTTGCTTGAGCATCACCTGCATCCACTAATTGATTAATGCGGGATCTACGCACAGAAACTATAGAAAATTCTGCCACCACAAAAAAGGCATTGATGGTAATTAGCAGAAATACTGACAAAAGTCGCGACATTATCTCTGTCGATGTCAGGATTTCTAAGCTTGGCATCTCTCCCAAACTTATTGCCATTGATTCTGCCTCAGACCTCTGAACATTTTCATGTTTAATATTTAACAATTTATACCATTAAATCTTGGGCAACTTCATTAGATCTCTTTGCTATTCAAAGTTAAAACTTAATTTTGCTTTCTCTGAGGATCGATAAGTGATAAATGAATTAACTTATGTCATAGATAACTTTTTTTATCTAACTAACAACCTACTCAAAAAAATATCTAATCCACTTAATCTATTTTGATTTTAGACATCTTCAAATCTAACTTTTGATCGGGATAATCTGTCAGTTCCAAGGAAAGTTCTTTGGCATTATCTAATAATGCAACTGGAATCGTAATAATACCATAATATCTTCTACCATTTGGTGGTAATTCTCCTGGTAAATCTTCTGTACTGGCGCTGAGAGACCTTCCCTCGTCATCTGTAACATTCAAAAAACTGTACAGAAATCTTACAGCTCGGTCTCCTTCATTTTTTAAATTGACATCTAAAACTAGAGAATTACCCCATCGACGAACATCATTAACTTCTAGAGCTACTCCAGCATCACTACTCACAATTGGAAAACTTTGCTGGGATTGATTTTCTTGAGAAGACTGTACCTTGGCTTGTTTGTTCTGGGAGTCTTTTTTAGTAGTTTTCTCTTCAATTACTCCACCATTTCTGATAATATTTTTAACACTGGCAATAACTTTTTCCTCTTCTAAAAAGACCAATCCTTCTTGGCGATTTGAATTGTTTCTAGCACCTGCTAAATTATTAGTGGGACGAGTATCTGGTTGAGTAATTCCTTTTAAAGCTTCCCTTCCTAGCTTAAACCCCCAAGAGGCACTACCCAAACCTGCTCCAAACATTAGGCTTAGTAAGCTTAGAGTTAGCACAATACTAGAATTCATAGTTTTTTTATTTCTTAGGCATAATATTGTTTTCTGTTATGATATACTATACTCTAGTACAAGTTTAGAGATATTTATGTCCAAAAATTTAACTTAAGTCAAGAAACTATGTTATAATAAGTTCACTAATCTGAGAAAACTTCAAGGTAACTTTATATAATTATATAAGGTAAACTTAGAGATAAGCGCCTTTGGCCGATTGGGGAGGCAGCGAGCTCATAATTCGCTTTAAGGCTGGTTCGATTCCAGCAGGGCGCATACAACTTATCAAATTAATTCCTGGAAATATACTAAAATCTTTGCTGGTTAAAGTTTTTAGCATTTTCTATTTTCGAGAAAATTTCCTGTTTTTTGCCAAGCTAGATTTAGGGAACTAGCTTTAATGTTTAACTTATCCCGGTTTCATAGAATATTGCTACGGCGGTTCGGTTTCCTGATGGAAATCTAGATATAAATACTGTAACTACCTTTGGGTGAATTTGGTATTATGCCAAAGTCATACTCATGGTATTAAGAAAAATGCATCAAAGTCAGTCTAGAGCAGGGAATTACATCGATGTCTTAAAAAATGGCTAAAACTCTTGGTAATTCAGGATTTATGCCTTTTTGACGTGAAAGCTTCTGTCCATCTATATTTGAGCCTATTTTCTGGCTTGATTTTGTGTAAGTCCCATTATTCAATGCAGATATAGCGCTGTGCGCAGGCAACAGCTCCGGAAAGCAACAGCTGCGGAAGGGGGAATAAAAAACCGATAATATAAAGCTTTTAGCTATTGGACAGTTCTTGTAATTTGTAAACATGCCAGCGCACATTGCTATAATTTACCGAATAATTAAGGTTTAAAGCCTCTCCTTTCAAGGAGAAACAAGAAAAAAATTTCCCTACCGCGTCAATCCTCTTCTTTTTAAGGAGAGGTAATTATTAATTATTAATTATTAATTATTAATTGTTGAAACAGTATAAATACTTGTCAATACAGGGATTTTATATAGCAGTCGAAGCAAAGGTGAGGACAGATCAAAAGCTGAAAACTAAGACAACACCAGATTTTTCCTTATGCCTTTCCTAGGTCATGCTGCGCAAATAGCATAGCTGCCTTATGTTTGAAATGCAGAATTTGGGGTCAAAGCCATTTTTATGGCTAATACCAATTTTAAAAAAGAATCTTATCAATAATTGGAATGACTAAAAGATTTTACCGAAAAATTGTGGTTTAAAGCCTCCCCTTTTAAGGGGATAATAAAAAAAAATTTTCATCTCTTTGTCAATCCTCTTCTTTTCAAGGAGAGGTAATTATTCATTATTCATTATTCATTATTCATTGTTGAAAGGAGATGTCCCTGTGACTAAAAAGATAATTTTCAATCTAAAAAATAGTATCAAAGCAATTCATTCTGACTCGGTAACTCCTAACTTCCCCTCCTGGGAGGGGTTAGGGGTGGGTTGACTTCTAATAAATAGCCTAGCTATTTGTAGCAAACGTTTATCACGCTTGGTATAAAACCCCGATCGCTACTGAATTTATACCTTTTTGACCTAAAAAACTCTCCCTGTATAGATTTGAGGACTTTTTTGCCGGATTTTTGTCTAAGTCCCACTAACTTCTTTGTCAATCAAGAAAAATTCAGATACAAGTATCAGCATTATTTATAATTGTTATCATTTTGACTTATTTAAACTTGTCTATGTCTTGGACAAGTAGGTACAAATACTAGAATAATTATAAATTATCAAAAATCAAACTAAGTATTAGTTATTTAAAATAAAATTAGCAAAATTAGTTCAACATCCCTTTTTAAGGTGCAATTTAGGGTGAAAAAAGATGCGATCGCACTTCTGTTTCCTACCCCTCTAGAAAAAGCTGAAAATCTTGATAGATAAATAATACAGCCTTGATTGCTCAAAAGTAAAATTTAGTGTATTTTGGAATTAAGAATTTGGCTTTGCCTAGAAGCTTAATAAAATGAATTGATGGCAATGTGATTTCTGTTTTGCCGATCTACTTCCATTCAATGCAGAGAGAATATCAAATTTGGTAGCATTGATATAATTAGATAAGGAGTAATTTCAGTTATCAGTTATAGCACTACGCATTCAGGTTAGGACAAGTTAAAATGGTATGAGCCAATTTATTTTCAGATTGTTTCATGCCTGCACCATATAGTTATTAATTGCGATAGAAGGCAATCACTTCTGTAGAAAGAGGAGAGAAAAAAACTATTATTTGTCGGATTTTCAACTATATTAGCAGAAATACCCTTGATTTATGGTTAAAAATGAAGGTAGTCCTGCATGGTAATGGTGAGGATATATATTTTTTAATTTTTCCCACACTCCCCATATCCCCACATTCCCCTCCACCGGAGGGGTGCGCGGGTGGGTCCCCATCTCCCCACACTTCCTTTACCATTACTATGCACCACCACCAAAATGAAAAAGGAAACTGGATATTTTGCGGCAATCAATAACGAATCAGGGGGGCAAACAACCGAAAATTAATGATTGGGATAAATTTGAACAATTTGTTTTGAGGCATAATCACAAAATTCAAATTCAAATAGCAGAGTTATGGGGAGATAATTTGACACAACAAAATGTATCAAAAGCTTGTCAAAAATTGGGTATAACTAGAAAAAAAAACTTACGGTGATGAAGAAAGAAATTAAGATGAAAGACAAAAATTAATGGAAAAACTATGAAAAGTAGATCAAAATAAACTGGTTTATGTAGATGAAGCAGGTTTTGATAATCGAGATGATTATGGTTATGGTTATAGCCTAAAAGGGGAAAGATTCTATGGATTAAAATCAGGAAAAAGAGCAGAGAGAGTCAGTTGGATTAGTGCTTTACGAGAGAAAAAAATCTTGGTTTTGTTAACTTTTGAAGGTGGATGTAATCGATACTTATATCATGTCCGGATAATTAGTGATAAAAAAACCTTCTCCTTATTTTCTTCTTTATTCCCTCCTGAATTCTGTTTGCGGAGTATTCCGAAGGAAATTCTGAATTCTGAGTAGTTTATTTATAACTGTTCAACCAGACATGATATAAAATCATGTCCGAAGGCAATCGTTTGTGTAAAAGTTAGCGTGGATATCTACAGGAAATTTAAGTTTTTTTCTTGCCTTCCGGAGCTGTTGCCTTCCGGAGCTGTTGCCTATTTACTATACAAGACCGATGCTACCGGACATGATATTATTTGAAAAATGGTTATAAAAATGCTTAATACCACAGTTAGAAAAAGGAGATGTAATAATAGATAATGCTAGTTTTCATAAAGGTGAAAATATTAGAGAGATAGTGGAAAGTGCCAGATGTGAAATATGGTACTTGCCAACCTATTCACCCGATTTAAACATGCAGATGCAGAGAAAATTGGTGGGCAGTATTGAAGACATGAATGAAACAAAGAAAAAACGAATTTGAAAATATTAGAGATTGCGTTGATGCAGCATTCAAAAATTGTCTCAAGGTCTTTTCATAGCTGAACTTCCCCCCATACAAATGTACTACTATATTGGCCTTGAAAGCCCATCTATTGTACCCAGTCATTTCAGTTATCAGTTATCAGTTATCAGTTATCAGTACCTCCGACTAAAGCTGGAGGCTTGAAATACTGAACTGAATATTTTTTCATCCCCTTAAAAGGGGAGGCTTTGGACCTCATTTTTTGGTAACGGGTAGTTGAAAAATCGCGCTCAACTACTTTGACTTGGGCATTGTGTTATTTTTCTTAGGGGGAAGTTCAGGCATAGTAGATAGTTGGAGCATTGAAGGATTTTGGCTATTTTAATAATGGGGTTGCACATTATGGAATGATACTGCCAAAAATTGGTTGAGATTTTGACTAAAAAAACCTAATATTAATCATTCTAGCAATTCTCAAATCCACAATCCAATTCAATCAAAAATCTCAAATCATTCGTCACTGTGCAACGCCTTAATAATGATCCCCCTTCCAGTTTAGCGATCGCCTTTCCCATTTAGCGATCACCATTCTAATTCTATGTCCTACCTGAATGCGTAGTGCTATATTTCTAGGAGCATTGCTGACTAATCTCTGTCCTATCTTTTCCTCGACCATAAAGACGAGTCATTCCTAAATTTACTCCTGAAGAGTCAACAAAAACCAAATTATTTATGTCTACAAGCATCCAGCCATTTTCGATACACAAGCACGTTTTTGCTCAATATCTTCTCTCTCTTGTTCCGAAGCACAAATACTTTTTTTGTACTTTATAGAACCCATTTGAGATCTATTTACAGCGGTTTTCATTTGGGTAGACCACAACTGTAGGGACGTTCCATGGAACGTCCCTACAAGGTTTTTGTTTGTGAAGATGTGGTTCATCAACTTGAAAAGCGCTGTAAAAATAGATGGGGACCAACCCCTAATATCATGTCCGGATAAGAGCGATCTGGAAAAAACTTATAACGAATCGCACTCCCTCATGCCTTCCCTCTACCTTCTGACTCCTGACAAAAAAACTCAATCGCCGACAAAGATACGATCAGGGGTTCTATAATGCCTAGGCAAAAACTTAGTTTCCACGGCTATGTCTATCAATCATACTCATCTTTCATACTATCAATAGTTTTGATGATCTTTTCGTATTCTTGTCGCTTTCCTTGTTGTTGATAAATTTCTGCTGCTTTGTGTAAATCATCAAGAGCAGCTTGAATGTTTCCTAATTTCATATATCCTTCACTACGAAAAGAATAAGCATGACCTAGATTAGGATTAATATCTAAAGCACTGCTTTGATCCTTAACAGCTTGAGCATAGTTTTTTAACTTCATATAAATTAGCCCTCGGTTAATATAAGCGTCTATTTTTCTCGGATACAATTTTAATACTTCGTTATAGTCTACGATCGCTTGCTGCAGATCTCCCATCTCACAGTGAATTAAGCCCAAATTATAGTAGGCTAAACCATAGTTGGGGTTGATTTTTAGCGCTGCTTGACAATCAGCGATCGCCTCAGAAAAGCCTCCTAGTTTCAAACGAGCTAAACCTCGATTATTATAGGCAGGAACATAGTTGGGATGAATGCGTAGAGTTTCGCCAAAGTCATCAATAGCTCCCTGAAAATCTCCTGCTTGAAAGCGAGCATTTCCTAGATTATTATGTGCTTCGGCATAGTTAGGATTAATTTGTAGAGCTATTTCAAAGTCTTTCATTGCCCCTTCTATATCTCCTAGCCTAAATTTGGTAAAGCCTCGGTTATTATGACCTTCGGCATAGTTAGGATTAATTTGTATAGCTGCTTCAAAGTCTTTCATTGCCCCTTTTATATCTCCCATTTTCAGACGTACAATGCCAAGGTCGTTATAAGCTTGATGATATTGGGAATTGAGATGTATGGCAGTCTGAAAATCAGCGACCGCTCCGGGAAAATTTCCCAGACTTCGCTTAGTGTTACCTCGATGATAAAAAGCTTCTGCATTTTTGGGTTGAAGTTGTATTGCACGGTTTAAGTCTTCTAGAGCACCGCGATGCTCTCCAAGATCGAAACGAACTATACCTCGTTTGATATAAGCATCCACATAGTTAGGATTAATTTGTATAACCTGGTTAAAATCTTCTAGGGAACCATTGTTATCTCGCATCACACGACGGACTATAGCTCGGTTGTAAATGGCTTCAGGATGTTTAGGATTAAGTTTAATTGCTTCGTTGAAGTCGGCGATCGCTCCTTTTGTATCTTTCATGTCAAACCTAACTGTACCTCGTTGGGTATAAGCATCTACAATTTTAGGATTGAGTTCTAATAATGTGGTAAAATCATTAATTGCACCTTGCTGCTCTCCAAGGGAACGACGGGCAATACCTCGATTATAGTAAGCTTCTATTTTTGTGGGATTAAATTTTATTGCTCGATCATAATCTGCGATAGCTCCTTGTGGGTCTCCTGCTTTAAAACGAACTACTCCTAAGTTATGGTAAATTTGAGAGTCTTGAGGATTAAATTTCAGAGCTTGAGAAAAAAACTCTATGGCTTGATTTAACTTGCCTAATTCTGCATAAGCTGCTCCTAAATTATGATAACTTTGAAGGTCTTTTGGTTCAAGTTTTAATGCTTTGTGAAAATTTGCTATTGCTGCTTTTAAGTTTCCTAATTGAGCAATTGCAATACCTTTATTATTGTAAAATTGATGATTATTTGGGTCTAGTATTATGGCTCGGTTATAGTTTTCTAGAGCGCCAGTATTATCTCTTTTTTGTAGTTTTATCAATCCTTGTTTATGGAGTTCATCTGCTCCTTTCTGGCAACATTTTTTGGCTTTTTCTTTCATTCCTGCTATTTGATATTGAGTAATAGCTTTTTCCCATTGTTTTTTCTTTTCAAATTCTTTAGCTCTACACAATGCTGCTTTCTGAGGTATTTTGGCTAAGTCATACTCATAAGCAGCTTTAAGCCATTGTTTTTTCTCTTCAAATTCAATAGCTTGGTATTCTGCTTTTTTTTCGGGAATATTCATTTTGCAGCGTTTAGCATCAGCAAAATTTTCTAGTTCTTCCCATTTTTTTGCTGCTGCTAACCATTCTAAATTTACTTCTAAGTTGTAAGCTTCACAAATTTTTTGCTTCTGGTTTTCTCCAATTTTTCTCCAACATATTGCTGCTGATTGCCATTTTTTTAATTTCTCAAATAGTAGTGCAGCTTCTTGCCATTCTTTTAGTTCAAAAAATATTTTTGCGGCTTCTTCATAAGCTTGTTTTTGAGTTAATAATTTGGCTTGAGCTTGTTTTTCTAAAATTAGATCGCCGGATTTAGTAAAGCATTCTTTTGCTTGTTGATAGAATCCTGCTTTCAAATAATATTCCCCTTGTTTACGCCATGTTTCTGAATTAGGATTTACCCGGTCGCTTCTTACCAATTCGGGAATTATTGACTGAAATAAGCCTTGAAATTCTGGTTCTTGCCAGAGGGAACTAAGCTGTGATTCCCAAATATTTAATATTCTACTAGCACGGGTAATTGCTACATAAAGTAAGTTTAATTCTAGTTTAAATGCTGGTTTTTCTTTTTCTTTTAGTAAGCCACCTCGTATGACTTTACCCCAAAGTTTTTTTGTGGGTTGAAAAAATTCTACGATAAAAACTGTATCAAATTCTAATCCTTTGATTTCTTCAATTGTAAAAACAAAACTAGAATTTAGTTCGGCTCTAATTTTTTCTTTTTCTGATTCTTGTCTGACTAAAATAGCATCACCAGGATATAAAGATGTTTCTTTTAATGTTTTGATTAATGTTTGATCGTCTGCTGAAATTATCCTAGCTAATTGACCCTTACTACTGTTTGTAGTAGAGTAACTTTCTGTTGGTTCTGCCAAGTATCGAGAACGTAATTTTAGTAGTTGATTCGCTAAATTAACTAAACTTCCTACACTACGAAAATTAAACTTTAAGGTTTGTCTATCTACTTTTCTGTGAGGATAAAATTTATCTTTTAGTTTTTCCCATTGAAAACCACTAGGACTAATCATCTGATAAGAGTCTCCAGCAAAAAATAAATTTCCATTGGGATTAACTAACTTAAATAATAACTCTAATTGTATTTCTGTTAAATCTTGCACTTCATCACAAACAATCAGATCGTATTTTTCACTATAATTATTTTCAATCAATTTCAACACTTTTCTGACTAAATCTATTTCATCATATAATTTTTCTTTTTGAAGTTTTTTTTGATACCATATTGCAATTTTATATATTTCTCTGCGATGTCTTTCATTCAGACAATTCATACTATTTTTACTGATTTCTTCGTAAGCTTTTTCAGGTAAAATATCTTCTGTTATAGATAGTTGTTTTCCTTTAATCGCACTTCTAATTTCTTCCCACACTAAAGAGGTTGGATATTGTTTTCTTCGAGGATGTGCCTTGTACATTTCCGAGAAAACTTGATAGTTTACTTCATTTTGTTCATAATATTCTTGATAATGGCTACTCAGAATTTCTAAACATAGTTTCTCAAGACTTTTAAACTCAAAAATTATTTGATTAATTGATTTTTTTTCTGCTTTTTCTAATTCACTATCTGCGACTATTTTATAAAATTGTTCTTCTGCATTATTAACTAGCAAATAATTATAAGCAATATATAAACGTTTCCCTGAATTTTCATACTGTCTTTTTTGCAGCATTCTATATAATGCTACTGTGGTTTTACCCGTACCAGCACTACCATTTAATAAAAGATTTCCTGAAAGTCTAGCAAGTTCATATTCTTCCGCTGTCAGCTTCAAAGGTAAATCTGTATTTTGCTCAATAATTGCTTTTTGCCATTCCGTTTCTGACTCTAATACTCGCCACTGAATATTTCCTAATAATTCATCGTCTGTCAAATCCGAATTTAGTTCTAACTCTAGAGCTTCTACTACTTCAATATTTGTTTTTTCTACTGCTGAATATTGATTATTTTTATCTGCGTAATTATCTGGATGTTTAAAGTCGCTAGTTTCTAAAACCACCTCTACTTCTTCTGTTTCTAACCATTCTGAATCAGGACTTTTCTTCCTCGCTTTAGCACGTCGTGATACATCATCATGGTCTACACAAATATCTTGAATTGCCAGATAAACTTGCGTTTTTCCTGTTTCTGGTTGCGATGACTTATTGTAAGTAAAAATTAAGCGACTAGCACTGTTAATTCTAGCTTCCCATACTCTTTTATTTATTCCCTTCAGCTTTTTAACTCGTAACCCACTATCAAATTTTTGCTGCTTCAGTTTTTTAATACATTCCCATACTTTTTTTTGTAAATTACTTTCCGCATCTTTTCGGAGAAATTCAACTATATCAGGATGTAAAACAGCAGGCAGTAACATACATTGACTTTATTACTCTTCGATATTTATAATAAAGAGTTTAACACAATACTATTTCTCATGTAATCTACTAAAGATAAATTACTTACTCTATTTGTTCATGTTCTACTGAGCTGAGAAGAGTGAAAATCTAATCTTATACCGAGCGACTCAATAGACCTCCCTGAAAAAGAGGCAGTAGGGGGGAATAATTAATAATTTCTACGAGATAATTGATTTTATTTTTTATTATTGGAGATGTCTAATAATCTCACAAAGAATTTAACACTAAACAAAAAAAATAATCTGAAGTTATTGTCAGCTCAAGTTTTCAGACAATATAATATTACTCAATAAATATTACTTTTGACTATTAGATAAATGTATTACATAGTACAGTAATATATATATTTCTATGTTAAACACTCAAAACTTAGGTTTAATAGAGTTGTCGCTAAATAGAGGAAAAAATCGCTCGAACCTAGACAGAGCAATAATTCTAACCATTTTGAATTTATAATATCTAGAATCCTTACAGAACAAGGTTTTTGGGGATTTTTTAAGTTATAAAGCGACAAGTCTAATATATAGCGTTTCTCAGTCTAATGAGGTACACCTATCTTTGATTTATCTTCTATTCCCTGTTCCCTATTCCCTGTTCCCTGTTCCCTGTTCCCTAAAACCAATGTTAAAATTATCAACTAGCTAAACTCAAATTCTGAAAAAGTATGACCTTTATTCTCACTAATGATGATGGAATTAATGCTCCTGGTATTAAAGCACTTGGGGAAGCTGTCAAGAATGTCAATTTACCTTTAGCATCTTCTAAAAAAAGTATTATTGTCGCTCCTCAAGAACAATTATCTGGTTGTGGACATCAAGTTACGACTCAAGAACCAATTAATATCCAAACTCTGTCTGAGGTTGAGTATGCGATCGCCGGTACACCAGCAGATTGTACTAGAATTGCCATAACACACATCAACAAGAACGTAAAATGGGTACTTTCAGGTATTAACTCAGGGGGTAATATGGGTGTAGATGTCTACATATCTGGTACAGTAGCAGCAGTAAGGGAAGCAGCATTTCACAGAATTCCAGGAATCGCCCTTTCTCAATATCGTCAAGCAAAAAAACCTGTGAATTGGGAAAGAGTAACTCGTTTAGCAGAAATAGTATTAGCAGATTTACTCAACCGCCCCCTTGAACCAGGAGCTTTTTGGAATGTAAACTTTCCTTATTTAGAACCCGAAGCACCAGATCCAAAAATGGTATTTTGCACACCATCAACCCAACCATTACCAGTAGCTTATCGAATAGAAGGAGAAAATTTTTATTATACCGGAAAATATGGAGAACGCGACCGCACTCCTGGTACTGATGTAGATGTTTGCTTTGCTGGTAATATTGCGATTACAAAGATTCAACTTTAGCCTAGAGAGTGGGGAGCTTACAGAAGTCAAAAGTTAGAAGTTGTTTTTGTCACAAAGATTTGAGCAAGCCTCCAAAAACATTTAGCTTTAAAAGGTAAGGTGCTATACCATGTCTCAAAAACTTTTCTACATTTTGTTGAGCAGGGGAGTAGAGCAATGGTTAGGGATGTTCCATGCAACGTTCGTACCAGGAGAAGCAAACATAAGAATAATTAGAGCTTGCTGATTAAATATAAAAGTCTTGATATATAAAGATTTTGGCCTGTTGAGGTAGTGAAAAAGTAGCCCTGTTTTGCCTAAGGAAGCTCAAAAAGTGAGTATTGGGGTAAGATAGATACAGAAAAATCTTGGGATAATTTTTCCTTTGTACGTCCTCTACAACTCCTGATTTCTCCTAACTCTTCACTACTCCCTACTCCCTACTCCCTGCCAAGCGCAAAAAGACTTTTGAGCGCAAACCCTAATTAACATTAACGCAAGCTAAAATCAGCAAAAAAGTGATTTGGCTTGTACCGATCAGTTGACAACTGAAGTATTGCCCAAGCATAGCACTAATGCATGAGAATTGGTATAATTCGGGCTTGCTAATTAAATATCAAAGCATTGACTGATATTGGTATTGGCCTTTTTTGGTCGAAAATTCGTGCCAGCTTTTCAGTCTAAAGAGCTGCATAAAGCTAGTATTTTGAGGTGATTATGGCAGAACAATCTTTGGACAAATATACCCGACTACCTCCTCTATAATTTCCATTTCTCCTGATATCCTGTCTCCTATCTCCTGTCTCCTGTCTCCTGTCTCCTGACTCCTGACTCCTCCCACTGCAAAAAGACTTTTTCAGCAAACCCTAAATTGTTAATTATTAATTATTAATTATTAATTATTAATTGTTACCAGACCTGATATCAGAAGGAGGAATTTGCTCAATATCAATCAAAGACTTAATGACCGACTTAACAATAGGAGCTGCCACCCTTCCACCACTACCCTTAATAGGTTCATCAATAACCGCCAAAACCACATAACGGGGAGACTCCATTGGTAAAATACCAACAAAACTTGTAATTTTAGCCTTCTTAGAATAACCCCCAGCTTCAGAAGCTTTTTGAGCCGTACCAGTTTTACCCGCAATTCGATATCCACGAATTTTGGCTCTTTTACCAGTACCACTTTCAACCACCCTTTCCATCATTGCCAATACTTTTGTCGTAGTGTCAGAAGAAAACACCTGTCTAGGACTTGGCAAAGACAACTGCCAATATGGTTGTCCTTTACTATCAAACAAACCACGCATCACATGAGGCGTCACTAACTTACCCCCATTTGCTAAAGCTGCATTAAGCTGTGCTAGTTGTAGAGGAGTAAGAGAAAATCCCTGACCAAAAGCAGTAGTAGCAGCTTCCACTGGTACCATTAAAAACTGGTTGCGGCCCTTTAAAATACTCGGTGCTTCAAAGGGAAGGTCTGCACCAGTAGTATCTCCTAATCCCAAGCGTTTAAGGCCATCATAGAAAACAGCTCGAGGCATTTGTTCAACAATTTTCACCATACCTACATTACTGGAGTGTTGAATAATCTCAGTCACAGTGCGTGCCCCACCGCTACCATCAGAGTTAAATATAGGCCAATTTCCGATAACTATTCTACCTGTATCGTAAAATACACTATCTCCCTCAATTGCTCCTACTTCTAAAGCTAAGGCCACATTTACTGGTTTAAAAGTAGAACCTGGCTCATAAACATCTGTTACAGCCCAATTTTTGAATAGTGTTACGTCATAGTTATAGTATTGATTGGGGTCATAAGAAGGTTCTGATACTAGAGAGAGTATAGAACCATCATTAGCGTCCATCACTATGACAGTACCTCGTTTGGCCTCATACTCTTCTAATTGTTCTTTTAGGATAGTTCGTGTTGCTCGTTGCAAGCGAGAGTCAATAGTTAGATGCAAAGAAAGGTCATCTAATTGTAGAAAACCTGTTGTTAGTCTGTCTGGAACAAGAACACCTTTGATTAAGCGCCGGAATTGGATTTTTGGTACAGAGCGCTCTAAGAGATTTTGTTGGCTATATTCAATCCCAGCTTGACCTATACTTTCTCCATCTACATATCCTACTACTTCAGCAGCTAGTTCTTTTTGAGGATAAACACGTTGTGGATGTTGAATTAATTCTAAGCCATCAACAAATAAATTAGTAATTTTATCTGTAGTTTCTTGAGGTATGAAGTCGGCAACTTTTATACCTGTCTCTCTTTCATTGAACATTTGGAGTAGGTCATTTGAAGTTAGGGTTTTCTCCAAATTTGCTCCTTCTAAAATAGTTGATAATTGATAAGCAACTTCTTGTTTTGAACGATTAAAAATTTTGGGATGAGCATAGAGGGTATAGGCTATTTTATCAATTGCTAAAGTATTGCCATTTCTATCAACTATTGGGCGTCTGGGAACGAAAGGAATTGATTCTTCAGTTTGTTGGAGTTTTGCTTGTTGTTGTAATGCTTTGCCTCGCAAAATCTGTATATAGAATAGGTTAATTGTTAATCCTAATAAGCCAAGCATTAAAAGTATCCAAACTAGGAAAAGTCTAGATTTTTGACATTTTGCTGTTTTTTTATTAGAGGGCGTTAATAATAGTTCTCGATCGGTATTTTTGACAGAAGATTTTTCGCTTTCTGGCTTTTTAGTTTTGAGTCTAGAACTAGGTGGTTCTGTTTGTTTGTTTTTTAAATACTGACGACGAAGTTGAGTATTTGAAGTATATTTATAAGCAGGCATTTAAGTTATTTATTAATAATAATTAGTAAGCATTTTCTGCGGAATGCTGCGCAAACAGCTATTAGCTATCAGCTAGCCTCCTCCGGAGGAACTGCGGACTTCAGCAACAAGACTCTCTCATATAGGAGAGGAGAGTGTTTAAATTAATATAGACTTTAAGGGCAAGGGAGACAACTTTTATAGTAAGACAATTAATCAAGCTTTTATCGTCAACTAAAAGCAATACCTAATAGCTGATGGCTGATGGCTGAATTCTTATACCATTTCTCTGTAACAATGCCCTTAATAATTATTGCTCAGACCTTATTAAACTGACTATTCTCATCTTTATATTAAGTGCAACTTCATGGATAAATGGTATTACTTATTGTAAGCATAAACAAAGAAGTATTAAGTTGTGGTTAAATCTCTAATTTAATGTAAGCTTCTTTAAGAAGTGGGAGATTTAAACCCTTGCCTTCTTTAATTTTCTTCCTTTGAGTTAAATATTAGTTAATTTTCAGGGATTAGGAAGTAGGAAATAGAGGAATGTCTGCGCCCTATTTGCGTAGCGCTATAAATTATGATGATTTATAGACTATAAATACTTCGCCACCCACTGATGTTTGTGTTACTTTTGATGTGATAAATTGACGTGCAGAATCTGAGATAAATTAAGTGAGTAGGTAACAGGAAAAATAGAAAGATTGTAAGCATTCAGCTATTAGCAGTCAGCTAGCCTCTTCCGGAGGAACTACGTTAACAGCAATTAGTAATGAATAATTACTTCTCAGGTTTAGAAATGAGACTTTAGCAGTAAATTTTTATTCTTTCTCAATTTCAAAGGTTTTTTTTACCTTCTCCAAAATTAATAGCTGATAGCTAATAGCTGACGGCTGAATGGTTACGAAAGATTTGGCCTTAATAGTGAGAATATCGGTTTTTTCTAAATCTCTGTTCCCTATTCCCTATTACCAAATAATTAATAATTAATAATTAATAATTAAATAATTCGCGCCTTGAAGCCTCCCCTTGGATAGGGAAAAAAAGCGGTCGAGGGATGGCGAGGTCTCCTCGCCATATCCAATCGACTCCTGTGAAGAAATAATATCTCCTGATATTCAATTCCGTAGCGGTTTTAACCAGAGGTAATTATCAATTATCCATTATCCATTATCCATTAATGAACTATATCCCTCCTATATTCAATATCCCACTGGTGTTTTGAGGAGATATTTATGACCGGAAGTAGATTCTAGATAAGGTTTAGGAGGATTAGGAGCAGGACGTGGAGGTGCTGGGTCTAAAAATATCCGCTTTACAGAATTTGGTGAAACTAAACCAGTATCAGAAGTTGAAGCTTGTTCAGCTATTTGATTTTTCAATAACTCATTAGCTACACTTATCTGTTGTTCTTTTTGCCTAAGTTTTTGTAATTGTTGATATTCTGTTGTCCATTTTGACTGACCATAAATTGTCCAACCATAAATTGCTACACTGGTACTTGCTAATAATACTGTTACCATGGATGAAGTTAGTTGTGTCGCCATCAAAGATTTTAACCAGAGTGGTTTGGACTTAGGTAAGGATATAACTTGGGCTAAATTCTGTTCTTGAATTGTTTGTGAGTCCCTACTATTTTCTGAAGCATAGCTACTATAAGATAAATTTTCTTCATACGTTAGTTTTTGTCGGCGAGCTGATTTTTTTGAGACTACAGACAAATTTGTCTTTGGGGACTTATTGTTTGAGGCCAAAAATGTACTTCTAACTGCAACCATATAATTTACCTATACTGACATCTAATTTATAAGCATACAAAATATAACAGTATCGAATTTTGAGTATATGTTTGAATTTCCCATTCAAATTAAAATTTGAATTTTTATATCTATCAGCTTCTAAGTTATTTGATTAATAGTTTTAGTTGTATTTCCTACCTTGACAATTGTTGTATAAACTTATCTACTATATCAGATTACTTTAATTATTTATGAAAAATTTTGAAGCTAAAACTCCTAAATAACTATGTTAATATAACAGTTTAGTCATTTTTTAATTGATCGTAATTTATTTTGGATTAACATACAACATTTAGTAGTACAAATTAATCTTAATCTTAGTTAAGATTTTCCCAATTGTAATTAAACTGCAAAGTATCTATGCTGATTTAGATACAATTTCCGATCAAGTTTAATTTTTTAATAGTCGGTCGCATTTGTCATAAAATCCTTTTAAATCTGCCAATAGTTACGGATTAAATGGAAAAAAAATTTATTTAAAGGAAGAAGAATAGATAAATAAAGACAAAACACATAGAGGTATGAAGTATATAGAAAATAGAATTATATAAGCTCCTTTTAGGCATTATTTTCTCCTTGATTTTGATATAAAACCTGCACCATTAGGTACGTTTTGCTGACACAAAGCTACCCCTTTGGAAATGCTGGCTCTTAGATAAAATCTCACACATTTATGCTACATCTTCATTGAGAGTAGTAGGGACGTTGCATACAAAGTCAGTACTGATTAACTAAATAACGAATTTGTATTCATAATTTGTATACTTAATATTAATTGTGTAAAACAAAAAATCCTTTTATAACTATTGAACGTGTCAGAAGCACTTGTCATGGTAAAAAGGTGAAAGTTGAATAATTGTTTAACCCTTAGACATTAGCTGTGTATGCCCAATATTTGGAGAATCTGTGCTAATCAAGCATCGACTAGCATCTCTTTTCCCATTCTGGAGCCTTCCTAATTAATTGTTAACAAAATTATATTGACAAACATGACGATTTCTGCAGACCAAGTTAACCAAATAGTTTGGAACCATCACCACGACCCTTTTCAAGTCCTTGGTGTCCATCAAACAGAACAAGATGGCGAAACTGTGACAGTAATACGAGCCTACCAACCAAGTGCTGAAGCTGTTTCAGTCATTTCACCGGTAGATCGGAAAGAATACCCAATGCAGTCAGTCCATAATCCACATTTCTTTGAATGCATAGTAGATGTTCCAGAACTGGCCAACTATCAACTCAAAATCAAAGAAGGAGAACACGAACGAGTCATCAACGACCCCTACGCCTTTCGTTCTCCAAAACTCACAGAATTTGACCTTCAACTATTTGGAGAAGGAAATCATCATCGTATCTACGAAAAACTAGGGGCACATCTAACCGAAATTAACGGAGTCAAAGGAGTCTATTTTGCTGTTTGGGCACCCAATGCTCGTAACGTTTCAATTTTAGGAGACTTCAACTATTGGGATGGTCGTAAACACCAAATGCGGAAAGGCCACACAGGTATCTGGGAATTATTCATTCCTGATATTGGCCCTGGAGAACATTATAAATATGAGGTTAAAAACTGGGAAGGACACATCTATGAAAAAAGTGACCCTTATGGATATCAACAGGAAGTAAGGCCCAAAACAGCTTCCATTGTTGTTGACTTAGACTCATATACTTGGAACGACCAAGAATGGATGGAGAAACGTCGCCATACCGACCCTCTCACTCAGCCTATTTCTGTCTATGAATGCCACCTGGGTTCTTGGATTCATGCCTCTGCTGCTGAACCTGCTAAACTACCAAATGGGGAAACTGAGCCTGTAGTTCAAGTCTCGGAACTCAGAACAGATGCTCGTTTTCTTACCTACCGAGAATTAGCAGACCGTCTGGTTTCCTACGTTAAAGATTTAGGCTATACCCATATTGAAATGTTGCCTGTAGCAGAACATCCTTTTGATGGTTCTTGGGGTTATCAGGTTACAGGATTTTTTGCTCCTACCTCTCGCTACGGTAATGCTGAAGACTTCATGTATTTTGTGGATAAATGTCATGAAAATGGTATTGGTGTAATTGTAGACTGGGTACCAGGACATTTTCCCAAAGATGGACATGGTTTGGCTTTCTTTGATGGTACTCATCTCTATGAACATCCAGACCCCCGCAAAGGTGAACATAAGCAATGGGGTACTTTAGTATTTGACTATGGTCGTAATGAAGTCCGTAACTTTTTAGTTTCAAATGCCCTTTTCTGGTTTGAAAAGTATCATATTGATGGTTTTAGAGTAGATGCAGTTGCTTCTATGGTCTATCTCAACTATCTGAGACCTGATGGTGAATGGGTTGCTAACCAACACGGAGGTGTAGAATATATCGAAGCTGCTGATTTCCTCCGTCAGGTTAATCATTTGATTTTTGGTTACTATCCTGGTACTCTTTGCATTGCAGAAGAATCTACTGCCTGGCCAATGGTAACTTGGCCTACTTATGTTGGTGGTTTGGGCTTCAACCTTAAGTGGAACATGGGTTGGATGCACGATATGCTTGACTATTTTGAAATGGACCCTTGGTTCCGACAGTTCCACCAGAATAACGTTACTTTCAGTATTTGGTATCACCACAGTGAAAACTATATGTTAGCTCTGTCTCACGATGAGGTGGTACATTGCAAGAGTAATATGTTGGGTAAGATGCCTGGGGATGATTGGCAGAAGTTTGCTAATGTTCGGGCATTGTTTGCTTATATGTTTACTCACCCTGGTAAGAAAACTATGTTTATGGGGATGGAGTTTCCTCAATGGGGTGAATGGGATGTTTGGGGTGATTTAGAATGGCATTTGCTCCAATTTGATGCTCACCAAGGAATGAAGCGATTTTTCCGGGATGTGAATCACCTCTATCGTTCTCAACCTGCTTTGTATGAACAGGATTGTAATGAGGAAGGATTCCAGTGGATAGATTGTAGTGATAATAATCATAGTGTGGTGTCGTTTATTCGTCGCGCTAAAGATACTCAAGAGTTTGTGGTAACGGTTTGCAATTTTACTCCTCAACCCCATAGTCACTATCGTATTGGTGTACCTGAACCAGGATTTTATACTGAAATATTTAATAGTGATGCTGGTAATTATGGTGGTAGCAATATGGGTAATTTAGGTGGTAAGTGGACTGATGAATGGTACTTCCATAACCACCAACAGTCTTTGGATTTATGTTTGCCTCCTTTGGGTGTTTTAGTCTTGAAGTTAGACCGAGAAAAAACTACTGCAGCGATGCAGCAGTCTCAGGATGCGGAAGCGGAAACTTTGTCTGAAAGTTAAATTAATCTCCCAAGAATAATCAAGAAAAAATTGAAAAGGTTGGTAGTTAGAATTTTGATTAAAACTACCAACCTTTATTTATCTTTCAGTTGTGGGGAGTTTTGACTTAGTTGACAATTTACGTTATAACGCAGTATAATCAGCTAGTTATCTCTGGGTTGAAAAAATACAGTAGTCAACTCAAAAAATAGCTAGAAATATGTACAAGTCAATTCGTACAAAGCTCAAACTAAATAACCAGCAGAAAACCCTCTTGGCTCAACACGCAGGTTATTCAAGATGGGTTTATAACTGGGGCTTAAGTTTATGGAATGCTGTTTATAAAGATGGTTACAAGCCAAATATTTCCTGCGGAATGCTGCGCAAACGTAAGCTCAGAGAAGTTTTTACTAACCACACAAAGCCTTTATATCCTTGGATGAAAAACCTGTCATCTAAGGTTTACCAGTATGCTTTGCTCAACTTAGGTGAAGCGTTCACTCATGTTCTTTAAAGGATTAGGAAAATACCCAAAGTTTAAGAAGAAAGGTAGGTCTGATTCATTCAGAATTGATAATTCTGGAAAACCAATAGAATTAAATGGATGGAATCATAAATTACCTTTTATTGGTATTGTCAAAACTTATGAACAAGAGTGAAGCAACTACTCAAAAAATAACTATTAGTAGACACGCAGGTGATTGGTACTTAAGTTTGGGTTATGAATTTACTCCTCATCCAACACCAAAAACTACTGAAGTTGTAGGTGTAGATTTAGGCATTAAGACATTAGCAACTTTAAGTGATGGGAAAGTCTTTGAAAGTGTCAAGTCATATCGCCAGTTTGAAGCCAAGCTTTCTCAACTACAATATCTAAACCGGAATAAAGAAATTGGTTCAGCTAATTGGCGAAAAATACAACTGAAAATTGCCAAGCTACATAGAAAGATAGCTAACATCCGTAAAGACACACTTCATAAATTGACAACATATCTAGCCAAGAACCACGGCAGAGTTGTCATAGAAGATTTAAATGTTAGTGGTATGTTAGCTAACCATAAGCTAGCTAAAATCAGTTAGCAGATAGTGATTTTATGAGTTTAGGAGACAACTTGCATGCTCTGTGTCAATGGTATGGTTCTGAGTTAGTATTAGTTGACAGGTTTTTTCCATCATCAAAGACTTGTTCTAACTGTGGTCATGTTCAGGATATGCCATTAAATGTAAGGACTTATGATTGTCCTGAATGTGGCTTGTCAATCTTATTGAGATTTAAACGCCAGTATAAATTTGAGAGATGCGGTCGGCTCGACCGTGAATGCCTGTGGATGAGTAACCGCCGACGGCCTCACAAGAAGCAGGTAGGGACGTTGCATGCAACGTCCGTACACATCAGATTGTCACGTTATGTGACGCTTTGTATCAGTTTTATAGAGCAGTAAGCTATAACGCTACGCGCAAGTCAGAACTCAGAAGTCAGAAGTCAGAAGTCATCCCTGACTGATACCAAATCTGCCTTAGTAATACCAATTCCCATGCATTATTGCTATACTTGGACAATACTTCAGTTCTTATTAGCATAAGTAAAATCACTTTTTTACTAATTTCACCTAATTTCATGTTAATTATTCTTGTGTTTGCTTCTCCCCGACTCCCCCACTCCCCCACTTCCACTCCTGGGAGGGGGAGGGGCGAGGGGTGGGTCTCCTGCTCAACAAAATGTAGAAAAGTTTTTGAGAAATGGTATAAGAGGGTGTTTAAAAAAATGGCGTTGCATATTTGTGGGATGAATTGTAGTCTTGGAGAAAAAAGAAGTTAGAAGTATTAAAGATCAAATGTACCTGTTCCAAAAAGATTCATCCCTTGATTCAGCAACGCCAAAAAAATAGTAGTTTTATACCATACATAGGATTGAGAAATAAGATAAGCCTTTTTTTATACCCGGATTTGGTATGAGTTTGAGGATTTATCAATGTCCACGCCCTATTTGCGTAGTGCTATAAAAATCATTTAGATTTTATATTCCCAGATGAGCTGTTGCCTTTGACAAAAATTGGATATATGGTTTAAATGCTGAACAGCTTAGGGAGTGGGGAATCTGAATTCGGGATAATGTTTATTAACAGAATAGTATGGGTTTATTTGCGCTTCTTTTTTCTAGGTTTTGCTGTTTGGATGCTGGCTTTCTCTTTTTTAATTTCGACTCCTACTATGGGAGTTAATTATCAAAATTTACCTCCTCTGAAAGTTCATCCTCTACCACCTACTTTGGCACAATGGCAAGATTCCAGTAATAGTGGTGATTATTTCGATCAAATTGAAATTCAGGATGTAGGTTATCTAATTTGGTCACAGTTTCCTATTAAGGTTTATGTTGAATCTTCTGGTAATGATCAGTCTCGGTCTCGTCAATGGGCTAATATTGTAATAGATGCTATCTGGGAATGGAATACTTATTTACCTTTGCAAATAGTAGATAACCCAGAAATTGCCGATATCAAAATTTTTAACAAGCGACCTCCTTTAACCCCCGGAAATTTAAGAGCGCGTTCTGCGGAGACTCGCTATCAGCTACATCAAGATGAGAACGGAACTTTATCCCAGAGTTTTATAATTTGGTTGAGTCCGATGCAAGTAGGTAAATATCTTCCTGCTGCTGCTCGTCATGAATTCGGTCATGCTTTAGGTATTTGGGGTCATAGTCCTGAAAAAACTGATGTTATGTATTATTCTCAGGTGGCAGAACCTCCTCCTATTTCAGCTAGGGATATTAATACTCTGAAGCGGATTTATTTGCAAGTAACTAGATTAGGGGTTCAATAATTAATAATTAATAATTAATTATTAATTATTAACAATTACCTCTCCTTTTCAAGGAGAGGATTGACGCGGAGCGTGAAAAAAAATTTTTTCTACCGGTACTTTGATATTTTTTACAGCGAAAATGCCTTTAAAGCTAGTAGGGGCAAGGGAAATACGTTGCTCTGGCTAAAAATGGCTCAAACCTAGATATATCAGGAAAAAGGTTGGTTAAATGTAAAACCTAGACTATATAAGGGTTTGATGCTGTTATTAACATATTTTTTGCCAAAGTACCGCTACTTTAAAGGAGAGGTTTTATACCAATTTGATAACTGTTTGCTACAAATAGTTAGGCTATTTCTTAGGATTCAGGAGTCAGTCCTCAGGAGTCAGAATAAATGGCTTTGATATCATTTTTTAGCTTGGAAATTATCTTTTTATATCATGTCCGTTAGTATAGTCCCGTGTAAAAGTTGGGGAAATATCTACCGCCATATAAGTAAAATTTTTCTTTCTCTTAAAGCTTCTTCCTTCTTACCGAAAAATTGTGGGTATGCGCCTCCCCTTTTAAGGGGATAATAAGCGGTCGAGGGATGGCGAGGAAACCTGCGCCATATCCAATCGACCAAGAGAAAAAAAATTTTCATGAATTTGTCAATCCTCTTCAATTCATGGAGAGGTAATTATTCATTATTCATTATTCATTATTCATTATTAATTGTTGAATTCTTCCTTCTTCCTTACCAAAAAATGAGGGTATGTGCCTCCCCTTTTAAGGGGATGAAAAAAATATTTAGTTCAGTATTTCAAGCCTCCGACTTCAGTCGGAGGTTCACTGATAACTGATAACTGATAACTGATAACTGAAATGACCTTCTCTATATAAGACCGATGCTACCAGACATGATATTAGTCAAAAAGACATCTCCAAAAAAGTCTTTTAATTACTCAAATTATTCGTAACATTCTTTTTTGAAAATGGTATTACAAAATCCTAAAACAATTACAAATCAAAAATGATTGATATCATGTCCGGTTGAATAGTTACATTTTGGAGGAAGGAAGGCAGAAGGCAGAAGGTAGAAGGCAGAAGCTTTTCTGCCATTTTTACCTTTATTTTATACACAAACGATGCTACCGGACATGATATGACTTTTAACTTTTGACTGTCTTGAGTGCGTCTTACATTCTGAGGAAACCTCAGAATTACGCACTCGCTTTTAACTTCCGCGTAGCGGCACTAGACTCCGCTAAGGCAACAAAACCCCTAAATTTTCTCCAATTTTATAGCAGTCTAAAGAAACGTTAGGAAATATCAAAATATTAAGACTCAGACAACCGAAGATTTTTCCTTCTTCGTTCTTCCTTCTTCGTTCTTCCTTCTGCTATAAATTCAAAACTTTCCTCGACCAGAAAATACTACTATCAAAAATGTCACTAATTGTACTAAAACAATACTAGGACCAGAAGGTAAATTGAAACTACCAGAGACTATCATTCCTAACACCCCACTCATAGCACCAATTGTCGCAGAAACTCCTAAAAACGGTACAAATTGATGACAAATCAACTTAGCTGTTGCTGCTGGAATTACCAAAAAAGCATTCACCAATAAAATACCAACTGCTCTCATAGTCAGAGCGATCGCCAAGGATAAAATAATTATAAATATGTATTTATATTTTTCTACTGGTATCCCCTGAATTTGTGCCAAATCCGAATTTAAAGTTAATAATATTTGTTGTTGTAAAGTCAGCCCTAACCAAACCAATGTTACGATTAACAAAATAACTAAAAAAAGTAAATCTAGATTACTAATTGCTAAAATATCACCAAATAATATAGATAATAAATTTCCTCGATACCCAGGTATAAAATTAAATCCAATAGTACCCAATGCAACCGAACTAGCAATTACAATACTTAAAATTGTATCTCCACCTAAATTAGTCTTTTCAATTAAATAATTTATTCCTAATCCAAAGAATACCAAAAAAATAATCAAAGTGATCGTAAGTGGTAACTGTAATAAAGCAGCTAATACTACAGCTAAAAAAGCTGTATGACCCAAGGACTCTCCAAATAAAGATAATTGGCGTAAAATCACGAATCCACCAATAATTCCTCCTAAAATTCCTAATAGAATACCCCCTATAATTGCTCGCTGCATAAATGGTAGACTAAATAAATTAATCCATTCTGAAAAATCCATATTTGTTCAATATAAGTCAAGTAAATTTATTTATAGAGAAGCTAAGGTTAATAATTATAAATACACAATAAAATATATACAGCATATTCCAAATATATGAAGTACAGATATTAATAATTAAATGTGTGTAGTGCGGGCATCTTGCCCGCGATGAGAATTTTATTGCTTCGGTTCCCCATTCCCTATTACCTATTACCTATTACCGAATAATTCAATAATTAAATAATTCAATAATTTAGGTTTAAAGCCTCCCCTTTGAAGGGAAAAAAAATAAATTTTTTCCTTTTATTCAATCCTCTTCCTTTTAAGGAGAGGTAATTATCAATTATCAATTATTGAACTATTCCCTATTCCCTATTACGGAATAATTAAAGCTTAAAGCCTCTCCTTTAAAGGAGAAACAAGACAAAATTTTCCTTTGAGTTAATCCTCTTCTTTTCAAGGAGAGGTAATTATTAATTATTAATTATTAATTATTAATTATTCATTATTCATTATTTAACTATTCCCTATTTAACGCTGATGAACATATCTAGTTAAATTATCCCCATAAACTTCACTCAAGTTATTTTCATTCAAAGCAACACTAGGTTTACCCTTACAACATAAACGACGATTCATACAAATAACTTGGTCACAATAACGACTCACCATATCTAAATCATGGGAAACTTGTAGAATAGAAAAACCCTCTTCTTGATGTAAATTTGCCAGTAATTCAGTAAATTTAATTTCTCCAGTTGGGTCTATACCAGCCATGACTTCATCTAAGATTAATAATTGTCTATTTTGCACCAAACAGTATCCCAATAAAACCCGTTTTAACTCCCCACCACTTAAACTTCCTATTCGCTGTTTTGCCTGATTTTCTAACTTGACTTGTACCAAAGCTTTTTCTATTGCTATATGCTTTTCCCATGATTTCATCAAACCTTGTTGCGGGTAACCTAAACTGATTAATTCAGCGACAGTTAAAGGGAAACTCCGGTCAAAAGGTAATTTTTGGGGAATATAAGCAATTTTTTGCCAATGTTTTCCTAAATCTTTTATTTGTTTACCTAGAATTTCTATATAGCCTGATTCATAAGGAATTAAACCTAATATTGCCTGAATTAATGTACTTTTTCCTGCACCATTAGGACCAATAATTGCAGTATTACTACCAGGAAATATTTGAAATGACACAGATTCTACTGCTTGATATTTTCCTCTAATTACTGTTAAATTTTGTACTTCTACTACTGGCAGATTTTTGTCAATTTCTGCTAACTTCACTGGCAAACTTCCTCTAAAGTTTTTATATTATTTCTCATAGCAGTAAAATAATATTCTGGGTCTAACGAACCGCTGTTTATTGGGTCTAATTTTTTGACTGGTAATTTAATATCTTTAGCAATTTGTTGCATCCGATTATCATTAAATCCAACTTCAGCAAGTAAACCTTTAACTTGATATTCTTGGGCTGCTTTTATTACTCTTTGAACATCTCTAGGCGTGATATTATCTTCTGGCAATTCCACCACTGCCATTTGTTGTAAATTGTACCGTTGAGCTAAGTAAGGATAGGCATCGTGAAAAGCAATAAATTTACATCCTTGAAAAGGTGATAAACGAGTTTGAAATTCTTGGTGAAGCTCCTGTAATTTACGAATATAAATATCAGCATTAGCTCTATAAGTAGCTTCATTATTAGAGTCAGCTTGAATTAAACCATCCCGAATATTCTTAACTTGTTGTTGCGCTAAAACAGGATCTAACCAAACATGAGGGTTTCCTTCTTCATGGTGATGACCGTGGTGGTGGTCATGATCGTGGTCGTGGTGGTCGTGGTGGTCGTGGTGGTCGTGGTGGTCCTTATCTTCTTCTTCTAGGGGTTCTATATTTTGACTAGCATCAATTTCTTGAAGTTGAGAGTTAGCCGTAGCATCAACTAATTTCTCTAAAAATTCTTCCAACCCCAACCCATTTTTTACTAATACATCTGCCTCTGCAATACTCCGTGCATTCTCTGGCGTTGCCTGATAATCGTGGGGGTCTGCTCCCGCAGGAATTAAGAGTTCTACTTTTCCACTTTCTCCGGTAACTCCTTTGGTAAACATATAAATAGGCAAGAAAGTTGCTACTATTTTCGTTTCATTTTGATTCTGGGCCACACTACTAGCACTTCCGAGAGAAACAGCCGTGGCCAGTGCTGCTGTTCCTAATAATAAACAGTGAATTCGTCTAATTATCTTAAGCATTTAGTATACAGGTTATTTTTGGGAATGATTATCATTTTCAAATTTATCATACCACAATGGGTATTATCTAATCCGGTAGCATCGGTGTAATTAGAGTTTGCTGAAACCCACATTCCGCACCACAAAATGTAGCATAAAAATCTAAGTCAAAAGCGAGTGCTAATTGGCGAGGTTTCCTACGGCGCTTTTAAAGTGCGGAAATAGTTCCGCACATAGCACCTCCAGAATGTAAGACACACTCAAGACAGTCAAAAGTCAAAATTCAAAAGTCAAAAGTAAGAAATATCAGAAATAAAAGTAAAGTGGTCAATAGGAGTTAACAATTCAGTAAGTATTTATGCTTAATATTTAACTGAGAATTTAACTCTTGATCGAGGTAGATGAAGATAATTTACATAGTATAAATACCTAAGCAACCTAAGAATTTTATACTAATTTTTATGTTACAAATTGAAGTGCGGAATGTGGGCTGAAAAAATTGCTTGGTGGGAGTAGGACGCAGGGAGCCAGAGACGCAGGGACGCGGAGATGGTTTAACAAGCAATGGTTTCGGCCATTTTATGTGAAGAAATTTTCTTGAATTTCAGCAGAAAATTTCAGTAAATTGATGCCAATAAGAGCCAATAATATCAAATCCGGTAGCATCGGTGTAATTAGATGGGGAGATGGGGAGATGGGGAGATGGGGAGATGGGGAGTGAGAGAAATATTTGGTAATGCTTGAAGATAGAACATTTTTTACGTGCCGAATTAAACGGATTTGATATAACTTAGAGATATAGTCATTCCAGTTAAGATTGAGACAAGGGTTTCTTACCTTGAAAGAGTTTCAGCTGAAAAAGTGTTCCAGTCTTATTCAGAATGAGTATAAATTGAATATAAAAAGCTCCATTACCGTAAGCTATCCTTACTTTTTAGCTTTATGAGCACAAGCCCTAATTTAGATAAAGAGAGTAGGGTGATGGGGTGATGGGAGGACATTTGGTAATGGTTGAAGGGCGATCGCCTAATATTTATTTTGTTTGATACTTCCCTTTACCTTCTAAATAAAATCTAACTTTTGATTTTTGACTTTTGACTTTTGACTTACTTTTCCAAATCTGCAATAGCCATTTGTGCCCTAGCACTAACCGCTAAAGTTGTATCTGTCTCAACAATCTCCTCAAACCTGGTCAAAACATCCTCAAGCCATTTTGGAGCACTAACTTCTACAGCTTTGGCCAAGCCATGCAAACCGACTACAGCAGCATAACGCACTACCCATTCTGGGTCTTGAGAGACTTGCAGCAGGGTTTGAAAAACACGCTGTTGAGCATCGGAAACTTCTGTTTGTGATAACTTTTCCCAATCAATAAAACCTAAACCTCTAGCTGCACCTCGTCGTACACTAAAAGAAAAGTCATTTACTGCACTATCTAACAATAAATCTAACCCACGCGGATCGCCAATACCTGCCAATGCTCTAATTGCCCAAGCTCTAGCACCATAGTTATAACCATCAAGTTTTTCTAGTAGTGGAAGTACTGCCGTTTCTCGAAGTAAAACTAACCCATCAACTGCTGCTACTGCTGCGCCAGGATTGTTGTACCCTAAAACTGTAATTAATATCGGGATAGCATCTTCTATCTGAGCTGCTGCTAAATCTTTAACTGCATCAATTAAGCCTTGAGAAGAATCTGCTTCTTCAACTGCCCGGATGAGTTGATTATTTATTGTTGAGGGTTGATTATTCATTCTTAGGGAGTAGGAGAATTTTAATAATTAATAATTAATAATTAATAATTAATAATTACCTCTGCTTTAAAACGGATAAAATTGACTCAAAGGAAAATTTTTCTTTATTATATCATGTCCGGATAATTAGCTATAGAACTGCCTTCCGCTTACGCGACCAAAAAACTTTCTTCTTCTTTTCTTCTTTCTCCCCTCCTGTTTGCGGAGTATTCCGTAGGAAATTCTGAGCTATTGGTAGGGTGTGAAGCGCGCTAGCGTAACACACCAAGACCCTATATCTATTGTCATCCCGTGAACCTGATTTTATAAAAGTGAGTCCATTAGAGTCATTACCTCAATAGCCTCATCTGATAATAATAATTGAGATTCTACCTTTGACTTTTGACTCTCTTGGTGCGCATTCCCTTGCGTCTGACGCCGACGCGGGGTCGCACCGCTTTTAACTTTTGAATCTATTGTAATAGCCTCACCCAATCGTAATACTTGAGATTCTACTTTTGACTTTTGACTCTCTTGGTGCGCATTCCCTTGCGTCTGACGCCGACGCGGGGTCGCACCGCTTTTAACTTTTGAATTTTTTTATAAAAGTGAGTCCATTAGAGTCATTACCTCAATAGCCTCATCTGATAATAATAATTGAGATTCTACCTTTGACTTTTGACTCTCTTGGTGCGCATTCCCTTGCGTCTGACGCCGACGCGGGGTCGCACCGCTTTTAACTTTTGAATTTATTGTGAGATGATGTTCCAAAAGTCCTTTGAGAGCAATTAATTTCATACTATTTTCGGCTAAAGTTTCTGATATGGCCTTAGCTGCGGGTAAATAGCCGATCGCTCCTAAATCCATCAGTGCAGAGCGTCGTAATTGTAAATTATCACCATCTAATGCTTGAGTCAGATATTCTCCATAAACTGCTTCTCCGGTCAGTTGATATAGAGCGCGAGCAGCAGCATATTGTACTTTCTCTACAGGATGTTCGATAAAAGGTTTAATTAAAGGAATTGCCGATCGAGCTTGAAGTGTTCCTAAAGCTTCAATAATGTCTTCGTAGGGTTGAACAAGATGAGGCTTACCTGGAACTAATACTGCAGCTTCGACCCCTCCATCTAAAAGTTTGATTAATGCGGAAATACAGCTATGGTCTCCCAACATTTCTAATGCTTCTGCTGCTGCTTCTCGCACATAGTAGTCTGAACTTTCCAAGCATTTAATCAAAGCTGGTACAGCTTTTTTGTCTTCTAACTTGCCCAAAGCTCTAGCTGCGTTGCGTCTGAGAGGATACCCACCATCCTCTGTTCGGTCAGATTCATCTTCTAGTGCTGCAATTAAGCCTTCTACCGCAGCAGGTATATTTACTCGAAATCTTCCCAACCACCAAGCAGCATAATATCTTTTACCTAATTCTTCATGCCGTAGATTGGCGATCGCTTCTTCTACCGTTAGAGACTCGTCATTTTCTGATACTTGCTCTGATGGTAATTCTAAATATTGCTGCTGCTTCATAAAACCGATATAAAACGTCATATAGAAACATTTTACTGTTTCTTCCTGCTTTCCTACGGAATGCTACGCAAACCACCGGAACTGTCGGCAGCACTCCGTCCACAGGCATCCACGGTCAAGCCGACCGCATGTCTTGAGTGCGTCTTACATTCTGAAGTTTCCTCAGAATTACGCACTTGCTTTCTTGACATACTCCCGACGTTGCGCTTACGCGACATGACGATGACGAGACGAACGCGGGATTCTTCAGTTAGAGAAAACCTAACCGCAGTTTTGACAGAGGTGATGTCCTCCCCCTGTGTTGATAACAATCCTATTTTATTGACATACTCCCGACGTTGTGCTTGAGCGACAACGCGGGATTCTTCAACCCGCAAAGGAGTTGCAGTTTTGACAGAGGTGATGCCCTCCCCCTGTGTTCTTATATTATAACATAGTCGCTTTCCCATACGACGTTCCCGACGAGGAGAACGCGGGACTTCTCGCTATTTTTTGTTAAATTTATACTTGCATTCAAATCTCTATCCATTGACAACCCACACTCAGGGCAATCGTAATTCCTAATATTTAAGGGCATATCTTGGACGTGACCGCATTCTTTGATTAAGTCAATGCTCCATCTTTAAATATATAAGCTTTCCTTCTTTTTTCTTCCCAAGAAATACTGATAACTGATAACTGATAACTGAAATAACGATGCCTGGAAAGATAAACAGATACTAACTACAGGCCAGCACCTGTATACCTCTCCAGGCTACGTTGAATATTAGCTCAAAGCTATTAATTAAGTGAATATTAATTTCACTTTCATCAGTTAGTTACTATGACAACTACTAGCTAAGAGCATTAATAGCATAGTCAAGATAGTTGTTAGCTTCAGTTGCAGGATCGCCAGTGATACCGTGGTTAGCCTTGATATACTTCAGCGCTTCGATGTACCAGCTAGGAGATAACTCGAAGGTTTTGTTAATTTCATCAATTCCTGCAATGAGTATCTCATCCATAGGACCTGTACCACCTGCAATCAGACAGTATGTTACCATCCGGAGATAGTAACCAATGTCACGAGCACACTTTGCTTTTCCTACTGGAGTAGAAGCAAAGTTAGGTCCCTGGGTTGTAGTAGTATAAGGGAACTTGTTGTATACTGCTTGAGCAGCTCCATCAATCAAAGTTTGGGATTTCTCAGTTAGCTTTTTAGCAGCTTCTAAACTTGCTGGAGCATATTTAAAACGACCAAGTGCTGAGAATAATTCTGTGCTAGTCAGAAAGCGACCTTGAGAATCTGCCGCTGTTACTGCTTCAGTAAGAGGAGTTTTCATTGTTGAGATACTTTCCTAAATCTTGTGAGTACGAATTTTGCTACAAATTTAAAGTTTTTAGAGATGCCTAAATGCAGCATCTTTACAAAAAAAGATTTTTTACAGTCTTATTAACTAACTGCTGCTGCAGCGCGGTCGAAGTAGCCACCAATCTCAGACATTAGAGAGGAGCAATCTCCTGGAGTAATGCCATTAGGATCGTTAGCAATTGCAATAGCTGCATCTTTCATTTTTTGCACACCTACTGCTACAGAAGCACCAGGAGTTCCTAGAGCTAAGTAAGTTTCACGCAATCCATTGAGACAACGATCATCTAGTACACTTGCATCACCGGCAAAAGTAGCATAAGTTACATAACGTAGGATGATTTCCATGTCACGTAAACAAGCTGCCATACGACGACTTGTATAAGCATTTCCACCAGGAGCAATCAACTGAGGCTGATCCGCGAATAAAGAACGAGCTGCATTAGCAACGATAGTAGAAGCGTTACCTGTAATACGGTTAACTGCATCTATACGCTTGTTGCTCTCTGCAACCATTGCTGCCAGAGCGTCGATTTGGCCAGTAGAAACAAATTCACCCCTGGCATCTGCCTGGGAAACTACTTTTGTAAAAGCATCAAACATCGATTAATTCTCCTAATTTGATTTTTTTTAATTGCTTTTCGATGCTATGGGTATTTTTTTAGTTTTTTCAGGCTAGCTGCCCATGGCTGGAAAAGTAAAATTGGACTGTTTGAGAATCCTGAGAAAATCTTACACTGTTTATGAGAAGCTTTTCAACCTTATCAATCAATGTTTTTGTTGATTTTCTTTTATCTTTATAACCCTTCAGATATTCTTTATACTATGCTGTTGTATTTTTATTTATTACAAATTATTAACAAAATTCTTTACAGATGGAAAGTTAAACAGGATTCAAGGCTAACTGTCTTTCTAGATCAAATAGAAAGCCATGAATATATTCTTCTGTCCATTCAGGGCCATAAAATCTGGTAAACATTCCCCTAGCTGGATCTTTTTCGGCTCGATATCTGAGATAACGCAATTGTGCCTGCTTGATTTCTGCTAATTTCTCTATATCAGTAATAGGTTGTGCTTGCTTTACAAAAATTAAATAAGCTTGCAGGTAATCTTTGAAGGCTTCAAACACTTTTGTCTCGACTAATTCAGTTTTTTGAGGACGAGTCCACAGAAAAGCTGGAGAAAAGAAGGGGATTGCTTCTTCAGGAAAATCTCCTCCCCAAGGTAAATGCTGCTGATGTGTTTGGAAGGTATCCCATATTGGCTGAGTATACTTTTCTTGATACTTAGGGTCATCCCTAAATAAGGGCTGCATATCTAGAGCAATTAGATGTCCACCTGGTAGGGTAACTAGGTCTGCCCCAAAAAATGGCAAATCATAATTAAGGTGGGGAAATATTACAAAATTTAACACTTGCAGGGCAGCGCCACCTTGAACATGAGCTGCTCTAATTTGTCGGAGCTTGGGACTACAATAGGCATAACTGGTTGTGTCTACTTCTTGTTCCTTTTTGCCCTTGCCAGTTATAGCAACTTTATGCTCAAATCCAGAGGGTATAGGGTAAGGTTTTAGTTCTAGTTCTTGCTTGAGCTCATTTAGAGCATAGTCTAGAAAAGGTTGATATAAATTCACTATATTTTCAGTTGGTGTCACGATCAAAACGTAGGATAGTTAACTTCTGTAGTCTGGTCAAATAGAGCTTTTTCAAGTCCACGCTATATTCGACGCGAATTAGCCCTGGGTTGTTGACTGCCTTAGTATTTCAGCAATTTATCTACAAAAACTTAGCTCACACCGCTCAACTCAAACTTACTCAAACTTACTCAAAAATCTGAAAGCTTAGTTGAACGCAAGTGGTTCAACCACCACAGGGTTAAACGGCAAACCCTTTATGCCTTAGTCTAAGACATCAGGAATTACTTTTTTAATTATATTCAATGACGCATTTACATCTGCATTTAATAATTGATTTTCCCTGGTTTTATACAACCCTCTTGTTACTATTTTTCCACTAAATTTCGGTTTTTTAACTCCATATTTTGGTAAATTATCCCCATCTAAGCAGCTTGATTGAGATGTATAAGATTCTTCTGTAATTATTACTTTTATTCCTCTTAGTTGGGCTTTATATCTTAACATCTCTATTAACCTATAGTAAGGGATATTCACAAATTGTTGATTATTCTTTTTCCCTAACTTTAATTTCTTGTTTCCAATTCTGATTCTGCCCAATGATTAAAATTCCTATTTCATGGTTTACCGAATAATTAAGGTTTAAAACCTCTCTTTTAAAGGATAAACAGTGGTCTAGGGATGGCTCCGAAACCTGCGCCATATCCAATCGACCAAGAGAAGAAAAAATTTTCATTATTAGTCAATCCTCTTCTTTTCAAGGAGAGGTAATAATTAATTGTTGAGACACCAATCTATTACTTTTTTACTTGCTGTATGGAGATAGTTTTCTACTCTTAGGCAATTTCGTTTGTGAGTTAATTTTTTTACCGATGATAATTACTTTTATTGTGGTTTATTTGTAATTAAGATTGTAAATAAGAGCGTTGTTTATTATAACAAGGTGTTAATGGCTTTTAATGGTCTGCCTTTAATCAAAAGAGGTAATATTAATGTTTGATTTTTCGTTACAGCCATTAAATTATTTACTCCTAAATCCACTCCTACTATTTGTCTATTTTCTGTTGTTTTCTCCGATTTTTCATAGACTATTTTATTATATAACAGCTACTTTTTGGCATAATTCTTGCCTCTATTATTTCTGTCTGTGAAGTGGGGATTTTTATTTCACTCATCGACAGATGACAAATTCCTTTTTTTAAGTTTTTTTTAGAAATTGATTCATCTGGATAGGGCAGAATATTTCGGCTTTTTGTCTTATGTTTATATTTGGGAATTTTTGGTTTTCCTAAAAATTTATTTTGCTGTTTTTTCCACTCTCTTAAATATGAAAAATAACTACTCCAACTTTTATCTAATCTCCTAATAATTTGCTTACTTACCTTGGTAGGTAAAACTTGATAATCGTCACTGTTAGACACCTTTTGATTAAGTTCATTAAAATTTAATTTCTTTTGATAGGAAAAGAAATATTGACGATAGTAATAGTTACCTAAATTAAACAGATTTTTAGACAAAAAAGCATAGTGGTCAATTTCTGACCACAAATAATGTGATTTGCTGATCACATGACGTTTAACTAGCTTCATCCCTTAATTGTAGCTGATAACGACTCAATGGATAGACAACTGAGCAAACTTACCCATTTTAATTTGATAACTATAGTTATGAGTAAGTTTGATGAACTTTAGAGAAGTGCTTTCTGTATTTACCCCCACTGTATATCTTATAAGGGTGCAAGTGAGTATCAAATTTTAACTGAATAGTTAAAAAATTATTGGAATTATCGGGTTGCATTAGGAACAGCTAATGGTACAGCATCTTCAAACAAGAATTCGTAGAGAAATTTTTCTGACCACTCATGGCCAAAATAACTACTAAATAATCCTGACGCTGGGTCGCGGTCTGCACTATATTGATCGTAATCTTTTTGGGCTTTAATTATCTTTTGAATATCTTCTGTTCGATCAAGAATTTCTGCTTTATCTAACATTTCCCAATACAAGTTAATGTATTCTTCATAAGCTTTGAAAAATGTAGTTTTCACTGTCTCTGCATCTGTTTTAGCAAACAGTAAATACTTGGAAAAATATTGGTTGGCATCATAAAATTTCATTTCTAATTTTTGAGCCAAGTCATTATATTTTTCGCGCAGCGATCGCATTGGTTCTATATATTTTTCTAAATAAGATTCTTCTTGAAATAAAGGTTGAAAATCTAATACTATTAAGATTTTACTTTTACCAAAAGATAATAAGTCAATTCCTAAAAGTGGTATGTCATAGTAGTAACTGGGATAAATCACACTATTAAATACCTGAGCTGAAGCTCCTGCATCAATATAGGTATAACGTATTTTTCTTAGCTGAGGACACTCATAACACCAACTTTGGATAGTGGCTTGATTCTTCCCTCGATTACTAACGTTTGCTTCTAAACCAGCAGGAATTGGTCTACTGCTTAAGTCAAATCTACTGAATAGCTCTTTTTCTAAATGTTCTAAGAATGGCCTGTACATTGATACTTATGGTCACATATTAAATCATTTTACAGAATAATTGATGGCCATTACCTGAGTCTCATTTCTCATAAACAAAGCAATAATCCTTCATAAAACCAAAAGACCCAAAAAAAAAGTCAAAAGTTCAAATCGGTATGCAAGGGAAAAATTTACTCAATATTCAGTTTGTTTCTTTTTCCATCACTAACACAGCAGGTTTTTGTTTAATGTTCTTTTCTAAAAGTCTAACTTTTTCAACAAACTTAATAAACTGTGTATAGTCTGGAATTTTAGCATGAGGAATATAATTAGCATTTCCAATAATACTTGGTGGTGCTTTCTTCATTACATCAATAATTTGTTGCTCTAAATTACAGTTTATTTGGGATTCTAATAAAACCAAACTTGGGGGAATTAATCTGCTTTTGTGAATAATTTTAAAATCATTTTGGCTAAATTAATTTCTATATTTTTGAAATTATTCTTCATATCAAGTACCACCTGCTATCTAATTTTGAGATGAGCATTCTAAAATTGTTTTCGGTGTCGGAGCAAAGCGCACTTCTGTAAAAGTCAAGCCATAAATATCCTATAAAGGAATATAATATCTTGTAGCAGAGCCTGGTTGTCCTAAAGTAATAACTTGATTTGCCAGGTCTTTAATATCTTTGATTTTACTATCATATCTAACTACTATCGGGACTTTAGCAAATTTCAAGCCCAAACAAACCCCAAACTCTCTTTATGAGCGGTAAATACGTCGATGTTTTCATCTAACCACTCAACAAAACCATAAGATATTGCTGTACGATCGGGCTTCTAAAGTATCAGTAAAGCTATTTAATGGTTTGTTAGCCCAACGCCTTCTTATACCTCCAGTTAACTGATGCCAGATAATAAATGTATAAGCACGATCAGACTAAAATAAAATCCCTTTTAAGGCTGATTTTATCTCTGACTTGATCTTCTCTTAGTCCTAACCATCATCAGCGCTTCTAATCACGAAAACTTCCATCCAATTTCTTTGAGAATAAGTAGAATATATCTACTCAGGAGTTACATATTTGTCTTCTCTATTAGTTATATAATAGTTAATATCAGTGGCATCAGAAAAACTTTTAGCATTCATCACGATAGCTATAGTTTTTTGACCTGACATCCTAGATATTTGTACTTCTAATGTAGCTACCCAAACTTCGTGATTCATTTTTTGTGCTTAGTTGAACTAAGTTGAAAGCTTTTTGAGGGATACTTTCTGCCAGCTTGTATAATCTAATTTCCTCTTTAATGTCATCCTGTTTTTTGATGATTACTTTTTCCTACGGAATGCTACGCAAACGGTTTTTAGCTAATCCTCCTATATCAGTTACACTTCTTTTCTCTAGTTGATTTAAGAATGATGTATTGTTACAGAATAATTAATAATTAATAATTAATAATTAAATAATTCGCGCCTTGAAGCCTCCCCTTGGATAGGGGAAAAAAGCGGTCGAGGGATGACGAGGTCCCCTCGCCATATCCAATCGACCAAGACAGCGGTCGATCTTCGCAGCATTCCGTAGGATGGGATGGCGCAATTCGGAGCGGCTCTGATAAGAGCGGGTCTCGGAGCTGTGCTACCATCGACCAAGAAAAGAAATAATATCTCCTGATATTCAATTCCGTAGCGGTTAAAACCCGAGGTAATTATCAATTATCCATGATCCATTATCAATTAATGAACATACCCCCCATCAATTAACACAATTTCTGGTTAGTGTCCTCTGGACAAACATTGATCTACTAGAGACATTGCTAAGTCTGGTTTCTTGACAAATTCTGAGTCTTTTTTTCCTTTGAGAAAAGAATCAGCTTTCTGATACAAAGCTATATCTAAAGGCAGACTTTTAACTCCATCATCAAGATGAGTTGTAACCACGACTACACCATTATCTGTTTTTCCTATTTCTCCTATATATTGTCGCCCTACTCCTGCAGTTAAATTACCACTTCTTGCTCCGTCTTTACGCCCTCGGAAACCTCAGCGCAGGCGGTGCGCTTTTTTTGTGGCCTGAATCCTCTATAATTAAAGCAAATGAACGAGAAGGTTTTGTTTGGCGACATTCCCACATCACTGGAAGACGACGTTCATTCACAGCATCTACAGACCAATTTGCTCGAACTAGAAAATGCCGTAATTTCTGGTATGACAGACCTACAGTGTTGTTGGCAATTTGAGACAAGTTTTTTCGATCGCTTTGTCAAGAGTAATCCTCCTATATATTCTCTAAACCCTGTTTTTTGGGCTTTTGTTTTAAATACATTGTTAAAGCGATTTGCTTACGCAACGCTACCGCGAACGCACCATCGATGGAAACAAGGAGGTATGGCCACTGAAGTTGTTTCTTTCATCAAACTTTCCCCAGGCCAGTAATTAATGTAAAATACATATCGGGTATAATATATACCCTTTTTTTTACTATTTTTTCACTAAAGTCCCGCTATTAAAGAGGATAGATTAGCAAATCCTTGCATGGGACAAATGGGAGTATATTGTGATTTATTCATAGCGATCGCTGCTAAACCAGTTGGAGCAATTGTTTTTTTAAATTGGTATTAGCAATATTCTTAGTTAACTCTTGGTTACATCAATATGTAGTTTTACCTTGCAATGAAAGGAAAATTAAATTCACCACTCTCATCTTGAGGTAGCTGATTGGGAGGCAAACCTGTTAAGGCCTGCAAATAAACTATCCCTACTCCATAGACATCACTACTATAACGAGGCTTAAAAGCTTGTTGTTCGTTGGGCATATATCCAGGATATCCAACGGCAACCGTAAAGCTAGTTTCTTCCCCTGTAACTTTTGTCCCTTGCTGAGTTACTTCTTTAACAGCCCCAAAATCAATTAGAAGCATTTTATTGTATTTTTTACGCTTGATTAGGTTCGCAGGTTTAATATCTCTGTGAATAACTTTTTGCTGATGAACAAAGGCCAATATTTCTTGATACTTAAAGCTTTATCTACATTAATACTATACTATTCATTTTTACAATAACTATTGAGAATATTCATAAATATTTCAGAGATATTAAAAATTTAATTCTCAAAAATAAAACTGATTTAGTAATTATTTTTAACCAAGTTCTGATGGTACTTGTTGCCAAAGTAAACGATATAGTTGTATGGGTTTTTCCTTTCCTTTAACCATAACTGGTGGAATTTTTTCTAAGGGAAAATTATGTTCTGTAAGTTTTTCTTTAGTAGTTTGACTAATCATAATTTCGTCAGATTTTGCTTCACTACATATTCGGCTAGTAACATTAGTAGTATCGCCAATAGTTGCGTATTGAATTAATTTTTCTGAACCAATATTTCCAGCTGCTACTTTACCAGAATTAATTCCTATATGAATAGCAATTGGTTCTTGATGACGTTTTTCTCTCTGCTTATTTAAACTACGAACAGCCCACTGCATATCAATTGCTGCTTTTATCGCTTTTTCTACATCATTAGCAGTTTGATAAGGAGCACCCCAAATAGCAAATAAAGCATCTCCAATATATTTTTCTAGAGTTCCTTCATACCTAAAAACAATATCTTCTACCATAATTTTAAAATATTCATTCAGCATAGATATTATTTGGCGTGGCTCCATTGTTGAAGACATTTTTGTAAAGCCACTAATATCAGAAAATAAAGCAGTTACTTCTGTATCAATTATTTCTAATTTTTCTGTTTCTTTAAGTTTTCTAGCTACAGTTATGGGAAAGAAGCGCTCTAATTTATTTCGGATAATTGCTTCTACTTGTATCTTATTATAAAGTTGAGTATTCTCTATAGCGATCGCTGCTTGATTAGCTAAACCTGTCAGAAATTCGACATCTTCATCAGAATAAACATTTGATAATGATAAATTATCGGCATATAATACTCCGATAATTTTATCTCTAGGTTTGAGGGGTATACAAACTGCTCCATGAATTGATTGAGAAACAATTGATTCTGGATTATCGAAGCGCTGATCGAGACAAGCATTTGTGGTCAAAAAAGTTGTACCTTTTTCGAGAGCAAAATTAGTAATATTTTTGCTATAAAATCGACCTTTAGTCGTAATGCCTTCTTTTCCTTTTACTGCTTTTTGTTCAAGTTCTCCAGTTGTTTCATTCACTAAAAGAATGACGGCTCGGTCTACTTTGATGATCTGAAATAGAAGTTCAAGAATTTTTTCTAGCAATATTTCTAGTTCAGTGGGAGAAGAAAGCTGTTTGCTTACTTCCAACAAAATTTTTAATTTGTTTACTCCTTGGAGATTACTATCTTTTTCCTTCAGTTTAAGCACTGATAATGAATCATCTTGTTGCTGGTCTAATAATTCGTTTAACTCAGTGGGAATAAACTCTTGTGAGTATTGCTTAACAATATTTGTTGGACCTATATCTTGTGCTTGACTAGAATTAGTAACAAATTTAAAAATTGCATTTCCACAATGAATTAAATCTCCTTCTTTGAGTATGCAACTATCAATTTTAATTCCATTAACAAAAGTACCATTACTACTATTTTGATCGACAATATTAACGCTATCTTGAGAAATTACAACTTGTGCATGATGACGGGAAACACTTGTTTCGTGAGTAATAGCAATAATATTATCTCTTTCTCTACCAATAGTAATTTCACCTGTGGGTAATTCATATACTTTTTCATTGCCAGTATCTGGAGCATAGATGAAATAAGGCATTTACTGTACCTCCTAAAAAGTATGATTAATTAAATATATAGCAGTCCTCGACATAGTTATGCAGAAAATATCTGGGAATTAGGGAATAGTTTAACTGGGGTAAGAGTTTCAGACTTTTTATTGATATTAAGTAAGTTTTACAAATCTTGTATATATAAAGACTCTAAATAGTCTTTGAAAAAATATTAATTTGAGAAAGTAAGTCTAAAACTTAGTCGAAATTTCCTCTATATACCTTGATTTTTTATAACCTATTGAGGATGTCTATAGTAAATATATAGATAAATAAGTAATATCATGTCCGCACTTTATCATTTGTGTAAACCCAAGGGTAAATATCTACAGGAAATTTAAGTTTTTTTCAGGCTTTTAAGCCTTATTCCTTCTTTCTTCTTCCTTACAATGATGTTACTGGACTTGATATAAGTCAAATTAAATCGAAAATATTTGCGAGAAGGAATATGGAATAGAGCAAAAAGATTAAACAATTTTTTTTGACCTCATCTTAATTTCGATTTGAGCAGAAAATTGGAATTAGGAACATAGAGAAAATACAGCGTACTTCCGTAAAATATGAAGCTCTATAATACCAATTTGATCAACGTTTTTTACAAAAATTATAAGTAATAAATAAGGAATAAGCAAGAAGGAAGAAGGGATAAATATTGAAAATAAAGGGAAAACAATAGAGATAAGCATCTAAAATTAACTGGATAAGCTATTGTTAAGCATATCTGATCGAGATGCACTTTTTAAGCATTCTTTTTTCAAACTGGTATAATTGGTAAAAATACACAACATATTTTCAATACCATCGCTAAAACTTGATGCAGTTTTACCAAAATTAATTTGCCACTCAATATTATTTAATTAAAATATATAGTAGTTTAACTTAAAAATGAAACGTTTTTTCCTCTGAAACTCCCTCATAGCAAGAAAGCTTTGTCTCAATCTAAAGTTAAATGACTATATATCTGAAAATTTTTCAGATATGCAGTTCAAAAGATTTAGATTTTATATTACAAACCCCTATTCTATTCTCTGTCCTCTATTCCCTAGTCTCATAAATAATATTAAATTAGTATCCTTTTATCGGTGTAGGGTAGATGGGGAGATAGGGAGATAGGGAGATAGGGAGATAGAGAGATAGGGAGAGTATTTAATACCAATCCCTAAAAATAATGTGATAGTTATTGAACACTTCAGTTATTAAGTAATAAGTCAGGTTCAGTGATTTTTTTAGAATTATTTATATGAAGTAAAGATATCTTATTCGTTATTTACCAAAAAATGAGGGTATGTGCCTCCCCTTTTAAGGGGATGAAAAAAATATTTAGTTCAGTATTTCAAGCCTCCGACTTCAGTCGGAGGTTCACTGATAACTGATAACTGATAACTGATAACTGAAATGACCTACTCCCTACTTCCAAGAAGATGTAGCAAAATACATTAACTAGCTGTCAGTTATCAGCTACTAGCAGTCAGCGCGAATAGTCCACATAAAAAAGACGTCTAAAAGCTTGGTTTGAAATCCCCGACTTCTAGCTTGTCGTTTAATTTTAGGAGGGGTTGAAATCCCCTTCTTAAAAGCTGAATGCTAAACGCTCTCTCGCTGTTTGCGGAGCATTCCGGACCGAAACGCTTTTTAAATTTGGTATAATTACATCCTATAAAGTATTAGACATCTAGTAAAAATCAAAAATAAAATCAATTCTTATCCATAAATTATCAATTATTTCTCCCTGTTGCCTGTTGCCTCTCTTGGTGCGCTACCAGGTGTGTCTGACACCGACGCGGGGTCGCACCGCTGCTGCCTGTTGCCTCTTTTCTGGAGATGTTTATTTTTGATAACCAGATTTAGTATAATTTACGGAAATCCGATGAATATTAAAATCCTATTGAAAAAAACCAGTATTTTAGCTTCTAACAAATACTGGTTTTTTTAATTTTATAATAGTTTATTGTAAGCATTCAGCTGGCAGCAATCAGCCATCAGCTATTGCTTTTCGTTTTACCGAAAAATTGTGGGTATGCGCCTCCCCTTGGATAGGGGATAATAAGCGGTCGTTTGCGCAGCATGACCTAGGATGGGATGGCGAGGTCTCGGAGCTGTCCGACCATCGACTCCTGTAAAGAAAAATTTTCATGAATTTGTCAATCCTCTTCAATTCATGGAGAGGTAATTATTCATTATTCATTATTCATTATTAATTGTTGAAATAAAAGCTTTATTTAAAATCCATTCCTTACAGTGCTTTTGCTGATTGATGAACCACATTGTCATCACCAAAACCCTGTAGGGGATTTATGGCCATTCCCCCCTACTATGTTCTACCGAAATGAAAACCTCTGTAAGAGCAGAGTCTAATTGAGCGAGAATTAAATTATTACCGAAAAATTGTGGGTATGCGCCTCCCCTTGGATAGGGGATAATAAGCGGTCGTTTGCGCAGCATGACCTAGGATGGGATGGCGAGGTATCGGAGCTGTCCGACCATCGACTCCTGTGAAGAAAATTTTTCATGAATTTGTCAATCCTCTTCAATTCATGGAGAGGTAATTATTCATTATTCATTATTCATTATTAATTGTTGAAAAAAGCGGGGTCTTATTGCTGATAGCTGACAGCTAATAGCTGAATGCTTACAGTTTATTGTCAAATTGAGTAAGTATAGCAGTCGAAGCAAAGGTTAGGACAGATCAAAAGCTTAAAACTCAGACAACGCAAGATTTTTCCTTCCTCCTTCTGCTATATGACTAAACTTATTTCAGAAATGAACCTACTACACCATTCATATCACTATCTAAAGGATCGCCCAAAGCAGTAAATTTCCACACTGTGTTATCTCGATAAATAGCTCCCATTAACATTGATATTTTGCCCTGATAAGTACCATTACCAGATAATGTATATTTTGCTATTTCAATTCCTTTATGATCAACAGCTCTAACAAAAGCATTTTCTACCATCCCAAATTGTTGCTTCCTTTCTTTAGCTTGATAAATGCTTACCGCTAGGATGATTTTTTGGTATTTTTCAGGAATAGAATTAAGTTTCAAAATTATTTGTTCGTCATCTCCATCTCCTTCTCCAGTCAGATTATCTCCTGAATGAATTACTGTCTTATCTTTAGATTCTAAATGACCATAATAAATTACATCTTCTTTATAGTTTTTGAGTTGATCATTTTCTTCTAATAAAATGGCATAACCATCAAGGTCAAAATCCGATCTATTACCGAATAAACCAGCTAAACCACTTGCAGATTTAGCAACATCCCATCCTAGACCCATTGTCAGTCGTGATAGATCGTATTCACTTTTATTAAGTACAATTTTTTGTCCTTTTTCGAGTTTAATAGTCATGTATTTAGTACCCTTTATAAAGTATTAAAATTTTTCAATTTAGTTAATCTGGTTTTTCGGTTATAGCAATGAACCGTCAAAAGTCAGCTTTCTAGTGTTTATTTTGCTATCTGGATTTGAGGATTTATTGTATCTCAAACACTATAATATAGTTAAATTAAATTGTTTAAGCTGCTACACAAAAACTACAATTATTGTTTGGATTATTCAATTCTAGATAGACTTCTTTATCATTACTGATTTTCAAGAACATTCTTCCGCGTACTGACTTAAAATCTTCAGCAGCTTCATATATGAAACAAAAAAAATAATCTAGTGGTGCATAGTAATGGTAGAGGGGGTAGGGGGAGACTTCTAGTGGAAAAAACTCTGAGTAGGAAAGAAACCGAAATCCATCCTCTCTTTTGGTCGATTGGATATGGCGAGGAGACCCGAAGATTGACAGAGCCGCTTTCCTAGCGGAATGCTATCGCAAACGCTAACGTAATCCCACCCTACGGGAAGCTCCGAAGATCGACCGCTTTCTTTTAATTGGAGCTGAGGTAATAACAGCTGACATCATTAGGTAATTTGTCCCAAGTTCAATCAATACCATAGATTTCTCCTATCCAACCACTTTGATTATTTGTAATAGCTTCCCAATTCAAATTAACATGAACTATAACAGGGTTAATACTGTCATATTTGCCTAAGTTTATATTATGAAATTCTCCAGTTTTTTCTAGTTTAATAACCACTATTTTTTATTTTTCACCTAACAACAAAATATTTATAACTACCTAAATATGTAAAGATATTAGTTGCTAAATCCCTTTAATTATCAGAAGGTAGACGAGAAAAATTATTACTTGTTTACCACTACCAATATTTAAACTTTAATTTTCCAAGTTTTGGGTTTTACCTATAGCAAAACCAAAATTGAAAGTACTATTTATAGTTATTAGTAAACATATTTCTCTACAAAAGTTTGTAAACCTGCGTTATATCCTGTTCCCACAGCTTGAAATCTCCATTCATCATTTTTTTTATAGAGACGACCAAATTCTATTGCAGTTTCTCTCGAAAAGTCTTCTTCTAATTCATACTTAGTTATTTCTTCTTGAGTCTCCAAATTGTAAACTCTAATAAACGAATTTTTAACTTGCCCAAAGTTTTGTCTTCTTTTTTCTGCATCATGGATAGTCACAACAAAAAGTAGTTCTTGAATACTAAAATTAACATTAGTTAAATCTACTTCTATTGTTTCATCATCTCCTTCTCCTTCGCCAGTTCTATTATCTCCCCAATGCTTTACTGCACTATCTGGTGATTTTAAATTATTGTAGAAAATAAAGTATTCATCTTCAGGGATTTTACCATTATCTCCTAACATAAATACAGAAGCATCTAAGTCAAATTCTACACCTGTATCAGTAGGATTAACATCCCAACCTAAACCAATACCTACTTTTGCTAGACCTGGTGCATCTTTAGAAAGATTAATTCTGTGACCTTTGCTAAGTTTAACAGACATTTATTGCCCTCTTTTATGACTAAACAGTTTCAAAAATTTTTTAAGGTGATAATTGATATTTTTCAGTATCGGAATAATTTATGGATGTACAGTTGAGAAAATAACATGAAAATTAGGAAGGCAAAATAAATCAATTTAAATCCTTGAGCAAGACACCTTTTTTATGTTAGTTTGTGTCTTATAGCCGTTAGGATTATCAAATAGTAAAATAGTAAAAAGATATTCTGACCTTGATTCATAAATTAATTTAGTTGCTCTAAACTCTGTGACAGAAGCTTAAGATATATCATTTATTTATTCTCACTGCTGACTCCTAGTATCTGTCTTTAATTTGATGATTTTTTGAGTTAACTTAGAGAAATATTTATTGATTTGCCTCTCAATTTTTTGAGCATATTTTACCGACTTCTATTGGAGCGGAATATTTTTTGACTCATTACAGATTGGATATTTGAGATTACATCAAAATTACTCTCTTATCCAAAATACTAATTCAACATTTACTGTTACTGAATAATTCAGTTTTAAAGCCTCTCCTTATCAAGGAGAAAAAAAGAAAAAATCTTTTTAATCAATCCTTTTCATTTTAAGGAAAGGAGAGGTAATTGTTAATTTTTAAACAGTTTGTTACTTAATCAATTAAGTATATTTCTGTACAAAACTTTCTAAACCAGAGTTATAACCTTCTCCCACTGCTTGAAATTTCCATTCACCATTTTTTTTATACAATTTCCCAAACTCTATAGCTGTTTCCCTAGAAAAATCTTCTTCTAGTTCATACTTAGTTATCTCTTCTTGAGTGTCCCCATCATAAATTCTGATATAAGAATTTCTTACTTGCCCGAAGTTTTGTCTTCTTTTGTCTGCTTCATATATAGTGACAACAAAAATAATTTCTTCAATTGTCGAATCAACCATTGATAAATCTACAGTTACAGTCTCATCATCTCCCTCTCCTTTTCCTGTCCGACTATCTCCCATAGACTCTACTGAACCATCAGCAGATTTAAGGTTATTATAAAAAACAAAATATTTCTCTTGAGGAATTTTGCCACTTGCTCCTAACATAAACACAGAAACATCAAGGTCAAAATCTGAACCTGTATCTGAGACATTTACATCCCATCCTAAACCTGCAGCAGCTTTTTTCATTCCAGGTGCTTCTTTAGACAGACTAACTCTTTCACCTTTACTAAGATTAATACTCATAAATATTTCCTCGATTTATTTACTATTTTTAACTACAACTAGCACAACTATGATTACGGAAAACGATTACAACCAAATTTTAATTAAGATGTCTAATTATGACAAAAGTCTGATTCAAACCAACCTTTACTATTTGGTAATGACATGAAAACCTAAATAGTATCTGCCAAAAAATTTCTCTGATTAGGATCGGGACCAGAGAAAAGTTTTATCGTTAGTTCAACCCTATTACTGGACTGTTTGATCTTCAAAAATTTTCTTGGTTTTGCGATTATGAAATACCTCAAGTTTCACTTAGTCAATTTTTTAAGAGTTATCGTTCACATTTTTTTCAGCAAATCCTAGAATAAATTATACCATTTTCAAGAAGTATTCCTACATTGATTTTTTCTAGTAAAAGCCTGCTATAAAGGGAAAAATTGGTTTGACCATCAAGGAAAATTGGGATTGCACATTGAACCAATGATAATTTATTTTCAACTATGATTATAGATATAAATCTTATTTTAATTGTGATCAATTATAGATTTTTAAGGAACAGAGAACAGAGAATAGGGAAGAAAGAAAAAAACTGTATCCTATCAAAAGAAAAAGCGCTCAATACTAGATAGTTAAGGAATAGTCAAATTATCAGATATGATTTCTGATTGCTATAGAAATTTTGTCATTCTTATTATAGGTTAGGTCTTGACAGTTTATTCCATATAAATAATGATTTATTTTCCTTCTTTTCGCTTATAAATATTTTGCTGAAAACTCCACCAATCTCCCCTTAATTCCTACCTCCTAATTCCTTGATTGAATGATTTTTCTCTGATATTCATCTTCTGTCATTAAATCTGTAGTACTTTCCACACGATCTAAAAATACTAGACCTTCTAGATGATCGTATTCATGTTGAAAAATTCTAGCAACAAAATCCGTTAATTCTTGTCTTTGCAGTTTTCCCTCTCGATTAGTGTATTCTACATTTATGACTCTATATCTTGGTACTAAACCCCTAATTCCTGGCACACTTAAACAACCTTCCCACCCCTTAACTCTATCTTCTGAATGAGATATTAATCTAGGGTTAATCATAGCTGTTGGCTCCATTTTGGGTGCATTTGGATATCTGAGATTGGGTCGAGATGCAACAATGAATAAGCGATCGCTAATTGAAACTTGTGGAGCAGCAATTCCCACACCATTTGTTTCAATTACTGTGGCAATTAAATTATCAATTATTTGCTGTAAATTTTTATCCCAAATATTATTAACAGGTTGAGCTTGACGTCGTAATATTTCATTGCCTAACTGAGCTACTTGTAATACTTCCATAATTTTTTCCTCTACTAATTTTCATCAAAAAAAAAGGGAATAAATATTTTTTATTGATTCCTCTACTCCCTACTTTTTCACAACTTACAGATTTATGAGTATTTCAAACTACTTATCTGAGACGTTATAGTTTTAAAATTTATTCAAGTCTATGTTTATTATATAAGCTTCTATAGGTATAGGGTTAAAATGGTAAATAAATTCAAAGGCCACTTTTTCTGTTTGAGGTAAGTATTCAGCCGTCAGGTATTAAAAAGTTGGTAGTGGGGCATTGTAATGATGGTCTATTGTAATTATTTTGGTCAATGGGAAGGGAAATGGAAGCATCTTGCTCCCTTCCTAGGCGTCGTTCATCCACATTTACCATTACTATGCAGGACTACCAAAAAATTACCTTTGAAGGAAGAATCAGAGTTGAAAAATTGAGCGAAAATTAAAAGTTACTTTCAAAGCAAATTAGCTAATCTTCCTGATTAATTACTTGGTGCTTTTTTACCAAAAAATGAGGGTATGTGCCTCCCCTTTTAAGGGGATGAAAAAATATTTAACTCAGTATTTCAAGCCTCCGACTTTAGTCGGAGGTTCACTGATAACTGATAACTGATAACTGATAACTGAAATGACCAACCGAAAAGCTTTTTGTGTAGTATTCCGTAGGAAAAGCTGACGAGCTAATACCTGAATTATTACTGTTTAAGCAATTACTCTTATTACTTGGAAGTCTCCGAAAATAATTTCCTTCGCTTAAGAAGAAGTCTCACAATTGACAATAGTATTACCATACTAAAAGTAAGCATCCAAAGACTTTGATAAATTTGATTCTGAAATATAATGCTGATTTAGCCACCACTAATAGCAAGTGCCCGACGCAAATTTTCTTCCATTAATTCACCTAGGACAAAACTTAAGAGAAAAGGTGTCAAAGAATATTGTAATTTGCGCAATAAATAACCAAAGACTCCGATGGCTAACATTAACAAAATAGACAGAATACTACCGTGGATAGAGAAAACCTGAATAAATGCCATTACTGCTAGTACCTGGAATAGCAGTCAATTAGGCAAGAGCAAAATACGAGCAAACAAACCTACCAAATAAAGATTTAGGAACGACAACATTAAGTTCCCTATATACATTGAAACAATTAGTCCTCCAGCAATTTCCGGCTGTTGGGTAAATAACATTGGACTGGGCTGAATATTATAGAATAATAATGCACCCATTCAACAATTAATAATGAATAATGAATAATGAATAATTACCTCTCCATGAATTGAAGAGGATTGACAAATTCATGAAAATTTTTTTTCACAGGAGTCGATTGGATATGGCGCAGGTTTCCTCGCCATCCCTCGACCGCTTATTATCCCCTTAAAAGGGGAGGCGCATACCCACAATTTTTCGGTAAAATAGCAGTAGTACCACTACCTGGAATTCCTAAAGTCAGTATGGGGACAAAAGCTCCCCCCGCCGCTGCATTATTAGCTGCTTCTGGGGCAGCTAAACCCCGAAAATCTCCTTTACCAAAAGTTTGTTCCTTTCATTTCACAAAAATATTTCTGGTGTCAATTTTCTTTTGGGTGAGTAAAGATTACCAAATAATTAAGTCGAGCAAGCTAAAAATAAAGACGTTGCGTATTTAATCCAAAAACCCCTAAAGCCATTGAATATAAACTTTTGAGCTAATTTACAATTTGATACATAGCGCCCAAAATTTACCATGTTCTACTTAGTAGATGGGTGACAACTAGCAATTCCTAGAACGGGAGCAAAATGCTCCCACTGCCTTGCCCTATTACCAAAATAATTACAATGGACTACTAACATTAGACATCTAGGAAAATCAATCTCAAACCTTTGCAATTACTAGACTAAAATTTAGTTTCTGGAGATGTCTATTAAAATGTACAACTACCGCAACAAAGCCCAAATAACCTCTAAACTATCCTCTTAATCGAGATGGTAAGTTACCAGTACGCAACTGAAAACTTAAGTTCTGACCATTACGATTAACTTCCAATTCCAACAAACTACCCACCGTTTTATTCTGAACAATTTGTTGTACATTTTCAGATTCAGTAATAGTTTGATTGTCAATTCTTTGAATTATATCTCCTGGTTGTAAACCACTTTTATCCGCAGGAGATCCAGGTACAACTTGCATAATTAATACCCCTTGGTCGTTGAATAACTGAATATTTGTATTTAAGTTTCGGTTGAGTTCTTGCCTAAGTTCCGGTGTCAGAGTTTGCATCGCAATACCCAAATAAGCGTGTTCTGCTTTACCCCCCTTAATTAATTGTTGAGCAATTTGTTGAGCATTATTAATAGGAATTGCAAATCCTAAGCCTTGAGCGCCATCAATAATAGCTGTATTAATGCCAACCACCTCACCATTTTGATTAAGTAGAGGGCCACCAGAATTACCAGGATTAATCGCAGCATCTGTCTGAATAAATCCTACTCGCTTATCTGGGACACCCACATCACTACTAGAACGACCCGTAGCACTAATAATACCAACTGTTACAGAATTATCTAGACCTAGAGGGTTGCCAATAGCGATCGCCCATTCTCCAGGTTGCAGGTTATTTGAATCTCCCACAGTTACGCTAGGAAGGTTATTAGCATCAATTTTAATCACAGCTACATCAGTTATAGAGTCTGTGCCCAAAACTCTACCTTGTAAACGACGGCCATCTTTAAGGACAACTTCCACAGTCGTTGAACCTTCTACAACATGAGCATTAGTGAGGATATTACCATCAGAACTAATGATAAAACCAGAACCAGTACCTCGCTCAACTGGTCCAGAACGTGAGGGAGGTTCATAACCATAGAAATCTTCTGGTATTCCTCGACCAAACATATTAGGTCGTTGACTGAATGTTCGAGAAGCATTAATCCTAACTACTGCCGGACCAACTTTTTGGACTGCATCTACAATAAAGTTACCATTGGAAATAGGTGCTCTAACTGGTAACCAATTAGAGTTTTCTGAGTTAGGAATACCATAATTATTAGAAGATGATTGAACGATCTGTGTTGAATTTTCCGAAGAGCTAGTTGTCTGTGGGAATATGATGCGTTGGCCCAACAATGCTCCTCCAGCTCCTGCCAGTATTAATAGATAGGTTAAAGGTTGTTGCCAAAATACTTTGTCTGTGGTTCTTTTCATTGTTATTTGTTTATGTTTGTAATTGGTTCGTCTGTTAAGAATGAATAATCGGGGTTTAGCTTCCTGATGAATAATTTTTCTTTAATTTTTCCTACAATACCTCTGGGGTTTATTACTTATTTTTTACTGCTGAATGTTTAAATAAGATAGCGATATGTTAAATTTAACATTGATCGAAAATGACATCCGGTTATTTAAGGTTAGAAAGAACTTATTCTTGTCCGCATTGCGGTATTGTAATGGACCGCGACTTGAATGGGGTTGCAAATATCAAAAATAGGGCGGCAGGGCATTCCGTTCTTAAAGCTCGTGGAGCCTGATGCAATGGCAGGGCTACGAAACGAGAATCTCACGCTATAGCGTCAGCTTAGTGTGGGAGATGTCACTGATTCCACACCTATAATAGGGAATAGGAATAGGAACATGGAACAGGGAACAGTGGGAAAAACATTTCCCTGTCTAAGGATCATTATCAGTTTATATCCGCACCCTATCTGTCTATTGGACGTTGCACAGTGACGAATGATTTTAGATGTTTGATTGAATTGGATTAAGGGCTTTGCTGATTTTTCTTTAATGGGGATAATGCTCCACATTGCTATCAAGAACGCCTAACTATTAACTGAAAAGGATTTTAGATTTTGCCAAATTTATATTTCATAGCTTGATTCAGCAACACATAAGGAAAAAGAGAAATAAAGGTTAAATACTTACAATATCTGCGAGGGATAAAATTTTATATTTAAGACTTAAAACAACGTTTGATAACGGAATACTTCCCAAACTGATGCCTAATTACATGCACAAACTTTTAGGCTGATATCTAATAGCTGATAGCTAGTTAAAACACATATTAAACTCTAACTAAGTTAGCGTAAATAAGGTTATTAAAATTCAAGGTTTAACTTTCAATTAGTCGATTTTTATCAAATAATTATCACAAGTACTTGTGCCAAATTACATTTAATATTTGTTAGTAGGGAGTAGTTCAACAATTAATAATTAATAATTACCTCTTCTTGGAAAGAAGAGGATTGACTAAAAGGAAAAATTTTTCTTTTCTCTTGGTCGATTGGATATGGCTCCGAGACATCGCCATCCCTCGACCACTTTTCTCCTTAAAAGGAGAGGCTTTAAACCTTAATTATTCGGTAAGAACAACATAGTTATATACTTGAGTCATAGATATAAAAATCTCAAAATGATTTTGTCTACTTATTTAACTCGCTCATTAAATATGCAAGTAATTTTCCATGACTACTTACTAATTTACATATTAATTAATCTACTATTATCTCTCTATTGACCTTTCGTATATTTACTATCCCTCAAAAAAATATCCGGTTGTTTTTATAGAAATCCGTTTCATATTATTTTTGCATACACCTATGATTTATTTAATGGTTGCTTATTAATTAAAAAAAATGATGACCAGATATAAATTTAACGCCAAAATTTTATTCAAAAAAGTTTTATTCAAAATAATTTTTTTTCCTGACTTCTGAATTATGAAATATCTGAATGATTATCAAGTATTCCTGTAGAAACAGTAATATTAGTCCATCTAACCCTTTTAATCTCAAGAAATAAACTGTAAAAATAACTACTTGTTTACTACAATAAAGTTGCTATAAATTTAATTTTAAATTACCAATAAAAAAGCCTTGAATCGATCTAAATATTTCGGGTTTCCACATATAAATCAAGTGTTTTTTTGCAAAATTTATGAGAAACCCGACAACTAAAATTTGACAGTATAGCTTGAGGATAAACTAAGTCAATAATTCAGTTAATTAATCTTCAGCAAAAATGTAGCGATAGAGTTCATCCGCTCCAGGTTCTGGACTACCTGTACCAAACTCAACTGCTTCAGCAATCAAATTTTCAATCTTTTGATCAATTGCTTTTAACTCTGCAACATCCGCCAAATTATGTTCTGTCAGATAAGCTGTAAATTGCTCGATCGGGTCACGAGAAAACCAATATTCCTTTTCTTCCTTATCCCGTAATTCATCAGGGTCAGCCAAAGAATGTCCTCGGAATCGATAAGTCAAAGCTTCAATTAAAGTAGGTCCTTCACCAGCACGAGCTCTGGCAACAGCCTCTTGAGCTGCAGAATGTACTGCCAATACATCCATACCATCAACCTCCACACCTACCATACCAAAGGCATGAGCTTTCTTATAAATCTCAGGTTCAGAAGTAGCCCGTTCGTGAGCCATACCAATTGCCCACTTATTATTCTCCACTACATAAATAATTGGTAGTTTCCACAAAGTGGCCATATTAAGGCATTCAAAAAACTGGCCATTATTACAAGCTCCATCTCCAAAGAAACAGGCCGTCACTTGGTCAGCAGCTTCATTCCCCATGGTTTCCCGACGATATTTACTCTGAAAAGCTGCCCCAGTAGCTACAGGAATGCCTTCAGCAACAAAAGCATAACCTCCCAATAAATTATGTTCAGCAGAGAACATATGCATTGACCCACCACGACCTTTAGAACAACCTGTAGCTTTACCAAATAATTCAGCCATAACTTCCCGTGCAGGTACACCAGCACTTAAGGCGTGAACATGGTCTCTATAAGTACTGCAAACAAAATCTTCATCTTGGCGCATAGCTTTAATCACACCAGAAGAAACGGCTTCTTGCCCATTATAAAGATGAACAAAGCCAAACATTTTACCTCGATAATACATTTCAGCACACTTATCTTCAAACAAGCGCCCTAAAACCATATCTTCGTATAGTACTAATCCTTCTTCTTTAGAAATTTTTATACTATTGGTATCAAAAGTAGGTAATGTACGTTCTTGGATCATTTTATCTATCCTAAGTTAGTATTATTAGTAATAAATCTTATATTACAAGTTAAAGGTTTAATAAAAGGCTCCAATGAATTTATATTTAGTAGTTTATAGGAGAATTGCGTATTAGAGCAAACAAATGTAACTAGCTTTTTACCGATAAAGTGCCATAAAGTTTGAAAGACCCTTTGCTTTAAAGAAGAGATAAAAAATAATATGTTTGTCTTAACAATAGCGCTATATGATATGATTAAGACTTGATAAAACCTAAATATAGGGGTAGGATTTGGCTCCTTAAGTAATTTAAGATGCTAGAATTAAAAATAAAGTAGTGAAGATACTATAAAAAACTCATGTATTCTAGCCGACTCCAAACTACGGGGCGTACTTAAACATTACAATCAAAACTTATGTAAGATTGTGGCTCTGGGGTCTAAGTTTTTGAACCTACATATTATTATAGTTTATCTTTATTACAGATAAAACAGATAAAGATAATCAGGAATTGTGAATATTTCTGTTTGAATATTTTCAAAATGGTTATTGTTCCAACTATTCCTCGTGCTTTAGCTAAGAGGTGGTCGAAAAGATTGGTAAAGTGACGAAAATCTTTCTAAATTTAGTTAGCAATATCGGATATTATCGGCTAACATAATAAGCTAATTATAGTAAATTATATTAACTCGCCTTTGAGGAAGTGCACTGTGCGGATTCCATTAGATTATTACCGAATTTTGGGTTTACCAATTCAGGCTACTGTCGAACAGTTACGACAGGCACATCGTGATCGCACTCAGCAGTTTCCGAGAAGAGAGTATTCGGAGGCGACAATAGTTGCCCGCAAACAACTTGTAGACGAAGCTTATGCTATTCTGTCTGACCTAGAACAACGGCAAACATACGATGGTAGTTTTCTGAGTAAAACCTACGGTCCGGAATTAGAACAAGTAAGTCCAGGTTCTGAGATAAATCTGGAAAAAGTACAACAAGAAGAAGAAAAAGAAACAAAACTTCAACAAACAGAAGAAATCCCTCCAAAAGTAGCTCCTAGGCGTTTAACAAGAGGGATAAGCTCTCACGGTAGAGAAAATCCAGTTACCCATGAGTTTGACCCTAACACTCCCAGTATAGAAATAGAAGATAGACAGTTTGTGGGTGCTCTCTTAATTTTACAGGAATTAGGAGAATATGAGTTGATCTTAAAGCTGACTCGTCCCTACCTAATCAATAATAGTATTGCTGTCAAAGATGGGCGTTTTGGAGATCCAGTATTAGTTCTACCAGATATTGCCCTAACGGTTGCTTTAGCAAATTTAGAATTAGGTAGAGAGCAATGGCAACAAGGACAATATGAAAGTGCGGCAACAGCTTTAGAAGCAGGTCAGGGATTATTGCTACGAGAAAACCTATTTGTCCAAATTAGAGGAGAGATACAAGCTGACCTCTATAAGCTACGTCCTTATAGAATAATGGAATTAGTCGAACTACCAGAAGAAAAAGCATTAGACCGTCGCCGTGGGTTAGAAATTCTTCAAGATATGTTGAATGAAAGAGGAGGAATTGATGGTCAAGGTAATGATCAATCTGGATTAGGGGTTGAAGATTTTCTGAAGTTTGTTCAGCAGCTACGTCACTATTTAACCATGGCAGAACAAAAGAAATTATTTGAGTCTGAAGCTCATCGTCCTTCTGCCGTTGGTACATATTTAGCAGTTTATACTTTTTTAGCTCAAGGGTTTGCCCAAAAACAACCAGCCTTAATTCGTAAAGCTAAGTTTATGCTGATACAATTGGGTAGGAGTCAAGATGTCAATCTAGAGAAAGCTGTCTGTTCATTACTTTTAGGACAAACTGAAGAGGCTAGTAGATCCTTAGAACTAAGCCAGGAACACGAACCTTTATCCTTTATTAAAGAAAATTCTCAAGAATCTCCAGATTTACTACCAGGTTTGTGTCTCTATGCTGAACATTGGTTGACGGAGGAAGTCTTTCCACATTTCCGCGACTTATCTGACAAGTCAGCTTCTTTGAAAGACTATTTTGCCGATCAGCACGTTCAAGCTTATCTAGAAGCTTTGCCTGCCGAAGCAGAAGCAACTAATCAATGGGTAGTTGTTCAACCCCGTCGTAGTCGTGATACAGAAGAGACATTCTATCAAAAAGAAACAGACCAATCTTCAGCCTTAGATTTGGAACAAAAACGTATCTCTAGTGTGGGTAACGCTGCTACTGCCACTATGGCCTCAACTAGCACAGGAACTTCAAATCAACTAGAAACTAGTTCTTATCAGTCACCTCAAGAAACATATAAATCATCTTCTATAGATATACAAAAACAAGGAAATTCCTTGAGCTATAGTCGCTATTCAGGGAGAATTGGAGAAAAGGGTAGAAGTCGTTTGCCTCAGTTAAATGAAAATATGTCAGTGGGTAGTAAAGAATTACCCCAATCAATGCCTGAGCAAAGTCCACGCAGAACATCAACTAGAAGAGAACCTGTTAAGATTGGTCGTTTAATATTAATAGCAGTTTTGGGATTATTAGCAATAGGATTGATTGGGTTTGTGGCCATAAAAACTATTGGCTGGTTAGCAAATGCTTTGGGCTTAGGCAGGGAACAACCAATTGTACAACTGGATAGACCTCCATTGGAAATTCCAGAACTTAATCAGGACAGTCTCACAGGATCAGGTCCAATTACAGAAGAAATCGCACGCATAGCTATTCAAAGTTGGTTAGATACTAAGGCTACAGCTCTAGGTCCTAATCATCAAACTGAGCAATTACAAAATATTCTCCTAGATCCAGCACTTGAACGTTGGTTACCTACAGCTAATGCTTTGAAGCGAGAGAAATCTTACCGAAAGTATGAGCATAGTTTAGAAATAAAAAATTTAAATATGAGCAACACAAATGCTAACCAAGCTCAAGTGGATGCTCAAGTTAGAGAAAAGGTAGAGTTTTATGATAATGACAGATTAACCAATTCTCAAAATGATAACTTGCTTGTTCGTTACGACTTGGTTCGTCAAGATGGAAAATGGAAAATTCGTGATTGGAATATACTCAAATAATTTTTAAGTCGTAAGTCGGTGGGTTTAATTATCCGTAACATAGCGATGGCAATTCAAAATATTGAAAATAAGGTTCAAAACTGCCTTCTGACTTCATTTTCAGATTCTTCATTTTAAGGTTTATTTATGTCTACCTACTTGATTTTATACTTTAGAAGGTCATAATCTGAGTTTTTTTGAAAGTCTGAAATTTCAGAGTTAGTAAGGATTGTATTTATTTTTTATAACTCAGATGTTTGTGAGATATAGCAGTCGAGATAGACTCTTGAAAATCAGAAAAACTTTCATGATATTGACCATATAAACATTTCTTTTTCACCCACTTCCAAAGTTTCTCTATTAAATTTAAGTTAGGAAAATACAGTGGTAGATATAATAACTCAATACCTAAATTTTTAGCTAACTCTTTCACTACTTGACAATGCCTGATATTGAACATTATCTAACATTAAAGTTACGGGAATACTTAATTTCAATTCTGCTAACTTTTTGAAAAAGTCACATACTTATGTCGCTGTGATATAAGTATCATTTGTTACTATAATAACTTCATGAGTTATGGCATTTAATGCTGCTAATGGTACTTACACATTTTATGGTAGAAAAATGCCTGTTTGCTTAGCATTCCTCAGGAAGAGTCATATCATGTCCGGTTGAATAATTAGACTTTGGTGGAAGGAAGGCAGCGGGAGCTGGAGGCTGGAGGCAGAAGCTTTTCTACAATTGTCACCTTGATTTTATACACAAACGATGCTACCGGACATGATATCAGTCTAGATCAGGGAATTACGTCAATGCCCTAACAATGGCTGTAACCTTTGCTTGTTAAAGATTTATACCTTTTTTGCGTCAAATTCTCTACCTATATATATTTGAGACTATTTTATAATCCTATTTTGTGTAACTCCCACTAATACATTACAGCGGTTTTCATTTGGGTAGACCACAGTAAGGACGTTCCATGGAACGTCCCTACAGGATTTTGCTTGTGAAGATGTGGTTCATCAAGAGCGAAAAGCGCTGTAAATCTTTTTCGCCCTGATGGTGACTTGATAAATAGTCTCGTCAAACACCATATATATCCTAGAAACTATAGGAGGATTGGATTTTCAGAGTGGAGGCTTTATTAAAAACAGAAATTTCAAATTTTTCCTGTATATTTATATCAATTGAAATCAAAATTTACAAAGCTTTGTTATTAAAAATAAGCAAATTGGTGGTGGTGCATAGTAATGGTAGAGAGTGTGTGGGGAGATTGGAAGTGCGGGAGATGGGGAGATTGAGAGATGGGGGGATGGGGAGTGCGGGAGAAATTAAAAAAGATATATCTTCACCATTACCATGCAGGACTACCAGCAAATTTACCAATGATAACTATTTCAGATTAATCCGGTTCATAAATGGTTCAAATCTAGTTATTTTTGGTCTGATTAGTGTGAGGCTTTCCCTAGAAGTCTGTCGCGATCGCTCAATAATTTTTCACCTTACTTCAGAAAGAAAATGGGTGGTGGTGCATAGTAATGGTAGAGAGTTTGTGGGGAGATAGGGAGTGCGGGAGATGGGGAGATGGGGAGATGGGGGGATGGGGAGTGCGGGAGAAATTAAATAAAGATATATCTTCACCATTACCATGCAGGACTACCAGAAAATGTAAGTCCTCCTCTTTTTTCCAGTTAGTAAGCATAGCTGAAGTTTGCTTGTAGCTTACTCTTTCCTTATGTTCATACCAGGCTTGAGTTCTAGTCGCTAAAGCTTTGTTGTATATCAGTCGTACACATCCTCAAGTCCTCCGCAGCAAATTTTTCTGCTCCGGAGTAGGGTAAAACCTAAATTTGTAGGCTTTTTCGACCATCTAATACTTGCTTGTAAGACTTTTAATATTTAACATATTATGTGTAAAACCGCAATATTAATTGGCATTCCCATAGGACGCTCCCTTACAGGAGAGCGCGGGTATAAAAGCCAACATTAAGATAAATTACGTTAGGAGAAATGTCAAACTAAGGCCAAATTAGCCATAATATAATTGTCGTTTGAATAATCAATAGTTGAGATAATTCCTAAATTTGACTTCTCACCCGACTAAAGTACGGGTGATTCTAAGTAGTCCCATCCGAATCGGTTTAAAAACACGATTCTGAAAAGCTACTAGCTGTCACTGGACTTGATTAAATTTTTTCCAGTGGTGGTAGTCAAAAACCACCTACAGACTCAAAGTGTGCTGACTCCGAATGTCGCATACATCGCCCTTACTTTTGTCTCACTTTCAGAGTGGTTTTACTCAAGGAGTAAGCTATAAATCCCTATCCTTGCTGCCTGCTTGTCTGTGCCAAGCGTCTTGGTAGAACTATCCTACTAGTTTCTTCCCGACAGGAGTTTCACCCCTACAAGCATTGAGTCTATGGGACAAACCTTGTTCCTACTTGCATTCATTAGTATTATCCCACATTTTTGGGATACTTGGGAATAGTGCGACTCGTTGGCCACTAAACCAGGAAACTGGGTATAAATGGCCATTCCAAGTCAATACAGGAGGATCACCTCGACTTGTGAATAACTCTTATTACCTTGGTGGTGAAATTCCATCCGCCCTGTT
>NZ_JAAHGO010000004.1 GCF_010672455.1 Okeania sp. SIO2C9 | reverse complement strand
TCTCCCCATCTCCCTATCTCCCCATCTCCCCATCCCCCAATCTCCCAATCTCCCCATCTCCCAATCTCCCCCTCTCCCCATCTCCCCATCTCCCCATCTCCCAATCTCCCCATCTCCCAATCTCCCCATCTCCCCATCTCCCCATCTCCCCATCTCCCAATCTCCCAATCTCCCCATCTCCCAATCTCCCCATCTCCCAATCTCCCCATCTCCCAATCTCCCCATCTCCCCATCTCCCCATCTCCCCATCTCCCCATCTAATTACACCGATGCTACCGGATTTGATATGACAAGAGTCTGAAATTAATTATCCCAGACGTATAATGGTTATTATTAATTATATATATATAGTAAAAATTACACACAAAAAAAAACTTTTCATATAAAATTATAGCTAATTCAATTTGTTATCAAATCTTGACACAACTAAGAAAAAACATCTTATTAGTATATTGATAATTAGAAAAAAGAATGATAGTATACAAAATAGTTAAAAAATAAACCTCAACTATTACTAGCTTTCAAAATTTGGAGGTAAGTAAAATAATCTACAATCAAAACAGCACTCAAAAAATATCAAATAACCTAAATATATTTATTAGTTTTATTTCTCTTTGAGCGGAAAAAAGCTGATATAAAGATACAAATTAGTCCAAAAATATATTCAATAGAAACAAAAATAGGCAAAAGTAAAAATTATTTATCAAAATAATTGGGTCTAAAACCCCGCCTTGATTAGCGAAATATTTTTGGAGGATTGCTCACACATCCCCGTGACAAAAATAACTTCTGATATTATGTCCGAAGGCAATCGTTTGTGTAAAAGTTAGCGTGGATATCTACAGGAAATTTAAGTTTTTTTCTTGCCTGTTGCCTTCCGGAGCTGTTCCCTGTTGCCTATTTACTATACAAGACCGATGCTATCGGACATGATATGATTTCTGACTTCTAACTTCTGACTTCGTTAATGACTCCTATTGAAATTTATAGAGAGCTGACTCAACATGAAAAACACTACCAGAGATTATCGTCATATACAATTCTGCGAAGGTCACTCAACATTAGATATTGTCCAACTGGTGGCTTTATTTGATTCCGCAGCAATATGGGCAAAAAATAGAAAAATAGAAGATTTAGAAATAGCCATTGCAAATAGTAACCCAGTCGTGAGTGTATGGGATAGTCAAAAAATGATAGGTTTTGGTCGTGCTACATCAGACTGCGTATACAGAGGTACAATTTGGGATATAGTCATTCACCCAAACTATCAAGGTGGAGGACTAGGACGCAAATTAGTGCAAACAATTTTAACTCATCCACGAATGTGCCATGTAGAACGAGTCTATCTAATGACAACCTACCAACAGGACTTCTACAAACGCATAGGATTTCAATACAACCAAAGCACAACAATGATATTGCACAATCAACTAATCGAAGGAGAAATAGAATTAACAACTAGAAACAAAGCATTACTACTTGCTCAAAAGTAACACAAAATTTTAGCTTTTGGTGTTGGTGATTTCAGGTATGATATCATGTCCGGATAATTAGGGATAGAACTCAGTTCCACCCTCCGCGACTAAAAAACCTTCTCCTTCTACTCGGGGTTTTTTCTTCTTTACTTCCCTGCTGACTCCTGACTCCTAAGTAATTAAAATTAATATCATACACTAATTCACCAACGCCGAACTCTCATTGTTTTCTATACTCATAGGAATAGAACATTGAGTCCGGTTAAAATCAGACTCCTCACTATCAGAAGGTGTTGCCAATACCTCTAAACGTCCATTCATTATTCCTAACAAAGTTTGATTCATTAACAACCTCATACCAGGAGAAAGCTGAAAGTCACAACTCACAACCTTTTCAGGTTTCTCCTCATGACTGTGCTTCAGTAAATCCCAAGACTCACTCCACGCACTAACTGGACGTTGATCGTCAATCCAGATATGAACATAACCAGATTCTTGTGCAGGATGAACAGAAATATTAATACTGCCTTCATTCATTTCAGCGATCGCAGTATCAACTAAACCAATCAAAACCTGCTTCAGACGAGACTCATCCGCCAAAACATAAATATTAGGGTCTGGAGGTGATATTTTCAAACGAATACTACGATTAGCAGCTTGTAAACACGTTAAATCATCCACCTCTTCTAAAACTTTACTCAGCTGAAGTCGTTCTATTTGAAGTTTTTCAGTACCATGTTCGGTTTTAGCCACATTAATAATTCGATCAAGTAGTTCCAAAGTTTTTAACGCAGAATTATACGCTTGATTCGCAAATTCACGTTCCTCTTCTGGGTTGTCAGCTAAATCAAAAATAATTAACTGCAACGTACCAATCATACTATTCATCGGCGATCGCAACTCGTGAGAAGTTCGAGCCAAAAACCCAGCCTTAAACTTACTCATTTCCGATGCCATCTGGTATGCAACTTGAGTCTGTTTGAGTTGTTCTAAAACACGTTCTACTTCCTCTAAATTAGATACTTCAGGTGACGACACCACAGAAGGCGTTGACAACTTCTCAGTTTTTGGCCTCAACCATAACCTACCACCTATTAGTCCAAACCCTAATCCTAATGCCAAGAATAAAAAATCGTTCCATCCCATGCGACTAAAAATATTAAACAATATAACCGTACCCTTAAAATTTTAACTTGACCGCTCCCTGACGCAGGATTTCCCAACAACTAATTTCGTTCCACTTAGCAACGGTAGAAGGCACTCCAGAAGCCAACATGATCTCCTGTTCGTGGGACAATACCAAAACATCTGGAAATTGAGCATTAATTTCAGCCATTCGACCCAAGGGAGGTTGACCTGAGAAATTAGCACTTGTAGTAGCCAGAGGCCCTGTTTGAGTCATAATTTCCCTAGCAAGACCGCAATTAGGTATCCTGATTCCAATGGTAGTTGGGTCAAAAGGGTTCATTTCTCTAGGAACCATTTCCGAAGCAGGCAGCACCAAAGTTAAAGGTCCAGGCCAATACTTCTGAGCAACCTCTTGCCATAACTGCAACTCTTCATCACTTCCTTGGACATAAGGCCACAAAGATTCCGGAGTTGCCCCCATCAAAATCAAAGGTTTATCTGGACTACGACGTTTTGCTTGAAAAATTAAATCTGCTTTTTGAGGAAGAGCCGCTAATGCTGGTACAGTATCAGTAGGAAAGCTCACTAAATTACCAGAAACTGCCCCCTCAATGAGAGTCTCAATAGATACTAAGCTCATTTTTTTTGTTTTTTGTTTTTTAATTTTTTAAAAATTTATAGTTAATTCTAGCATCTCTGGCAGAAAAAACTCTCAACCCAGGGAGCTTAAGAAAATGAATTGAGCTTCAAATTAAATTATTCCAACCAGTTGCCCTGATTAAAATTCAAGGTTGATCTTAACTGCGACCCTTCATTAAGTTGAAAAATTAAATCTACTTTGTCAGGTCAAGCTACCAGTAGTGGTATAATATCAATAAGAAAACTAACTAGATTACCAGATAGAGTTTCAATACAGACTAAACTGATTATTTAATTTTGTTTTTGATTTTTAATTTTCCAAAAATTATAGGCAATTTTAGCATTTCTGGCAGAAAAAACTCTCAACTCAGGAAGCTTAAGAAAATGAATTGAGCCTCAAATTAAATTATTCCAACCAGTTGCCCTGATTAAAATTCAAGGTTGATCTTAACTGCGACCCTTCGCTGGAAAAATTAAATCTACTTTGTCAGGTCGAGCTACCAGTGGTGGTATAGTATCATTAGGAAAACTAACTAGATTACCAGAGGCTGCCCCATCAATTAAAATCTCAATAGATACTAATATTATTTCATTTTTCATTTTTTAATTTTCCAAAAATTATAGGCAATTTTAGCATTTCTGGCAGAAAAAACTCTCAACCCAGGAAGCTTAAGAAAATGAATTGAGCCTCAAATTAAATTATTTCAACCAGTTACCCTGATTAAAATTCAAGGTTGATCTTAACTGCGACCCTTCACTAGAAAAATTACAGCACTTTTGTCAGGTCGAGCTGCCAGTACTGGTAAAGTCTAAATAGGAAAGCTGACTAAATTACCAGAAATTGCCCCCTCAAATAGAACCTCAATAGATACTAAACTTCATAACTTTACTCTCTAAAAAAATTTTAGATTTTGTTTGAAAAAAATAGGCAAATTTGTAGCAGGGAAAGTAGAATTGAAATAGTATTTATATCATCCAAATATTGATAAATACTATATTTTACCTTTGAATTATCATCAAATCTATGAGTAATTCTGAACAAAAGAGTTAGAAAAAAAGAATAAATGTTTTTTTAATAGGTATAGCTATTCCTGTAACTGGTATACTTGTAGCCATTTTCGTTCCAGAAATTAGATGCTCTTTAGGAATAGCACAAAATAGTTGTAAGGATAAACATTGCAAAAATCTATTCCAAGAAGGAAAAAGAATTGAAGTTAGATATCAACCCATCAGGTTAGACCATATAGAAGTTGGAGAAGTTAAAATTAATCAAGTCACAGATAAAAGTGATGGAATAACAGTAGTAAAAGGAGAAGCAACTGTTCTTGAACATTCATTTCCAGCAAACACAAATATTGAACTTCAATTATTACAAAAAAATCATAATTTTCCTCCTAAGAAAAATCACGAACCTTTGACATACTCCCGGCATCAAATCAGAGTAACGCAATGCGGGATTCTCATCATTGATGATTCTACGCTCACAGAGACAACTTAAATTAGCCATATTGCTATCGCTAATCCAGAGGTCGGACTCTCCCGTAGCTTTTGGGTCTCCCCCAGATTCCGAGTGCCCCTCGGTACTGTTTACTATTGCTCCTAACATCTCTAAACCTTTAGCTAAAATGTTCCTTGCTGCATTATGGTCTCTATCGGCAATATAGCCACAATGCGGACATTTGTGAGTTCTTACTGATAATGACTTCTTAACAGTTTGACCACAATTTGAACAATTTTGGCTAGTGAAATGTGGAGGTACTGCTATGCAAGCAATTCCATGCAACTTAGCATAATATTCCAGCCATTCGGTGAACTGATACCAGCTTGCATCAGATATGGACTTAGCTAAATGATGATTCTTAACTAGGTTAGCAATCTTTAAATCTTCATAGACTACCAAGTCGTGTTTATTGGATTAACGCCCTTGCAGTCTTTACTGCATGGTCTTTGCGCTGTCTGCTAATTTTAAGATGCTGCCTGGCTAATTGCTTTCTGGCTTTGTGGTAGTTATTTGACTGAGGTTTCTTACCTTTCTCGTGGCGACGTGATACTCTCCGTTGTAGCTTTTTTAGTCGTTTTTCTGAGGAACTCAAATACTTAGGATTTTCTACAGCATCACCATTACTATCAGTATAAAAAGCATTTAAACCTAAATCTATTCCTACTACATTGCCTTCAAAATTATGAGTTTCTTTTCTCTCAGCATTTACTAAAAATTGACAATAATAACCATCAGCTCGTTTAACAAGTCTTACACGGCTTATTTGCTGTTCTGAATACCAAACTAGATCGCGACTTGTCCACAACTCAAATACACCTGCTTTAAAACCATCTTTAAACTCAATTTTCTTTCTATCTGGAGATAGCTTATAACCAGTTGTTTTATACTCTATTGAACGAGTGAATTTTTTGAATTTAGGATAACCTTTTTTACCTGGTAATTTCAGTCTACAAAAATTGTAGAATCGTTGTATTGATTGCCATGCTCTATCGGCTGCTGCTTGTCTTGCCTGAGAGTTTAGTTTTTTGACCCAAGGAAAATTATTATCCTTTGCTAATACAGCACAAAGCTTTTGTAAGTCGTTGCGTTTGACGTTTTTATTATCTATCCAATAACGTAAGCAACTGTTTCTGATAAATTGACCTGTGAGAATCATTTCATCTAAAACTTTGTACTGATGTTGACTGCCTTTTAATTTGGCTTCAATTACTAGCAAAGATATTATTAATTCCTCGACTACATATATTGTTATAGCTAAATTTACCCAAAATGTCTACTAGATAAACTATTAATATTTGTGTATAATTATGACATCGAATCATAATTATACACGCACCATTCATCCAGGCGCGCTCATTAAAAATTATAGCGCTGGCCATAAGAGTGATTCTAGGTAAATTTCGATATCAAAATCAACAATGAAATAGGTAAATGGGAATTACTTTGGGTTGGTGATCAAGGTGTTTCAGAAGGCAAGAATAGAAACTGTGAACCTGGAAAAGCCGGAATATATATAGACCACCCCACAGTACAAAAAAAATACCAATTATATTTTCAACTTATTCCATAACAAAACTTGTGAAAATTTTTGAAGCTCAAGAAAATAATATTTCCTACCTCAAATAACCCATAGCAAACCGATCGACACCCTCAATATCCGAAAAAATCTCAACCCCACAATAAGCTCCATTATCTTGCAACATTTCAGCCACCATCTCCCCTTGCCCACTCATCATTTCCACCAACCAAACACCACCAGAAACTAAATATAGTGGAGCTGTTTCAATCAAATATCTAATACAGTCCAGGCCATCAATACCACCATCAAGAGCAAGATGAGGCTCATGCTTCCTAACCTCTACTTGCAAAGTAGAAACCATATCGCTAGGAATATAAGGAGGGTTAGCCACCATTCCACTCACTTTACCCCGCAAATGCTCCAATGGTTCCCACCAAGAACCTTGAAAAAAATTTATCTTGTTCCCTAAACCCAATTTAGTCCCATTCTGTCTAGCAATAGCCAAAGCTTCTGAACTACAATCCACAGCATAAATAGAAGCCTCTGTCAATACTTCTGCCAACCCAAAAGCGATCGCTCCACTACCAGTTCCCATATCCACCCAAATTCCTTCTTGAAGATGGGACACATTATCAGCAGCTGCTACAACCAGATCGATTAAACACTCAGTTTCTGGCCTTGGTATCAAAACCCCAGAACCCACATCCAAAGAAAAATTCCGCCAATAAGTAACCCCAGTTAAATATTGAAGCGGAACCTTTTCATTTATACGTCTAGACCAAAGATTATTCAACTCAACTAAAGAAAGCCTCATTGAAATATTAGGCCAATCTTTAAAAGACTCCAAACGAAGCGTTAATCGATCTAGTCCAGCAAATTCTTGCAACAACCAATCAACCTCAGTAACATAGATACCTGCCTTTAAACCATCACTCCGAGCACTGCGATACCATTGCCAAAGGTCTAGACCTGAAACTACACACTCCGAAGAAAAGTCCATTAATCGCGATCGCTTAAAATCTCAATTTTAATTTATTGACATACCCCCGACGTTGCGCTTGAGCGACAACGCGGGATTCTTCAACCCGCAAATGAGTTACAGTTTATACAGAGGTGATGCCCTCCCCCTGTGTTCTTATATTATGACATGGTCGCTTTCCTATACGACGTTCTCTTGCAGGAGAATGCGGGACTTCTCGCTATTTTTTGTTAAAAAGCATTTCCTGGCGGAATGCTGCGCAAACAGCAGTTCAGCAGTCAGCTTTGTGCGTTTGCTCCGTAAACAGATATCTAAATTCTATACAAAAATTTTTAGGCTCATAGCTGACTGCTGACCGCTGACCGCTTCTTTAATTACCAGATTGTTTTAACTGCTGTACAAACTCCAAAGACTCTCTTGGAGGAATAAAAATAATTTTTTCTAAGAAAGGATCGTCATCTTTCTCCAAGGCCTTAATCACACCCTCAAGATTAACAACTTCAATTTTCACAGAAGAAAAAACATCAGGTTGTTGAGTCTTAGCTCGCTCCAACATTCCCTGTAAATCTTCTTTATTAAAAAACATAGGAATAACTTGCTGTTCCCCACGTTGAATAGTTAAATATCCACCATCAGGTCCACCTTTAGCTATAAATAAAGGTACTCCATTGAACTGGTTAACATCCTGACCATTTTGCTCAAGTAAAGTCTTAGCAGATTCAACCTGCCTTTTAATTGGAACATAAGCAAACTGTAGCTTTTGCCCATTCTTCTGGCTAGATTGGCTCATTTCATAAACTTCACCCAGAGATACAGGCACTACCTTAACTGTAGCTGCCAGATCAGGATTTTCTCCTTTTAATTTTTCTACAAAAGCATCTGCATCACTCTTACTAATAAAAACCCCTGCCACAGAAGAATTTTCATTACCTTCTTTTTTGACAGAAGCTACAAGAGGAGAGCCATTTTGATCGGTTATTGTAAATACAGGCACAGGAGTTAACTTCTGCAAGACTTCTTCTGCAGATAGCGCTAATGCAGACATATCTTTCACAGAAGCTCCAATCAAAGTGCTAGTTACTATTCCTAACACTACACTTAGGCGAATTAATGATTTCATAGGTTCTCCAAATTATTTAAAATAATGCAGCAAAAATAAAAGTTATGAACATCAAATAACTTACAGATAGACATGAAAATATCATGTTAATTTATTCCATAAGCCACTAATAAACATGATTTAATCTTTTTAAGATTTAAATATCACATCAATCATCAAAATATTTATTCCATAATTTACTAATATATCCAGATTTTTTTTACTGTCTTAAAAACATATTTAGCTGTTATTAATTAATAATTCAATAAAATCATTATTTTTGGAAAAATTAAATTATGGAATTGATCGATCACTTCATATCAAACAGTATTTTAATTAATCATAAAAATATTTTAATCTTATGCTTTTAATTTCACTGAATTATAAATTATACAAAAATTGTTATTTTAGATCAAAGCTAATCTATGATTAATTTACCACATTAGTAAATTGAGAACCATAGGAGTATGATTGATGGAAAAACAGCTATAACTGTAGGTGAGTATAACACAAATTTTTCATTTGCTTAAGCTAACAATAAATAAAAACATAGTGGTTTACAGATACTTAAGACATAGTCTTTCTCCTATAAGGAGGGTTAAATTATAAATTATTCAATTCTAGGTTAAGCTATCGACTAAAATTCAAAATTTTTTGCCTCATCCAACGAAATGTATAGATTAATTTTCAAAACTATAACTACATTGAGAATAGGAAAGTATGTAGCTATTAGGGTTCAGCACTCAGCTTTTTAACAAACTAGTGCCGCTACGCGGAAGTTAAAAGTCAAAATTCATGCATCGAGTGCTAATTGGCGAGGTGTCCTACGGGGCGCCTACTGTGCGGAAGTAATTCCGCACACAGCCCCTCCAGAATGTAAGACGCATATCTGACAGTCAATCATTTTTGATTTGTAATTATTTTGGGATTTTGTAACTGGTCAGTTATTTCCGCCATCCTGCACTAGTGACTTTTGAAAACTTATCTACTAATTATTGGGATTTATAGCAATAGACCAGTAGGTTAGGACTTATGCAGATGATGATCCCAATAAGGAAAAATGTTTTTCCCACTGTTACCTATTTATTATTCCCTGCTATAGACAAAAATCAGGCAAAAAAAGTCCTTAAATCTATACAAAAAGAGGTTTTGAGGTCAAAAAGGTGTAAATCCAGTAGCGATAAGGATTTTAGCCATTTTTATAGCTTTGACATTTTTTCCTTGCCTAGACCAACTGTTCCTTGGCCATGCTACGCAAACAGCTACTTGATATCAGAGAAAATGTCTAAAGACCACTAGATAAGTAGAGCTAACCTTTAGAAGATTAGAAGATACAGGAGATTTCATCTCAGCAAGGTATAGCTGGAATGGACAAGATGCCCACAAAAGTTTTATTTAAATATCCTTGCTTCAGGGTGAGGTTTTAAATGTTTATACCTAATTTAGCTGTCATTCTATAATTATCGGGATGACAGGATTTGAACCTGCGACATCCTGCTCCCAAAGCAGGCGCGCTACCAAACTGCGCTACATCCCGGCTGAACTATAAATTTATTATAGCTCAATTTTCACAAGTTGTGCAAAAAAATTCAAAAAAAATTTTACACCAAACAAAATTGTCCATATATTCAGGAAATTTTTAGGAACAAAAATCCTTGAATCATTATCTCTAGATTTTAGATTTTCCAGGAGCATCACACTAGAAATAATATACCAATTGAGTTTTTACAGGAGACAAATTTAAAGTATCCTAAAAACTTAGTTAGTATCTGAGGCCTTTAAGCTACCCATATAAACCCTCTTGACTAACTACTAATACATTCTGCATATATTTAAATAACTTAAAAGTGAGAAAAATGCCCATGCTAAAAAAATCTAAATTCTAGATTTATTATATTATTATTTGGTTAATCATATTTTGATCCAACCAAAAACAACTAATCTGGATACCAGAACATTCCTTTAATTCCCTCTGGGTCAGAGATAAAACCTAAATTGTGGTAAAAATCAACAACATGAGGGTCAGCAAATAAGGTAATGTTGCTGATATCCTCGCTACGAAGTTTTTTGATGATGTACTTCATCAATGCTTTCCCCAAGCCCTTGCCTTGGACATCAGGATGAACAACTACATCCCAAAGAGTGGCATTAAAAGCATGGTCTGATGTTGCTCTGGCAAAGCCAATCAGTCTTTTTTGACTGCCTCGCATCTGCCACATAGAAACAACAAGAAAACTATGTTGAATGGCCTTTTTTACTTTGCGTAATGGGCGACGAGACCAACCAACAGCATTACAGAGTTCTTCGAGTTCATATATATCTATGTCTCGATCTGTACTAAAAAATATACGTCCATTACTTCTATTAGGTGAACTAACAGCTTGAGAAGAAGCCTTTCCTTCCCCAATAGTAGTATATCCCTCATAATCTGGATTTTGAGGGTGAGATGTTGGCTCAGAGCCGCTAAACAAATTTTTCCAAAAACCCATGCAGGCGTGGTTAAGTTAGTAGAAGTTGGATGACATTATTAGATAGTATATATCCCGTTCCCTCTCTTCGATTATGGCTCCGGGTTTAAAATCATCAACACTAGAACTGCTAAAGCGCTTCAACCGAGCGTTTCCACAGTTTTATGAGCAATTTGTAAGTAGTGATATCCAACTGCAAAATTTGAAGTTAGCATATCAACTGTATAAAAGTAAACAAGCTGTAATAGAACTAAAACCAGAAGGCAGCAAAAGTGCCCTGCACTTTACCTACCGAAATCAATCATTTTTGCTCAGTGATATTTTTGGGGTCTTAGCTGCCTATGGACTAACTATTCATAGCCTCAGTCTTTATGGACAAATTTACCCACCGATGTTGGTCTTTATCAAATTAGTAATATCTCGGGGGGGCAAAGCACTGACAGAGAAAACCTCAGAAAATGTTTGTCGCGCCATCCAAGAATCATTGGCAGGCCGTTTCGAGGTAGAAGAAATGTTAGCTGTAGAATTTAATTTAGATAGTGGTTTAGAAGAAGTAGCGACAGAATTTTATGTCGATCCTGTATTTCATCTACCAGCACTATTGATTGAAGCAGATAATCAACCAGGTCTATTCTATAAAGTTATGTATGCCATCTGGCAAGAAGATTTGCTAGTAGTTAATGCCAATCTATTAGTTTGGCGTGGGCGAACTCGTCTTATTCTTTATCTCTTAGGGCCAAATGAAAGCTTAATTCCAGAATACTTAGGCCAAAAAATTGCTGAAGGTATGCGACAAAGATTGATGGGAGAAAGATACTAATAATAATTAATAATTAATAATTAATAATTAATAATTAGGGCTTGCTGATTAAATATAAAAGCCTTTATATATAAAGGTTTTAGCCTTTTTAAGTATCAAAAAGTGCGAGGTTTTAAGTGGTAATGGTTCAATTAGGAGCGGATTTTGGTTAAGATTTGGGCAGAAAAATCTTGGGACAAAACGCCCGCTCCTACCTCCTCGCTTATTCCAATTTCTCCTGTCTCTCCCTCCTGGGAGGGGGAGGGGCGAGGGGTGGGTTGTCTCCTGTCTCCTCCCCCTACTAAAAGACTTTTTCAGCAAGCCCTAATTAATAATTACCTCTCCTGGAAAAGAAGAAGATTGACGCAAAAGGGAAAATTTTTTCTTCTCTTGGTCGTCCAATCTTCTTAATCTAATAAGAAGAGGTAATTCTAAATTCTAAATTTTAAATTATTGAACTGTCCACTGCTATACCTTTGTCAATTCAGGATTAAGATAGAAGTATGGCAACTATAGATATCCAAGGGGTTCCACACGCCTACGAATTGACAAACCCCACTAAATTCCCCCATGTACTTATTTTTATACATGGCTGGCTTTTAAGCCGCAACTACTGGCAACCTTTAATCCAAAGACTTTCACCAGATTACCAATGTTTATCTTACGACTTGCGCGGATTCGGTGATTCTCAAATCCATTCAACCCAAAAAAAATTAGTTTTCAACTACAGTCCCGCAGCTTATGTAGAAGACCTGACAATATTATTACAGAAACTCAATATATCTAGTGCCTGGCTCATTGGCCACTCTTTAGGAGGCACAATTGCCTTATTAGGAGCGAATAAAATGCTCGATATCATCAAGGCAGTAGTCTGTATCAACTCTGGTGGTGGAATTTACATTAAAGAAGAATTTGAACGATTTAGGTTTGCCGGGGCACAAATTATCAAATTTCGTCCTAGTTGGCTATCTTATTTACCTCTGATAGACTTAATGTTTACAAGGAGTCAGGTGGCCACACCCATCTCTCGTCAATGGGGAAGACAACGAATAACTGATTTTGTTGGAGCATCTTACGAAGCAGCTCTAGGAGCATTATTAGACTCCACTACAGAATCAGAAGTTCATCGCCTGCCACTGGTAGTATCAAAATTGAAGCAACCTCTTTATTTTATTGCTGGAGCAAAAGACCAAATAATGGCTCCTAAATATGTACAACATTTAGCTAGTTTTCACTGGATGTTTGAAGGTCACGCCGCAAATGTCCTAGAAATTCCTGAATGTGGTCATCTAGCAATGTTAGAAAAGCCTGATGCTGTGGCTGCGCATATCCGAAGTCTTTTACAATAATTAGGGTTTGCTGAAAAAGTATTTTGGTAGAATTTAGAATTTAGAATAAAAGGGAATTTGAAGGGAATTTGTAGTCCACATTCCCCACTTCAATTTGTAACATGAAAATTAGTATAAAATCCCTAGCTTGCTTAAATATTTATACTATATAAATTATCTTCATTTACCTCTATCGGGAGTCAAATTCTCAGTTAAATATGCCAGCATAAATACTTACCGAATAATTAATAATTAATAATTAAATAATTCTGGTTTAAAGCCTCCCCTTGATCGGGGAAAAAGCGGTCGAGGGATGGCGAGGTCCCCTCGCCATATCCAATCGACCAAGAGAAGAAATAATATTTCCTTATATCCAATTCCGTAATGGTTTTAACCTTCTTGTAATTATCAATTATCCATTATAAATTATCAATTAATGAATGAATCGTTGACTCCTATTGACCACTATAATTGTCTTCTTAATGCATGACTTTTGACTTATATTTTTCTGCTACGTTTTGTCGTGCGGAATGTAGGTTGTAGAGGACTTTACAAGAGATAGTTAGGGCGTGACCGATCTAATCTAAAAGCATTGACATATAAAGACAAATGCCTTTTTGGGGCATTTCAAAAGTGTCTAGTATCACGTCTAAAACGCTCATGCATGGAACGTATTTTAGGCTCATAGTTGGGCAGAACAATCTTGGGACAAAACTTAGGCCCTACCTCCTCGCTCATTCCCCGTTTTTCCTGTTTCCTGTCTCCTGTCTCCTGTCTCCTGTCTCCTACCCCAGCAAAAAGACTTTCCATAAGCAAACCCTAGTTAGAAGAATTATCACTTGATTTTTCTGACCTTGCCTGCCCAAAATGCTAACTTTTTGAGCTTTTTGGAATGAAAAGCTTGCAATTTTTTAGACCTAAAAAGGCACTTGCCTTTGTCTGTAAATACATAACTGTATTTTTTTAGAGATATCTACATTCTTATTCACTTCTATCCTTTTTCTTTGCTTCCTCAAGATGAAGCCCCACAATTACTAAATCTCTCCTAGTATCATCTAAATCAGCTACTTTTGGTAAATAACCCCAACGTTGAAAACCAAACTTATCAAATAACTTTAAACTAGGAATATTATGAGCAAAAATAAAGCCAAGTAAAGTCTTAATTCCTAACTTAGGGCTACGATAAATTGCCTCTGAAAGTAATTTTTTTCCTATGCCTTGACCTTTATATTCAGGAGCAATATATATACTTACTTCTGCCGTAGCTTTGTAGGCTGGTCTACCATAAAAAGACTGAAAACTTAGCCACCCGATCACTTTATTATCTAGTTCTACAACTAAAATAGGACGACTATCTGGTGAGTGTTCTTGATACCAAGAAATACGACTTTCAACCGATATAATTTCTAAATCACCAGCAGCAATACGACTGGGAATTGAAGCATTATAAATTTCTACAATTACAGCTAAGTCTTTGGCTTCGGCATTTCTAATTTTCATTACTGATTTAGCAGTCTATAGCAAATAACAGGGAACAGTTGGAAGAACATTTCCACTTCTCATTAATATGTTTAACATCAACTTATCTAAGTAATAAGTTAGTCCTTCAATAATTAATAATTAATAATTAATAATTAATTATTAATTATTACCTCTCCTTAAAAACGGATAGGATTGCTTCAAAGGAAAAAATTTCTCTATTATCCCCTTGAAAGGGGGAGGCTTTAAACCACAATTTTTCGGTAAAAACCAAGCAGTATTCAACAATTAATAATTAATTATTAGGGCTTGCTGAAAAAGTCTTTTTGTCAAGGTAAGGAGCAGGGACCCACCCCTAACCCCTCCCAGAAGAGGAAAAAGGGAGTAGTTAAGAGTTAAGAGGAATAGGGACTTATAGAAGAGGTACTCAGAAAAATTATCCCAAGATTGTTCTGCCTAACTATATCCATAAATACTAACTTTTTGAACCACCTACACCAAAAATATTTTCAATAATGGATAATTGATAATTGATAATTACCTATCCCTAAAACGAATAGGAAGGATTGAATAAAAGGAAAAATTTTTCTTGTTTATCCTTGCTCATTAGAGGATTTTTACCTTAATTATTCGGTAATTTTTTCCCTCCTTAAATGCCACAAACAATATCATTCAATCCTTTCATACTTAATCAGCAGAGCAATAATTAGGGTTTGCTGAAAAAGTCTTATGGGTAAGGGTAGGAGTCAGTCCTCAGTCCTCAGGAGGAATGAGAATTATAGAGGAGACAGGAGAAAGAATAGTCCTTTGATTTTTCTGCCATAATCTACCCAAAATGCTCACTTTTTCAGCTTTATCAATCAAAAAGTTAGTACTTTTTCCCTACCTAAAATTGCTCAAACCATTATATGTCAATCCTTTTAGATTTAATCAGCAAGCCCCCTAATTAATAATTACCTCTCCTTTAAAACGGATAGGATTGAGTAATCATGAAAATTTTTATTTACTATCCCCTTAAAAGAAGAGGTTTTAAACCACAACCTTTCGGTAGTAGAAATTGATAGATATTTCCCTAGCAGAATGGCAGAAATAACTAACCATTTTCAAAATTATAAAAGCCTTACCAATCAATACTTTTGAATTTTGAATTTTAACTTCCGCGTAGCAGCACTATTTCTAAACTCAAGGCAATTTGTATAATTCCATCACATCTTTTATGGCCATTCGAGAACTAGCTCCTAAGTTCATAGATGAAATGTGGCCTCGACTCAGATGGTCAGCCGCTGCACAACCAATCATAGCTGCATTATCTGTACAGAATTTGAGGGGAGGAAATAGTACCCGCAAATTATGGTTAGCTGCTGCTGTACTTAAATGCTGTCGCAACCCACTATTTGCAGCTACACCTCCACCAATAGCAATTGTATTTAATCCATAATCTAAAGCACAGGCGATCGCTCTTTTTGTTAACCCCTTCGCTACAGTTTCCTGAAAGCTAGCTGCAATGTCCCTAATTATTGAAGACTCAGGTAATAACTCATGGCCTTCTGTTTCCAATTTTTGAATTAATCGCAAGACAGCAGTTTTTAGTCCACTGAAACTACAATCATAAGGGTGATAACCACCTTCAGGTAAAGAAATTTTCCCTTCGGGTAGAGAAAAAGCCGATTTATTGCCCTCCGCTGCTAATTTATCAATTACAGGACCTCCCGGATAGCCAAGTTTTAATAATCTAGCCACCTTATCAAAAGCCTCTCCTGCAGCATCATCCTTTGTTTGGCCTAATGTTTCATACACACCACAATCTTTGACATAAATTAAACTTGTATGGCCTCCAGAAACCAACAAACAGAGAAAAGGTGGTTTTAATTCTGGTTGACTCAGATAAGTCGCGTAAATATGACCTTCTAAATGATGCACTCCCACAAATGGCTTTTTATGGACAATAGCCAGAGTTTTCGCTGCCGTTATTCCTACTAACAGAGCGCCAACCAAACCAGGGGCGCAAGTAGCTCCAATACCATCAATATCTGGCCAATCTAAATCAACCTCTGTAAAAGCCTGAGCGATCGCCTGATTGATTATTTCTAAATGTTGCCGTGAAGCTATTTCTGGCACCACACCTCCATAAAAACTGTGAATATTAATTTGTGACTTTACGATATTACTTAAAACTTGATGATTCTTAACAATTGCCACAGACGTTTCATCACAACTTGTTTCTATAGCTAAAATAGTTGTCATTGACTGATAAATTTATAAAAATAGCTTGATTAGTGTCAGCTTCAAATTTATCATTTCCATTAAGAAAATCCCTACTTTCAGCTTGATTTAGCTACAGAAGTATGGGTAATTGTCAACACTTTGTAATAAAAGGAAACAATTTTTATGAGACGATTGTTGGCTTTAGTTTTAGCCATAAGTCTTTGGGTAAGCTGTGCATCAGCAGCATCAGCATATAACTTAGTGCCATGTTCAGAATCACCTGCTTTTCAGGCACGAGCTGAATATGCTCGCCCTACTACCGGCGATCCAGAATCTGGTAAGAAACGATTTGAACGTTATTCACAAGCACTTTGTGGAGAAGACGGACTACCTCATTTAATAGTAGATGGTAGTCTCGATCGTGCTGGAGATTTCCTCATTCCTAGCATCTTATTCTTGTATATTACAGGTTGGATTGGTTGGGCTGGTCGTTCCTATCTACAAGCAATCAAATCTGGTAAGAATCCAGAGGAAAAAGAGATTGTTATCGACGTTCCTTTAGCAATCCAAAAAATGCTAGGTGCAGCTCTATGGCCAGTGTTGGCATTAGGAGAATTTACCTCTGGTAAAATGTTTGCTGAAGAAAACGAAATCACTGTTTCCCCACGCTAAAACATCAACTAAGGAATTAGTGAAAACCAAATAATTGTAATTAGTATTTTTATACTAATTACTAATTGCCAATCGTCCCAAAATAATGTTTTTAACATTGTCTAAACAATACCTGATTTGACAATCAACTTGAGGAGAAATATTCATGCAAGACTTACTTAAGTATCTATCAACAGCCCCAGTTTTAGCTGCAGCCTGGATGATTATCACAGCCGGAATTTTAATTGAGTTTAATCGCTTTTTCCCAGACTTGCTTTTCCACCCAATGTAAAAGCAAAAAAGTTAACTCAGATTGTTTCTGGATTAATCTGAAGTCTGAAACAAAATTTAGATTAAATTCTGAATAAATATCAGATGAAAAATAGTGGTAAATTCAGAAATCAAAATTATAGACTAATAGTCCGTCAAGCAAAAAAAATGATGAGTATGTTGAGTATCAAAGGCTTATAAATAAGTGTTATTGAGAAATAGTAACTCATTAAATATAACTTGATAGACTACTACAGTTGAAAATCTGATTTCTGAAACCACTCTAAAATTTAGCTATTGCTAACTCACTTAATCATCTTGAATAAAAACTACTATCTCAATATATTCTAGAATTTAATAGTGTCCTAAAATATTTTTTGTAGGGTGATTTACAAAAAATATAATTGCATTTGATGGTTTTTGAATGTAAATTCAACTATATATAGCAACCCTATCAAATTAACTATTATAAAAATTGTCTAATTAAAGCCTATACTGAAAGTAAAATTCCAGATAGACCAAGGATTCCTAACTATAGAAAGAAAGGAGGATTAGCTACAGTTAGTTATCCGGCTCAAGCGTTAAAACTCAAAGATAATCAAATCAGAGTGCCACTAGGCAATACCTGTAAGCGCTGGCTTGGGAACGATAACTTCTTAATTTCCATTCCTAGTAATCTAGCATTTTCTGCTCTTAAAGAACTGATAATATTACCCATAAATAGATGTTTTTATTGGGAATTTATCTATGAAAAAGAAGTGGTAATTAAACCTCAATTAAATCAATAAAATGTCTTAGGAATAGACCATGTGTAAATAATTGGTTGACCTGTTGTATCCAATGTAAATACTAGTTTGATAGTAGATGGGAAACAGATTAAATCAATGAATCGTTGGCACAACAAACAGATATCAACTATTAAAGAAAATCAGCCTCAAGGATTTTGGTCAAATAGACTAGCTGCCATTACAGAAAAGCGTAACCGCCAAATCCGATTTTGGTATTAATAAAGCAGACAGAATAGTCATTAATCATTGCGCGCGAACATGAGCTTGGTACAATTATTTTTGGTGGGAATACAAGGTCATAAAAATGAAATAAAATAAGGAAAATGGATAAATAACTACCTTTTTATCAGCGAATTTGGTATAAATAATAAGGCAAACATCAAAAAACTCCAACATAATAGCTGAAAAACTGACTTAATGAAATCCTATCTCGCAGCAGCAATATCGATGACAAGTGTGCCTGACTTGTCAAAAAATCTAGCACAGGCAGAAGAATTAATAGACCTAGCAGTCCGTCAAGGTGCAGAGTTAGTTACCTTACCTGAAAATTTCCCCTTTTTGGGTGAAGAAAAAGAAAAATTGGCCCAAGCAGAAGCGATCGCTACAGAGAGTGAAAAATTTCTCAAAACAACGGCTCAAAAATTCCAAATCACAATTTTAGGAGGTGGGTATCCAGTACCCACAAAAGATAGCAAAGTTTATAACGTTGCATCCCTAATCGATCCTAATGGTCAAGAAGTAGCTAGGTATGAAAAAGCACACTTATTTGACGTTAACTTACCTGACGGTAACACTTACCGAGAATCAAATACCGTCAAAGCAGGTGTCAAGTTACCTTCAGTCTATTCATCAAAAGATTATGGAAATTTAGGCATATCAGTATGCTATGATGTAAGATTCCCTGAACTATATAGATATCTCTCAAATGCCGGGGCTGAAGTCCTATTCGTACCAGCGGCCTTCACTGCATATACAGGAAAAGACCACTGGCAAGTATTACTCCAAGCACGTGCAATAGAAAATACCTGTTATATCATTGCTCCAGCTCAAACAGGCAACCACTATGGCAGAAGACAAACTCATGGCCATGCAATGATAGTTGACCCTTGGGGTCTGATTTTGGCAGATACTGAGGATAAACCAGGAGTAGCGATCGCAGAAATTAACCCATCAAGATTAGAACAAGTTCGTAGACAAATGCCATCTCTACAACATAGGGTATTTACTTAACACAATCGCCTTATGCTCAATAATGAACAATTAATAATTAATAATTATCTCTCCTGAAAACGGATAGGATTGACAAATAGAATTTTTTGTCTTTACTTCTTTAAAGAAGAAGAAGCTTTAAATCTTAATTATTCAATTTGATTATTCTCTTTTCCCTTATGGGTTTAATACCCCACTTTCACTTTTTGTGTCTATCAACTTGCCCTTGATTTGGTTGAGCAGAACGGCAACTTTTCAGTATCCCCATACACTTTTCCAGTCTTTCGCTGCATTCTTCTTCCTTCTTCAAATTTACAGTAGTAGACTAAGAGGTTGTTTGTAAATAATTATGAAGTGTTTTTACCCCTGACAAATTGGGTATTTCAGCCTATAAATCTGGGATAAATAACCAAGTTGTTAGAATTTAAAGGTCAATCATTGTATATTACAAAACTTTACAAACAGTCTCTAACTAGGAAAGAATAAAAATTTTTTAACTATTGAGTTATGCTGTGTCGTGGTTAATCTTTAACTATTCCAAAGATCGACTTTTAAAAGTTTTATCTCAAACACTTATTCACTGACGAAGGCCAAGGAAAAAATATAAAGTACAATATAGATTTTAATTGTGTCCGCTAGTGATTCTGTAGTATTAGCAATTGTGAAATATTGGGAAAATCTTACCTCTGATTCTGTAATAGTTTCATCTTGGGCCGTTAATAAAGCTGAAAACTCAGACAACACAAGATTTTTCTTCTTGCTTCTTCCTTCTGATATAATATAGGGTTTAAGACCCTCATACTTCTGCTTAAAAAACTTCGTAGTGCGCCTTTGTAGAGAGTCTTATCCTCCCTATAATACACCTGTTAACGCAATTTATCTCAACGTTGGTTGAAGACCCGCGCTCTTCCGAAGGGGAGCTAGGGCATGAATGCGAGCACATTCCGGAGGAAAAACCAATCAATTTTGTGACGCATGCCAATAGTGTGTTAGTATTAAAATTTTGCTGCTGGGCTAGCAGTGTCAGTCTGTGGAGTGCGCCTTTAGACCAGAAAGAGGTTTGGCCTCCTCAGCAGGTGCGTATTTAATCAGAAAGTCCTGAGTCGCGAGGTTTAGGAATCCCGCGTTGTCGCGCCATGCGCAACGTCGGGAGGATGTCAACCACAGAAGGATAATATCATCTCCGAAGGCAATCGTTTGTGTAAACCCAAGCGTAAATATCTATAGGAAATTTTAAGTTTTTTTCTTGCCCTTAAGCCTTCCTGCCTGTTCCCTGTTCCCTGTTCCCTAACTTTACCAGGACTTACGCAAATTAACTTTTAAACCACCATCTGTAGGGGCGAATGGTATTGGCGTTCCGCCAAGCTCCGAATGGCGCCCTAGCCATAAGTAGAGTCTGTGCGTAAGTCCTGTTTACCGAAAAATTGTGGGTATGCGCCTCCCCTTTTCAGGGGATAATAAGCGGTCGTTTGCGCAGCATTCCGTAGGATGGGATGGCGAGGTCTCGGAGCAGTCCGACCATCGACTCCTGTGAAGAAAAATTTTCATGAATTTGTCAATGCTCTACACTCCATGGAGAGGTAATTATTCATTATTCATTATTCATTGTTGAATATACAATACCGATGCTACCGGACATGATATAACTTATACAAACAGCTTGTAGGGAAAAAAAATAATCTTTAGGATCAACAGAAAGTTTTATAGAAATCTCCAGAAATTATCTAATTCCGAATCTAAAACTTTTTCAGGGACTTTCCAAAACTTTCCTATATTATTTTTCCAGGTTAGATAAATATTTACTATACATTTTAAATAGATTGATACAGACTCAAACATCAACGTGTTGATTTTCTCCGCCTAAGTTCAAATTAGATATCTTTTATATATATTCACCAAAAAATATTTTTATCACAAAAGATTAGCACTCTGTGCCTAAAGTCCTGTTACATTAAGTCAAGATGATTTAGAAAAACTTAATGTTTAGTTCAATGGCAGGGTTCAATTTTTTGAATGAATTTTTCCTATTTCCTTTATCAGGCAAACTTCAACCGATACTAGCAACAGCGACAGAAACAGAAGTAGAACCAGCAATGGTAGTTGCAGGAGTCCTTTTGAGCCTAGTGGCAATTTATATAGCCAGCAAAGCAGGGGGCGAATTTTTTAACTGGCTAGGTTTTCCACCAGTATTAGGTGAACTAGTAGGAGGTGTAGTTATAGGTATTTCCGCCCTAAACCTGGTAATCTTTCCAGAAAGTGGGGCAGATAGTTCCACATCGGTAGTTATCAGTATTTTAGAAGCAACAGCAGGTTTAGCCCCTGACGCTGCGGAAGCTACATTTCAAGTCCAAAGTGAAGTCCTCGAAGTTCTATCCGAACTGGGGGTCATCATTTTGCTATTTGAAATTGGCCTAGAATCCAACATTAGAGACTTAATGCAAGTGGGTATTCAGTCCCTAATTGTCGCAATTGTGGGAGTAACATTACCATTTGTCGCTGGTACAGCAGGAATGATGATGATATTCCATGTCTCAGCAGTACCAGCAATTTTTGCAGGAGCAGCTCTTACAGCAACCAGTATTGGCATTACTTCCAGGGTACTAGCAGAAATTAACCGCCTCAATACTCAAGAAGGTCAAATTATTTTGGGTGCTGCTGTTATAGATGATGTTTTGGGTATTATTATCCTGGCAGTAGTAGCAAGTTTAGCAAAAACTGGCGAAGTTGATGTAGTCAATGCCGTATATCTGATCGTTAGTGCCAGCGTATTTTTGGTAGGTGCAATATTGTTAGGTCGCTTCTTTAATGATACCTTTGTCTTCTTTGGTGAAAAATTTAAAACTCGTGGACGAGCAGTCATTCCAGCTTTGACGATCGCATTATTTATGTCCTACATTGGTACAGCGATCCATTTGGAAGCGATATTGGGAGCTTTTGCCGCCGGATTGGTTTTAGATAACTTGGATCAAACAGAGGTAGGTAGAGAATTAGAAGAACTAATTCGTCCTATTTCTGATGTCGTCGTTCCCATTTTCTTTGTCACAGTGGGGACAAAAACCAATCTTGGAGTTCTCAACCCAGCTATTCCGACTAACCGTGAAGGTTTAGTTATTGCGATCTTCTTAATAGTTGTTGCTATTGTGGGTAAGGTTGCCTGCGGTTTTAGTGTCTTTGGTTTAGATAACATTAATCGTTTAGCTGTTGGTGTTGGTATGGTGCCACGGGGTGAAGTTGGTTTGGTTTTTGCCTCAGTTGGTTCTGCTAGTGGCGCTTTATCCCCTGCTTTGGATGTAGCAATTATTCTCATGGTTATCATTACAACATTCTTAGCGCCTCCCTTGCTGCGAGTTGTGTTCGGAGAAGGAGAAGCAGAAGAAGTAACTGAAACTTCTGGGTAGTTATTTGCAAAAGGTAGAAGGTAGAAGGTTAATTTTTAGATGGCTTTTCTATAACTCATAACCTTTAACCTTTATAGAACCCATTTGAGGTCTATTTAAAAAGAGATGGGGACCCACCCCTAACCCCTCCCAGGAGGGGAATGTGGGGAGGTAGGGAGATGGGGAGATGGGGAGATGGAAGCAAATTTCAACCTGCTTGGAGCACTACCTGGTGCGCCTAAGATCGGTGAGTGCAGTACGCCCTTCGGGTTCCCGTCTGTGGGCGGAACCTGCCTCCCCCCCCCATAGGCGCCCCGCCGAATTGAAGCAACTGCCCTACGGAAAGCGTCTCTGTGAGCGTAGCTCCTCCGGAGGAGGAAAGAGATACCCGAAAGGCCTGGGGTATCATCCGCTTTTTGCCCTATTCTCGTTCCTGAATCTCCTGACTTCACCACCGACTGAGTTCTGAAGACGGCAGCCAAAAGCACATACCCCGTGCAAAGAGACCAAATGGGTTCTATATAAGAAATCCAAAACTTTCCCAAAATCTACATTTTTAATGCCTCCAAAGTATAACTTAGGGAGGTATTTTTTTATAGTATCAAGTCTTATTCATTAGACTTAATCAAAACTCTTGTCAATTCTCAAGAGAATCTTTCAAAATTCCTCCGACTCCCTTCTATTCAGTTTCGCTAATCAAGTCCAAAACTAATTTAGCTAATTCATTAGTTGCCCCAAGAGGTTCACTCAGGCAGAATTTAATAGCAGGGTATATTTGAGTAAATTGATTAACTGTATCAGCGATCGCATCAGTAATACCCCCATTAAACAGAAAATAAGGCAAAATTCCAATTTTTTGGTACCCTTGTCTGATTAATATTTCAACTCTTGATTTCAGGTCGGGACAAACAGACCAATAAGCAGTACAAACCAAAACTTGACAACTACTTGCAAGAGACTGGGCTATTTTTTCCACAGGTTCATTGCCACCAGGACGGCGACTACCATGAGAAATAAGTACCCAAGCATCAGCAGTCACAGAAGTTACTTTGGCTGCAAGTAAACGTGCCATTTCTGGATGGGAACCAATATATGGACATAGAGTGATGTTCGTTTGGCTATCAGTTTCTGAGTTAAATTCAGATTTTGGCTTACTTTTTTCCTTTGCTTTAACCTTGTGCCTGAATACCTCTACTTCTGCTGGAATATCCTCTGTGACATGAACTCCTGGTAATAAAAATAAAGGTATAATTTTAACTTGATTAATGTAGAGCGATCGCCTTTTTTCCCAAAAATCTTCAATTTGTTCGTGCAAAGATTTAAGTCCCAGTTCTAAAACTCCTGTACCAATCAAAGGACATTTGAGAATATCATTACTTGTCAAATTTCCAGTTAAATTTATTTGCCTAGATAAAAGTCCAGCTAGTATGTGTAATTCAAGGAGCGATCGTGGGTCACGACTACCATGAGATACTAAAAAATACGTTGATAGCAATTTTAACTTTGACCTAATTATACGATAAATATATATTAAGTAAAACTTTGGAACAATTTTAATCCTGATTTAGTTGAAAGTTGTATGTTTCTTAGTACACATTAACTCTATCAAATTTCTCCAGATATTGGGTAAAAGTCCAATCAATCCCTTTTAAATGAGTTAATTTTGTATTGTCCAGTATCTCTGCAAATTATTTAATTGATAATAAGAACACTTACTTTCCGGCCAGTTAATATTGGTAACTGTATATAAAGATTAAATCTTTTCGAGAATAATCTGCTATGATTATGATAGATATCAATATACTAAAGTAGAAACCATACAAGGAGCAAAAAAATGGCCAAAGAAGATGTGAAAAGCGTTACCGTACTGCAAAGTGATGATGACTTTGGTGGCTCTCCAGAAACCCTCTATGGAAAGTCCCCCAGCAGTAAGAAAAAGAAAAAGAAAAAACAGTCACGTTCTTTGAAGCCTTATGAAAAAATGGTGTTTTCAATGGCCAAAAAATATGACAAAGCCAGTAAAGAATATCGCGATCGTCACGAAAAATCTAACAAAAAGAAGAAAAACGGTTGGATTAAAGATTTACCCAAAAACTATAGCAAGGCTATGTCTAAGATGGGTGGAATGGGCTACATGGGTATTAAATTGTTTGAATAATTCAAATATTAACACTCTCTTAGCAGAAAACCCAAGTTATTAAGTTCCGAAAGATAAATATCTACTGACATATATCGTTTAGTAGAAAGTATTCATAGGAGGAATAAAGTGGCTAAAGAAGACGTAAAAAGTGTTACAGTGTTGCAAAGTGATGATGACTTTGGTGGCGCACCAGAAACACTCTATGGTAAATCAGCTAAAAGGAAAAAAAAGAAAAAGAAAAAGCAGTCACGTGCTTTGAAGCCTTATGAAAAAATGGTGTTTTCAATGGCCAAAAAATATGACAAAGCGAGTAAAGAATATCGCGATCGTCACGAAAGATCTAACCGGAAGAAGAAAAACGGTTGGATTAAAGATTTCCCCAAAAACTATAGCAAGGCTATATCAAAAATGGGTGGGTTAGGCTACGGCTACATGGGTATTAAATTGTTTGAATAATTAAAATGTTAATACTGATTAGCAAAAAGCCCAACTAACAGAGAAAGTTTTACTGAAAACTTTCATATCAGCTTTAGGCTAATGGGGATAAGTCTGAGTACTAGCTTTGATTCATACAAGATTTTAAGTGCAATGTACTTTTTACATTACGATGAGTGATACCTTTGAAAAAAGAGTAGGACTCAAGCAAAATCTTGATTTGCTAGATGCTCGACAAATGGGGTAAGAAGCTTAGAGTGTAATTTAGCCCTGTTATTAGTAAGTATGAGGAGTATGTTAAAAGTAAGAATTGATTGGTATCATACTCCTCATATTTCTGTTGGTGAATGCTTCTATTGGTGAAGGGTAGGTTTGAAAAGGACTTTCTCAGACTAATAGGAATAAGAATAGGAAATACACAACCAATAACAGATGCAAGAAAAAAATAATTGCAGGCTTTTGGTAAAATTTCCCCAAGCAAAATAATTAGTAAAAATTAAGGAGGTCAAAAAAATGGTAATGTCATCTGATACTAGTGAAAAAAGCGTGAAGCAACAACCAAACACAGTTATTTTAGAGTTTGGAGGAGCTAAGAGTGACGATATCGATGATTTACGCAGAGGTGAGGGTAAGGTATTCAAAAGAATAGGCCAAACAATTGAACAACTACAAGAATCAGGCGAAGTTTCAGATAACATACAACCCATAATTGTTATTCTCAAGAAAAAGAAAAGTAAGAAAGGACTTTTAGACTAAGAATATTTTCTGGCTTTAGTTATAAATAGTCTAAGTGTTGTAACTTCCTTTAAAAGTTTCATAACTTAAGTTATGACTGATACAATAATCTTTCGCTCGACTTCGAGCATTATGCTCGAAGTTATATATGTTAGCTGAAATAGCAGTCTTATCTCCTAGTTATGATAAATTTCGAGAAGGGCATGAAACCCAAAAATGATCGAATTTTCCCTAGCAACATAAGTTAAATTAAGTAGTAAAAATTTAAGGAGAACAAAAAAAATGACACAACAGGCCAACACAATTATTTTTGAAATGAGTGGTGCAGATAAAGACGATATCTATGATTTTCGGAGGGGTCAAGGTAAGATCTTCAGAAGAGTACGGGATGCTATAGAACAATTAAAAGAAGAAGGTGCAGTTGATGAGAATGCACAGCCTGTAATTGCCCTAGTCCAGAAAAAGAAAGATAAAAAGGGACTCTTAGACTAGAAAAATTAAAACCTACGCAATGTACTAATTTTGCTTTCAAGCTGATAGTAACGTATCTTAGAGATAGAGTTGCGCTTTAAGTCCAACAACAATTAAATCAAGCCCTGCTTGTATAGTGAGGGCTTGATATTTTTGTACTTATTAACTAAGAGTAAATAATTTTTTTATGTATTTGATTCAAGGTGTATCAAAATCCCGTATACTTCAAGAGAAATTATAAGTTCAAGTTGATAACGTGAAGATACTATTAGTCTGCACAGAAAAGTTACCAGTGCCTAATGTCCGAGGTGGGGCTATCCAGACATACATAGACGGTATTCTACCTTACCTAAAACGAGAGCATGAAATCACAGTATTCTCCATAGCAGACCCAGATTTACCAGATAGAGAAATTAGAGACAATATTCGTTACGAGCGCACTACTGCCAACACTTCAGAAGAATACTATCAAATAGTAGCCAAATTTGTAGAAAGGAAAAATTTTGATTGGATCATAATTTACAACCGTCCCAAGTATGTGTCCTTGGTTGCCAAAGCAGCTCCCAATAGTCGCTTTCTTCTTAGTATGCACAACGAAATGTTCCATGCGAAAAAAATTGAACCACAAGAGGCAATTAAATGCCTGGAACGAGTAGAAAAAGTAGTCACAGTCAGTAAATTTATTGCTGATGGTATTGCCAAATTATTTCCAGAATATAAACACAAACTGCAACCAGTATATGCTGGAGTAGACCTCAAGCGCTTTCAGCCAAGGTGGGCAGAAGGAGTAAAAGAGAAACGAGAAACAATGCTAGCGACTTACGGTTTGGAGGGCAAAAAAGTAGTCCTCTGCGTGGGAAGGTTGACAGATAAAAAAGGACCTCATCTGTTAATATCTGCGATCGCCAAAGTAATCGAAAAACATCCATCTGCTGTATTATTGCTAGTAGGGAGTAAATGGTACGGCAATAACAATGAAAATGATTATGTCCGTGAAATTAAAGCAGAAGCAGAAAAGTTAGGACAAGCAGTTCAGCTGACTGGTTTTATCCCACCATCAGAAGTAGCAGATTACTTTTTGTTAGGGGATATATTCGTGTGTGCATCTCAATGGGAAGAGCCTCTAGCTAGGGTGCATTATGAAGCTATGGCAACAGGACTATGCACTATTACTACTGCTAGGGGGGGAAATCCTGAAGTAATTGTTCCCGGAAAAAATGGTATTGTCATCTCAGACTACGACAATCCTGATGCCTTTGCTACTGAGATCGACTACTTATTGTCAAAACCAAAGAAGAGTGAAAAAATGGGAAGAACAGCACGTGATCTAGCAGAATTATATTACAGTTGGTCAAGAGTAGCTTGGGATATTTTGAGTATTATTAATGACTCAACATCAATTTCGGTAGAAACGCTACAAGACATAAAAGAAACTAAGGAAGCAGGATAAATCTAAATTTATCCGCATTTTGTGAAAGGAAAAAAAGAATATAAAGTCTAAATAGGGCTTGCTGATTAATTCTCAAAGTATTGATAAATAAAGGCTAAAGCCTTTTTGGGGTTCAAGGGGGTGCCAGCTTTTCGGTGCAAAAAGCTCATGCATGCTAGTATTTTCGGCTGACTATGGTAGAAAAATCCCAAATTGACAAAACTTAGCTCCTACCTCCTCGCTCCCAAGCCATTTCTTCTGTCTCCTGTCTCCTGTCTCCTGTCTCCTACCTCAGCAAAAAGACTTTATGAGCGCAAACCCTAAATATTTCTTAGCTTAGTCTGATTTTCATAGGTATTGGTAAACATAAAACTAAAAGCAATAGCTGCACATTAATGTATGAAAAATGAGCAAGAATTTTCGGCGTTGCTGAATAAATGTATGATTTCACAGGAGTCAAGAGTCAGGATTCAGTAGGACTAAGCCAGGAGTCAGTAGGTAGAAAGGAGTTTTTCGGTGATTAAATAGGAAGAAATAGGTATAATTTGCACTATTGTTTTGGCTAAAAATTTTACCACTAGTTGAATTTCATACCTCAAATCAGCAACGCCGAATTTTCTAAATTAATTGACCTTCTCCAGTATCGCTCCCTAAATCAATCCGATCAAAAAGCTTAGAGCTGATTTGTAAACTTACTGGAGTTTAGACTAATTACAGCAGGCCAAAAACTTGCCGAGGGAGAATAGTCAGATAGTCGAACCTAGGCTGAAACTATTTCTGTATCACCATTGCAACAACTTTTAAGTTAATTATCCGCCCGCTTGTGCTATGGGTTAATTGTGCCATGGCAAGACTTTTTGAAGAGGAGCGAATAACCAACTCCTGACTCAAACTCCCTCAAAAATACAAATCATAAAGAGCATCGAGAACATTCGCATCCCTGATATTACCCAAGGGTAGTGAGCTCCAAGTCTTCATTGCTTCTGGGTAGATTATTTGAAGATTCCAAAATTTAGTCTAAACTCCAGTAAACTTAGCTAAAACCCTTATGTAATCTAACTCTCAGGGATTTAAGTATTGTTGGGCTATAACTCCCAAAACCCTTGTATTGCAACAAATTCAGCCTCTTAATATTTACTTGATAAATCAGCTCTTACACTTTCCTTAAGAATGGTGAAAAAGAAATAGAAAGTATCAGTTACAGAGAATTAGATGAAAAAGTACAGGGGATCACTGTAGAGCTTCAAAAGCAGCAGGTGGGTAGCAAAGAAAGGGCGTAGTATCTGGTGATGCTGCCTATGATATAGCTGCCGCGCTTGCTCCACCAAAAGCGCAATTGCTACTAGGAGGCCAAAAACAGAGGTGTAAAACCAATCATACCACCTCGTAAAGATTCTGTGCCACAGCATACCATGACAATAGCAAAGCTTCACCCCATCCCAGGGATGAAAACCTCAGACAATAATAAATATAGTCTATTTTAGGGTGCAAAGTTTTGTGAATCAACTCAATTCAATCAGATAATTTATCAAGTTTTTGAGGATTTTTCTGAAATTATAGCTGAGCAACTTTCAAAATTTCTCTTGTTGGGAAAAACCACAAGTTTCAATTTGTTAATCGGGTTCTTAAATCAGTTTGTGAGAAATACGGGAACAAGAGTCCCATGTCTGCAAGAGCTGGCGTTAGATTATATTGGGTGTTTTTCAAAAAAGAATTCCAGACCATTTTTACCTCTCCCTCAGATCAAGACCTTTTTCTCTAATATTTTTTTAATTTTTCCTTCTCAGCAGCTTTAGCAATCTAACAACTACAGACAATAGATGAGCGATCGCCGAGTTATATTGCTTCAAAGTAAAGCTTATTTATTGATGATAAATGTTATCCATAACGATGAATTTTTGGTAATGAAAAGAAGTCCTGAACCTTTGAGGAAGACAGCTAATATTTTAGATAAATTAGGTTTTTTGCAATCTGGTTTACTCAAGAGTAAAAATATTCAATATATTGTACAACAGCCAAAATAAGATTTAGTTTATGGTCATTTTAATACAGCAAATCAAATTGATAATCAGACTTATATTGCTAATGGTTGGGCAATATTACCAGAAAAAGGCGAAGTTGCTGATGGAGTAATTTTAACTTATGAAAACTCTCTGGGTGACGCAATAATATTTAAGTTAATTAATCAAAGGATGCCGATATCTAGTGTCAGAGAATATTTTAATAATTAAACTTATTTATATTCTGGTTGGCAAAAATATTTTTCGGTTCAGGAAATTTCCCAAGGAACAGTTAAACTTAAAGCCTGAGATTTTTTATACGGAAATTGACAAAGCTTTTTTATTGAACAAAACTCAAATAATATTTTCGAGCAATTAACAAAGCAAAAGTCGTTATCGATTGAGACAGAATTCAGGAGGTAAGAGTCCATAGTCAGGTAAGGATGCAAATAATCAATTATACCAATTGGAAAAAAGTTTGCTAAATATCCGCAGTATGGAATTGTAACGAGCAGAATTATCAGGTTTACCTACTTCTGATTTCTGCCATTCCGCAAGCAGATAAGAGTCTTTGATCGAAATGGTATGATCCATAATATGTTAAGATAATGTTCTAAAAATAACTGTATTTTTGAGCAGATAATTTTTATGACTCAAAGGCTTTCGCGAATCACACAATTTGCCAGATTAGTATTAGTTGCCTTCCTAATGGCAATACTTGTGAATATGGGTATCTCAGTGGCGCATCGTCCACATGATGTTGTCACACACATTGAAGTATCACCAAATTATCAACAAGACCAGACAGTATTAATTGTTGTTAGAAATAACCTGTATCGTTCATCTGATGGAGGCGTTTCATGGCAGCGTATTATTCAGGGTTTAGATTATTCTAGTTTGTTTATCACAGATCTGGAGTTAAGTCAGCAAAATGATGGTTTGGCATTTCTGGGAACACTTGGAGATGGAATCTACCGCTCATCAGACAAAGGACTTACCTGGCAAAAGACCAGCGAAGGTTTAGATGAACTTACTATAGACCATATAATCGTTTCACCAACTTCATCAAAGATTGTTCTAGCAAGTATATCTGATCGACTCTACTTAACTCAAAATTCTGGGGAGAGTTGGCAACAGGTATTCCAAAGTAAAAGTCCTATTGAAGCTGTAGGTTTTTCTAATGATGGCAAATTAGTTATTGCTGCCAATACAAAGGAACTCTTAGTATCTCGCGACAGTGGAGCAACTTGGCAAGCTAGCGATCGCGCAACATCTAGCCTGCCACTTGATAGTCCAATTGTTGCTATTGAGTCTATGCTAGGTGGACCAGTCGGTTCAATGTGGCTGGCGACTGAAACCCAGGGTATTTTTCAAACCACTGACCAAGGCAAAACTTGGACAAAACAGGCAATTGTGATCGCCAATGAGGTTGTTAAAGATATCAAAATTATTCCAGGTTCCCAAAATGAGCCACAACTGTTTGTTTCCACAGCAAATACTGGGTTATTTTACTGGGATGGCCAAGAATGGCAAGCAAAAACTCAGGGACTCATAATTGATCCCCAAGCTCAAGATATGAAGGAACCTAGCTTTACTGAACTGGAGTTCTCTGCAGATGGCAGCGTGAGTTTCTTAGCAGGTTTTGATGGTCTCTTCAAGTCTGAAGACCGGGGGGAAAATTGGCAAGACTTAGAAACCTTACTCAGGAGTACGGTGGTTGCAATGGCAGTTTCTAATGATTCAACTTTGGCAACTGTGGACTACGTTGGCAACATTAATATCAGTAGCGATGGCGGTCAAACTTGGAAGATTGCTCAAAGAGGTCTCCAAGAACCTTGGTTTACTAGAAAGTGGGAATCACTACCACCCAACTACGATCCTCGTCGCTACTTTGATGTTGCTTTTTCTCCAAACTACGATCGAGATAAAACACTATGGGCATCACTACTCTGGACTAAGGTAGCAAGAAGTCAGGATGGGGGTATCTCCTGGTCAATTAGTTCTATGTCTAAGGAAGAACGTGGACTCACAATAGGTGTTTCTCCAGACTTCTCAAAGGATAAGACTGTTTACATCCTAGCTCAAAAGGGTAATATCTATCGGTCTCAAAATGGAGGTAAAGACTATCAGAAAGTTGGTCAGGTTCCATCTCTTCAAGGCAACACTGGTCCCTCTATTGCCATATCTCCTAATTTTGCTAGCGATCGTACTCTCTATGTAACTGGAGAAAAGGGAATCTACAAGAGTACTGACGCTGGGAAAAACTGGGAAGCAATAAGTGAAAATACAGCTTTAGCAGAAGCAGGAAAAATGCAGATAGTTATTTCTCCAGACTTTGCACAGGATCAAACTTTATTTGTTAGTACCAGGAATAAAGGTCTTTTTCAATCACGGGATGGAGGAAAAACTTGGAACCAGCAGCTCACTATACCTGGAGTAGGTACTGAATCGCCTGAATTGGAAGCTATTGCTATTTCACCAAACTATGAGAACGATAAAACACTTGTGTTGGGTGTGCTAGGTCTTGGGTTATACAAAAGTGAAGATGGAGGGCAATCATTCAAACAAATTGCAGATGCTTCATTACCCCTATCAAGAATAGGTAATGTGCCTTCATCAGGAAAGCCGATTGTTTTTTCACCAAACTATATTAATGATAGAACTATCTACACCTTTGGTTCAGCTAGTTTAGAAATATTCAAGTTAACAGATGATGGAAAGACCAAGGAAACTTTAGTTATTCAAAATTCTGAGTCAATGGGAGAACCAAATCTTATCAGCAATATTCGGCTATTTTTATATGTCTATCAAAGTTTATTTAAAAAAGCTTTAGTCTTGTTGGCCGTCGTCATTATAGTAGGGATTGTTATCTATCTAACGTCTAGAACACTCAAGAGTCGAGGTAAAGTATGATATAAATGTTTAGCATTTAAACTATATATCTTAATTTTGGGAAAGGGAACACCTGATATGGAAACAGGAAAGCAAAACAAAAATCTTATTCTATCGCTCTTTAGACGTGAAGTTCATCAGTATCAGCAAACTGAACCCTCTATACCGAACAGTTGGAAAGTTTTGATCGTTGTGATACTGCTATTGCGCATCTTTTTATCTTTCGCCAACTTAGATCAAAAGCCTTATAATGCTGATGAAGTTAGAGGCTTTTATAGAATAGCAGGTTATACCAGAACTCAAATTGTTGAAGAAGTTTTTAATGGGGAAATTATTAGTGCAGAGAAAATCCTCACTTATCAAGTTCCAACATCCGCTAAAGGTTTACCAGATACTATGTCTGCATTAGCGGGTAATTCAGAACATACTCCTCTCTACTACGTCTTATGTCGTTTTGTAATTTCAATTTTCAAAGACCCTTTTGCTGCCAGAGTTTTATCTGTAATATTTGGATTTGCTTGTTTGCCTGCTGTTTATTGGCTTTGCTATGAGCTTTTCGGTTCGCGATCGGTAGGGTGGATTGCAGTTGGACTAATTAGTGTATCACCTTATCAAATTCTACTATCTCAGGGAGCCCGTCAGTATAGTCTTTTTGGAATTTCTACTTTAATCTGTACTATAGCACTTCTACGTGCTATGAGGAAAAATGATAAACTAAGTTGGGTAATTTGCACGCTGACTTTCATCTTCGGTTTCTATTCACACCTGTTTTTTGTATTTGTTGCTTTTGGTTACTGCTTGTATATACTTTCTCTTGGCCTCAAGCAAATTCGTTCTTACTTAGTTCCTTTTATTGTCAGTATGTCAGTTGCTTTCGTAGCATTTCTCCCTTGGATAATTGTGATCTTGACAAGTATCAATGAAATTCAAGAAAAGACACAATGGGTAAGTAGTCGAAACTCCAATATTTCTATTTTGATCAGAGGTTTGCTCAATAGCTTAGGTAGTTGCTTTTTAAATTGGAATAATTCCGTTCCTAGAATAGAGCCTTATTCTAGTTATTTAATCTTTGGTCTTGTTGTTATATCTTTATACTTTCTGATTCGATTTACACCCAGGAGAGTTTGGTCATTAGTAGTGATCTCAATTGTATTGACACCTCTAGTTCTGGTAACTGCCGATCTAATTTTGGGTGGCGGACGCTCTTTGCAATCTAGATATCTACTTCCTTCTCTATTATTCGTGCAAATTTCTGTCGCCTATTTCCTGACTAAATGTATTATCTTTTCATTCTACGCTTGGGAAAAAGTATTTTGGAGATTTGCATATCTAACAATGGTTTTCGTTGGAGTTATATCAGCCATCATGATCGCCAAAACACCAGGTTGGGATTACCTAGAACAAGGCAGAACAGCAAATGCATTAAATTTAAAGATGGCTCCACTGATTAATGTTGCAAATCGTCCGGTTGTTATGAGTGAAGCTACGCACAGTTTTGTTTTAGGTTTGAGTCATTTGGTCAATAAAGATGTTGACTTCCAAGTGATAAATGATGTTGAGGCAAGTGAATTTTCAAGTTATTTTAATATACCGGAGCTAGCACAAAAGTATGAAGAAGTGTTCATATACCTTCCAGATAAGCAGTTCAAATCATTTGTTGAACAGGAACAAGGAGCGGAGCTAGAATCTGTTTTTGAGACTAAGTTATATCGTTTGAAAAGGGCTTTGTTGTAAAAATTAGAGAATCCAGATCGGGGTTAGAATCTCTGACAACCGCAAATTCTGGATAGTTTAGGATAGGTGACAGCAGTTTTCATTTTTATCTTACGCGCCATATGTACCTCATAACAGCGGGAGGTGATGTCACAAGGATTTCAGGTAGAGAAGTTGATAAAAAGCAGAAAAAATAGTAAATTTATCAGGACTTACGCAGAATCAGCTTGAAAACACCATATGTAGGGGTGAATGGTATTCGCTCTCAGTCAATATAGTGTCTATGCGTAAGTCCTGTTTATATGTAATCAGTTTAAAGATGTCATATCAAATCCGGTTAAACAGTTATAGATTGGTTAAGTCTTTAGGAGACAGGAGTCAGGAGTCAGGAGGAGAGAGAATCACAAACATTTATTAGTTATGACGATTCGAGATTTTTTTTATGTCTAATTAAACGGATTTGAGATCACAAATAGTTTCCAACTTTAAATGTCAAATAATTTCCTAAAATTACTGTATAGTCAAAGTTTTGAGCTGATAAAATCTTACTTTTGGCTTTTTACTTCCCTCCTTGGGGATAAAGGGGGAGGTTGATTTTTGACTTCCATGAAATGGTATAAGATAGCCATAGATCAGTCGAGCAAGTGGACTACTGAAAGCGGACAAACTACGCCAGTACCCAAAAGAAATAAAGGGAAAAAAGATTAATGACTAAACTAATTATACAAATCCCCTGTTATAACGAAGAAGCTACTTTAGGAATGACTCTGATTGAATTACCTCGACAACTTCCTGGTATAGATAAGATAGAATGGTTGATTATTAATGATGGTAGTATTGACAAAACCGTAGAAGTAGCTAAAGCGTCTGGAGTCGATCATATTGTTAATTTTGAATATAATCAAGGATTAGCAAAAGGTTTTATGGCAGGAATAGAAGCTTGTTTACAAAATGGAGCTGATATTATTGTTAATACGGATGCTGATAATCAATATTGTGCAGCAGATATACCTAAACTAATTGAACCAATTTTAGATGGCAGAGCAGAAATAGTAATTGGTGCTAGACCAATTCAAGAGATTAAACATTTTTCACCAATCAAGAAATTTTTACAAAAAATAGGTAGTTTAGTTGTCCGTATTGCTAGTGAAACAAATATTGCTGATGCTCCTAGTGGTTTTCGTGCTATTAGTCGTAATGCAGCACTACAATTAAATGTTTTTAATGAATATACTTACACACTAGAAACTATTATCCAAGCTGGGCAAAAAGGAATGACAATTATTTCTGTCCCCATTAGAACTAATGGTTATTTACGACCATCTAGATTAGTTAAAAGCATTCCAGCTTATATCCAAAGATCGATTTTTACGATCGTGCGGATTTTTATGACTTATAAACCCCTAAAGTTTTTCACAATTTTAGGGACTATTCCCTTTAGTTTTGGTTTCATATTATGTGTACGTTGGTTAATTCTATACTGGAGTGGTACTACGAGGTCTCATGTTCCTAGTTTAGTCTTAGCTGCAATTTTAATTTTAATAGGATTTCAGCTATTTATTTTTGGTCTAATTGCTGATTTAATGTCAGTTAATCGTAAGCTTTTAGAAGATATTCAGTTAAAATTACGTCGTAATTTTTTGGATAATTCATTAGAAAATAATCTTAAAAAATCTAATTTTGATTAGAGGATATATGAAAATTTTTTTGATACTGAATTTTGCCCCCCTAACCCCCCAAATTTGGGGGGAACAAGAGTCAATTTGCTTCTAAAAGTCCCCCAGTTTTGGGGGATTTAGGGGGCTTGAATATAGCAAATGGGACTTCTCTCCTCAAAAATTTTTCCCTTCTGCCTTCTGCCTTCTTCCTTCTTCCTTCTTGAATATTGAAATATTAAAAATGATAATTCTTCCTATCTTATCCTTTGTATTGATTTTTGCTCAATTATTAACTCAAAAAAATGATTGGGGTGATAGTTTCTTTAAAGCAATTGTTTTATGGGGAATAATTTTAACAATAATAACTGAATTACTAAGTTTATTTGGTTTGTTTCAGTATTTTTGGGTAATAGCAGCTTGGCTATTAATAAATTGTTTATATGTATTTTTACTAACAAAATATTCGTTAAAAAAACATATAGATAATCTCAAAATATGGGGCAAAAGTTTACTGGGGTTATCACCAATGTTAATACTTTTGCTTGCCTGTATAACAATTATTGTGTTCTTAATTGGTATAAATGCAATAATCGCTGCACCCAATCACTCCGATTCAATGGAGTATCATTTACCCCGTATATATTATTGGATTCAAAATCATACTGTAGCTCATTATCCTACCTATAATTTATTTCATCTTTATCAAAATCCTTGGTCAGAATTTGCCATGACTCACTTTCAAATTCTCAACAAAAGCGATCGCTTTGTGAATATGATTCAGTGGTGTAGCATGGCAATGAGTGTCTTAGGTGTTTCTATTCTGACCAAGCAGTTAGGTGGTAATATTCGCGATCAAATTCTAGCTAGTGTTTTTGCTGTAACTATTCCTATGGGAATTCTACAAGCTTCTGGTACTAATAACGATCTTGTAGTTACTTTTTGGTTAATTTGTTTTGTTTATTTTACATTTACAACCTTAGAAAACGGTATATCTAAAAGTAATATTTTGTTTTTAGGGTTTAGTTTAGGTTTAGCTATTTTAACAAAAGGTACGGCTTATATTTATGCTTTCCCATTTTGTATTTGGTTATTGTTGTGGGGGATTAAAAATTTAAAATGGCAAGCTATTAAACCTATCGTTATTATTTTATTAATAGTATTAGCCATTAATTTAGGACATTATTTAAGAAATTATGCTCTTTTTGACTCGGTATTAGGATTGGCAGCTACGGGAGAAAAAAATAAAGAGTTTGGTGTCTTGGTTTCTATTTCAGGAATATTAAAAAATTTATCATTGCATGCTGATATTGTCAGGAATCTACAATTAGAAAAAATTATTTCTCCTACTACGGGTTTAACGAATAAAGTATTAGAAATTATTCATGGAGTCTTAGGAATGGACTTAAACGATCCAGCTTTAATTAGCCCTAAGGCAAGGAAATTTTATGTTCCTGGCTTATCTATTTATGAAGATACTGCTGGTAATCCTTTGCATTTATTGTTAATAATAGGGTCATTGTTTGTATTGACTTTGAATAAAAAAATATGGACGAATAAACTTTTAATTAAATATGGGATAGTTCTAGTTGTAGGTTTTGTTTTATTCGCAAGTCTTTTAACATGGTCTCCTTATCGTTGTCGATTACATTTACCTCTATTTATATTATTTTCTCCTTTTGTAGCTATTGTATTTTCTAAATCTTTTCCGAAACAAGTAAGCTATTTCTTGGCAATACTTGTTTTATGTCTTTCTTACAAATGGATTCTATTTAATTCAGTTAGACCATTAATTGGGGAGAACAATATTTTTCAAAGTTCAAGAGTAGAACAGTATTTTAACACTCAACAAAAATATCAACAATTTTATTTAGATGAAGTTGTGAGAGTAGAATCAAATCAATGTAAAAATATAGGATTGACTTTTAAAAATTCTTCTTTTGAGTATCCTTTATTAGTTTTATTAAATGAAAATTACCCTAAACAAGTTCAACATATAAATGTAGCAAATGAATCTCAAATATTAGTTAAGAAAAATTCTAACTCTAATTTTGAAAGCTTAAATAATGATTGTATTATCAATATAGATAGAAGTAAATTAAAAAGTTAAGAGAATTAATAATGAAGAGGATAAGTAGGTAGGTGAGAAAATTTACAACTACGTCATTGCGACGGTTACTCCGTAGAAGGAAGCAATCTCAAGGGTTTTGACGGCATAAACATTTTGTTACATAGTGACATTTATTCGCGCCTACCTACTTATACAAAAAGTTATTGTAGCAATCCTATTTTATTTGTGTATAAAAATATTACGGCTTTTAGGAAACACTTAACTGGTGGGAGTTTCAGTTTTTTTATCTACTTTTTGATTTGTCACAACCTATTTAGGATCGCTATATTTGATTCATAATTTTTAAGGTGATAGTTCAATGAAAGCTTATTCTAATTTTTTAAAAATATTTGGTGCATTTGTTCTTTCTCAATTAACAGTGGTATTTACTATCAATCTATTAGTAGATCCTTATAAAATTTATCGGATTATCAACATTGAATATTTTAATAGAGAAAAACCTTTGATTGAAAAACAAGGAATGCGTAAAGTTAAGAGTCTTGATATTGAACAAGGTAACTATGAAATTCTCTTACTAGGAACATCAAGGGTACAGAATGGATTAAATCCTCGTTCTACGGTTTTTGCTTCTAAGAAAACATACAATGTGGGATTACCCTTAGGAGGAATTTATGAACTTAACCAAATTATAGATTTTGCTCGAACCAGAAAAAACTCCCGCTTGAAAACTGTTATCTTAGGGTTAGATTTTTTCTCTTTTAATAATAAAATAACTGTTAGTGGTGACTTTAAGGAATCAAGATTCGCTAATAAAAATGTTTTTATTACCAGTATTCCTGATTTACTATCTCTCGAAACCTTACAATCATCTATTGATACTCTAAAATTCAACTATAGAGGAAATCAAGCCAATTATTATGACAATTTAGGTACAAGAAATAAGGAATTACCAAACCTCAAGCATCGAGAATTATTTAGGAGAACTTTATCTCAGTATATGATTTATGAAACATTATATGCTGGGTTTGAATTAAGTAATGAAAGATTAGAAGATTTTAACAAATTAATTGAGTATTGCTACAAACATAATATTGAATTATATCTATTTATATCTCCTGTTCATGCACAACAGCTAGAAACAATTCGGTTGATGGGATTATCTACTCAATTTGAGGACTGGAAGCGAGACTTAGTTAGAATTATTGCTGAACAGTCAAGAAAAAATCAGGATAAACCACCAATTAATTTATGGGATTTCAGTGGCTATAATACTATAACTATGGAAACTGTTCCGCCTCTGGATAGTGAAAATTAAATGAAATATTTTATAGAGTCATCTCATTATAAGAAAATAGTTGGTGAAAAGATTTTGGTGAAAATTTTAAATTTACCTAAAGATGATGAAGATGAATATCCTCAAGATTTTGGTGTCTTAATTAATCAAGATAATATTGAGACTCATTTAACAAAAATCCGTAATGATTCAAAAATTTATCAGAAAAATTTTCCAGAAGAAATTGCTGGGATAAAACAATTAATTAAAGAAACAGAAGAAAAGCGTCTATCTAATTTTAAGATATTTAAGAATCAAGTTGAAAATATAGAATTATAAGGTAATTTAAAGGCAGAAAAATTTATGAATCGTAACTTATTTGCTCAAGAGGCGATCGCTCAAATACCTAAAATATTAACTTTAATGGATCGAAATGTTCATAGCTACAACTATGGCTGTTTTGATCGAAATTTTTGGCAGTATAAAATTATAGATTTTCCCAGTGGAATGAGCCAAGAATTTGTTTTTCCTTTAGCCTTAGCTTATAAAACCAACATTCCTGAAAATCATTTTTATGGTCAAGAAATTATTAGATATTGGGTAGAAGCGGGAATTTTATTTGCCGCCAAAAGTGCTCATAAAGATGGTTCTTGTGATGATTATTTTCCTTTTGAAAGAGCAGGAGGAGCAGCAGCATTTTCTTTATTAGCTTGTATTGAAAGTTATAAGTTAATGGAATTAGATAATCCAAATGCTTTAAAATTTTTTGAAAAAAGAGCTAATTGGTTAGCACATCATCAAGAAAGTGGCAGACTGACAAATCATCAAGCATTAATTGTTTTATGCTTAGAGTTACTTTCTGATTTATTAAAAACTGATAAATGGAATCAAAGTAAACAAGAGCGTTTAGAACAAGTTTTATCATGGCAAAACCATGAAGGTTGGTTTCAAGAGTATGAAGGATGTGACCCAGGTTATCATACTTTAACTATTTCTTGTTTAGCATGGATTTATGAACTTAATCCTAATATCGATCTAAAAGGTGCTTTAGCGAAAGCTGTTGCTCTTGCTAGTCATTTTGTTCATCCAGATGGTTCTTATGGTGGAGAATATACGAGTCGTAATACTTATAATTTCTTTCCTTATGGCTTTGAATTAGTGGGCAAATGGATGCCAGAAGCATTGAATATTAACGATCGCTTTTTAAAGGGTTTAGAAAAAGGATTAAATCCTTGTTATGCAGACGATCATATAGTAGGACATCATACTTGGAATTACCTTTTAGCTTGGCGTGATTTTGTTGAAGTTAGACCTAATTTATCCCCTCGTCCTAAGGGAAGATTTCATTTAAAAGAAGGAGGTATTTTAATAGATAGGAGGGAAAATACTGAACTTTATCTTGCTCTTAATAAAGGAGGAGTATTCAAACTATTTCGTGACAATAAATTAATTGTTTCTGATACTCAATTTTCTCTGTTAATCAAAGAAAGCAATAAAGTCAAAAATGCAGTAGCTCATTTAGTTAGCTCTCGTTACAAAATTGAACTAGGGGAAAATGAAATTATTATTCAAGGTTCTTTAGGTTGGGCAAAACAAAAACAAATGACTAGCTTTAATTTAATTGTTTTAAGAATAGTTATGTTTACATTAGGACGTTTTTTCCCAAATTTAATCCGTAAAATTCTGCAAAAAATACTGATTACTGGTAAGAAAAATGCTCCTTTTGTATTCTATCGTTCTTTACAATGGAATAATGGCAATTGGGTTGTTTACGATCAATTAACAGCAGAATCATGGAATTCTGTTATTGCAGGGGGAATAGGTTGCGATCAAACTTCTATATATGTAGTTATGAGTCGAACTTTTCAAGAAGGACAACTACAACGTTGGCTCGATCTTACTCCACAAATAAAACAACTTGAACCCAAGCAAAACTTAACATTAGAAAGAAAATTATAATTCAAGAATTTAGAATTAAGAATTTAGAATTTAGAATTACCTCTTCTTATAAATAAGAGGAATGGAGAGGCTTTATACCTGAATTTTTCGGTAACTAAATAGCAATAATTAGGGCTTGATGATTAAATCTCAAAGTCTTTACACATAAAGGTTTGAAGATTTTTAGGTATCAAAAAGTTCTAGCTTTTAGGTAGTTCCGGTTCAATTTAGGAGCGTATTTTGGGTAGATTATGGCAGAAAAATTAAGGGAGGATTCTTCCAATTACCTATTCTATAATTCCCATTCCTCCTGGATTAACTGATTCTGGCTCCTGACTCCTACTCTTACCACTCATACTTTTTGAGCAAACCCTAATTAATCATCTAAATAAATCCAATGAAAAAATATATTTCTATTGCCGTAAGTGTTGCTATTCTATTAATTATTTACTCTAAAATTGACCTACAAAACTTAGCTAAAGTTTTTGCTAATTGTGATGGTTTAATAATGTTTTTGTCCTTAGCCATGGTAATTCCCATTACTTTATTTACCTCATGGCGATTACAACAATTAATGCCTAAAGGCAGCGATTTAGATTTTCTAGAAGCAAATCGTTTGATTTTAGGTGCTAGTGTTTTGAATATGGTTTTACCCTCAAAAATGGGTGATATTGCTAAGTCTTATTTTATGAAAGATAGAGGACATTTAAGTGGTACTCTATCTCTCTCCTTAGTAGTCTTTGAAAAAGCCTGTGATATGTTGTCACTACTCTTTTGAACAAAGTTGTCAGTGGTAGCCGAAAAAAGCCTACCCTAATCCCTACAGCTGCCAAAAAATCGGAGCGTAGGCACAATAACTTTCATTTAACCCCCAATTTTCAACAAAGAACCCAAAACTTGAGGAATATTTTCTAACTCCATTGCTGCTATTGCTGCTGTCGGTTCATAACCACAATGAACCATACAATCAGCACATTTAGGATTACCACTTTTATAACCATAATTATCCCAATTAGTTGCTTCTAAAAGTTCTTTAAAAGTAGCATAATATCCTTCATTCATTAAATAACAAGGTTTTTGCCAACCAAGCACACTATAACTAGGGCTACCCCAGGGAGTACAATCATAATTTTTATCTCCCATCAAAAAATCTAAAAATAAAGGATTATGGTTAAAATTCCAATTCTTTTTACCAGCTTTAAAAGGAGCAAGAATTTCTCTGAATAATAACTGTGTTTGTTGACGTTTAAGAAAATGTTCCTGGTCTGGTGCCCACTCATAACTATAACCAGGAGAAATCATCATCCCATCAATATTTAAACTTTCCAAAAAATCAAAAAAATCCTGCATTTTTTTCGGGTCTGTTCCCTCAAATACAGTAGTATTGGTAGTAACTCGAAATCCTTTTGCTTTAGCAGCGCGAATTGCTTTAACTGCTATTTCAAACACTCCTTGTTGGTCAACACATTTATCATGAGTTGCTTGTAAACCATCAAGATGAATACTAAAAGTTAGATAAGGAGAAGGTTTAAATTTATCAAAATTCTTTTCAAGTAACAAACCATTAGTACATAAATAAACAAATTTTTGGCGCTGGACTAACCCCTGCACAATTTCAGCAATTTGTGGATGCAATAAAGGTTCGCCTCCAGGAATAGAAACCACGGGAGCGCCACATTCTTCTACAGCAGCAAAACATTCTTGAGGTGTGAGGTTTTGCTTGAGTATTTCCTTCGGATGCTGAATTTTTCCACAACCAGGACAGGCTAAATTACATCTGAATAGAGGTTCCAGCATTAAAACTAGGGGAAAACGTTTACGCCCTTTAAGACGTTGAGTCAGGAGATATTTTCCTACTTCTAGAGCTTGTTGGAGTTGAATTGCCATGAATAACCTCTTAATGTAAGTAATCTATTTATTTTTACACAATGGTCATTATTTATATCATTAAGAGTTTGTTATGTATCGTTGTGATATAGATAGAATGCGGTTCAATAATGGATAATTGATAATTACCTCTCCCTAAAAGCTATCCCTGATAAGGAATTCCTGAAACCCTTGTGGGAGGGTGGGGAGGAGGGGGAGGAAAATTTCTGTCTACAGTTATCAAAAAAATGTGTTTTTCAACACACTTTTCTCCCAAAAAAGCCTTTGAGAGGCTTGCTCATAACTTGTCTATAATGTCTACGTTTTATGTTAAGAAAGATGTTTATAAAGCATAGCCCTAAAAGGAAGAGGATTGAATAACTAAGATCGGGACTGACTCATAAGGTACGAAAAACTAGGATTTGAGATTGTTATCTGTTCCGGACTGCTGCATAAACCCTGTCGGTTGCTTCAGACGAAAATACGTTCCAGATGCCTAAGTCCTAATCTTAGTCGTCATCGCGATCATCATCATCATTGTCATCATCTCGGAAAAACTCATCATTATCAACTATCCCTACCACTGTACCGAAAGGGTTTCCTTGGGGAGGGATAACAGGGTTAAATGCTGGAGGTGGTGGTGGCAATACATTAAATGCTGGAGGTGGTGGCAATACAGGTGTATTGCTAAAGACAACAGAACCATCTGGACGAGTAACAGAGAAAGCATCAAAATTATCATCATCAAAAATGCCCACTACATTTACTTGTTCCCCTGGTGCTAAATTTAAGAATTGATTATCTGGCAGTTCTGTATCCACTAAGATTTGAGTACCGTTAGCATCCTGTAGGAGAAATTCATCATTATCAACTATCCCTACCACCGTACCGAAAATCGGATTTCCTTGGGGAGGGATGACAGGGTTAAATGCTGGAGGTGGGGGCAATACAGGGTTAACTGGAGGTGGGGGCAATACAGGTGTATTAGTAAACACAGGTGAACCATCTGGACGAGTAACAGAGAAAGCATCAAAATCATCACCATCAAAAATGCCCACTACATTTACTTGTTCCCCTGGTACTAAATTTAAGAATTGATTATCTGGCAGTTCTGTATCCACTAAGATTTGAGTACCGTTAGCATCCTGTAGGAGAAATTCATCATTATCAACTATCCCTACCACCGTACCGAAAATCGGATTTCCTTGGGGAGGGATGACAGGGTTAAATGCTGGAGGTGGGGGCAATACAGGGTTAACTGGAGGTGGAGGCAATACAGGGTTAACTGGAGGTGGAGGCAATACAGGTGTATTAGTAAACACAGGTGAACCATCTGGACGAGTAACAGAGAAAGCATCAAAATCATCATCATCAAAGTTTCCCACTACATTTACTTGTTCCCCTGGTACTAAACTTAAGAATTGACTATTTGGTAAATCTGTATCGACTAAGATTTGAGTACCGTTAGCATCCTGTAGGAGAAATTCATCATTATCAACTATCCCTACCACCGTACCGAAAAGTCGGTTTGCTGGGGGAGCGGTAAACACAGGGGAACCGTCTGGACGGGTGACAGAGAAAGCCTCAAAATCATTATCATCAAAGATTCCCCTTACATTTACTTGTTCCCCTGGTACTAAACTCAAGAATTGATTATTTGGTAAATTTGTATCCACTAAGATTTGAGTACCGTTAGCATCCTGTAGGAGAAACTCATCATTATCAACTATCCCTACCACTGTACCGAAAATCGGATTTCCTTGGGGAGGGATAACAGGGTTAGATGCTGGGGAAGGGGGATTAGCTATTCCTCCTGTAATGGGGTCTAATGCCGCTTGTGGGGGCGGTGGGGGCAGTGGGGGCGGTGGGGGCGGTGAGACCGGACTAGTTTGACTGCCTAAAATAATTGAATTATCTGGTCTAGTGATAAATATAGTATCAATTTCGAGGCCGTCAAATTCAGCAACTAAGACATTTACAGGCTCCCCAATATTTAAACTTAATTGATTAGCGTTCAAAGGTGAGGTGTCTACAGTAGCGCTACCACCGCTAAAATTTAGGGTAAAGTCTTCTCCATTATCTACGAAGCCAGCTACAATTCCACTTATGGTCAAGCCTGGTTGAATCTGCGTAAAAGTAAAATTTAAGTCGTCAATCATTTTTTACCTCGTTAGCTTGATAAATTTACTTATTAAAGGGGAAAATAGAAAAACTCAATAACTATATATATAGTAATAAAAAACCGTTGACGCAACATTTCTTTACCGAATAATTAATAATTAATAATTATTAATTAAATAATTCTGGTTAAAAGCCTCCCTTTTCAAAGGAAAAAGCGGTCGTTGCTCCACGAGGACACGGGGACACGGATACACGGGGATGATGGTTTCTGCTCTGGTGACAAAATAATCCCGAATTATGCAATGCCAAATTTTTAAGTTCATCAGGACTTACGCAAAGGCGCTACATATAGTAGATAAAAACTATAGCACTATTGTATATATGGTGTTTTTGTCGGAAAAACCAGCAATGTTTTTTGCTGGTTATTCGGATGTAGTTCAGTTTTGAATCCAAGTAGCATAAACAGATAATCCCAGATTTTTATAGATAAAACCAGATTTTAGCCAACAGTTACAAGCCCCTAAAATTTCAGTTTGTGAAGAGTCGATCCATCAGTCGAGGGCAATCATTTCCGTCGCTAATTGGGTAAAACCTCGATTAATATCTGCTTGTTTTGCTTCAATAACAATCAAATTCGTTGTCGAACGTAACAAGTAATCTAATTTTCCTTGCAATCTGTTGTCAACTTGAATGGAATATTCTATTCTTAACTTAGCGTGGGAATAATGAATTAAATCTGAGATAATGGGCGCAATGAGCATTTCCCTACGGGTAGCCTCATTCTCTAAATCTACATAAGGTAATATCTCCTCAATGCCCTCCTTTAGATCGGCGATCCGGTCTAATTCATCAGGATATTGTGGTAAAGTGAGAAATTTTCGCTCAAATGAATAACCAAATTCAGCAACCAAATCATCTGTCGTAAATCCCAACTCAAAATAATTGCTGAAAGTATAAGAACGATTAGGATCAAGTAATGGCTGACGAGTCATTGTTTTTATCCATTAAATAATATCCAATCCGTTTAATTCGGTATAAAAAAATTTTTCATCTTCACCCATTAACAAATCTTTCTAAATTCTCTTCCCTTCTGACTCCTGACTCCTGACTCCTAATTAACTATCTAATGATACCAATGCTACCGGATTTGATATAATCTAGGACTTACGCAGTCAAACGTATTTCCGTCATTGCTTCCCTGTGACTTGCAATCTCAAACGCTACTTTTTCATGCTTCGTGCGTAAGTCCTGATGATATTATCGTTACTATTTCCAGCCCACACGATCCATTAATTTAATCGCTTCAGCATTCAACTTGCCATAAACAGCAACATTTACAGCATCGCTCTTGAAGTTTCCATAGGTTGTCAAAACGCTAGGAACAGGTACACCTTCAACTACAGGATATTCATTGTTACCCTCAGAGAAGATTTTTTGAGCTTCTGGGCTGGCCAAATGTTCGAGAAACTTAATTGCACCTTCTTTATTTGGGGCAGTTTTAACTACGCCACCACCACTAATATTAATGTGAGTACCGCGGCCATTTTGGTTAGGGAAAAACATTCCTATTTTCTGAACAACTGCTTTGTCTTCTGCTTTGTCAGATTTTGCTAAACGGCCTACATAGTAACTATTAGCAATACCAATATCACCGATACCTGCAGCAACACCTTTTATTTGAGCAGTATCATTTCCTTCTGGGGGTCTGGCAAAGTTGCTAACAAAGCCTTTTGCCCAATTTTCTGTGTCTGACATTCCATGAATTTCAATTAAAGATGCTATTAAGGATTGATTATAAATGTTATTGGAGGAACGAATCAGAATTTTGCCTTTCCATTTATCTGTGGCTAAGTCTTCATAAGTTGATAGCTCAGATGGTTGAATTTTATCTTTGTTATAAACTATTACCCGTGCCCGTTTGGAGAAACCAAACCATAGGTTTTCCGGACTGCGGAGGTTGGCTGGAATTTTACTGTTGAGAGTAGATGAAGAAATGGGCTGCAAAATGCCTGCTTCTTCGGCTCGTCCCAGACGACCTGCATCTACTGTAATAAAAACATCTGCAGGACTGTTAGCACCTTCGCTTTTGATACGTTCAATTAACTCATCTCCTTTGCCTTCTATTAGATTAACTTTGAGGCCAGTTTTTTTGGTGAAACTGTCATAGAGAACTTGGTCAGTGTCGTAGTGGCGAGAAGAATAGAGATTTATCGCCTCACTTTGGGCTAATCCTCGATTACTTTTACCAAGTTCGGCGATCGCTACACTCGCCATTGCTGTGCCTGTTGCTAAAAATATACGTCTAGTAATTTTCATTTTCAATTTTTTCCTTGTTTTTGTTTGATAAATTAGGTATGGCTAATCACTTAATTTTCCCTGATTAATTTTAATAATATTGCAATTAATTCTTGATAATTTTCATATTTCATCGGAATTAATTGATAGAAAATCAGATCTCTACCGTACGAAAAAAACTGTAGAAAATCGATCTGAGCTTTTATCTTGATATTGGATTAACCAATACTGGCTGTACGGCACAGCTCACTATTCCCTCGGCAGTAAATACCCCTGGGAATTTCTTTCTAATAATTTGAAGACTGCCATTAATATCAGCATTAATGACTATACCAGTTCCACTCCTGAATAAACCACGTTTGACTCGTTTACCCCTATAAGTTTCATGTTTTATTGGTTGCTCAAGGTCAACGGCAGATGTTTTGCTTGTATAGCTTTCCTCTGTTTCAATCACCTTTATTCCTGCTAGCTGACATTTATAAGTAATTTGCTTGAGTAACTTATCATGTGGTATTTGGGTGAAATTTTGGTTGTTTTTTTTGCCGATATTTGTTCCTTGTTTCCAGTTATCATTTTTTCCTATGACTACAGTACCAATATTATTAGTTACTAAATAATTGACAACTAATTTGCTGGTGTTATGCAGATAATTCTCCACAAAACGATTTCGGTGATAACTTAATGCTTCAATTTTACGACTGGTTTTTCTGTTGCCTTTGAGATAACTTTGGTACTTGGCTTTACGCTTGTTGTAAAGCTGATTAACACTTTTTAGTGGCTTCCCGTTAACAAGCATAGGCTTAACACCAGGCTTGTTTGTAGATAGAGCAACTAATCTGTCAATTCCTAAGTCAATTCCGGCTACATATGTTGAGTGTATTTGTGGCTGAAGAGCTTTTTCATACACTACTTCAATTATATAGCAGCTAGTAGCAGGTACTATCCTGACTTCGATTACAGTTTCCACAACTACAGGTATTTTGATATCACTCATAGATAAGTGACAAATACCATCTAAAAGAGGGGCTTTATAGACTGATTCCTTTGAATATATAACTACATTTCGACCTTTGGTTTTGTCCTTATACTTTGGTATTTTAGGTTTACCTAAAAACTTCTCTGGATGTTTTGACCATTCTTTGATTGCCTGAAAATAACCACGCCAAGTTGCAACCAAGCATTTTATTATTTGTTTTGATACTTTAGTTGGTAATGCTCTATAGGCATCGCTATTTTTGGTGGCGTGGTACAGTTTAGTTAAATCTAGACTTTTTGAGCACTTAAAAAAATGCTGACGACAATAATAGTTAGCCAGGTTGTACAAGTTTTTTGATTTAAAGGCTAACTCATCACACACCCGCCAATATTGATGTGTTCGGTTAATAATATGTCTGTCAACAAGTCGCATTCACCCACTATAATTCATCTTAAGTCCTATACCTGTTTAATATTACAACACATTTGTTACAAATAGCAACTACTTTCTACAATTTTCATTCAACAGTTAATCACCCTTGAAAACTTGCGATAATTTAACCTAATTTTATCTGTAATAAGTAGTGACTTTCACAATGTATAAATTGTTTCCAGACACTATTTAAGTTTTACTCACAAACTTTTTTTTATCTCATAATTAAATATATTTGTCAAGTAGTTGTGCATTTATCTTTAATTGAGAAATTTTATAGAAAATTGCTGAGTTTTTTATGACAAATGTCTTATCGTAAATGACATAATTAATAACTTAGGGCTTGCTGAAAAGTTAAAAAAGTTGACACTACCATGGGGTTACAAGTAAGCTCTAAACTAGATATAGTAATGCTTTTGGCACAAAACTTGAATCAAAAAAAAATCTAGATGCGTTTACCCTGGGAAAATCCCTTTCTATGTATAGCTTTCAAAGAGCTTGGCACCCCGCGATCCTCAAAAGATACCAAATTGGGTCTATAGAAACCATTTGGTATCTTTTCTTGAAATACAAAAGTTTCAGGAAAGCCGTTTTAAGGAGCCTAAAAACTATAAGGGTTCAGGAAACCGAAAAATTATGAAAAATGACTGCCAGAATCATCAAACCCAGATGGGTATTGGACTTGTAATTTGTTAAATAGAGGAGGAGATGGGGAGATGGGGAGATGGGGAGATGGGGAGATGGGGAGATGGGGAGATGGGGAGATGGGGAGATGGGGAGATGGGGAGATGGGGAGATGGGGAGATGAGAGCATTTTTTTACCTGCTTGGTGCGCTACCAGGTGAGCTATCGGGCGGCGCGGGGTCTCATCCGCTTTTTCCCCTATTCTCGTTCCTGAATTTCCAGAACTTGCTCAGACTGAAGACGGAAGCCAAAAGCACATACCGCGTGCAAATATCCCACTCAGGGGTTCTATAGATTTGCTATAATATCATATCTCCTCAATAGATTGATATTCTATGAAGTCTAAGCCAGTCGTATCAATAATTTGAGTATTTTCGAGAATAGCGATCATTTCACCATTGAGAACAAGAGCTGTCATATTTTCATCAATATTGGGAACAAACTCTATTTCTTCAAAACTAAAACCGACTAAAGCTAAAGTATCCTCATTACTAAAGTCAGTTATGGTATTAACTCCTTCAAAAGCAGTTAATACAAAGCGATCGCCATCTTCACCACCACTGAGAGTATTATTACCCTGACCACCATAGAGTAGGTCGTCACCCTGACCACCATTTAGTAAGTCATCGCCTTCCCCACCAATAAGGGTATCTTTTCCTTTGTCACCATTGATGCTATCGTTACCTATTCCTCCGTGGACAATATCGTCACCCTTACCGCCATTGATGCTATCGTTACCTGTACCTCCTGAAAGTTTGTCATTACCTCGGCTTCCATTGAGGTAGTCATCTCCTTCACCACCGTGGAGTTGGTCATTTCCATTACTATCTTGGCTGGCATCACTACTACCACCGTAGATACTATCGTCTCCTTTGTCTCCCATCAAAATATCATCATCGTTGTCTCCAAATATAGAATCATTACCTTTACCTGCATAGACAGTATCTTTGTTTTTCCCTGCATAGACAATATCTTCACCTTGAGTTGCATTGATTAAATCTTCTTGACGTCCACCAAAGATTATATCGTTATCATTATCATTAGTAGGACTGTTAGTCTGACTTACTTGAAGTAATTCTGCACTACCTGTACCACCAATAATAATATCACTACCATCCATACCCATGAGGCGATCGTTGCCATCATTACCGTAGATGGCATCAGCATTTTCGGTGCCAATGTAGTTGTCGGTGTCTGAAGTTCCCATAAAGGTATTTTCTTCTGGGATCGTACTGGTGGCAGCATTAAAATCTACTATTGGTGGTATCGGTTCGGCGGGTATCAACAGAATTGTTTCTTCTGGGGCTAAAACGGTAGTTAATTCTGCTTCTACTTCGGGAGTTGGCTGTAGTTCAAAAATGGGATCTAAACCAGAAATAATTTCTGGTTCTGATACCGAGGTTGGTTCGGGTACAGATTGTGGTTCTGGTGTTGGTTCTAGTGTTTGCTCTGGAGTTGGCTCCGGTGTGGGTTGTGGCTCTGGAGTTTGCTCTGGAGTTTGCTCCGGTGTGGGTTCCAGTGCTGGAGTTGGAGTTGGTTCCGGTGTTGGTTGTGGCTCTGGAGTCGGTTGTGGTTCTGGAGTCGGTTGTGGTTCTGGAGTTGGAGTTGGTTCTGGAGTCGGTTGTGGTGTGGGTGCTGGAGTTGGTTCCGGTGTGGGTTGTGGCTCTGGAGTTGGTTGTGGTTCTGGTGCTGGAGTTGGCTCCGGAGTTGGTTCCGGAGTTGGTTCCGGTGTGGGTTCCGGAGTTGGTTCTGGAGTTGGTTCTGGAGTTGGTTGTGGCTCTGGAGTTGGTTGTGGTTCTGGTGCTGGAGTTGGCTCCGGAGTTGGTTCTGGAGTTGGTTCTGGAGTTGGTTGTGGCTCTGGAGTTGGTTGTGGTTCTGGTGCTGGAGTTGGCTCCGGAGTTGGTTGTGGTTCTGGTGCTGGAGTTGGTTCCGGTGTGGGTTGTGGCTCTGGAGTTGGTGCTGGAGTTGGCTCCGGTGTTGCTTCTGGTGCTGGAGTTGGCTCCGGAGTTGGTTGTGGTTCTGGTGCTGGAGTGGGTTCCGGTGTGGGTTGTGGCTCTGGAGTTGGTGCTGGAGTTGGCTCCGGTGTTGCTTCTGGTGCTGGAGTGGGTGCTGGTGCTGGAGTGGGTTCCGGTGTGGGTTCCGGTGTTGGCTCCGGTGTGGGTGCTGGTGCTGGAGTTGGCTCCGGAGTTGGTTCCGGTGTGGGTTGTGGCTCTGGAGTTGGTTCTGGAGTTGGTTGTGGCTCTGGAGTTGGTGCTGGAGTTGCCTCTGGTGCTGGAGTTGGTGCTGGAGTTGGTGCTGGAGTTGGTTGTGGCTCTGGAGTTGGTGCTGGAGTTGGCTCCGGTGTTGGTTGTGGCTCTGGAGTTGGCTCCGGTGTTGGTTGTGGTTCTGGTGCTGGAGTTAGCTCCGGTGTTGGTTCCGGTGCTGGAGTTGGTTCTGGAGTTGGTTGTGGTTCTGGAGTTGGTTCTGGAGTTGGTTGTGGCTCTGGAGTTGGTTGTGGCTCCGGTGTGGGTTGTGGTTCTGGAGTTGGTTGTGGCTCCGGTGTGGGTTGTGGCTCTGGAGTTGGCTCCGGTGTTGGTGCTGGAGTTGGCTCCGGTGTTGGTTCCGGTGCTGGAGTTGGCTCCGGTGTGGGTTGTGGTTCTGGAGTTGGTTCTGGTTCTGGAGTTGGTTCTGGAGTTGGCTCCGGTGTGGGTTGTGGTTCTGGAGTTGGTTCTGGAGTTGGCTCCGGTGTGGGTTGTGGTTCTGGAGTTGGTTCTGGCTCCGGTGTGGGTTGTGGCTCCGGTGTTGGTTGTGACTCTGGAGTTGGTTCTGGAGTTGGTTGTGGTTCTGGAGTCGGCTCTGGTTCAGTGTCGTTGTCAGCGTTAGTAACAGTAATATCAGTAACGGCAATACCATCATACTCAACATCGCTGCTTGTTGTAGTTGTCTCTAATGTGAAGTTGATATCTCCATCTACTTCTGCATCATCTACTCCTGTAACTGTCAATATTTGCGGAATATCCCAATTTTCTGGAGTAAATGTGACGTTGCTAATATCTACTGTGCCTTCTGTTGTGTCATTTGAAGCAACTGCTACTACTACATCATCAGTAGGTTGACTGTTTAATAATATTTCAAAGCTTGCTGTTGTCTCATCTTCGCTTGTACTCAGATTTGTAGGAGAAACAGTTATTCCTGGCGTACCTTCATTTTCGTCTGTGACGTTAACTGTAATGGTTTGGATATCGGTTGCACCATTGCTGTCTGATGCAGTTACTTCTATTTCGTAAACGTTATCTTGATTTTCATCTGTTGGTAACTCAAAGTCGGGAGCTGTCTTGAATGTTATTTCTCCACTATTTTCGTCTATTTCAAATAAGCCAGAGTCTGCTCCTCCCGTAATAGAATAAGTTATTGTATCCTCATCAACATCTTCGGCGATTACAGTGGTTACTATGGTAGTGTTTTCGACTACTGTTGCTGTACTATCGCTAGTAATAATAGGAGGATCGTTGACTGGAGTGATTGTTATATTGGCTGTATCAGTATCGCTACTAAATGCTGTTTCATTACCGTTGCTGCTGACATCTACTTTATTTCCTGTCGTACCTGATGTTCTATCCCAAGCTCGGAAGGTTATGGCATCAACTGTACTACCGTTATAGTTTTCATTTGGTGCAAATAATAGTCTGGTGTTATCATCTGCTGCTAATAACAAGGCACTGGTGTCTGAAACTGCTCCTACTTCTGTCCAAGTTATACCTCCATCTATGCTATAATGCCAAGTACCATTGGTTTCGTCTATTGTAGTAATAGCAATACCTGTAACTGCATCGGTATCGGAGTCGGTGACGTTGCCTGTTGTCAGGGCGACTATTTCGCTGACTAGGTTGCCTACTGTTCCGGTAAGGATGGTATCTTCATCTACTGTTAATTCTATGTCGGCGGTTGTACCCGTAGCATCTAAAGTGTTGTCTAATACTGGAGCATCATTTTCAGCAGTAACTGTTATTTCTGCTGTTTGAGGGTTGCTTTCTAGGATGCCATCGTTGACTGTTATAGATATAGTGCGACTAGCGGTAGGGTTATCGGAGGTATTTTGGTAACTGATAGCTTCTATTAAAGCTTCGACTGCTGCAACAGTGGCATCATTAGTGGTAAAATTGATTATTAGCTCGGAACCATCTACAGCATTATTAGTTCCATCTATGCTACCTATGGTGTTGCTTTCATAGCTAATATTCGTGCCATCGAATCCTATTTCACCTGTTCCCGTACCAATGTTTGCCACTGTAAGTTGGTCTGCGGTAGTATTGCCAACTGTATAGTTGATAGTGATGTTACCACCATTGAGGTTGTCGTTTTCGGCAGCAAGAGTGACATCATTATCTATTATTTCTGCTGCTATATTGAGGGCATTTTCTGCAAATGCAACAGAGTCTAGGTTACTTAAAACTGGAGCAGATATTGTTTCGTAGAGAGCAATTTTATCGTCCTCACCTGATGCACTTAAAATATCCACATCTCCATCATAGTCTATATCAACGGCAAATACAGAAGATGCACCATCAGCATTAGTAGAAATCACTTGTTCGGTAAAATTATTACTGCCATCGTTGAGGTAAACTGCTATTTTATCATCATAAACTGATGCACTAAGAATATCCACATCTCCATCACCATCCACATCCGCAGCAAATACAGAAAATGCACCATCAGCATTAGTAGAAATTACTTGTTCGGTGAAATTATTGCTACCATCATTCAGGTAAACTAATATTTTGCCATCATCGCCATCAATTAATGAACTTAAAATATCTACGTCACCATCACTATCAATATCTGCTGCAAATACTGAGAAAGGAAATTCACTATTATTAGATATAACTTGTTCGGTGAAATTATTGTTGCCGTCATTCAAGAAAAGAGCTAATGTTTTGTCATTAGGTATTGGGGGTTCCCCTGGTAATGGAGAGGTACCGAAAGAGTAAGGCGATGTCCTTAAAACATCTATATCACCATCATTATCAATATCCACAGCAAATACTGAGAGAGCAAATTTTGCCTCAGCGGATACTCCCTGTTCGGTAAAATTATTGTTACCATCGTTGACATAAAGACGGACATCGTTTTCTACAAGAAGTGGATCGTCTGGTAGTACTATTGCAGAATTGTCAGCGATAGAAGTATCTAAAATATCTATATCCCCATCATTGTCTATATCAGTAGCAAATACTGACACAGTACCATAAGCAGTATCAGAAATAATCTGTTCTGTGAAGTTGTTACTACCATCATTGAGGTAGGCAGCAATTTTACTGTCACCGTCGGAAGCACTTAAAATATCTACATCTCCATCAGAATCTAAATCTATAGCAAATACTGAAATAGCATTGTCTGCATTAGTAGAAATAACCTGTTCGGTGAAGTTATTATTGCCATCGTTGAGGTAAAGGGCAATTTTGTCATCATCAGTTGATGCACTTAAAACATCGACATCTCCATCATTATCTATGTCAGCAGCAAATACTGAAACAGCACCATCTGCATTAGTAGAAATAATCTTTTCATTTGCCCCTATTATTTTAGATGTTGGTTCGGGGTTATCTGTAATAGTTAGGGTTGCTGTTTCATTTCCAGGAATAGTTGTTACAGCATATTGTTCTGGTGCGTCGGTGGGTTCTTCTGCAAGAGTAAGAGTGACTGTTTCTGCTGCATCGACAACGGTATCGTCCCTGGGAACTATTTGTATGTCAACGCTGGTTTGTCCGTCGGGAATAACTACGCTACCTTTTTCTCCGTCAAAAGTTACTGTGGGAACTGTGTTGTCTACAGTGTGACTGCCTTGAATATCAAAGTCAATATTTTGGGTAGCAGTACCAGAGATGGTGAAAAATACTGTAATGTCACCGTTAGTTTCCGTACCTCTGTCAATAGTGAAAGTTCCTGGAATTGCTCCTGCTTCTGCGGGTTCTCCTGTGGCGTTGATACTGACAACAGGTAGGGAAACTGTTTCATACCAGACTATTTTACTATCTCCATCTTCTATATCTAATCCGCTTAAGATATCTACATCTCCATCCGAGTCTATATCTGCTGCAAAAACTGAAATAGCAGCATAAGTATCGGTAGGAATGATTTGTTCTGTAAAGTTATTACTACCGTCATTGAGGTAAACGACGATTTTATTGTCAAGAGGAGAAGAAGCTAAGACATCCAAATTTCCATCTGAGTTTATATCCGTAGCAAATACAGATAATGGAAAGTCAGTATTAGTCGAGATGACTTGTTCGGTAAAGTTGTTGCTGCCATCGTTGACGTAAAGGGAGATTTTATTGTCACGATTAGAAGAACTTAAGATATCAACATCCCCATCATTGTCAATATCTGCTGCAAATACAGAAGTCGCACCAAACTCAGTTATCAGTTCACCATCTTCAGCTCCATTAGTAGTAAAAATCACCTGCTCGGTAAAATTGTTACTACCATCATTGACATAAAGGGAGATTGTATTTCCAATGTAAGAAGCACTTAAGACATCAATATCTCCGTCTGAGTCTACATCTACAGCAAATACTGACAAAGCACCATGTGCATGAGTAGATACTCCCTGCTCGGTAAAGTTGTTGTTGCCATCGTTGACATAAAGGCGGACATCACTCTCTACAAGAAGTGGATCTCCTGGTATTACTCCAGCATTTGTAGCAATAGAAGTATCTAAAATATCTATATCCCCGTCATTGTCTATATCAACGGCAAATACTGACACAGTACCATAAGCAGTATCAGAAATAATCTGTTCGGTGAAGTTATTACTGCCATCATTGAGGTAGGCAGCAATTTTACTATCACCGTCGGAAGTACTTAATATATCTACATCTCCATCAGAATCTAAATCTATGGCAAATACTGATGTTGCACCATCTGCGTTAGTAGAAATAACCTGCTCGGTAAAGTTATTATTGCCATCGTTGAGGTAAAGGGCAATTTTGTCATCATCAGTTGATGCACTTAAAACATCGACATCTCCATCATTATCTATGTCAGCAGCAAATACTGAAGTAGGACTATCTACATTAGTTGAAATAATATTCTCATTCGCTCCCACTACTTTAGAGGTTGGTTCGGGGTTATCTGTAATAGTTAGGGTTGCTGTTTCATTTCCAGGAATAGTTGTTACAGTATATTGTTCTGGTGCGTTGGTAGGTTCTTCGGTGAGAGTAAGAGTGACTGTTTCTGCTGCATCGACAACGGTATCGTCCCTGGGAACTATTTGTATATCAACGCTGGTTTGTCCGTCGGGAATGACTACGCTACCTTTTTCTCCGTCAAAAGTCACTGTGGGAACTGTGTTGTCTACGGTGTGACTGCCTTGAATGTCATAGTCAATATTTTGGGTAGCACTGCCAGAGATGGTGAAAAAGACTGTAATGTCACCGTTAGTTTCTGTACCTCTATCAATGGTGAAAGTTCCTGGAACTGCCCCTGCTTCTGCGGGTTCTCCTGTGGCAGTGATGCTGACAACAGGTGGCTCGTCATTATCAGTAACAACAAATTCTATACTATCTTCTGTATAACCAGTAGCAGTTGCAGTCAAATTTACCGTCCGATCGCCATCATCTATTAAGTCGTCAACAGCATCAACACTAAAAGTTACTGAAGTTTCGTCTACTGGAATAGTTACTGTAGATGGAACAGTTGCTTCTGTGGTGTCGCTACTAGCGAGATTTACTTCTAGGGAGGCAGCAGTGCCACCTGTACGAGTGACTGTGACAGTTGCTGCATTTTCTCCGTCTGCTTCGGAAATGTTATCAATATCTATACTTAAACTGAGGGAAACTGGGGCGTTAGTAGCAACATAAATTCCTTCTGTACCATCCGTAAACTGAGCTGTAAAGGCAATTTGATTTTCACTTAAACCATACCAACCAAAAGCTAAATCACTGATGGTTTTTCCTTCTAGGGATGTATTACCATCAACAACTTTTTCTAATACATTGTTGAGATTTGTATATATTCCTTGTTGTTCATCTGTTCCCACTCCAATAAATGCGACTTTTCCATTATCGTTAATTGAATATAAGTCAGATGGAAAACTATCAAATAGATTATCAGGGTCTTCAGAGGTAAATCCCGTAAAGTTACCAGTACCGTCTGGAATGGATGTATTTGTATCTACTACTAAATTAATTCCACCGATATTTGTATATATGCCAAGACTTCCACTTATATCTTGGCTAGCAGCAAATACTATTTCATTATTGTTATTGAGGATAGGTCTACCGAAGGAGAAAAAATTTTCAGTGCTACTAGGAATAGGGGTATTTCTATCAGCTATAAGACTTAAAATACCTTCGGAATTACTATAATAAATTCCTGGTTCGTCAAAGTTTGTGGCAGCATAACCTAAAAATGCTACAGTTTCATTATTATTAAAAGATGGACTACCAAAACCTTCAAAATTGTCTGTTTCTCCTGGTATAATAGTATTTGTATCGGCAATTATATTTATGTCTCCGATATTAGTATAAATTCCCTCAAGTTCTGGTATTATAAAACCAAAATCATCATATAAAAAACCTGCAAAAGCTACATTTCCATTGTCATTTAGGAAAGGAAAAGCATCAACTTCTTCAAAGGTTTCTGTGTTGCCTGGAATAGTAGTGTTAATATCAGCAACTTTGTTTAACCCACCAATATTTGTATAAATTCCTGTATCAAATAAAATCCCTTCCAAAGGATCGTTTAATGCTAAAACTCCTCTAAAAGCTACATTTCCATTATTATTAATTATGGGGGGAAGAAAACTCATAAAAGTATCTGTTTCGTCAGGAATTGGATTATCTGGAATTAAAGTATTTGTGTCGGCAACAACATTTAAGCCACTAATATCTGTATAGATACCAATTTGATTTGCAGAATTTCTTCCTAAAAATGCAAGATTTCCTGCTTCATTAATAGCAGGCCAAATTAGATCGCTAAAATTAGTTTCTCCATCTTCTATATAATAGCCAAAATTTGCAAAATTTTCTGTACCATCTGGAATTTGAGTATCGGTATTAGCAATACGAGTAAAGGTAAAAGTCATAATTTTATCTCCTTAAATTTTAATGCCGACCTACTTATTTATTTAGAGATTATTTATCAAGTTTTGTAAAATCAAGCGATCGCAACATAACTAATTAGGGTTTGCTGATTAAATGTCAAAGCATTGATAGATAAAGACTTTAGCTGTTTTAGGTTGAAAAAAGTGCGCCTGTTTTCGGTAAAGATTGCTCAAAACACTAGCATTTTGTGCAAGAGTTGGGCAGAACAATTTTGGGACAAAACGCCCGCTCCTACCTCCTCTACATTCCCATTTCTCCTGTCTCCTGTCTCCTGTCTCCTGTCTCCTACCCCAGCAAAAAGACTTTTTCAGCAAACCCTAATTAAATCTCTACACTAAGATCCCGGGTAGCTACTCGTCTCAACTCCTCTGACTCTTGCAAACCAATACAACCTGGATATCGCACTCTCGGCAATACTGCTACATCGTACAATTCAGTAATAATCCCTTCTACACGCAACCAATGAACAATATTGCCAGTCTTCCAATTTATGACTTGCAAGCCACAAAAAGCTTCTACTCCCTTTTGTGTCAATTTCTCCTCAAGAGCTAAACCAGAAAAAGTTTGTTCCCTTAGTTTGGATAAACCGACAATTGCATAATCTTGCCAAAATGTCAATCCGCGTAAATACCCATCAAAAAACGCAATAGGTTGAAATTTGCCCGTTTTCTGTTCTATATAGCCAAATTCTCCTTTTCCTGAATTGAGCAACCACAGTTTATTCTGGTAAAAACGGGGAGAGTGGGGCATCGAGAGTCCAGTGGCAATAATTTCTTTACTGGGAACATGGATAATGCAGCCTCCATTACGCCGTTGCTCTCTCCACCCGTCTACCACATCCGACTGACTGCAAGCAGTAACGTAGCTTGGTTGTCCATCAACGATCGCTAATCCATTTAAGTGGCATCGGTCTTCAGGGACAAGTTTAGATATAAAAGGTGGTTTCCAGAGCGGGACAAAACTGTAGCGATCGCTCAATGTCGCCAAACAGTTAAATAAGGTATTAACAAAAATAATTTGTTGGTTGTCGCTTCCCCATCGGGCAATGGCAATATCATGTGCATCTAATTGGCCAATTAACCAACTGCGACGAGGAACATACATTTTATCGCGCCCTTTAAATAACTGGTCTTTTTCCACCATATTTTCTAACTGCCATATCTGGTAGCGAGTAGCCAAAGTTAAGCTGTCAGAGGAAGTAGCATAAAGTCCCATAGGGCGATCGAAAGTCCGCATGGTTACTCCTAAACTACCATCAGACTTAACCCCAATGAAAAAAAGTCGATTAGATTGATAGGTAGTAAATGCTAAACTTACTTTCTCAAAGTTCAACCAGTCAATGATTTTTTGAGAACCAAGAATTTCAAATTGTGCTGTTTTTGACATTAGTTTTGAGTTTTTCCGTCCCTGATTTCACTATATTTTCCCTGTTTTGACAACTGAGCAGTCTGTCGAAAAACTGGTTTAGCCATCCCCACTGTTAACCCACAACAAAGAGAAAGTTTTTTTCTCACTAATTATCCGGACATAATATAACTATTGTCTTCATAAAATTCACCCTTAATATCGTCGATTAAATTATATCTCTGTACAACTAGGCACTTATGCAGTTTCCCAAAGTTTCAAGTAGTTAATATTTGATCGTCTATGCCTAGTTTTTTTTTCTCTGGAGGTCGGAGAGTTGGTCGTCCTGCATCGTCCTGCATAGTAGATGGAGATCAGGAAAACTTAGAACGGGAGCATCTTGTTCCCACTGTCTATACCGTGACAAAAATAATTATATCATGTCCGGTTAAAGAGTTATAAATAAATGACAGAGGAGTCAGGAGGGAAGAAAGAATAAGAAACAGCAGGAGAAGGAGAAAATTTTTTTATCGCTAATTATCCGGACATGATATTATATAGAATCCGGTTATATAGTATATGTTCATTATTCAATCTCCCCATCTCCCCCAACAATACAATTAAGTATTCAACCGGATTTGATATTACTCATTACTCCTAACTCATTACTCATTACTCATTACTCATTACTCCTAACTCATTACTCATTACTCATTACTCATTACTCCTCAGTAATACGATAACTAATTACCCGGATTCTATATTAGATACTAATATCAAATCCGTTTAATTCGGTATACAAAAATGTTCCATCTTCAACCATTACCAAATATTTCTCTCACTCCCCATCTCCCCATCTCCCCATCTCCCCATCTCCCCATCTCCCCATCTCCCCATCTCCCCATCTCCCCATCTCCCCATCTCCCCATCTAATTACACCGATGCTACCGGATTTGATATAATACCATTACAATGTACAACTACCAGAGAGTTTAATATCCGAACTTGCATTAAATTTCTATGGTTCAAAATTGATTGACTTCACACAATCTTCACAAAACTGATAGGTAATATAAAGTTTCTACAAAGATATTGAGTTTTTAACTTAGACTTAACCCAAGATTGGATGACATTTGTTTAGATTAATTAAGTAATTTACAAATTACCAAGAAGTTGAGCATCAGCTCGCCGATAATATCTTGATTTTGTGTGTAATATCACTCACATATGAGAATAAATCACAAAGAATTATCAAACCAATACTAATTAGTCAAATACATTAACCAATAGTCAAATTAATTAGGAAATAGAAATGGCTGCAACAACATTATCGTCAGGAGATATAGCCATTATTGGCTTTAACTTTGATGACCCAGATGAATTTGCCTTTACACCATTAGTAGATATTGGTGCAGGTACAGAAATTAATTTTACCGATAACGGTTGGCAAGCTGCTGGTACTTTCAGAGATACTGAAGGAGATTTTACTTGGACAGCACCCACAGATATTGCTGCCGGAACAATAATTAATCCTACTATAAGTAGTATTTTATTTTCAGCCAGTGGCGACCAAATTATTGCTTACCAAGGGGATAGTCACAACCCCACCTTTATTTACGCTCTCAATAGTGAAGGCAACCCCGGAATATGGCAGTCTGACTCCACCAGTTCCAATACTTCCGCCTTACCCACAGGTTTAGTTAATGGTGAAACAGCAGTAGCTTTAGACGAAATTGACAATGCCATTTATACAGGTATTACTTCTGGAACACAAGCAGAATTATTAGCAGCGATCGGCGATAATTCCAATTGGTCTGGCAGCAATAGTCCCAGACAGACTATGCCAACAAACCCTTTCAGCGTAAGTGGTGGTGATGGAGCAACAACCCCTTTAATCAGTGAATTCCAACCCAACCCAATAAGTACCGATCCTGCTCAGACAACCTTTGAACTCAGTGGGACACCGGGAGATTCCTTTGATGGCGTAATTGTCAGTATTGAGAGTGACCCTGGCAATGCCAATCCAGGAGACATCAATAATTTTGAGTCAGTTTCAGGAATTTTTGATGCTAATGGTTTGTTAACTGTCGATATTCCTGATTTGGAAAACCCTTCATTTACAGTAGCGCTTTTGTCTGATTTCACAGGAGATACCTCTACTGACATTGATACTGACAATGACGGAGTACCAGATAACCTATCAACTTTTGGTACAGTTTTTGATGCTATTGGCGTACCTGATACAACAGGTGATGAAGCTTTCCTCTATGGTACAGACCTCGGTGGAACAGACTTTACCTATACAGGTGATGAACCCAGATTGATATTCCGGGATGGGAGTGTAGGAGACCTTTATGCCATTAACGATCCAGACAACGGTCAAGTTTTTGATGTTAATGGAACTGACGTAACTCCAGCAATTTTTGATACTGACCCCACTATTGGTACTGATACCTTTGGAACTATCAACCCTAGTATTGGTAGTAGCGCCTCCAACCCAGTCATTAATGAAGTATACGTTAGCCATACTGGAACAGACGACACTGAATTTATAGAAATATTTGGCACCCCTGGTACATCATTGGATGGCTTAAGTATTATTGGTGTCGAAGGAGATAGTGGGTCTGCAATTGGTAGAATTGACGCTCAATTTGATTTTGACTCAACCCATATTATCGGCGACAACGGCTTTTTCTTAGTCGGAAACCCTACAGGTTTAGCAAATAACTATGCAGTTGCTCCGAATGCTGATATTAGTAATAACTTCCTAGAAAATAGTAGTTCGACTGTTGCTTTAGTTGAAACCAGTAGTATTTCTGGTACTTCTGTTACAGGTAGCGAAGTTGTTCTCGATACTGTTGCTCTTACAGATGGTGATGCAGGAGATACTTTCTTTTTTGATGCTCCTGTTATTGGTCCAGATGGTCCATTTTTACCTGCAGGTGCCCGTCGAGTCACCGATGGAGTCGATACTGATACAGTTAGCGACTTCGTAATTAGTGACTTCTTCCTAGGTCCTGATAATACTCCTACTGCTGGAACTTTTGATAATGGTGGTGGTGAAGAACCAACTTTAACTCCTATCTACGAAATTCAAGGTGCAGCTCACACCTCCGCTTTAGAAGGTCAAACAGTTACTACTACAGGTATTGTCACAGCAGTAGATACTATTGGTTTCTACCTACAAGATCCAACAGGAGATGGTAATGATGCCACCTCTGATGGTATATTTGTCTTCACTGGTTCAGCGCCTGGAGTTAGTGTAGGTGATGAACTACAAGTTGATGGTACAGTCTCTGAGTTTACTCCTGGTGGTACTTCTACTCGCAACCTATCAACTACTCAAATTAGTAGTCCTACAATCACGAATCTTTCCAGTGGTAATACTCTTCCTGATGCAGTGATAATAGGTTCAGGTGGTCGCGTACCTCCAACGGAAAATATTGATGATGATGCTTTTGCCAGCTTTGACCCGACAACCGATGGCATTGACTTCTTCGAGTCTTTAGAAGGAATGCGAGTCACTGCTCAAAATGTAGTTGCGACTGCTCCTACAAACCGCTTCGGTGAAATTTTTACTGTTGTTGATAATGGTGTAGGTGCTACAGGAATTAGCGATCGTGGTACGCTCAATATCAGTCCTGACGACTTCAATCCAGAGAAAATCCAGATTGATGAAGATACTGGAATTTTACCAGGTTTTAACTTACCTCAAGTTGATGTCGGCACTGAACTTGGAGATGTTACTGGGGTGGTTTCTTATGATTTTGGTAATTTCCAAATTCAACCCACTCAGTCATTTACCGCTGGTAGTTCTACTATTCAAGCTGAAGTTACCAACATTACACCGGAAAACGATCGACTCACAGTTGCTAGTTACAACGTTCTCAATCTCGACCCCAATGATAGTGATGGGGATACAGATGTTGCCAATGGTCGCTTTGACACTATTGCTAGCCAAATTATTAATAACCTGAGTACACCAGATATTATTGGACTACAAGAAGTTCAGGATAATAGCGGTTCTGTAAATGATGGTACTATTGCTGCGGACGAAACTCTCCAGACTTTGGTCGATGCGATCGCTGCTGCTGGTGGTCCAGATTACGAGTTTATTGATAATACTTTTATTACAGATGGTGCGAGCGGAGGTCAACCTGGTGGAAATATCCGGACTGCGTTTCTGTATAATCCCGATCGTGTTGGTTTAGTTGATGGTTCTGTTCAAACTATTGGAGACCAAGATTCTGGTAGTGCTTTCGAGGGCGCTCGTCTACCACTGGTTGCTGACTTTGAGTTTAATGGTCAAGAAGTCAGTGTTGTTAGCAACCACTTCTCTTCCAAGGGAGGCAGTGCGCCGATTCTGGGTGTCGAACAACCTTTTGATGCTCGTCAGGAAGACACTAGCGTTAACGGTAGTCTTGATGAGCGACAAGCTCAAGCAAACGCAGTCCAGGGATTTGTTGCAGATACTCTAACTGCTGACTCCAATGCAAATGTTGTAGTGCTAGGAGATTTTAATGAGTTTGAGTTTGTTTCTCCCCTGAATACCCTGGAACAAAATCTGACAAACTTAACGGAAACACTACCTGAGAATGAGCGTTATAGTTTCATCTTCCAAGGAAATTCTCAGTCTCTGGATCATATTTTGGTGAGCGATCGCTTGAATGAAGGTGCTGATTTTGACATTGTTCATGTGAACAGTGAATTTGCTGAAACCAATCAGCGAGCAAGCGACCACGATCCGATAATAGTTGGTTTGAATTTGGAAAGTTCTACTCCTGGAGAGGTGATTGAGGGTACTCGGCGTCGGGATAATTTGATTGGAACCGATGGCGATGATACTATTACTGGTTTCCGACGTCGAGATGTTCTCACTGGTGGCGGTGGTGACGATACATTTGTCTACACTAGCATCATAGATGCAAGGGATATCATTACTGACTTTGAAGTTGGCAGCGATAAAATTGACCTAGCTGAATTATTGGATGGTGTTGGTTTTGCTGGATTCGATCCCATTGCTGATGGTTATGTTGGTTTCCGTTCTCGTCGTGGAAATACTATCCTGACTATCGATCCTGATGGTACTGCTGGTAATGGTCGCGCTCGCTCTTTCTTGTTAGTGCAAGATGTTAATCCTGCGGAATTGAATAATCCAGATAATTTCATTTTTTCCAGTTTTATTGATTAGTGAATATGATGCGGATCGCCTGGGTAAGTGATCGTTCTCACCTGAATCTTTACATATTCAGACTATGGAAAAAAACTCAAAGTTTAAGTGGTTTTACTCAATTACTGCATCTTAATTTTCTTTCAAACATCAGTACGATCGCTCTTGCCATTGCTAGTAAAGTTTTCCACAATAGTAAAAAAGCAAGTAATATCATGTCCGGTTGAACAGTGATAAATAAATAACTACGGAGTCCTCAGGAGTCAGGAGTCAGGAGTCAGGAGGAAAGAGGGAAGAAAGAAGAAGAACTGGAGTTGAAGGAGAAAGTTTTTTTATAACTAATTATCCGGACATGATATAATTCAGGACTTACGCGTGCAAAACCCTTGAAAACGCCATATGTAGGGGCGCAATTCGGCAGCTATGCGGAACGCAAATGCCATTCGCCCTCAATAGTAAAAAAGCAAGTAATTCAGGACTTACGCATGCAAAACCTTTGAAAACGCCATATGTAGGGGCGTCATTCGGATATCACTCGATAAGCGTGTCTGTGCGTAAGTCCTGTAATTTTTCTGCCACAGTCTAGAAGCTATAGAGTGCATAAGAACTTTTAAATTTACCCAACCAACAAATATTTGCTCCTTTTTACTAAATAAAACCATGACTAACATCTTTCAAAAATTATCTTTCGTTGCTACAAGTACAGTTCTCAGCTTATCAGTCATTAATACTAATCCTGTTAATGCAACTTCAATTATTTATGATTTTGAAGTTACTCCAGATTTTGGTCCTTTAGTAGGTGAAACATACTCTGGATTTTTTGAATTTGATGATTCTGCATTAATTGGAAGTGATGAAGAATTTTTATCTGTATCAGAACTCGGTTTCAATTTTCTGGGTGTTGACTACACTGAAACTAATGTTTTAGCCGATCCTGAAGCTGTATTTTTTGATGGTGACTTCTTAGGGCTGAGTTTTTCCGCAGAGGAATTCTCTTTTATAGCAGGTTTCTCTGACCTTGGTGAAGCTTGGTTTGCATACGATTCTCCAGAAGGAGTTGGTACAGGAGATATCACATACACTTTACGTCAAGATACCCCAGTATCTACACCTGAACCAACTGCTGTTTTCAGTTTATTAGCTTTAAGTGCGGCGGGTTGCAGTGGTGTTTTGAAAAATAGAAAAACATCTTCATCAAAAGATGCAGCTTAACGAAGTCAGAAGTCAGAAGTCAGATAGGGGAGCCGCCGGATTGGCGAGGTACAGAAGTTATTTTTGTAACGGGGATTTGAGCTTCACTCCAAAAATATTTCGCCAGTCAAAGCGGGGTTGCGCGACTCATATTATTTTGATAATTTTCCAATATATCAGGACTTATATCATTTCCGGTTGAATAATTAGACTTTGGTGGAAGGAAAGCAGCTATGTATCCCCCCTACCCCCTGAGTGAAAGGCAGGGATATTTCATTCTCGATAGACACGGGGCGCACCAGACACACCAGACACGGGGATGGACGCTTTGAATTTATGATACTAAGTTTACTTTTCACCATTTTAGTCAGAGCAAAAGGGATGCTTAATTCGGGGTTGGTGAATCAAACTATGAATTAAGATATTTGGGCGAGCCGTAATCAAGATATGTAGGGACGTTGCATGCAACGTCCCTACCTATTCCCTATTCCTACAGCCACGAAAATCATAGCTAAATTCACCAACGCCCTTAATTCTAGTTTGAGAAGATATTAAAAAATGACGTTTTGTATCAGTTTAATGAAGCAGAAAAGACTCAATCACTATAACTTCTGAGCCAAGAAACTGCACTTTCTACATCAGTTACCTGTTTTCCATCAGGAAGAGGAGGGCGTTGGATCATTACTACTGGAATACCTAATTCCCGCGCCGCTATAATTTTGGGATATGTAGCATCGCCACCACTATTTTTACTGACGATCGCCTCAATCTTATATTTTTGTAAAAGCGATCGCTCTTCTAATAAGGAAAAAGGTCCACGTCTGGTCAATAGTTTTCCTGGGGGTATTGAGGTATTCAGTGGAGGTAGGTCTATCGTCCGCATTAAAAACCAAAGGTTTTGGAGATGAGCATAACTTGCTAATTCTTGACGACCGATGCTCAGAAATATTCTTTGAGCTAACTTTGGTAAAATTTCGACAACAGTTTCATTATTTTCAACTTCCACCCAGCGGTCGCCTTCTGTTTTTTTCCATGGTGGGGAGATGAGCATCAAATGAGGAATATTCAATTCTGAAGTGGCGATCGCTGCATTCCAAGAAATTTGTACTGCAAAAGGATGAGTTGCATCAATTAGCAAGTCTATTTGTTGTACCCGTAGATATTCTGTTAACCCTGGTACACCACCAAAATTCCCTATTCGCGTATGGGTAGATTTTATTGAAGGTTGACGAGTGCGACCAGCTAGAGAATTGATTACCTCTAACCCCGGTATTGTAGTAGCTAAAGCTGCGAGTTTCCATCCATTTCCAGTGCCTCCCAAAATCAGCACTCGTTTTTGTTTTGTCATGTTATAGGCAACAGGGAATAGGGAATAGGGAACAGGGAAAGAAAAACATAATAAAAAAGATGGAAAAAAGTTAAATTTTTAGAGTTTATGGAATTTATAATTTTTTTTATTGTAGCTGGATAGTACAAAGTTATATCAAATTGATAAATTTTTGCTACAAATAGCTAGGATATTTCTTAGGAGTCAACCCACCCCTCGCCCTTCCCCCTCCCAGGAGTGGAAGTTAGGAGAAAATAAAGAAGAACAAAGAGGAGGAGAAGGAGAAAGTTTTTTTATCACTAATTATATCAAATCTGTTTAATTCGGTATAAAAAAATGTTCCATCTTCAACCATTACCAAATATTTCTTGATCTCCCCATCTCCCCACCCTTCCCACACTCCCCACCCTTCCCACACTCCCCACCCTCCCCACCCTCCCCACACTCCCCACACTCCACACACTCCCCACACTCCCCCCACCCCCCACCCTTCCCACACTCCCTTTCCCCTACAATCCACACCCTCCAACTCTATCACAAATCCTATCCCCTGACCGACTACGGAATTACAGTAAAGTTTTCCCTGGTGTTTTTCCACTATAATTTGATAACTTAAAGATAATCCTAAACCCGTGCCTTTACCCACAGGTTTTGTTGTATAAAAAGGGTCAAATATTCGGTTTTTCTCTTCTTCTGGTATTCCCATTCCATTATCAGTAATATGGATAGCTATCCAATCTTTATTGATAACTTTAGTCTTAATTTTAATATAGGGTTGAATATTACAAAATAGAGAATTTGATTGTTCCCAAGACATTTCTAAAGCATCAATACCATTAGCTATAATATTCATAAAAACTTGATTTACTTGACCTGCCAAACATCTGAATAATGGCAAATAACCATATTCTTTAATAATATTAATTCTGGGAAATCCTACCTTGGGCTTGAGGCGACTTTGCAAAATTAGTAAAGTACTATCAATACCTTCGTGAATATCAACTTGTTTTTGCTGAGATTCATCGTGACGGGAAAATTTTCGTAGGGATAAAACTATTTGTTTAATCCTTTTAGAACCTTCTTCCATGGAAATAAGCAAATCAGGAAAGTCTTCTTGGATAAATTCCAGGTCTATTATATCTTGTTTCTCTGTAATTTCATCTCCTGGTTCTGGATAATATTGATGATAAAGCTTGAGTAAATCTAGTAAATTTTCAGCATAATTTTTAGCAGGTTGAATATTGCCGTAAATAAAGTTAACAGGGTTATTTATTTCATGGGCAACTCCAGCAACTAACTGACCTAAACTCACCATTTTTTCATTCTGAATTAATTGAGCTTGAGTTTCTTTTAATTTTTGAAGAGTTTGTTCTAGATCGGCATTTTTTTCTGTTAATTCTTGGGTTCTTTCCTCAACTTTAGTTTCTAAAACATGACTGTAATCAGATAATTGTTGATATGAATTTTTTAACTGTTGAATCATTTGATTAAAAGTTTGGGCAAGGAAACCAATTTCATTTTTAGTTATTACTGGTACTTTCTGGGTTAGATCCCCTGCACTTACTAATTTAGCTGTCTGAGCGATCGCTAAAATTGGTCGTACAATTTGATGGCCTAATAACAACATAACCACTGCCATTACTAAAGCTAATATCAAACCTACTAATAAAATCGAAGTAGCTAGATGACGAGCAGGTGCAAATGCTTCTGTTTGATGTATTTCTGCTAGTAATGCTAAATTGTGTTCTTTTAGCCACCGATAAACACCAATAACTGGCACACCTTTATAATTTCTATATAACCCTTTGCCATTATTGCCATTCATCGCAGCATTAATAGCATCACTTTCAATACTATCAGGAAATTCTTCAGAACCAAATTTTGTGGCTGAAACTAATGCATATCTCCTCGATAAACTACTACCAATATTCCCCACTAAATAGGTTTCAACTGTCTCTCCTAACTCTGATTGTTTGCGAATAATACTATCAATTCTTTCCAAGTTAAGGTGGCTAGCTAACATTCCTAATTGCTTACCATTTTTACTGAGAATAGGAGTAGCAAAAGTAATCATTGGTTGACCTATTTCAACAGAGGGGTAAAAATTTGATATTAAGTTATCTTTGGGAGTTTTTGTAACTTCGCTATATTGTACTAGAGGTTGATATTTGCCGATTTTATTAGGATTACTAGAAACTAAAATTCTACCACCTCTGGTTAAGATAAAAATTTCTTGTAAACTACCAATATTAGTGGTAAAAGATGTTAAAGAAGTTTGCAGTGAGGTTTGAGCATATTTATATTCTGATGTAGATTTTTTGGTTGTTAGTAGGATTTTTGCTCGGTTACTAATTTCTGGTAATTCGGCAATCGCTAAGATATTTTTACGTTGGTCTAAAATCCAACGATTAAGTTCATTTTCTTTAAGTTTGGCAGCAAAGCTAAGGCGTTCAAATACTGATTCTTTTAAAGATGCTCTTGCTTGACTAAAGGTTGTATATCCGACAATTGATATTGTCATTAGCGACAATATTAAAAAAGAACCTACAATCTGAATTAGGAGGCTTTTTTTCCAGAAATACATGATTCTAGATCCTCATTTTTTCATCTAAAATTTTTCTCTGTTTCAAGAAGTAGTTATACCAATTCCTAAAAGTAATGCTATACTTAGGTAATATTTCAGCCATTAAGTAATTAACACAGGTAAAATATTTTTTTTGTTAATTTGAGTCAAGTTAATGTTAATTATTCTTATGTTTACTTCTCCTCCACTCCCCTACTACTCTACTCCTCTACTCAAGAAAATGTAGAAAAGTTTTTGAGAAATGGTATTAGTTAGGGGAGCTGTCGATAGGGCTACATACAGAGCATTAGCAGAAGCTCTAACATCGCAAATTGCCATTTGCTGAAAGTAGGACTGAGAATAGGGTTAATGGGGATTTAAACTCCACTAACTGTATTAACGGCCTGTAGACGGTGGGGTATTAAACCCATAAGGTAAAAGATCGAATATTTCTTTAATTTGGTTAATAGCTACATTAATTATTTAAGTTGGGGATAAATCTTCAATTAAAATTTTTTGCATTGCTTGACCCCAAATGTTTTCTGAATATATTTGAGAATGAGCATGATTAATCGAATTATTAAATCAACGAGTTTTACAAAAAAAATAAGCTCTCAAGCTTCCCATTTTAAGGGGGTAAAAAAGAAAATCAGGCATTTTCTCGCCTCCCTATTGCAGGAAATACTTATAACTGAAATGACCTTCAGTAAACTGTTGAGATGCTAGAGAAATAGAGAGGTCTTTTATCTCGCTCCAAACAATGTCTTCCCATAGTTGATAAATTATCTAAAAATAGCGATCTTTGAAGCCTTTAATGTACTGATTATCGGCAACAAAATTATAGCCAAAAATTTATTTCTCATCATTATCATCTGGTTCTAAAATTATTATGCTTATCTTCAACAATTAATAATGAATAATGAATAATGAATAATTACCTCTCCTTGAAAAGAAGAGGATTGACAAATTCATGAAAATTTTTTTTTATTATCCCCTTAAAAGGGGAAAAAGCGGTCGATCTTCGCAGCTTCCCGAAGGGTGGGATGGCGATCTTCGGAGCGGGTCTGCAAGAACGGGTCTCCTCGCCATATCCAATTGACCAAGAAAATAAATAATATCTCCTGATATTCAATCAAGGACGGTTTTAACCAGAGGTAATTATCAATTATCAATTATCCATTATCCATTAATGAATGCTTCTCTAGTTTTCCACCGATCAAATATTTCTTTAATTAGTTGAATAGCTCGATCTGTTGCCTCAGTTGATGATAAACCATCAATTAACACTTTTTGCATAGCTTTAGTCCAAATATTTTCTGAATCTACTTGAGAATAAGCAGGGTTAATCGAATTCTCAAATAAGTGAGTCTTATATTTAGTAAATTGTTGAGATGCTACAGAAATATGGGGATCTTTTGTATCATGCCAAAATGGGTCTTCCCATAGTTGAGACATAATCGGAAAATAGCGACCTTTACTACCTTTAATATAAGCTCCTAAATTCTCTGGTTGTATTAAATATGATAAAAATTCTTTCGCCAGCTTTGGATGAGCAGAAGATGTAAAAATTAAAGGTTTTTTGACAGATACTAAATATCTAGGTTCTGCTCCATTTGGATTATTTGGAAACTTAATAGTTCTCATTTGATTTAAGTAAATTTCTTCGTCTTCTTGTTGAGAACCAGGAATTGACATAGTTACATTAATTGTCATTAAAGTTTTGCGATTGAGGAAATTAGTATTATTATCAGAATTTAGCCAATTAACTGCATTAGGTGGTACATATCCATTTTTATAAAAGCTAGTATACCAGTCTAAAATCTCAATTATTTTTTGTCTTATAGCTGGTTTATCTATTTGTAATTTGCCTTGTTTATCTAATATTTGTACATTGTTGGCCTCCAATATTTGTTCAAATATAACATAAGTATCTGTACTATAAATAGACATAGGCAAACCCAAAGCGTAAATCTCACTATTATTTTGTTGAGATAAAACTTTTTGTGCATTCTGCCAAAATTGCCAAAAATCATCCCATTGTTTTGGTATTTCTTCACCTAAACCTGCATCACGAATTAAATCATGCCAGTAGTGAATATGAATACTTTGCTGCATTATTGGTACAGCATAATAAGAAGATTTAGACTCAATATTATTGTACAAATAAGCAGATTTCAGAGCAGTATCGCTGTATAAATTATTTACATATTCAATTATGTCTGAAACATCTACTAATTTTCCTTCCCACGCCCATTGGGGAGTTAAAGTATATTCTGCTCTTTCAGAGAAGAGAATATCGGGTGGTTTACCTTTTGCTAAAGCATCAATAGTGGCTTGTAATATATTATCCTCACTAAAAAATAAAAGTTCAACTTTGTTATTAGTTTTTTCTTGCCACTTAGTAATAATTTCTTTCAAAGCCTCATCCTGCTCTAGGTAATATCCCCGATTCCACCAAATTGTTAAAACTGCCTCTGACGGAAATTGTTGGAGATAATTGTTAGGTTTATTTACACTACAAGTAACTAAGATAAAACTGATTATAAACAACAAAATTATAGCCAAAAATTTATGTTTCACAATGATCATCTGCTTATAAAATTATTATGTTTCTTTAGTTTCTCACTGCTCGAATATTTCTTTAATTCGTTTAATAGCTCGATCTGTTGCCTCAGTTGGTGATAAACCATCAATTAAAATTTGCTGCATCGCCTTACTCCAAATATGTTCTATATAGACCTGAGCATAAACATGGTTTATAGAACTATCAAATAAGTGGGTTTGATGTTCTGTAAATTGTTGAGATGCGACGGAAATATGAGGGTTTTTTGTATCATGCAAAAATGGGTCTTCCCATAGTTGAGGCATAATTGGAAAATAGCGACCTTTACTACCTTTAATGTAAGGTCCTAAATTTTCTGGTTGTATTAAAAATGATAAAAATTCTTTCGCGAGGTGGGGATGAGCAGAAGATGTAAAAACTATAGGTTGTTTAATAGATACTAAATATCTAGGTTTGTCTCCATTTGGATTATTGGGAAATTCTATAGTTCTCATTTGATTTAAGTAAATTTCTTCATCTTCTTGTTGAGAACCAGGAATTGACATAGTTGGATTAATTGCCATTAAAGTTTCACGATTGAGGAAATTAGTATTATTATCAGAATTTAGCCAATTCATTGCGTTAGGTGGCACATATCCATTTTTATAAAAGCTAGTATACCAGTCTAAAATCTCAATGATTTTTTGTCTTATAGCTGGTTTATCTATTTGTAATTTTCCCTGTTTATCTACTATCTGTACATTGTTAGCCTCCAAAATTTGTTCAAATATAATATAAGTATCTGAAGCATCGATAGACATGGGCAAACCCAAAGCATAAATATTACTGTCATTTTGTTGACGCAAAATTTTTTGTGCATTCTGCCAAAATTGCCAAAAATCATCCCATTGTTTTGGTATTTCTTCACCTAGACCAGCATCACTAATTAAATCATGCCAGTAGTGAATATGGACACTTCCTTGCATTATTGGTACAGCATAATAAGAAGATTTAGACTCAAAATTATTGTATAAATAAACAGAGTTTAGAGCAGCATCTCCGTACAAATTTTTTATAGGTTTAATTACATCTGAAACATCTAATAATTTTCCTTCTGATGCCCATTGGGGAATTAAAGTATACTCTGCTCTTTCAGAGAAAAAAATATCAGGTGGTTTACCTTTTGCTAAGGCATCAATACCTACTTGTAAAATATCATCCTCACAAAAAAATAGAAGTTCAACTTTGTGGTTAGTTTTTTCTTGCCACTCAGTAACAACTTTTTGTAAAGCCTCATCTTCCTCTAGGTAGTATCCCCGGTTCCACCAAATGCTTAAAACTGCCTCTGATGGCTCTGGTTGGAGAGAATTTTGAGGTTGATTTACACTACAAGTAACTAATATTAAACTGAGTATAAATAGCCAAATTACAGAAAATAATTTACGTCTCATAATTATTATTCTTTTCTCAGATACTTCAATTAAAATTCTCACTCTAAACTTATTGACTGCTTTACCATTGAGCAAATATTTTTTGTATTTTAGCAATTGCTTCATTGGCGGCATCTGTTGTTGATAATCCATCAACAATTACTCTTTCAATTGCCTGACCCCAAACATTTTCTGAGAATACTTGAGAGTAAGCCGGATTAAGTACATAATTCAATGGTCGATTTCCGCCTTCTTGGTATTGTTTAACTGCTACAGAAATATGAGGATCTTTTTTGTCTTGCCAAAATTTATCTGATAATAATTGTGGCATTACTGGAAAATATCTTCCTCCTGAAAGTTTCAGATATTTACCTATGTTTTCTGGGAGAATTAAAAAGGATAAAAAATTCTTTGCTTTCTGTAAATTAGGAGATGATACAAAAGTAAGTATTTGTTTAATAGATACAAGATATTCTGGTGGTTCTCCATCCGGATCATTAGGAATTTTTATTGTTTTAATTTGATTATGATAAATTTCTCTATCTTCTTTTTGAGAAGCAGGAATTGATAAAGTAGGATTAACTACCATTAACAAGTTACGATTGAGGAAATTAACGTTATTATCTACTGGCAACCATTTAACTGCATCTGGCGGTATATATCCATCTTTATAAAGATTAATAATCCAATTTAATGCTCTAATTATTCCTTGGCGAACTTTGGGTTCATTTACTAGAAGTTTTCCATTTTTATCTAATAAATTAATATCATAAGCTGCTAATATTTGTTCAAACTCGTAAAAGGTATCATTAGAAGCTGCAGACATAGCTAAACCAATACCATATATTTGTGATTGATTTTTATGGGGGATTATATCTTGAGCATTTTGCCAAAACTGCCAAAATTCATCCCATTCATTAGGGATATCTGATGCTTTTAAATTAATCTCTTTGAGCAAGTCTTGCCAGTAATGAATGTGTAGAGCTTGTTGCTGAATTGGCACTGCATAATAACTGCGTTTTTTAGTTACATTATTATTGAGATAAACAGAGGCAAGAGCCGCTTGACTGTAGAGAGATTTAACAGGTTCAATCACATCAGAAACATCTGCTAATTTACCTTCCCACGCAAGACGGGGACTCATGGCAAATTCCACCCTACGATTGTAAACAATGTCTGGAGGATTTCCTGCTGCTACAGACTCAAGAGCCATTTCTAAATTTTTATCATCTTGTAATAAAATAAGTTGAGCGGGATAACCGTTTTTTTTCTCCCAATTACTAACTATTTGTTGAATCGCTTCATCCTCTTCTGGATAGAAACCTTTTGTCCACCAAATTGTTAATGGAGTTGTTTCTGTTAAAGGTGTTTTTTGAGAGTCTAATTTAGAAGGTTGTTTGGCACAGGTTACGAAGAATAAACTGACCAGAAAAAATATATATATCAACAATTTTTTATTCATTTGTTTTGATTAATTATTGTTTTATCAAAATAACATGGGTCGCGCAACCCCGCCTTTTAAGGCGATCGGGTTTTTGGAGAGTTGCTCAAATCCCCTACTTCCCCTCCACGGTCGGGGGAGGGTCTAGGGGTGAGTTAATATCATGTCCGGTAGCATCGGTCTTGTATAGTAAATAGGCAACAGGCAACAGGCAACAGGCAACAGGCAAGAAAAAACTTAAATTTCCTGTAGATATCCACGCTAACTTTTACACAAACGATACCAACGGACATGATATAACTTCTGTACGTCGCCAATCCGACAGCTCCCCTATCTGACTTCTGACTTCGTTAAAGCAACTGCCATTACTGCTGTTGACTTATAGAACCCATTTGAGAACTACACAATTATGTAGTCAAGTCTTTTCGCGCATCAATTTTGAGGAAAAATCATCAGCAAGGAGTGTTGAATTTTTTGTATTATTTCTCCCCACATCTTCCCTCTTACCTCCTGTCTCCTGTCTCCTGTCTCCTGTCTCCTGACTCCTTGCTAAATTTATGAAGATACGATCGGAGGTTCTATAGAATATCTAAAATAACGGAATATCGGTTGTGCAGAGCGTAAAGTGTGGGATAAGTAAGTAGGGCTAATAATCATCTAAAAGCACTGTCAGGAGTGAGTTTTTCGGATTTTTGTCGGGAAAAAAGTGCAAATTTTTCAGCCTTTAATATCAAATCCGTTTAATTGGACATCAAAAAAATCTCGAATCGTCATCACTAATAAATGTTTGTGATTCTTTCTCCTCCTGAGGAGTGAGGACTGTCTCATGGTTGAGTTAACCAATCTATAACTGTTTAACCGGATTTGAGATCAGACCATAAAAGCTATGATCAGTGGCAGACTTGCACAAAAAGATACAGCTACAGTTATTTCTTCTACTTCCCACCCTCCCCATACTTCCCACCCTCCCCACACTTCCTTGACGCACTACCGGAATATCAATAATCAACCTTCCTCCTTCTCTTCTAGATAACTAAATGTCTTCTTCCTTCTTACTTCTGCTATATTTTTGACCAGATAATTATTTTTATTAAAATTCCTGCCATCACTAATACTGGTGTTAACAAATCACCCCATTTTACATATAAAGTTTGGGTATTTCGCCGATAAATTGTGGTTGAATAAGTTTCATAAGTATTAATTCCAGATAGCCAAATTGTTCTACCGTGAGGGTCTACTATTGCAGAATAACCTGTATTAGTTGCTCGTACCGTCCATCTATCATTTTCAATTGCCCGCATTACATCTTGAGCATGATGTTGAGCTGGCATTGTGGGACTATAATGAGCGTTATTCGCTGCTGTTAAAATAAATTCTCCCCCTGCTGCGGTTTGTCTTTGAAATACTTGGGAAAAAGCTGAATCATAACAAATTCCAACTATTGCTTTGCCAAAGGGTGTCTCAAATATTTGGTCTGTTTTTCCAGGTACTAAATGAGCGTCTAAAGGTGAGAGTCTATCTATTAGTTTTCCTAAGACTTCATTGAAAGGAATAAATTCTCCTAAAGGTACTAATTTAATCTTGTCGTAACGACTAAAAATTTCTCCTGTATTATCTATAGTAAATAAACTGTTAGTCAGATTATTATCTTGTTTGCCATAACCACCGACCCAAGCTACTACTTCTTTGTCTAAAATTGCTTGATAAAAAGAAAGGAATCTACGATTATTTTGATTTGTCCACAAAAAAGGTAAAGCTGTTTCTGGTGTTAATACAGCATCAACATTTTGGTCTGCTAACTTTTTATATCCTGTGGTATAACCTTCCACAGCACGATACCAACCTGTAGAATTAAACTTAATTTCATTAGGAATATTTCCTTGAATAATTCCCACTTTTAATGCTGTTTCTGAATCGGGATTTAAAGGAATATTATATAGACTAAATCCTACGATGTGGAAAAATAGTAAGGTTGCGATCGGAAGGAAGAAGGAATAATGAATAATTAATAATGAATAATTAATAATGAATAATGAAGGTTTAAAAAATAGGTTAAGTTTATCTGAATTATTTTGTTTTTTCCAAAATTTAATTGATTGAAAAACTTCTGAGTTTCCCTGTGATTTTGCTTGAATAAAAGCTTCCCCAAATAAAGCATTTACCGTAATAATAGCTGCCGTAACTGTAATTGGTCCTGATAATTGACTAAGGTGTAAAATTACTAAATTATAGTTGCTCTGAGTCAAAGATAAAGAAGTCCACCAAAGACTTCCTAAACTCCAGATTTTCTCTAAACAACACCATAAAGTTATACCTAATAAAACTCTGGCGAATGAGAATATTTTCTCTGAGGAAGATGTAGGAGTTAAAACTCCAAATAAATAAGCCCAAATAGCAACTAAAATTGCTCCCCAAAGAGTGATAAAAATCCAACAAAATATAGCGATCGCTAAACTAGCTAACCAAGGAACTCCTAACCAGGTCATGGGATGAATTCCGGTTATCCAAAATAAAGCTACACCGTGATAACCTATTCCCCAAACTAAACCTAATAAAAATTTATCAAAGTATTTTTCTTGTTGAATTACTAACACCCACAGAGGAGCTAGAGCTACCCATCCGAGAAACCATGCGTTTACTGGTGCTGTGGTCATTCCCATAAAAATGCCACTAATAAATGTTATGAATAATATCATTTTTATAAATGTTTGCTACAAATACTTAAGATGTTTTTAGTAGTCAGTAGTTATAGCAGGGAACAGGCAAAAGCGGTGCGACCCCGTGTCGCCGACAGACGCACCTAGTAGCGGACTAAGAGAGGCAATAGTGGGAAAAGTATTTCTGTGTCTAAAGTTCATCATTAATCTATGTCCTAACCAACTCGTTCCTTGCTATAGGAGAAATCAAATTTACTTAATTAAATTTTTCAACTCCCGCCAAATAGAGGGTTGACTAGAAATTGATGTTGGATAAGTTAAAATTCCTTGAGTCGGACTGAATAAAAAAGCTAATATAAATAACCCAAATGATACTAATACAATTGCTGGACCTGATGGTAAATTATAGAAGTAGCTAATATACATTCCACTAATACTCGATAAAACCCCTATTCCTACCCCCCAAATCATTACTTGATACAATCTTTTAACTAATAGATAAGCTGTGGCTGCTGGTGTAATTAATAAAGACAAAACTAACACTACTCCTACTGCTTTAAGACTGGCTACAATTGTCAAACCAATTAACATCATTAGCCCCAAGTTTAATAAATTTACGGGTAAACCTACTGCTTGAGCGCCGAGGGGATCAAATGTGTAAAATAATAGTTCTTTGTACAGCAATACTACTACTAATAAAACAATCAAAGCAATAATTAATGTATCTCGCACATCCCCAATAGTTACGCCGAGAATATTGCCAAATAGAAAATGATTTAGGTCAATTTTATTGTCTTTCTGAATAATTGTAATTAGTGTAATTCCTAGTGCAAAGAAAGCAGAAAAAACTATCCCCATTGCTGCATCTTCTTTGATTGGCGATCGCGTCCTAATTAAATTAATTAAAATAGTACTAATTACTCCGGCAATAAATGCTCCAATAAAAATATTTGCCCCTACTAAAAAAGCAACAGCTAATCCTGGTAATACTGAGTGACTAATGGCATCTCCTAACAGAGCTAATCTTTGTACCATTAAATAACTACCTACTACTGCGCAGATAATTCCAACTATTATCGCGACTAAGAGCGATCGCTGCATAAAACTATATTGTAGTGGCTCTAGTAATGTTTCTAACATTATTGTAAATTTTTCCTTTTTTTATTTGTTTGATTATTTTGATTTTATAGCAAAAAATTAAGTAGTAAGTTAAAAAAATTTGAGATAATTAAGTAAAATTTTATAGTTACAGCAGATTTCAAGTATATAAAGTACAGATATTAATAATTAAATGTTCCCAGTGCGAGCATCTTGCTCGCGCGGGTGTACCTCACCAAAGTGGAATCCGCTGTATCAATATAATTTCACGATAGTTATCTAACTTATCCATTTAATTATTCTCCCAATTTTTTCATCAAAAATTATTAGAAGCAGTTGTATTTTATTAAGAATTAATTGACCTAATTTATCTTGAAAAATACTTTCATAAGCTTGCTGAATAACAGCAAAATAAAGTAAAAGTCCTGGTTCTAGCTCCGATAATACAGTTCGATAAATTTCATATTTTCCCACTGCTATTTGTAAATCGTTTATGGGAGAAATACCAATAAATTTTTTAATTTATACAGCAATTTTTTTACCCTGTTTTTCGGCAGCGATCGCTGTTTTTTTCTGCACCCAAATCAACATAAAGATGTTTACCTCCATAACCTAAATATAGAGGACGTGAGTAATTGTCCAACTATCTGTTTTTAAGGCTTTAACAAGCGTATTATGATAAATATCTCTAGCTGGCATTAGTTATTTAAAAAATAGTTCAGAGTATGTGCAACAGAAGTAAAGAGGTGCAAATTATCATACGACTAGCATTCGTAATAGATGGTAGTCATAGATTGAGTAGTTTGTCTGCTTGGGTAAATGATGATTATGGGGATGGGGATATTTCAAAATATTTTTACGATACCATGATTCCTGATGAACAAAAAGAAATTGCCGATCAAACAAGAAAGTTAGTTAATAAAAAAGTTGGCTCATATAGAGATTTTAGGTTAGCTCTTACACATCCTGATAAAGTTAAACCAGAAATTGTTGAATATTCTAAAAATTTAGCAGCATTGGCAATTCAGCTTCAATGGGTAGAAGGAGATGCAAGTAAAGCAGAAAACTCATATTTTAAAATTAATCAACAATCTGCACCAATTGATAAAACCGAACGAAAACTGCTTAAATCTAGAAGAAAGCCTAATAGTATAGCAGCACGTGCAATTATTAGAAGTGGTAAGGGTAATAAATATTGGTCATCTTTTTCAGATGAAATACAAAATCAAATACAAGAAATAGCAGAAGAAATAAATCAAATACTGTTTGAACCAAAATTACAAACTCCAATAAAAACCTTAGATGTTCCATTGGCTGGAAAGCTTTATTCCAATCAGACTCTATCACTAATTTTGGATTTTATAAATATAGTCAATAATATAGATTTTAACAATAAAGGACTTAATGATGATACAACAGGAGAAACAACAATAGAATTATTAAAGAAAACTAGAAGAATTGCGTATAAATTAAATAGTAATCATCCTTCATCTTTAGGGTTACATCCCATTGTATATTTTTATTCAAGGCAAGGAAGACATAGAACAGTATCTTTCTTGGCTATGGTAGATTTTCTGATAGTTCTAGATCGACAAAATAAGCTTAATAGTTTTATTAAGGTTAGAAAAGATTTTGAGGGATTTATTTTAGATTATGATTATTTAACTCAGCAAATATTATACAAAAAAAGAAGTGTTCAGGATAGCTATAAACATATATCTAATTTATTTCAAAAAGTAATTATTGGTTTAAATTCTCAAAATACTATAGAAAATATTATAAATGATATTACGTCTAATAGAGATTTTAATTATTTAAAAATTGGTCAAGAAAAGAAACAAGATAATTCATGCGAACAAGATTTCAAGACAAACAAAAAAAGCGAGATTTATATCAGAGATACACTCTCAAACGCACCTCGCTGTAAAATATGTAATGGATTTATCCATAGAAATTCTATCCATATAGATCATAAACAACGTAAACGAGATGGTGGATCAGCTACTGTAGATAATGGGCAAATTACCCATCCATACTGCAATAGTGGTTATAAAAATTGAATAGTAAGTAATTATCAACATTGCAGTGTAGGGTACTTCACTTCTACAAGACACTAACTGGGTAGGCACGAATTGCTGCATCTACTGTCGCAATAGTCAAACCATTTTGTAATTCTTGACAAATAATCATTCTGTCGAAAGGATCGCGATGTAATGGTGGCAGTTTAGCCAGTTGAAGTACACTACTTTATTCTCATTTTGCTATTGGCAATAGGTCTAATTTCAGCGATCGCTTGCTCAGATCGAATAATTACAAAGTTTCCCCCTCTTCGACTAAACGCAAATATTTCAGTGGGTCGCTTTGAATTTCATCAATAGTTACATTTAGCATGATAAAAAACCTCAGAATTTCTACAAAAACGATCGCTCAATAATCTTTTTTGACTACAATATCAAAGTGTAGGACATCTTCCCGCAAACCCCCAACGTTTCTATATAAATCTATTGCCGGATCATCACCGTAGTCAGCTTGAACAAAGATAACATAAGCTCCCCGATCGACAGCTATATTCTTGAGTGCGTCAATGAGCGCCATTGCTATACCTTGGCGACGGTGTTCAGTCGATACCGCCAAATCATATATATAAATCTCGCTGCGTTCTTGCTCAAATTTGTGAAGTTCATATGCTGCCAGACCACCCACCACCTCTTCATGTTTTAATGCAACCAACACGATAAAATAATCTCTGCTGAGTAGCTTACGAAGATAATCAGTTTCAGGTTTGACTTTGCAATAAGTTTCCACTTCATCAAACGCATCACCAAAAACATTGAGCAAGTCTTGCATTAGCTTTATATCTTTCTCAGATAGATGTTGAATGGTGATATTTTCTGTTGAGTTCATATTAATATATATCCCAAAACAAGATGGATACAAATAATATTTTCAGTCTTCTGGTCAACTCCAACAAACGGTTCATCAAAACAAAAAATATCGGCTTCCTTAATCAATGACCGTACCAAAAATGCTCGTTGTTGTTGACCGTCAGACCTTCTTATAAATTGGACATCTCCAAAAATTAAAAATAAAATCAATTATTATCTAGAAATTATCAATTACTCCTCCCTGTTCCCTGTTCCCTGTTCCCTGTTCCCTCTTTTCTGGAGATGTCTATTACTTAGCTAACTTAATTACATTGAATATAAGGTCTCCATACCCACCCCATTTGTTGAGGAGTTTGTACTGATTGAACATAAACCCACTTTGACTGAGACTCTTGTCCTGCTGGTGGTTCAGTAACTCTCAGTGGAGTATTTTTAGCAAAATTGAAAGGCATATTATAACCTTTGGCATTGGGAAAATCTCGCACTGGAATATTCGGATATTCGGGGGAACCTATTGCCCGACAAATTGTTCCTACTGGTACTCCACCTGTTCTATCTCCTGTATCGGGTAGTTGTGAACCAGAGCGTGTATTGCAATTTTGCAGATAGGGAGTATATACCCAACCTTGAGAATTATTCGGTCCAGTTACTTGTGTCCATTGTCCATCATTAGACCTATTTATGACTGTTACAGAAGTACCGTTATTAAAAAAGGCAATATTTCTACCTCCATTTGGCTGGTCTCGGAAATCTACACCTGCACGACTATCTGCTGGTGAAGACTGAAGCTGACAAACTTGTTGTTGAGCAAGTAATATTTGATTGGTCTGGTTAATCCATGGAGTCCACTGGTCTGCCATGGCAATAGTTGGCATTTGACTTCCTAATAAAGATAGAGAAGTAATTGTTAATATTCTTAGGTAATTTAGCTTTTGCTTGATGTTATTTTTCATAAATATTCTGAATTATTTGTAATCACAAGTTTAGCTACTGACTATATAAGTCTATATTTCTGATGTTTTGATTATTCTTAATACTTTATTTAGATAAAAACATCTTTTTTTAAAAGTAGCTTTATCTGTCTAACTTTTATATTTTAATATAAACAAAAATTTTGACAAGGGAGATTTACTAAATTAACAAAAATCCCTATTTGCGTAAATAAACCCATAAACTAAAGCACAGGAAATTAAGGAATTTAAGCCGGATTTAGAATCTAGGAAAAGTCTAAATACTTGTAGCAAACATTTTGGTATTACAGTAAACATAATATCAAAAAACCGGACTTTCTAAGACAAATCCGGTTAAAAATCAAAACGTTATTCGAGGAAAATAAGTTAACCCTGACTACAAAACTTCTCCACACAACGCATAAACATTTCTACTCCCATTCCTAGAGCAGTTTCATCAAAATCAAATCTAGGATGATGGTGCGGATAAGCTAAATTTTTCTCGGCATTTGCTGAACCCAAAAAGAAATAACAACCAGGTACTTCTTGTAGAAAAAATGACATATCCTCACCCCCCATAGTTTGACATTCTGGTACAACACCCGCAGGAGTTTCTATTAATAATTCAGCCACACTTCTAACCAAATCTGCCATTTTTTGATCGTTAATTAACGGGGGATAAAGAGGAATATAATTAAATTCATAACTCGCCCCGTGACTTTCACAAACTCCGGCAATAACTTGCTCAATTCGTTTAGCAAAATAATCTTGATAAGCCAAATTAAAATAGCGCACTGTACCAGCCATTCGGGCAGTATCAGCAATAACATTAAATGCCCGACCTGCTTTTAACTCCCCAACCGTCACAACCGCTGAATCTATAGGATTAATATTCCGAGCTACTATTGTTTGCAAAGCATTAATAATTTGAGCTGCAACTACCACAGAGTCTACAGTTTGATGAGGCATAGCTCCATGTCCACCTTTGCCCAAAATTGTGCAATTAAATCTTTCAGTAGCTGCCATTAAAGCACCACTGCGGACTCCTACTGTGCCGAGGGGTAGATTATTCCACAAGTGCAAACCAATGATGGCATCGACATCAGGATTTTTCAACACCCCCGCTTCAATCATTGGTTTAGCGCCTCCAGGTCCTTCTTCGGCAGGTTGGAAAATGATTTTTATGATCCCATTAAAATCTTGGCGATGGGTAGCGAGATAGTAGGCAGTACCTAGAGCGATCGCTGTATGTCCGTCATGGCCACAGGCGTGCATCACACCATTATGTATTGACCTATATGGCACATCGTTTAATTCTTGAATTGGCAAAGCATCTAAATCTGCCCTGATAGCTAATACAGGTCCTGGTTTACCGCTGTCAATAGTTGCGAGGATACCTGTTTTCGCAACGCCTATTTGATGTTCGATGCCCCACTCTTGCAATTTTTGGCAAATAAATTCCCCTGTTAAATATTCTTTGAAACCTAGCTCTGGTCTTTTATGGAGATGTCGTCGCCATTCAACTAACAAAGGTTGTAGTTCTCTAATTTCTGGACGCAGTTGAGATTGAGTAACGGAATTTGAGGTCGGAATAGTTGAAACCATATTTTTTATACTGAGTTATTAAATTTTGATTGTGGTTGGTCATTTCAGTTATCAGTTATCAGTTATCAGTTATCAGTACCGACCGCTAAAGCGTGAGGCTACGAAAATACTGAAGTTGATCTTTTTTTATCCCCTTGAAAGGGGAGGCTTTAGACCTTCTTTTTCGGTAAGGGCCAAAATTTCTCTAAATCTAAATTAGAGGCTGCTGTTGCTAATTTGTCTAGGTTGTTAATTTCTGGTAAATGTGGTATAATTCCACAGACTTGTACTTGAGTTAAGGATTGAATTAGCTCAACAGGAGTCCAGTCAGCAATTTCTTGCTCCGAGCAAGGTTTAACGCAGTTGAGGATAATGCCTCGGAGGTTAACCTTCATTTGACGAGCTAGAGCAACATTAGCTACAGTTTGAGCGATCGCGCCTAACTTTACTGGTACAACCAAAATAGTAGGTAAATGCCAATCCCTAGCTATATCTGCCACCATAAGTTCGTGAGTGACAGGAGAACCTAATCCTCCTAAACCCTCGACTAACACAAAATCTTTTTGTTGTCGTAATCTTGCGAAAGTTGACCATACCAAGTCTAATTGTACCAGACGACCTTCCCGTTCTGCAGCTACAGGAGGAGCAACTGGTGTTTCATACCATAAAGGGTTAATTTCGTCAAGAGATTGGTCTAGAGAAAATAATTTAGTGTAAAGTTCGCGATCGCCAATGCCAGTTTGAATGGGTTTAAATAAGCCTAAGTTGCGGTCTTTATGGTAAGTTTGCCAATAAGCAGCAAGAGCGAGGGTTAATATCGTTTTACCAGCGTCGGTATCGGTTGCAGTAATCAAAAGTTCTTTCAAAGCATTTACCCTGGAATATCATTTCTGGATCTCTCCATTGTAATATCTTTAGTACTTACCGGAAAATTGGGTTTAAAGCCTCCCCCTTTTAGGGGGACTTTTTGTTAATTAGGGCTGGCAAGTAATTTATTTGTCTGCTATAATTTGATAGTAGCATGATAGCGATCAAACTTTTCTATGCTCGTCTACCAGATGAAAATGCAAGGCACAGAAAATCAGTACCGAAAGCTAGATTCAGCTATTCGTAATTGTGGTTATGAAGCAGATAGGGGCGAAAATTAGGAAAGTAAGGCAGAAGGGTTAGAGAAGATTTGGGAAAAGTACCTTTTCATAACCGTATTTAGTACGAGCTGCCAAAATTCATACGATCGCGCGTGGGTAATACTTCAATGATTAAAGAATTAGCAGCATGATTCAATAACATAACGTTAAGAGTGATTATTAGCCAGTGAGTGTATCAGGAATTACGCACGATCACCAAATATAGTAGGGGTTAACGGCCGTCAACCCCTACAAATGGTTTATAATTTCGTCTGCGTGCGTAAATCCTGTATTTATGGTTCGCTACGATTTTCCAGATTCTCTACAGCATCTTCTGTACGTTCATTAGTATTCTTGGGCTTCAACCAACCAGGCCATAGCCCAACTATAAATTTTCGGCTTTGCAAGCTGGCACTTTGGATAGGTTGAGGCACAAATTCAAAGCTGTCACCGGCAGTTACAAAAACTATACTCACGATGACAAATAACCATATTAGATTCTTATTCATAAGCTGATATTAATTGGATTTATTTTTGATGTCTCCAGGGGTTAAAACACCCTAGATTCTAAGCGGATGTGGTGGGTGCGGGCGCTATTGCCACGCAACACACTGCTTACAATATTTTTTAGTCAGATTATCTAACCTATATCGTTGTGGAAGCATCAACACTTCCCTACCAACTTTGGCTAAATCTAAACTTAGCTGTGCTGCTACTTTTTTGATAATATTTCCAGCACCATTAGCATCGGCATTAATCAATTTACCGAAAAATTGTGGTTGAAAGCCTCCTCTTTTAAGAGGATAAAAAGCGGTCGTTTGCGCAGCATGACCTAGGATGGGATGGCTCCGAAACCTGCGCCATATCCAATGGACTCCTGTGAAAAAAAATTTTCATGAATTTGTCAATCCTCTTCAATTCATAGAGAGGTAATTATTCATTATTCATTATTCATTATTCATTGTTGAACTACTGTCGGAATTTGCTTGGGTCTTCAATTAATGGCACGGGTGCTAGGAGCATCAGTTTATCTATACTTTAACTCCAGATGTCACTGTTGCTATATTATGACAAGATACAGCAACAAAGCCGTCAAAAGTTGGAAGTTTCTGTAAATCAACTTTGGCAAAGTAGCTTATCAGAGCTAGAAAGCATTAATATTCCCAATTAATAGAAAGAAAAAAGTTAGTTGACATCCTCCCCGGCCTAAAAGGCGCGGGGATTCCTACCGAGCCGTAGCTCCTCGGTGGGTTGACGCTTTGCTGGCGCATAGCTCCGCTAACATTGGCTGCTGCTACTTTGGCAGTAGTCTTACACTTGCCTCCACGTCCGTTTAATGTCTCGGACTGCCCGCCCGCGACTAATATATTTATTGCTGCGTTTTCATCACGGTCGTGTTTTGCACCACAGTTTAGACACTCCCACTCTCGCACCTGAAGGTCTAATTTTCCACCTTTAAACCCACAGCATGAGCAGGTTTGAGATGTTGGCTCCCAACGACTAATTACTCTAAAATCACGACCATATTTTTCAGCAATTCCATCTAGGAATGTTCTGAAAGTTCTCCAACCTAAATCTGATATTGCTCTGGATAATTTGCGATTCTTAACCATACCAGAAACATTCAAATCTTCTAAAACAATTGTTTGGTTTTCACGAATTATTTTAGTAGATAATTTATGTAGAAAATCTGTTCTTGTATCTTTCAGTTTTGCATGGAATTTAGCTACTCTAATCCGTGCTTTTTCATACCTTTTAGAGCCTTTAGTTTTATGAGATAATGACTTACTTAACTTTCTTAATTTTTTAATTCGTTTCTTAAGTGGCTTAGGAGCATCAACCTTTGTACCATCACTAAATGTAGCAAAGGTAGAAATGCCTAAATCTATACCTACTGAATTATCAGTCTCAGGTAAGATTTCTGGTTGTATTTCTACTACAAAACTTAAGAAATATCTATTAGCTGAATCTTTAATTACTGTTACTGATGATGGAGCAGCAGGTAACTCTCTTGACCAAACTATCTTGATTTTTCCAACTTTGGCTCTTCTAGACTTTATGCTGACCAACTTTAAAACCTCCTTTTGTAAATCTTGCAGTTTGTTTTGACTTTCTACTTTTGAATTTAGGAGGTTTAACAGGTTTACCTTTTCTCTGGCCTTTAGTCGATTTAAAAAAGTTTTGATAAGCCTGGTTTAAATCATTTAAAGATTGCTGCAATGGTATAGCAGAAACTTCTGATAACCATTCTCTGTCTTCAGCCTTCTTAGCTTTAGTGATAAACTGTTTTTGTAGTTGAGAATTAGTGGGTTTCTTTTCTCCCGATCTATACTTTTGTTGACAACAAGCTAGGCTATCATTCCAAACCACACGGACCGAACCAAATAGTTTGGCTAATCGGTATTTTTGTCCCGGTTTTGGATATATGCGATACTTAAATCTAGCTTTCATAATTCCTATTTGAACTAACAGTATGATAACATATTTATAGAAATAAAATCAACTAAAAAGTCGCCCGCTTATGGGCGAGGCTTTAGACCCAAATTTTCGGTAAACAGGAACGAAAAGATATTGGTAGTCTTGTAAAAGTAGTGTTTAGTATGTATATCCATTTTATTACTAGAAGGTAAACCTCAAAAATCACTACTTGTTTACCACTACCAAAATATTAACTTATGGATATTTAGAACTCAATTCTTGATTGCCATTTTCATATTTTTTGTATAACTTTCTTGGTCAGTAATGATAAAGACATTCTGAGCAGCAATACCCTCTTTTTCCATTAATTTCATTACCCTCAAATGAAATTCATTGGCAGTACGCCCGTAACCAGCAGGAGGATGATATGAAACATATTTAATCTTGCGAGCATTACCTTCAAGACCTAGGAACATTATATAATGTTCCAGAAAACCTTCCATACTTTTAAATATTTCATCAAGACCAGCTATTATTCTCTCTGCTTGATCTGCTGTAATGCCATCAATTTTTAAAGTTCCTGTTATCCCCCACTCTTCAACATTAGCTCTGTCTTGAGACCAGTTATCTACAATACCACCAACCATTCGAGAATTGGGCATTTTAATGATCGAACCCCATTCCCATGAGTACAACTTTGTTGTTCTTAAACCAATTTCTGAAACCTGGAAAAAACCACTTAATCCTGTAACTCCTATCCAATCACCAGGTCTATACAACCCATCAGTATAGATAATTACAGCACAACACCAATCATAGATAATGTCTTTGAACAACAAACCTAAAGCAACACCAGCACCACCAAGTAAACCAATCAAAGCTCCTGCAGATGCTCCCAAAAAGACTTCTGCTCCTTTAATACATACCACAACAATTGCTGCAATCCGAAATAGTCTAGGGAAATAAGGAACCAGCAAATCATCGAGGTCTGTCTCAGTGTGAATAGTTAGATATTTTAGTAGTTGACCTAACAAAGGAGCTGAACGATAAATCACATTTGCTACCAGAGCAATAGCAGCTAAACCGATAATATCAGTTATAATTTTGTTTAACTGAGGACTGATATACTCCATTAAAATTATATGCACTGACCAAAACCCAGCAATTAAAACTAACCAGCCTAAGGGTTCTTTAATGATAGCAATCAATTGATCGTCTAAGTCAGATTTAGTGTTAGAAGCTAGACTCTCAATACTTTTAATAATTACTCCAGCAATAAATCCCTGGAGTATTAGTGTTAATAGCAACACCCCGAATGCAAATAATAGTTTATATGCCGATAGGCCAAAAATACTAATTTCTCCCAGACTATTCCAAATTTGTTCTAATAAGTCCATTTTTTTCCTCAACTTAGAGATTTTTTATAAGAATAAGGTATTTTCCTAGTCTACAGAAACTGAAGTCTAGAGTCTAGTACAATGCAAAATTTAGACCGTTCTTACAGTAGCAAAAAAACAGTCGATCAAGTATTGTTAATATAATATTTTAATATGGGCATTGCATCATCATGGAATTATAAGAGTAGGCATTGGTGAGAGGGCACATTAAATTTAAAATAATCAGGAATCATCCTGCAAATATAGAATACTTTAATTTTTTCTGACAATCTCTTTTGTCTGATGCAAATCAAACTTTACCTTGTCAGACTTTAAGCAAAATCAAAAATCATTTAATTTTTTTTGAGTTAGTTGTCTAGTTCATATATACAGAGCCTACAAAGCTATGCTATATATAGTGTTAGGACTTACGCAGTACAACGTATTTTCGTCCGAAGCGACCCACAGGGTTTGCGGAGCAGTCCGGAACGGAAAGCAATCTCAAATCCTAGTTTTTCCTACCTCATGGGTAAGTCCTGAGTGTATTATTTCAGTAATAATCGGAGAACGAAGACTACAGATAATTAAGTTGGTACAATAAAATCGATGTATATTTAGTTGTGTAAAAAGTTTGAAATAAGGTATTTATAAACTGTCAGCTAATTTTGACGTTTTGATTTTTTAATGCTTACCTACTTAGTATTATTGTGTAACTCAAGAGAAAGAAAAGATATTAAGATTAAACTATTTTTCTAAAAAGTGCTGTAAGAGCTAAGAACATTTCAGATTTATCTTCCTATATTTGTCGCTCAAATATCAGATGAACTAGAGTTGATATTTTGAGACAAAATTTAGATAGCACAATTCTTCTTCGGCTAATCTTGCCACTCATAGATTTTGATATATCCAGCTTAAAAAAATGTTAATACTATCCATTTTTTTGCCAAAAATCAAGATATTATTATGTACTAAAATCTACAGGAAAAACAAAATTATGAAGATTGATAAAAAGATTCAATATGATGTCATAAAATACGATAAAAAAATTCAAAAAAAAGCTAAAATAATCAAACAAAAACTCTACAAGTTTTTACATAAAACATTAACTATTAATAATGCTAGTAAGCCACAAATAATCGCATTCTACACTTCACTAACCCTTGGTGGAATTAGTTTAACATTAGCGATATTAGGGTCTTTATTGTACACCCTAGAACAAAAAGAGAGATTTGATAATGCTAAACAGCAAGCTCAAAGGGAAACAGCTAGAGTTGCTCTGGAGATTGACCGACGACTGTATTTTGCCCAAAAATCAGCTATTTCTGTAGCCAACGACCTCACTTCTGGTAAATTAAGTGATGGGGAATTATCAGAGCGACTTAAATCAGAAATTGAGGCAAATACAGAACTTTTAGATATTGGGGTTGCTTATCAACCCTTTGCTTATCAACCGGATGTAAAGTTATATGCACCATATTATGGCAGGAGAGACGACAAAGTAGAACTATTTGAAGCTAAAATTAACTATACTAAACCCAAATATGCTTGGTATAGTAATACCCTGAACAAAGGACCAAATTGGGGAGAGCCATATTTGTGGAGTGACACTTCTCTAGTCAGCGATCCAGTAGTCGGATTTTATACTCCTTTTTATAACCCAAATACTCCAGATAAATCCCCACGAGGTATCGTATATAGCGAATATTCATTAGGGCAAATTCGACAGGTGATGGAGTCTCTAAACTTGGGTAGAACAGGTTATGGATTTATCCTTTCTCAAACTGGAACTTACCTTTATCATCCTAATGAAGAACTTTTTAAAGCTCAAGAAAATGTCTTCGAACTTACATACGAACAGAAGGATGAAAAGCTGAGAGAATTAATTATTAAAGCGCTTAAAGGTACGCCAGTAGCAGCAAATTTAACTGATGACGTAACAGGTCAAAATTCTTGGTTATTTCTGCGGACAACCAATCGAAATGGATGGGTAGTAGGAATAATCTTTATTCAAGATGAAATTTTACCAGATTCTGCTGTCACAAGACGTAAACTAATCGCTCTTAGTATCGCCTACCTTTGGTTTGCTGTTTTTCTCTCAATTCTACTATTTAAAGCTTACCTGGGAGGAGTAAAACGAATTGCATTAGTATCATTTATTATTACGACATTCTTTGTAGCAAATATTGCTTTTGTTTGGAGCTTAGTGTTGAGAGCGAGAACTTATACCGCAACTAGAAATCTTTTGCTCAGTGATACTGGTGTAACACAATTATTAGCTCCTCAAATAGAGTTAAGCAAAGAATTAAATCAAAAACCACCCCTAATTGTTCCTACAGGAGTTTTTATTCAATCATTTGATTTTACCAGTGCAAAAGATGCTTTTGTCACAGGTTATATCTGGCAAGAATACCAAGATGGTGTACATGATGATTTATCTCGTGGCATTATACTTGCTAATGCTATTGAAGATAGTGATTATGAGTTAAGAGAAGATTATCGACACAAAAAAGATGGTTTAGAAGTTATCGGTTGGTATTTTGCTTATACTCTCCGGATGGATTTTAATTTTGATTATTATCCTTTTGATGATAAAGATTTGAAAATCCGGATTGTGCATCAAGATTTCAATAATGGAAACTTAAATCGTCGGGTGATTCTTGCTCCTAACTTAAGTAGTTACAATGTAATTAACCCTCGAACCACACCAGGGATAGATCAAGAAATGGTACTCGGAGAATGGTATCTCAGGGATAGTTTTTTCGAGTATGTATTTAAGACATACAATACTAATTTTGGTCTGATAGATTCTGTACCAAAAACTAATTTTCCTGAACTTCAATATACTTTTATTTTGCAAAGGTCTTTCTTAGGTCTGTTTATTTCTAAACTAGGACCAATGATTGTAGTTTTGACTTTGTTATTTGCAGTGCTACTGGTTTGTGACAAAGAACAAACTATGGAAGTTTTGGGAGCTTCTGCGGGTTTTGTATTTATTGTTATCTTAGACCAGGTAACAGTCAGACAACAAATTATTACTAAAGGAATTGTTTATTTGGAGTTCTTTTACTTTGTTGTTTATTTATACATTTTCTTAGTAACTTTGAACTTTATTCTCTGGAGTTTGAGGCCAAATATTCCGATTTTTAAGTATAAAGATAACTTTATCTTTAAGGCGCTTTATTGGCCGAGTATGATGAAGATTTTACTGCTAATCACTATTTTGGTATTTATTTAAAGAAGGAATTTGGGTTGAAAGCGGCAGCATTCCGGTAGGAAAAGGGAATAGAAAAATGCCCTAATTCTGATGCTTAGTGCTTTGAAATATTTAACAGTTAACGGTGATCGGGCGTATAGTGGAAGATACTAAAGAACCCGCTCCCCGTCTACAAACCCCCCATAACACTCGCACCACGAGCCTTTAAAAAATATAGTGGGGGTCTTATATCAAGTCCGGTTGAATACTTATTATATAGTTGGGGGAAATGGGGAGATGAGAACTCACCCGTTCTACTAAACTTACCCAAACTTACCCAAAATGGTATTTTGAGTTTTGGAGCTAGCTTCCTGTTTTCCTACGGAATGCTGCGCAAACACTGAAGACCACTGACCGCAGTCTGCAACTTATCTTCTCCACAGGCTTAAAATCGGCGGAAACTCCACCTACTGATGCACATAATTTTCTAGATTGAGCGCAGCATTAAAGTCTCTGTCAGCAGTAAATCCGCAGTTGCTGCATTCATAAGTTCTCTTATGTAATGGCATTTTCTGTCGATGCCCACAATGAGAGCATAGCTGAGAGCTAGGGTAAAATCTATCAGCTATTACTAACTTACTTCCATACCACTCGCACTTGTATGTTAGCTGACGCTTAAACTCATAAAAGCCGCAGTCTGCTATCGCACTAGCTAGTTTATGGTTTTTGAGCATTCCGCTCACATTCAAATCTTCTATCACTATGGTGCTGTGGTTTTTAGCTAACCATGTTGTTAGTTTATGTAGTGCATCTGCTCTGATATCAGCTACTTTTTTGTGAGCCTTCGCTAGTCTTTTGACAGCTTTGGCTCTATTTTTGGAGCCTGGCTCTTTTTTCTTGACACGGCGTTGATAACGAGTTAATCGTTTTTTCGCTTGTTTATAGGCTTTGACATTGGCATACTTTGTTCCATCACTACAAGTTGCTAGAGTCTTTATGCCTACATCTACACCGATAACATCTCGTTTTTTCGCCGGAGGTTTAGACTCACATTCATACTTAAAACTAATATACCAATCACCTGCACGTTTTGATATCCTGACATTTTTTACTGGTACAGAGGGTAAGATTTCATACGTTTTTACTATTCCTATTCTTGGTAATTGTATGTAATTTCCTTGAATAATTTTGATACTTCCTTCCAAGTAAAAACTGTCTTTTTTCCCTTTTTTCTTAAACTTAGGAAACCCAGATTTAGGAATATTCAAAAAGTTTTTAAATGCCCTGTCTAAATCTCTTAATGCTTGTTGAGGAGCGCACTTTGATACTTCATAATACCACGGATTTTTAGTTTTTACTTCAGCTACTAAACGTTTATGCAAAGTAATTGCACTAGGTCGTTTTTGGGTTGATTTATATTCAGAAATACAATTCGCTAATCCCCAGTTGTACGCATGGCGCGATACACCTGCGTGCTTTGCAAGTATTGTTTTTTGTTTATTATTAACTTTTAATTTAGTCTTGATTGATTGCATTTCAATTGATTGACCACCTTTTCGATTGAATAAGTTAGATATAAGTCTAGTATATCACAAGAAATGTCTAATTGTGTTTAACTTTGTTCAAGTATTTTCATACTGTTGATAACCCTCGCCCCTCCCCCTCCCAGGAGGGAAAGTAGGGGAGTGGGTAGGGACGTTGCATAAGGGCGTCCGTACAGGGAGAAGTAAACATAAGAATAATTAACATCATTCGCGAGCTAAAATTAGCATGCAAAGTGATTTTGGTTGTGGTGATTAGTTGACAACTGAAGTATTGCCAAAGTATAGCACTAATGCGTGGGAATTGATATAACCCCTCCCAGGAGGGGAATATGGGGAGATGAGGAGATAGTCCGATTTAATATTGAAGTAACTGTAGAATTATAAATATATACTGTATAACCGGATTGTATATTACAGCGCTTTTCGCTCTTGATGAACCACATCTTCACAAGCAAAACTAGGCGTTGGTAAATCAAGAGATGAAACCTTACAGCGCTTTTCGCTCTTGATGAACCACATCTTCACACATCAAACTTTGTAGGGACGTTCCATGGAACGTCCCTACTGTGGTCTACCCAAATGAAAACCGCTGTAAGAGTAATCTGTTTCTGATACCTCTAAATATTTTACCAGAGTAAGTGATGGGCATCACCCCTAGTAGAAAATCATCTTACTAATTACCAACGCCGAAACCTAATTCTATAGAACCCATTTGAGGTCTATATAATTATGGGTAGTCCTGCATGGTAATGGTGAAGATATATATTTTTTAATTTCTCCCACACTCCCCATCCCCCCATCTCCCCATCTCCCCATCTCCCCATCTCCCCATCTCCCCACCTCCCCATCTCCCCACACTCTCTCTACCATTACTATGCACCACCACCTAATTATGGTAGTCAAGTCTTTTCGCGCATCAATTTTGACCGAAAATCATCTGAAGGAGTGTTGAATTTTTTGTATGATCACGAACCCACATCTTTCCTCTTCTCTCTTCTCTCTTCCCTCTTACCTCCTCTCTCCTGTCTTCCCCTCCTGGGAGGGGGAGGGGCGAGGGGTGGGTTGTCTCCTGACTCCTAGCTAAAAAAACTTGATATTTATGAAGATACGCTTAGGGGTTCTATAGAATCCCTAACCGTATCTTTGCAAAGGTACAAGTTTTTGGCAAAGGAGTCAGGAGGACCGAGTCATATAGAATCCGGGTAATTAGTTATCGTATTACTGAGGAGTAACGAGTAACGAGTAACGAGTAACGAGTAACGAGTAACGAGTAACGAGTAACGAGTAACGAGTAACGAGTAACGAGTAATATCAAATCCAGTTGAATACTTAATTGTATTGTTGGGGGAGATGGGGAGATGGGGAGATGGGGAGATTGAATAATGAACATATACTATATAACCGGATTCTATATCAGGAGTTCCAGAAATAGGATAGGAGAAAAAGCGGATGCGACCCCGCGACGACGCTAGGGCAGCTCCTCTGAAGGAGGCAAGTCACAAGCGGTCAGACCCCGCGTTGCCGTCAGCTCCCTTGGGGAATGCTGACTCCTTTTCGGGAATGCGCACCAAGCAGATAGAATAATGCTTCCATCTCCCCACACTCCCCACCCTTCCCACACTTCCCACACTCCCTTTTAAATAGATCCGCTTAGGGGTTCTATACACGCTCCGATGCTATATGTCTATTTCATCAACTCAATTCAATCAGCTACCACCCATTTTTTTTCTTTCTTTTTCAGAGAAAAGTTTATCAATGAGTTTAACGCCTATTGCAGATTCTCCCTCAAAAACAGAACCAGTAGTCAGTTTTTCAACACGCTCTCGTACTTTCCCTTGTAAAAATCCGGGTAAAGGTACATATCCCACTTCTGAAATTACCGCTTTATTCGCAACATCTATTTGGTAATCAATAAAAGCTTTGACAGGGGGTATTGTTTCTAGGGAATTCTTATTCACATATAGAAGTAATGGACGAGATAGGGGACTATAAGTACCGTTAGCGATAGTTTCACTGCTTGGCTCCACACATTGATCGCTACCATTGTCAATAGCAATTAGTTTCACAAAATCTTGATTTTTTTCGTAGTAGGTAAAACCGAGGAAACCCAAACTACCCCAATCAGATTCGATACCCTGAATAATGAGATCATCATCTTCACTGGCCTGATAGTCTTTGCGACTTCTACCTTCTTCCTCAGTAACAGCATCAGTAAAGTAATCATAAGTACCAGAGTCGGTATCAGGACCATAGAGACTTAGAGGTTCTTCCGGAAATTCATCACGAATTTGCTTCCAGTTTGTTATTTTATTCTTATCATCATCATTAGGTTGCCAAATTTTTGTTAACTCTTCTAGGGTCAGGCAGTCTGCCCAATCATTGTCACGATTAACGATTATAGAAAGACCATCGAAAGCAATGGGAATTTCAACAAATTCTATTCCATTTGCCTGACAGAGGTCAATTTCAGACTTTTTAATGGGACGGGAAGCATTTGCTATATCTGTGTCCCCAATACAAAACTTTTTTAGTCCGGTTCCAGAACTAGATATTCCCACAATTACCTGATTTTCTGGATTCTCATTCATAAATTTTTGAGCCATTGTGTCAGATAGGGGAAAAATTGTACTTGAGCCATCAACTAGAATATATCCTTTTTCCTCAGTATCTTCTTCCTTTACTTGTGGAGATCTTTCGGTAGTGGAAGTTATTGTTTCATTATTGCCACAAGCACTTACAATCAGAAGTAGAGCTATTGCAAAAAAACGGAGAGATTGGTTTTTCAATTGTATTACTAAATTCATAAATTTTAGAGTAAGATTTTACTGATAACCTTGATAATTTTACCACTTATCAATATTCAATCTTGAGATAAACTCTCTATTCAGCTAATATTTTTAGTTTGATTTTGTGGGAAAATTATTATCTTTTTCTTTATGGGTTTAATACCCCACCGTCTACACGGTGTCTACAATTGGTTGGGGATAAGTCAATGACCTGCCACTTCATGTCTACAAACCCCATCCACTTTTTTCTTCTTCCTTCTTCAAAATAATTATCCAATTACTAAGGCTGACAAAACTATCCTGTGTAAACTTGTTTCAATCTACTTAATCTACCTCTAAAAATTTATACTCTAGTCCGAAATAATATTTATACCTTAACCGTTTGAATAACTGTCACATTTCAAATATTTTTCTCTGCAAAGCTAAACTATGATCAAGGTATTTATCATTGGAGGAAGTAGAAGAATGAAAACTTCTGTAAATTTTGCTAGCTTTACTGTTGGACTAGCTTTAATATTACTTTCGACATTTGGTATTTTACAATGGCTACATATTTCGGTTGGTAGTTTTTTAGATTGGGTAATTGGGGGTGCTTGTTTTTGGTGGTTATTGTTAATTGTTACGGTTCCCTGGAATATACATTTTGAAGCTAAAGAGGTATTAGCTGAAGCTGCTGAGTCAAAGCAAAAAGGTATAACAGTTGATGCTCAACAAGTTGATTATGTTGCTAAGTTAGCGCGTTTTTCTTTGTGGATAGCTTTGGCTTTACATTTTCTTTCTACAGTTGGGCTTTATACTTTAGCTATTACTGGTATTAGTGTAGTTGGTTATGTGAGTTCTGGCGCAGCTTTATTGTTAACTGTTTTACGTCCTGCTATACGTTTATATCAATATTTAGTGGTACGGTTATCGATGATTCGCCGAGAATTATTGCATCCTCGTGCAGATATTATTGAACTTAGAAATCGCTTTGGAAATATCGAAAAAACTGTTGAAAATCTAGCAGCACAACTAAGTCTTGAAAATCCAGAATCTTTTAGATATAAACAACAGCAACACTCCGAAATAACAAGAAAAGAATTCAGTCGTTTAGCAGTGACAATAGAAGATTTAAGAAATACAAACCAAGCAGAACATCATCAGTTAGCTAGAGATTTTGAAACAGCAATATCGAGACTTTCAACAGACGGGCAATTTATTAATCATGTGCAGGAAATAATTCGGTTTATTAAAGAAGCTTAATGAGATATTTATTTTCAATATTTTCCTATCCCGATATTCAATAATTAACAATTAACAATTAACAATTAATAATTACCTCTCCTGAAAACGAATAGGATTGGCAAACAGGATTTTTTTGATTTATTTCTTCTTCAAAGAAGAGGCTTTATAGCAGTCGAAGGAAAGGGCGCAGACATATCAAAAGCTTAAAACTCAGACAACACAATATTTTTCCTTCTTTCCTAGATAACTAAAGCCTTCTTCCTTCTGCTTTAAACCTTAATTATTTAGTAAATTATGGAGTTTTTTATCATCTTCTCAAACTATTAAACTTTATCAATAAAGCCAAATAATCGTAACACTTCTATCTGAGAAACAGGGATTAAGCAAAAAAAAATCTTAATCTATTACAGGAAAAAGGTTTACCACAAAAAAACTAAGTCTAGCTAACTTAATATATACCTAAATCTGTCCTGATTAAGACCAACTGATTTTGACTTTAATCTATATTTAACTTGTCATTAGACTTCAGATAAGCTGAAGCTTTGTTGCAAAATTTAGATTTAATTTTCTTTAGTAAAAAATTCTAGATTTTATTTGAAATCAGAAACTTCTTCCTCATCATTTTTATCAGATACACCCCTTTGGATCTAGTTGGATCTAGAAAATATTTGAAAGAAATTTTAAATTAATCAGGAACTTATGGAAGAAGATTTAATCTACCACTTAAAATACTTGAATCTAAAATCTTAATACTAACTCTAAAATTTTTAATTTTAGTTTTTGCTTTGGGCCTGAAGATTTGTATTAGGTTCAACAGAGGCTTTATCAAAATCTTCTCGGTTAGGAAATATTTCAAAAACCCGATCCATACTTGTTAACTCAAACAGAATTCTAACTTGTTCATTAATAGAACATACAACTAATTGACTTCCAGCAGCTCTAACAGTTTTGAGCGCTAAAACTAAAGCACCTAAACCAGAGCTATCCATAAAAGTTACATCTTTAAAATCTATCAAAATAATATCTGCTCCAGCTTCAACTTGCTCACTAATTTCTTGGCGAAATGTAGTAGCTTTAGTGCCGTCTAAAATCCCATTTGGTTGAATATACTTAACCACATTACTCATATTTTCTAGAAGCTATGACTCTAACTATTAACAAACCTAGGCTAGTATACCTCATTACTGAGATTAAGTCCAAGTATTATATTGATAAGAAACTCAAAAGTAATTACCACATAAGCTTTTCTGTTGTTTGATTTAATTGATCGGACTAACTTTGGCACGGAATAGTAGTTTACCTCCCTGCCGATAGCCAGTATAACGAACTTTTACCAGTTCTCCCTCTTGGACAGACCCTTCCATTAGTTGATGTAACTGAGGGTCAAAAGGAATTTCTGCTCCCACAGGAACGATAGATTCTACATTCCATTGTTGGATCAATTGCTCTACTGGACGTAACAAAGGTAATATCTTTGTTGCTGCTAAACGAGGATTTTGTTTAACTTTGTATACAACAGTAGGCCATTGTTGTAACCAAGATTCTAAAATTTGCAAGCTAGACTGCTGAAACTCCTGTATTAAAAATTGTTTTTGTTGCTCTAAGTTTGCCTGGATATTGTTATATTCTTTTTCTAATGTTGATGTGGAAGTTGGTACTGATTTTTTGACAAGTTCGGGGGCAAAATTATCTAATAATTCTGTTAAGGTGATTCCTAATGCTTGACTAATTTTGAGTAAAATATCTACTCGCATTTGTGACCCTAACCCACGTCGCAACCGAATAAGCTGCAGTTCCGAAACCCCTGCTTTTTGACTTAATTCTTTAAAGCTAGAAATACTTGCTTTCTCCATCAGGTTTTGTAATTGGGAGCCATAGTTTATTGGAAAAGACTGATTCATTTCACCGGATATTAAAAGAAAAGAGTAGACTTTTGTGTCTGCTCTAGAATATATCACAATTACTCATTATCATTAGACATCTGGTGAAAAAGATATAGACTTTTTGTAAAAGTAGGGAACAGGGAATAGGGAACAGGGAACAGGAAAAATGTTTTTAGGAAAAAAACACGGAAAATGATTTTGTGAGTAACTTTTACAACCCTAGTTTTTAGTAAATAAAGGGTAAGTTTATTTTCTGGAGATTTCTATTAAGTAGGTCAGCATTAAAAATTATCCTGATGACAAAGCACGAAGTGTGGGGTAAAAGGAATAAAATAGTATGGTGTTTGAGGGACTTTACTTTTCATTACATACTAATTTTTTTCACCTTCTTACTGACTAAAAAATTACCGAATAATTAAGGTTTAAAGCCTCTCATGAGTAAGGAGAAGCAGCGGTCGATATTCGCAGCTTCCCGCAGGGTGGGATGGCGAAGAAACCTGCGCCATATCCAATCGATCAAGAGAAGAAAAAATTTTCATGATTAGTCAATCCTCTTCTTTTCAAGGAGAGGTAATAATTAATAATTAATAATTAATAATTAATAATTAATTGTTGAATAGCATCTTACAGCGCTTTTCAAGTTGATGAACCACATCTTCACAAATAATACCTTGTAGGGAAGTTCCATGGAACGTCCCTACTGTGGTCTACCCAAATGAAAACCTCTGTAAGTATTGAACTTACTCAAGATGATTTTATGAAATATTTTGAGTGAGCACCATCGATTTTTTACAGCAATTTCAATTTAAATTCAGCAATATTCATTGTGATTGTATGCTAATTATGTTGATTTTTGAATTAATAAAACAAATTTATTTTGATTGTAAATGTGCTTCTAGGAACCACAAACGTTTATCAATAGTCCTAGAAACTTCGGTATACAAATCGGATGTATCTGCATCTCCTAATTTATCTGTTTTATCTATTCCATCTTGGACTAATTTTGCATAAGTTGCGAAGCGGTCTCCTAATGCTATTTAAATAATCTTTTCCATCAATGATTTTATCAGGATATTCTTCTTAAATTGATTCAGAAGCAGCAATTCGAGCTGTCCCCATTGCTATCCCTCCCAAAGCTGTAACTCTTTCTGCAAAAATATCAATATATTCTTATAGTTCACCAGCCATTTGAGCAAATAATTCATGTAATTGATCAAAATCCATTCCTTTAACATTCCAATTGCCTTGTTTGACTTGAGTTTTTCGATCAAGAATTGTTGCTAATGTATAGCGCTGTGCGCAGGCAACAAGCAACAGCTCCGGAAGGCAACAGCTCCGGAAGGCAACAGGGGGAATAAAAAATCTATAATATCAGACTTTTAGCTATTGGACACCTCTTGTAATTTGTAAATATGCCAGCGCACATTGCTATATTCTTAAGAAGACCCAATATTTTAGAACGTTTCTCTCCAGGTAAATCTATCCAATAATCGTAAATATTTTGCTTTTATTTTTCCTTATTTATATCGATTTATAATTAACTTCAACTAAAGGATAACTATGGAAAAATTTGACTTTTATAAATTAATTATTCTTGTTAAAATCAACAAACTTATGCAAAATATTCTCTAGTTTAACTATATAGCAAGGAATAGAAAACAGACAAAATTGGGAAAAAAATAAAACCGTATTTGATCCATCATTAGCATCAGTTCTCAGCAACTCTTTCCCGTGCTATACCTTGAAGTTCATCAAAGGATCAGAAAAAAAGGTTTAAGGTTTAAATTTATTTGATAGACTTGATTCAGGTGGCCAATTGAGCCATAGCAAGCAACAACCAACAGTTGTAAGACTTTCTAAAGGGTTCGCATTTTTGCCGCAGGTCGGCGTGACTCCAAGACCGTACTAACTTATCGCGTCGGCGACTTCTGTCGGAAAGAAGCGCCACCAGGTTGCACATTCGCAAACCTACCTAGCGTCTGATAGTACACTCGGTGTGAGTCAATAGTTAAGAAAAAGATTTCCCTGTTTAGGGTTAATTGTCAGTCTATGTCCTAACTAACTATTTCCCCTGTTATAGCTATTTATTTCTTGGCAAGGGTCGATAAACTTTGGTCTACTAATTAATTTGTTCATAATTAAATCATACTCATAGGGACTTTGCTCTAAAAAGGGGTATGTTAAGAGGTAATATCATGTCCGGTTGAATACTTATAAATAACGACGGAGGAGGACCGAGTCAGGATGACCGAGTCAGGAGGAAAGAAGAAGGGGTGATTAACTGTTAAACTTAAACTGTAGAAAATAGTTGTAAAATTTACAAAAGTGTTGTAATATTAAACAAGTACAGGACTTAAGATGAATTATAGTGGGTGAATGCGACTTGTTGACAGACATATTATTAACCGAACACATATTTATTGGCGGGTGTGTGATGAGTTAGCCAAAAAGCTCGAAAAACTTGTACAATTTAGCTAACTATTATTGTCGTCAGCATTTTTTCACTTTTCTCAAAAAGTCTGGATTTAACTAAACTATACCACGCCACCAAAGATAGCGATGCCTATAGATCATTACCAACTAAAGTATCAAAACAAATAATCAAATGCTTGGTTGCCACTTGGCGTGGTTATTTTCAGGCAATCAAAGAATGGTCGCGCACATCCAGGGAAGTTTTTAGGTAAGCCCAAAATACCCAAATATAAGGACAAAACTAAAGGTCGATCGGGTAGTTATATATTCAAAGGAATCAGTCTATAAAGCCCCTCTTTTAGATGGTATTTGTCACTTATCCATGAGTGAGATCAAAATACCTGTAGTTGTGGAAACTGTAATCGAAGTCAGGATAGTACCTGCTACTAGCTGCTATATAATTGAAGTAGTCTATGAAAAAACGAATCAGCCACAAATACACTCAAGATATGTAGCCGGGATTGACTTAGGGATTGACAGATTAGTTGCTCTATCTACAAACAAGCTTGGTGTTAAGCCTATGCTTGTTAACGGGAAGCCACTAAAAAGTGTTAATCAGCTTTACAACAAGCGTAAAGCCAAGTACCAAAGTCATCTCACAGGCAACAGAAAAACTAGCCGGATATATTGAGGCGTTAACCTATCACCGAAATCGTTTTGTCGAGAATTATCTGCATAAGACCAGTAAATTAGTTGTCAATTATTTAGTGACTAATAATATTGGTACTGTAGTTATAGGAAAAAATGATAACTGGAAACAATGTGCAAATATAGGCAAAAAAAACAATCAAAACTTTACCCAAATACCGCACTCTAAGCTAATTGAACAGATAACTTATAAATGTCAACTTGCAGGCATAATGGTAATTGAAACAGCAAGATTGTTACACCAGTAAAACATCTGCTATTGACCTAGAAAAACCAATATGCCATGAAAACTATGTAGGCAAGCGAGTCAAACGTGGTTTATTCAGGAGTGGAACTGGTATAGTCATTAATGCCGATATTAATGGCAGTCTTCAAATATAAGATAAGAAATTCCCAGGAGCATTTACTGTTGAGGGAATAGTGAGCTGTGCCGTACAGCCAGTATTGGTTAATCCAATATCAAGATAAAAGCTGTTACAATTTTCTACAGTTTTTTTCGTACGGTAGTGGTACATTTTAATGGTATAACCAGTGGGAGTATCTTGCTCTCGTTCTAATTATTTTTGTCACGGTATAGTCAGTGGGATCATTTTGCTCTCTTTACTAAGTGTTGCTTGTCTCCACCTACCATTACTATGCAGGACTACCGAAGAAGCAATAGGAGAAGAAAATTTTTGATCACTAATTAAACGGACATGATATAAAAGTTGTTTGTTATATCTACAGAGTCTTGATGTGATTTTATCAAGTATCTCCCCATGAGGGGAGGAAAGGAAAAAAAAGTGATAATTTATTTATCTACCTAAGAAGTATTTTTTATTGATGAGAATTGTGCACTTATTGTATAGTTTCAACCAGAAATAAAAAATATTTATTTGACTAATTCTTAAGTTTGAGAGTCGCTCAAAATAATTAAATTATAAGTTTTTTTCAATCTAGCTATTTTTAGCTACAATAGCTAGAAAATAAACACTGTGGAGGTAAATAAAATTGCAGACTAAGATATATAAAAAATATTTCACTCACAAATTAATTCCGATTACAATATTGATAACAGCTTTACTGCTAGGATTATATAAAAGACCAGCAGAAGCTTTAGAAGAATCTAATATATTGCTCAAAATAGGAGTCATACAACGATTTGGTACTAAAACTACAGATAAAATCACCCTAAGAGCTACTCCTGGAGATAAATTAACTTTAAGCTTTAAAACTCCAGCAGGAAAAGAAACTCTTACTACTGAAAAAGTTGAGTTGAAAATTAAGATGAGACCGCAAGAAAAAGCATTATTAAAAGAGCGGTTAGTTCTCAGTAGTCACCGCAGTTATGAAAACGCTGAAGAAGATGCTCAATTATGGAAAAATAAGGGAATAGAAGTAGAAGTAACCCAACCCGGAAGATGGAAAGTTTGGGCAAAAAGAGAAGTTTATAAAACTCCTTTATTGCGACGTTGGCTATTAGAAAGTCTACAAGCTCATAGTAATACAGATGTATATCTCGATTTGGAAGTTCTCAAACAACGACCCACAGCTTACTGGGAAATGAATGGCTATACTTATCATCGCCATGAGTTAGATATTACAGCAGGAAAAGATATAATTCTCGTCAATAATCAATTTAACCAAGATACGGCAATACCAGAAGAACGACGTTATGCTGGCTCACTCAAATTACAACCGAATGCTTATGGAAGTTACACATTAGTAAATAATGTCCCAATAGAAACTTATATTCGGGGAGTAGTACCCCACGAATTAGGGGCTTGGCCACCAAAAGCATCCCTAGAAGCTCAAGCAATTTTAGCTAGAACTTATGCACTACGAAATTTACATAGGTTTGTAGCAGATAATTATGAGTTGTGCGCCAATACTCACTGTCAAGTATACAAAGGATTAGATGTATACCCAGAAACAGATGAAGCGGTAGCAGCAACTAGAGGAAAAGTCCTGACCTATGAGGATGAGTTGATAGATGCCGTTTATTTTGCGGTTAGTGGTGGTGTGACAGCAGATTTTAACGATCTATGGAATGGCACTGAACGTCCATATTTACGACCTGTAATTGATTCAGCTAATAATATCTGGGATTTATCTACAAATAGTTTAGCTGATGAACAAAATTTCCGTAAGTTTATGAGTCTTCAAACAGGATTTAATGAAGAAGGTTGGATAGAGTTTCGTTGGCGGGAGGTAGTGAGTTTGCCTGGTATAGTTAGCTATTTAAAGAGTTATTTTCGAGAGAAAAAAAGTCCTTTTGCTCAAATTGAAACCGTAAAAAATGTGGAAGTGACAGAGCGATCGCTAGCTGGTCGTGTTCTGAAAATGACTGTGGAAACTGATAAAGGGATTATAGAGCTAAATAAGGACGAAGTACAAAATGCCTTTTGGGTGCCTTGGAGTACACTCTTTTACTTAGACCCTATATACAAACCCGATCAAACTTTATGGGGCTATAGTTTCGTTGGAGGAGGATTTGGACATGGGGTAGGTTTCTCTCAGAAAGGATCTATTAAATTAGCTGAGTTAGGTTGGAATAGCGATCGTATTCTCAGTTTTTATTTTCCTGGAACAGAGATCCAACCTCTCAGCGAGTCAGTCACTTTTGGACAACAATAATGATAGCGATCAAGGTAATATAAACAGGACTTACGCAAAACTGCAATATCTAGTAGGGGCGATTTCCGTTCCGGAATGCTCCTACAGAGCGCGAATCGCCCCTACTGATAGCGTATTGTCTAAGAATTTGCGTAAGTCCTGATAAATTGATTGTTTATAGTTAGTTGTCCGGTTAACTATAAACAATCAAAAAATCCTCGGTGGTGGTGCATTGCATTATTTTTGTTACGAGGTACGGCAGTGGGAGCATCTTGCTCCCGTGCCAAACGTCCCTTGTTCCTTGTATACCACTACGCGAACAGGACTACCAAATCCTCAACTACACAAGTGCCTCTTCTTGGTGAGTCGTAACGGTGCAGTCTTTTTTAGGGTAAGCAACACAAGTTAGCACATATCCTTCTGCGATCTGATCGTCATCCAAGAAGGAGCCATCACTTTGATCTATCACATCATCTGCATTACCTTCTACCTTTCCTGCACAACTGGAACAAGCACCAGCACGACAGGAGTAAGGTAGGTCAAGACCTGCTTCTTCAGCAGCATCAAGGATATAGGTATCATCATCACAATCAATAGTTTGGTTGATTCCCTCTGCTTCATTTACTAGAGTAACTTTGTAGGTAGCCATATAATTTTCCTCTCAATAATTAATTAGACAAATTTTTTGATTTTTGATTGACTCGAAGCTGCTAACTTTAGTAAAGCGCTTCTTCTTGGTGGGTTTCAATTGTGCAATCAGATGTGGGATAAGCTACGCAAGTTAAAACATATCCTGCTGCCATTTGATCGTCATCTAAGAATGACTGATCGCCTTGATCTACTGTACCCTCTAATACTTTACCAGCACAGGTAGAACAAGCACCAGCACGACAAGAGTAGGGTAAGTCAAGTCCCTGTTCTTCTGCTTCATCAAGAATATACTTGTCATCAGGACAATCAATTTCTCGATCTCCATCTGGAGTTTTCAGTTTTACTTTATAGCTTGCCATTTTGCGCTCCTTTATTCAATAGCTTCGTCTCTATGCAACAGAACAAAAGGCCTGATTAGTTCTAGTATAGAGTCGTACTCATTTTCAAGGCAATATAGCTGACTCGTGGTGCCTGAAGTTCAGTACCTCATTGATGGATTTTACAGTGTAGTTTTACCTCAGTTATCAGTGCCTAGCTCTCCTACTAGAATGCTAGACATTTTTTTCACTGAGATGGAAAATTTGTAAAATTACGAGCCAAATTTTCCTGACAATGTAGGATTTGCAGGATTAACTTAGGCCTAGAAATGCTCAAACAGATATCCATTAAAATGAAGGCGATCGGTATTTATTCTTTCATCTTGATCGCTGATCATCATTTTCTAGGATTAACATGAGAATTATTAGAGGTTAACTACTCAAACAAGCAACACACCAAAATTACTTGGAGTTTAAGCTAGCTGATTAATCACCTCAAACAAGAGCCTTTATTTAAAGGTATTAGCTGATAGTCAAACGGTCATCAACTATATACCGAAAAAAATTAATTAATTAATTTGCTCTCGTCTACTACTTATAGGTCTTCTTCCACGTTAGTTTTAATAGTACAATCAGACGTTGGTTTGGCCACACAGGTTAGTACATATCCTTGTTCTATCTGGTCATCATCTAAAAATGACTGATCGTCTTGATCTACTGTACCTGATTCAACTTTACCAGCACAGGAGGAGCAAGCACCAGCGCGACAGGAATAGGGTAAATCTAATCCTTGATCTTCAGCAACATCAAGAATGATCTCATCTTCAGGACATTCAATTACTTTTTCACCATCTGGTGTAACTAGAGTAACTTTGTAAGTGGCCATTTAATTTTCCTCTTTGGTAGTTGGGTATACATATAATTTAAACTTATACAAATTACCTGGCTTGATTAGCCAAATTATTTGTACTTGTTTTATTTCCATCTTTGATATTAAGGGAAAAAATCAATGTTGTAAAACAAATTTGGCAAAAAATTACTATAGAATTTATTATAAATAATTCTAATTTAATTCTGATTACTTATACCTGATTGGACAACAACCATGAGACAGATGTTAAAAAATATTGAATTTTAGCACAGTCATTGACATATATAATCTAAAATACAATATTTTGATTTTGTACTTTAACTATGACCCAGACAAATCTTTCTTCCTCTTTATGCCCCACTATCCCGATCGGAGTGGGTATTGTTGGTACTGGTCATGCTGCTAAGACTAGAGCTGAGGCATTGAAAGCAGATAAGCGATCGCTCCTAGTTGCGGTAGCAGGTCATACCCCAGAAAAAACTGAGGAATTTAGTCAAACCTTCCAAGTTCAGAATACAGCTTCTTGGCAACAATTGGTAAAACGAGAAGATTTGGATCTAGTTATCGTTTCTACTATTAATAGAGATCATGGAGCAATTGTTCGTGCAGCCTTAGAAAATGATAAACACATCATTGTGGAATATCCTCTTTCCCTAGACTCAACTGAAGCAGAATCATTAATTTCTCTAGCAGCTAAGAAAAATAAGCTATTGCATGTTGAACATATTGAGCTTCTTGGCGGTCTCCATAATGCGATTAAACAATCTTTATCAGCTATTGGTAAAGTCTTCTACGCTCGTTACGTTACAATCAATTCTAAACAGCCAGCACCTGTAAAATGGAGTTATAAGCCTTCATTATTTGGCTTTCCTTTTATGGGAGCGCTTTCTCGTTTGCATCGGTTTACCGATCTATTTGGTCAAGTTGATAATGTCAATTGCCAAAGTCAGTTTTGGTACACTGAAGTAAACCTTTATAATGCTTGTTTGTGTACTGCCCAGTTAAGATTTAGCAATGGTGTTATTGGGGAAAGCGTCTATGGCAAGGGTGAAAAATTTTGGCTCTCAGAAAACATTTTTACTATCTACGGCGAAGCAGGCACATTAATTTTTACTCCTCAACAAGGTCAACTATTGCAGGGAGAAAAAACAGAAACTATAGAAGTGGGGGCGCGACGTGGTTTATTTGCTAAAGATACAAAAATGGTAATTGAACATTTATTGGAGGGAACTCCTTTATATGTAACTCCAGAAGCAAGTTTGTATACGCTAAAAGTTGCTGAGGCGACTAGAAAAGCATCAGAAATAAATAAGATTATTAATCTATAAAAGACGAAGGAGTCAGGAGTCAGGAGTCAGAAGGGAAGAAAGAAGAAGAAAGAGAAAGTTTTTTTATCACTAATTATCCGGACATGATATAAGTTCATAACTCATAACTCATAGCTGATAGCTGAATGCTTACAACAACAGAGTTAAGAATTTAAAATATAAATAGGTATTATACCAAATCAGGATGATTATTGATCGTATCGCTGAGGAGTCAGGAGTCAGGAGTTGATAGCTAAGTAGCTAGGCAGAAATAAATATAATACTGCATCCAAGGCTAGAAAAGTTGACAGAGTATATCTATTCAACAATTAATAGTTAATAATTAATAATTAATAATTAATAATTAATTATTAGGGCTTGCTGATTAAATCTAAAAGCATTTACAGATAAAGGTTTTAGCCTTATGAGATTCCAAAAAAGTGCGCTTTTTTTAGTCTAAAACCTTCAAAAAGTTAGCATTTTGGGCAAATCAAGGACAGAAAAATTGAGGGAAAATTCTTACTTCTACCTCCTCTAAATTCCCCGTTTCTCCTCCCTTCGGAAATTTTACACTTAATTAAACACACCTACTTAGGAGAAAGAAAGGATTTGAATAGCATAAATGTTTAAATTCGTATTCAATAGAACATCTGTATTAAGATGAAGTAATTTTGCGATTACTGTATAACCGGATTTTATATTAGCAAATCATTCTTGAAAGAGCTAGCTGAGGAGAATAGTTTTATTCTAATTATAGCAATGTGCGCTGGCTTATGTAGAAATTACAAGAACTGTCCAATAGCTAAAAGCCTTATATTATCGGTTTTTTATTCCCCCTTCCGGAGCTGTTGCCTGCGCACAGCGCTATAAATTAAAATTTAGATCATTTTCAATAATTATTTTGTTGATTTCATTTATGAAAATTTTAGCCTTGAAAATACTGAATTAATCTGGATTTTTGGTAATTTTTAAATATTATTTTGAGTATCTAATATGTTAGTAGTTAGTGAAAAATTTTGCAGTGCTGATGTTTACGCACAAAATGCTAAATCAATATTAAATAAAGCTACTGGTTTTATTAAAGCTTATGACTTTACTTTAAATCCGTATCGCGGTTGTCAATATGGTTGTAGCTATTGTTATGCTGCTGCTTTTAGCCCTAATGAAAAAATGAGAGATGAATGGGGGAAGCAGATCCAGATTATGGCTTCAACTTAACTCCTTATGTCTATTTTATGAAATATTTTTTAGATAATGTTTATTGTAATTATTTGGCTTGGTATTTTGTCTACAAAAGTGGATTATTACCAACAAAAATGAATATATTAGATATTGCTGCAGGTCCGGGAACAGTAGCCTATGGGTTAGCTTTATTCCTGCAAAGTAGTAGTGGCTTTTTACTCAACCCTCCGATGCACATATCTTATTATTCCCTAGAAAAACAAGCTCAATTTCAATATCGAGGTCTTCAATTTTGGCGACAATATATAGAACAGCAAAGAATGCCAACTAATCTTTATTTTCGATTTGATACAACTGATATTTTGTCGTACAACGACCAATCGAAAGTTTTGCCACAACGCTTTTTTGACTTTATAGTTATTTCTCACTGTTTATTTGCTGACCAAACAGAAAAGAAAAAGTCTTTCGAGGTTTACCGAAAAATATTTCAGGAAAGTTTGAGTAGTGATGGTTATGTAATGTTAATTGTTCAAATAAATAAAATATTGAAAGTTTATAATATGCAGCGCAAAGAAGATAGGAGCCAAGAAAAAAACTTGCTTGAAAATTTAGTTGAGGAATTAGGGTTAAAATTAGAGTGGTATAAATATGTGACTTCAACAGGAATTAGAGAATCTCATAGAGACTTTTTTAAATATGCTAATGAAAAATTACCTACTCAAAAATATATGAGTCCACTTAAACGTCAATATCTTGGATTAAATCATAACTCAAATTATGGATTAGATGACTATATAATTCTCTGCAAAAAATAAAAATCACTCCAAAATTTATCTAGAAAAATGCTCTACAAAATTAAACGTCGAATATTTAAAATTATTGAGCTAGATAATCCCGGAGATACTTACAGCAAAACCTTCAAAATATGTATCATCACATTGATTTTTCTGAGTATTATAGTTGTAATTATCTCCACAGTACAAGAGATTTATCAGCCATATAAAACCTGGTTAGATAACTTTGAATTAATATCAGTAATTATATTTACCATAGAATATATTTGACCTAAAAATTGTGGTTTAAAGCCTCCCATTTTCAAGGAATAAAAGCGGTCAAGGGATGGCGAATAAACCTCTCCATATTCAATCGACCAAGAGAAAAAAATTCCTTTTAGTCAATCCTATCCGTTTTAAAGGAGAGGTAATTATTAATTATTAATTATTAATTATTAATTATTAATTATTGAAGGGTTTGGTCATCCAATGTTGCTCCTGGATATAAACATCCAGTATGGGGAAGAATACGATTTATGGTAAAACCTTTAGCAATTATTGATTTAATCGCAATTCTTCCATTTTATTTACCATTATTTTGGCCAAATCTAATATTTACTCGTTCGTTTCGCTTATTTAGAATCTTTCGGTTATTCAAAATTAGTAGATATTCAAGTACAGTAAAATTATTTGGTAAAGTTATCAAGTCAAAACAAGAATAAATAGTTATTACTTTATTTATTGCTTTAGTTTTCTTAGTAACTTATGCCAGTTTAATTTACTTCGCTGAACATGAAGCTCAACCAGATGATTTTCCTCATATTCCTGCTGCTATGTGGTGGGGCATTGTCACCTTAACTACCGTAGGTTATGGAGCTATGAATTTACTCCGACTTCTACACCAAAAACTACAGAAGTTGTAGGTGTAGATTTAGGCATTAAGACATTAGCAACTCTAAGTACTGGTGAAGTATTCAAGAGCGTTTTTCCTTACAAAAAAGCGCAAAACAAACTAGCTAAATTACAACGATAACTGAGTAGGAAAGTTAAACATTCAAGCAATTGGTACAAAGCAGTAGTCAAGCTAGCCAAACAACATAGACGAGTAGCTAATATCCGTAAAGATGCACTTCATAAACTGACAACATATTTAGCCAATAACCACGGCATTGTTGTGATTGAGGTATGACAATGTGTCTGGTATGTTAGCTAACCATAAGCTAGCTAAATCAGTTAGCAGATAGTGGTTTTATGAATTCCGTAGGCAGTTAGAATACAAGTGTCAATGGTACGGCTGTGAATTAGTAGTAGTAGACAGATTTTTTCCATCATCTAAGACTTGCTCTAATTGTGGTCATGTACAGGATATGCCTTTAAACATCAGAACTTATCACTGTCCAGAATGCGGTTGATCAATTGACCGAGACTTGAATGCTTCAATTAATTTAAGAAAGCGAGTGTGTAATTCCGAGGGAACCTCGGAATGTAAGACACACTCAAGAAATGCGGTCAGCTTGACCGTGAATGCCTGTGGAGGTCCTGCTGCCGACAGTTCCGGTGGTTTGCGTAGCATTCCGTAGGAAAGCAGGAAGTAAACATTAAAATGTCACTAATTATGCGGTGCGACCCCGCGGGGCGCGTCAGACGCAAGCGGTCAGACCCCGCGTCGCCGTCAGGCGCAAGCGGTGCGACCCCGCGCCGCCGACAGCTCGCTTGCGGAACGCGCACCAAGAGAGGGAATGCTGACCAAGAGAGGGAACGCGCACCAAGAGAGACGTTTTATATCAGTTTTATGAAGTAGATGTTTATCCTTTTACTCCTTTAGGTAGATTTTTAGGAGCGATCGCTGCATTAGTAGGAGTTGGTATATTTGCTTTGCCAGCAGGTATAGTTGCTTCTGGTTTTACTGAAGAAATAGAAAAAAAAACGAGCTTCAAATCAAAATCAAAAATCTATAATTTGTCCCCATTGTGGTCAAAAAATAGATGAAGAATAGCAAAATTATTACAGTAGTTACATTATTTTTGAAAAAATAGACTTTACTTATGCAATAATCTCAAATGGTGAAATGTATCAAGCTGAAAATTATTAGCCATCAACACCAAACCATAACCAACTAGCAACAAAAACAAAATATGACAACCCGTAAAATAATCAAAACTGACAAAGCCCCCGAACCAGTTGGCCCATACAATCAAGCGATCGCTGCCACAGGTCAAATGATTTTCGTCTCCGGTCAAATAGCGATCGACACTAAAACCAACCAAATAGTCTACACCGATGATGTAAGCAAACAAACAGAACAAGTTATGGCAAACCTAGAAGCTATACTCACTGCAGCAGGTGCCACTTGGTCAAATGTTGTCAAAACAACCGTGTTCCTCAAAGATATGAACGACTTTGCCACTGTCAACACCATCTATGCTAAATACTTCAACCCCGACAATGCTCCTGCCCGCGCCTGTGTTGAAGTTGCCCGCTTACCCAAAGATGTACTTGTAGAAATTGACTGTATTGCAGTGTTATAGAAAGTTTAAATATAATGAAAAGTGGGGTTATTGATGGAAAGTATAGCAATATTTGCCAGACAGAGATAATTGGTATTGATATCAGCAGGACTTACGCAAATTGACTTTTAAAGCACCATTTGTAGAGGCGTTAACGATAGTTATGCCAAGCAAATGGTATTTGCGTTCCGCAAAGCTCCGAATGGCGCCCTCGCGATATGTAGAGTCTCTGCGTAAGTCCTGATCATGTCTAGTGAAACACTTATATTAAAGGGTGTTGTTACATTTCAGTACTATAAAAATGATTGGGATGCTAAAGCGCAACTACAAACAAAGATTTTTTGGCATTACTGAAAAAAGGTATGAGGGTAAATCAAGACTCACTAATCTATACTAATCTATCTATAATGGATCGTACAATCTCTGTAGTCTATCTTCTATGAAGTAAGCAGAGGTTTAGTATCCATCCCTTTACTAACTACTGACTACCAAAAATCATACTGTTATTCAGCAACGCCGATTTTTTTTATAGAACCCATTTGAGATCTATATAATTATGGTAGCCAAGTCTTTTCGCACATCAATGAGTGAGGAAAAATCTGAAAAGGAGTGTTGAATTTTTTGTATTATTTCTCCCCACATCTTCCCTCTTCCCTCTTCCCTCTTCCCTCTTCCCTCTTCCCTCTTCCCTCTTCCCTCTTCCCTCCTGTCTCCTGTCTCCTGTCTCCTGTCTCCTGTCTCCTAGCTAGAAAAATTTAATATTTATGAAGATACCCCCCTTACAGGGCTATCCATTACCCACATCTTTCTTAACATAAAGCTTGACAAAATAGACGAGTTATTGGTAAGTCTTGGCTCGGCTTTTTCGGGAGAAAAAATGTATTTTTCCATACATTTTTTTGGACAACTTCAATAGTTTTACTTAACTACTATGATTTTTTCTCCTTTCTCCCCTGCTCCCTGCTCCCCTTCCCCTCCTGGGAGGGGTTAGGGGTGAGTCCCACAAGGGTTTCAAGACTTATTTTATACAATAAATAAATGGCTCAAAACTTCTCTGTCTCTCCACACAGACCAAACTCCTCACACTTCTTTTACACCAAAGGTAAAAAACCTATCCTTGTAAGCTAGTATCCCCCCAGGGTGGTTGCGTTAAATATTTTTGAAAGTGAAATTGCTGAAAAAGTAGAAAATTGAATAAAACTCCACCTCACTACTATGAGAAATGCTACAATAATTGGTGTTATTGACTACAAAATTTTAACTTGCTGACAATCCCAATATAAAATAGATTTCTACTAATCTAAGTATTAATAAATGCCTAAAAATAATTCTGATATTTTTATCTCTTATAGAGTTTTTGCTTATTGCCCAAATATTGTCTATATAACTACGTCTAAGATTACCATATATCAAATTTAATTAATGGGTTATTTTATAAAGTAACAATTTATGTCACAGTCATGGCCAATTTTTGACATTAAGATATGAGGGTGTTAAAATATCATCAGCTTTTTGACTATCATAGGGCATCTTCATCTGTAACCTGCTTAAAATAAGGAATACACAGATATCAAACCAGAAAAAAAACATCATCATTGATACAAATTATATCAGGAAATGTCTACTAGATCGGTGAATAGATTGGTAGATAGCTCCCTGACATCTCAAACTGATTCATCTAAATATAAACAATTGTTAAATTGTCACCTTTCTCAATTTAATTAATTCTTAGTATGGGTGATTTGGAAGCAGAAAATAGGAGGATTTAAAGAAAAAAAATTTTAATATTCTAAAATTATTCAAGTCTACCCGACCCAAATTAAGACTATAGTAATTTCAAATAAGAATGAAACACTTTTTCGGCTAAAAGTATTTCAAGACAAGAAACTCTTGTCTGAATCTAAACTGAAATGACTATACTATTACGGTAGGAGAGAGAATCATTAATATTTGTCGTCAACAGTTAGTATTAATTGATCATAATGTATAACATTTTGAATAGCAAAACGATTATATTTATTGCCCACAAATTAGAGAGGAATCAAGGCAACTTTGTCTCAAAAATTACACGATTAAATATAAATTAATATACTACCAGATCATCATAAACTTTGAAAATTATGAATGACGAAGATAAAACTAAAGAGGAATTGATTCAGGAGTTGATTGCTCTACGCCAAACTGTTAGTGAACTCAAAACAGCAAATTCAAGTTGCATTTTAAATGAGCATCAGTTAAATCTCATCATCGAAGACCGCACTGCAGCACTAAGAGAATCAAACGATCGGTTAGTGCAAGAAATTGTTCAACACCAGCAAGCAGAAACAGCTCTGAAAGCAGCTCAAGAGCAATTACAAACAGTTTTGGCAGCAGTACCAGGTACAGTATCTTGGGTTAGTTCAGATTTACGCTACATAGAAGTTAATCATCAGGTAGCTGAGATGTTCGGTATGCCCACAGAAGAATTTGCGGGCAAAAGTATTGGTTTTTTAGGAGCAGGTTCTGAGTTTAATGACTTTCTACAAGAATTTTTTGAAAGTTCAAATTTAGAAACAAGTCGTGAAATTACATCAATAGTTCATGGAGAATCTCGCAGCTATTTGATTGTAGCAGAAAAGTACAACAAAAACCAAGCTGCTTTTGTGGTAGGTATAGATATTACAGAACGCAAACAAGCAGAAAATGACCTAAGAAATGCTAAAGAACAGTTACAAACAGTATTAGCAGCAGTACCAGGTACAGTATCTTGGATTAGTTCGGATTTATGTTATATAGAAGTTAATCAAAAGTTAGCTGATATTTTTAGTATGCCCAGAAAAGAATTTATGGGTAAAAATATTGGTTTTTTAGGCATAAGTTCTGAATTCAATAAATTTGTTGAGCAATTTTTTGCTAGTTCTGAGTCTGAAATCACAGGTGAAATAGTATCACAAATTCATGGAGAACCTCGAAATTATTTGATTGTAGCAGAAAAATACAATCAAAACCAAGCTGCTTTTATAGTAGGTATAGATATTACTGAACGCAAACAAGCAGAACAAAATCTTTTAGCAGCTAAAGAAAAACTAGAAACAGCATTAGAAGCAGTTCCTGGAATGGTTTCATGGATTAATTCAGACTTAACCTATATTGAAGTAAATCAACAATTAGCTGATATATTTAAACGTTCGAGAACAGATTTTGTCGGCAAAGATATTGGTTTTATAGATAAAAGTTCTGAATTTAATACTTTAATTAAAGAATTTTTTGCAAGTTCTCAGCAGGAAATAACTTCTGAGATTATTTCAAGTTACCACAATAAAACCAAAAATTATTTAATTGTTGCTCGCAAATATAATCACAATCAAGCAGCATTTGTCGTTGGTATTGATATTACCGAACGCAGACAAGCTGAATCAGACCTTGGAGCAACTCAAGAACAGTTAGGAGCTATTTTAGAAGCAGTGCCAGGAATTGTTTCTTGGATCAGCTCAGATTTACACTACTTAGGAGTTAATAAACATTTAGCAGAAACTTACAATTTACCGAAAGAAGCTTTTATTGGTCAAAATATTGGCTTTCTCAAGGCCAGCGAAGAATTTAGTGAATTTATGAGTCAATTTTTTGCCAGTCCCGCTCAGGATGACTGTCGAGAAGTATCTGCTCATGTCAATGGTATTGCTCGGAATTATTTAATTGTTTCCCAAAAATACGCTGGAGGAAAAGCAGCTTTTGCTGTAGGTATTGATATTAGCGATCGCAAAGATGCAGAAGCAGCACTAAAACAAGCAGAAGAAAGATATCGTACCATCTTTGAAAATGCCGTCGAGGGAATTTTCCAAGCAACTCCTGATGGCTACTTCATAAGTGTTAACCCCGCATTAGCTAGAATTTATGGCTATGAATCTCCTGAAGAGATGATTACTAACCTTACCTCCTTACAACATCGACTTTACGGTAACCCAGAAAGCCGCTCTCAACTTATACAAACTCTACGAGAGCAAGATGTTGTAGTTAACTATCAGTCACAAGTTTATCGCCGAGATAGTAGTCTGATCTGGACTTCTGAAAATGCTAGAGCTGTGCGAGATCGAGATGGTAGGTTAATTCGTTACGAGGGAACTGTTGAAGATATTACAGAGCGCAAACAAGCACAAGAAGCCTTGCAAAGAGCTAATCAACAGTTAGAAACAAAGGTTGAGGAACGTACTGCTGCTCTCAAAGAATCAAATCGTTTGTTAATGATGGAGGTGACAGAGCGTCAACGAGTAGAAACCGCCTTACGAAAATCAGAAGCGGAACTGCGGGTTTTGTTTGAGGCAATGACTGATGTAATTACTGTCTTCGATGCTAAAGGTAGATATGTCAAAATCTTATCTACTAATTCAGAAGTGTTATATAGTCCCATTAATGAATTGATTGGTAAAAGTATTTATGAAGTTTTACCTCCTCAACAAGCAAACCTATTTATGATTAATATTCAGCGCGTGCTGAATACACGTGAAACTGTTAATTTAGAATATAGTTTGCTTGTAAATCCACAGAACGGCAATGTTCAAAAGCCTAACTCTCTATGGGGAATTTCATGCAAAGTTCCTAATTACAAATCTTCTGATTCGCCTCCCTATCCCCATTCTCCTCTTCCTAATCCTAATGAAATTTGGTTTACTGCTAACATTTCACCATTACCAGATAACTGTGTGATTTGGGTAGCGCGTAATATTACAGAACGCAAACGGGTACTAGATGCGCTACAACGAGCTGAGGAAAAATATCGTAGCATTTTTGAAAATACTGCAGAGGGTATATTTCAAACTTCTCCAGAAGGATATTTCATTAGTGCAAATCCAGCTTTAGTCAAGATGTATGGTTGTTCCTCAGAAGCAGAGTTGAAAAATCAGATGACTGACATTGCCCAACAACTGTATGTTAATCCAAATCGTCGCTCTGAGTTTATTGCTGCCCTTGAAAAAGATGGTTCTATATCATCCTTTGAATCAGAAGCTTATCGTGTTGATGGTACTATAATCTGGATTTCTGAAAATGCTCGTGTAGTTCGTAATTTTGAAGGAGAAATACTTTATTATGAAGGTACAATTCAAGACATTACAAAACGTAAGTCTGTAGAAAGTGCGCTACGATTAGAACAAGAAAAATCAGACCGTTTATTGCTGAATATTTTGCCTGCGAAAATTGCTGAAAGATTAAAACAAAATCATCATCCAATTGCTAAACGGTATGAAAGTGTAACCATTTTGTTTGCTGATATTGTCGATTTTACAGGTTTTTCAGCTCGAATATCTCCTAATGAATTAGTGGATATGCTCAATCAAATTTTCTCAGTTTTCGATCAATTGACTGAAAAACATGATTTAGAAAAAATTAAAACTATCGGAGATTCTTATATGGTCGTTGGTGGTTTACCCGCAGCTAGAGACGATCATGCAGAGGCGATCGCTGAAATGGCAATAGATATGCAGCAGGCCATTCCTAAGTTTTTAAATGACTTGGGAAAACCTTTCCAAATTCGGATTGGTATTAATACTGGAACTGTTGTAGCAGGAGTAATTGGTACTAAAAAGTTTATTTATGATTTGTGGGGTGATACAGTTAATGTGGCATCTCGAATGGAAGCAAGTGGAATACCTGGAAAAATTCAAGTTACTGAAGCTACTTATCAACTTTTAAAAGATCAATATTTATTAGAACCACGGGGAAATATTTCAGTTAGAGGTAGAGGAGAAATGATTACTTATTGGCTTCAAGGTAGAAGGAAAAATAGTGAAAAAAATCTGGTATTTTCGCACAAAAATCATTTGCTTGAGGGTCGAGTAGACTAATAGACATCTCCAAAAATCAAAAATAAAATCAATTATTACCCTTAACGAAGTCAGAAGTCAGAAGTCAGAAGCGGTGCGACCCCGCGACGACGCCAGCTCGCTTGCGGAACGCGCACTCCTGTGAGTCAGAAGTTATTTTTGTAACGGGGATTTAAGCCCCGCTCCAAAAATATTGCGCCTTAAAAGGCGGGGTTTTAGACCCATGTTATTTTGATAAATTATCAATTTTTCCTCCCTGTTCCCTCTTTTCTGGAAATCTCTAATATCATGTCCAGTTGAATACTGACAAATAATATCATGTCCGGTTGAATACTTATAAATCATTAGAGAGGAGTCAGGAGTAATAATTCAGAAGTGGTATAGAATCCGGGTAATTAGTTATCGTATTACTGAGGAGTAAGGAGTAACGAGTAAGGAGTAACGAGTAAGGAGTAACGAGTAACGAGTAAGGAGTAACGAGTAACGAGTAATATCAAATCCAGTTGAATACTTAATTGTATTGTTGGGGGAGATGGGGAGATGGGGAGATGGGGAGATTGAATAATGAACATATACTATATAACCGGATTCTATATGATAAGTTATGAGGGAAAAAAGAAGAAGAAAGAAGCAAGAAAAAAGAAGAAGAAAGAATAAATAGGAGAAAGTTTTTTGTTTGCTTGCGCACAACGCATCCTATCTCCTGCGGAGAAGCTGCGCTAAGGTCATGGAGGGCGCAAACGTTAACGCGTCAGCGGAACGGAGTTCTATCACTAATTAGGGTTTGCTGATTAAATCTAAAAGCATTGACATATAAAGACTTTAGCTTTTTCGGGGTCGAATTGCAGTACCTGGTTTTTAGCTCTTCATGCTCAAAAAGGAGCGTATTTTAGGCGCATAGTTAGGCAGAAAAATCATTCTTACAATTCTTTCTACTACCTCTTCGCTCATTCCCATTTCTCCTGTCTCCTGTCTCCTGTCTCCTGTCTCCTACCCCAGCAAAAAGACTTTCCATGCGCAAACCCTAATTATCCGGACATGATATAAGTGGCAATCGGAAGAACTGGTAGACTTACCTGGTATTTAGATAAAAGAACGTTTTGGTATTCCTTGCTATAGTAGTGGTGGATGGTGGCTAAAATGCTCACCATACCTTGACCAAAATCATGAAATGCACCACTACCATAAAATCAATTCAGACCAAACTAGAGATTTATACAAAAGAAAAATCACTGCTATTCAAATCCATATTTCTAACATTATTGACAATACCAATCAAATCATCATTATTGTAGATAGCAGTTCCTCTTGGCAATCCAGAAACATCTTCTCTTAATGTATAGTCATTATTACTTCCCTGTAATTGAATTTGATCGCCTTCAGCAGTATTGAAAGTATCGATCCGAGCATAATCGTTTATACCATTTCCAGTGTAGTAAACTTGACCACTGTTATCGCCTAAGATAAATAGATCGGCATCGATATTGCCCCGCAAAATATCTATCTCATTATAACCAGGTTGAGCAGAAGTTATGTCTACTCCTGTAAGAGTATCCATACCTCTTCCACCATTGAGGATATCGTTTCCAAGACCACCATTGAGGATATCGTCACCATCACCAGCTTTGAGGATATCGTTTCCAAGACCACCATTGAGTAGATCGTCACCATCACCAGCTTTGAGGATATCGTTTCCAAGACCACCATTGAGTAGATCGTCACCACTCTTCCCAATAAGTATATCATTACCACCTTCGCCATTGATAACATCGTTATCTGAGCCGCCACGCATATAGTCGTTATTGTCACTTCCATACATAGTGTTATTAGGTTCAGGTGGAGTCTCATCCACATTACTTACATTAATCGTCAACTGTTGCTCAAAACTTTCACCCCCAGCATCAGTAGTTCGCACAGTAATATTATGATTCGCATCACTTTCAAAATCCAATCCAGAACTATCAGAAACAACTATTTGGTCTCCATCTAAACCAAAACGACCATCAGCATCATCTATTTACTATCAGAATTTTTTCTGATTGTGATATTACGGTATATAAATAGATGGGGAGATGGGGAGATAGGGGGATGGGGAGATGAGGAGATGGGGAGATGAGGAGATGGGGAGATGGGGAGATGGGGAGATGGGGAGATGGGGAGATTGGGAGATGGGGAGATTGGGAGATTGGGAGATTGGGAGATGGGGAGATGGGGAGATTGGGAGATTGGGAGATTGAAGTGTGGATAGAATCATAAACATATACTGTATAACCGGATTATATATCATACCTCAAATTAGCAACGCCTAATAAATTAACTAAAATATAATAAACAGTATTTTGACTGGACAGTTAAATTAAATTAGTGTGTTTCTATAAGCTATGAAAACTGTGAGATTAAACTATCCTTTATCTCTACTAATGCCATTACTAGCAATAGTAGTGGCAACACCAAGCACAGCACAACCCATTACCCCTGCTAACGATGGTACAGGAACAACTGTCACGCCACAGGGCAACCAATTTAATATTCAAGGAGGAACTAAGAGTGGGGCAAACCTCTTTCACAGTTTTGAACAATTCAACCTCAACTCTGGCCAAATAGCTAATTTTCTCACTACCCCAGATACCCGAAATATTTTAGGCAGAGTCACAGGGGGAAATGCTTCTATTATTAACGGTTTAATTCAAGTTATCGGTGGTAACTCCAACCTCTTTCTGATGAACCCTGCGGGAATTATTTTCGGTCAGAATGCCAGTCTTAATATACCCGCCTCTTTCAGCGTTACAACGGCGACTGGTATTGGGTTTAACGGTAATAACTTCTGGTTTCAGGCCATGGGAACAAATGATTATGCAAATTTAGTCGGAAACCCCAGTGGTTATCGTTTTAATGTTTCTAACCCAGGCGTTATAGTTAATGAAGGAAACTTAAGTTTAGCTCCCGGTGAAAATTTGACTTTACTTGGCGGCATCGTCGTTAATACTGGGGAACTCTCTACAGCAGGGGGTAATATTACGATCGCTGCAGTGGAAGGTGGTAGTATCCTGAGAATATCTCAACCAGGACATTTATTAAGTTTGGAAGTTGCTTCATCAGTGGAAAATGGAGCGGATATTTCACATTTTACTCCCCTATCTTTACCACAGTTATTAACGGGTGGAGGAACAACTCATGCCACATCGATGACTGTTAATGCTGATGGTGATGTGGTGTTGATAGATACAAATACAATAGTTGCTGATGTATCGGGAGATGCTTTCGCTGCGGGAAATATAGATGTATCAGCTTCTGGGAATGTTGGTGGACAGATTAATATTTTGGGCGATCGCGTGGCAGTGATAGATGCGAATATTAATGCTAATGGTTTTAATGGAGGGGGAATAATATTAATTGGGGGTGATTTTCAAGGCAATGGAATAGTGAGTAATTCTCGGCAAACTTTTGTTGATGGAAGTTCGTTTATTTCGGCTGATGCTATTAGTTATGGTGATGGAGGAAGGGTAATAGTTTGGTCGGATGGTATTACTAATTTTGGGGGAAATATTAGTGCTAAAGGTGGGGAGTTTTCTGGGGATGGTGGGTTTGTTGAAGTTTCGGGAAAACAACGGTTAATTTTTGATGGAAGTGTTAATGTTAGTGCTGCATCTGGAAATTCTGGAACGATTTTATTAGACCCGGAAAATATTGAGGTTGGAGAATCAGAAGAAGCTGAAATAGTAGAGGATAATTCTGAAGTTGAATCTACTGAAAATTCTGAAAATTCGGAAGTAACTGAAAATTCTGATTCTAATTCGGAAACAACAGGGGATAATTCTGAAGTTGAATCTACTGAAAATTCTGAAAATTCGGAAGTAACTGAAAATTCTGATTCTAATTCGGAAACAACAGGGGATAATTCTGAAGTTGAATCTACTGAAAATATTGACAATTCAGAAGTAACTGAAAATTCTGAAAATTCGGAAACAACAGGAGATAATTCTACTGAAAATATTGACAATTCTGAAATAACTGAAAATTCTGATTCTGATTCTGAAATAACAGGGGATAATTCTGAAATTGAATCTACTGAAAATATTGACAATTCTGAAATAACAGAAACAGAAATAGCAACAGACCCCTTTGCTCAAGATGAAAATGCAAATTTCACAATTTCTACTGAAAATATTGAAGATTTATCAGGAGAAATAATTCTCCAAGCTGACAACGATATAACAGTAAATGAAAAAATCGAAACTGACTCATCAGTAGAAATAAAAGCTGGTCGAAGTATTAATATAAATGCCGATATTGACACATCTATAGGCAATGGAAATATCATATTATTTGGCAATGATAATAATGCCAATATAGAAAATCGTAGTGATGGAGCAGCTTCGATTAATCAACAAGAAGGAACAACATTAAATGCAGGAAGTGGAACTATCGCTATTAGATTAGGTGGTTTAGGAGAAATAGGAGATATAAATCTAGCCAATTTAACCACAGAAGGACGAGTAATACTTAATGCTAATAGTGGTAATATTACTCAAGTTTCATCTAATAGTTTAATTACAGCAGACACCATACTTTTAAAAACTCGTGGACAAGGAGGAATCGGATTATCAGAAAATCCATTGCGATTAGATGTAAATAATTTAGAAGCAATTACAGGCAAGGGTGGGGTATTAATAGATGCTATTTCATCTCTAACAATTGGTGGGGTAAATGGAGAATTAACAGGAATTTCTACAGGTGGTAGGGCTGGGAGAGTTAGGTTAAATGTGGATGGAAATTTGAATATTGAAGAGGGAATTGAAGCAGGGAATAATGTGAGGTTGACTGCCAGTGAAAGTGTAAATATTAATGCAGATATTAATACGGCGGATGGGAATGGAAATATTTTTATTCAAGGGAATGTAGAAGTAGCAAATATAATTTCAGGAGGAGAGGAAGAAGTAGCAGATATAATTTTAGGAGGAGAGGAAGAAGTAGTAAATATAATTTTGGAAGAGGAAACAAAAGACGAACCAAATTTAGGGGCAGTCAATGAACCAACTACAGGTGATATAGGAAGTTCTTTTCCAGTAATAGAAAATTATGAAAAAATAGGAAGTATTATTCAAGGGGAAGAAACAACTTTAGATGCTGGTAGTGGAAATATTAGAATTGAGTTAGGAAACTTGGGGGAAGTAGGAGATATAAAATTGGCAAATTTAACTACAACAGGTCGAGTTTTGGTTAATGGAAATGGGGGAAATATTGAGAGTGTTTCGACAAATTCCTTGATAAATGGGGATAGTATTTTATTTGAAACTTCTGGAAATGGTGGGATTGGTTTATCTGAAGCACCCTTACGTTTAAAGGCAGAAAAATTAGAGGCAGTGGCTGGAAGTAATGGAGCATTTTTTGAAGTTTTGGGAGGAATAAATATTGGTGGTGTGAGGGAAAATGTTATGGGAATTTCAACTACCGAAGGAGGAGATATTCAACTTTCGGTAGAAAGTCAAATTACAGTTACCGAAGATATTTCTACGGCGATAAGTGAGGGAGATGCAGGGAATATAATTATTGAAAGTAATAATGGTGGAATTGATACAACGGAAAGTAAAATTAATGCCTATTCGGACTTAGGAAGTGGAGGTAATATTACTCTTATAGGAGAAGGAGATATTCAGACAGCAAATGTGGATACTTTTGCTGGTGGAAATGGGTCTGGTGGTCAGATAAAAATAGAGAGTCGTTCGGGTTCAATAGTTACTACTGAAGGTATAGTTATTTCCGCATCTAGTTATGGTAACGGCGGAGATATTGAAATTAGAGCAGAAGGCGACATCACAACGAGTGAAATATCATCTTTTTCCTCAGACTTAATAGTTAGTGAAAATTTTGACCCTGCCTCATTCACACCAGATATTGGTGACGGAGGAAATATTATTCTGGAAGCTGGAGGTAATATTGATACCACAGGTGGAAATGTTAACTCTGCTTCTGAAAGAGGTAACTCTGGAAATATAATTTTTACAGCAGGTGGAAATATTTTTACGAATAAGGTTATTTCCTTTACCTATAGTAGTAACAACGGAGGAAATATTACTTTCAATGCGGTCGGTAATATTGATACGAGGGGAGGAGTTAGTTCTGATAGTGCTGGGGATGCTGGAGATATTGAAATGACAGCTAATGGAGATATAACCACAGACTTTATTTCTGCCTCGTCATTAGTAACCCCAAACTTCCCTGATGATGGCAATGAAAATAAAGGAGGAAATGTCACTTTGACAGCAGGAGGCAATATTGATACTAGGGCGAGTCAAATACAAGCTGTTTCCGATAAAGGAGATGGGGGGAATATCACTTTGACAGCTGAGGGTAATATTTTTACCGAAAAAGTACTTGCCTCATCTAACGAAAGTGGCAATGGAGGAAATATTAATATTCAAGCAGGAGGAAATATTGACACTAGCATTGATCGCCTTGACTCTGGTTCTAGAGAAAGAGACGCAGGGGACATTACTCTCACAAGTGGAGGTAATATTTTCACAAGTAGTATAAATTCAAATTCTGCTTCTTCTCTGGGTAATGGGGGAGAGATAACTTTAGATGCGGTTGGTACTATTGATACTACTGGTGGGAGATTAAATTCAGGTTCTACTGGCACCAATTCAGGCAATATTTCCCTAACTGCAAATAATTCAGTTATTACTGGCAACATCGATACTGCGGGAGTTCAACAAGGGGGCGACATTAATATTACGAGTGCTTCGGGTAATATCGACACCAGTTTGGGTTTACTCAACTTATCTTCGGAAGGTAGGGGTGGAAATATTACTTTTAATGCTGAACAGAGAATTTACACTGGAAATATCAATACATCGGGAATAGAAGGAGGTGGTAATATTGACCTCACCAGTAATTCTAGCGATATTAATACTAATGCGGGAGAGTTAAATACTACTGCTGAAAATGGCGAGGATGGAAATATCAATATGAATGCTAACAATGGCAGTATTGAAGTTGGCGAAATTAACCCGGCAAAAAATATAACTATTGTTGATGGTGGGGAAGAGGATGCTTTTAACTCAGACTCTGACAGTAGTATTAATAGTGATGCAGACCAAGTTAACGACCAAAAGGGTGAAGTTAGTTTACAAGCACACAATGATATTACTATTAACGAACCTATCAACTCCGATGAAATTTCCAATTTGGAGTTAAAAGCAGGTCGCAATATAAATATTAACGCCGACATAGACACTTCTGAGGGAAATGGCAATATTACTCTCAGCGCTAATGACAATAATGCAGATATTAATTATCGCCAAGTAGGTACAGGTAATATAACCATGGCAGAAGATACCATCCTAGATGCAGGTCGTGGAAATATTACAATTCAGTTAGGTACTCTCGGAGAAATTGGAGATATTACCCTCAGTAACCTCCGCACAACTGGAACAGTAATAGTGAATGCCGAAGGAGGTAATATTTTCAGCGCCTCAGAAAATTCCTTAGTCAGAGCAAACAGTACTATTTTTCAGACTCGCAACAGTGGTGGAATAGGTTCATCATCACAACCAATTAATTTAGAAGTAAATAATTTAGAAGCTAGAGCAGGTAGTGCTGGAGCATTTTTCAAATCTCCCACCCAGGGACTGAGTATTGGGAATACCACAGATTTAATTAGAGGCGTTTTAACCTCCGGTGGAGGCGAAATTGAAATTACCGCAGCAGGAAATATTGAAGTAACAGAACCAATATCCACAGTTACCGACTCAGAAACATCAGGAAATATAACCCTCAACTCCACCGGAGACATCAATACTGCCAACAGCAAAATATTATCTTGGTCTAACAACGAAGCAGGAAATGTCACCCTCAACGCAGAAGGAAATATTGCCACTGCCAGTATTGATGCTAACTCCTTCGGTATTGATAGAGGAGGAGACATTACCCTAAATGCAGGAGGAGCGATCAATACAACTGGTGGAACATTACGGTCTAGCTCCGAAGTAGGTGACGCCGGAAATGTGAATATTACTGCCAACAATAATATTAATACCGCTAATATTCTCAGCTATTCTGGGGAAGAAGCAGGAGAAGATAACCGTGGTGGAGATATTACTATTACATCCCACGAGGGATCTATCGACACAACCGCAGGAATTATTAATAAATTTCCAGCAGACATAGACATTACCTCCCTGGAAGTTGCCACCTTCTTTGAACGTTTTGTCGCCAACTTAGCAACAAAAGCAAACAATGGCACGGGTGGTAATATTACTCTATCTGCTAAAGAAAATATTACTGTGGGAGGTCTTAGTGGAATAGGAGGTGAAATTAGCGGTAATATTAATGTCAGTAGTGAAATAGGTAACATTGAAATTGGCGATATTTTCTCTACCAGTCACAATGAGACCAGCGGAAATATTACTATTGAAAGTAACAGCGGAAATATTGATGTTAACCATATTGCCTCCTATTCTGTTAACGGTACTGGAGGAGATATTAATCTCAATTCTAGTGGCAGTGTCACCATCAACAACATTGCCTCATTTGGGCCTCAACAAAGTGGGGATGTTAATATCCAAAGTGGCAACAGCACTATTACCACCCGTAACATTCAAACTCTCGCCGATAATGGTAGCAGTGGTAACATCCGCCTCAATACCTATAATTTTCAAGGCGATATTAATACGGCCAATATTCAATCAATAGGCGATCGCTCATCAGGAGAAGTGGAGGTTATTGCTGCTGATGGTTCTATTACTACTCAAAATATTGAGTCTCTCTCCAACTCTGGTAACTCGGGCGATATTACTGTCGCATCAGGAGAAGATATTAATACTGAGGAAATTAATTCTAGTGGTGGAGAAAATAGTGGGGACATAGAGGTTAGTAGCGATAATGGCGAGGTAAATACGGGAAATATTGAATCCCTTGGTGACTCAGGAGACTCGGGTAATATTGATGTTAATGCGGAAGGGGATATTAATAATGAAAATATTAGTACCTATGGCAATAATAATAGTGGAGATATTTCTGTTGAGAGTCAGGAAGGTTCTGTTAATACTAATGATGTAGTAACTGAAGCTGAAACTGGAAATTCTGGCGATATAGATATTGCTGCAATATATGGTATTAATACTGAAAATATTAATTCTATTGCTGGGGAGAATAGTGGAGATATTTCTGTTAATAGTCAGGCAGGTTCTGTTAATACAAATAATATTGAAACCATTGCTGAAACTGGAGATTCTGGGGATATAAATATTGGAGCAAGAGACGATATAAATACGGGTAATATTAGTTCTCTTGGTGGAGACAATAGTGGAAATATTTCTGTTAATAGTCAGGCAGGTTCTGTGAATACTAATAATATTGAAACTATTGCCGAAACTGGAGATTCTGGGGATATAAATATTGGAGCAAGAGACGATATAAATACAGAAAATATTAGTTCTATTGCTGGAGAGAATAGTGGAAATATTTCTGTGAATAGTCAGGCAGGTTCCGTTAATACAAATAATATTACCACTCGAGCAGAAATAGGTACTGCTGGCAACATTGATATTAGTGCTAGAAATAATATAAATACAGGTAATATTACTTCCACCGCTCCTCAAGAAAGTGGCAATATTAATCTGACTACTGAAATTGGTCAAATTAACACAGGTGAAATCTTTACAGATACAGGCAAAATTAATCTTAATCAACCAAACAATAATATTAGTTCAGCAGTAGAAAATAATCCGATTTCTAGAATTCCCATATCCCCACCTTCAACTATTAACAATACTCCAACACCAACAATAATTAATCCAACTACACAAATATCTGAAAATTCACCCCCAACACCAACAATAATTAATCCAACTACACAAATATCTGAAAATTCACCCCCAACACCAACAATAATTAATCCAACTACACAAATATCTGAAAATTCACCCCCAACACCAACCAATAACCTAACTCCACCATCAACAACACCAAATTCCAATCCATCACCAATTATCAACTACTCTCCCTCTCCCATAGTTAATAATAATCAAACCTCAACTTCAACTAATACCAACCCATCAACAATAAATAATCAATCCCATCCCATAATTCCCACTTCATCCATCAATAATAATCCTAGAGAAAATCCAACAAATATATCTGCAACACAAACCATAAATACTACTAACCTTTCGAGAACGACCACAACTCAAAATACCATTCAATCCCCACAAAATAACAGTGAAAATCTTATCAGCACAAATCTCAACAACTTAATCGACTCTACCAATAACCCCAATAACCCTCAACCAAATTCAAGCCAAATCAATCAACAATTACCAAAATTAAATCTAACCCCAACCAATCCATTAACAGTAGATATATCAACCTCCCAAATGATATTAGCCCTAGAAAAAAACCGAATCGAAGAATATTCAAATTATCTAGGAGAAAATCTCGACCAAAAATTACTATCCACAAAAAACATCCGAGAAATCTTATTAGATATGCACCATCAGACCGGAAAAAAATCAGCAGTTATCTACGTCAAAGTTCATCAAGACCAACTACAACTAATATTATTCACCCCCGACGGTCAATCTATTCTCAAAACTATTTATCAAGTCAATAGAGAAAAATTATGGGAAGTTGCCATACAATTTTATCTAGATATTACCGACTCTAAAAAACGTAACAATCATGACTATTTACCAACAGCAAAAAAACTCTACAACTGGTTAATATCTCCAATCTCAACAGAATTAGAAGCAGCAAATATTGATACATTACTATTTAGTATGGACGCAGGTTTTCGCCTCTTACCCCTAGCAGCTTTACATGACGGAAAACAATTTTTAATCGAAAAATATAACATCAGTCTAATACCCAGCGTCAGCTTAATGAATAGTAACTACAACTCCCTCAAAAACACAAAACTTTTAGCCATGGGAGCCAGTAAATTTTCTAACAAACCACCCTTACCAGCAGTACCAGTAGAATTAAAAGCAATTACAAAAAATTCGCTGCAAGGTAATATTTTTCTCAACGAAGAATTCACTCGAAAAAACCTAATTAACCAACGCCAAAATTATCCCTATCCAATTATTCACCTAGCTACCCATGCAGAATTTAGAGCAGGGAATGCCAATAAATCTTATATTCAGCTATGGGATGAGCAATTACACTTACATCAAATTCGCCATTTAGAATGGAATAATCCCGAAGTTGAACTATTAGTATTATCCGCTTGTCGTACAGCAGTAGGAGATAAAAATTCAGAACTAGGTTTTGCCGGGTTAGCAATAGCAACCGGAGTAAAATCAGCATTAGCAAGTTTATGGTTAGTTAATGATGAAGCAACATTAGGATTAATGACAGAATTTTACTCTAATTTAGGTAATGTTAGTATTAAAGCAGAAGCATTACGAGAAGCACAAATAGCAATGTTGAAGGGTAAAGTTGTTATCGAAAATGGTATATTAAAAGTTTCAGGAAGCCGTGGAGAAATGCCTTTACCTCCAGAGTTAGCCCAGATGAATCAGAAAAATTTTTCCCATCCTTATTACTGGGCAGGGTTTACAATGGTCGGTAGTCCTTGGTAGTGGAGCGGAATATGAAGGTTTTCATTAATGGATAATGGATAATGGATAATTACCTCTGGTTAAAACCGAGAGGATTGAAAATATCGATACTGCTTATCAATGGTTGTGTAAAAAACGCCAACATTATCATCCGAATGCCGATGTCTAGCAGGTCAGACGATGGTGGCACGAGAAAAAGCCCCTCCTACAGGCGCAAATTCTTTCGGGCAATTTTCAATTTCGGGAGTTTCGACTTACTTAACAATTTGCGCAATTTAGCGATATAATACGCTAGTTATCACAGCCAAGTAGTAACGAGGGTGAAATTTGTATCTTCTGCACTAATCGCTGCTATTCGCATCTCTGGCAGTCTATCTATCATAGACATAGACCTCAGAAGAAATCCCGCTTCCTACTAGGAACGGCTTAGTAAGGGTTTGAGGACTTTTTTAGTTATGTTAATTGACAAAGACTTAAATGTAAGTATAGAGTGTAGGGATGCGGTTGGGCAAGACCCGTGAATGCCTGTGGATGAGTAACCGCCGACGGTCTTAGGGACGTTGCATGCAACGTCCGTACAGCAGGAAGTAAACAGCCTCCTAGCGGAGGAGCTACGCTATCAATTTGTCACTTTATGTGACGCTTTGTATCAGTTTTATGAAGCAGTTGCGCTTGATTCGAGGAGAGGAGAAATCAATAGAATGGTGGTCGTCTTTGGATGCTTTAGTGTTAAAGGCGATGACTATAGTTTTGACGGAACACTTGAAACCTGTCCTTTCACCTCAGTGTTTTCACTTACCCGAGAATGGTGGGTTGAAGGAGGCGATCGCTTACTCCAAATGACCAAAAAAGAGGGTCTCAAGCCTCCCCTTTCAAGGGGATGAAAAAAAATCAGTTTCAATATTTCAAGCCTCTGACTTCAGGCAGAGGTACTGATAACTGATAACTGATAACTGATAACTGAAATGACCCATAGGCCCAAGGTTCATCTCCCTTGGTTTTTTTGTTTTTTGTGGATCTTAAGGGCTTGTAAATCTATGCTGTATTTGCTAAGTGAGATTTGTCGGCTCAACGTCGAGCTGCCTGTCACCGTCACGACCAGCGATTTGTTGGAAGTTAAAAATTATTTTTTATCCACATAAACATGACTTCGTCATTTGGACTCCATGATGCCAATGCATGGAAACCATCATTGCCGCGATTTTTATCAGGAAACTCAGGAGTCGAATAGACCATAGATCCTTCATCACTCTTGGGTTCCCACCAATACGGGGCTTGTAGAAAAAAATTACTTTCCTCAGTTAATCCGGTTTTTGGCTCTAGACCTAAGTCTGACATCAATGAAAAAAATTGTTCTTCATCCAATTTTGCTTTCCAGAGCCATTCCGAGTCTATAAAAGATGCTTTATAGTAGTATTTGGAATCTTCAATCGGTGAGATTTTTTCAACTGCGTTCTCCACCAAATATGATTCTGGAATCCCGCTCCTTATGGGTGGAAAATCCACTAACCTAGAAACTCCAAGAGACAAAGCCACCACCACAAAAGATATCCAGCAGATCTTACCAATTCGGCTACGGGTAGTTGAGCAGAGTAAGTCGATTGGTGTCCGGAATTTCGATCTGCCAACCAAGTTGTAGAGCAGAATCGTGATTCCCGTCGTCACAAGAGGCCCCCATAATACACCAGAGCGCGCAGGAAGAATAAAAAAAGACCATGGTTGTAGAAGAAGGGCAGGAAGAGATATAGAACCTATTGCCACCCCTAAAAAAATATCTCTGTGCGAAAGTCCCATCATGAAACCCAATGCAAGAATAAATGCCGCCAAGTAATTGATCGCTAGCAGCAAAATTATTTTTCCCGCTATTACTATTTTTTTCATTCCTTTCTTTTAACTACTGTTTATTATGCTTTCTACTATCTAAGTCAGTCTAACTACCTCAATTAGGGATATTAGACTAATCTTGATAGCGATAACACCCCTGTGAATGACGTTAGGCTGAATAAAGTCTTGATAACACCCCAAAATAGAGTGTTATGCAGATCATTGTCAGTCGATTTTTCCAATTTGGCATACTATAGAACCCATTTGAGGTCTATATAATTATGGTAGTCAAGTCTTTTGGCGCATCAATTTTGACCGAAAATCATCTGTAAGGAGTGTTGAATTTTTTGTATGATCACGAACCCACATCTTTCCTCTTCCCTCTTACCGAAAAATTGTGGGTATGCGCCTCCCCTTTTAAGGGGATAATAAATAAAAATTATCCTTTGAATCAATCCTCTTCTTTTCAAAGAGAGGTAATTCTAAATTCGCGCATTCTAAATTCTAAATTCTTGAACTCCTGTCTCTTCCCTCTTACCTCCTGTCTCCTGTCTCCTGTCTCCTGACTCCTGACTCCTAGCTAAAAAAACTTGATATTTATGAAGATACCAAATGGGTTCTATACAGACTCAGACCTTGATAATGTCCAAAATTAGGGTTGTAAATCCATTTACTGGGCTATTTCCGAGAAAATACGTGCCTCAGATACACGAACGAATATGGAATATCAAAGATGTACGAAAACAAAATGATGGCGGTTACACCGCCTGACCAGATGGAGTAAGGCGTCACATCCGAGGCAAGAAATGGACGTTCAGTGAGCAGCATGTATAGGGCGGGAGGCCAGAAAACAACATGTGTGAGGGCCAAGAATCCAGAAAGCCTGAACAGCAAAGACTTGAAGATGGAGTTCGCAGCAACCAGCGACACAACGCCGGCCGCCCAACACCCAACCACCCATCGGGCAATTGGATGGTGCCAAGCAAAAAACAATCCGAACAATATCCAAGCGATGGATGCAAAAATCCAGATCTTCAGATTTCGAGGCGATTCCCCTATTTCAAAAATTTGTAGAGCATAGTGCCCTTTTTGATAGTCAGTCATCAAAAGTCCGTTCTACTTTGTCGCTCCACTGTATCGCAATTGCTCCATGAAACTGCAGTCGATGTAGCCCTTGAGTCTCCAGATCAAGTAACCAGAGAATCCCAATCCGTACTTCTTCCTACCCACTACGAGTGAAGAATGTGATGGCGGCCCGGATGTCAAACACGACTGATATCGCAATAGTTAGACAGAGCAGCGACATCCAGATTCCGTAAGGGCTCATGAGGCGAAAATCGGAATCTTTGAGTGCCGCCTTAGGAAGATAGAATAACAGTGGCGTCCAAAACAAAATGTGGGGAAACCCCATCAAATCGAGGTCATGTGTAAAGTAATAAATCGTGAACCCAACCGGGAAACAGGCGACATGGGCTGCAACTGCCCAGCGTGGTTCTGCACGTCGGAAAACAAATAGCAGTCCCGAAAAGAAGACTATATTGAGCCACAGCATCCAATTTTGAACAGGACGTGGAAGCATCGACATCTGCTGTCCCGCTTCTCTAAATAGATCCATCATTGTCGCTCCCAGATATGGTCAGTTGTTCGGCCAAAGACTTTCACTATGTCGCTAGTTTTGCTCTTCGAGGCTGTTGGCTTAACCGTCGTACGATGACCGTTTTGGCTACAGCGACGTTGACTAGCCGACCAAGCTGATCGCAAGCTAGGCTGTCAAATATCACTCAATGTTTTATTTAGCCATAGCTTGGCCGAATTTTAGCAAATACCTATTGTTATCATAAATGCCAAACTCTCTCATACCATAAGTAAAAGTCTCTAGCGAATAGCAAATTATGACCAGTAATAGCGTATATCACCGTTCCGTGTGCAAGCGCTTGTTAGGCAGCGATGACAGCAATATGACTCCATTCAGATCCGTCAGTGGCTTCGGATGAGCCTGTACCGGATGAAATGCTGGTCTTGGAGCACAACTTCGCCATCTTCGCAAAAGCCAAGCCGCCGCAGCGCTGAGACCCTTGTCCTACTTGGAGGTAGCAAGGCAGTAACGGAGTCAACGCAGAGTTCTTCGAATGCGTGTGTCAAAATCCTCCGGTAGAGAGTAGGGCCAGCTCCCCAGTACTTTTGACTGAGGACGAGTCCCACGTCTACATCGTCGCCCTCCAGTTGAAGGCCTCCCCAGCCGATAAACTCATCATCCAGCACAAAAGCCCAAGGGCCAAAGCCTTTCTCCTCCCACATTCGTTCCTTATTAGCGACAAAGCGAGCACACTCGACATCTCCAAACTCACCCTGAGCCAGTGGCAGGTGCCGCCGGACTGCAGGGTCGTTCATTAAGTTGATGATTGCGACCGGGGGAATTTTAGTCAGCCGAGTGAAAATGATTCTATCGTAATTGGTTGCTGCCATGGCACAGGAGGTTGAACAAGAGATTGTGGCAGGCTCGCGGCCTAACTATTGTTTAGTATGCCTTATCCTGTCCAAATCAGTCTAACCACCGTAATTAGGTATATTAGGCTGATCTCGACCGCGATAACACCCCTATGAATGATGTTAGGCTGAATAAAGTCTTGATAACCGTTCTACTAAACTTACCCAAACTTACCCATACACGATTGCATAAGCTTTAGAGTTAGCTTCCTGTTTTCCTACGGAATGCTGCGCAAACACAGAAGACCACTGACTATTGTCTGTAACTTATCTTCTCCACAGGCTTAAATTCGCTTGGAACTCAAGCTACTGATACACATAGTTTTTCAAGTTGACAGCAGCATTAAAATCTCTGTCAGCTTTGGCATATTATGCAGACTCAGATTTTGATAATGTCCCAAATTAGGGTTTGATCACGATCGCTCTCCGCATATTAGCCCTGTCAGCGGATATTATGCGGCTTTCTTCATCAAATCTTCATTATTGACATAGTCCTTCAAATCTGGACTGGCTGGACGTTTTGAATGGCCTGAGTCGGTTGATTAATCCAGCAAGGGTACTGTTTCGCCTACCACCTGAAGTTGCATCGCCTGTATCAAGCGCGTTGTGCTGCAAAGTAGATTGTTTTCAAGAATGCTATCCCTCTAACAAATTTCTTATAGCTTGCACCTTATTGCTGTTAAGTAGACAGGCGATCGCTGCGATCTTTTTTTCTCTATTACTTGCTTGGGGAGGATTATTAATTATCTAAAGGCAAAAAAAAACATTTGGCCCAAAAGCCGTTGATGGTGATGGCCCTAAACCAACATGACGACAATTGTAAATAAATAAAAAGTATTTTTATGTTATCTTAATTATGAGAATGATTATCATTCTAATATAAAATTATCCTCCTCAACCTTCCAAGCTGAATAGCTTTGGGGTTAAAAGGTTGCAGGAGAAGTCCAACTATAACCATTAATCTATGCTAAGTATTGAAAATCCGAAACCTCAGTTAAAGACTTCATTTCTCCAACGGCTCCAGAGTCCAGATCGTCCAGTGGTGATCTTTGATGGCGCAATGGGAACTAACATCCAATCCCAAAACTTGACCGCCGAGGACTTTGGTGGAGCGGAATATGAAGGTTGTAATGAATATTTAGTCATCACCAAGCCAGAAGCAGTGGCCAAAGTCCATCGTGATTTTCTTGCAGCGGGGGCAGATGTTGTCGAGACCGATAGCTTTGGCTCTAGCCCCTTAGTCCTCGCAGAGTACGATCTAGCCGATCGCGCCTACGAGCTAAGTAGAAAGGCGGCAGAGTTGGCTCGCCGTTGTGCGGATGAGTTTACCACTCCCGAAAAACCAAGATTTGTCGCAGGTTCCATCGGTCCAGGAACCAAGCTACCCACCCTCGGCCATATTACCTATGATGAATTGAGAGCGAGCTTCATGGTGCAAGCAGAAGGTCTCTATGACGGGGGAGCCGATCTATTCATCGTGGAAACCTGTCAAGATGTTCTGCAAATTAAGGCAGCATTGAGTGCGTTTGAGGCGGTGTTTGCGAAAAAAGGTTCGCGACTCCCCTTAATGGTGTCCGTGACTATGGAAATCCAGGGAACCATGTTGGTGGGGACGGATATATCTGGGGTACTGGCAATTCTGGAACCCTTCCCCATTGATATTTTGGGGCTAAATTGTGCCACGGGTCCAAATTTGATGACTTCTCATATTAAATATCTATCAGAAAATTCACCGTTCCCCATTTCCTGTATTCCCAATGCGGGACTACCAGAAAATGTTGGCGGTCAGGCAGTTTATAAAATGACCCCCGAAGAATATACAACTGCCATGACAGGGTTCATTGCGGAACATGGAGTTCAAATTGTTGGTGGTTGCTGCGGTACGCGCCCAGCACATATTCAAGCTTTAGCCGAGGCTGTGGAATACACCCCACTAAAAGAGCGTTCGGTGCGAAAAAATGCCGTGGGGGAGCTTCGAGAACCCATCTCCTATACGCCAGCAGCAGCTTCCATTTATTCCGCCCAAACCTATGAGCAGGATAATTCTTTTTTAATTGTTGGCGAGCGATTAAATGCCAGTGGTTCTAAGAAAGTCCGCAAGCTTTTGAATGAAGATGATTGGGATGGGTTATTGGCGATCGCTAAATCCCAGGTTAAAGAAGGCGCCCATATGCTGGATGTAAACGTGGATTACGTCGGGCGTGATGGAGAACGGGATATGCGAGAACTGGTATCGCGACTGGTGACTAATACGACTCTTCCACTGATGCTCGACTCCACCGAGTGGACAAAAATGGAAGCAGGTCTCAAGGTTGCTGGGGGCAAATGTTTGCTCAATTCCACCAACTATGAAGATGGAGAAGAGCGATTTTTTAAAGTGTTGGAATTGGCAAAACAATATGGTGCAGGAGTTGTCATCGGCTGTATTGATGAAGAGGGAATGGCTCGAACCGCCAAGAAAAAATTCGAGATTGCCCAACGCGCTTATCAGGACGCGCTCAAGTTTGGGATTCCACCCCATGAAATTTTCTATGACACCTTAGCTTTACCGATTTCAACTGGGATAGAGGAGGATAGGGAAAATGCCAAAGCAACGATCGAATCAATTCAACTGATTCGGGAAAATCTGCCTGGTGTTCACTTTATGTTGGGGGTCTCTAACATTTCTTTTGGCTTGAGTCCAGCTACTCGCATCACCTTAAATTCTGTCTTCCTGAATGAAGCGATGAAAGCTGGGATGGATGGATCGATTGTTTCCGCTGCCAAGATTTTGCCGTTATCGAAGATTGACGAAGAACATCAACAGATATGTCGCGATTTGATTTATGACAATCGCAAATTTGAAGGGGATATTTGCACCTACGATCCGTTGACGAAACTGACGGAAATTTTTGCGGGGGTGAGTGCAAAAGATGCTAGATCGAGTGCTTCCTTAGCAGATTTGCCCATCGACGAACGCTTGAAGCAACATATTATTGATGGCGAGCGGATTGGATTGGATGATGCGTTAAAGGCGGGTTTAGATGCAGGTCATAAAGCACTGGAGATTATCAATACTTTCTTGTTGGATGGGATGAAGGTTGTGGGCGAACTGTTTGGCTCTGGTCAAATGCAATTGCCATTCGTGTTGCAGTCAGCCGAAACCATGAAATCTGCCGTTGCTTTCCTCGAACCCTACATGGAAAAAATCGAAGGAGAGGACGAAGACCGCGGTAAAGGGAAATTCCTGATTGCCACCGTTAAAGGCGATGTCCATGATATCGGAAAGAATCTGGTGGATATCATCTTGACCAATAATGGCTACAAGGTGGTCAATATGGGCATTAAACAAGCCATTGAGGCAATCGTCGAAGCTTATGAGCAGCATCAGCCTGATTGTATTGCCATGAGTGGCTTGCTGGTGAAGTCTACAGCATTTATGAAAGAAAATCTGGCAGCATTTAATGCTAAAGGTATTACAGTTCCAGTGATTTTAGGCGGTGCGGCACTAACACCAAAATTTGTGTATGGAGATTGTCAAGATACTTACCAAGGGCAGGTGATTTACGGTAAAGATGCTTTTGCAGATTTGACCTTTATGGATCGCCTGATGCCCGCCAAAGAACAGGAATGTTGGGTGGATACCGAAGGCTTTACAGGAGAATTTGCTCAGTTTAACCAAAAGGGACGCAAGGCGATTGAAGATTCAGATCGAGAACTCAATGGTGATGGGCAGAAATCCGATGGAGAAGTCAATGGCGATGGGAAGAAATCCGATGAACCCACTGTCATTGATACCAAACGCTCGGAAGATGTGGCGATTGATATCGAACGTCCTACGCCGCCTTTCTGGGGGACGAAAATTATTCGGAGTGGCGATCTAGATTTAGAAGAACTGTTCTGGTACATGGATTTGCAAGCACTGTTCGCTGGTCAATGGCAATTCCGTAAACCGAAAGGACAATCTCGCGAGGAATATGATTGGTTCCTGGCATCGAAGGTTCATCCGATCTTGGAAGAATGGAAGGAAAAAATTCGCACGGAAAAATGGTTGGAGCCAACTCTAGTTTATGGTTATTTCCCCTGTGCAGCTATCGGCAATTCTGTTCATGTTTACGATCCTAGTGTCATTGAGCAAGGCTTAACACCGAAAACAGCAACCCCGTTTGTCACTTGGACATTCCCTCGTCAGAAATCCGGGCGTCGCCTGTGTATAGCTGATTTCATCCGCCCAGTTGAACAGAATCAATTTGATGTATTGCCTATGCAGGCAGTCACTATGGGAGAAATTGCCACCGAGAAAGCACAGGAACTCTATAAAGACAACAAATACACCGATTATCTGTATTTCCACGGCATGGCAGTGCAGATGGCGGAAGCCTTGGCAGAATGGAGTCATACCAGGATTCGGCGGGAATTAGGCTATGGAGATTTAGAGCCTGATAATATTCGCGATGTATTAGCCCAAAGGTATCAGGGTTCTCGGTATAGTTTTGGCTATCCAGCTTGTCCGACGGTGATGGATCAAGTGCCACAGTTGCAATTGTTGGGATGCGATCGCATTGGGATATCGATTGATGAGAGCGAACAGCTTTATCCAGAGCAAACGACCACTGCTTTTGCCACCTATCATCCTGTGGCTAGATATTTTAGTGCTTAGATAGATTGGTAATGGGGTCGCGCTGAAATCCAGGCGACCTCTAATTTTTCTTGATAATTGCTAGAGAGTCGGTCAAGTATTCTCAGAAACCACGTTTTTTGGTATCTCAGAAACCCGGTTTTTTGGAAAAACCGGGTTTCTCGACCGACTCTCTAGGCATCGGCATAGCTCCAAATGGCTAAATTTCAACTGGATTGGCTTTTAAAACATAGGTCTCTAAATGAGTGAAATAAACGATAGATCGAATTGGCATCAAGATTTTATTGCCAGTAATTTGCTGGTCATTGGCTATAATGCTTGGGTTGGTCATCTCAATCAGAAGCGCGGCGCGATTGTTTGTAGCACAAATTCTCCAACATTGGGGGTTAGTGGAGAATCATTCAAAACCCATTTTGTCGGACGTTCTCGCCTTGCGCCGTTCCTGAATGCCTGGTTAGCGGCTTCTGACACTGCAATTTTGCACCATCACTTTATGATTGATCACATCTTGGAAGTTGTCGATAATTATGATCCAACCACAGAGGTTGTATTGTTGCTGGAGTCTTTCGATGGAGCAACGTTCTTTTACTTGAAAAACCTACCCATTACACCACCTCAGTGCTACGAGCAAGTCTGTAAGACCTGGGATGAATTCCAGCCAGGAGTCAGTGTTAATAGCGGTTCGTGCGACCAGGTGCAGCCTAGTATGATGTGACAAAAGTCAACCCCTATTCAAGCAAGCTGCCAGCTTTTGGGCGAGAACCCGAACGTGGGGCGATCACATCATCCTATCAGTGGGTATGCAAAATTATTTGTGTCATTGCGAGCGACAGCGAAGCAATCCCAAAGTATAGCGATTGCTTCGTTTCACTCCGTTCAACTCGCAATGACAAATGTACAATTAATTTTGCCTAAGTACTTAATGGTGGCCGGGAGTGACATAAGTTTCCAACTTTCCTGTAATTTTAGAACATTGGGGGTGACAAAGCCCACGACTTTTACATCAATGTCCACTCTTCTCGAAAAAATAGTCTCCGACGAGGCGATCGATACTGCTTATGAATGGTTGTGTAAAAAACGCCAACATTATCATCCTAATGCCGATGTCTGGCAGCTCAGACGATGGTGGCATGAGAAAAAACCCATTCTACAGGCGCAAATTCTTTCGGGCAATTTTCAATTTCGGGAGTTGCGCTTGATTCGAGGTGAGGAGAAGTCAATCGAATGGTGGTCGTCTTTGGATGCTTTGGTGTTAAAGGCCATGACTATTGTTTTGACGGAACACTTGAAACCGGGAGCATCCCAAATGTTGAAAAATATATTTTGTCATTGCGAGCGTAATGTAATGGAGCGAAGCAATCGCAAAGTCTAGCTATTGCGATTGCTTCATTCCGCTACGCTGCATTCGCAATGACAATCTAAATCTTGGTAAATTTTCAAAATCGGGATACTCCCTTGAAACCTGTCCTTTCACCTCGGTGTTTTCACTTAGCCGGGAATGGTGGGTTGAAGGGGGCGGTGCGAGAGGTTGCGGCTAATGTTGAGGAGCATCCATTTGTCTTTCGCACTGATGTTAAGGGGTATTATGCCAGCATCAATCATGGAATTTTGATGGATATTGTGGGGAAATATGTCCGGGATGATGCAGTTTTACATTTGTTCTCAAAAAAATTGGGTCGTGCAACCCCGCCTTTTAAGGCGAAATGTTTTTGGAGCAGGGCATAAATACCCGTTACAAAAGTAACTTCTAACTTCTGACTTCTGACTTCTGACTTCATTAAGGGGTTATCTGCGTCGCTATGTTTCGGATGGGGGTGAATATATTGATATTACCCAGGGGATTTCTTTGGGGTGTCCGTTATCTCCGCTGATGGGGGCTTTATTTTTGAAGCCTTTGGACGACCGCATGGCTGCTTTGGGTTGTTTTTATGTGCGTTATATGGATGACTGGGTGATTCTGGCTCCGACGCGGTGGAAGTTGCGCAAAGCCATCAAGGCAACTAACCAGGTGATGAGTGAGTTACGGGTGGTTAAACATCCGGATAAAACTTTCATCGGTAGAGTTGCCAGGGGCTTTGATTTTTTAGGTTATTGGTTTTCCCTTGCGGGTTTGGGTATCGCGAGGAAGACTGTGGAAAGAATGGTTGAAAATATGCTTCGGCTTTACGAGCTAGGTGCGCCCGATGAGCGGATTGAGGCATATTTTCAACGCTGGTGCCGATGGGTGGAAGGTGGGATTTCTGCCAACGGACATGGTTATGTCTTTGGCTTTTTATCTTCAGTGTGTCATCGCGTTTTACGGTCTGGGGCACTTGATCATGCTCCGTCGGCAGCACGGGTTGTAAATGGCTATACTACCCGTACCTTGTCGCTCAGACGGACTAGTAAACGTTTCGATGGGTTACTCCAAAAGTCAGGTGTCCGAAATAAGGCTGTTTATTTCCAGTAGAGCATGGGAGTATTCCAGATTCCTCCCTGTAGGTACTGTCAGCACTTAACATCCAATCAACAAGCTGATCTTTCCGAACGACACGACATTGTTACAGAACATAGTACTCATGCTCATAACACTGGCCTTCAAGCTCGAACGGCAACATTGATGAGTCTCGCTACACCTGACACTCCTCCAATCAACTCAGTAGCTCGTCGGTGGGGAATGACCTATCCGATGAATCTTCACTTATCAAATGCCTCTGCAATTCGCTCAATTGTATCGGCATTATTTCGCATTAGAGTTGAAGATAACGTATAGATATCATCTCCATATGCATGATCGTCCGTGCCTCTTACTATCTGCCAATGAGAAGCTTCATGAATAAGCACTCCCGGCACTGAGTCAACACCATTTCTCTCCGCTGTGAAATATTGGTTTCCTAATACCATCACCGTTGGGTCGGTAGGATAAACATAGGCAAAACATTTCTCCTGATCATCGTATTGCACATGATTGATATTGAGATTGGATAATGCTGTTCCTATCCTTTCAAACTCTGACCGTAGACCGTTTAGCCTGGAGGTAGCAGGTCGCAGGTTGAGACTCTGCACTATCGGTCCTAATTCTTCGTCCTTGGACTGTACTACTAATTGACATAATGCCATAGCTCTTGCTTTCGCCCTTCTTACTACTACTTTCTGCCCGATTGTTAGATCTTGTCGCATTTTTTCTCCTTTATTGTTCCATTTTTAAGACGTTTCCCGGTCGCTATTCCTGAATTTTAGAGTTAGAGGTATTTTTTTCGATCTGCTTGACTCCCCAGACTCAAGTGTTTCAGACTCTTCAATGCTGAAATATTTCATATGCTCTGACTAATCATAAATAGTAAGAGAAGGGATAGAGTAAACAATACAACAATGGACAATAGTCTAATCAACCTCTCGCGCAACTATTCCAATATCGAATTATCGCCCCAACACAACCTTTTATTCCCACTCCCTGCATAAAACTCTGCCAAAAAACAGAAAGTCTGGATTATAAAGGTGGGTCACGACTAACATAAACCACACCAGTAGTATTTAACCTTACCATCGCCTTTAATATCATCGACCGTTGAATACTTTTATATAAGGGAGCGGGTAAAGGAGAAAATCCCGAGCTTGGCTTTGTGTAAAGAAGATCAGTTTTTTCATCACTAATTCTCCGGACTCGATCTAACTCTCCAAAACTATCAACACTCTCTGACTTTTCTACCTCTGGTTGTGATGGAGAAATAGAGCGATCGCCTGATGGAGTAAGGTCATGGCAACTAAATATAGCATTATTATTGGGAAATGGTTGAACTTTTGCTATCTCACTTTCAACCGATACAGTCTCCGTCTCCAAAACACTCTTATCATCTTGCGACCTTATCTGCTGCAGCTTTTCCCCATTTTCTTCTGGAGTAGGAGACTGACTCTCCACTGACATCTGTAGGGACGAATGGCTGTTTGCCCCTACTTCCGACTCTGAATCTCGAAAATAGGGACTCAACCTCTGTTTAAGCTGTTTCCGCGCCAAAGATATCCGCTTGCAGACATTATCATAAGATATCCCTTGCTGTTCGGCAACTTCTTTATAGGAAAGCTCCCGATAAAAATGCAAAATAAACGTCTCTCGACACTTTTCCGGTAACTCAGCGATCGCCCCTCGTATCCGTTCCGACCTCTCCTCTCTCTCCAGAACAGACTCTGGACATTCAACCGTTCCTGTAGTAGTAACTCCCTCAGTATTCCCCACCCATTCAATACTTTCAACACCCACAGCACCACAAGAACCTTTGCGGATAAGATCGATGCAAAAATTACGAGTTACCTGATACAACCAAGCCTTTAAATTAGTAATTTTTTCCCCGAACTTTTGCACCTTTTCCCAAGCTTTTACCATTGCCTGACTCAGAGCATCCTCCGCATCCATTGGGTTAAAATTCATCATCTTGAGACAGCAGCGATAAAGCTGGCCTCGACTTTCTTGCCATTGCTGCCAAAACTGAGAGATTAGATGGGAGCAATCGTTCTCTGTCCCTGCATTATCCATTAAGTTTCGTCTTGTATTTGCAGTGCTGGAGGTCATAAAAAATGAGATTGGTTTTGTCCTTCTGATTGGAGTTTGGAGAAAATGTTAATTTCGATCCTTTCTCCTTACATAAGACGATTTCCAAACCCAATTTCTGAATTTTTCGAGTTAGAGCTGATTTGTAAACATAGCTAAAAGTCTTATATTACCTAGCTTTTAGCAATTATAAATTTACTTGAATATCACTCTTAAAACCCTCTTAAAACCTAAGAATAGCAAGTGATTCAGGGCCTTAATATTTACTTTATAAATCAGCTCTTAGCACTAATTTTTTTAATCTCGACTCAACCAACTTCAATCATCAACCCACATTTCGTACAACAAAAAGTGTATTGCCAATGAAGCATTCCTTTCAATTATCGGCGTGTGAGTAGCATTTGATACTGCCGACGAACTTCTCACGGAGTGACAAGCACCCCGAAACCTATACCAAAACTGGCTTAACCTGATCCAACCTGAAGAGAACAATTGAAGGGAATAATTATTATGACACCCAGAAGTGGGTAATATAGTAGCGGCGCTACTTTTACCCTTTGGTATAACTAGAAGCTAGGGGCACTGTGCGCGGTTTCGGTAGTTACGAGCAAGCTCCATAAATGCATTGAGATAATCAACATCGAGATCGGTGCGACGGACGCCCAAGAAGATTTGCTTTTGGATGCCGTTGGAACCTAGTCGCACTGCACGCACAGGATATTTTTCAGAGAATTCCTCGACCAGCCAGCGTGGTAGAGCCGCCACTCCGCGTCCACAGGCAACCATTTGAAGCATTATGTCCGTACTCTCGACCATTTTCTGTTTTCTCACCGTCATGCCCGCTGGAGCGAGGAAGCAGGTGTAGATATCTAGGCGATCCTGAGAAACCGGATAGGTGAAAAGCACTTCCTCGCCGAGCTGCTCGGGGATGACGTGATCCTTATCTCCAAGTGGATGTTCCGAAGAGACCACCAGAACCTGCTCATAGTCAAATACCGGCTCAAAGTGTAGTGATTTTTTGCGCAGCGGATCGGGTGTCACCAGCAGGTCAATCTCATAGGCGAAGAGCGCACCGATGCCGCCAAATTGGAACTTCTGTTTGACCTCAAAATCCACCAACGGCCAGGCGCGCAAGTAGGGAGTCACTATCTTCTGCAGCCACTGGTAGCATGGGTGGCACTCCATACCAATTCGTAATGTTCCCCGCTCACCACGAGCGAACTGTGCTAATTGTTCTTCTGCGTGGACGAACTGGGGAATCAGGCGGTTGGCTGTGGTCAGCAAATGGGTTCCTGCCGGAGTGAGGCGAAGGGTACGTCCTTCCCTATGCCAAAGCTTTACCCCTACCCGATCTTCCAACTTACGCATACTGTGGCTCAACGCCGATTGTGTCAGGTGTAGCGCATTTGAGGCTGCGGTCATACTCCCATGCAAGTCAACCGCGCGGATAATATCAAGGTGGCTGCGTTCGAGAAATGTCATCAGTTTTCCATGAATTTTGCTCATTACTCCATGAATAAACATCATTTGTATTCCCTTGTCAAGGTCAAGTCTGATAGATATAGTAAGATTAATGTCCAATAGACAACAAGGAAAACAGCAAATTTTTTTTGCTGGAATACTCTTACATCGGAGACAAGTTCTATGAGTAACAGCCATAAGACAACTATCAAAACACATTCCCTGGGGTACCCTCGCATCGGAGCCAAGCGTGAATTAAAAAAGGCTACGGAAGCATATTGGAAAGGCGAGCTGCCTCTTTCTGAGCTGATAGCTACAGGCAAGAACTTGCGCGAAATCAACTGGAAGAAGCAACAGGCAGCCGGAATCGATCTTATCCCGGTCAACGACTTCTCCTTTTACGACCAAGTGCTAGACATGAGCTGCCTGCTTGGCAATGTGCCGTCGCGTTTCGAGTGGCAAGGTGGGCAGACGGATATCAACACCGTTTTTACCATCGCTCGTGGTACGGAGGGCGGCGCTTCTTTGGTTGAAGACGAGAAGGACTGCCAAGCAAACAAGATTTCCACTTTCGCCAGCGAGATGACAAAGTGGTTCGATACGAATTACCACTTCATCGTGCCTGAGTTTCGGGCGAATACAACGTTTTCCCTAAGCGGCACAAAAGTCTTTGATGAGTTCGCGGAAGCTAAGGCACTGGGGATTAACGCGAAGCCAGTGCTAATCGGCCCCGTGACTTACCTCTCCCTAGGTAAGGTACAGGATTCTAGCAACCCAGACTTTGAGCCGTTGACCCTTCTTGATAACCTTGTCTCCGTCTATGAAGAGATTATCGGCAAGCTTGCAGCCGCAGGAGCGGAATGGATACAGCTCGATGAGCCGATTGTTTCCACCGACCTTAGCGATCTACAGCGCGATGCTTTGAAGGCAGCATACGATCGCCTCTCCAAGGCCAAAGGTTCGGCAAAGCTGCTCGTCACAACATATTTCGGTGGCGTTAGAGATAATATTGAGGACTACCTTGCGTTGCCAGTTGACGCCTTGCACTTCGATTTTGTGCGGGGTTCAGAGGACATCGACACTGTTCTGGCAACCTTCCCGAATAACAAAATTCTCTCCGCAGGAATCGTTGAAGGCCGCAATATTTGGAAGAATGATTACGATGCCTCACTAGAAGTTTTGAAGAAGGCCAAGGCCGCTGTTGGCGCGGATCGGCTCTGGGTCGCACCTAGCTGCTCACTTGTGCATTCGCCTGTAACCCTGCAAAACGAACGAAAGCTTGATGAAGAGCTGAAAAGCTGGCTGGCTTTTTCCGATGAGAAACTCACAGAAGTCAGTGAACTCCGGCAACTTCTTGATGAAGTCGGAAGTGTGGAAGCTCTTGAAGCTAACCGTGCCGCCGCTGCTTCCCGAAAGTCCAGCAAGCGCATCCATAATGATGCCGTGAAAAAGCGCCTTGCTGAAGTTAAGCCTAGCGATTTCGACCGCGCCTCTGCCTTTGCCGAACGCCAATCCAAGCAGCGGGCTAAACTCAGTTTGCCAGATTTCCCAACCACGACCATCGGCTCATTCCCTCAAACCAAGGAAGTACGCCATGCACGCGCCCAGTGGAAGAAAGGAACCCTAAGCGATGCGGACTACGACCAGTTCATAAAGGAAGAAATTGCTAAATGCGTTGCTTTCCAAGACGAGATCGGGATTGATATGCCTGTTCACGGCGAGTTCGAGCGTAATGACATGGTGGAATACTTTGGCGAAAATCTCGAAGGCTTTGCCTTTACCAGCAACGGCTGGGTGCAGAGCTTCGGTACTCGCTACGTGAAGCCGCCGATCGTGTTTGGCGATGTCAGCCGCTCCAAGCCCATGACTGTCTACTGGTCCAAGTATGCTCAAACCCTGACCGATCGCCCGATGAAGGGGATGCTCACTGGTCCGGTTACGATCCTCCAGTGGAGCTTCGTGCGCGACGACCAGCCACGCTCCGTCACCACCCATCAGATCGCCTTAGCCATTCGCGATGAAGTGGTGGACTTGGAAACTGCTGGCATCGCTGCCATCCAGATCGATGAACCTGCTTTCCGCGAAGGCTTGCCATTACGCCAGAGCGAGTGGGATCACTATCTCGACTGGGCGGTGAAGGGTTTTCACCTCAGTGCCTGCGGTGTGAAGGATGATACCCAAATTCACACTCATATGTGCTACTCCGAGTTCAACGACATCATCGAATTCATCGCAGCCATGGACGCCGACGTCATTACTATTGAGACCTCGCGCTCAAATATGGAGTTGCTTGATGCCTTCGTGGACTTCAAGTATCCAAATGAGATCGGCCCAGGGGTCTATGACATCCACTCGCCACGGGTGCCCCCCACCAATGAAATGAGTAACCTCATGTCAAAAGCGGAAGCCGTGATTCCCCGTAAGAACCTCTGGGTTAACCCGGATTGTGGCCTCAAGACTCGCCAATGGTCAGAAGTGAAGCCTTCCCTCATCAACATGGTTGAGACTGCAACAAAACTTCGCGCTACAGCCTCCAAGTAGCTACTTGTTGCCCCTAAAGTAGTGAAGCTGCGATTTGGGGCAATTTAGCATAATTTCCGAGAATACCCCTATTGTAATCTTTGATTCAATAGGGGATAGCGCTTTTAAAGGGCGGAACCATTTCCGCCCACAGCACCTCATGAATTGGATAAAAAATTGGGTACTCTTCGAGAAGTCGCTTCGCGCCTACGATGCCCATTTTTTTATCTCAACGTTGGTTGAAGACCCGCGCTCTCCTGACAAGGGAGCGTCGCATGGGAAAACCAATCAATAAGAGCGGTTTTTCCAATAGTGTGCTATAGTACTTAAAGGCTGCTGGGCTAGTAGTGTCAGTCTGTGGAGCGCGCCTTTAGACCGGAAAGAGGCTTGACCTTGGAGGCTGGTGCATTGAAGCAGAAAGCCCTAATCAGCGATGGTTAGGAATCCCGCGCTGTCACGCAAGTGCAGCGTCGGGAGGATGTCAAGAATACTTATTGCTTGAAAAGACAAACTGACTGATCGTCGATTTAACCTGCAAAATTTCTTGCCCGATAAATTTCTTGCCCGATCGAGCATCTTTTAGTTTAGCTCGATCGGTCATTGATCGGGAATTTTTTTAAGGCTTGAGTACGGGGCTTTGAGGTGCGGGAACGATCGTTTTTACTCTAAGCGTGTAATGATTCTATAAATATTTGTGCCAGTCTATCCCCAGAGATGCGATTCAAGGTTACATTGATTCTCAGCAAGAAAGTATTGCTATCAGGTTCTGGCTCTGGAAGATAAACATTTTTCTTTTCCAACGTATCCCTAAACGTATCCAAATCAACATCAGATACATGCAATTTAAACACATTACTACCATTGGGAATTTTCTCAACCTTGAAAGATGGATTTTTATGGATTAAATCAAAAAAATCATCTGCTAGCTTGATAGCCATTCTCAGTTCATCCATAAATGTATCAAGAAAGTTGAGGGCTATGACCGCAGATGGCCACATTTGAAATATATTACCCCCAAACATTCGCCGTACATGGTATAAATCTTTTGCGAACTCGTTAGAACAGGCTAATATTGCTCCAAAGCCAGCATTGAAATATTTAAACAGTGAAACATAAACTGTATCAAACAAAGAAGCGTACTCCTTTGGCGATATACCAGAAAAAGTGGATGCAATAAATAATCTTGCTCCATCTAAGTGGAGCCTAATACCTTGATCTTTGGCAAAAGTTGAAATTTTCTTCATTTCTTCAAAGTTGAAAATTTCATTGTACTTTCTTCGCACTGGACTTTCAATAGAAATGACACCCACTTCTGTTACAACTTTGCCTGTTTTCGCTTTATCAATAACTTGCTTCACATCATCCAAAGTAAATGTAGCTTGATCCGGAGCAAGTGGTATTAAGTTTAATCTGCTGAGCGTTTGTAAACAATCACCTGAATCATTGTAGATATGACTTTCTTTTTGGACAAGCACTCTTCCTTTCTGATTAGCAAGTTCCCGAATTGCGATTTGATTGGATAGCGTTCCTGATGGCATCATAACGGCAGCCTCTTTGCCAAGTAAATCAGCAAATTTGGCTTCAAACTCACTAATAACACCGCCAAGTGAATATACATCACGTTCAATATTTCTGCTTTTTGTAAGCTTATACAGAAGCTGCGAGTATGCAAGTGGAGACATTTCAATCCCATCTGCTGTAAATCGAATTGACTTATCTGAATTAACCAGATCGATATTATCCATTATCTAAATTTACCTCATGTATAGAAAAACATGCAATTTTACTCAAAGTATTCTCTTAATACTAATGTAATCAGTTTTTTCCTGGCATCCGTTCCATATGAACAAAATAAGCAGTTGATGTAGTCAATGGAAAACTCAGTAGGGGTGCATTGTTGTGTGGTTTTTTGTATATCTGTTAAGACTATTATATGGTCTTGCTTGTATTTATACCAAATTATACTGTTTTATTTGGCAAAAATTTTCAGCCATGAGTGAGCTAATTTGGTAACAATTGATACTCTCCTACCCTTATAGGTTTTATACTTTGGGATAGACCACATCAACCCGATCCCGTGGAGGAATTGATTTAAAATGAGTAGCCTTGCAGTTGCAACTGTTATATCGAACAGCGAAGCGCTTGTTGAACAGCAAATTTTAAGCTTCGAAACGTTCCTTAAGCTTCGAGACCAAGAAGGTAAAGTCTTTGAGGCTGCTTCTGAAATTTACACGAGGCTCAGTAATTATTCTGTGCTCGATCAAGCGACTTCGGAGAAGAGCCACGTTCCGACTGGAAGTTCTTGGATTTTGGAATGCCTACCTGATCAGCAATATCACTGGCATTCGTTTTCAACAGAGGATCGGATGTTATCTGCGCGTCGGGTGTTCTTTATTGCCGATAGAGGCCTGAGAATTTCGGTTTTTGAGAACCCTGCGTCTTTTCTACAGCCAAGGCATGAGATCTTTGAGTGTGAGGGGCCAGTGTTTCTTGAGTTTGAATTCTGTGGTAGTCTTGTGCACCGGTTTCGGCCACTGAGTGGCAGACTGTTTGCGCTCTCCATACATCATAAAGATGAATCTGTTTCGGACACGACATTGGGTCAGCAAACCCACATCTTTTCAGGGGAGTCACCTCAAATCACGCAGCGCTTTCATCTAACATTGTGACTTTAACTTTGGCTCTTCTGGATCTAGGGTGGAGCTAATCGGGGTGGCCATTGACAACATCGGTGTTGGTGTCGCCATCGGAATTGCGATTGGTGCTGCGATTGGAGCGTTTCAACAGAATAGGACATCAAATTGAGGTGGAGCACTTTCATTTCTACAAGAATTGCTGAGTGTCCAAAACCTGGGTTGAGCTTCTCGATCGTCAACCCGACTGTTGAGATAATCTACTGGGCTATATTTATGTTATCGATACAAATAGTTGTCGTATAAATTTCTGTAGTATTTCAGGAAGGCTTGAGGCAGTTGATCTTAGGTATTATCCTTAGGTTACTGCTTTACGATGTCTAAGAACCCAATTGCAATTACAAATCGTCAAGAGATCGATAAACTGGTGATTTTGGAACAGTCCATTCCCTAGAGACTGGCGATGAAGGTTGAATGCTTCTCAAAATGGAATAGTATGGACTTAGTAAACATAAATCTCACTGAGGTATTTTATGGGATTGAATGACTGTCACAATTTTCAGGATTTCCGAAAATTAGCGAAACGCCGACTACCAGGACCAATTTTTAATTACATCGATGGAGCGGCCGATGATGAACAGACCTATCGGCGTAACACTGAAGCCTATGGGGACTGCGATCTGATTCCGAACGTGCTTGTCGGTGTGGAAAATGTGGATATGTCAGTTGAGGTGATGGGGCAAAAACTAGATATGCCGATCTACTGTGCCCCGACAGCATTGCAACGCCTTTTTTATCACGAAGGAGAGCGTGCGGTTGCGAGGGCTGCAGCAGAATATGGCACGATGTTTGGGGTGTCTTCACTGGCGACTGTCACCGTTGAAGAAATCTCAAAGATCGCAAACACGCCGAAGATGTTTCAGTTCTACTTCCATAAAGATCGCGGCTTGAATGATGCGTTGCTTGAACGCGCACGAGCAGCGGACTTTAATGTGTTGGCATTAACCGTCGATACCATTACTGGTGGTAATCGTGAACGGGATTTGCGTACCGGATTTACTTCGCCACCCAAATTAACACTTGACTCCTTAATGAGTTTTGCGACTCACCCAGCATGGGCTTGGAACTTTTTGACAAAAGAAAAGTTCGATATGCCACATTTGTCTGGCTATGTCTCGCAGGGAACGAATTTAGCAGTCTCTGTTGGTGATTACTTCTCAACGATGCTAGATCAATCCATGAATTGGAATGATGCTGAAAAACTCTGCTCGCAGTGGAACGGGCAGTTTGCACTGAAAGGGATAATGAGTGTGGAAGATGCCAAGCGTGCTGTTGATATTGGTTGTACGGGTATTATGGTTTCTAACCACGGCGGCCGTCAGCTCGATGGTTGTCGCAGCCCCTTCGATCAACTCGCAGAAATTTGTGATGCTGTTGGGGATAAAATTGATGTCATTTGCGAAGGTGGTATTCAGCGCGGTACCCATGTGCTTAAGGCGCTATCTGTTGGAGCTAAAGCCTGTTCAGGTGGGCGATTCTATCTTTTTGCATTGGCTGCTGCTGGGCAAGCAGGAGTTGAGCGTGCTTTAGGTAATATGCGCACTGAGATTGAGCGTGATATGAAATTGATGGGAGTGACCAAGCTCGATCAATTGAGTAGAGATAATCTGCGCTTTCATCCCTCACGATGAAGCTGCGTAGGGTGGGCAAGGTCTAATATCAAATCCGGTAGCATTGGTGTAATTAGATGGGAAGATGGGGAGATGGGGGGGATGGGGAGATGGGGGGATGGGGAGATGGGGGGATGGGGAGATGGGGAGATCCAGAAATATTTGGTAATGGTTGAAGATGGAACATTTTTTTATACCGAATTAAACGGAAAAGTTAACCATACTACCTATGTAAATACTTGAAAATTACACCTATATGTTAGAATTAACTACTATCAAACAAACAGCCCTCGATTATCTCTTGTCCAATCTGGAAGTATTTCCAGAACATCGTCAATTGTTTGAGGTTGTAGGTGCAACCTGTTTTGATAATCATGAGTGGATGATTAACATTAGTATTGTCGGTTTGGTCGGTAAATATTGGAATGTTTTTGTCGATGGCAACACGGGAAAAATTTTACCAGACTGCGAGTTTAATACAGATTGCCAAGACTTGAATGAACCCCATCAATATTCCCATCTGTCCGATTATTTAAATCAACTGCTCGATCGCCTGACTGCAAAAGTTTCTAGATAAATTAAAAACTGTTTTATATGCTATAATGATTGTCAAAATTACAAAATTTAGCTAATATGAATCCCCTATTTACTGCCCGCACTTCCGTAGAACAGGTTGAAGAAGGTTTGTTACTTGCGCCCAAATTTGATGCCAATGGTTTAATTCCAGTAGTTACCACAGATGTCAACACGGGTGAAGTGCTGATGCACGCTTATATGAACGAAGAGGCGTTAGTTAAAACCATTGAAACGGGAGAAGCTCATTATTACAGTCGCAGTCGTCAGCAGCTATGGCATAAAGGTCAATCCAGTGGACTTGTGCAAAAAGTAGCGCAGTTAACAATTGATGATGACCAAGATTGTCTCTGGATGCAGGTTATAGTAGCTGGTTCGGGGGCTAGTTGTCACGTGGGTTATCGTTCTTGTTTTTATCGCCGTATTCCTACGGGAAAAAGTGCTATTGATTCCCAGCAACCACTACAGTTAACTTTTACTGAAACCAAGAAAACATTTGATCCAAAAGCCGTTTATGGTGATGCCCCTAACCCGACACAATTGTAATTGACACTCCCACCGTTTTAGATAAAATCGATGACTTTGACATACTCCCGACGTTGCGCTGGCGCGACAAAGCGGGATTCTTCAGCCAGAGAAACCCTGGCCGCTGTTTTAACAGAGGTGATGTCCTCCCCCTGTGTTGGTAACAATTATAGTGACTATATTTGCAATTGTCAATAACTATAGTAAAATAACTATAATATGTATTCTATAAAGAGAATAAAGAAAAAATTCGCATAGGAACAACAAATACAACGCCCGGCTTTCCCATACGACGCTCCCCTTCGGGAGAGCGCGGGACTTCCCGCCGGGGGAGTTAAAAATTTACAATACCCAAACCAGTCGCCTCGAACCCTTTGTAACTCTTCTACCAGGTAGAGTAACTATGTATTGCTGTGGCGTGACCGTCTACGATTTGAAGGCTGGCATTTACCCTGCTTTTGGTTATCATAATTGGCCTTGGCGGAGCAAGTGCGGCAGCTACATCGCTACTTAGTATAACCAATTCCTGAAAAGATACGCTTAGGGGTTCTATAAAAAAATATTCTATTATAGCGCCATTGCCAAATCTTTCTCGATCTCCCCATCTCCCCACACCTCCCACACCTACCACACCTGCCACACCTCCCACACCTACCCTACTCCCTCACTCCACTCTCCAAGACAAAACTCCACAAACTATGAGCCATTTCTAACTTACTACAAGACGGAATATCTCGCCGACGACCTTCAGCATCTAGAAAAATTCCTTGATTTGTATCACTGCCAAAACCAGCTTCCTCTCGATCAATAGGGTTAGCAACAATAGCATCTAAATTTTTCACCTGCAACTTCTCTAACGCAGGTGCAACAATATCTCCAGTCTGTGCCGCAAACCCAATCAAATATTGCTGGCGCTGCTTTAACCGTCCTAACTCCACTACAATATCTGGTACAGGTGTCAAAGGTAATAAATCTGGTAGCGATCGCTTTGGCAATTTCTCACTACTATACTCAGCAGGTTTAACATCTGCTACTGCTGCACTCATCACAACTATATCTGCCTCACCAAAATTAGATAACATTGCTTGTCGCATCTGAGTAGCACTCACCACCTCCACAGTTTTTATCCCTGATAACAGCAACTCTCCCGAAATACTATGCACCAAAGTTACACTTGCACCTCGATGCAATGCCGCCTTAGCTAAAGCTATACCCATCTTACCCGTAGAAGGGTTGCCGATATACCTCACAGGATCTAAATGTTCTCGCGTTCCACCCGCGCTAATTAATATTCTCTTACCTACTAAATCTCTTTTACCTGCTGTATATAACAAAGATTCTATATTTGTGATTATCTCTGTTGGTTCCGCCATCCGGCCTTGACCAATGCGATCGCAAGCTAATATTCCCATATTTGGGCTAATACCATAAAATCTTTTTTCAGTCAATATTTGTTGCCAATTTCGCTGTACTGTCTGTTGTTCCCACATATCAGTATTCATTGCCGGAGATAATAAAATTGGGCAACTAGAAGCCAACACTGTATTAGTTAACAAATTATCTGCTAAACCGTATACTAACTTTGCCAAAGTATTTGCTGTTAGAGGAGCAATGACTATTATTTCTGCCCATTCACCCAACTGAATATGCAATGGACGTCCGTGAGTAGACTGCCAAAAATCTCGATCTGTATAAGCTGGATAACGACAGAGAGTGGATAAAGTTAGAGGTGTAATGAACTGTTGAGCAGAATCTGTCAAAATTGCTCGCACCTCAATTCCAGATTTAACTAAAGTAGAAACTACTTCACAAATTTTATAAGCTGCTATACCACCACAAATACTGATTAAAACTCTTCTACCCATAATATTTTCTTGTCTTGAAAAGGAGAGGTAATTGTTAATTAATAATTGTTAATTGTTGAAATTCTAGATCGTTAAGTTGTGAAGAAGCAAATAATTAATTAATATAGTATTTTTGGCATTGGTGATTTGAGGTATGATATCAAATCCGGTAGCATCGGTGTTATTCAGTCTTTAAAGATAAGAGTCTATACTGTAGGGGCGAATGGCCATTTGCGTTCCGCAAAGCTGCCGAATCGCGCCCTTACCGATTGTATGACTATCAACAGAATTATATTACTCCGAAGCCAACGGATTTGAGGTATGAAATAAGTAATTTAGGTAAATTAAGAGTCATTCTTTGAATAGCAAAATTAGATGTTGTCTTTACTTAATTGAGCGAAAAACACTTTTCTTTCTCCTGACTCAGTCCTCCTGAGGACTGACTCTGAAGTAATTAAAATTAATATCATACACACTCTTGAGCAACGCCATATTTTTCATTAAGCAGTTGGGGTCGCACATTATGGAATGATATTGCCAAAAATTAGTTTAGACTTTGACTAAAAAAACCTAATATCAATCATTCTAGTAATTGATTAATCCAAAATCCTGTTCATCAAAAATCTAAAATCATTCGTCACTGTGCAACGCCAAGCAGTTGTCATATCAAATGAATGTTTCCTATTTGACTAAAATCATCAGTAAGTATTCAAACATAATTAAGATTAAGATAAATAGGAGTGTTGGGTAAAAAGTATCCAAGCTTAAAAATACCTTGTGTACTAAACCAACACTCTCAAATCTGACAAAATGATTAAATTACTAACTTGTGCGTTCCCATATTTTCCTCAAGCCTCATCACAAGGCTCTAAATCCAATAAATGGATATAAGGATCGATTAACTCTGGACGTTGAAAGGCGATCGCTCGTAGCAGGTGCCAATCATTCAACCCGTCAAAAGGATTTTGATAATCATCTTCCTCCAAACGTAAAGCCAACTTAGCTACATCCTGCGCAGTTAAATTAGCAACCTCGTGTAAAGAACGGGCTATAGTTTGCATCAAAACTGACCTCCCTGAAATGGCATCTGCTGAAAGCATTAATTAAAATGCAGTGCTATTCACACCTCAATTAATATAATAGTCTTTCTAAGCTTTTGCCATAGTATCTATAACAAAACTTCGCATTAACTTCACAATTTCTGGAATAATCTCATGTCCCATATTAAATTCTTGGTATTGTATATTTGCCCCCAGATCTGTGAAAGTATCGCGCGTTCTTCTTCCTTGTTCAATAGGTAAAACTGGGTCTTGTATACCATGTACAACCAACACAGGTGGTAATTTTTCTCCTGATGGTTGAAGTTGAGAATGTAGATATCCACTTAAAATAATTAAACCTTTTATTGGCAAAGTTACTCCTACATCCATAGCCATTGCCCCACCTTGAGAAAAGCCACATAGAATAGTTTTAGATAAAGGTATCCCTGTTTTACTTTCTAGAGAAATTAGCCAATCAATTAATATTTGGCGACTTTCAACCAGACCTTGGAATTCTAAATTTGATAAGTCATACCACATTTTTCCCTCAGGAACTTCAGGATGAGGCAATGGAGCATCTGGAAATTCAAACCAATAATCAGGCAAATTCAACTGTGTTGCTAAAGGTGTTAAATCATTACAATTAGCCCCCCAGCCATGTAAGAGAACAAATAAACCAGTAGGTTCTAAATTAGGTGAGATAGTAATTGAACTTAATTGGGTCATTATCAAGACATCAAAAGTAATTCCATTATTGTAACTATTCTGCACCAAATATTAAATTAGTTTTGCACAGTTACTTATAGAAGCAATTTGATATCTATCTATTTATAAGGTAACATCTTTTACTTCCTCTTTTTTTCAAACTATAATTCCAATGGGCACTCTATGTAACGCCCTCCACACTCTCCACACTAATTCCAATGGGCACTCTATGTAACGCCTATTATCAAAATAATATGGGTATAAAACCCCGCCTTTTAAGGCGATCGGGTTTTTGGAGAGTTGCTCAAATCCTCGTTACAAAAATAACTTCTGAGTTCTGAGTTCTGAGTTCGTTAAATCATGTCCGGATAATAGCGCGATAAAAAACTTTTTTCTACTCTTCCTTCGCTCCCGACTCCCGACTAACTATACCGAAGAAAAGCTGGTTTAATATTACAACAGTAGATACTGACAAATTTTTGCATAACCTTTTATATTTGAGAAATATCAACTCGCAGAATAGAAAAACAACAGTAAAAAGGAGACATTCAACAATTAATAATGAATAATGAATAATGAATAATGAATAATTACCTCTTCTTTTCAAGGAGAGGATTGACAAATTCATGAAAATTTTTCTTCACAGGAGTCGATTGGACATGGCGAGGAGACCTCGCCATCCCTCGACCGCTTATTATCCCCTTAAAAGGGGAGGCGCATACCCACAATTTTTCGGTAAAATGTCCTTAACTGGGGAACTAATCCCTACTGAAACCAGAATTAACAAGCATTTGGTAGCTTCAGAATCTCATAGATATTTCTTGTTGGCAAGTCAGATCAAACTGCTTAATTGTCTGAGAACGATATCAGCTGACTTCCAGATTATTTTTCAACGTGACCCAGCAGCTAAAAACTGGTTTGAGGTTTTGTTGTGTTACCCAGGGTTTCATGCCTTACTGTGTTATCGGATAGCTCACTGTCTCCATGGTTTAAAAACTCCCTTAATTCCTCGCTTCATTTCGTACTTTGCTCGCTTCTTGACTGGGATTTAAATTCACCCTGCTGCTCAAATTGGTAAGGGTGCATTCATTGACCACGGCATGGGTGTAGTAATTGGCGAAACGTGGTTTTATCTGGCTAGCTGTGACAGCACCTGCTTCTGGTACTGATGCACTTACTATTGTTCCTGTGATTGAACACTTTTTTAATGATTACGGGTTTGAACCGATGATTGTTTTAGATGGTGTTAATAGTAGGGAAATGTATGTGATGACATCTTTAGTTTACGACCGGGAAGTTGCTGGTCGAGATGAACAGGTCAGAAAGTGTTTTGAGCCTCTAGCAGCAGAATTAAGGACGATGGGATACTATCAATACCGTTGGCCTAAAGCACTTTATGTTGAGAATGCTTTACCAGAAAGAAATGATGACTATGCTTCAGTTTTCGCCAAGCTACAGTCAAGTCTACTAGTGCAGGATGGCGGAAATAACTGACCAGTTACAAAATCCCAAAACAATTACAAATCAAAAATGATTGACTGTCAGATGTGCGTCTTACATTCTGGAGGGGCTGTGTGCGGAATTACTTCCGCACAGTAGGCGCCCCGTAGGACACCTCGCCAATTAGCACTCGATGCATGAATTTTGACTTTTAACTTCCGCGTAGCGGCACTAGGAGATTAGGGAGTAGGGAGTAGGGAGTAGGGAGTAGGGGAGTAGGGGAGTAGGAGAGTAGGGGAGTAGGGGAGGCAAATTTCCACCTATTCTATTTCTCTAGCTCCTGTACCTCGCTATATAGATACGGTTCCCCTACCTGAGTTCTGAAGGAAAGAGAATTTAGAAAGATTTGCTAATAGCTGAAGATGAAATTTCCACTTTCCAAAGATTCATCCCTTGATTCAGCAACACTTTCTCGATCAAAGAATTAAACCTTCTACCTCGGTGGTAACTGTTGAAAAATACCTCTACCTCCACCTCCAGTTATAGGAGTTATAGGTGTAGGTGATACGCGATCGCCAGTTCCACCAGTAGCAGGTTGAGAACCTCTCATTATTCCACCACGAGAGGGAACTCCGCGAGAAGGGTCGGAAAATTCCGAATCCGATGATACATTTGATATATTAGGGGACATAGTAAAATCAGAACCTGGTGCAGTACCGCCACCCATGGGGTCACCTGTACCACCCAGAGCATCATTCAAAAAAGTATTAGAAAAGTTAGTAAAATTTAGTCTTCTCTCTTCTTCAAAAAACGGTACGCTTATTTTACGTTGTTTTGCTGGTTCTCTAGAATTTTCTTCTTGAGCGTAAGCTACAGATATTAACCCAAGGGAAAAAGAAGAAGAAAGAAACAAACATATCAATTTATTAATTGAATTTATCCCCAAATATTTTGCTCTTTTTTGTTGCCCCTTTACTATTCTGTGTTCTCTGTTTCCTACTTCTGTCAAAAAGCTATTATTTTTGATATTATCTTTTTCTTTTGGGTTTAATATTCCGCAGTCTACAAGGTGTTTACAATTGGTTGGAGCTTGAGTCCCCATCAACTTTTTCCTCTCTTGGTGCGCATTCCCTCTCTTGGTCAGCATTCCCTCTCTTGGTGCGCGTTCCGCAAGGGAGCTGTGGTCGTCGCGGGGTCTGACCGCTTGCGTCTGTCGCCGACGCAGGGTCGCACCGCTTCTTCCTTTTTCCTTATTCATTCTTCCTTCTTAAATTTTTTTTGTTAATTTTACTTATCTTTTTCTTTTGGGTTTAATACCCCACTGTCTTACACCTTCTTGACAATTGGTTGAAGTTTGAGTCCCCATCCATTTTTTCTTCCTTCTTCAAGGTCAAAAGCGGAAAGTTGTCCGTAAAACTCCTATGACAATTGTTTCATTATCTTCATTATGTTCTGGATTAGTCACTACAAAAACTCCGGGAGTAATTGTGATATAATCGTTAACTTTATACCGATAAAAAGTTTCAATATGATAAGAAGTATCCTCATCTTCTTCAATGCCATTATCTCCATCAACTAATTTTAACGGTTTACCAAATAAAACGGCAAATAAATCTCCTTGACGACCAAAAGGGTCAGACATACCAACAGAAAATAAATAAGTATTAGAAGTAGCATGAGCATCAGAATTAATATAATTTGTAAATACCCATCCTCCCCAAGCACCTAGAGTTATTTTCTCCCAAACTCGCCATTGCACTGTACCACCTACTGCATTAATATTAGCAGGTAGACCTAATCCTCCAGAAGTATCAGCATTTAAGCTACCAGTAAATGTATCTAAATAACCGTCTTCTGAATAAGCATTAATATAAGTCACACCAGTCAATACATTATCAAATGGAACAGTTAAAAATTGGACTCCCATGGCACTGTGACCAGCATCAGTAATACCACCTTGGCCTGTAGGACCGTTGCCAGGGTTTTCGCTATCCCGCGTACCGTAGGCAACTTGCAAACGTACTTTATCAGTAATTAACCAGTCAAAACCCAAACCAGAATCTAATCTACCTATCTTAAATATGGGACTAGAGTCAGTAAAGCGGGAAATAGACCCACGACCTGCGTCAAAATAAGGGGAGTTAGCTGTGAGGACACTATTTAAGCTGAAGTTGACAGGACGGAAAGTGAAGACCACGCGATCGCCAAAAGCGGGAAAACGATATTCCAACTTAAATATCTGAAACTCATCATCTGTATTTGTTTGATAAGATAAAATTGCCATATCTGTATTAAATGACTGACTACCTGCAAAACTACGACTACTGAAATTTGCTGCACCCAATTCTATTCGCAGGCGGTCTTTACCTGTAAAGGTTGTAGCTGTTTGTAGTCGTACTAGATAATTAAAAATTGTGTTGTTGTCTCCGTCTCCACGTCCACCAAAAGCATTGACTACGTCCTCGCCACCGAAACCATTGGTTAAGCCAAATATTACTTCTCCACCAAATATTGTCGTAGTGCCATTAAACCTGTTTGCTTCTAATTCTGCGGTGCGAGCTTCAAGTACATCTATTCGACCACGGAGGGTAGCTAACTCTGGAGCAAACTCTTCGACTAAACGTTGAACGGCAGCCATATCTTCGCGAGTCGCTAAGTCTACTGTAGACTGGCCAATTAATTCTGTCATTCTATCTAAGCAGGTGTTTAACCCAGCAGCAAATTCGTATCGGGTCATAGCTCGGTTGCCTTTGTAAGTGCCGTCTGGATATCCTGCAATACAACCGTAACGTTCTACTAATGATTGTAATGCTTGAAATGCCCAATCAGTGGGTTGAATATCTGAGAGTTGGGATACGGAGTTTACTTGGTCTAGTTCTGAAAGGTCGTCATATTCATCTGATGTTTGTGCTAGTTGTAGGGTTTTTTTTCTAACTGTTGAAGAAATAAACTGGGAGTTATTAAAACTCTGTAATATTGGTGGTGATAGTAAATGGAGAAAAGACTCATCTTGAGGTTTAACTTTTGTAGAATTTATTTGTGTTAATCCAGTTGCAGATTTTGCCCATGTTAAAGGAACTCCTAAAATAAATATTGAGATTAAAGATAATAAAAATTTACTTCCCATTTTATTTTGTCCTTATCTTATCGGTATTTTTATTTAAATTGGTGTACTTTGCTTTCAGTACATAATAATTTAAGACGTTTATATCATTAATATCTTGTTCCAGCAACTGTAGGGGCGAATGGCATCCGCCCTAGCTAATACCATTCATTTCTCAAAAACTTTTCAACCCGTATCTTGAGCAGGGAAGTGGGTAGGGACGTTGCATGCAACGTCCGTACAGGGAGTGGGGGAGAAATAAAATTTAATATTATTTTTATTGCCGTTGTGTTAGTTATTTATATATTATAAAATTCACAAATCAAAAAAACTAAGCAGTATAAATACTGGTATCAAGAGGTTGTAGTCATAACAATTAATAGCGAATTAGCTTCTCTGAATATCGCTAATTTATTTGATGCAGCCTTTAAACCCAGTCTTTCGCACGCAAGTTATACAAAATTTACTATCCAATTGGTTAAGAAAAATCCTCAGAGAAAAACAGATTAACAAATATTTACCATGAACTTTTTAAACCAAAATCACAACCATGAAATTTTCTGTAAAAAGTTTACAAATAATAACTATTATGTAAGTATTTGGCCACCTGGTATGGGAATGTTAGTAATTATTGACCCTACGGTAGAAAATTATCAAATGTTAGCATCGGGGGTTTTGCCAGGAGCAAAAGTTGTCATTTTGAACTCGGAAGAAGATGAGGTCAGGCAAATAACTAGAGCTATTTTGGATTATCCAGTTAATAGTCTGCATATTATTTGTCATGGTTCCCCCGGTAGTTTGCATTTGGGTAACATCAAGTTCAGCTTCTCCAACCTAGGCGAATATGGAGCAGAGTTTAAAAGATGGGGGGAGGTCATTAGAACTGGTGGGATATTGTTGTATGGTTGCGAGGTAGCTGCGGGAGATATTGGGAAAGCTTTTGTGGGAAGGTTCCATGAGTTGAGTGGGGTAGGTGTTGCTGGTGCAGTAGGTCCTGTGGGTAATGCAGAATTAGGTGGTAGTTGGGAACTTGGGGTTAAAGTTGGGGAAGTTGGGGATAATTTGGCGTTTGGAGAAGAGGTGTTGGTAAGTTATCCGGGAGTTTTGCCAGAAGATTTGCTCTTTGCTTCTCAAATTGAACCTGTCAACACCGCACCAACAGCTAACAATAGTAGTATTCGCATAGACGAAGACAGTACCTACAACTTTAGTATCACTGATTTTGATTATACAGACTCCGATGGTGACCCTTTAACCGAAATCGAAATCGTGAATTTACCTGAACAAGGGGAACTATTATTGGCAGGTTCACCATTAACTCCTGGTCAAACTATCAGCGCTACCCAAGTAGGAACTCTCAGCTATCGTCCAGAAATTCACGAAAATGGCGACAACTACACCACATTCCCAGTTATTTTTAACGATGGTACAGAAAGTAGCAATCAAGTAACAATCACCATCAACGTCAATTCAGTTAATGATCCTCCCGTAAGTACAGATGATAATATTCGCTTTGAAGCAAATATCACTGGACAATTCCAATTCCAAGAAAGCAACTTTCCTATCGTAGATGTAGATGGAGACAACCTAGCAAGTATTACGATCGCCCAAGAACCAAATTTAGGCAGTCTTACTCTCAACGATGAACCAGTCACTAACCCCATCCCCGTTAGTGACATCGACCAACTGGTATATAGTATAGAACCAACTCCTGCAGGCAATAACATCGATGAATTCACATTTACAGTTAATGACGGTCAAGCTGATAGTGTAGAATACACAATTAATATTAATGTCGGGGAAAGAAGTACAGATACACCCCCAACTGCAGCAGATGCTGAGATTACAATAGAAGAAGATACTACCTTTCAATTTAATACATCAATTTTCAACTTTCGAGATGAAGATGGTGACTTTTTCAGCAACTTCAACATAACCAGAACTCCAGAATTAGGACGACAGGAAACATTCACAAACGAGGGTGTTCTTGAAGACATTTTCTACACCCCCAACCATAATGAGTTCGGCAATAATTACACCAACCTAGAATTCCGGGTCACTGACAGTGGTGGACTCAACAGTCAAGAAACATACACTCTCAACATCAATGTCACTCCAGTTAACGATAACCCAGTATTCACGAGTGGAGCGCCAACAACAGCTACAGTAGGTCAACTATACACTTACCAAATTACTGCCAATGATGTAGACGAAGACCAGATAAATATTAGCTCCAGTAACATACCTGGTTGGTTAGAATTTAATGACAATGGAAATGGTACAGCTACATTAACAGGTACACCTACAGATCAAGATATAGGTAACAGCGATATTGAACTTACAGTTAGCGACCCCAGTGACACTACAGATACGCAGATTTTCAGCCTACAAGTCACTGGTTCCCAAGAACCTACAAACCTGCAAATTAGTGGTACAAAATTCAACGACATCAACAACAACGGTGTTTTAGATTTTAATAGTATTTTAGGCTTTGGCGAACCTGGTTTGACAGGAGTTACTATCTACATCGATATTAATGATAATCAAGTTTTAGACAACGATGAACCGACAGTAGTAACAGATAGTGAAGGGTCATACTTGTTTGAAAACATCAGCTTAGACCTTGGTACATATAGTATTAGAGATATTCCACCTGTTGGTTTCACTCAAACTGTTGCAGCTCCTACTATTACGGTTAACTCTGGATCTACCACTTTTACAAATATAGATATTGCTAATATTGCCGATATTGCCCAGAGTGGCAGTATTAGTGGTACAAAATTCAACGACCTCAATGGTGATGGTTTCTTCGATCCAGGTGAACCCCCACTAGAAGGGTTTACTATTTATGTTGATCTTGACAACAGTAATATCCTAGATGCAAATGAACCCAGCGCCATAACAAATACAGATGGCAGCTATATCATTAATAATATCCCCGTAGGAAATTACACAGTTAGGGAAGTACAACAAACAGGTTTTACTCAAACTACACCAGACCCTATTGTTACAGTAGCAGCAGACCAAAATATTTCTAATATTAATTTGGGAAATTTTCAGTCATCAGAGTTAGGCAGTATCAGTGGGGTGAAATTCCAAGATGATAACCAAAGTGGGTTTCAAGACCCAGAAGAATTAGGTTTACCAGGATTCAGAATTTACCTAGACCAGAATAATAATAATATTTTTGAGTTAGACGAACCAAATGCTATAACTAATACAGACGGCAGCTATATCATTAATAATATCCCCGTAGGAAATTACACAGTTAGGGAAGTACAACAAACAGGTTTCACTCAAACTACACCAGACCCTATTGTTACAGTAGCAGCAGACCAAAATATCTCTAATATCAATTTGGGAAATTTTCAGTCATCAGAGTTAGGCAGTATCAGTGGGGTAAAATTCCAAGATGATAACCAAAGTGGGTTTCAAGACCCAGAAGAATTAGGTTTACCAGGATTCAGAATTTACCTAGACCAGAATAATAATAATATTTTTGAGTTAGACGAACCAAATGCTATAACTAATACAGACGGCAGCTATATCATTAATAATATCCCCGTAGGAAATTACACAGTTAGGGAAGTACAACAAACAGGTTTCACTCAAACTACACCAGACCCTATTGTTACAGTAGCAGCAGACCAAAATATCTCTAATATCAATTTGGGAAATTTTCAACAGTCTCCTGTTGGTGCTTTTATTGTTAACAGCATAGGGGATGAAGGAGATGCTGACTTAAATGATGGAGTTCCCCTAACAGCAACGGGTGTAGTTACGCTCAGGTCTGCTATCGAACAAGCGAACTTCTCACCGGGTGAGAATATAATAGACTTCGACCCGAATTTATTATTTGGTCAAACAATTACTCTAAATACTCAATTAGATATTACTAGCGATATTATTATTAATGGGTTAGGAGCAAATAATCTTACTATTAGCGGTAATAATGCTAGTCGTGTTTTCAATATTCAAGCACCTCAACCACCAATAATTGACGCTCCAATTTTGAATGCCTTGCAATTAGATACTGTATCGCCAACAGTTAATATTAGCGGTCTAACTATTACTGATGGAGTAGTTGGTAACGAAGGTGGAGGAGGTATCAGAAATATTGAAGGGAATGTGACATTAGCAAATAGTACAGTCACAGGTAATACAGCTCTTTCAGGAGGTGGAGTCTATACTCAAGGTGGCACTTTAACGATCGCCAATAGTCTCATTTCCAATAACACTGCTAGTTTTGGAGCTGGTATCATTAATGATAATACTTTCGCTCCTGATGCTTATGGCAATTCTATTTTAGTTAATACAGGTGTCCTAGAAGTAAATAACACTACCATCAGTAATAACATAGCTACAAATGCTGAACTAAGTGGTGGTGGTATTGATAACGATGGTATTGCTACAGTTACTAATAGTACTATTTCTGGAAATACTTCCGGTTTTGATGGAGGCGGTATCGATAATGATGGTACAGCTACAGTTAATAATAGTACTATTTCTGAAAATGTTGCTAGTCGTTTTGGTGGCGGTATCAATAATGATGGTACGGTTACAGTGACTGACAGTACTATTTCTGGCAACAGTGCAAATGCTAGTGGTGGTGGTATTGCTAATGATGGTACGGTTACAGTGACTGACAGTACTATTTCTGGCAACAGTGCAAATGCTAGTGGTGGTGGTATTTATAATAATGGTCGTAATACTTTCTATGATGGGATTAACTTTGTTGGAGCTACTGCCACAATTACTAACAGTACTATTACTCAAAATATTGCTGACAATGACCGCGATAATATTGGCAATGGTGGTGGAATTGCTAATAGTGGGACTGCTAATGTTAGCAACAGTATTATTGCTGGAAATTTTGATGCTTCATCAACAATTATTCTGTCGGATGTTTCAGAGAATTTAAACGACACTTTAGTAGGAGTTTTTAATAGCAATGATTCTAACCTAGTTGGCGATATTATTGGCAGTAGCGGTTTTGCTCCTAGTGAAGTATTGCAGGTTCCAGTGAGTTCTGTACTCGAGCCAAATTTAGGAAATAATGGTGGTTTGACGTTAACCCATGCTTTAATTCAGGATATTAATAACCCTGCCATTGATGGGGGAAATAATGCTAATATTCTGCCTGGAGTACAATTTGACCAACGTGGTAATGGTTTTCCCCGGACTCTTGATGGTGATGGAGATGGTATAGCAGTTGTTGATGTTGGTGCGTTTGAAGCATCTCAGATAGAAACAGAACTATTGGTCAATATTAGCGGTACAAAATTCAACGACCTCGACAATGATGGCAACTTAGATATTGGTGAACCGAGTTTACCAGGAGTTACTGTCTATATTGATATCAATAATAATAATTTTCCCGACAACGATGAACCGACAGCAGTAACAGATGCTTTTGGTTTCTATTCCTTTAATAATATTAGTCTACTCCCAGATACATATAATATTAGGGATATTCCACCTCCTGATTTTATTCAAGCTGCTCCAATTCCTACTATTACGGTTGATGTTGCATCTACCAATTTTCCAAATTTTAATATTGCTAATATTGAGGTTAGTTCCTTCATCGTTAATGATACGAGGGATGCAGGAGACCTTATTCCCGGAAATGGAATAGTTGAAACTGCTCTTGGGGATAATATAGTTACATTGAGAGCAGCAATTGAAGAAGCTAATGCTTTCCCTGGTGAAAATACAATTGAATTTGAGTCTAATTTATCCGGTGAAACAATTACTCTGTCAAATGCTGAACTAGATATTACTAGCAATATTATTATTAATGGTCTAGGAGCAAATAATCTGACTATTAGCGGTAATAATGACAGTCGTGTTTTTGATATTCAAGAATCAACAGTTACTATTAATGATTTAGCGATCGCTGATGGATTTGTTTTTGGCGAGGAAGAAGGAGGAGGTATCAGAAATATTGGTGGTATTGTCACGATAAATAATAGTACCATCAGGAATAGTCAAGGATTTAATGGTGGTGGTATTTCTAACAGGGACGGTTTACTCACAGTCAACAATAGCACCGTATCTGGTAATAACAGTAGTGGTAATGGTGGTGCTATATCTAGTCAAGGTGGTGCTGATGGCGAACTGACAGTTAATAATAGTACAATTTCGGGCAATACAAGTATTGGTTTAGGTGGAGGAATATATATAAATACTCCAGCATCAATTAGCGATATTGTTAGCAACACAATTGTTTTAAATACAGCTAGCGACGGTGGTGGTCTGTTTATAGCAGGTGGTGCTACTCGAATTGAGCAAAGTATTATTGTGGGGAATAATAGCAATAATGTATCAGGAAGTTTTTTGGGCATTGAGAATGTTATAGATGTTCCCATCGAGTCTGTAGTAGAAACTGCTCTACAAAATAATGGTGGTCCGACGGAAACCCATAACTTAATTCCTGGTAGTCCTGCTATTGATGCTGCTCCGAGTAATACTTTCGATTTGGATCAGAGAGGAATTGGGCGACCTATTGATGGAAATGGAGATGGTACAGCTATTGCAGATATTGGTGCAGTTGAAACATCTCAAATAATACCTGTAGGTAGCATCAGTGGGATAAAATTCAACGACCTCGAGAGTGATGGGGTTTTTGATGCAGGGGAACCAGGGTTAGCGGGTGTAACAATTTACCTAGACCTAGACGAAAACGGAGAATTTGACCTAGACGAACCATTTCAAATTACAGATAATTTAGGGAATTATAGTTTCAGTAACCTCAACCCTGATAGATACACTGTTCGGGAAGTTGTACCAGAAGGTTTCAGACCGACTCTTGCTCCAGAAACACCAATTACTATTACTGCTGCTGGGGAAAATTTCACCAATATTAATTTCGGCAACACTACCAATATTGCCGGAATTTCTATTACTCAAACAGATGGCAGTACTGATGTTGGAGAGGAAGGAACTACGAGTGATACTTATGAAATTGCTCTTAATAGTATTCCTACCGATCCAGTTAATATTACAATTACTTCAGATGGTCAGACAGTTATCAGTGATGCTGACGAAACACTAAGCAATACAATTAATCTTACATTTAATGACTTAACTCCTCAAACCGTTACTGTTACAGCAGTAGATGATGATGAAGTAGTAGATGATGAAATAGAAGATCCTGACATTAGCAATATTACCCATACTATTAGCAGTGATGACCAAAGCTATAATGGCGCAAATGTACCATTTACTATAGATGATATTCCTAGTGATAATATACTCCCTGTCAATATTATTGATAGCGAAATTGAAAATTTAGCTCCAGACGCTGTAGATGATACAGCTCTCACTACAGTTAATAACCAGATAAATATAGATGTCCTAGATAACGATACAGACCCCGAACTCGACCAGCTTAATATTATTGATTTTAATGAAAACTCTACAGCAGGTGGTACAGTTACTCTCAGTACCGATGAAAATGGAAATTCCACCTTATTATATACTCCTCCCGACGGGTTCATAGGTGAAGACACATTTACCTATACTATTAGCGACGGTAATAATAACACAGACATCGCCACCGTTACTATTAATGTCCTCTCACCAGAAGAACAGCGTCCAATAGCTAACTCTGATACTGCCACGACAACTCAAGGTAACCCTGTAACTATTAATGTTCTCGAAAATGACATTGACCCCCAAGGTAGTCCGGTAGAAATTTTGGCAACAACCGACCCCAACAATGGAGCGATCGCTAATAACAACAATGGTACAATTACCTACACGCCATTACCAGAAGCGATCGGTGAAGACACATTTACCTACACTATTATTGACCCCGAAGAAAATATTTCCGAACCTGCCACTGTTACCGTTACAGTTGACTCCCTCCCTCCAGGTAGTATCAGCGGTACAGTATTTGACGACCTAAATGATAATGATATTCTCGACCCTGGGGAAACTGGACTCAATAATGTTACTGTAACTCTCAGTGACATTGAGAACGATATTCCGATCCAACAAACAACTGTTACCGACTCATCAGGTATTTACAACTTTTCCAATTTACCAGCAAATATTGAATATACTCTCACAGCAATTCGTTCTCCCGACCTACCTTTTCAAGAGTTTCCATTTCCTGTAACTATTCCTGCTGGTGAAAGTGTTAGTAATATTAACTTTGCCTACGATGTACCAAACCAAATAATTCCAAGTGCAGAAAATGACACAGCTTCTACTACTGCAAATATTCCCATAACTATAGATGTCTTAGAGAACGATACAGGAGAATCTCTCAATATTATTGTGGTAGATAATTTAACCACCGCAGGAAATAACGCCACTATTAACAATAACCAAATTATCTACACCCCATTACCAGGTTTCAGTGGAACAGATACTTTCACTTATCAAATTTCAGATGGCAATAATAATACTCCCAACTCTAGCGCTACAGTTACCATAACAGTAACACCAAACCAAATAATTCCAAGTGCAGAAAATGACACAGCTTCTACTACTGCAAATATTCCCATAACTATAGATGTCTTAGAGAACGATACAGGAGAATCTCTCAATATTATTGTGGTAGATAATTTAACCACCGCAGGAAATAACGCCACTATTAACAATAACCAAATTATCTACACCCCATTACCAGGTTTCAGTGGAACAGATACTTTCACTTATCAAATTTCAGATGGCAATAATAATACTCCCAACTCTAGCGCTACAGTTACCATAACAGTAACACCAAACCAAATAATTCCAAGTGCAGAAAATGACACAGCTTCTACTACTGCAAATATTCCCATAACTATAGATGTCTTAGAGAACGATACAGGAGAATCTCTCAATATTATTGTGGTAGATAATTTAACCACCGCAGGAAATAACGCCACTATTAACAATAACCAAATTATCTACACCCCATTACCAGGGTTCAGCGGAACAGATACTTTCACTTATCAAATTTCAGATGGCAATAATAATACTCCCAACTCTAGCGCTACAGTTAATGTGACTGTAGACTCCCCACCTTCCGGCAGTATTAGTGGAATTACATTTAACGACACTAACCAAAATGGTTTTCTCGAACCAGGAGAAACAGCATTAGCAAATGTCACAGTTTTTATAGATACCAATCAAAATGGCATTCCTGACCCCAACGAACAAACAGCAGTTACAAACCAGTCTGGTATCTACACTTTATCTAACTTATTACCAAATACTTATACCGTCAGAACAATTACTCCTCAAACTGATGCTACTCTCACAACTCAAGAGTTTTCTGTCACCCTATCTTCTGGAGAAAACCTCAATAATATTGACTTTGGTTATAGCATTGCCAACCCAGGTACTCTCCAATTTAGCAACCCCACTTTTAGCGTTACAGAAAATGAACCCACTGCTACAGTGACAGTAATTCGTACTGCTGGAAATGATGGAGTAGTTAGTGCCAATATTAACCTTTCCAATGGTACAGCTATTCAAGATATTGATTATGGCAACCCTGTTCCTGAAACTATTTTCTTTGCAGATGAGCAAACCCAACAAACTATTAATATTCCTATTGTGAATGACAACTCAGTCGAAAATACGGAAACTGTCAATTTAAGTTTAAGTAACGCTACAGGTGGGGCAACTGTTGGTCAACCTGCTACTTTAGAAATTATTGATGATGATGAAATTATATCCCCACCACCTCCACCTTTTACTACTAGGGTTTTGGGTTTTGATGGTGAATTTAACAATTTTGATTTTGTGAGGTCTGTTCAAGTTAATCCCCCTCAAGGTCCTGCGAACCTGCGATTTTCTGCTAATACTGTAGCTTTAGTAAGTAGGAATCAAGGAGGACAAGGAAGATTTGATGGTACTACTAACAATGATACTGTTATTGCCTACGATATACCAGACCGACAATTCGGGTTTGAGTTAGATGCTATTGTCATTGATTTAGCTGAAGTTATCGAGCGGATAGGTGAAATTGAGTTTGGTAATTTTTCGTTGGACTATGCTTCTCCTAACAGAAGTCACAATGTGAGGTTTTTCAATGAAAGTCGTCAAGATATTGGCCAAGGAGCAACTTTAAGTCGGACTATTCCGGTTCCTGGCCAACCAAATAATTTTACTAACTTTAGCCGTCAAGGTATTTCAATTCCAGAGAATACGCAGTTTATTGCCATTGGCAGTGAATCTACGGAAATTGGTATTGATAATTTGCAGTTTACATTACAACCAAAGGGAGACAGTGACCGCTCCTTTAGTCAAATAAGTCCAGCATCTATGCCTGAAACTCAGTTAGTTGGGGACATTACTAGCATTGATAGTTTACTAGATAGTATGTTTTTTGCTTCAGCTATCTAGTGGTCAAGAGGGAATTAACGGATGGACTTGAATAAGGAGTCAGGAGTCAGGAGTCAGGAGTCAGGAGTTAGGAGAAAAGAAGAAAGAGGAGGAGAAGGAGAAAGTTTTTTGATCACTAATTATCCGGACATGATATAATCCTATGTTCCCTAGCATCGGTATTGTATAGCAAAGTTCAATAATGAATAATTAATAATGAATAATTAATAATTACCTCTCCTTGAAAAGAAGAGGATTGACAAAGAGATGAAAATTTTTATTTATTATCCCCTTATATAGAATCCGGGTAATTAGTTATCGTATTACTGAGGATTAATGAGTAATGAGTAATGAGTAATGAGTAATATAGTATCCGGATAATTAGTTATTGTATGATCAGAGGAGTCAGTCCTCAGTCCTCAGGAGTCAGCAGGAAGAAAGGATGAGAGTTGGAATTATCTGTGGATATTCCGGCATTTTATGTCTGCATTGAATGGAAGTAGAAAGTGCGATAACTGTATAACCTGATTTTATATTAAATATTGAAGTGTGGATAGAATTATAAGCATATATTATATAACCGGATTCTATATTAAAAGGGGAGGCGCATACCCACAATTTTTCGGTAAGGAAGAAGGAACAGGGAGCAGGGAACAGGGAACAGAGAGAAAGGCTATTGAGCAAGAAAAAAACCTAAATTTTCTGTAGATATTCACCCTTGGGTTTACACAAACGATTGGCTTCGGACATGATATAATATCATGTTCGGACGGGTCAGTTATAAATAAAATTTAAGGACTGACGGTACCAAAGAAATACTGAAATTATCAATACTATTCTCCAATATTTCCTATTTTTCTCCTTTTTTTCCTCCTGACTCCTGACTTACCCTCCTGGGAGGGGGAGGGGCGAGGGGTGGGTTGACTCCTGAGGACTCACAAAATTTATTTATAAGTATTCAACCGTTAGCGTAGCTCCCCCGGAGGGGGAACATGATATAACACCTACCACCTACAGCGGTTTTCATTTGGGTAGACCACAGTAGGGACGTTCCATGGAACGTCCCTACAAAGTTTGATGTGTGAAGATGTGGTTCATCAAGAGCGAAAAGCGCTGTAAGAACTTTATTATCGTTATGTTTACATAAGTTATTTAAGTATTGCCTATCTCTAAATGGTCGATATATAATTAAATTTTAATAGTAGTATAAGCAATTTGTCTTAGTTGGTTCTACAGAGAAAACTTAGGAAATATGTCTACTGTCAAAATACGACTAAGGATTCATCATCAAGACCAGCTAATACCGAGGTTGATTTTTTTATGCTCTAAATTCACATTGGCGATCGCTATTGCAGTGTTAACTTTTGTATCTAATAGATGAAGCTATTGGGACTTTGATATTTTTTCTGATGAAAATAGCCAGTCAATCAGATAATTATAGATTTTATAGATTTTTGTAGATTTCTGGGAAGGGTAAATAGAAAAATACCTCAATACCTAAAAAATAGCTTAAACCTAGATATATCAGGAAAGAGGTTAAGAGGCTATCTTTATAATAAACCCCCTATCTTAAAATTCTGCATAACCTTTCCAGTGTGATAATTAATCAAGTAGTATACAACCGAAAAATTGTCAGTATTCTCCAGGAGAAACTACTATCATGTAATCGAAAGGATTTTGTGCTAAAGTCCCTTGATTGTAACTGAGATTTTTTTAGTACTTATTAAGGTGAGGTATTGATATATGCGTTATTGGATAAACTATCTAGGAGTTATCGCTACTACTTTAGCCTTAAGTTTCCCTAGCTTTGAGGGGTTACTTCAAGGACAAAAGTGGAAAATTTCACCTGTATTTGCTCAAGATATTTCTTATAGCAGCTCTAATAATCAATCTGAAATAGGTAGGTTGTTAAAAGAGGGAGAGAAACATTATCAAAACTATCGATACGAACAAGCATTAGAAAAATTTCAGCAGGTATTAAAACTACGACGAGACAAAGGGGATTTACTTGCAGAAAGTCGTGCTTTATTCTATGTAGGAGTAATGTACGAAAAACTAGGCAAAGGTGAGAAAGCTTTAGATTATTATTGGGAAGTTATAGGAGTAGCTGAAGAAGTTGGAAATCCCAATACAGCTACAATTATTCAGAAATATTTATGTAGAACACCAGGAGGAAGAACATATCTCAACAAAGATGGATTTAATGCTCTTCAATACTGTAAAGGATGGGATAAAGAGGAAGAAGACTCTGGCAGCGTAACTCTTTTATTCGATGAAGATGGCAAAAAAGAATCAGAATAACTTAAATAGACTTGTCAATTAATTAATATCAAACGTTGATTATATCATGTCCGGTTGAATACTTATAAATAAACGACTAATTCCTCAGGAGTCAGGAGAGAATAAACAAGAAAGAAGAAACAAGAAAGAGGAGGAAAAGGAGAAAGTTTTTTTGAACGCTAATTATCCGGACATGATCTTATTTGGTAATTGTTAAAGCTGAAAAAAATAAAAAATAAAAAAAATGTTAAAAAGTAGTGGAAGGAGAGTAATTAAAAGACTCATAAATTTTTTTCTAGTCTGCTGCTTAAGTTTAACTTTTTACTTATGCTACGAAACAGTATTTCCTCAAGTATTAAATGCTGATCAACCTCAAAATCAGCTAATATCTCAAACTCCACAACAAACTGAAGCAGAAGAACTTTATCAACAAGGTCAACAGCTCTACAATGATGGTCAATATCAAGCAGCTTTAGAAACTTATCAAAAAGCTTTAGAAATATTCCAATTATTATACAGATTATCAGATAATTCTACTCAATCTCTATTTCTAAAAATAAGTGAAACCCTTCACAGTATTGGAGCCACTTATCAAAAACTAACTGACTATCCCCAAGCATTAGATTATCATCAACAAGCATTAAAAATACGTCGTGAAATTAATGACAAACAAGGTATTGGTAGTAATCTAAATAGTATTGGTGCTATTTATTTTCTCCAGGGAAATTATGACCAAGCTTTAAATTACTTGGAGCAAGCTTTAGCAATACGTCAAGAATTAGGAGATTTAGTTAGAGTTGGAGGAACTCAGAATAATATAGCAGCAATTTATCAAAATCAAGCTCAGTATTTTCCAGCATTAAAATATTATCAACAAGCTCTACAAACATTCCAGGAATTAGAAAATTTTCAAGGTGAGGCAGCAGTTACTAACAACATCGGCTTAATTTATCAGGAATTAGGTCAGTATGAAAAATCCTTAGAGTGGTATCAAAATGCTCTAGAAATTTATCAAGCAAATAACAACAAAAATGGCGAGGGAAATACAATAAATAATATTGGGCTTACCTATAAATTGCAAAAAAAATATGCTCAAGCATTAATATATTATCAACAAGCTTTAACAGTTAGAGAACAAATAAATGACAAAGCAGGAATAGGGCAAAGCCTGAATAATATCGGCTTAGTTTATGACCAAAAAGACGAATACCAAAAAGCATTAGAATATTTGCACCAAGCATTAACAATTTTCCAGGAAATAGGTAATAAAACAGAACAAGGACGTATCCTAGATAGTCTCGGAACAGTTTATAAAAGCCTCAAAGAATATACCCGAGCAGAAGACTACTATCGCCAAGCTTTAACTATTCAAAGAAATGTAGGCAATCGCGCTAGTGAAAGAATAACTTTAAGTAATATAGGAGATTTATTAGCTGCAGAAAAACAGCCAGAAGTAGCAATTATTTTATATAAAAGCTCTGTAAATGTCACAGAAGCAATTCGGCAAGATTTACAAAATTTTCCTCTGGATAAACGGCAATCTTATGCCGAAAAAATTGCTGATACTTATCGTCGTTTAGCAGATTTATTATTACAGCAAAACAGAGTCACAGAAGCTCAACAGGTTTTAGATTTATTGAAAGTTCAAGAACTAGAAAATTACCTCAACAATGTAGAAGATAATGAACAAACTTCTATGGGAATAGAATTATTACCTCAAGAACAAGAAATATTAGATAACTATACCACTATCCAAGATAAAGCAGTACAGGTGAACAAAGAACTCACAGATTTACAGAATATATCACTCAAGGATAGATCGAAAGCTCAACAACAACGTATTAATGATTTAGAAGCAGAACAACAGCAAATAGAAACAGAATTTCAGAACTTTATTTCCAACAAAAATATCGTCAATATCATACAGGAATTAAAACAAAAAACTGATGGAGAAAGTATAGATATTACGAATCTAAATAGATTGCAAAATATCCTCAAAATCAAGAAAAATGCTGTATTACTTTATCCCTTAATTTTAGATGATAGGATAGAATTAGTTTTAGTAAAAAGTCAAGGATTGCCAATACATCGTTCAGTTCCAATTAACAAAAAACAGTTAAAAAATGCAATTATTGGCTTGAGAGGAGCTTTGACATACCCGAGAAAAATAACTAGCAATGAGATAGCACAAACAGCAGGTCAACAGTTATACAAATGGTTAATAGAACCTTTAGAAACAGAGCTATTTTTAGCACAAACTAAAACTATTATTTATGCTCCTGATGGTTTATTACGTTATATTCCAATAGCAGCTTTATACGATGGAAAAAAATGGTTAATAGAAAGGTTTAACATCAACAATATTACAGCAGCAAGTTTGACTAATTTCAACAGTAAACCTCTAGGTAAACTCCGAGTATTAGCAGCAGCTTTTAGTAAAGGAAACTATAAATTTATTGTGGGTTCTAGAGAATTTAGATTCTCAGGATTAAAATTTGCAGGAGAAGAAGTAGAGACCTTAGCCAAGATGATTCCTAACACTACAAAACTACTGAATGAAGCCTTCAATTGGAATGAAATTATTTCACGGGTTAATAAGTACAATATTCTACATTTTGCCACCCATGCAGATTTTGTCAATGGGCAACCAGAAGATTCTTTTATTTTATTTGGTGATGGCAGTCGTTTAACTTTGCGGGACATTACAAACTTATCCTTACCAAATATTGATTTAGCCGTTTTGAGTGCTTGTCGAACAGGATTAGGCGGTATTTTAAAAGATGGTTCAGAAATATTAGGGTTAGGTTATCAAATGCAACGTGCAGGAGTGAAAACATCTCTGGCAAGTTTGTGGCAAGTTGACGATCTAGGAACCCAAGTGCTGATGATTAATTTTTATCGAGCTTTGAAAATAGGCAATATCACAAAAGCAGAAGCATTGCGAAAAGCACAACTAGCTTTGATAAATGGGAGTATTAATGAAGAAGAGGCAAAAAGGTTGAGACATCCTTATTATTGGGCACCATTTATTTTGATTGGTGATGGGTTGTAGCAGGAGGAAGAAGGAGGAAGGAAGAAGGAAGAAGGAGGAAGGAATATAAAATCCGGTTGAATACTTATCTTATGTTTGGGGGTGGGAAGTGTGGGGAGGGTGCGGAGTGTGGGGAGAAGAGGAGGTCGAGAGATTGAAGGCGAGAAAGTGTGGATAGTATTATAAACATATACTGTATAACCGGATTCTATAGAAGAGGGGAGTTTGGGGAGTGTGGGAGGTGTGATACCAATTTGATAAATGTTTGCTACATTTTCTTGAGTAGGGGAGTATGGGAGAGGTAAAAATAAGAATAATTAACAATAACTAGCTAATAATTATCAAAAAAAATATTCAGTCTTTATTAATTACTTAATAATTGAAGTGTCACCTAAATATAGCATTCTTTTTTCAAATTGGTATAACGCAGGATTTTGGCGATTACGTCGCTGTCGCTCGTAATGATACAATTACGTTACCTTTGCGTAAGTCCTATTAATTAACTGCTCATTATTTCTCAAATTAATTTATTAGTTAATAGCGATGAAAAATGAGCAGTGATTTATATTAATATTGATTGCTAAATAAAACCTTAAACATCGATAGTTTCTAATGTAGCCCAAGTTTGACTACCAACAATTCCATCAACAGTTAAACCATAATACTTTTGAAATTTTTTCACAGATTCTTCGGTTGCTACACCGAATATTCCATCAACTACTAGAGAACCAAATCCAATACCATTTAACCGTCTTTGTAGATATTCTACATCTTCACCTCTACTACCAAAACGCAGAACGGGACGAGAATTTATATCGTTTTCAGAAGCATCAATTGTATCTACTATAGCCCAAGTTTGGGAACCAACAATTCCATCAATAGTTAAACCATTTTCTTTTTGAAAAGCCATGACAGCTGCTTTTGTAAGATTACCAAATACTCCATCAACTACTAAACTATTATCAGCAACAGTTGCATTCAAAACTACTTGTAAATCCTTTACATCTTGACCGGTACTACCAAGACTAACAGTGAGACGAGTGCTGGTAGTTTGAGTTGTATAAGTCATGATTTTCTCCTTGTTTTGTGGATTAATTTAATCGTTGTTTACTTCAACAATTTAAGTATCATTCAATTTCAAGATAAAATCATTGACAGTTACAGACAAAGTCTGTTGTTATTTTTGACAATTAATCATTGCACTTTTCTGTAATACCAAGCGTGATAAATTTTTGCTACAAATAGTTAGGCTATTTCTTAGGAGTCAGGAGTCAGGAGTCAGGAGTTGTATGGGAATAGTTTCAATAGCAGTTTTGAGCTAATAAATTCTATTTTTCTCTTGGTGCGCGTTCCGCAAGCGAGCTGGCGTCGTCGCGGGGTCGCACCGCTTTGTCAAAGGGAGACCTCCTGCATTTGTCTTTTTCTCACGCTTATTATTCGTAACATTCTTTTTTCAAAATGGTATAATACAGAGCTTTTCAGTTGAGTAGACCACTAAATTAATTGTTAGGAGTCAGGAGTCAGGAGTCAGGAGTCAGGAGTTAGGAATTAGGAGTTAGGAGTCAGGAGTTAGGAGTTAGGAGTTAGGAGTTAGGAGTTAGGAGTTAGGAGTTAGTATCATTGTGGTTTATTCATATGAAAACCGCTGTAAATAAAAAAATAATCAAAATCAAACCCCAACTTAATTTTTCATAAGTCAGGGTTACATTTAATAACTACTCATATTACACTTCACATTACAGCGGTTTTCATTTGGGTAGACCACAGTAGGGACGTTCCATGGAACGTCCCTACAAAGTTTGATGTGTGAAGATGTGGTTCATCAATTTGAAAAGCGCTGTAAACGAAGCCTTATCTATTTATGAAATACTCTCCTTTGGAGAAGGCGATCGCTGCTCTAACAAAAAATTATCATGTGGGAGCTTGGAGGTGAAGATTATTAGTCATCAGTAGGTTAGTTATCAGATTCCACTAGGATATTACGATACAGTTTGAGACGGTTGATCCCGTTTTTAAAGTAGGTCACGCCGATGCCAGTAATTACCTTGTGATTATCACTACCGGGATTGAACTCAGATTCATAGCCGCTATCAGGATCTGTTTCGTTTTGCCGATTAAAAGCAGTTGACTGTAAGTTGTTGTCAAGATAATTGTATGTGGAGCTAGCAGGGGTAAGTTCTTGGTAGTGAAGCACCATTCTTATGAAATCATGATTTTTTCCCGTCACCCCAATGCCTGTCAGTACACACCCATCTGGGACTACCCCTATGGTTTCGTAATCGCTCCAGTTAAAAGTAGTAACATCTCCAAACACCTCCCAATTACGCTTACCCGTAGACATATTAAGGTAGCACACAGCAATACGAGTGAACTTACGATTCTTGTCAACCCGACCTCCAAAGCCGACTACTACGCGGCCATCGTCAGACGTGCCTGAGTCTAATTCTAAATTACTTGTATCGCCTTTGCTCCACTCTTCCTGATTGTTAGACTTGGTAGTTAGCTCAGTTGTAATAGGGATTTCACCACTATTAAGAACAGCTTGGATGGCTGCGTCGATTTCATTTTTGCGATCGTCGTCATCGACCACTAACTCCGAAATCCGCTTCAGGGAGTCACCGTTTTCACCGGTAAAGTCCACGAGGACGAAATTACCATCAGAAACCGTTTCAGCCCAAGCCTCATACCCCTGCTCCAAAGTTTCGGGAAGGCCACCGATGCAGGAATATTCAGCACTAGAGTCACTCTTCGATTCCAAAGTGTAGGTCTCGTAATCACCAGAAAATTTTCCCGAGTAGCTGTTATAGCTTGTCTTTACTTTCGATTTTAATTCCGTTAAGTCGCTATGAGTTAATTTTGAGAAGCTTTGACTATAAGACAAACGACCGCCGAAAATAGCCTCGTACAGAAAGTGAGTGCCGTATTTTTCCACTAACTCCTCGGCAGTCATGTCGTAGGTGCTGCCATTAGTCTTGTTGTAGATGTCATTCTTGAAATTCTGATCGAGATTATTCACCGCATAATCGAGATCCAAAATCAACTTGTAGGAGTGGATATAGCTGGACATTTCAGCGTGATAGAAGTAGCTGCTGCTGGTGTGGGATGCGGAAAATTTAGTCGAAACTTCGGCGCTAAACAGACCAGAGGAACCCTTCAGGTTCGCATCAATCGACATGTTGGTATATAAATCTTCAGTACTGTCGGTAATATATTCTACAATACGACCTTCGCCTAACACGACAGGAGTGCCTATGGCATCCTTAGGGTAAGAATATTCCTGACCGTAAATCGTGATTACTGTATCTGCGTCGGGCAAATCAAACAGTGGCTGGGTGATATTAACGGAGTTAGCGCTGGCATAGCGATCGTAGATGTCGTAGGTACAGCCAAGATATTCGTAACCGATTAGTTTGTTAGCCATGTTGTTCTCCAAAATTTTGAATTTTCAAATTGTTGTTTGCTTTCAACAATTTCAGTATCATTCAATTTCAAGGAGAAATCATTGACAGTTACGGACAAACCAGATGGTAACTTCTGACCATTAGTCATTGCACTTTTCGGTAATTGTCCCACCTTCCAAGAGAGTTCGCAAATTACACCTCCCTTGGGTAAAGACTCCCGACGAAATTCTCCTCCCAATCTTTTCGCTAATAAATAGCTGTGCTTTGTACCTTGTTGCTCCTTTCCAGGCTTTAAACCACACCCATTATCCTGTACCTTAAGAATATAATTACCTTCACGTTTTTCCCCCGTAACCACAATTCTAGTTACACCACGAGCGTGTTTACCAACATTACACAAGGCTTCCTCCAACCATAAACACAAGTCGCGTTTCATGTCCAAGGTTAAGGAAAATTGAGTAATAGGCGCAAAATTCCGTACTTTGACTCGAATAGTTTGGAAGCAAGGAAGATTACGTTTAAGGGTTAGGGAATATACTTCGTGAAGTAAATTATGCAAGGGAAGATTTAGGTCGATAGAGGTTCCTTCCCCCAAGCGAAGAAAATTTTCAGAATTAGCAGATTCTAAAGTTTCTGGTGAAATTACTTGCTTGTTAATTGTATTATTTTTATCCGTAAGACTGTGTCCCACTGCGCGAATTTCAGTATTGAGTTCTTTCAAACGTTGTAAAAATTCTGTTTGAGATATCTGCTGGGTTTGCACATCTCTTTGCAGTAATGCTAGGGTTTGCAGTGGTCCATTATGAATTTGGGTAAAAGCTTGCTCCAAAGCATTTTGGCGAATACTCTGCCGTTCTATGATTTGAGCATAGTACTGGAGACGTTCGACATACAAGCTTTTCACCATTGACTGGAGACGATTATGCAAAAAAATCAGTGCAGTTTGCACCCCCATTACTGCTCCGAAGGACATGAGTAAATCTAGTCCTCGTAGGGAGTATAGTTCTTCTGGGTTAAAAATAAAGTAGGTCAAAATAGGTCCAGCAACACCTATCCAGAGCAGTATAGTTGCCTTCAGCAATCGTTGGGGACGCAGGGTTATCAACATAAACGTCATCAACATCAACGATATTGAGGATATCGGTGGTAAATTATCTACAAGACTAATTTTGGATGAGCTAAACGCCGTCAGAGAGTAAAACCAACAAGGCATCACAACAAACATTACACCCTGAAGTATACCCAAATTTATTACTTGTTGCAACCTCTCGGGTTTTGTATAAAGACGTATCAGTAATATTAAAGATGTAATTGCAAATAGAGGAGGATTAATTAGATGAAGCGGGTAGATATTGGGTTGCAATCTATGGACAATAGTGGCAATAGTGGCACTCACAAATGTTAAAATCAAAACAGCTAGAATCACTCGACGCTTTAGCTTACTTTGGGGATATAAAATAGTAGACATAATAGAGTTGTTGGGAAATAACTGAGGTTGGGAAAAACGAATCAGTTTTTGTTTTTCTGAGTCAGTGGGTCGTTGCACTGGCCGTTCTGTGCCATCCATAATTACTCTTTCTACTCCAGGGAAACGCTCTATAAATACTTGGACACAATTAATTTGACGCTCGGGTAGTACTTTTTTTTCTCCCAGGTTTGATTTTTCATGTTTTTGGGTTTCCTTTGTTTGAACTCTATGCTTTAACCATCTCTCTAATTTCAGCGAAAAGTGGTGATAAAATGAGCGAATCCTGGTGATTTTTCTAAACACATAAAGTGAGGCTAAAAGTATTGAAAGAGTGAGCAATTATGCCTCATCATGGTGAAATAGATATGTGATTTTGGTGACGATAGTCACAACAAATTTTTATTTTTTTGGTAACCTTAATGGTGTCAGGACTTACGCAATGACCGAAAAAATGGGTCTCAAGCCTCGCCCTTCTAGGGCGACTTTTTATTGCGGGTTGATTTTTTTTAAATGAAGATGCTACCATATTGTTAGTTTAAAAGTCAAGTTATGAAAGCTAGATTTAAGTACCGTATATATCCAACCCCGGGACAAAAATACCGAGAGCGCCAAGCTATTCGGCTGTGTCCGTGTGGTTTGGAATGATAGTCTAGCTTTCTGCCAACAGAGGTATAAATCAGGAGAAAAGAAATCTGACTTATCAGAACTACAAAAGCTTTTTATTACTCAAGCTAAAAAGACTGAAGAAAGAGAATGGTTGTCAGAGGTTTCTAACATACCATTGCAGCAATCTTTAAATGATTTAAACCGTAGGGGCGAACGGCCGAAAGCTTGCGCATAACTATCGTTAACGCCCCTACATAGATATTTCTTGAGTTTTGTAGTAGAAATACAACCATAAGTATTACCTAAAACTGATAATTCAGTAGGTATAGATTTAGGTATTAAAACTTTTGCTACATTTAGCGATGGTACAAAGGTTGATGCTCCTAAGCCTCTGAAGAAACGAATTAAGAAATTAAGAAAGTTAAGTAAGTCATTATCTCATAAAACTAAAGGCTCTAAAAGGTATGAAAAAGCAAGGGTTAGAGTAGCTAAATTCCATGCCAAGCTGAAAGATACCCTTGACAGATTTTCTACATAAATTATCTACTGAAATAATTCGTGCCTTAATTCAGCAATTTTTTATTATTAGACATCTCCACAAAAGAGGGAACAGGGAACAGGGAACAGGGAAGCCACCCCTAAACCCTCCGGTGGAGGGGAGTAATTGATAATTTATGGGTAAGAATTGATTTTTGGAGATATTTATTGAAGATTTCTAATAATCAGTCTAGTAAACCTTTTTCCCGCGCACGGATTTGTGTTAAAGCTCGAATGTTTTTTCCAGGTTCAGGATAAATTCCCAATACATCCTGAATTTTTGACCAGTAGTGACGAATCATACGTTCTGACTTATACATTGATTGAGCAATAGCTTTATCTTGCAAACCTTCTTCAAAAGCAAGTCGCAACACTTCCAACCACTCGGGTTTGACTTCCAAATCAGTTTGTAAATCCTTAGTATGAGTAAGTCCTTGCATTGACCATTCCATCCGAGTTAAAAAAGTTTCTACAGTTTCACTTTTATCAGCAATTGTAAACCCTCCTTGATGGGCATCAATTTCAGGTATGAGGCGAACTAATGCTTTGATGCTACTACTTTGTACCATTAAGTTAAGTTGCGGATAATCTTCCATTAATTGCTTGAGTAACCCCAATCCATGCTCTATTTGGGCGGTTGTTCCCGATTCCTGGGGAATAGACAAATCGGCGATCGCTAAATCGGGAGAATGTAGAGCAACTTCTGTAAGAGCTTCTTGCGCGGTTTGAGCTGAGAATATTTGGGCATCCCCAAAGCGATCGCTTACCAAACTAATGGTTCCATTTAATAGTAAGCGATGGTCATCAATAATGAGAATTTTTGGTTGTTGAATATTCATTTTGAGTAAAAATCAATTACACCGTTTAATGAACTACCCCGCCGTGTAGACGGACGGGGTTTCTAAGTCCCCGTCAACAAAGTCCGCACTTTGAGATTTTGTTAGCGAAGCTTTGCGCCAGCAATCGCTTCATTTGCCCCAGTTGCCTCATCGAGCCAGTATGCTTACGGGTCGAATCAGTAGAGCTAGAGCATCGACGATTAACGAGGCCAGTTCCTAACCCCGGTTGCCTATCTGCAGCAACATTCCACATCACCATGACCGAGCCTTGGTCTCTTGGTATCTCAAAACCACAATCATCACAAACATGGTAACGATTACTCAATTGCGCCCATTCCTTATGAACAGTTCCACAGCTAGGGCAACGTTGAGATGGCTTGACTTTTTTGGTATCTATGGTTATGTGCAAACCACCTTTCGCTAGGATTTTATATAGTGCCATTTGATTTAACGCTCCGAAACCCACATCTAACAAGGCACGGTTTAAACCTGCTTTCTGTTTTTTGCGTTTACCTTTTTTGGCCTTGCGAGTCATACCTCTAACATTTAATTTTTCGGTCACAACGATGTCATAACAACTAGCAATTTCTGTTGTGACTTTGTGCTGCCAATCTTGTCTTACGGCTGACTGTTTGGCCTTGAGTTTAGAGATTTTTCTCTTCGCTTTTTTCCATCTACTTGATGCTTTTTGCTTACCTTTAATTGGTCGCTGCTTTCTTTTGAGTTGACGTGAAGCTTGCTGAATTTTTGGAGCAAACTCTCTGTCAAATCTAGGATTACTGATTGAGTCGAACCCATACCCGTCATAGCAGGTCAATGCTGTTTCACATCCTAAATCAAAAGCCACCATTGATTCATAATCCAGTGGAGACTTACTACCAAACAATGGTTCAGGTTCCGAGGTCTTGATACTAAATGAAGCATACCACTCATCTTTATGAGGACGATAAACAATCGTACAAGTAGTAGGTTTCCCCCAATACTTAAACCTACCCCGCATCCTGAGTCTCATACCCAAGTCATTAAGTGTCACCCATCCACAGTTGACTGTATATTTTTGGCTACATTCAATCTGCACTTTAAAACCTTGCCTACCATCTGGGTAAGTCCAACCGGAGTAATTTCTAATTGACTTAAACTTTGGACGTTTCCTAATCCCTTTGAAAAAAGCGTTGTAAGCATTATCAACTCGTTTTACGGTTGCTTGCAATGAACTCAGATTAAGCTGTTGATAATCAGACCACTGCTGCCTAAAACCTGGTAATGCGTTTTGCTGAGTAAAATAGTCTACACTTGAGCGGTTTTTTCTCCACTCAAAACGTCTATGAGCGACACAAGCGTTATACAAAAGTTGGTGTAGCTTTCTGGCTAAAAATAGTTTTTCTTTCTGTACTTTTGTCGGGTACAGTCGAAAAGTCAATCTTCTATTTGCCATAATGACTATCACCTCCTTTAATCTTTGATCCCCTAAAATTATATTAACATATTAGCATGGGGAAAGTCAGCTCTTAAGTAGAAATTATGGAGAAACAATTTAATAAAGGTGCTCATGTAGTTTATGATATTCACTTGCATATATGTTTCGTGACCAAATACAGGAAAAAAGTTTTGACCAAAAATATGATTTGAGACATGAAAGAAATTATAGATGCATGTTTTAACTGCTAGACGTTGCCAACGCCGAAGAGTTTGAGGGTGAACCTGACCATGTGCATATATTAATTCAGTTACACCCAGACAATAATATTTCTCAGCTAATATCATCTCTAAAGTCTGCTACCAGCAGAATTATTAGACGAAAATATGCCCAACAAATCAACCAATTTTACTGGGGAAAAGCGCTGGTTATGGCATGACTCAAAATGTATAGTTTCCTGTGGTGGCGCACCCTTGGAAATAGTCAAAAAATACATAAAAAATCAGTCGGGAGGTAGACAAACATCGGAGCAACATTTATTTATGTAAGGGGGTGCTTTCCGCCCCACCCTGTGGAGGAGTAGGGAAACCAGCACCCCCTTACCAACCCCCTTATGGTTGTAGCCCATCATAGCCTACACCAGCCTGTTTAGCCATAATGAGAGTTGTTACCTGTTCACTATTCCCTATTTCCTATTCCCTGTTCTCTGCTATAAAAGATAAAGGATTACTTTTATTAAAAGCAAAATCCAGAATGCCGCGATCGCAATGTTTGTACAGCAAATTCCCCTGACTATCAAACAGAAAAGTTGCACCTCTTTGAGTCAAATAAGCAGAATTAGGCACATAAGTTGACCAATGACTCAGAACTTCCGTCATATTTCTTAACCTCAGTGTCGCTAGTTCAAAAGGACGTTGAAAACCTGTTCCACCTGCTAGCTTAAAAAATGAACCCTTTAGAGGTGGTAAAGGTTTAGCATGGATAACTTCATCATCACCAATCAATTGAGGTGCTTTTTTATCCCCTAGATAACCTCTAAACACCTCCCCTAAAGTACCAGGACTACCAATACCTGCACACATCAACATTAAATTGACCCAAGCACTTTGACCTGTAGTTAATAAAGGGAATTTAGAAATTAATCCCTGATATAGCTCTAATTCTTGATGTAATTGAGCATCTGGGTCAACAAACAGACATTCCGTAGGAAACCCAGTATATCCACAAAATTTCAAACCAGAAGCGCGATCGCCAATCCCAACGGCCCTTATTGTCACCCCTTGAGCTTGCAACTTAGCAGACTCTCGTTGTAACCACCAAGCATATTCTAGATTATCAAAATCGCCCAATTGTGACCAAATTAACACTAAAAGACGATTAACATTCTCACAACCACTGAGGATAGGTGAAATTTCGCCATCACTAATTCTTAGGCGTTGACTTTGCTTTAGGATCTGGTAAGTATTCATAAGACAAATAATAAAAAATCAAATCAATTATCGCACATAAATTATCAATTATAGCGCTGTGCGCAGCTCATCTGGCAATAGGCAACAGGCAACAGGCAACAGGCAACAGGGGGAATAAAAAAATCGTTTGCGCAGCATCTCCATTGGAATAATATAAGACTTTTAGCTATTGGACAGTTCTTGTAATTTGTACATAAGCCAGCGCACATTGCTATATTTTCCCCTATTATTCTGTAGACGTTGCATGCAACGTCCCTACTTCCTCTTTTGCTCAAAAATAATATAAAATAAATATACAGACTAATATCTTGCTTACCAAAAAAAGATAATAACCATGAGTATCAAAGATAATGCACAAGGACCTCGCAATATTAGAATTGGCAATATCTTATTATTGCTGGCAGGTATATTCCTCTTGATAAACCTAGTATTTCCTAATTTATTCGGTCCTCAAATTCCTCGCGTTCCTTACAGCTTATTCATCGACCAAGTAGAAGACGGCAAAGTAGCAAGAGCTTCTGTAGGTCAAGAACAAATTCGTTACCAACTCAAAGGAACACAAGAACAACCAGGACAGGTATTTTCAACTACTCCCATATTCGACCTAGAATTACCAAAACGTCTAGAACAAAAAGGAGTAGAATTTGCTGCTCCGCCTCCTTCTAATAACTTTTTTGGCAATATCCTGGGTTGGGTAATTCCCCCACTAATTTTTGTTGCTATCTGGCAATTTTTTATCGGTCGTCGTGCAGGTGGTATGGGCGGTCCCCAAGGAGCACTTTCGATTACAAAAAGTAAGGCAAAAGTTTACGTCGAAGGCGAATCGACCAAAGTAACTTTTAACAATGTGGCGGGAGTTGAAGAAGCAAAAACAGAATTAGCAGAAGTTGTCGAATTTCTCAAGTCTCCCGAACGTTTTACCGCTATCGGCGCACGCATTCCCAAAGGTGTATTATTAGTCGGACCTCCAGGAACAGGAAAAACTCTATTAGCAAAGGCAGTTGCAGGAGAAGCAGGAGTAGCATTTTTTAGCATCTCCGGTTCCGAATTTGTCGAATTATTTGTGGGTGCAGGTGCAGCGCGGGTGCGAGACTTATTTGAACAAGCAAAGCAAAAAGCACCTTGTATTATTTTCATTGACGAACTTGATGCTATTGGAAAATCTCGTGCCAGTGGTGGTTTTTACGGCGGTAACGACGAACGGGAACAAACTCTCAACCAGTTATTAACTGAAATGGATGGCTTTGCTGCTACTGAGTCAACAGTGATCGTTTTAGCTGCTACTAACCGCCCCGAAACTTTAGACCCCGCTTTGCTGCGACCAGGAAGATTTGACCGTCAGGTTTTGGTAGACCGTCCAGATTTACCCGGTCGTCTAAAGATATTAGAAATTTACGCTGCTAAAGTTAAGTTAGCAGATAATTTAGATTTAAAGGCGATCGCTACTCGTACTCCTGGTTTTGTCGGTGCGGACTTAGCTAACTTGGTTAATGAAGCAGCATTATTAGCAGCGCGTAACAGAAGAGAAAAGGTTTCTCAGGAAGATTTTGCTGAAGCGATCGAACGCATTGTGGCAGGTTTGGAAAAGAAAAGTCGTCTTCTCAGTGATAAAGAGAAAAAGATTGTTGCTTACCATGAAGTGGGTCACGCTTTAGTTGGTGCATTGATGCCTGGTAGTGGTAGGGTAGAGAAAATTTCTATTGTTCCTCGAGGAATGGCTGCTTTGGGTTATACTTTGCAACTACCTACTGAGGATAAATTTTTAAGAGATGAGGCGGAACTTCGCGGACAAATTGCAATTTTATTGGGGGGTCGTTCGGCGGAAGAAATTGTCTTTGGTAGCATTACTACTGGTGCTGCTAATGACTTGCAGCGAGCGACTGACCTAGCAGAACAAATGGTGACAACTTATGGTATGAGTAAAATATTGGGTCCTTTAGCTTATGAGAAGGGTCAACAGAATAATTTTCTCGGTCAAGGTGGAATGAACCCGCGTCGCATGGTGAGTGATGAGACTGCTAAAGCTATTGATGATGAGGTGAAAGAAATTGTGGAAACTGCACATCAACAAGCGTTAGATATTCTTAATCATAATCGAGATTTGTTGGAAACAATTTCTCAACAGCTTTTGGATATAGAGGTAATTGAGGGAGGAAAATTACAAGAGTTATTACAGCAAGTTCAAGCTGTGGAAGTAGGGAAGTAGGGAAGTAGGGGAGTGGGGGAGTGAGGGAGTGAGGGAGTGCTTACAAGGGTAAGTTTTTAAGATTTGACACGGAGACGCGGTGACATCATGTCCGAAGGCAATCGTTTGTGTAAAAGTTGGCGTGGATATTTGCAGGAAATTTAAGTTTTTTTCTTGCCTGTTGCCAGATGAGTTGTTGCCTGTTGCCTATTTACTATACAAGACCGATGCTACCGGACATTTAAGTTTTTTTCTTGCTCAATTGCCTTCCTGTTTGTTGCCTTTCGGAGCTGTTGCCTTTCGGAGCTGTTGCCTACCTTTGCTATACAATACCGATGCTACCGGACATGATATAATTTCTGGTTTAGTCTCATTTGTTAGCTCTTGTACCATACTTTGATTATGAGTTTTTGGCTTGTAATATCATGTTCGGACGGGTCAGTTATAAATAAAATTTCAGAACTGACAGTACCAAATAAATACTTAAATTATCTTGAAATACTTAAATTATCTTGATTTTTCTCCTTTCTTCCCTCCTGACTCCTGACTCGGTCCTCCTGAGGACTCGCTAAGTTATTTATAAGTATTCAACCGAACATGATATAAAATATTATCTGAAATCTCAAAAGAATCCTAGGAATAATTTCTCTGCTGAAAAGACTTTACCTAGAAATGTCGATTTGAAAAAAACAGAGTTTGACTATAACTAAATAATATATAGCCTATGACTACTGACTACTTGAAACAGCTTAAGTATTTGTAGCAAAAATTTTAGTATTTCATATTAGACCAAGTTTGGTTGGCAAAAAAGATTTTTAATTGTTATCTGTTCCCTGTTATCTTAATTAATTAGCAAAAACTCTATATTTTATATTATAATAAAGTATTAGTCTCAATTGAATAAGGAAAAAGGAAAAAATGGATGGGGATACTGAAAAGTTGTCGCTCCACTCGATCAAATTCCAACAAACTTGCAGACACCACTTATGAGGTGTAGGGTATTAAACCCATAAAGAAAAAGATAAACGTTCAATTTTTGACGATTTGAATATACACATGACTTACCCATGAGGTACGAAAAACTAGGATTTGAGATGGCTTTCCGTTCCGGACTGCTGCCCAAACCCTACCGGTCGCAATGAGGAAAATAAGTTGCAGGTGCGTAAGTCCTGATACAGTTTACAATTATATACCAATAAATATGAGTCTTAAAAAGAAACCAAAAAATCCTAATAAGCGTCAGATAGGCACTGCATTATTAATTTTGGCAGGTCTGTTATTAGTATTAGCAGTATACACTGCTAGGCCACGTCGTAAACCTCCTCGTGTTCCTTACAGTGTCTTTATTCAACAAGTAGAAAACGGACAGGTAGTGGGAGTTCAAGTAGATGAAGAAAAAATTTTATATCGTCTCAAAGGAGAAGAAAATAAACCCGGACCTTTACTTGTCACTACTCCAATAAATGACTCTCAACTACTTCAGCGTTTAGAAGATAATAAAGTTTTATTTCAAGCTGCACCACCTCAAAGTCGCTGGGTTGCTATTCTCTTAAACTGGGTAATTCCACCTATTATATTAGTATTAGCATTTCAGTTTTTTATGAATCGCGGTTCTCAAGGCGCTCTGTCAATGAGTAAGAATAAAGCTAAGGTTTATGTCGAAGGAGAATCAGATAAAATTACCTTTGCTGATATTGCTGGAGTGGAAGAAGCAAAGACAGAATTAACAGAAATTGTAGACTTCTTAAAATCACCTCAACGGTTCACTGAAATTGGAGCTAGAATTCCTAAAGGTTTATTATTAGTCGGACCTCCAGGAACAGGAAAAACTTTATTAGCAAAAGCAGTGGCAGGAGAAGCAGGAGTACCTTTTTTTAGTATATCTGGTTCGGAATTTGTAGAGCTATTTGTTGGTACTGGTGCTGCTAGAGTTCGTGACTTATTTAAAGAGGCAAAAAAGAAGGCACCTTGTATTATTTTTATTGATGAAATAGATGCAATTGGTAAGTCAAGAACCAGTGGAAATTTCCACAGTGGCGGTAATGATGAACGAGAACAAACTCTCAATCAATTGTTAACTGAAATGGATGGTTTTGGTGCTGGAGATTTGACAGTTATTATCTTGGCTGCTACTAACCGTCCAGAGGCTTTAGATGCTGCTTTATTACGTCCGGGAAGGTTTGATAGACAAGTATTAGTAGACCGCCCTGACTTATCTGGTCGTGAAGCAATTTTAAATATTTATGGCAAAAAAGTTAAGTTAGGAGAAGATGTAGATTTACATAAAATAGCAGTGAGAACTTCTGGTTTTGGTGGTGCAGATTTAGCTAATCTTGTTAATGAAGCTGCTTTATTAGCTGCTAGAAATCAAAGGCAAACTGTGGCACAAAAAGACTTTGCTGAAGCTATTGAAAGAGTAATTGCTGGTTTAGAAAAAAGAAGTAGGGTTTTGAGCGATCGCGAAAAGAAAATAGTGGCTTATCACGAAGTTGGTCATGCTTTAGTTGGTGCTATAATGCCTGGTAGTGGCAAGGTGGAAAAAATCTCAATTGTACCAAGAGGAATGGCAGCATTAGGTTATACTTTGCAACTTCCCACTGAGGATAGATTTTTAAGAGATGAACAAGAAATTAGAGGGCAAATTGCTACTTTTTTAGGAGGACGTGCAGCGGAGGAAATTATATTTGGAAATGTTACTACTGGAGCTTCTGGAGATTTACAAAAAGCTACTGATTTGGCAGAACAAATAGTAACAACTTATGGCATGAGTAAAGTATTAGGACCTTTAGCTTATGAACGGAGTGGCAAAGGAGGATTTTTGGCGAATGGTGGGATGAATTCCCGTCGTTTATTGAGTGAAAAAACTGCTGAAGCAATTGATAATGAAGTGAAGGAAATTGTAGAGAAAGCTCATCAACAAGCTTTAGATATTTTGAATCATAATCGAGATTTGTTGGAAAATATTTCTCATAAAATTTTAGCACAAGAAGTGATAGAAGGTGATCAGTTATATAAGTTATTAGATCGGGCGCGATCGCCTTGGGAAAAGTAGCTTCATTTGAGCTAAGTAAAATTCTTAATGACAGGAATATTAAAGAGGAGATAGAAGCTTGGTTTTTGATAAACTGGGCTTTTATACTCATGTTATTTAGTTTCGCAACACTACCAGAAGGAAAAAAGAATAAACTATTTCAGATATCTCGATATTGTAAAACAACTGTTCATACAGCGGTTTTCATTTCAGTAGACCACAGTAGGGACGTTGCATGCAACATCCCTACAGGGTTTTGGTTATAGCGATGTGGTTCATCAATTTGAAAAGCGGTGTAAATATCTGGATAGTCCTAAAATAGTACACATATCAGAACTATTCTCTACTACTTATGTAGATAAATTGTCTAGATTTTGAATATATCTGTACAGTTAATTTATTTTTTTTCCAGAAATCATCATAGTCTAAAAAATTACAGGACTTACGCAAATTGACTGTTAAACCACCATCTGTAGCGGCGTTAACGATAGTTATGCGAAGCAAATGATATTTGCTAACCCAAAGCTACGCTAACGCTATCGCTATATGTAGAGTCTCTGCGTAAGTCCTGAAAGTAATTAATTCGCCATTAGCAGTATCTATTCCTGCGTTTTGACATCCTCCCCGGCCTAAAGGCACGGGGATTCCTACTGAGCCGTAGCTCCTCGGCGGGTTGACGCTTCACAGGGTGCTGCTTCCTTGTCGGTAGTCTAACGCTTCCCTCCACGTCCGCGCACGAGTTTCCGAGTGCCCCCCGGCAACTAATAACACTGTACCACATATTCAATTCACTTGCACATAAAATAAAAAGTCGCCCTACAAGGGCGAGGCTTTAAACCCAATTTTTCGGTAAGAAGCACCGCTAACTTGAGCTAAAATATATTTGATATCTTTATAAGATTGAGCAATAGATGTTGATCGCTCGACCGATAGCCAACTATGATTAACTCATAGTTAGAGTAAGTTTGTTCTTTTACCGAATAATTAATAATTACAGGACTTACGCAAATTGACTGTTAAAGCAGCATTTGTAGGGGCGAATGGTATTCGCCCTCCCTATATGTAGAGTCTGTGCGTAATATCATGTCCGAAGGCAATCGTTTGTGTAAAAGTTGGCGTGGATATTTGCAGGAAATTTAAGTTTTTTTCTTGCCTTCCGGAGCTGTTGCCTTCCGGAGTGTTGCCTATTTACTATACAAGACCGATGCTACCGGACATGATATAAGTCCTGAATTAATAATTAATAATTAAATAATTCTGGTTTAAACCCTCCCCTTTTAAGGGAAAAAGCGATCGGGATGGCGTTAGCGGAGCGGCTCTGTCAAGAGCGGGTCTCCTCGCTGTCCGACCATCGACCAAGAGAAAAGAAATAGTATTTCCTTATATTCAATTCCGTAACGGTTTTAACCAGAGGTAATTATCAATTATCCATTATCCATTAATGAAACTATCAACTGTTGATAAACTAATCCATAAGTCAGATTCACGCTTTCGACTAATGCCTTTTAAACTACTGTGCTCAACATGAGCGTGTAGAAACATACGCGTTTGTTCAGGTTGAATTTTTCTACGATAGTACAGCGTGTCAAAAGTATAAGTGTTTGTGCAGCATTCCGCAGGAAAAGTTTCTCGGCATTCAGGACAATAATATCGTGGACTTCCAATACTTGTCTTTCCATGATATCTGAGTTTGATGATGGCCGCACACAGGACATTCCATGATGATTCAGGACTTACGCAGTACAGCTATATATAGCGTATAACTTCGTCATTACTCTAGATACAATCACTATAATTAGTGCTGTTGCGTAAGTCGTGATGATTGAAAGTATTTAGGAACAATAATTATCTGATCATTCCCACACTTTCTTGATGCACTACCAAATGATTTGATCAAATTGGTATCATAAACATTCACTCATTCCTGTTTCTAATAATTTCAACAAAGTATCAACATCCTGACCCAGTTGTTCAAAACAGTCTGGTGGAGATATTTCTGGTTGAAAATAAACTAATTTAATTTGACCATCACCAATAGCAATCATTAATACTTCTAATTCTGGTTTATAACCATCTATTAAACCCAATATTTCCTGAATTTTACCATCAACATTGCGATTTAATCTTTCTATAGCTGCTTTTGAACAATATACGAATTTTGGTGTTTCTTTTAAATCAATTCCAATTGTCTCATCAGTTTTTCCCTTTTCCAAATGTAGACCCCATGCTAAAGCAGCTAATTCTTTTTGATTAGCTCTAACAAATTTATTTAATTGATGTTGCCAATTATTTTTACTATCATTAGGTGGGTTGGTATTGAATATTGTCATAGTCTAAATGTAAAGTTAAAAATTTTTGTTAAGGCAAATATGGGCTACGAGTAGTAACAAAACTATTTTATATGATCGGACTAGAATTTTTACGCTCATTAAGTTATAAAAATCAATTTTTTCAGATAAATACCTCAGTCTCTTCATCAAAGCTAAGGCAGCAATAATATTTTCATAGATGATCCGATACTAATTTTTATTTAGTATATATTTTCATTATAATTATATGAAATATAAAAAATTGTGCTACTTACCGAATAATTAAGGTTTAAAGCCTCTCCTTTCAAGGAGAAACAAAAAAAAATTTTCCCTACCGCGTCAATCCTCTTCCTTTTAGGGCTATGCTTTATAAACATCTTTCTTAACATAAAACTTGACAAAACAGAGAAATTATATGTAAGTCTTCAAAAGGCTTTTTCCTGAGAAAAAATGTATTTAAAAGCACATTTATTTGGATAAGTTAAGTAGTTTTGCCAAGCTTTATTTACCAAAAAATTAAGGTATAAAGCCTCTCCATTCATGGAGAAAAAAGCGGTCGTTTGCGTTTGCGATAGCATTCCGTAAGGAAAGCATTCCGTAGGATGGGATGGCGAGGTCTCCTCGCTGTCCGACCATCGACCAAGAGAGGAAAAAAATTCCTTTTAACCCAATCCTCTTCTTTTCAAGGAGAGGTAATACCATTTCTCAAAAAGAATGCTATATATGATTGGGTGGGGAAGTGTGGGAAGTGTGGGAGGTGTGGGGAGAGGTAGGGACGTTGCATAAGGGCGTCCGTACGAAAAATCTATACTAACCGACTAATAATTGTCAAAAACAGACTTTTAATCTTAGTAACTATTGAGGTGTTGAAGTATAGCTGAAGTATAGCATTACTTTTGGTAATTGGTATAATTCTAAATTCGCGCATTCTAAATTCGCGCATTCTTGAATATTTCTCCCTTCTCCCCTGCTCCCTTCTCCCCTTCTACCCACAAGGTTTTCAGGAGTTCCTTGTCAGGGATAGCTTTTAGGGAGAGGTAATTATCAATTATTCATTATCAATTATTGAAGAACCTCTCTATTTCCCTATCAATCTTTGGTAGTAAACATTAACGTATTTCATATTAGCTGCGCTATAGGTTATCGCCCGACAAGAAGAAACAAGAAAAATTTTTCTTCTTAGTAAATCCTCTTTTTTTTAATGGAGAAGTAATTGTTAATTATTAATTGTTGAACTTAAACCAGATTGTACCCGCCACAAACTAGCATAAATTCCCTCTCTTTCTAATAACTCTTCATGGCGACCAAACTCAACTATTTTTCCATATTCCATAACATAAATACAATCGGCATTTCTGATAGTAGAAAGACGATGAGCAATAGCAATAGTTGTACGATTTTGAGTAATTTTTTCTAAAGATTTTTGAATAGCTGCTTCAGTTTCATTATCCACTGCTGAAGTTGCCTCATCAAGTATCAAAATAGGAGGATTTTTCAACACAGCTCTAGCAATAGCAATTCGCTGTTTTTGACCCCCTGATAATTTCTGTCCTCTTTCCCCAACAATAGTATCATAACCATGAGGTAACTTCTGAATAAAATCATCCGCTTCAGCAATTTTAGCTGCTGCAATAATTTCTGGTATAGTAGCATCAAAAGAACCATAATTAATATTTTCAGCTACAGTTCCATGAAACAAAAATACATCCTGACTAACTAAACCTATTGCTCGCCGTAAATCTTGTAAATTAATCTGATTTATTTCCATACCATCCAGAGTAATTTTACCTGCTTGTACTTCATAAAACCGCAGTAATAATTTGACTATCGTGCTTTTTCCCGAACCTGTCGAACCGACAATTCCAATAGTTTTCCCCGCAGGAATTTTGAGAGAAATATTTTCCACAACAGGTGAATTGTTTCCATAGGCAAAGGTGACATTTTCTAACTCTAATTCTCCCTTAACTGACTCAACAGGCAAAGCAATATTTCCCGGAGAAATAGTAATCGGAGTATCCAATAAATTCATCACCCGATTAGTAGAAGCCATACTTCGTTGATATAAATCAAGAGTTTGTCCTAAACGAGTTAAAGGCCATAATAATCTTTGAGTTAAAAATACCATGACACTGTAAGTACCTACAGCTAATCTACCAGCAACTACTTCTAACCCACCTAATAATAAAGTTGCGATAAAACCGATAAAAATTATAATTCTAATCAAAGGAACAAAAGCAGCAGAAAAAGCTATCGCTCGTCTATTACTAATTTTATAAGCTTCACTTTCTCGAGAAATTCTTCCTACTTCATAAGCTTCTGCTGTGAAACTTTTGATAGTAGTAATTCCTGAAAGATTATTAGATAATTGTCCGCTTAATAAACTTACCTTTTCTCGCATTTCTGCATAACGAGGCACTAGAAATTTTTGAAACCAAATTGAACCTCCAATAATAAAAGGCATTGGTAAAACTGCCCACCAAGCGACACTAGGAGCTAAAACAAAAAAAGCACCGCCAATAATTATAACTGTTACTACCACTTGAATTATTTCATTTGCTCCTACATCTAAGAATCTTTCTAACTGATTAATATCATCATTTAAAATTGCCATTAAACCGCCCGTGCTACGTTCTTCAAAATAGGCTAATTCTAAATTTTGTAAATGACTATAAGTTTCAATTCGTATATCGTGCTGAATATTCTGAGCCAAATTGCGCCAAAGTCGCTCATAAGCATATTGAAAAATTGATTCTAATCCCCAAACAATTAAACTCAGAAATGTCAAAATAAGAAGCTGTCCAAAAATATCTTGAATTCCCCATTGAGCAATGAGAGAATCTTCTTGTTTCACAACAACATCAACTGCTGCCCCAATTAAAACTGGAGGAGCCAGGTCGAAAATTTTATTTAAAATTGAGCAGATAGTAGCTTGCCAAATTTGAGTACGATAACTACTTCCATAGTTAAGCAAACGTAAAAAAGGATGTTTTGATTTAAATATTTTTTTTAACAAGGTTAAATCCCGATGATTTTGTATAAATAAAAACTCGAATTATTCTAACATAGTTAATATTAAGTATAATGTAAATATTGCCAGTCTAAATTAACGAACTATGAAAAAATTCAAAATAGATAAAAAATATAAAAGTATTATCGCTCTTCCCTTGAGAAAATCCTCAATTCTTAATTTATTCTTAATAATAATCACAGCTATTTTCAATACTAGCTGCATTAATTGGGACTTTAAATTATATAACTCTAGGCAAACTATAGACAAACAAGCTAGTTTTTCCTTGAATAACCGTCCAGACTTTTTTGAAAAAGGACGACTACAGATAGAGCAGGAAATGAAACAGCTCGAAACACAAAAACCCCAATCTGTATTAACAATTGAATCTGGGCAGATAGAATGGCAAAAATTTATTTTTAAAGAAGGCGATTTTAGCATCTGGATGCCTACTGGTGGAATGACAGCTGAGAAAGAAATTATTGAAACTGAGAATGGAAAGATTTATTTTAAAGTATTTGCAAGTCATCCAGAATCAGCAAGATTTGTAGTTGCTTATTCTGACGTTTTAAATAGTAAACAATTGGCTGATAAGCAAGATATATTAGTAAGAGTACAACACAAAATTATTGATGTTACAGATTTTAAATTGAGTAGCGATTATTCCTACAACTCAGAAAGATTTTTAGGGCGAGAATTTGTACTGAAAAATAATGTTGAAACTATCACATTCAGAGTTTACTTAGCAGGAAAAAGGTTGTATATGATTGGAGCAAGTGAAATAGAAACAGAAAACGAAATTCCAGGAGCAGTAGAAAAATTTTTAGATTCATTTAAACTAAATTAAATATGGTGCGGATTTGAATTTTAGTGACGGAGGGATCGATTTACCTACCAACCGATGTAGAATTATCACTATTTACTAGCCATTTAATGTTATATAATTTCCCAGCAAAATCTAATAAAGCTTTATGATTCCAGTAGAACAATTATTTATTGGTGCAGCGGTGCTTCTGCTAGCTGGTATTATTGCCAGTAAAGCGGCGAATAAGTTAGGAGTTCCAGCTCTACTATTATTCCTTTTAGTGGGAATGCTAGCAGGTTCAGAAGGAGTTGGTGGCATTGAATTTGATAATTCAATGCAAGCAAAATTGATAGAAGATTTAGCACTCACTTTAATACTATTTGCTGGAGGAGTTGATACAAATTGGACTAAAATTAGACCTGTTCTCTGGAAAGGTTTAATCCTCTCAACTGTTGGTGTAGGGATTACTACTCTACTTTGAGGCTCATTTGCCTGGTTTGTGCTTGGGTCTTTTACCGACTTCAATATTGGGCTAGAAGGTATTACTTAGTCAGAGGGACTATTGGTAGGAACAATTATCTCCTCAACTGATGCTGCAGCAGTTTTTTCTGTACTCAGAACTAGCAATTTAGGACTTAAGGGAGACCTACAACCATTACTATAACTAGAATCAGGGAGTAATGACCCCAAGATTATACTCGGTTTTGACTCTTTTTCTCGTTTAAGTCCCATTAAGGTGTTTTGTTTTGATAATTTTTAATGAATGAGGTGTAACATAAAAGTTACACCTTGAAATGTGGAATGTGGGCTATAAGTCTTGAAAGTGGCCTACTTAAACAAACTGAATATCGCGGTTAACATCAAAGTTCTGTAACTCATCAAAGTTTGCTAAAGTAGCAATTTGCTGAGAACCAAACGATAAAGCACCATTGGTTTGGTCAAAGGAGAATTCACTTTTATCCGTCGCTCCGAACTCAACTTGGTTAATTTGAATTTTATCAACCAATACAGTAAAGTCCGTAATGATGTCAATTCCAGTTGAGGGGGTGTTAAATATAAAAGTGTCATTCCCCGAACCACCTATTAAGATATCGCTACCATCATCAACAATAACACCTGTTACATTGATATTGTCATCGTAGATCAATCCCCCACCATCAAGGGTATCGTTGCCAGTTCCACCCCTAAGTTCATCGTCACCTTTACCTCCTTGTAAAATGTCGAATCCATCATCTTCGTAGGTAATGTCAGCAAAGGTAGGTGTTGCAGAATTAAAACCACCGTTGAGAAAATCATTTTCCGTACTACCTTGAATCAAATCGTCACCAAATAAGCCAACCAATTCAAAGGAACCAGGTGCACTCCGCCCCACAGCTCGCTGCTCGCCAATAATATGATCTCCTGCAAAAGTTCCAATTTCAAAATTCAGACCAGAATTAAGTGGTTGTACTGTAATGGGTGTTTGATTAAAAGTGCTAATAATTGAGCCAGAATCAGTATTGCTATTTCCCGAACTTGTCAAGAGATTGGTGATTTGGTCGGTAAAATCTGTGTTATTCAGACTTCCATAGTTATTCTCAATGAAGACAAGATTGGAGTTTTCAGTACCTATTTGTGCCTCGATAAAAACACCATTTTGATTGTTTAATATTCCTGATTTGATGGCATAACCAACATTGGCAACACTCGATACTGAAGGTAAGAATATGTTATCTACACCAATTTGGAAATCTTCGATGAGCACTAAATCCCGGTTAGTTTGGGTAATAGTTCCCCAAGCTTCTGTATTGTAGTCAGGATTATTGACAGCATCAATGGCCGCCTGTTTTTGCGCCTCTACTTGCAGCAAATCAAAGGCATAGTTTGATAAGGTTTGTTGCATTGCAATAGCTGTTGATGCCGCGGCTCCAAATATAGGAATAGCACCAGCTAGACCTCCAGCAGCATCCAAAAGAAGATTGTTGGCTAATCTGGCATCTTCAATATCTTGGTCTGGTAGGGTAATGTCGTTGATAAAACTTGCTAGTTTACTGGTATCAAAATCTAAGCCCAAACCAGTTGTACCTTCAATGTCGATAACGAAGTTAGTTGCTGCGGCACTGCCACCAACAATAGAAGTGGAAGTATCGGTATTGTCAGTGCTTTCATGCACTCCTGCAATACCCAAAACCGTACTTCTAACGTCATTAGGGCCCAGGCGCGTGTTACCACCGAAGACTAACTGAGAAATATTAGTCAGGGTATCAGTTCCTTCGTCCCCGTCACTTGTCTCGATATCTGTTACGGTGATACTCGCGTCGTCGTTAATAGTAATATCAAACCCATCAATCTTTCCTTATTATTATTATCATTATCTCTTCGTCCCTTTTCTTGACGGAGGAAATCATCTAATCCATCTCCATTAAAATCTCCAACACTTATATTGGTCAGGTCTCCTTCGACCTCAAAGTTTTCTGGTAAATCAAACTTGGTAAAAGTACCATCGCTATTAGAGAAAAAGATGTTAGCCGTATTATTATTATCATTATCTCTTCGTCCCTTTTCTTGACGGAGGAAATCATCTAACCCATCCCCATTAAAATCTCCAATATATAAATTGGTTACGTCTCCTTCGACCTCAAAGTTTTCTGGTAAGTTGTTAATTGCAGCCATAGTTGATTTCTGTGAAATGGAATTACTTAAGTTCTAGAAAGCGCACGGCAGTAAAGCGAGAAAATTGATAGTTTTTTAATCCTTCAATTTTCGCTTGCCAGTACATATTTCCAACTTACAAGAGGTTATGCAAATTGCTACATTATTTATTCTAGGGAAGGCAGTAAAGCGAGAAAATTGATAGTTTTTTAATCCTTCAATCTTCGCCTGTCAGTACATATTTCCAACTTACAAGAGGTTATGCAAGTTGCTACATGATTTATTCTAGGTAAGACTGTGCAAAACGGGTTTATTGTACGCGCTCGGAATCAACATGACTTCCGAAAGCATTGTCTTATAAAGCTTTCAAGCACCTTCAATTTTCATTTTTTTAATATACTTTATAGGTGAGTTGATGAGATTCTGTTTCTGCTTCTTCTAGAAAGATATATGCGGTATGATTGGATTGATGTTCGCTCCGATAATTGATCAGCTCAACGAGTGTTTAAAATACAGTAACTTTCATTGCAGTCATATTTATTGTACGCGCTCGGAATCAATATAGCTTCCGAAAGTATTGTTTTATAAAGCTTTCAACCACCTTCGATGAGTCCTTATTTGACTGCTCATATTACGCGGTTTGGTGATTATTTTGTTGATTTGGAGCAAGTTCCTGATGCTTTGGATGACAGGGTGATTTTCGATCTTTAATATAGCTCTTCTCCTCTGACAAACATTTCAATAACTTCGGTTCTAGTAATTTGGTTTTTGAGAGCGATTTCTGCTAATAATTCCCAAGCTGTATCTGTTAGTCTCATTGTTGTGAGTCTTTTTACTTCTCCTGAGTAGTCGGGGGCAAATTTTCCGTCTTCGTTGTGGAGTCGCCTTTGAGATTTTTGTTTGATTCCTGAGTATTGATTCATGGGGATGCTAGTGGATTGTTTCATCTTAAATGGTGCGTTAGATGGGGAGTGTGGGGAGGGTGGGAAGTGTGGGGAGGGTGGGGAGAAAAAGACACCTATAAACAAAAATAAGAGTGCACAGTTTTAGCTGAAACAGTCCACTAGGTTAAGTTTTCTTTTCTTAGTATATACATGGTAGATTTAACAAAACTTTACATCGTGTCCTATTTTCTACGTATCTGTCTATACCCCAATTCCCTATTCCCTCTTTTCTGGAGATGTCTAATAGTAAATTTAACTGATTTATCTCACTAAATATTGACAAGCAAAATGAAACAAATATTGCAGTGTATTGTCCTCACAATTGGCATAATATCATGTCCGAAGGCAATCGTTTGTGTAAAAGTTAGCGTGGATATCTACAGGAAATTTAAGTTTTTTTCTTGCCTTCCGGAGCTGTTGCCTTCCGGAGATGTTGGCTATTTACTATACAAGACCGATGCTACCGGACATGATATAACATTACTTTGGTCTTGTACTTCTGCGGAGATTGTCCAACAACCACTAACTCAATCAACTCAGAATAATACTGCTATAGCTGTTAATTCTTCATCTCCCCAAGACACAGAAATTATCCTCACAGAAAATCTAGAACTAGCTACAGGACAGATTATTTATGTTCCTATATATTCTCATGTATATTACGCTAATCAACAACGAATTTATAATTTATCAGCAACTCTAAGTATTTCGGAATACTGACCTAGAAAATGCTATAATTATTACTGCGGTAAAATATTATGATACAGATGGAAAATTGGTTAAACAATATCTGCAAAATCCATTAAAATTAAGTCCTTTAGTTTCACGGGATTTTTACTTAGAACAAAAAGACACAACTGGCGGTTATGGAGCTAACTTTTTAGTAGAATGGGTAGCAGAAAAACAAGTAAATGAACCAATAGTTGAAGCAATAATGCTTGGTACATCAGGAAGCCAAGCTGTGGCATTTTCTAGTTCAGGTAAAGTCATTGAAAATAATATAAAATAACTGATAAATAGTAGATCAATTCCGGGAAAAAAATTATGGCAAATACTATTGCTTTACTTGCTTATGACAGCAAAAAAGACAACTTAGTTGAATTTGTCAAAAAACATCAAGTTGTGCTATCTCGCTATAAATTAGTTGCACCAGAAGACACTGCTCAATATCTTTTACAAGAAGCAGCTATAGAAATAAACTCTGTATTACCAATTTCCTTGGGAGGAGATACTCAAATAGCAGCAGAAATAGCCACAGGAAATATTATTGCTGTTATTTGTTTAGTAGACTACCTATTTTCTCAATCTTATGAACCAGACCTCAAATTATTACTGCGTATTTGTCAGGTACATAATGTTCCCATTGCAATTAATATTGCCACTGCCGAAGCAATTATTAATAGTTTCATTCAAGCTACTGTTGCCCACCTCATATTCAACCCTATATCTGGCCAGGGCAATACTCAACAAGAATTATCATTAATTAAGTCACTTCTCGAACCTCATCTGCATTTACATATACACGAAACCACTATAGAGCAAACAGCAGAAGAATTGACAAAAGTAGCGATCGCTAAACAAGCAGATATCATTATTGCTTCTGGCGGTGATGGCACTGTTTCTGCCGTTGCTGGAGAATTAGTCAATACAGGTATTCCTCTCGGTGTAATTCCTAGAGGTACTGCCAATGCTTTTGCGATGGCTTTAGGAATTCCCGGCATTACACCAATTAGAAGTGCTTGTGATGTCATATTAGCAGGCAAAATTCGTACAATAGATGTTGGTCAGTGCAATGAGCGTACCATGATTTTATTAGCAGGAGTGGGGTATGAAGCAGAAACTGTAGAGAGAGCAGATCGAGAAGCAAAAAATCGTTGGGGAGTGCTTGCCTATATGATGGCAGGTTGGCAACAATTAAACGAACAACAACTTTTTGATGTTGAAATAGAAATTGACGGTGTTACCAAAACTTTTGAAGCAGGAGCAATAACTATTGCCAATGCAGCACCACCAACATCAGTTTTAGCTCAAGGTTTGGGAGAAGTAATTATGAATGATGGTTTATTAGAAGTAATGATTATTACCTCCAATAGTAGACTGCAAGCTGTTAACACTGTAGTTAGAATGTTCGGGTCAGCTATATTTAAAACTCCTGCTCAACATCAAGATACTATTGGTTTGCGAACAAAGCAGGTAAAAGTTAGTACAGAACCACCGCAAAAAGTTGTACTTGACGGTGAAATTATTGGCACTACTCCAGTTGAGATTAAATGTATTCCTGATGGTTTAATTGTGCTTGCTCCGCCAACTAATGAAATTGAAGAAAAATCTGCCTGGAGTTTCTTATCTTTACCAACAAGAATTAGAAATCAGACTCTGCAAAATGATGAGATAATTTAGAAGGAAGAAGGAAGAAGGAAGAAGAAAGAAGGAAAAATCTGGCGTTGTCTAAATTTTATAGCGCTTTTGAGATAGATAGACTACAGTTAGTACGGAAACCCAAAAGCATTTTTATACTCTGTAGGGACGTTGCATGCAACGTCCCTACTCCCTACCCAACGCCGAATTTTGTGCTAGTAAAGAGTACTACGCATATTAGTTAGGACATTTCTCAATCTTGGAACTCTTTCAGAGTCTACTGTTCCCTGTTCCCTGTTCCCTGTTCCCTAGAGCGTAGCGCTGTAGATGAATTGCACTGTAAATTTTATAAAAAAATAATGATCAACTCAGACAAAATAAATATTTCACAGCAACAACCTAAAAAAGGTAACCATGCAATAGTAATTGGTGGTAGTATCGCAGGGTTATTAGCAGGACGAGTATTAACAAACCATTTTCAGCAAGTAACAATAGTAGAACGCGATCGCTTTCCCGAACATCCCCAATTTCGGCCAGGAGTAGCTCAAAGCCATCATGTCCATGTACTATTATCCAAAGGTCAACAAATTTTAGAGCAACTGTTTCCTGGTTTAGTCGAAGATTTGGAAACTTCTGGTTCCCTAAAAATTGATTGGGCAGCAGAATTTCCATGGTATAATTTATTTGGTTGGCAACCTCGGTTTCGTTCCGATATAAAAAGTTGTCTTTGTAGTCGCCATCTATTAGAGTGGGGAATACGCCGTCAATTAACTGCTGATTACAGCGTGCAATTCCTAGAAAGCACTCAGGTAAAAAACTTACTCAGCAACGTTAGTAACTCCAGAGTGACAGGAGTACGAATAAAGTCAAATTCTCACGAACAAGATTTAACTGCTGACTTAGTTGTTGATACTAGTGGGCGAAATTCCTCTCTACCTAAATGGTTAACTGCTTTAGGTTATCAAGCTCCTGAAGAAACAGTAATAAATTCTTTTTTGGGCTATAGTAGTCGATGGTATAAGTGCCCAGAGGGTTTTCAGACAGATTGGAAAGTATTAGCAGTAGCAACAAAGCCACCCAATGATCAACGTGCGGGGATAATTTATTCGGTGGAAAACAATTTTTGGGTGACTACTCTTTATGGTATCAACAAAGATTATCCTCCTACTGATGAAGTTGGTTTCCTAGAATTTGCCCGTAGTTTGCGAAATCCCATTGTCTACGAATTTATTAAAGATGCTCAACCCATTTCCCCTGTCTATGGATACCGACGTACAGAAAATCGCCTCAGTCATTACGAGCAATTATCAAGACTACCAGATGGTATTGTTGCTATAGGTGATGCAGTATGTTGCTTTAATCCTGTTTATGGTCAAGGTATGACTGTAGCTGCTTTGGGAGCGATCGCTCTCGACCAGTGCTTGCAAAGTAATCCCAGTCTTAAAGGTTTAAGCAAGTATTTCCAGAAGCAACTTGCTCAAGTAAATTCTATGCCTTGGTTAATGGCAACTGCGGAAGACTTACGTTGGCCAGGTACAGAAGGTGCTAAACCAGACTGGATGACAAGATTAATACAGAAATATTTAGACCAGGTATTGCGACTTTCAGTAGAGCACCCGGAAGTTTATCAAAAATATATAACAGTCATGCAACTGACTCAACCTCCAAAAATTCTGTTTCAACCTGATATTATGGCAAAAATTTTGGGGCAGATAATCAAAAATAATCAACAATTTGAGTCAACAGATCGAGATCAAAATATTCCTCAACTGCTTTGCTAAATCACTTTGATTTGTCAATCCGAATAGCTAATAGCTAATTGTATTATTTATGATTAGCTATTAGCCATTATCTACTAAATATCTATCTTCCTCAGCTCTTCCGCAAGAGCATCTACAGTGAAGCGAATTTGCTCCTCTGTATGATTACAGGTAATAAAAAAGCGCAGTCTAGCTGCATTGTGTGGCACAGAAGGATAAAACATAAACGGTACATTAATTCCCCGCTTAAATAAATTTTGGGATAATAGTACAGACTTAATAGACTCACCCACAATAATAGGTATCACTGGAGAGTCTTTACTCATACCAGTATTCAAACCTAGTTCGCGAGCAGACTCCAAAAATAGTTGAGACCTTTCTTGCAATTGTGTAACCCTTTCAGGTTCCGCCTTCAACAAACGAATAGCTGCTAATACTGATGCTGCATCTGGTGGGGAAATACCGACACTATAGACAAATCCTGGGGAAGTATATTTAAGATATTCTACTAATGCTTTGCTACCAGCAATATAACCACCACAACTAGCAAAAGATTTACTTAAAGTACCCATCCATAAATCAATATCATTGGGGTTGACCCCAAAATACTCACTAATACCCCTACCATGCTTGCCAATGGTACCGATAGAATGAGCCTCATCTACCATCAGAAAAGCTTTGTAACGTTGTTTAATCTCAATAAATTTCGGTAAATCTGGAATATCACCATCTGTACTATATACACCTTCTATAGCAATAAGTATCCGTTTATAACGATGACGGCGATCGCTCAATAACCTATCCAAAGCTTGCCAGTCATTATGAGGAAAAGCAATAATAGTTGCTCCCGATAATAAACAACCTTGGAAAATACTATTATGGCTCAAAGAGTCATGGAGAATTAAATCATTTTGCCCAAACAAATGACTAATAGTAGTTACATTAGTAGCATGACCCCCGACATAAACAATACTATCCTCAACGCCAATAAAATCAGCAATTTCTCTTTCCAATTCCTGATGTAACGGCTTTTCTCCTGATAATAACCTACTGGCAGAAACAGAAGTACCATAGTGATCGATAGCTTCCTTCGCGGCATTAGATACTGAGGAGTCGCCACACATACCTAAATAATTGTAGGTGGCATAATTAACCAATTCCCTACCATCGATAACTGTGGTATTATTATTAATCCGTTCTTGAGGTATAAAAAACGGGTTACCAATACCTGTAGCATTAATTTCTGCCATTTGCTTTTGCAGTTGCAGATATTCTGGGTACAGGTCGAAGTTATAATATTCTAAAGGAATTTCTTCAGTTTCAATAGTTGGATTAGAAGTTGGGACCTCAGCCTCATCTTCTAATTTTTTGTGAATATTTGGCCCTGTATCCTGGGTGGTATCTTCCACTAAATATTCAGCTAAAGCCTCAATAGTGGGATAATCCAATAACAGAGTCGGAGGAAGTCGCCGACCGAGGAGATTTTCTAGTTCTCCAGAAAGATTGACCACTTCAATTGAATTAAGGCCATAATCAATAAAGTCCCGCTCAATATCTATCTCATGGATATCAAGTTCTAGTCTTTCGGCTAATTGGGATATCAACCAGGACTTAATAGTTTCTGTAGACGGGGATAATTTTGGGACTTGCAAGGCAGGGTCTGGATCGTTGTTTGCTAAAGACAGATTTTGGCTGTCTTTCTCATTCGTAAGCTGGTTCAACAGTTTCATTGTTCACTCCTGCACCACATTAAAATTGCTCATAACTCAGTTTTTTCTAGTAGCTTATAGGGAATAGCATATATTGGGGTCAAAAATCCCCCTGGAAAATCAGAAATCAAGTTTCCGAATTACTTGGATGAGATTTTGACTTGTGACAATTACCTGAAATAGCCAACTATTCTAACTGATTGACCACCCCAAAAAAACACTGGGGAAGCCATGATGGTTATGTGCCATTATCTTATACGAAGTAGGAAGAAGGAGCTATGGGGAAGTCAGAAGTCCCCAAGTCAGAAGTCAGAAGTTAGAAGTCAAAAGTTATAGGGAGCAAGATATGAGCAAGGCAGCTATGAGCAAGGCAGCAAGATATGAGCAAGGCAGCAAGATATGAGCAATGTGCGCTGGCATATTTACAAATTGCAGGAGATGTCCAATAGCTAAAATCTTATATTATCGGTTTTTTATTCCCCCTTCCGGAGCAGATGAGCTGTTGCCTTCCGGAGCTGCGCACAGCGCTATATGAACAAGGGAGCAAGATGCTCCCACTACTGTTGTCCTTGACCAAAATAATTACAATAGGGCGTGACCGATCTAATCTAAAAGTATTGACATATAAAGACTTTAGGCTTTTTGGGGTCGAATTGCAGTGCCTGGGAATCAGCTCTTGACGCTCATTTTTGAGCGTATTTTAGGCAAGAGTATGACAGAAAAATCAAGGAACAAAACTTAACTCCTACCTCCTCTATAATTCCCCGTTCCTCCTGTCTCTTGTCTCCAGTATAGCTGTCTCCTACTAAAAGACTTCCATAAGCAAACCCTACAATAGATCCCCATTACAATGCACCACCACCAGTCATTTAAGCTATGAGGATGTCCACAAAAAATCATCAGACTTACGCAAAGATACTACATATAGCGAGCAAAAACTATAACGTTAGAGATATGTAGTGTTTAGCACTTCTTCAATGCCCATTTCTTGAATTATTCAAACATAGCAACTGCCAGGTTGGTGTTTGACAATTAGTGCGAGCATCTTGCTCGCGTCATAAATCATCATAATTACCCGATGTCCTAACTATAGTGGTGACTGCTATACCTTTCATTAATTGATAATTGATAATTACCTCGGGTTTTAACCGTTACGGAATAGAATATAAGGAAATTTTATCTCAACGTTGGCCCTTGACCCGCGCTCTCCCGAAGGGGAGCACAGGGATGGGAAAACCAATCAATAAGAGCGGTTTTTACACATAGTATGCTATTCTCAATAGAATTAGGCTGCTGGGCTAGCAGTGTCAGTCTGTGGAGCGCGCCTTTAGACCAGAAAGAGGTTTGGCCTCAAAAGCAGGTGCGGAGCGAAGCAGAAAGTCCAGCAGCCGCAAGGTTTAGGAATCCCGCGTTGTCGCGCTATGGGCAACGTCGGGAGGATGTCAATTCTTTTCTCTTGGTCGATTGGATATGGCGCAGGTTTCGGAGCCATCCCACCCAACGGGGAAGCTCCGAAGATCGGCCGCTTTTTTCCCCTTAAAAGGGTCGGCTTTAAACCAGAATTGTTTAATTATTAATTATTAATTATTAATTATTAATTATTCGGTAAAGTTCCTGTCAAAAAACCATCACGACAGGCATAGCGCTGAACTTTACCACTAGAAGTCTTAGGAATAGCTCCTGGCTTAAGCAATAATACCCGATAAGTCTGTAAGTCGTGATTTCTTGATATAACTCGTTGGATAGACTTAATTAAATCCTGAGAAGAATTGGAATTTTCCGTCCCAGATTTGCCATTACGCCGACCAACTTCCCGAAAATTACGTTCCACCTCAGCCACTACTACTAGATGTTCTTCTCCAGCAACCTCCACTGAAAACCCGGCCACACAACCTGGTCTAATTAGTGGATGACTTTGTTCGACTGTCCATTCAATGTCTTGGGGATAGTGATTCCGACCATTAATAATAATCACATCCTTGAGACGACCCGTCACAAATAATTCCCCACCCTCCAGAAACCCTAAATCTCCAGTTCTCATAAATGGCTCTTTTCCAGGAGCTTCAGGTAAATAAGCCTCAAAAGTCTGCTTTGTTTCCTCTAGTTTGCGCCAATAACCCCCAGCAATACTTGGCCCCGATACCCAAATTTCTCCAACTTCACCCTCGGTACAGAGAGTTAATTTTTCTGGATGGACAATTTTAATCTGTTGGTCTGGCAAAGCTTGACCGCAACCAACTAATGTTTTTGTGGCTTCAGTTTCTGAAGTAGTTGAAATAATCTGATTTTGTTCTAATGCGTTAGTTGCAATAGTAGTTTGAACTGGTGGGGCAAATTTATCGCCTCCAGAAATTATCAGAGTAGCTTCTGCCATCCCGTAACAAGGATAAAAAGCTTCTCGACGGAAACCACAAACTTCAAAAGTTCTGGCAAATCTTTCTAAAACTTGGGCACTAATAGGTTCAGCACCATTAAATGCCACTTCCCAACTACTTAAATCCAAATTTTGCATCTGTTCGGCCTTAATTTTACGGACACACAAATCGTAAGCAAAGTTAGGTCCACCACTGGTAGTCCCTTGATATTGAGAAATAGCTTGTAGCCAGCGCACCGGACTTTGCAGAAACATTAACGGAGACATTAAAACTACTGGAAATGCTCCATATAAAGGTTGCACTATCCCACCAATTAAACCCATATCGTGGTAAGGAGGCAGCCAGATTACTCCTTTGCTTTCTACAGAATGTCCAAAACATTGATGAATCAGACTAGAGTTATGCAAAAGGTTATTGTGAGTAATCATTACTCCTTTTGGTGTGGCTGTGGAACCGGAGGTATATTGGAGGAAGGCAAGGGTATTTTCGTTGATATTAGGTTCAAGCCATTTTTCTGCAACATTGTCTGGAATATAGTCAGTGGCTAACCAACCTAAATTATTTAATTCTGGGGTTTCCGAGGCACGACGTTCTAGGGTAGAGATGATAGATTTAGTTGTTAGAGCTACTTTGGCCTCTGTATCTCTAATAATTGTTTGAATGCGGGCCAGGGAGCGATTTGGTCTAGGGGGATAGGCGGGAACTGCGATAATTCCAGCATAAAGACATCCAAAAAAGGCGCTAATATACTCTAGTCCCGGTTGATAGATGAGTAAAGCACGTTCTCCAGGTGGACATACTGATTGGAGATAGGCAGCGATCGCTCGTGAACGTTGTTCTAGTTGTTGATAGGTGAGGCTAGTTGTTTCTGTTTCTCCGTCTACTAAAAAGGTATAGGCTATTTGTTTGGGGTTTTCGATAGCTCTGTTTTGTAATAAATCTACTAAAGTTTTAATTTTTTTATCTACAATATTCATTTGATTTTTAATAGAAAAAGCCAGTGTTCAGGCAATTAATTTATAGCAGAAGGAAGGAAGAAGTAAGAAGGAGGTTTTAGTTATCTATGATATATTTCCCTGGGTTGGCTTTTGATTAAAAATCGATCTAAAGTTGCCAAAATATATCAATTTATTAATATTAGAGCTATTATTTAAGAGGATATCTGAAAAGTTTTTTGATACTGAATTTTGCCCCCCTAGCCCCCCAACTTTGGGGGGGGACAAGAGTCAATTTGCGTCTAAAAGTCCCCCAAAATTGGGGGATTTAGGGGGCGAGTGATGTAGCATCTAAAAGTCCCCCAAAATTGGGGGATTTAGGGGGCGAGTGATGTAGCAAATGGGACTTCTCAGACAACCTCTAAGTCTGAAATAAAATGACACAACAACATATAACCTTAATTACTGGTGCAAGTCGGGGAATAGGTTTCTCTACGGCAGAATACCTGGCAAAAAAAGGACATCTAGTAATTGGCCTAGCACGTCACGTTCCAGAAAAACTCTTTCCTGGTGAATTTGTCACAGTCGATCTGAGCGATCGCGATGCCACAACAGAAACTCTGGCTAATTTAACCAAGCAGTATGCTTTTGATGGAGTGGTAAATAATGTAGGAATAGCACACCCAGAGCTACTAGAAGAAATAACACTAGATAATTTCGATGCAGTTATTGACTTAAATTTGCGTGTTGCTATCCAAACTGTGCAAGCAGTGGTGCCATTAATGAAGGCAAAAAAGTGGGGTCGTATTGTTAATCTTTCCAGTATTGCTGCTTTGGGTGCGCAAAACCGTGGCACTTATGCTGTCAGTAAGGCCGGAATGATTAGTTTAACTCGCACTTGGGCTTTGGAGTTGGTCAAGAATGGGATAACCGTTAATGCTGTTGCTCCTGGGCCTATTGACACAGAATTATTTAGATATTATTACCCATCAGGAAGTGAAGTGGAAAAGCGTTATTTAAGTGGGGTGCCAATAGGACGTTTTGGTAAACCTTCGGAGGTAGCTGCAAGCATTGGCTTTTTCTTTTCAGAAGAAGCAGGTTATATTACTGGGCAAACTCTTTTTGTAGATGGTGGTTGTAGCATTGATGTACATCCTTATTACAAGGCAAGATAACAAAGTCAGAAGTCAGTAGGGGCGGCCGTTCGCCAGTACAGAAGTTATTTTTGTAACGGGGATGGGTGAGCAACTCTCCAAAAATATTGCGCCTTAAAAGGCGGGGTTACGCGACCCATATTATTTTGATAAATATTATTTTACTCTCAAATAAAATGAGACAACAACATATAACCCTAATTACAGGAGCAAGTCGGGGAATAGGTTTCTCTACAGCAGAATATCTGGCCCAAAAAGGACATCTAGTAATTGGCCTGGCGCGCCACACTCCTGAAAAGACCTTTCCTGGTGAATTCTTTACAGTGGATCTGAGCGATCGCGATGCTACAACGGAAACTCTGGCTAATTTAACCAAGCAATATTCTTTTGATGGAATAGTCAATAATGTAGGAATAGTACACCCACAACCACTAGAGGAGGTAAAACTGGATAATTTCGAGGCAGTTATTGACTTAAATTTGCGTGTTGCGATACAAACTTTTCAAGCAGTGGTGCCATCAATGAAGGCGAAAAAGTACGGTCGTATTGTTAATATTTCTAGTATTGCTGCTTTGGGAGCGCAAGACCGCACCAGTTATACAATAGCAAAAGCTGGAATGATTAGTTTGGCTCGCACTTGGGCTTTGGAGTTTGTGTCAAGTGGGATAACTGTTAATACTGTTGCTCCTGGGAGAATAGAAACAGAAATTGGTAGGCGCATTTTTCCAACTGGAAGTGAAGAGGAAAAGCGCTTAATTTGTGGGATACCAATGAAGCGTGCTGGTAAACCTTCGGAAGTAGCTGCAGCTATTGGTTTTTTCTTTTCAGAAGAAGCAGGTTATATTACTGGGCAAACTCTTTTTGTAGATGGTGGTTGTAGCATTGATATACATCCTTATTACAAAGCAAGATAAATTATTGATTCAAATTAACAGGTAAAATTTTAAGAGCAATCTAATTTAAAAGGTAGAAAATCAAGATAGAATTCTTGATGATTAACTGTTGAAAAATGATCGATGACTGAAAATATCTTATATCCCTGGAAACAAGAAACTATAATTCGCCATACTCAAAGACTGTTATGGAGCTATAAATATTGGACTGGTAAAACTCTGCTGGATATAGATGGAACCCCAAAATTTATTGCTCAAGCATTGTGGGAAGCTCCATTTATTGTTGTTTCTCACGGTATGGAAGAAAACCCGATCTTCAATTATGGTAATCAGCAAGCGTTGGATTTATGGGAAATGAGTTGGGAGGAGTTGACTCATACCCCTTCTCGTCAGACAGCAGAACTTCCAGAGCGAGAAGATCGCCAGCTATTACTGACTCAGGTAAAAACTCAAGGTTATATTAGTGGTTATCGGGGGATTCGTATTTCCAGCACAGGTAAACGGTTTTGGATTTCAGATGTTACCGTCTGGAATCTTCTAGATGAAAATCAACAGCAATGTGGTCAAGCTGCTACTTATCAGCAGTGGGAGTATATTTAGTAGTAGTTAATTGTGATTATCTAGACAAGAATCTATTAGGTATTTTAGACTGCATTTTTTGTGTAATGCTTGCTCATTAATAGACTGAAATGTACAATTTAAATTGATAAGTTTTTTGATTTTTTTATGTAATAAAACCACTATAAATACTAAGATAAGTCTGAAAATGATCATGTTTTTAAAGGAATAAAAGCAATGAATATGATTAAAGAATTTGAAGGCAAAATTACTCTAATTACAGGAGGTAGTTCAGGTATTGGTAGAGCTGCTGCCCTAGCTTTTGCTAAAAAAGGAGCAAAAGTAGTGATTGGCAGTCGTAGGGAAAGAGAAAGTCAAGAAACAGTGGCAATGATTAAAGAAATAGGTGGCGAAGCTATCTTTGTGAAAACAAATATTACTCAAGCTACTGAAGTTGAAAACTTAGTTAATCAAACAATTAATACTTATAATCGTTTAGATTACGCCTTCAATAATGCAGGTACAGAAGGGATATTAGGACCTAGTATTGAACAAAGTGAAGAAAATTGGAATCAAATTATTGATACCAATCTTAAAGGAGTTTGGTTATCAATGAAATATCAGATTCCCGAAATGTTAAAAAATGGAGGGGGTGCAATAGTAAATAATGCTTCTATGTTTGGGTTAACTGGTTTTGCTAATGTTTCAATTTACTGTGCTAGTAAACATGGTGTAATAGGGTTAACAAAAGCTGTTGCTTTGGAACAAGCAAAAGCGGGTATTAGGATTAATAGTGTTTGTCCTGGTGTAATTCAAACAGATATGGTTGACCGTGCTTTTGGCAAGGATGATGATAGTGAAGCTAAAGTACAAATGGCAGCAGCACACCCTATTGGTCGTATTGGTCAACCAGAAGAAGTAGCTAATGCTGTTGTTTGGTTATGTTCCGATGCGGCTAGTTTTATTACAGGTCATTCCCTAGCAATAGATGGTGGTTATACTGTGAAATAGTTCGAGTTATATTTCCTGTTTAGGTCTAGCATTTGTACAAAAAGAGGAGGTTTTGCAAATAGCAACTCCTCTCTTAAAACTGCTAAATTATCCACTGAATCCTTAAATATATTCTTTACCATAATTACCAGAAAAATTACCGGAAAATCTGAATTTACCTGATGGAAAAGTGCTATTACTTAAACCATCAAATCATTAAATTCAAAGATTCAGTAGAAATTAAAAGAATGAAAATTAAAATCCAAAATCTTGGTGTATTAAAGCAAGCTGAATTTACTCTTGCCGATATGACGATTATTTGTGGTGGCAACAACACTGGCAAGACTTATGCTACTTATGCTTTATTTGGATTTTTATATACTTGGAAACGGATGCTTTCTATTAATATAGACAATCAAATTCAGCAATTATTTGCTGAAGGTGTAATTAGTATTGATATACAAGAATATATCGAACAGACTCAAAAAATTGTTACTAAAGGTTGTCAAGAATATACTGAGCAATTACCAAATATTTTTGCAGCAGCACCTGAACGATTCAAAAAAACGAAATTTGATGTCACTGTTAATATAAATGATATTAATTTGAAGAAGAAATTTGAGCAGAACATCGGTTTGCCAAGTGGAGAACTTTTTTCACTTACTAAAAATGATGATAGTACAGAATTAGTCGTGACTCTTCTAGTTGAACAAGAAAAAGTTAAATTTCCTACTGATCTTATTAAGCATATTGTTGCAGACGTTCTCAAAGAAATTGTTTTTTCTCAACTTTTTCCTAAACCTTTCATCGCTAGTGGAGAAAGAACAGGTGCTGCTATTTTTCGCAAAGAGTTAAATTTTGCCCGCAACCGTTTGCTTGAAGAAATGAATCAGGCAGATGATAAGATCGATCTAGGAAAGTTTTTATTTCAAGGATATCAAGATTATCCACTTCCAGTTGAACAAAATGTAGAGTTTACAAGGAAACTAGAGAGAATTTCCAAACAACGTAGTTTTCTTTATAATGACTATCCTGAAGTTTTGAATGATTTCGCCGATATTATTGGAGGTGAGTATACAGTTACTCCCAATGACGAACTTTATTATATACCGAAACAAGGGAAACAACCTCCAAAACTGTCTATGCTTGAAAGTTCTGGCGCTGTGCGTTCTTTACTAGATATTGGTTTTTATCTAAAACACGAAGCTCAACCAGGGGACTTACTCATGGTAGATGAACCATAGTTAAACCTACATCCTGAAAACCAGCGTCGTGTTGCTCGACTATTTGCTCGACTTATTAATCTGGGAATCAAGGTTTTTATTACTACTCATAGTGATTATATTATCAAAGAATTAAATACACTAATTATGCTGAATCACGATAAACCTCATCTTAAACGCATTGCTGAGGAAGAGGGTTATCAAACAGAAGAATTAATATCTGCTGAAAAGATTACAGCGCTTTTCGCTCTTGATGAACCACATCTTCACAAGCAAAACTTTGTAGGGGCGATTCGCGTTTGCGGAGCATTCCGTAGGAAATCGCCCCTACTGTGGTCTACCCAAATGAAAACCGCTGTAAGATGTATATTGCGGAAGAAAAATCTATTCAACTAGAAGGTAAGAAAAGAGAAACTAAGTGTAAAACTCTGATGTTAGCAAATATTGACCCCGAAATGGGTATTGAAGCTCGTAGTTTTGATACAACTATTGAAGATATGAATCGAATTCAGGAAGCGATCGCTTGGGGCGAAGATTAATGGTTGATTCGGATATTGTTATCCTTAAAAAGATGATTCAACCGAGAGCTACAGTAGTATTAGAATCTGAATATCAGAAGAACATTGTCAAACTCACAGAAGATTGTGATAGCTACACTGTAACTATTTATGGAATGCCAAATGATGATGAAGTTATCGTGATTAAAGTGGATACTTTTAGCGCACCAACTACAATTTTCCAGGCAAATCGGGGTGAATGCAAACGTGCAGACTTTGCCATTATTGCCGATATTATCGAAAAAGGAAAATTTATCGTCTTTATTGAAATGAAGGGAGGAAAAAAGACATCTAAAGAAAAAGAGATTATCCAGCAACTCAAAGGGGCGAAGTGTTTTGTTGAATATTGTCAAGAAATTGGTAAATCATTTTGGGAGAAACGAGATTTTCTTGATAATTACAAATACCGTTTTGTCAGTATTAAGAATATCAAAATTCCTAAGAGTAAAACACGATATGAATCTAAAGCTAAGATCCACGATACTCCAGAAAATATGTTAAAAATTAGCTCTCCAAATCACATTCAATTTAATCATTTGATAGGATATAAAAAATAATTAGGGCTTGCTGATTAATTATCAACATATTTACAGATAAAGACTTTAGCCTTTTTGGAGTCGAAAAAAGTGCGCCTATTTCAGTCTAAAAAGCTCAAAAAATTAGTATTTTATATCATGTCTGGATAAGAGCGTGATGAAAAAACTTATCACGAGTGCTTAAACAATAAATCTTTCTATTTTCCCTACTCCCCTACTCCCCCGCTCCCCTACTATCTTAATAATAAGTATTCAACCGGACATGATATTAGGCGCATAGTTGGGCAGAACAATCAAGGGACAATTCTTACTTCTACCTCCTCTAAATTCTCATTTCTCCTGTTTCCTACCCCTACTAAAAGACCTTTTCAGCAAACCCTAATTATTTCTCAGGTTTTGTCCTGGGATTTTAGCAGTCACTTTTTATTTTTTCTCAAGTTCTAAATTGGTTTTACCTTCCCCAAAATTAATAGCTGTTAACGCATTTCCGACCTAGGAGGCTAGCTAATAGCTGACCGCTGTTTGCCCAGCATTCCGGAGGAAATGCTTACCGAATAATTAATAATTAATAATTAAATAATTCGCGCCTTGAAGCCTCCCCTTTTAAGGAAAAAAAAGCGGTTGAGGGATGGATGGGTTCCCTAACCATATCCAATCAACCAAGAGAAGAAATAATGTTTCCTTATATTCAATTAAGGACGGTTTTAACCAGAGGTAATTATCAATTATATCATGTTCGGTTGAATACTTACACTTTTGAGGAAGGAAGGCAGCTATGCTGGAGGCAGGAGGCAGAAGGGAAGAAAGGGTTAAAAGGGATAAAGTTTTTTTATAACTGATTATCCGAACATGATATTATCCATTATCAATTATCCATTATCAATTAATGAAAGACTATCTTAGTACTTCTGATTGAACAAAAGCAGGTTTAATAAACTCATCCCTATCTTGTAAACTAATATAACCTTGATTAACTGCTAGACTCATTAATTCAGTCAAAAATTGCTTTAATTCAGTCAAAACCTGTTGTTTATTCAATATAATTAATGATTCCTGAGAATAATAATTAAGCTCTTTTAAATAACATTTAATTTGCCTATCAACAGGAACAAACTTTATTCTACACCAATAACTTTCAACGAAATCTAAACCCATGATTTGATCATGTTCTAACTCTCCTATTTGTTCAGTGAATCTATCCTCCAATAAGATACAAATATCAGGATCTAAAAATACCTTAAACTTAGTTTGCCCAATTTCTACAATAACTTGACGATTAAACTCATAACAAAACTTCCTTAACCCTAATTCAAAGTCAGATAACTCCCCTAAAGGATCATCAGGAGGAGTAGTAAAATTTTCTATATTTTTATCACCTAATCTTAGTTTAAATTGCTTAATTTTATTCATTTTGACCTCTTATTTATAGTTTGTTTTAGGCTCAACAATAGGATAAGCATACTTAATTGTTCCATCTGAATTTCTGCCAATTTCCGCATAAACTACATTTTCACTAATCCTTCCATCATCATGATAAACTCTACCAATAGGACGATTAAATTTAATGATATAGTACCCATAATACTTTGGCATTAATTTTTCTGCTTGTAGCCAATCTTGATCGTTTAACCACTGTCCTTGATCTTTCTTAGTACTGGATGCTCTACCTTGTAAATTAGTAGGATTTAATTTAGCTCCATGATGGCGAATAATATGATCATAAGCTTTAGTTGATTTAGGATTATTCCACTGAGGTTCTTTTCCTTTTCCTCTCCATTCACACCCACTTCCTACTTTAATTGTAGAATCAATAATATCAGCTTCAACAATTTCGATAATGGTTAAATCACTCACAAATAATCTCTAAAAGGTTACTATAATTTTATTATTATGACATATATTGACTGGTCAACTATTGACGCTATTCTAAAATTAGAACCTGAAAATCACAAAGTAATCGACGGTTAGGGAAAAATGATCAAAAAATTTATTCAGCAAACCCTAATTATTCTTATCTTTATATTAAGTGCTATTTCATGGAGAAATGGTATTAGGAGAATAAAAAGTTATGAATAAAAAGGTGATCGGCTAACATTATCTTAGTAGTTGTTTGGGCGTTGCTTAATTGAAGTATGAATGCGCGATTGTTTGGTTCTGGTCAAGCCCCCGCGCATCCCCAAACAATGGGGGACTTTTAGAGTTTTATTCCCCCCAAAATTGGGGGATTAGGGGGGCTTGCATCATACCCAGAATCAGCAACGCCGTTGCTTGAATATGTTCAAAAGCTGCTACTCAAACAATCTAATCATTAAATTCAACTATTCAAACGCACAGGTGAAATTCCAAATGCAATCAACCGTGGCGGAATATCCCGCAACACAGGCAACTGCAAAAAAGCAGGAATAGTAAACTGCTGATTTTGATTCAACGCACGAGCAATAATTCGTTTTTGAGCTAACTCCTGAAACCATTGAATAACTCTGGTGGGAAACTCCCGTTGGCGCTGCACCTCTGCCAAATCCCACAAATGCCAACTACCACGTTTTAGCGGTTCACTAAGAACATTTGTTGCTACAACTGCATCTTGAATAGCATAGTTAATACCAACCCCAGCTACAGGAGACATGACATGAGCGGCATCGCCGATGAACAGTAAACCCGGTAGATACCATTTAGGAAGACGACTCGACTCCACAGATAGAAAAGCAATATTAGACCAATCTTCCAGTAGATGGGAGCGATCGCTAAATTCTGGTACTAACTCAACCAAAGACTTTCGCAAAAAATCTATACCAGCAGTGCGCAGTTGTGCAAAAGCACCCTTAGAAATCATATAAGCTACTTGCCAGAAATCTGAACGGTCTAGCAAAACTATCATCTTACCATTACTCACACGACCTGATAAACCAGAAGTATCCTCTGACTTGCGTGGCAAACGAAACCACATTACATCCATTGGTGGAGAAGTTTTAATCGGTTCAAAACCCGCTAACTGACGCATTCGAGAGAAACGACCATCCGCTCCCACTGTTAATAATGCTCGAACTTCGTGCCAACCTCCATGACCCCGATAGCGCACCCCACGCACTACTCCATCTTCTTCAATAATTTCCTGTACGTTTGCACCCATAATTAAATTAAAATTGGGATACTGTTGCGCCTCAGTAGCAATAAAATCTAAAAATTTCGCTTGTGGGAGGATAGTAATATAGGGATATGCAGTTTTTAAGCGACTGAAGTCAGTCAGAGCAATGTCACCATTGGTAGAATTTAACTTGAGTGTGCGAGCTTTGGAATGGGGTAACTCTAACAAACGGTCTGCTAAACCTATTTGTGCCATTATTTCCATTACGGAAGGATGAATAGTATCTCCTCGAAAATCGCGATCAAAGTCTTGATGTAATTCCAGGAGAGTGACTGAGATACCTTGACGTGCTAACAATAATCCTAATACAACTCCTGCTGGTCCGCCACCAACAATACAACAAGTTGTTTGCTGTACACCGATAATTTCATGAGTATTATTAGTCATTTTATTTAAGTTTTTCCTTCAATTGATTTAACTGTTCTGGTGTTAGTTTAATTTGTACTTCTAATAACTGCGTTGCATCCTGAAATAAGAGAATATTTTTTTCGACTAAAACTTCAGGATTATTAATTTCAATTCTTTGATATTTTACTTCTGGCAATGCGACTCTAATTACCAGTTGTTGTTGAGATTTAGGAAAAATATATAATTCCTGACGAGTATGGTGTAATTCTAGCTTTTGAACAGTTGTATTGCTTTCTGTCGTAGAGTTTGGTTTTTGCCAATAAAGAGTGATACCGCGAATTTCTGGTTTAGCTATCTCAAATATTTCATCAAATCTTTGAGGTTCCCAATCAAGTTCTGTAAGATCACCACTAGCAGGAATAAGTCGCTGTCGCCAGGTGATTTCTTTGTCAGCTATGGCTGCCCACCATTGACCGATAGTGTCTAGGTTATTTGGGTTTTCTGGATTATTGCTACCTAATTGCCAAATGGTTTTAAGTTGCATATTATAGATAGTTTTAGTTAAGTGAGTATGAATTAATTTGATAATAGTATTATAATATAAAAGTGAATCAAATTGAAATAAGAGGAAAAAAAGTGACTAATTTTTTTGATCGTTTAACATTAAAAAAAATAGGAGAGTGAGCAATCGCTTTTTTCTCTTCCATTCAATAAATTATATCATGTCTGTTGGTATAGTTTGTGTAAACCCAAGAGTGAATATCTACAGGAAATTTAAGTTTTTTTCTTGCTCAATAGCCTTCCTCCCTCTTCCTTCTTCCTTCTTCCTTCTTCCTTCTTCCTTACCTTCGCGCTTACAATACCAATGCTACCAAACATGATATCATTTTAAATCAAAGGAAGAGAAATAATAAATTCTGTGCGTTTCTCTAATTCTGACTCAAAGGTTATTGTTCCGCCATGTTTTTCTACGATAATTTGCCACGTGATCGCCAGTCCTAACCCTGTTCCTTTGCCCACCCCTTTAGTTGTAAGTCCCTGCTTGAATATTTTTGAGTGCACTTTTTCGCTCATTCCTTGACCATTATCGGCAATTTCTACCACCGCCATGTTTTTCTCAGTACTTAATTTCGTACTATAGAACCCCTGATCGTATCTTCATAACTCCGGGGAATCATAAGTTCTCAGTTATAGCAGAAGAAAGAAGGAAGAGGGAAGAAGGAAGAAGGAAAAGTATTACGTTATCTGAGTTTTAAGCTTTTTATCTGTCCTAACCTTTGCTTCGACTGCTATAGCAATGGCATATCTTTGACATTTGCGCATTTAGAGCAAGTTTTGGTACTGGCAAACCATATGTCAACTACAATTAGTTCAGAACCATTTAACTGACACTTGTACTCTAACTGTCTTCTGAATCCGTAAAATTCTATAGAACCCATTTGATAGCTATATAATTATGGTAGTCAAGTCTTTTCGCGCATCAATGAGTGAGGAAAAATCATATGAAGAAGTATTGAATTTTTTGTATGATCACGAACCCACATCTTCCCTCCTGTCTCCTGTCTTTCCCCTCCCAGGAGGGGTTAGGGGTGGGTTGTCTCCTGTCTCCTAGCTAAAAAAACTTGATATTTATGAAGATACGATCGGGGGTTCTATATCCGCTACAGCTGACTATAGCGCTGTGCGCAGGCAACAGCTCCGGAAGGCAACAGCTCCGGAAGGCTTAAGACAAGAAAAAAACTTAAATTCCCTGTAGATATCCACGCTAACTTTTACACAAACGATTGCCTTCGGACATGATGTCATACCTCTTTTCACCAACGCCCAAAACAATAATACTTGTAGTGACCTTCCATGGAACGTCCCTACTGTGGTCTATTTAAATGAAAACTGCTGTAAGTTGTGGAGAATGGCAAATAAAAAGAGTCCCTAATTGCTTTCCAGTCAAGCTGTAAATATTTTCAGTATGACTGAGGGACTCCATTGTCCTACCAGAGAGAAGAACACCATAAGCAATGTAATTCATATTATGAAGTTAATGACAAGCTTTGTCAATACTTTTCGGGGATTTATTTGAGATGAATTTTGTATCAACGATTCGTAGTAGCAAAATCAAAGAGTTTTATTCCATGAATTTTAGGCATTCTTAAGATTTCACTCTGGTAAAACCAAAAAAATTAATGATAAAGAATATCAAAAAACTCTTGACAAATCCAGAAATTTATTGAATATTAGTTGCAATAAGTATGTAATATCCTCTCTAACAAGAGGTAAAAGGCCATAACTATCAATCTGGACATCTGAAAAAAGTATTCAAACTTACTCTAGTCCAGAAGCAAAAAAAATGACCACTGTAATTAGTGGCCAAAGCTATGTATTTTGATTAAGAACATGATATCACAATTAGAACCTTCCACTCATTTCAGCAATACAGAATAGAGCTGAGTCATTACTGAGATGAGCGATCGCATTTCCACTACTGCCATCTGCTCAAATTAGTGACTTAGCGGACACAAAATTAGAATTTATGCTATGGCAGTCTCCGATTTCATACTGCCATAGTTGTTGACTTTATGAGAGAAAGTTTTACCAAAAATGGTGAGATTTTCTGATAGATTGTCAACCAATTTTATCTGTTAAAAATAGATAATTATTACTGTTCAATATCTGCTTTATCAGTAGTTTAATTTGCATATTTAGTAGACAATAATCTATTAATAGCTATCTTAAGCATAACTGCCTAAGCATTATTAGTTATAAAAATTATTGAGCAAAATTAGGTTAATTTTTTTTTCAAAAAGACTCTTCAATCATTTTTTTTAAAAAAGTAATTAATCATACTTTTTTTTATTTTATATGTATAATATATTTTTATACAAGCAGGCAATAACTGCTGTATAAAAAATAGTAGTAATTGTTGCCATAACAATTGCCTATCGGACTATAATCCAAGGAAACAAAACCATGCAAACTTATGATACAGCAGAGGTTAAATACGATTGGTGGGCTGGTAATGCTCGCTTCGCTAAACTATCTGGTTTATTCATAGCTGCTCACGCAGGTCAAGCAGCTCTAATTACCTTTTGGGCAGGAGCATTTACTCTGTTTGAAATTTCTCGATATTCCCCTAATTTACCTATGGGAGAACAGGGCTTAATTTTACTGCCACACCTCGCAACTTTAGGTTTAGGCATCGGTAACGGTGGAGAAGTTGTAGATACTTATCCCTATTTTGTCATTGGTGTTGTACATCTAATCTCATCAGCAGTCTTAGGTGCAGGGGCACTTTTTCATACTTTTAAAGCTCCAGAAGATTTAAAGGATACAACAGGTGGAGCTAAGAAATTTCACTTTGAATGGGATGACCCAAAACAGCTAGGAATAATCTTAGGTCATCACCTACTTTTTTTAGGATTTGGCGCTCTATTATTAGTAGCCAAAGCTATGTATTTTGGTGGACTTTATGATGCTGCAACTCAAACTGTACATTTAGTAACTAATCCCACTCTTGACCCGTTAGTAATATATGGGTATCAAACTCATTTTGCCAGTGTTGATAACTTAGAAGATTTAGTTGGAGGTCACGTTTATGTGGGATTTCTTCTAGTTTTAGGTGGCCTTTGGCACATTATCAAAGAACCCCTTCCTTGGGCAAAACGGGTTTTAATATTCTCTGGCGAAGCAATTCTTTCTTACTCTCTAGGTGGGATCGCTCTAGCAGGATTTGTTGCGGCTTATTTCTGTGCCGTTAATACTTTAGCTTATCCTGTAGAGTTTTATGGCCCTGTTCTGGATATTAAGCTTGGGATTACTCCCTATTTTGCTGATACTTTAGAGTTGCCTTTAGGCGCTCATACTGCTCGTTGTTGGTTAGCTAATGCGCATTTCTTCTTAGCTTTCTTCTTCCTTCAAGGTCATCTGTGGCACGCTCTGCGAGCTATGGGTTTTGACTTTAAGCGTGTTGAAAATGCTTTGAATGGTGTTACTGAGTCTTAACAACTAACGCCTAGAAGTCAGGAGTCAGGAATCAGGATATTCTTTTTGCTTTGGCCTGAGGATCTGGCTCCTTTCAACAATTAATAATTAATAATTAATAATTAGGCCTTGCTGATTAAATCTAAAAGCATTGACATATAAAGACAAGTGCCTTTTTGGGGTCGAATTGCAGTGCCTGGTATCACGTCTAAAATGCTCATGCATGGAGCGTATTTTAGGCTCATAGTTGGGCAGAAAAATCTTGGGAGAATTAATTCTTCCGACTACCTCCTCGCTCCCAATCCATTTCTCCTGTCTTCCCCTCCAGGGAGGGGGAGGGGCGAGGGGTGGGTTGTCTCCTGTCTCCTACCCCAGCAAAAAGACTTTCCACAAGCAAACCCTAATTAACAATTACCTCTCCTGGAAAATGGAATTGATTGACTTAAAGGAAGTTTTTTTCTTCTCTTGGTCTCATGGATATGGTGCAGGTTTCCTGCGCCATCCCATTCTACGAGAAGCTCCGAAGATCGACCACTGTTTCTCCACAGCGAGTGAGAGGATTTTTACCTTAATTATTCGGTAATCAAAGTTTTTCAGGAAACAGGGAACAGGGATATAGAGGAATGTCTGCGCCATATTTGCGTAGCGCTATAGTTTTCATAGTCAGTAGTCGATATTCAGTAGTCAGTAGTCGGTAGTCGGCAGTCGGTAGTTATCAGCAAACATCATATTCGCTGTTTGAGCAATGAACACTGCTTTTTTTTTCCTTGCAAGCTTACTTGTTTCCTTCTGAAGTAAATGCTTTTGAGTTTTCTTGATATCAAGTGGAAAAAATTTTGTTTTTAGGCTTGACAACTTCACTTAGGTTGTGAGTTAATATTAATAGAAATATTTCTCATTAGTTTGAGTAAAATCTCCACTTACAATACTGAGGATTGAACATATTGTGTATTAAGACTTTTACTTACAAATATTTTTCGCAATTTATTGATATTTTTTCTCATCTTTTCTGAGTACAGTAAGCTCTAAGGTATCTAAATTGCATATTTTTAAAGAACTATGATGGATTAAATACTTGTAGATAAATGGTGATCGCTATTTTATCCAATAGTAAAATATGCAGCTTGAATACTCAACAATTTAATGGCGTTGCTGAATTGAAGTATGAATGGGCAATTGTTTGGTTCTGGTCAAGCTCCCGCGCATCCCCCAAAATTGGGGGACTTTTAGATTTTTATTCCCCCCAAAATTGGGGGGCTTGCATCATACCCAGAATCAGCAACGCCCAACAATTTAATAGATATTGCTTTATAGCGGAGATAGACTACAGTGGTCAAACCATTCTCCTACTGCCTACTGCCTAACCTCTGAATAAGTGGTCTATATATTTATTTATTTTTTTTGTGCTATTTTCAGTCGCTAACTTACACGCAAACGACTATACCTTGATTATTTGTTACCTGTTCAATAATACAGGAGTTACGCACGAGGTACGAAAAAATAGCGTTTGAGATTGCTATCCGTTCCGGACTGTTCCGCAAATCCTATCGGTCGCAATGACGGAAATACGTTCTACTACGTAAGTCCTATAATAATTAAAATTTTGTCAAGTTATTTCATCCCATCATTATCAGAAATAAACAATCAGAATTAATGGTAATTTGAATAATATTTAGCTACATATAAAGTATGAATTACTCAAGTTAATTTCAGGAACTTAATTTCAGAAATAAAATAAATATAGGAAATCAAAACAAATGCAAAATTCACGAAAACTAGCTTCATGGAAAGTCAGAAAAGTCAACAAAAATGGTAATCAAAAAAACCAGAATAAATATTTAGTAGGAGAAACTAATGGGCAAAATCAAACAATCAACGCCAACAATAATTTGGATCGATTACAAAGTGATTGGTCTGGTTATTGTGATGAATTAGATATTGACTAATTCTAATTCAATAACTTGAACTGCTAAAAGTTAGTAACATCTAACTACCATTAAGATAAATGATTACAAGTGAGGTAAAAAATGTCAAAAATTGGTCTTTTTGTCGGTAGTACAACAGGAAAAACTGAATCAACAGCAGAGATGGTTCAGGAAGAATTTGGTGGAGACGATGTGGTTACTATCCATAATATGGATGAGGTAAATACCGAAGATTTTGATGGTTATCAAAACATTATAATTGCTAGTCCAACCTGGAATATTGGTGAACTACAAAGTGATTGGGAAGGTTTTTTTGATGAGCTAGACAATATTGATTTTAATGGTAAAACAGTAGCCTATTTTGGCACCGGCGACCAAATAGGATATGCTGACAACTTTCAAGATGCCATGGGTATTTTAGAAGAAAAAATCTCTAGTTTGGGTGGGAAAACAGTTGGACATTGGTCAACAGATGGCTATGAGCATACTGAATCTAAAGCTGTCAAAAACGGTAAATTTATAGGTTTAGCTCTTGATGAAGATAATCAAGCTGAACTTACAGAAGAACGTATCAAAAAATGGGTAGCACAACTCAAAATAGATTTTGAGATTTAGTCTGATTTAATTCAGAGGGTAATTTACGAAACTGTATTGATTGATGAAAATCTACCTGATTTTCTAAATATATCAATGCTCGACAGAAGGAAGAAAGCTAGAGGGAAAAAGAGAATTTAACAAATTTAACTAAGAAAAAATTCAGAAGTCACCCCCGTCATCATTTCTGAATTGAATTCTGTACAACTCGCAGATTTCGGGAGTAAGTTTGAGAGCAACATTAAATCATATATTTCTGGTATTTAATTAGCTAGTAGGAAATTAAGACCCACCACTAATTAATATGAAATGTGAAAAATAATGCTATAGAAAATATTCTCAATTCTTGCTTTTAATAGATAGAGGCATATGTAGCAAAATTTTAGTATTTCATTTAATTATTTCTCTTGATTTTTCCTACTAACTACTGACACCAGCTTGAATCTATGAAATTTCAGTAGGAAATGCTGAAGTGCTGACCGCTAATAGCTGAATGCTTACTATGAAACTCTCAACACCTACTCCTGAAATTACCTTCTTGCTTCTGCACAATTATTTTGTACTTAAAGATACTATTTACTAATTATTATCTTGATAACTTAGGAGAATGAAAAGCAATGTCTAAGATTCCAGACGTATTGTGGTTAAAGACCAGTCCTAGTCTACAAGTTTTTGACCGACGATTGATTAATTACCTATCAAGAAAAGTATTAATTGCTGAATGGGATTATTTTCAAACTGCTGATGAACCTTGTACTCTAGACGTAGCTGTAACATTACTCCATGATTATCTCAAATCTTTGAATAAACCTATTCATCTTATAGGTCATAGCACAAGTGGATTAGTAGGGTTAATATATGCTCGTAAATACCCAGAAAGAGTGAAGTCTTTAACTTTATTATCTGTCGGCGTTCATCCTACAATTGATTGGCAAGCACATTATTATGTACATCGCCATCTTTTACCTTGTAGTCGCCAAACAATTTTGATTAATATGGTGCAAAGTTTATTTGGCGAACAAGATAAAAGAAATACTCAAAATTTAATCAGGATATTGGAGAGAGATTTAGATTTATCTCCATCACCTCACTCATTGTTAAAACGCCAAAGTATGGTTCCTAGAGGAGTTCCTGTACCTTTAATGGTATGTGGTGGCAATGACGATCCGATTATCGATCCTAATTTAATTGGAGGATGGCAACCATTTTTAAAACCCGGAGACCGGATTTGGGAATGTCCTGAAGGTGGTTATTTTTTCCATCATTTTTATCCTCTAAATGTAGCACAAGCACTGCTAGAATTTTGGCAGAATAATGCACTGGTTTTATCGGATATAACTCAGGAAGTAGTAGCGAGTAAAATTTGATATTAGTCAAATAACTAGAGCGCAAATTATTATTGCTAATTATTGGCTGATTTTTCAGAAAAATAAGTGTTTTATTTATTTTGAAAAAACCGTAAGTAAATAGTTAGCAATCTCTTAACTTTTTTCCTAGTTATAGCGTTTCTCAGGTTAGCGAGGTACAGTTATCTTTTTTATTTGTATTTCCCTGTTGCCAGATGATATGTTGCCTAAAACCCAGAATTGTGTACCTCACAAGTATGATAATTGCTATATACGACTAAATATAATTAGTAATTTTTCCCAAATTATTAATTCAGAATAGAGTTAAAACTATGATTAATTTGATTCCAGAATATCTACTTCAAAATCTAGGTCATATCATTTTTATGATGGGTCTTCTATCATTAATTACTATAGGTTTGCGGAATTTTTATTTGACCTTTCAGCAAGGAATAACCTATGTTAAACGACTGCATCAAATTCCTTGTAGTCGCTGTATCTTTTTCACAGGAGATTATCGTTTGAAATGTACGGTACATCCTTATAATGCTCTCACCGAAACAGCTCTAAATTGTAGTGATTATGAACCAAATAATTATCTAGCAAAACCAATCTTACAACAATGTAAATCTAATTCACAATATTAGTAAGCATTCAGCACTCAGCATTCAGCACTCAGCATTGAGCTATCATATCATGTCCGGTAGCATCGGTATTGTATAGCTAAGGTAAGGAAGAGGGAAGAGGAAGGAAGACTTAAGTTAAGAGCAAGAAAAAACTTAAATTTCCTATATATATTCATATATTCATGGTTGGGTTTACACAAACTATACAAACGGACATGATCTCAGTTATTAACTTAATTATCTTAGAAGGAGAATTCAAAATTATGTTTGCTAAGAAATTTTTCAATCCTGTTTCCTGACGGATTCCGCAGGAAAAACCTTTTACAGCTAGCTATTCCCTGTTCCCTATTCCCTAGTGCTACGCGCTATAAGATGAATTAATTTTGCGATTAATGTATAACCTGATTTTATATTACTCTTTGTTTTGATAAATTTAACAGCAAATTTTGCTTAGTCAAATCCGGGAATTTTCAGCACAAATAAATAGGAGAATAATTATGAGCTTAAATTCAGTAATTACTAAACCCCAAAAACTGAAGCAGCATCAATTTAAACGTCGCCAATTAATACCATTAACAGATATATTATTATGGCGAATAGATGCTGGGGTGGTTCGCACTCTTAGCAAAAATGAAGAAGAAAATACGATCACTTTAGGATTTTGGGGTCAAGGAGACATCGTTGGTCAACCTCTATTTCCATCTTATCCTTATCAAGTTGAATGTTTAACTATTGTAGAAGCAAGTATTTTACCAAGGGGTTATTTCTATACCCAAGAAGTAATGCTTTCTCACATTCAAAAAACTCAAGAGTTACTAAGAATTATTCATTCTAGAAAAATCAAATTGCGACTGTTGAGATTATTAAAATGGTTGACCGATAGATTTGGTAATCAACTGCCAGAGGGAAAAATATTGGATATGAGGTTAACTCATCAAGAATTAGCTGAAATTATTGGTACCAGTCGCGTTACTATAACACGACTACTAAATCAGTTTGAAAAAGAACAGAAAATAGGATGGTCCCAGAATAATTGCCTAATTATTTTTAATCACTAAAAAGACAACTTGTAACCTCCTGCAATACTTTTAATCCTTGAATACTACCTCGAATAAGTTGGAAAGCAGGCAGTGGTTGGCGAAACATAGTGTTCGCCAATGCTAAAGGTTGCAAACTTCCAGATGATGTCAGAGCAGAAGAGATATTGGGAAGGTCATGGTAACAGTCATCGCTGACCACTCTCACCATCGCCACGGAGACAGAGAGGTTAGCAAAGAAATTGAGAATTGCAAAACCTTCCATATCTACTACTTCTGCACCAGTATTTTTTCCCAATATTTGTTTTTCCTGCGCCTTATAGATGAAGCGATCGCTAGTTAAACCCGTTACTAAAGAAGCTTTTCCTTTTAAATATGTTTGTAACTTAGCTGTTAAAACACTATCGCACTTTTGCCGGAGTAACTGAGAATAATCTTTTGATTTTGGATTTAATACACTGCCATCTATATGGTGTTTACAACTGGTTGGAATTTGAGTCCCCATCCACTTCTTCTCTTTTCCTTCCTTCTTCTCTCTTCCCTCTTCCTTCTTCCCTCTTCCTTCTTCAATATATTCAACACACTCATTATAAATAACCACATCTCCAGGTTGATATTGACCAGATAAACTACCACATAATCCCATAACCAATATTGTAGAAGGTTGATGGGAGGAAAAATCTTGTCTTTTTTGCCAGTTATTCAAATAGCGAGTAACAGATGCAGCACCTATAGGCAAAGACAATAATTTAGGCTGAGATAACTCAGGGGTAAGACCGCGCTTCACAGATTTTAGTTCAGGCCCTTGGACAACCAAAATTGTATCAATCATTTCAATTTATAGGTAAAAGAGTTTTAAATAATTCTAAGTTTTTGAACATCTTAATTGCATACCCTCTTATGTTGTTGGAAATATAAGTAATTAGCCAGCGATAGAAGGGGGTATTTTTATAGATGTCAGCGTCTACAGACTATATTTTTAGCAATACTCAAAATCTCAAAGAATTAGAAAGACTACAGGCGATCGAACAAATTTTTGACCCAAAAACTCGTGAACGAATTTTAGCAACTGGAATTACAGAAAAATGGCAATGTCTGGAAGTAGGAGCAGGAGCAGGAGCGATCGCTAAATGGCTCGCAACAGTTGTTGGAAAAAGTGGAAAGGTTGTTGCCGTTGACTTAGATACTCGTTTTTTAGCAAAAATTAAATCGCCTAACATTGAAGTTTTAGAAGCAGACTTTTGCCATCTTGCACTGGAAAGTCAATCTTTTGACTTAATTCATGCACGTTGTCTTCTCATCCATATTCAAGACTTTCAACTTGCCTTATCAAAAATGGTAGATTTGCTCAAACCCGGTGGATGGTTAGTCATTGAAGAGCCAGATTTTTCTGTAGCTAAAGCTATTGCGGGAGATAGTCAAATGTGTCAGTCAGTTAAGCAAGTCAATTTTGCTATTGAAAAAATGTTTGCAGATAGAGGAACAGATTATGCTTTAGGAGGGAAGTTACCAGAGATATTGCAAAAGTATGATTGGCAAAAGTTATCCGTAGAAAATGATGCTCCTGTTTCTCCAGGGCGATCAGAAATAGCAAAAATGATGAAAATGTCTGCAATGCAGCTTACAGAAAAATATATTGCAACTGGTAAAGCAAGCTACTCTGACGTTGACAACTATTGTTTGTTTGCAGACGACCCTAATACACAGGCAATTTACCACGCAATAGTAGGAGTTATTGCACATTCTTGAGTGGGGGAGAATTCAACAATTAATAATTAATAATTAATAATTAATAATTACCTCTTCTTTTCAAGGAGAGGATTGACTAATCATGAAAAAATTTTCTTTTCTTGTTCGATTGGAGCTGTTTCTCCTTGAAAGAGAGGGTTTTTACCTTAATTATTCGGTAAACATCAGAAGAATTAATAAGCTACTGGCGTGCTAATTATCAAAAATGTCATTCCGCGTTTTTCCCTAAGACAAAAATTGTCGAGCAGAAAAAGTTTCTAATAAAAGGCTATTATCAAGCTGGTAACTATTTTTTTTCTACTTAATATTGCGGCGTTGGTAATTTGAGGTATGATACCATGTCCGGATAAGAGCGCGATAGAAGTCCATGACCTTTACCCAAACAAAAAACTTTCTCCTTCTATTCCTCTTTCTTCCCTCCTGACTCCTGAGGACTGACTCCTGACTCCTAAGTAATTAAGATTAATATCATACACGCGCTTTACCAACGCCAATATTGCTTATGACCGAAAAATAAGGTCAATAGCTTCCCCTTTTTAGGGCATAAAAGAAAGAGAATTCCTATTTTCGTAGCCTCCCTATTACAGGAAGTACTGATAACTGATAACTGATAACTGAAATGACTTCTCAATCCTACCTTTACCTTTTAACTACATTATTGTGCTTCATCAATCCACTTTTATTAATGCAGGCAAATGCTCAATCTCGACCTATGAAAATTCCTACTCCTTCCATTTCAGAAGAAGCAAAAGAAGTTTGTCCTCCACCAGCTTTATCTCGTCTCCAACGTCATACCATTACCACTGGAGAAACCATTGAAACTATTGCTCAAAAATACAACCTAATTCCTCCAACCCTGTTAGCATTTAATCGAGTGCTACAAAAAGATCGACCAACCGTAGGTACTGAGATAATTATTCCTCCCTATAATGGGATCGCCGTGAAAGTACCTACTGGCACAACTTGGAAAAATGTTGCAGAAAATTATAATATCCGTGCTGATACATTATATGAAGTTAATGGTTGCCCACAAACACTAGAACAACAGACACCAGAAGTGGTTTTTTTACCAGGAGTAAATTGGTCTCCAGGGCAAAAAGCACCCCCACAAATTTCTTCATTAAAAGGTTATCCTTTACCTTTTGAAACTAGGGTGATTTTAGGTTATGGTTGGTTACTACATCCGATTAAAAATCAAGTGGTTTTTCATAGTGGTTTAGACTTAATTGCTAATAATGGTACATCAGTTTTTTCGGTAGGAGAAGGGATAGTAGCATTTGCTGGAAAACAAGGTAATTATGGCAATTTAGTAGTAATTAATCACGCTGCTGGTAAACAAACTCGTTATGCCCATTTAGATTCTATCAATGTTAAAACTGGTCAAAAAATTGCACAGGCAGAACTTTTAGGTACAGTTGGTCAGACAGGAAAACCTGATTTTGAAGAAGCTCATCTTCATTTTGAAATTAGATATAATTCTCCTTTTGGTTGGGTTGCCGAGAATCCTAATTCTTATATTGAAGTTATTTTTAAGTAGCTGAAAATAACTACTAATAAAGTGTAATTACTGATAAGTATATACAACTGAAATATTGACTAAGTAGATATCTATTTTGCTTCTATATGTTATAAATAAATTTCTCTTCAGCAAATCTCAATTTTTGCTATTCGGATGACAATCAGATCAAACTATGTCATAATTAATATTAGGAGTATTTTTATTTTTTTTAGGAAATGCTTAATAAACTTCCTCTCAAAAATGAATTGATAATTTATTCCCAAACAATAAAAAACACACTAACTAGAATAAAAATTAGGAGTATAGATGATGATAGGCGTACCACTTTACTTAATGATGTTATGTTTCCTAGCTACTATTATCTGGGAAAAAGTCAAATATAATTCTGAAGCAGATTCTCAAAGCTAAATTCAGAACTCAGGTAATTTTCGCTCCTCCACTGGTTATGTACAAAATGATTTAAACTCCCTATATTTACTGATAAGATTTAGTGATTTATGGAATGTATAGCAGAAGTAAAAAAGAAGAACGCTTTACTTATCTAGGAGAGAAGGAATAAGGTTGAGTATTGATATCCCATTGTTTTAAATATTCCATAAGTCAAGAGTAATAATGGCAGTTACTATATATTCTTCCCCTATCTCTCAAGATTACTGCTATCTTTGAAAAAGGCAGAAGGCAGAAGGCAGAAGGCAGAAGGCAGAAGGCAGAAGGCAGAAGGCAGAAGGCAGAAGGCAGAAGGAAAAATTGCTTATGGATAGTCTTCGACACGCCACTTTGTGTCTACAAACCCCAAACAATTTTCAGCACGGTATAAACAGTAGGGTATTAAAGTCGTCACAGAAAAGATAACTTTAACTTTTATTAGTCCTTATAGAACCCCCAATCATATCTTCATAAATTTAGCAAGGAGTCAGGAGACAGGAGACAGGAGACAGGAGTTCAATAATTGATAATTGATAATTGATAATTGATAATTACCTCTCCCTAAAAGCTATCCCTGATCAGGAACTTCTGAAAACCTTGTGGGGATAAGGGGAACAGGGGAGTAGGGAGTAGGGGAGAAGGGAGAAACAGTCAATAAAGCTTGGTAAAACTACTTAAGTTCTCAAAAAAAATGTACTTTTCAATATATGATTTTTGAAGAAAAAACCTCTCAAACACTCACACATAACTTGTCTCTAAAGGTCAATTTTTATGTTAAGAAAGATGTCTATAAAGCATAGCCCTAAAAGGAAGAGGATTGAATAAAAGGAAAATTTTTTCTCTCTTGGTCGATTGGATATGGCGAGGTCTCCTCGCCATCCCCCGACCGCTTGTTTCTCCACAGCGAGTGAGAGGATTTTCACCTTAATTATTCAGTAATATTATGTCCGGATAATTAGTGATCAAAAAACTTTCTCTTCATTTATAGCTTAAAATTCCCTCCTCATAACTCATAACTCATAACTCATAACTCATAACTCATAACTCATAACTCATAACTCCTCCATTTTTATTTATAACTATTCAACCGGACATGATATAAGAGGGAAGAGGGAAGATGTGGGGAGAAATAATACAAAAAATTCAACACTCCTTATAGCTGATTTTTCCTCACTCATTGATGCGCGAAAAGACTTGACAACCATAATTAGGGTTTGCTGAAAAAGTCTTATGGGTAAGGGTAGGAGACAGCTATACTGGAGACAACCCACCCCTCGCCCCTCCCTGGAGAGGAAGACAGGAGTTAGGGGAATGATCGAGGAGGTAGGAGCGGGCGTTTTGTCCTTTGATGTTTCTGCCCTACTCTCGCCTAAAATACGCTCCATGCATCAGCATGAACAGCTGAAACAGGCGCACTTTTTTTGACCTCAAAAAGGCACTTGTCTTTATATGTCAATGCTTTTAGATTTAATCAGCAAGCTCTAATTATATAGCTATAGCCATCTGCGATCGCCTCTTACCCTAAGCAACTGATGGCCGATAGACAATCTCCCATCAATTGTAATAAATTGTTACAATAATGATTGAAAGATAATTTAATTTTATAGATACTATGCATCTGACTTGGTTAGATAGTAATTCCTGGTTAATTGAAATTGGAGGCAAACAACTCCTGCTGGACCCTTGGTTAGTTGGCCCCCTAGTTTTCGGTAATCTACCCTGGTTATTCAAAGGAGAGAGGCGTACTCCCCGTGCCATACCAGAAAATATAGATTTAATTGTATTGTCTCAAGGGTTAGAAGACCATGCTCATCCCCAGACCCTAAAACAGTTAGACAAAAATATTCCTGTAGTCGCTTCTCCCACTGCAGCAAAAGTAGTAAAGGAGTTTGGTTATTCTCAAATAGTCACACTTGCTCATGATGAGACATATTCTTTTGACAATAGTATTGAAATTAGAGCAGTTCCTGGTTCACTCGTTGGCCCAACGTTGGTAGAAAACGGTTACATTTTTAAAGACCTAAAGACCGACAATACAATGTACTATGAACCACATGGCAGTCATTCTGAAAAAATCAAAGAATTTGCTCCTATAGATGTGGTCATCACCCCGATTATAAATTTGAATTTACCGTTAGTCGGGCCGATAATTAAAGGAAATGAAAGTGCTTTACAAGTAGCTCAATGGTTGAAACCCCAAGTAATGTTTCCTACAGCAGCAGGGGGCGATATAGATTTTCAAGGATTATTAATATCTTTACTCAAAGCAGAAGGAAGTGTAGAAGAAACACAACTTCAGTTAACCAAAAATAATTTGGAGACAAAAGTAATAGAGGCTCAACCTGGAAAACGTTTTGAAGTACAATTAGAGCAGAGAGTATTAGCTAATTAAACTTAAGCATTCAGCCGTCAGCTATCAGCTATCAGCAACAATACTCTTGCAGGATGGCTGAAATAATTGACCAGTTACAAAATCCTAAAACAATTACAAATCAAAAATGATTGACTTTTAACTTCCATGTAGCGACACTCTGCTTTTCAGGACAGGGTTTAAATTCAAATATAATTTAACGACTTTTGTAGTAATATTTAACCCTGGCTGAATTAATACAGCTTTTAAAATTTACCAAAAGTAATAGCTTATAGCTGATAAATCATGGCTGAATGCTTACCATTAAACTAAATTTAATTCACAACTTTCAATGATAATTGGTAAGTTACTATGCAAAATTAATTATGGCTCTGCTGATTAATTATACAACCATTTATAGGTAAAGGTTTGAGCCTTCTTTAATTCCCAATGGGGTGCGCTGGTTTTAGTCTAAAACCCTCATGCATGTTAGCATAAAACCTACATTTCGCACTACAAAATGTAGTATATAAGAAGGAGTCAGGAGACAGGAGACAGGAGACAGGAGACAGAATTTTAGAAGAAAATCATAGCTGCCGTGATTGAGTAATCAATACTGCAAGTATTTATGCGTAAATTTTTGACTCGGAATTTGATCGACGAAAAAAGTAATTAAGATGATTTGCATAGTATAAATACCTAGGAAGCTACAGATTTATATACTACTTTTAATGTTACGCTCTTGACGTGCGGAATGTGGGATAAAAGGCAAACCTTCGGACAGAAAAATTGAGGAACAATTCTTACTCCTACCTCCTCGCTCCCATCTCTTCTGTCTCCTAACCTTACCAAAAAGCTTTATTCAGCAAACCCTAATTACACCTACTATTGACTCCCTGTTCTCTTTTCCCTCTCTCAACTAGGAAATTTATTTTCCACGACTACTTAATATTTTGGAAGCTGTTGACTATTAATTTTGTGAAGTTAATTTTTTAATATTTCAGGTTAATAATATGATTAATTTCATGTTGCATGACTGGCTTTTCCTATGATATGGCAATCAGGAATCAGATGTGAGAATTGAGGTGTTCTTTTAAAGAATAGAATATAGCAGTTATCTTATTCATATATATTGTTTCTTCTCTATTCCCTATTACCGAAAAATTGTGGGTATGCGCCTCCCCTTTTAAGGGGATAATAAGCGGTCGATCTTCGCAGCTTCCCGAAGGGTGGGATGGCGAGGTCTCCTCGCCATATCCAATCGACCAAGAGAAAAAAAATTTTCATGAATTTGTCAATCCTCTTCAATTTATTTTCAAGGAGAGGTAATTATTCATTATTCATTATTCATTATTAATTGTTGAACTAGCCCGTAGCGCTATAAAAGTATGATTAATTTTCGTTGGATTTTTACAGTAATATTATCTTTGTTTTTGATTATTAGTAATTCTCAACCAGCTTTAGCTTCTATTCATACTTACCCCGAATCTTCTACACAAATTATGTATCGCTCTCGACAAAGTTTGCGAGACCTTTCGGATAGAGCATGGCAGATTATATTATATAAAAGGATAAAATCTGGTAAACTAATAACTTTAAATTTACGATTGGTAGGATTTCCTGGAATTATTGAGTTAGCTCATCCCCAAAAATTACAAATTACTACTGGCACTGGTAATATCTGGAATGCAGAGGATATTTTAGTTGATTCTTCTTTTCCTGCTAATGTTGGAGAATATGACTTTTTGGAAGTAATGAAAAAGTTAAATTCTGATACTCCACTGCGCATAAATATAGCTTTGCAAGGTGAAAATTTAGCAGAATTAGTCGTACCAATTTTTGCTGTTAAAGAATGGCGAAAATTGTTCGATAAAGTTGATTTTTGGTGATTTTTTACAGAATAATTAAGGTTTAAAGCCTATCCTTTCAAGGGAAAAAAACGATCGATAGATGCATAGGTTTCCTAACCATATCCAATCGACCAAGAGAATAAAAAAAAATCCCTACCGCGTCAATCCTCTCCTTGAAAAGAAGGGGTAATAATTAATTATTAATTATTAATTGTTGAATGTATTCTAGCTCAGAAAGAATTGGTTAGGAAAATTACTGACGATCAATCTTAGACTAGGAAATGTTTTTCCAACTATTCCCTGTTCCCTGCTATAATTGAGATTAATTTAGGATAAAAAAATGAAAAAAATAATTACAGTTTGCTTATTAATATTCACATTGATAAATTTTATAGAAATGCCCCCTGCATTAGCAGCAGAAACAGCCAAAGGAGCAGAAATTTTTCAAATTAATTGTGCTGGATGTCATGCCAGAGGAGGCAATATTGTTAGATGGTGGAAAAACTTAAAAATAGGAACTTTGAAAAGAAATAAATTAGATTCTGTTGAGGCGATCGCTTACTTGGTTAAGAATGGAAAAAATAATATGTCAGCTTACAAAGACCGTTTAACAGAAACAGAGATAGAAACTGTATCTGGTTATGTGTTGAAGCAGGCAGAAAATGCTTGGCGTTAATAGATATAGCTATAAAAGCTAATATTTAAACATTACACATCTCCAGAAAAGAGGAAGTAGGGAGTAGGGAGAAATAATTGATGATTTATGTACAATAATTAATTTTATTTTTGATTATTAGAGATGTCTATTATAGTGTATATGACTTACTGTTCCCCTATTCTTACCGAATAATTAATAATTAATAATTAATAATTCAATAACTCTGGTTTAAAGCCGACCCTTTTAAGGGAAAAAAAGCGGTTGAGGGATGGCGAGGTCCCCTCGCCATATCCAATCAACCAAGACAGCGGTCGATCTTCGGAGCTTCCCGTAGGGTGGGATGGCGAGGTCTCGGAGCCATATCCAATCGACTCCTGTGAAGAAATAATATTTCCTTATATTCAATTCCGTAACGGTTTTAACCAGAGGTAATTATCAATTATCAATTATCAATTAATTAACGATCTATGGATAAGTATAGCCAAGAATCTTTGTCAAAATTTACGCGTAAAGAAGAAGATTTGAAAGAAAGAAAAATGTAGATATTTCCCAAGTTTTTACCGAAAAATTGTGGGTATGCGCCTCCCCTTGGATAGGGGATAATAAAAAAAATTTTCATGAATTTGTCAATCCTCTTCAATTCATGGAGAGGTAATTATTCATTATTAATTGTTGAAACAAACTATGCCAATGGACATCACGATTATCCCATCAATTATCAACGGCCATTCAAAAATAAGATTGAGGCGTTTGTCACTCTATTAATGAAAATTTTCTCGAATCTCCATTGAATTGACTAGATGTAAAATTTTGATTATGATGATGATTATCATAGAGACCCCAAAAGTAAAATATCCATATAATGAAATGAAGCAAACCAGCTCAAAGAATCTCTTAAGTCAACTAGAAATAGCAACTTTCCAGCTAGTCAGCAACTCATATTAACAATGCTTTCCTACCGAATGCTGCGCAAACAGCCAGAGTTACTGATAACTAATAACTGAAATGACTGGTTTTCTTGTTAGTAACAAAACAACCTTGCTTGATCGTATTTTTCGATCGTCAGCAAGATTTAAGAGTAGCTGTCTTCGTCAATGAATTTAGCCATAATGAATAATTCACTACAATTAGATATTCCTAAAAGAGGGATGCCAGTTACTATTATTACTGGATTTCTAGGCAGTGGCAAAACAACCTTAATAAATCAAATTTTGCATAATAAGCAGAACTTAAAAGTTGCAGTATTAGTTAATGAATTTGGGGACATTAATATAGATAGTCAGTTATTAGTAGATATTAATGAAAATATGGTAGAACTTAGCAATGGTTGTATTTGTTGTACTCTCAACGAAGGATTAGTAGATACAGTCTACCAAGTTTTAGAACGGGATGAAAAAATTGATTATTTAATTATAGAAACCACTGGTTTAGCAGACCCCTTTCCAATTATGTTAACTTTTTTGAGTACAGAGTTAAAAGATTTAACTCACTTAGATTCTGTACTGACTTTAGTGGATTGTGAAAATTTTACACCAGACCATTTTGATAGTGAAGCAGCTTTTAAACAGATTGCTTATGGGGATATTATTTTACTCAATAAAACAGATTTAGCTTCCCAAGATCAAGTAGATTATTTAGAGTCTTATATTAAAACTATAAATAATGGAGCTAGGGTTTTGAGAAGTGAGTACAGCAAGATACCATTACACTTAATTTTAGATGTAAATCTATCCAAGCTTCAACCTTATTCTCTAGAAGATAATAATAATCAGCATGAACTACAAAAAATTCCTAGAGATCATCTAATAAATGATGGTTTTACATCTATTTCATTCCAAAGTAAAAGACCTTTTTCTGCCCTCAAATTTCAACAGAATTTTATAGAGAAGTTACCAGAGAATATATTTAGGGCAAAAGGAATTCTTTGGTTCAAAGAAAGTGAATCAAAACATATATTTCAATTGAGCGGCAAACGCTATGATATGCAAGTAGAGGAATGGTCAACCACTCCGACAAATCAGTTAGTATTAATTGGACGAAATTTGAATCCATTAATGATTCAACAAGATTTAACAAACTGTCTAACTATGTGATACAATTTTAATAAATGTTTGTTACAAATAGCTAGGTATTTCTGAGAATTCAGGAGTCAAGAAGACCGAGTCAGAATGAATGGTTTCAATACCAGTTTTTAGGGCAGAAATTATTTTTTTCTCTTGGTGTACTACCAGGTGCGACTGAAGTCGTCGCGGGGTCTGACCGCTTTGTCAAAGAGAAATCTCCTGCACTTGTCTTTTGAGCATACTTATCATTCGAGCAAATTATTTTTTCAAATTGGAGTGACAAATTAAACCCAGCTATTCTAGGATAAATACCAGATAATATTCCTCATAATTAATCTGACTTTATGTTGGAAAATATCTGCCAAACTATCCAAAAAAATATTAACCTTCAAACCTTTGAACTATGACTTTACCAATCGCTCCAGAATTTGTTTCTACCGATGAATTGAAAACAAAATCTCAGCCTCCTGTTACAGAAGCTGAAATGATTCAAGCGGTGAGAACTTTATTAATAGGATTAGGAGAAAATCCAGACCGAGAAGGATTATTAGATACTCCTAAACGGGTGGTAAAAGCACTAAAATTTCTAACTTCAGGTTATCATCAATCTCTAGATGAATTGCTGAATGGAGCTGTCTTTAATGAAGATATCTCAGAAATGGTTTTAGTTCGAGATATCGATCTTTTTAGCTCTTGCGAGCATCATATTTTGCCTATTATTGGTCGCGCTCATGTAGCATATATTCCCAATGGAAAAGTAATTGGACTATCAAAAATTGCTCGAATTTGTGAAATGTATGCCCGACGTTTACAGGTACAAGAACGTCTAACAGCACAAATAGCTGATGCACTTCAAGGATTACTTAAGCCTTTAGGTGTTGCTGTAGTTGTTGAAGCAACTCATATGTGCATGGTCATGCGTGGAGTACAAAAACCAGGTTCTTGGACAACTACTAGCGCTATGCGTGGTGTTTTTGCTGATGAGGAGAAAACTCGTCAAGAATTTATGAGTTTAATTAGGCATAGTAATTCTTTTCATTAGTTTTTTTAAGTTTAGCTAGAATAACAAAAAGGTAAGCATTTCCTACGGAATGCTGCGCAAACAGCAGTCAGCTTTATTACCTTTAGTTAACAAGTCAATTTCGTTGCTCTTGTGCTTCAGATATTTGAAAATGTAGGAGAAGTTAAGCGAATACTTGCTTAATTAAGTTTTATTGCTGAGAGCTGAATGCTAATAGCTGAATGCTTAGACAAAAAGTTGCTTGGTATTAGAATTATTGATGATGATAAGAGAAAATACTCTAAGACTCAAATCAGAAAGGAAGAGACTTTTTGCTCCATACTTAGAATTGCTCTTATTGACTTACTAAGTAGTTTAGCATCAATAAATTTAACAGGACTTACGCACCTAAAAAAGAAACCCGGTTTATTGCCCTAATTATTGTTTTTTAAACCACGAAATTTAGTCGGTAAACCTGGTTTATGCGTAAGTTCTGTTATTAATATTTATGTTTTTCCATGTTACGAAAATGCCTAATGCATTAGGTGCATAAATGACAGAAGGTGCGGAACTTTTTCAGATTCATTGTGTAGGTTGTCATGCTAATGGAGGTAATATTGTTAGATGGGGAAAAATTTCAAAATAGAGACTTTGGAAAGAGATAAATTAGATTCTGTCGAGGCGATCGCTTACTTGGTTAAGAATGGGAAAAATAATATGTAAGCTTACAAAGACTGTTTAATAGAAACAGAGATAGAAACTGTATCTGGTTATGTATTGGAATAGGCAAAAAATGGTTGGCATTCTGAAGGGGCGATCGGTAAAGTAAAAAGTTTTTGGGATAATCTTTTTAACAATTGATAATTGATAATTGATAATGAATAATTGATAATTAAAGAGTTTTTTAAATCTCTAGTTTATATCCCCACTCCCCTCACTTTGAAAGCAGGGGGTATCCTTCAAAGTCCCCCTTTATTAATCCCCCTCCCGTCCCCCTTAGAAAGGGGGAAGTCATAAGATGCTGCGCTTTTTGTTAAACGGGGGATTTAGGGGGATTGTCAATGTACTTCATAACTTTGGGAAATGCTACAATACCCTAATTATCCATTATTCATTATCAACTTATGAATTCTCCTAACACAAATAATTAGAATCATATACCGCAAAATTTTCGAGAAAGAATACAGATCGCTAAAGAAAACAAACTTAAGGAGTTATACTTAAGTAATAATTTTTCTAGCAGAGATGATGAAAAATTAACTGAAATTCCTACTGAGGTTTGGGAATTAGAGCAGCTATAATTATTAAATTTAAGTGATAATCAATTAACAACTATTCCGGAATCTATCTCTAAATTAACCAATTTAACTTGTCTTTATTTAAGTGGTAATCAATTAACAACTGTGCTGGAATCTATCTCTAAAATAACCAACTTAACTGAACTTTCTTTAAGTGAGAATCAATTTAAAACCATTCCGGAATCTATCACTAAACTAACTAATTTAACTCAGCTTTATTTAAGTTATAATAAATTAAAAACTATCCCGTAATCTATCACTAAACTTACCAATTTAACTGAGCTTAATTTAAGTGCTAGCCAATTGACAACTATCCCGAAATCTATCTCTAAATTAACCAATTTAACTGAGCTTAATTTAAGTGATAATAAATTAAAAACTATCCCGGAATCTATCACTAAACTTACCAATTTAACTTGCCTTGATTTAAGTGGTAACCAATTGACAAATATCCCGGAATTTATCACGAAAATTACCAATTTAACTTGGCTTTATTTAAGTAGTAATCAATTAAAAACCATTCCAAAATCTATCACTAAACTCACCAATTTAGCTGAACTTGATTTAAGTGGTAACCAATTGACAACCATCCCGGAATCTATCACTACACTGACCAACTTAATTCAGCTTGATGTAAGTCGTAATCCCCTAGAAACTCCACCAATAGAAGTTGCTGAAAAAGGAATAGAATCAATTAGAGAATACTTCCAATAAATAAAAAGAGAAGGAAAAGATTATATCTATGAAGCAAAATTACTAATCAATCGATAGTGAAATTTTTCTCTTCTATTGCGTATAGTTTTTAGGCTTCTTAAAACGGCTTTCCTGAAACATTTGTATTTCAATAAAAGATACCAAATGGGTTCTATAGACTCATATACTTTCCTTCTTTCTTCTTCCTTCTCTCCTAGATAACTAAAGCATTCTTCCTTAAATCAAACTACTCAACTTTAGATTTCTTTCTCGTAAAACTTCAGCATAAAGCATTTCCAATTGAGCAATATTTCTACTCAAAGTATAACGTTCTAAAACTCTCCGACGCGCTTTTTGACCCAAAAGAGTAGTTAATTCAGGATGATCCTTAAACAAAGGCAATAAAGTTTGCAACTGAGTAGTAACATTATGAGTATTCAAAATTATACCCGCACCATTTTCCAACACCTCACCATCAGCACCAGCATCCGTCGCCACACAAGCCAAACCACAAGACATTGCTTCCAACAAAGCCAAAGACAAACCCTCAACCAAAGAAGGTAAAATAAACACATCCGCACCACGCAAAATTTCTATCCGTCGTTGTTCATCACTCACATATCCAAACCAACTAACTCCCTTCACATCGCTATAAAACATTTGCAAAGAAGCAGCTAATGGTCCATCACCAACAATAATCAAATGGCTACCATCTCCCATATCAGAATGTTTCCAAGCCTTAAGTAGAGATTCAACATTCTTAGCCGTAGAAATACGACCTAAATATAGAAATATACGTTGAGCATTTAACTCAGCCTTGAGACTAGACATACCAGGACAATATTTATCTACATCAACCCCATTGGGAATTACTGCTACCTTTTGGCTAGGGACTCCTAATTTCACCAAGAAATCTCGCTGTATTTCAGAAAAAATAATAACTCGGTCATAATGTGCCAAAAAAGGAGCATATAACTGATAAGCCAAAAATTGAGTCCCAGATTTAATATTACGCGGTTTACTATCAAACTGGGCATGAAAAGTAGCAACTAAAGGGATATTTAGCTCTTCGCAAATTTCAGGTAGTAAAAAATCAAGAGGAGAAAGAGTTAAAGAAGCATGGACAATATCAGGCTTGAGTTTCTGTAAAGCCTCACTCAAAACTTTGCTAGATTTAAGGGTAGGTATGATATAACCCTGAGATTTGTAGATACAAGGAAGAGACACTTCATGAAATCTTGGCCATTTATCAGGTTCATTATCTTCAGTAGCAAAATGAAGAAAGCTAACCTGATAGCCCCGGTCTAATAGAGCATTGGTTATTTCTCTAGAGTAGGTAACGTTGCCACAAAAAGGATATTTTTTTCCAAGCCAAGCAATATGCATTCAGATGAATAGGCAGATATTATTTTTGAGAGATTTTATCATTGGATAGACAAAAACGCCTCGGTCTGTAAATAATACCATTTGCTCTCTAAAAAGTTAGATAAGTCTAGTTAGGAGTCAGGAGTCATGAGTCATGAGTCAGGAGTCAGGAAGTTAGAATATCAGAATTTTGTTTGTCAACCTCTGTTGTTAATTCCACTAATTACCGAAAAGCGACGTTGAAGGCCCCCGTATTTTAACCAGGGGATGAAAACAAGGGAGTCGTTTAGACTAGACAACTTTAGTTTTTCTGTGCTATTATTACCTACAATTATTGTTCGGTATGCCCATTTCAAATGTACTGTTGTCAGCAAGTTTTAGTAGGTAAAAATCCTGAATTAATTCCCATTTTAACATTCTTGTGCGAACAGTCTCACAAACTCACTAATATGGGCATATATTATGGTAGACAATTATATTTTAAAGCCAGGATTAGTATTGGCAAATATTACTTAGAAAAGGTCTACAAACACAACTATCATTATAAAGTTCTATATTCTCAAGCAGCACAACAAATATTGAGAACTGTAGCTGAATCATTTCGCTATTATTATAGTCTAATTAAAGCCTACAGAGAAGGAAAAATCTTAGACATACCAAGGATTCCTAACTACAGAAAAAAAGGGGGAATGGCTACAGTTAGTTACCCCAAGCAAGCATTAAAACTTAAAGATAATCAAATTAGAGTACCATTAGGGAATACCTGTAAACGCTGGTTTGGAATAGATAGCTTTTTAATTCCCATGCCTAGTATAAGAGCATTCTCTAGTCTCAAATAACTAAGAATATTACCCATAAATAGATGTTTTTATTGGGAATTTGTCTATCAAAAAGAAATGGTAATTAAACCTCAATTAGATCGAGAAAATGTCTTAGGAATAGACCATGGTGTAAATAATTGGTTGACCTGTGTATCCAATGTAAATACTAGCTTGATAGTAGATGGGAAACAGATTAAATCAATGAATCGTTGGTACAACAAACAGATATCAACCATTAAAGAAAATCAACCGACTGGATTTTGGTCAAATAAACTAGCTGCAGTTACAGAAAAGCGTAACCGTCAAATGCGATTTGGGAATTAATAAAGCAGCCAGAATAGTAATTAATCATTGCGCACAAAAATTCTATTGGTACAATTGCATTTGGTTGGAATAAAGGTCAGAAAAATGAAATAGAATTAGGAAAAAAAAGTAATTCAGAATTTTTACCAATTCCGACAGCTAGACTCAAACAGAGAATAGCTCAATTATGTCAAGAGTATGGGATTATATTTATAGAAACCGAAGAAAGCTATACTTGTAGGGGCGAATGGCATTCGCCCCTTCATTTTTAGATGGTGACAATCTGCCTAATTATGGTGAGAAACCCAATGATTGGAAACCGTCAGGAAAAAGAGTAAAGCGATGCAGCGCGGTCTTGGGGGTTTCCCCCATGAGCGACTGCATCAAGACAGCGTGGTTTGTATAGAAGTGGTAATAATTTTGACATCTCCAGGGGTTGAAACACCCTGGATTCTGTGGTTAGTCCACCCCCATTTGGGACGGGGCGAATAAATGTGCGGAATTTACTTCCGCACGCAGCCCCTCATAAATCCACATTTGCTTAAAGCCTGAAGGGCAGACTTCTAAACTCCTCGGCGTAAATCAAAGATTTAGCTGTGAGCTTACTTTTTTATAGCTTTCACGAGTGGTTTTACTCGCGCTGGTTGGAGCAATCTTCTCGCTGCTCTAGCTGCCTACTTGCTTTTCGGTGCCGAATGCGGAGCTAACAGCCGTCGTAGGAAATCAATTCCCCGTCTCCTGTCTACCGGAATCTCACCGCAAAGCGCGGTCTTGTCATGGCGACAAACCTTGTTCCTTATTCCTCTAAGTATAGCAGATTTTTACTACGCTTTATTACCCGCGTGTCGTTATTCAACCAGCCGTTAAAACGGGCGCTGCGTACTTCCTCCCGTTATTTTTTAGGTTTTGTGAATGCAGACTGTAATGGGGCTGCAAATATCATCACAAAAGTAAGCCGCAAAGCTAGGTTTAGACTTAAGCAGACTGTGTAGGGGCACTTTGACTTGTCCCCAAAGAGTATATCTTTGGTCAGCTAAGAACAGACGGAGCAACAAGGATTTATCCTGTTGCGTAGTATCTGCGCTTGTTTCCCCGTGACTGACCTCCGGGGAGTAGTCAATCATTTCTCATTCAACATCAAATTCTGCGTCATTTAAACATTTTAATTTTTGCTCTTTAATTTCTGTATTTTATTTAATCCTCATTCTTTAATTTCAGCGATCGCTCAAGTGAAAAGTTTTAATTATCAATCTCAACTTCTAATTTTAAGATTTTAAACTTTGTCAGAGATTGATGACAAAAAATCGGATAAATTACCTGAAATAGCCAACAGAATTTCAATAGTTTTAGCTTTTATGTGATAATATATACAGAGCTATAATCAAAGGAATTTTATTACCTAAAAAGATTTTAAAGCCTCAAACACTTATTATTTCGTTGTTTAGACAGGCGAAATCTCATTTTTATTCAACCATGATGAACTAATTTTTCTAAGTTGCCTATATACTGATTTGACGTATTTGCAACTATATGATATAACCTAAAGCCTACTCAGATGATATGCAAATAATCTAAGCTTGTTTGCTTGTTGCGCAGCATGACCTAGGAAAAATCTTGTTTGTGAGCCGTTACAGCTATATATATAATTAAAATAATAATGATTATCATTATCATAACTATTGTTTTTTAATTCCATGTCCTTACCAATACAAACCAACATTGCCATCGTAGGTGCGGGGCCCCACGCCCTAACATTGGTAACTCATCTGTTGCAAAAACGGAAAAAGTATCGCCATAAAATAATAGTATTTGACCCCAGTGCCACTTGGATGAGTCAGTGGCGACAGCAATTTGCAGCCCAAGAAATACCCCACTTGCGATCGCCCGCCGTTCACCACCCAGACCCAGACCCCTATTCCCTGCGTCGGTTTGCGGAAAATCGCCCAAACGAACTATTCCCCCCCTACGACCTACCTGGAACAAAACTATTTCAAGAATTTTCCCAAGACGTAGTTAGTCGCTGGCAGTTAGAAGACAAAGTATATAAAGCATCAGTGACAAACATTGCTCCCATCACCCACCGAGGGAACCCTCAATTTCGAGTCGAACTAGATGATGGTAACTCAACCATAGCTCGTCAAGTAATCATAGCCAATGGTGGAGGAAAACCTCAACTTCCACAATGGGCGAAAAAAATTCCTACCCCCTATCCAAACCAACGCCTTTGTCACTCCCACCAAGTAGACTTGCAAGGTTTGCGACTCAGAGGGGAAAAAGTGCTAATTATCGGTGGAGGATTAACTAGCGGTCACTTAGTAGTGGGAGCCTTAAAACGAGGCGCAAACGTAACCTTGATGGTAAGACGTCAGCTCAAAGAGAAATTATTTGATGCCGAACCCGGTTGGTTAGGCCCAAAATATTTAAAAGCTTTTAGCGCCGAAACTGACTGGCAAAAACGATGGCAGTTAATTCAACAAGCACGAGATGGCGGTTCCATGACACCAGCAGTGATGACTCAGTTGCGCCGTTACCAACACCAAGACAAATTATCTATTTTTGAGGAATGTCAGGTAGTGGGTGCTGAGTTTGCCAGCGATCGCTGGCAAGTAAAATGTGATGATGGAATGACGTGGGAATTCGACCGCATCTGGTTAGCAACAGGTACAAAACTTGATGTCACACAACAACCTATCTTAAAAGAAGTCTTGCATACTCACCCAGTGAAAATAGTGAATGGTTTGCCAGTATTAGACGAATATTTGCGCTGGTCTGGTTGCGAACTATTTATTATGGGTGGGTTAGCTGCTTTGCAAGTAGGACCTGTCGCCAGAAACCTATCGGGGGCAAGGATGGCAAGTTCCCGTATCGTATCAGCATTGAAAAGTTGAGCAATGGAAGAAAAATGTCAGGAGTTGGTAAATTAGTGTATGATATTAGTCTTAATTACTTAGGAGTCAGGAGTCAGGAGTCAGGAGTCAGGAGTCAGGAGGGAAGAAAGAAGAAGAAAGAATAGTAGAAGGAGAAAGTTTTTTGGTCGCGTAAAGGTCATGGAGTTCTATAACGCTCTTATCCGTTAGCGCAGCTCCCCTAGAAGGGGCTAACTACTGAAGCCAAATAATTGGACAAAGTTGGACAAATGTTAATAAATCTTGAAGAACTGCTGATTATCTGCTATCATACATTTAAATTATCCTTAACAATCAAAGACTTTTTTTCATGGTGTGCGTGTTCAAATGCAATACTTCAAGACCAAGTTAAAAGTTAACAATTACCAAAAAACAATACTTGCCAAACACGCAGGTGTAGCTCGTCATGCTTATAATTGGGGATTAGCAACTTGTATACAGAAGTACGAATCAACTAAGAAACGGCCTAGTGCTATCACTTTGCATAAACGTTTAATTGCTGAAGTTAAAAGTGAAAATCCTTGGTATTATGAAGTATCAAAGTGTGCCCCCCAGCAAGCTTTAAGAGACTTAGACAGGGCATTTAAAAACTTTTTAACTATTCCCCAACGTGGATTCCCTAGATTCAAGAAAAAAGGGAAAAAAGATAGTTTCTATCTAGAAGGAAGTATTAATATCCTGAAAGGAAACTATATTAAACTACCAAGAATAGGAATAGTAAAAACTTATGAAATCTTACCCTCTGTACCAGTCAAAAATGTGAGAATATCCAAACGCGCAGGTGATTGGTATATTAGTTTTAAATATGATTATCAACCCAACCCTACTACAAAAAGCGGATGCGACCCCGCGACGACGACAGCTCGCTTGCGGAACGCGCACCAAGTAAACGAGATGTTATCGGTGTAGATGTTGGTATAAATTCTCTAGCAACTTGTAGTGATGGAACAACCTACGCTAACGTTAAAGCCTACAAACAAGCCCAAAAACGATTAACTCGTTATCAACGCCATGTCAATAAAAAAGAACCTGGTTTACTGCGGAATGCTACGCAAACAAAAAATAGAGCCAAAGCAGTAAAAAAACTAGCTTCATCACACAAAAAAGTAGCTGATATCAGAGCAGATACACTACATAAACTCACAACATGGGCGAGCTTTAAACCACAGCACCATAGTAATTGAGGATTTAAACGTAAGTGGAATGCTAAAAAACCATAAACTAGCAAGTGCCATAGCAGACTGTGGTTTTTATGAGTTTAAACGTCAACTTATATACAAATGTGAATGGTACGGTAGTGAATTAGTCATAGCGGATAGATTTTATCCAAGTTCTCAAATATGTTCAAACTGTGGGCATCAACAGAAAATGCCTTTAAGTATGAGAACTTATGAATGTAGTGAATGCGGTTTTGAAGCTGATAGAGATTTTAATGCTGCTGTCAACTTGAAAAACTATGTGCATCAGTAGCTTGAGTTCCAAGCGATTTTAAGCCTGTGGAGAAGATAAGTTACAGACTGCGGTCGGTGGTCTTCAGTGAAGCAGGAAGCTAGCTCCAAAACCTATGCGATAGCTTACGCTTAACCGGAGGTTATCGTGTATGGGTAAGTTTGGGTAAGTTTAGTAGAACGGAAAATGATATCATACCTCAAATTACCAACGCCAAATGTCAAAACCTATAATTACTGTAGTAGCGGGCCCACCGGGAGTCGGCAAAACAAGTTTTATTCGGGAACAAATCCCGAAAGATAGTCCTGCTGTTTATTTCAGTCCCGGTACTGGCAATGTTCCCATTGACCACACTTGCCTTGCTACAGATTTTCCCAATCTCAAAATTATTACTGATGCTCAACAGTCAGAACTCCTAGAATATCTTGCTAATAGTACAGTTGCTTTCATTGAATTAGGATTTTATTTAGAGCTAAATGCAATGTCATCACTGCTTGAGAACATTCCTAGCAGTCGTATTGCCATTATCCCACCGGGAACAGAAAATAGCGAATGGCATCAGTGGGCGAACCAAACTGTAGAAGGATATGCTATTGAAAGTAATATTAATAACTGTCAATTCTGGCGATCGCCCACCCAGGGTCAAGTCATCGACCCGGCAAGTTTAGATATGTTTTGGTATGAAGAATTAACTGCTGGAGCTTATGGTCAAATTATTCGTGCCAAAGCAATTTTTGATATTGCTGACGGACGTGCTTTTTACTTTGATTTTGTACTAGGAAAAGAGACTGAATATCAAGAATTAAATTTACCAAGATGGCTAGAAGGTAGACCAGAACGTTTTAGTGGAATTGAAGTTTTTGGTAATAACTTAAATCAAAAAGCTTTGGCAGAAAGTTTACAAGATTGTTGTTTGCCAGAAACAGCAATTTTAGCTTATCAACAACAAGTGAAAGAAACATTAGGAATAATGAATAATGAATAATTAATAATTAAATACTGAAGAGTACAAATTTAGAATTGAGAATTTAGAATCGGAGAGTATACTGACAGTATTATTGGAAAAGGCTTACAGCACTTAAAGTTTCCAATGTAAAGTTTCTCACCTTTAGATAGCTGAAAGTCTTAGCTAGTAATAATTGTTCCTAGAACTTTGTACTGTCTAGTTAAATAATTACAACAGATTCCAAGTTTATGTTGTACAAATATTATTTGTAACACAGCCTTCTAGGCTGTCATAGCTGTACCATACTAAGATAAAATCTGCTGTAATAATTAAATATTAAAACAATTCGCGCCTTGAAGCTTCCCCTTTTAAAAGGAAAAAAGCGGTCTATCTTCGGAGCTTTCCGTAGGGTGGGATGGATGGGTTTCCTAACCATATCCAATCTACCAAGAAAAGAAATAATATTTCCTTATATTCAATCAATAACGGTTTTAAACAGAGGTAATTATCCATTATGCCAATTTGAAAAAAGAATGTTACAAATAGTTCCAAACTTTAGATGTCGAATAATTTGCTGAAATTACTGAAGCATCAAAGTTTTGAGCCATAAAATCATAATGCATGACTTTTGACTTTTAACTTTTGAATTCTGTTAATTTGCTAAAATTACTGAAGCATTAAAGTTTTGAGCTATAAAATTTTACTTTTTACTTTTGACTTTTGACTTTTGAATTCCATTAATGAAAGAGGAAGAATTAGTATGAAAATCGCAGTTATGTCTTGCATTCATGGCAATTACGAAGCTTTAAATTCTGTATTAATAGATATAGAAAAACAGAAAGCAGAGAAAATTTTCTGTGTGGGAGATTTGGTTGGTTATGGTCCTCATCCTAACGCGGTTGTCGAGCAAATTCGCAGTTTAGATATTCCCACGGTTTTAGGTTGTTGGGATGAGGATATTGTGGAGGGATTAAATTCTTGTGAATGTAGTTATCCTTCTTTATTAGCAGAAAAACGTGGCAAGTTAGCCCACGAATGGACTGATCGAGAAATTCATCCAGAAACGCGAGAATATTTAAGTTCTTTACCTGATACTTTGAAAGAGGAAAATATGTGTTTTGTTCATGGTAGTCCTCATAGTAACCATGAATATTTATTGCCAGATTTAGATGGATTTTTAGCAGTTGAAAGAGTAATTAGTAGTGGTGCTGATGTATTGTTTTGCGGTCATACTCATGTGCCTTATGTTCGGACTCTTGATGCTGGTCAATTATTAGTTAAAGTTAGTAGTTTTGGGAGCGAAAATTTAGAGTCAAACAGTTGTATTGCTCCTCTGAAAAAAATTGTTAATGTTGGTTCTGTAGGAGAACCTCGTCATGGCAGACCGAATGCTACTTATGTTATTTATGACAATGAAACAGGAGAAGTAAATATTCGAGAGATTCCATACAATTATCAACTTACTTGTGAAGCTATAGTTAATAAGGGGTTGCCAGAAATTTTTGCTTGGCGTTTGGCTAGGGGTTTAGAGTTTGCTGAAAAAGCTGACGATCCTACTCATATATGTGAAAGATAAAAAGATAATTAATAATTAATAATTAATAATTAATTATTAATTATTAATACTGGAGAGTACAAAGTTATGCAAAAAAACTATTAGCTTTGAAGACTGAAAATATTACTGAAAAAGGCTTATAGTACTTACAGCTCTGAATAAAAAGTTTTGAACCTTTATATCGCTGAAAGCCTTAGCTAGCAATAGTTATTCTAAGAACTTTGCACTGTCTAGTAATGAATAAATGATAATTGAATAATTCTGGTTTAAAGCTTCCCCTTTTAAGGGGAAAAAAAGCGGTTGTTAGCGGAGCTTCCCGTAGGGTGGAATGGCAAGGAAACCTGCGCCATATCCAATCGACCAAGAGAAGAAATCATATTTTCTTATAAGCGGTTAACCATTTAGATTGCCTATTTTAAAAATAGATAATTCAAGTAAAAGTCTCGTACAGCAAATATTTGGTGATTTTGCTAAAAATCACAATACATCGTTTAAATGCTTAACAGCTTATTCGATCAATAACGGTTTTAACCAGAGGTAATTATCCATTATTCATTATTCATTATTCATTATTCATTATCATCTAACCTAAAAAAAAGCAAAAAATTATATGAATTATTGGGCAATTTTAACTGGAATCCAAGGAAACATCACAGCTTATGAAGCTGTACTTGCTGATATTAAAAAACAGAAATATTATGTGGAATCTTTATATATTTTAGGAGATTTAGTCGGGCTAAATATAGATTGCAAAAAATTAGTAGAGCGAGTACGTTATCCCAAAAAAAATGAACTTATACCCCAAATTTGTACGGGATGGTGGGAAGAACAATGTTTGATTTTACATGGATTAACTACCACAGCTGAACCGACAGAATTAATAGCAGAATATGGCATAGATAGTGTGAAAAAATTATGGGATAATGTGGATAGAGAAACAGTAGAATGGTTGAGAAATTTGCCTTTTGGTTTTTCTGAACTTGACTGTTTATTAATTCACGGCAGCACTCTGGGAGTAAGCGATAAATTGACTCCCGATACTCCACCGATACAAATGTTAGATAGATTAATGCGTTTTGGCGTTAATAATTTATTTTGTGGTAGGTCTGGTTTAGCTTTTAAATATCAGTTGGAAAATGGTTCGGTGAATAGTGGAGTGACAAAGTTGGGAGCTGAAGTAGGTGCTATTGAGACAACATCATCTACTCAAACTTTGAGAACACCACGTCAGGTTATAGGAGTCGGTAATGTGGGAAGTTTGCCCGGAAATGCTACCTATACTCTTTATAATCCTAATACTAATGAAGTTTCCTTTAGAACTTTGACGTACCCCCCACACTAAAGCGATGGAGATTTTAAATATTGCTATTTAGACTTCCTGCTCTAAGTTTCAATTAATCTCGCCATCAGAAGTTTTTATGGCAGCGATAACTTTTGTATTTATCAATTCTGATAGTAAAAAAATAATCATTTTGGTTCATTTTTGTGATTTTTTAATTAAGCTTTAACGGAAATAATTTTCTACTTCTAAAACACTTTTACCAAAACAACTATTGACAATTGTTGTCACGCGATCGCTATTTAAGTTAGGCAGAGAATTGCTTGTTTTCAATTCTAAATATCCTGAATCACCATAAACAAAGAATCTAATTTTATTGTTTTCCCATAGCCAAACTTCAGGAATTTTTAAGTATTGATATTTAGTTAAATCGTCTATACTCCCTGATGTTAGGTTTATTTCTACTGCCAAATCTGGCAAGTCTATTGTCTATTTCAAAACAGTAAGCTACATCAGGTTCTTTCCCTTCTTTTCCTTCTTCCTTAAGAGTAGTTTGATTAAAGGTGAAAACAGGAATATTAAGATTACGACAATACGCCAAAATAATCAACCTGATATAATCACCAATCAATTCATGGTTACGTCCTGGGGACACGATAGTAATAACTCCATTGCGAAATGAGACTCGTTTACTGGGCAAGTCTAAACTAATATATTCAGCCCAAGTTGTATTAGTAATTGTGCTAATTCGATCGCTTTTTTGTGTTCCAATAGTTAACATTTTTACTTAGGGGATATAGTTATTTCGTTACTAATCTAGAATATCAGACTAAAAAATCTAAATAGGGTTTGCTGAAAAAATCTTATGGGTGAGGGTAGGAGACAGGAGACAGGAGACAGGAGAAAAGGGAATTGAGAGGAGTTAGGAGTAAGAATTGTCTCTTTATTTTTCTGCCCAACTATGCGCCTAAAATACTAACTTTTTGAGCGTTTTAGACTGAAATAGGTGTACTTTTTTCGACCCCAAAAAGGCTAAAACCTTTATCTGTAAATACTTTTATATTTAATCAGCAAGCCCTAAATATTAGCCTAAAGAGCTATCTTATCATCTCAACTCTCTTTCAACTCTATTATATTTATACCAAATAACTAGCTTGCCTTAAAACTAGAGAAGCTGCAATGAGCGTGCCAACTAATTTTATAATGCTTTTCTGTCAAGATTTAAAAGCCTTTGCCTAGAAAAGTATGCTATATTTACCCCTACTTGCAAGTCATAAAGAATGATTGACTCGGTTTTGATGAGACTATCAAGCCATCTTTGACTTTCTTTTTGTGCGGTTGGTTTTTGTTTTCTTTGTTCAGCTATAAGGGAAATATTCTTTAAAAGAAGAATCAATTTTTTCTTCATTATGATTCATGTAAAAATTAAGTTGTACAAATTTTATTGTTTTATTGGACAGTACAAAGTTCTCAATAGAAAAAAACATTCTCTCTTGATTTTTCCGCCCTTCTCTGCTGAAAATGCTGACTTTTTGTAGCTCCCTAATCAGTAGTTCGACAGATTGAGAATTTTGTGGAATCTAAATAAGGAAAATTATAGCAGATAAGCGATCGCTCAACCCCTCCCCAAACACTTTTTTGACTACACTTAATATTTACAGGACTTATAGGGAGGGCGAATGCCATTCGCCCCTACAGGTGGTGGTTTAAAAGTCAATTTGCGTAAGTCCTGATTTATCAAATTTAGGCTAAAGTAACTAATGATCCTGTGATAAATCTAGCTAAAAATGAATCGACGATTATTACTACATGGAGTTACAAGTGGCTTACTTTTGAATTTCTTGCCCTGGCACAATTTTCAGGCAAAAAACCAAAAACTTCTGGGCTACATCCGAACCAATTGGAGCCGCGATCCCTACACTTATGGCTCATATTCACACATCCCAAAGGGAGCTTCGCGCAGTGACATTCGTGCCCTGGAGCAACCCATTGACAAGAAGATATTTTTTGCTGGTGAAGCTACTTTTCCAAACTACAACAGTACAGTTCATGCTGCCTACGAATCCGGTATTCGGGCAGCTAACTCAATTTTGCAAGGTAGTGCTGATAGGATTGCAATTATTGGTGCGGGAATGAGCGGCCTTGCTTCAGCACATAAACTTTCCACAAATAGTCGAGAAGTTACTGTGTTTGAAGCACGCGATCGCATTGGGGGACGGATCTGGACAGATGAACGACTGGGAGTACCATTGGAACTGGGAGCTAGTTGGATTCATGGGATAAACGGAAACCCCCTTGTGGATTTGGCCGAGGGGCTAGGTCAGCGACTTATCCAAACGGAAAAAGAGGATTACATTATTCGAGGACGTGGTGGGCGTAAAATTAGGGACCGCGATGCCCCAGGATGGTTGGAAAATGTCGTTAGTATCCAGCACACGGCTGGAACAAATGAAGATCAAATCAATCAGTGGGCTTATCTCTTCGTGAACGACTATGATGGTCCCGATGTCATATTCCCAGATGGATACGCAGGTATTTTGGCAGCCTTCAAGGGAGACTACAAAATTAAATTGAATACACTGGTTAAGGAAATTTCGAGAACTCAAAAAGGGGTGACACTGGGTTTTGAGAAAATTAATAATCAATCTTTTGATGCGGTTTTGGTCACAGTTCCCCTTGGTGTACTCAAAAGAGGAGATATCAAGTTCAATCCTGTATTGCCTAAAAATAAGCAGCGAGCTATCGATCGACTCGGAATGGGGACTTTAGACAAAGTTTATTTGTTATTCGATCGGCCATTCTGGGATTTATCAACTACCTGGATATTAACTCCAGAAAACGATCTTCCTCGGGGGCAGTTTAACCAATGGTTTAATCTTTATCCATACATTAAAGAACCTATCATTATGGTTTTAAATGGGGGGCCACCAGCTTTAGCTTTATCGGCACTTTCAGATGAAGATGTTGTGCAAAGAGCCTTACAAACTATTTACACTGCTTATTCAGTTTAGAAAGGTTTTAATGAAGAATGCTAATCTTATTTTTATTTTGTGGTCGGTCTGGTTTAGCTTTTAAATATCAGTTGGAAAATGGTTCGGTGAATAGTGGGGTGACAAAGTTGGGAGCTGAAGTAGGTGCTCTTGAGACAACATCATCTACTCAAACTTTGACAACACTCCGTCAGGTTATAGGAGTAGGTAATGTGGGAAGTTTGCCGGGAAATGCTACCTATACTCTTTATAATCCTGGTACTAATGAAGTTTCCTTTAGAACTTTGACGTACTCCCCGTGATAAGGTGAAGCTATTTTGATGAACATTCGATCTTAGCACTCCAAAACTTCCCGGATGTATTATCTAATTTTGCTTCATCAAAACTTCATAATCCCTCTTGCCATAGATAGATACCTCAAACTGTTATCTAATAATTAATTCCACTGATTTTAATCGCCAAAAACATCTTAAGAAAAATTTAAAGATTCTGTAAAGTTGAGCCAGAAGGGGTTGCATAATTTTCGGGGGGTGTAGATTATGGTTCTAGGCAATAAAAATAAATTTTACAAAAGAATTGAATTATGTTCAAAAAGGTTTCAATCGCTACTGCTAGTGCTACACTAGCTACTTTATCTACTTTTTCTGGTGCTAGTGCAATTGTAAATGGTAGTTTTGAAAACGGTTTCACTGGATGGAGTACAATTGGAGATACAAGTATAGAAGACAGTAGTTTTGGTACAGCACCTTCAGATGGTAATTTCAATGCGTTAATGAATAGTGATTTTGGAGTTTCAGAATCTGAGCTTGAAGCTTTCCTTGGTTTGGGTTTAGGAGATATCGACAGTTCATTAAACATTGACGCTACTATAGGTTCTGGTATCAAGCAAACTATTTTTGCAGAAGCTGGAGATACTCTAACTTTTGATTTTAACTTTTTAACAAATGAATTTACTCCTGAGGAATTTTTTAACGATTCTGCCTTTGTTTCTATTACAAGCTTAGAGCTTTTAGCTGATACTAACTCTAATTTTGTTACTTCCATGACTCCTGTCTCTGAAGAGACAGGATATCAAAGCTTTTCTTTTACCTTTTCTGAGACTGCAAATTACACCCTAGGATTTGGAGTTGTAAACGTAGGAGATACTATAGTTAATTCTGGACTTTTAATTGATAATGTTGAGTTGACTGCTTCTACTCCAGAGCCAACAACTATATTAAGCTTATTTACTACTGCTTGTGGAGCATTTTCTTTGTTAAAACGTAATCAAAAAAAAGAAGTGTAGGTTCAGCTCTAATTTCTGGCAAACCTACGTCACTTTAAAATACCCAACTTAATTATACCTAAAAATATTTGATTTTAGAGAGATTCACCCGAAAGTGTTAGGTGTATCTCTCAAATTTATTTATGCCATGGAATATTTTCTATTTGTGGTGAATAACTCTATTGAAAATTCCTGCCGTCCCCCTTGATTTTTCCGCCCTTCTCTGCTGAAAATCCTGACTTTTTGTAGCTCCCTAATCTCCATTGACTAGATGTGAATTTTTGATTATTATTAAAGACTATAAAAATTATTAGGTTAAGTAATCTACCCATGACAGAAGCAAATTTGTCCACAGAATTTCCCGGCGTACAGCGTCCCCGTCGTCTCCGTCGCACTCCTGCTTTGCGACGTATGGTTGAGGAAACCCAGTTGACAGTCAACGATCTAATTTATCCATTGTTTGTGATGGAGGGAGAAGGGCAAAAAGTCGAGGTTGTTTCGATGCCAGGAAGTTATCGCTATACTCTAGATTTACTGCTCAAAGAAATAGAGGATGCTTATAATTTAGGAATTAATGCGATCGCTTTATTCCCCCTAGTTGAGGAAGCTAAAAAAGACAACCTTGGCACCGAAAGCTACAACCCAGAAGGATTAATACAAAGAACTGTAAGGGCGATTAAACAAACAATACCAGATATTGTCGTAATTACTGATGTAGCCCTCGACCCCTATTCTAGTGAAGGTCATGACGGTATTGTGGGGGAAAATGGAGTCATTCTCAACGACCCTACTGTAGAAGTTTTGGTCAAACAAGCACTATCTCAGGCCGAAGCAGGTGCCGATATTGTTGCTCCCTCAGATATGATGGATGGGCGTATTGGAGCGATTCGCAAAGCTCTGGATGCTGCTGAATACTTCGATGTCGGAATACTTGCTTACTCTGCTAAATATGCCTCAGCTTATTATGGTCCGTTTCGGGATGCTTTAGATTCTGCACCAAAATTTGGGGACAAAAAGACTTATCAAATGAACCCTGCTAATGCTAGGGAGGCCATCAAAGAGGTGGCTTTGGATATTGCCGAAGGTGCAGATATGGTGATGGTTAAGCCAGCGCTTGCTTATTTAGATATTATTTGTGAGGTAAAAAAGACAACAAATCTACCTGTAGCTGCTTATAACGTTAGTGGGGAATATGCCATGATTAAAGCTGCTGGTCAGAAGGGTTGGATAGATGAAAAAAAGGTAATGTTGGAAACTTTAACCAGTATGAAACGAGCTGGTGCGGATTTAATTTTGACTTATTTTGCTAAGGAAGTTGCATTAATTCTGAAGTAGGGAAAAATTCCAATTTAGGCAGTACAAAGTTCTTGGAATCACTATTGCTAGATAGGTCTTTCAGCAGTTTCAAGGTTAGAAACTTTTCCCAAAGAACTTTCATTAATTGATAATGGATAATTGATAATTACCTCTGCTTAAAACCGAGAGGATTGAAAAGAAGGAAATATCCTAGCACTTTTTTTCCCTTAAAAGGGGAAGCTTTAAACTAGAATTATTTAATTACTAATTAGGGGTTGCTGAATAAATATCAAATAATTACCATATAAAGGTTTTAGACTTTTTAGGTATTGAAAAAATACATGGTTTTCAGCTCTTCATGCTCAAAAAGGAGCGAATTTTTAGCGCATAGTTGGGCAAGAAAATTCTCTCCTACTCCCCTACTCCCCCGCTCCCCTACTTCTTAAAAAAGACTTTTTCAGCAAGACCCTAATTATTAATTATTCGGTAAGTGCTGTAAGCATTTTCCAGTAATACTTTCAGCCTTAAAAGCTAATCATTATTTTAGAAGAACTTTGTACTCACCAGCATAATAATATAAGCAAAGAATAATCCAAGGGTATTTATTACCTTAAAAGATTTTACAGCCTGAAACACCTATTATCCCTGTAATGCCCCCAGGTTAACATTTGCTGAACAGACTTAATTTCCTATTTCCTAAAAATTTGCCTGTTGCCTACTTCTATTAAATTGAAACTTTAACAACAAGGTTTGTCGAAGTTTTTCGTTAACTACTGTTCCTCTGGAAATAACTATAGTCCTCGTTGCTTATTTTAGCGATCGCTACTTGTGAAAAGTTTTAATTATCAATCTGAACTTCTGATTTTAAAATTTTAAACTTTGTCATCAATCTCTGACAAAAAATAGGAAAAATTTCCTGAAATCGCCAACATAGTTTCAATAGTTTCAGCTTTTCCATGATAAAATCAACAAATTAAGATCCAAGGGAGTTATATTACCTAAAAAGATTTTAAAGCCTGAAACACTTGTTATTTCGTTGCTTAGACAGGCGATCGCCTCATATTGATTTAAGGATGACGAACTAATTTTTCCAAGTTACCTATACGCTCGTTTGACGTATTTGCAATTATATGGTATGCAGGAAAATCTATCGAAATCAACTTTATCCATTAATATCATGTCCGGTAGCATCGTTATTGTATAGTGAAGGTAAGGAAGAAGGAAGAAGGAAGACGGAAGAAGGCTTAAAAGCTTGAAAAAACGTAAATTTCCTGTAAATATTCACCCTTGGTTTTACACAAACGATACCAGCGGACATGATATAACTAAGTACTTATGAACCTATCCCACTATTTTTAACAAACTTATTTCTTTAAGTAAAATCTGTTTAAAAAACTGAATTTTTGGTTTTTAACTCTCAAAATATTTAGAGTTTTTAGCAAAAATCTTATTAGTGGGATAGGTTCTGCTTATGCAAAATTAATTGAACATCTTACTATAAATATCCAATCTTATCGAGAAATTATCAATTTTTCTTCCTGTTCCCTGTTCCCTGTTCCCTCTTTCAACTAGGAAATTAATTTTGCACGACTACTTAAGACCTACAATTGAAAAATAGTTGGAGAGATTTGGAAATAATCTGCTAGAGCTTTTGACTGCCAGTTATTCAAAGAAAGTTTACCATCCATAAGCTGAGAAACTACCTCATCAGAACCAATAATTCCCACTAAATCTTGTTGACTAATTCCGCTTGCTACTATTAAATGCTGTAAAATTTCGTAAGGCTCTACCGGTGTCATCGGATAATTTTCAGTTTCATAGTTTTCTATTAACAAAACTAACAATTTATATAGAGCTTTTTCCTCCTGGGTAAGATTTTTAGCAAAAGTCAACTCTTCTAATACTGCCAAATACGCTTCGTATTCTAGTTCTGTTTCTATAACTTTTGGAGTAAATTTGATTAGTAAATCACGATAATATATCTCGTCAAAAGTAAGGGTCATCTTTCCACTTGTTCTTGTCATATTCAGCATGGGTTAAAAAGTATTTATAGTAAATAGTTTGATTTTCGTAATTAATTCCAACAATCAAACGGTAACTATTTCCTTTAATATTAAAAACCGTAAAATTTCCTACAGCTTCAGCATCTCGATAAATTCTGCGAACTTCTTCTAAATTTTTCCACTCAGCACTTTTAACAGTTGCGTACCAAGCATTAACTTGGTTTTGAACATCATGCTGATGTGGTGCTAGATCGGCACGGAGATTACGGATTGAAATTAGGTGCATTTATAATTTCCTATGGGTTCTATTTAACAAGTAGTACCCATCCGAGTTTTATGATTCTGGCAGTCAATTTTTCAGCTTCCTAAACCCTTATAGTTTTTAGGAGCCTGAAGACGGCTTTCCTGAAACCTTTGTATTTTAAGAAAAAATACCACATGGGTTATATATTTCATATACTTGGAATCTGCTGTATCTTTTTTTGTCGAAGGTACGTCTTATTATACCAGTTCCTAAAAGTAATGCTATACTTGGTTCATTAATGGATAATTAATAATTACCTCTGGTTAAAACCTAGAGGATGGAAGATAAGGAAATATTATTTCTTCTCTTGGTTGATTGGATATGGCGAGGGGACCTCGCCATCCCTCAACCGCTTTTTTTCCCTTAAAAGAGGAGGCTTTAAACCAGAATTATTTAATTATTAATTATTAATTATTCGGTAAGACTTCAGTTATTAATTAATCAAAACAGGTAGAATAATTTTTTTGCTAAAAATAGCCAAGTTAATGTTAATTATTCTTACTTTTTATATCATGTTTGGTTGAATAGTTATGATTAGGGTATAGATGGAAGAGATATCTCAGGGGTTTGAGATTGCTTCCTTTCACTGCGTTACAGTCGCAATGACTTTATAGTTAGTGTTTTCCAAAAATGATATTACTTCTCCCTGTGCGGACGTTGCATGCAACGTCCCTACCCACTCCTAACTGATAACTGAAATGACAATTATTCAAAAGTTGTTATAGAAAAGAAACTGAAGAAAACACCTGCTAATATTGCCACCCCTGCCAACCCAAGAAGAACAGTTGATAAACCCAAAAAAGTTTCTGCAACTCCCGCTAAAGCCAAAGGTAAACTTAAAGCAATATTAACCGCATTATTCTGGAGACCAAATACCTTACCCCGCATTTCTTCAGGAGTTTCAGCTTGAACAGTAGTTTGCATCGGCACTCCCACTATTGCACCAAACATTCCCAAAAGACCAATCAAACCCATACTCACCCACAACTGTTGGTTAAATATAGACAAACCAACTAAAGAACTTGCCATTCCTATAGATCCAATCAGACTAAGTTGAAAATGGGATAACCAATGCCCAAGTTGACCCACTATTCCAGCGCCCATAGCCATACCTATACCAGCAGCAGCTAATAAAAATCCAAATTCTTCAGCCTCCATACCAGGAATAATCTCTGCCAAACGTACAGCTAAAACTGCCAAAGCTGCAAAAATAGAAAATAAAATGATTTGTTGAATAATCGCGTTACGAACTTGAAGATGATTTTTCAGGTAATTTAGGCCATCCCCCAGGTCTTCCAAAATATGAGGTTGTTCCCTTTCACTTAAGTCCTTCTGTTCCCCAGTTTTGATTAAAATTAGTAATAAACCAGCGATCGCGTAACTCCCTCCCACAACCAATTCTTTACCAATAGCTTCCCCTACACCAATTTTGCTTACTAAACTATCAGCCAACTCTAATAATGGGTCCCCCACTGCAAAGCCAATAATTACAGAAGCCATCATAGTAGTTGTATATAAAGAATTAGCCGAAAGTAGATGTCGCTTTTCCACAATTAAAGGAATTACCGCTTGTTCAGCAGGGGCAAAAAATTGAGTGAGGGTAGAAACTAGAAAAGTTAAAAGTAACATTAAGCAAAATCCCAAAGGTAAATTGCCTAGATTAAAATCGTTAGACAGCCACAATATCAGTGGCAGAATCAAAACTAATCCTCCTCTTAGTAAATTTGTGGCCACCAATACTATCTTTTTCGGCCACCTATCCACATAGACACCAGCTCCAGCTCCAAATAGCACCGCAGGAATAGTAAAAGCAATCATAATTGCCGATACCCATCTACTTATAGTTTGGTCTGCTGCTTGGAATTGATTAGCAATAATAGCGATCGTCAGTACGAGGTAAACTTTATCTGCAAGTTGGGAAAATACTTGACCACTCCAGAGGATTAAAAATTTACCATTTTTCAGTACTGGCAAAAGTCCACGTTCGGGTTCCATGTCTTCTGCTAAGGATGCAGATGAAATAGGGTCTACTTTTGGTTGTGTTTCTTGTTTTTCTGTTGTATTTAACTCTGAATCAGACAATTGCATTTTTTATTGAGGGAGTTATAGATTTTCATCAATTGATAATGGATAATGAATAATGGATAATTATCTCTGGTTAAAACCGAGAGGATTAAATATAAATAAATCAGATTTCTTTTTTCTCCTTAAAAGGAGAGGCTTTAAACCGAATGGATTAATTATCAATTATCAATTGTCAATTATCCATTTAAAAATGTATCAATAAGAGCCGCAGAGCGGATAGAGTAACCCAAATGATATTGAGTATATTTTCTTAAAAGTTTTTCAAGGATGACCCAATCTTGATGAGAAGTTAGTTCTACCTGAGCATTGAGCTGAGGTTGAGCTAACTGTTGAAATAGTGAAAGTTGATTGGCATTTAGCATAGTATTCATCCTAACTTGCTGCTGTGAAGATGAAATTACAGAATTATCGGCAAGTTTAATGGCTCCACCTGAATCTATACTGAATCCCACTTGCCAATTAGGGTGATTAAAATTTGGCTGTAATGGACGTCCAGTAATACAACAGATTTGTACTTGGGGGGCAATTCCTTCTATGGCTAATAGATGATAAATGCCATGAGCGAGATATGATATGAGTTGGGTATGCCAGAGGCGGTCGGTTTTATTTTTTAGTTTTTCGATACGTTCCAAATGTTCGCTGAGAAGATAGAAAAGTTCTGTTTGAGGATGTTCGCTTAAGGCTTGATGGAGGACTAATTCTGCTAAGTATTGACCTGCTGCTAGTTTTCCTAGATTTTGACTAAGACCCGCGTAGGATAATATAGTTTCTGCTTGATTTATTCTATCAAGCGATCGCCCTTGGGAAATTAATAATTGATTTACGACAAATAGTTCACTTCTGCCCCCCAATTTTGATTTTGGCTTCCTCACTCCTGGTGCCACTACTCGAATCAAACCATATTCTGGAGTCAAAATGGTTAATAAACGGTCTGATTCGCCTATGGGTATAGCTTTAAGATTTATTCCAGTTGCTTTGTAGGTTCGGGACATATTTTAAGAAGGAAGAAGGAAGAAGGAAGAGGGAAGAAGGAAGAAGAAGTTTAGAAGTCAAAAGTCAAAAGTGAAGAAGAAGTTAGAAGTCAAAAGTCAGAAGTCAGAAGTCAGGATATCAATAATATTTAATTACCGAAAAATTTTGGTTTAAAGCCTCCCCTGTTAATGGGATAATAAATAAAAAATTTCCTTTGAGTCAATTCTCTTCTTTTCAAGGAGAGGTAATTATTCATTATTCATTATTAATTATTAATTGTTGAAATAGGTATCTCCAATAATCAAAAATCAAATCAATTATTGCACTCTTATTCATCAATTCTTTCACACTACTACTCTCTACTTCCTGCTCCCTAATGTATTTCATAGACCACTGAATACCCTATGTGTCTGCACCCTTTCCTTATACTGCTATATCAGCTAATAGCGATCGCTTCCTCTTCGTCTATTTTTGAGGCAAAACACTATATATACCAAGTACAAACTATAGTGATACACTAAATATAGAGTTTAGCGATATTTTCCAGATGCGATGCCAAATTTAAATAGTCACTAATTATATCATATCCAGACAACTAAATATAATCAAATCATCAAAAAATCTCGAACAAAGGGATTAGTTATCTAGAATGCGAAGGAAAAATCTGGAATTATCTGAGTTTTCAGCTTTTGATATATCTAGACAATTTCCTTTGACTGCTATATCAACATAATAGCGATCGCTTTCTCTTCCTCAAATTTAGGCAAAACACTATATATACCAAGTACAAACTATAGTGCTACACTAAATATAGAGTTTATCTATATTTTCCAGATGCGATGCCAAATTTAAATAGTCGCTAATTATATCATATCCAGACAATTAAATATAATCAAATCATCAAAAAATCAGCCAGGAAGGGATTAGTTATCTAGAATGCGAAGGAAAAATCTGGAATTATCTGAGTTTTCAGTTTTTGAGATGTCTAGAATTTTTCCTTTGACTGCTATATCAGCATAATAGCGATCGCTTTCTCTTCGTCTATTTTGAGCCCAAACACTATATATACCAAGTACAAACTATAGTGCTACACTAAATATAGAGTTTATCTATATTTTCCAGATACGATGCCAAATTTAAATAGTCGCTAATTATATTATATCTAGACTTTTTCCTTTGACTGCTATATCAGCATCATAGCGGTCGCTTTCTCTTCCTCAAATTTAGGCAAAACACTATATATACCAGGTACAAACTATAGTGCTACACTAGATATAGAGTTTATCTATATTTTCCAGATGCGATGCCAAATTTAAATAGTCGCTAAATATATCATATCCAGACAATTAAATATAATCAAATCATCAAAAAATCTGGAACAAAGGGATTAGTTATCTAGAATGCGAAGGAAAAATCTGGAATTATCTGAGTTTTCCACTTTTGATGTGTCTAGACTTTTTCCTCTGACTGGTATATCAGCATAATAGCGATCGCTTTCTCTTCGTCAAATTTGAGCCAAAACACTATATGTACAAAGTACAAACTATAGTGCTACACTAAATATAGAGTTTATCGATATTTTCCAGATGCGATACGCAATTTTAATAAATAATAATTATATCAAATCCGTTTAATTCAGATCAAAAAATGTTCTATCAGAGCGCCATTGCCAAATATTTCTTCATCTCCCCACACGTCCCACACGTCCCACACGTCCCACACTCCCCACACCTCTCACACTGCTGAGAATGTCAATATCCAGATTTGTCCTTTTGTTGTTTAAGCAATTCTAGACCACGAGATGTACCTAACCGAGTAGCACCCACAGAAATTAGATCCACTGCTTGCTCATAACTTTTAATTCCTCCAGCAGCTTTAATTCCCACATTAGTCTTGGTCATTTCCTTGAGCAGTTGCACATCCGCCACCGTTGCTCCACCATACCATCCTGTATTAGTAACAATAAAGGCCACACCAGAATCCATTAAAACTTCTGTCGCTAATCGCTTTTCTGCTTCTGTAAGTAATGCCATTTCTAAAATGGCCTTAACTGCTTTACCAGTTTCCTCAGAAATTTCGGCAATTTCCTGATGTAATTCATTAGTTTGGCCTGTTTTGATTTGACTCAAATTAATCATCACATCTAATTCTGAAGCGCCATTTTCTACAGCTACTGAAGCTTCATATAATTTAGCTATACCAGTAGTTTGACCATGAGGAAAACCAATCACAGTACAAACTTTTGGATGTTTGCCATGGAGAAATTCGGCTACTTGTTTGACGTAGTAAGGATATACGCAAACTGATGGAAACTTAAATTTTTCAGCGTCCGTACAGAATTTTGAAACTTGTTCTGGGGTTGCGGTAATTGTTAATAAAGAGTGGTCAATAAAAGGGGGAATATCTATAAGTTCCGGCTGATATACAGCCATTTTTTTTCTCTCCCAAAATATAGTTTCATTAATGGATAATTGATCAGGACTTACGCAAATTCACCTTGAAAACGGCATATGTAGGGGCAAATGGCATTCGCCCTAACTAGGTTTAGTGTCCGTGCGTAAGTCCTGTTGATAATGGATAATGGATAATTAATAATTACCTCCGGTTTTAACCATTACGGAATTGAATATAAGGAATATTCTCTTTTCTCTTGGTCGATTGGATATGGCGAGGAGACCTCGCCATCCCTCGACAGCTTTTTCCCTTAAAAGGGGAGGCTTTAAACCAGAATTATTTAATTATTAATTATTAATTATTCGGTCAAATTCAATTTTTAAATTAATATTAATTTAGCAGAAAATGGTTAGTTATAAGAGGTTGTCTGAGAAGTCCCATTTCTACATACAAGCCCCCTAAATCCCCCAAAATTGGGGGACTTTTAGAAGCAAATTGACTCTTGTCCCCCCCAAAGTTGGGGGGCTAGGGGGGCAAAATTAAGATATAGGGTTTTTCACCATAGGTGAGGTACAATTATCTTTTTATTTACTGTAGCTTGTTGCCTAAAAGTTATAATTTTGTACCTCACCAAATATATTAGTAATTGCTGATGTTTAGTTCTTTTTTTGTTAGTAGTGTCAGGGAGACGCACCCAGGCGTCTCAACAAAAGTTATCTTAACAGCTTCTTAATGACTAATAGACTTAGAAAGACACTAATTGACAACAAATTCAAATTACAATAAAGCAATAAAGATTAATAACGGGAACGTCTTTTCCTTTGTTTTTGTAGAGCCATTGCTTTACGCTTCCGTTTTTCAATGGGTGTCTCAAAGTGGCGATGTTTTTTCATATCTGGGAATATTCCAGCTTGAGAAACTTGTCGTTTAAATCGACGTAATGCAGATTCAATTCCTTCATTTTCTCCTAGTATCACTTGGGTCATCTATGCATTATCCTCCTAATAGATATTTTTACTTTATTTTTGTTTTGTGGAGCAAAAGCAGTTATTCTTTGCTAGTTCAATTAATAGAAAGCAAGGTTAGCCAATTGTGGCTACTACTCCAAATAGCTCTAACATTTCAAGTTTTAGTATATTAGCATAAATTATCTAATCTTTAAATAAGGAAGAAGGAAATGGTCTAATTGTGGTATAATCGAAGTTAATACTTATGATTCAAGATTATTTCTGAACTTATATTCATCCCACCCCTCAGCAATGCCAAAAATTTTGGTTTTTCATTTATGATTATTTAATCTTGAGCGATCGCTATATAAAAATCCTATAGCTAAAAAAAAATTGGTTAAGACTTATGCGGATGATGAATCTCAGAAATGTTTTTCACTCCTATTCCCTATTGCAGGATGGCAGAAATAACTAACCAGTTACAAAATCCTAAAAGCTTTACCAATCAATATTTTTGACTTTTGACTTCCGCGTAGCGGCACTATTCCCTACTATTGAAACTGACTGAATAACCAAGTATAAATGTCGAGTTGATTTTCTTGACGAGTGCGTTGCAGTGCTTCTTCTAATAAAGAAATTGCTAAACCAGGCAAAACTTGAGACTGGTTAATTCTTTGACTACCGACCTTGGCAATGGCAAAGGCAATAACTTCTAGCTTCTGTACGTCAACTATCCAATATTCAGCTACATTCATTGCTTCATACAGCAAACGTTTTTCCCCTTTATCATCAGCAAGGGAAGTATTGGCAACTTCTATAACTAGATTTGGTGGAGGATAAATATCTAGGTCAATAATAGATGCTTCCCAAGAAACTACATCTGCATTTTCTCTAAAATAATAGGAAGCGTCTGGTTGAGCTGCTCGAAGTCCTGTTTTGCGATAAGTACACTCATTTCTGCCATCTACCTTAATCTTTTTTGCCATTGCAAATAAGTTAACTATGGTAGTAATAAGCATGTGGTCTTTACTGTGCTTGTTTGCTGGTGACATTTCGATTCTGAATTTTCCGTTGTTGTAATAACTTTTGGCTTTTTCGTAACTTGGGTCTTCAATAGTCTGGATATATTCTTGCCAAGTTGCTGTTATCCAAGTGTCTGTGGGTAGTTCGGTTTGGGTTTTGTTCATGGGTTTTGTGGGAAAAGTTGAAAAGGTGTATTTTTTATTATAGTCAGAATTGACGATCGCTCTTTTAAGAAAAATACTTTAGTTTTATTTTTACGATCGCTTGACACTTCTTTCTCGCACTGCTTGACGAATTTCATCCCAGTTTTGTGCAGTCATGGGTTCGGAGGGACTAGACTCTATACCTTGGATTAACTTTGTTTCTAAGGGTTGCTTGGTTTGAGGTTGTTGGTCTTGCTGCACTAGGAGCATAAAATACTCGCTGGCATTTTTATAACTACCAAGTTGTAGTTGTTCTTCGACGTAGACTCGCAGGGAGTCGGGTAGAGAAATTATTATGTTTTCTATACCCTCGAATAATAATGAAGTTAAAGAATATTGTAGTGTTTTTGAGGAAGGTCTTAATCGCAAAGATGTTTTATATCTTCATTTTCAGTGGTTTTGAGATAAGCACTCGCCCAATTACAAGCACGGTTGAGTAGGTCGTCTAAGTCTGCATTTAAAAGTAAGACTCCTGACTGGTTTTGTACAGCGATCGTTTTCCCATTAGGATTAAATTTTTCACCTAAGAATGAATTTGTTGTGTAGAGGTAGGTTTGTTTGACAAAGATGCCATTGAGTAGATGGAGTGTTACTTTACCATCGTCATGTTCGATGGCTAGGATATCACTATTAGCACTGAAACTGATAGTCTCAACCGACTCGTCATCATTCTCAATGAGTGTTTTGATTTTTTTAGTCCTAATATCCCATAGTATAACAGTATCATTACTACTAACTGAAGCAATAATTGTGCCATCAGAGCTAAAAGTTGCCTTTGTTACTATATCTGTATGACCCTCAAAGGTATGGATAAGTTTTCCATCCAAACTCCAAAGCTTTAATGTTTCATCATCACTACCAGAGAGAATATGTTTATCATTAGGGCTGAAAGTTACAGTGTTTACATCATTCTTTTCTTGAATCGTATTGATTAACCTACCATCCCTGTGCCAAATTTTAATAGTATCGTCATAGCTACCAGAGACAATTTTTTTTCCATCATGACTGAAACTGACACTACTCACTTTAGCATTATGACCTTTGAAAGTTCTGATTAACTCACTATCAATATTCCAGAGTTTTAACAGATATTCTTTTTTACCCCAAACAATTATTTGGCGATCATCACTATAGTCTAAAATTGAAGCAAATTGTTCACAAAAATCATACTCTTTAGTACTTTCTAGTTTTTTACCTTTAACTTGCCAAAATATTAGGGTTTTACAATCTTGACCTTCACTAATAGAATAAATAGTATTATTGCTTTCATTAAAACTAACTTTATTTCCCCTAACAGTTTTTAGCTCATTACCCTCTCTATCCCAAAAAATAATTATATTTTCTTCATTAGTAGAGTTGCGATCGTTCTCAATAGAAGCAAATATGTTTCCATCAGGACTAAAAATTATTTCTTTAACATCGTTTTGATTTCTTGAAATAGTCTTTATTTCTTTATTATTTTTACTACTCAAAAGTTTAATAGTATTGTCACTAGCTATAGCAATTATTTTACCATCATAACTAATATCAAAGCTTTCAGCGTAATATCCTGTAATTAAATTTCCATCATAGTTCCAAAGTTTGATAAAATTATCAGTAGTAGAAACAATAAAATTAGTATTTGGATGTAACTGAATATCCTCAATTTCAAAATCATAAATTTTATTTGATGTCATTGGAGTTCCATCACTTTTCCACAACTTAATTATACTTTTTCTAGAATCATAAAAATCTCTGCTAATAGTAATAATAGCCTTACTATCATACTTAAAGTAGAGGCTTATTAAATATTGGCCTGGAGACTTTAATTTACCTATGTAAGTACCATTCCTTTTCCAAAGTTTAGCAAAATGATCGTCACCAATAGAAGCAATAATCTGACTATCTGGGCTAAAAATTATCTTTTTAACTTTTTGATAGTGACCGCCTAAATCTTTAATTAATTTACCGTCAAAATTAAATAATTTAACTTTATTATAGGCTCGAGTAGCAATTAATTGTTTATCTGGACTGAGAATAACGTCTTTAATTATTTCATTACTTTCCTGAAAAGAACTAATTAATTTGCCATTCCTACTAAAAAAAATTACTTCGTCACGAGTTACTAAACTAATAGCCTGACTGTCTGGACTAAAAATAAGTTTTTGCAGTTGTTGATAATTTCCATATAGTTCGGCAATTAGTTTACCTTTATTACTCCAAAGTTTAATTTTATCTTGACTAACAGAAGCAATAATTTTGCTGTCTGGACTCAAATAAATCTCTTCTGCTCCATAATGCTCTAGATGCTTGATAAGTAAACCATCATTATTCCATAATTTAATAAAGTTATCATTACTAATAGCAACAATTGTTTTTCCATCAGGGCTAACGTCGATCTTTTTTACATATCCAGTATTTTCCTGTAGAATTATTTCTCCTTTATCAATATTCCATAATTTAGGAGTGTAACTGTAGTTACTATTGTTAGTAATAAGATTTTGATTTTTAGGACTGAAGCCAAAGGCATTAAAGTCAGGTATTGTTAAAATAAAAGAGCCATTATTCCTCTTGATTTTTAGTTTTTCATCTACTACATCATCAATAACAGTCGCAGTAATTTTCTTGTTAAAGCTAAATAAAATATTTTGGTAATCACTAGACATCAAATCATTATCAAGTGCCCAAAATATGACTTTATTATAATTACTGGCTGAGGTTATAGGCTCATCTATATTGGAACCAATATAACGATCGTCAAAAGCCACATGAAAAACATCTTGTTTATGTTTATCTATAAAAAAACCATAATCTTTGGAATAGTCGTGTTCTTTGTTAACAGTAACCATTAAAAAATTGTCTTTCAAGCTAGCAAAAGGAAAATATCTGTACATTTTGATAACTTCTCCGTCCAAATTATACGCTTTAAAATCACTATTTTTGCTAGACAAAAGAATTACTTTGTTATTTACAAACCTTAAATCAATTGTTCCATAATTATTAATATCCACTTTTTTTCCTCCATCAATAAACCAAAGTTTTATAGTATTGTTTATATCAGCAGAAGCAACAACTTTACCATTAGGACTAAAAGTAACATGAGCAACAGGAGCAGTATGACTATCAAAAGTTTTAACTAAACTACCATCTTTTATATTCCAAATTCGCACTATTTTATCTTGACAAGCTGTAGCTACAAATTGATTATTTAGACTAAAACTAACATCCAAGACATCATCATTATGTTCTAATACTATAGGCTTTCTACTACCATCTATCCACCTAATTATTGCTCGATTATCTTTACTAGCAGAAGCAACTATTTTACCATCAGAGCTAAAGTCAACCTGAGTAATATCATCCTTATGTTCATCAAAGGTTTTTTCCTCTTTACTACCATCAACCCACCAAACTTTTACTGTATTATCTTTACTCCCTGTGGCAATCATTTTTTCATCATTACTAACACTGACATGAGTCACACCATCCTCATGCTTAAATCTATTAAACTCTTTTACTTCCTGAATTGCTGTACTTAATTCTGACAAAACTTCCAGTTTAGTTCCTGGAGTTGCTCCAAAAGATAACAATTTTAATTTCTTTCCTACTTCAATAGCAGATACCAACCTATCTAATTCTTGATTTTGCTTAGAAGCAGTACTTAAACCTAACAAATAAGTGTTAATTCCGAATAAGGTTGCCGTAACAGCAAGTCCTCCAACAGCTAACACCATTCCCCCTAAAGTAATAGCCGCACGACGAGCAGCATTTAATTGTTTTCTCAAAGCATCGTTTAACATTTTTTCTGTCTGTTTCCGCAGCTCTCTTTCCTTCTCCAACTCAGCAGATATCTGAGCTGCTTCTGACATTTCTTTTCTGACAAAATATGCCAAATAATCGTGAATTAATTGATAATTATCTGAAGGAATTGCGGGAATTCTAAAAACTAACCTAGACTTAACTAAAACTGTCAAAATTAATTCCATCCGTTCGGGTTTCTCAGTATATTCCTCCAGCTCCACCCGACTTTTGAGCGGGCGAGTATTATTCTCATCTGTGAGGAAATATAAAACTACTTTTGCTAACCTTTCATTCTCCGGTCCGCAATACTTAATTACCTCTTCTAAATACCGCCCGACGAAAGCTTGTTTCGGACCCTTTTTTTGATATTCTACTAAAGTTGTAATATTCTCATTTTGCAACTGCGACCCCACAATTTGTAACTCAATTGGTCGCACAGTATTCAAATTTCCTGCTAAATCTTTGACTAATTCATCTATTAATTCTGGGGTTAAAGTAAAAGTAGTCTGAGATGTTATTCCTTGAATTACAGACTTAGCATTTTCGATAGAAAAATCACCAATATAATAGATATGTTTTTTGCTGATAATGTCATTATTAATAATATCTAAACTGACCAGACGATTACATTCTAAAAGATAGTTAATGAAATCTTCTCGCAGGGAAATAATTACATTGACAAAAGAAATTTTCAAACATTCTTGGAGAAAATCATAAAATTGTAGTCGTTGATTTATATCCTTATTATTAAAGAAAAATTCCTCAAATTGGTCGAAGATTAAAACAGTGACTTTATTCTGCTTTTCCAGCGCTCTTAAAATTGACAATAAGTCATCATTAGAATTAATAAAACTATCGTAGTTCTTTAATCTATGAGGTACAGTTTTAGATCCCCCCCTACCCCCCTTAAGAAGGGGGGAGTTTTCTAAGGGAGTCTTCAAAGTCTCCTTTTCTAAGGGAGAAGTCTTCAAAGTCCCCCTTTCTAAGGGGGATTTAGGGGGATCGTCAATGTGCCTCATATTTCTAAAAGGAGAGTCTTCAAAGCACTCCATTTCTGAGGGGGAAGTCTTAAAAGTCCGCCTTTCTAAGGGGGATTTAGGGGGATTATATTCCCTATTTTCCAACTCTGAAATAGCCTTTGCCAAACTATCACCAAGATTTTGCCTCCAATCAGTATAAACTTGCTGCAAAACTGGCAAAATATCCCTAGAATCTACAGAGTCTCCTTTCAAAATTGGAATTAATCCAGCTTCCACTAAAGAACTTTTACCAACTCCAGAAGAACCATACAAAATTGTGAATCTATGGTGAGAAACTTTAATCCGATTGACTAAATTTTCTACATCTGGCAACCTACCAGAAGTAGCTATTTCTTGAGTGAGTTTTTTTGATGCTTGAATCGAGGATAAAGCAGGATTAGAACGATGTTTTCTTGGCTGTAATTTCCCGGCTCCAATGAAAGCTTTAATAGCAAATTGAGTCTCAATTTCTTGTTGTTCTAGTTTTTGATTAAATGCTGGTAAATAATCTCCTCTATGGAAATAACAATTTCCCAATTCTTTCAAAATTAACCGATAAAGTTCGGGGTCGTAACTAGGCTTAGTAATACTTTTTGCTGCTTCTAAAGTTGTAACTGCTTTTTCTACTTGGTCAAGATTTTTTTGAGCTTTAGCTAAAGAAAATAAATACCAACCTTTGTGATAGTGGAGTTCCCAATCTAATACTTGGTTATTTTTTTCAGAATCATTGGATATTTCATCAATAGATTCTGCTAGTAAAGATAATGCTTGTTCAGCTAATTCTTGAGTTTCATGCCAAACTTTTCGATTCGACTTAACTTCTGCTAAAAATCCATAAGCTCTTGCCATCCTAAATTTTGTTTGATGACTTTGATGAAGATTTAAAGCTTTTTCAGCAACTTTTTCCAACTCATCCCAATCCAAAAGTCGATGATTAACCTCTGCCAAATAATTAATAAATCTATCTACTAAATCACTTCTTTGAGCAATTTCAAAACAATCTATACATTCCTGAAAATAATCTTTTGCCCGTAGACAACTATGCTGATATTCCTGACGATTTCCTTCAGCATAGTCTCGCCACCATAAACCCAAATAAAATAACAAATATCCTTGTTTTACCAGATTATTATTTTCTTTCCACAACACTAAACTCTGCTCATAATGTTGCCGAGATTCCTCCAAATCATCACCTAATTTTCCCAGAGCAAATTCAAAACTTGCCTCTAATTCCGATTCTATTTTTACCCCACCATTTAATAACTCTTGAAAAGCCGCCTTAAGTTGGATACCAGTGCAACTATCAAAATCATCTTTGCCCAGAAAAATATTCCCAGACTCGAAAGTTTTTTGATAAACATCTTCGCTAGTTGACCGAATAAAATCAACCACATTATTAGTAGAAGCTTCAAAATCAATTGTCACTGCCCAACTATAAAAATCTGGTGCCAAACGAATCATTTCAGCTAACACATTATCCGTCACCCACAGCACCAATGGAAAGTGAAAATTGTCGCTAAATTCTCCCCGAATTTGATTAGCACTAGGCAATAGTCGAGAAATTTCTTTGACAGACTCTAAACCCAATACCATTAAAGCTTGAAATTGTTCATTTCCTATTTGTTTTTCAATAGTAGTATAAAGAGTAATTGCAGATGGTTCTAAATTAAGTTGCTGAATTTTTAGAGAACAGATATTAGCTAATATTTGTATGAGATTATGTTGTAAACTCTTAAAATTACAACGAGCTAAAATCAAAGAAAAATTTTTCCCTTCAGCTTCAAGAGCAAAGGCTAATTCCTGTAAAGAATTTTGATTTTTCTGTGAAAGATTTTCTAGTTTGTTTGGGTTTGTCATAGTGTTATATTGATTATGCTCGTAGTAGGGCTTCAGCCCAGTCAATGCTCGTAGTAGGGCTTCAGCCCAGTCAATGCTCGTAGTAGGGCTTCAGCCCAGTCAATGCTCGTAGTAAGGCTTTAGCCCAGTCAATGCTCGTAGTAGGGCTTTAGCCCAGTCAATGCTCGTAGTGGACTGACACATCTAAAATGGTGCATTAGAATAGCTAGCTAAAAGTTACTATTGCCTAGACTTGCGATCGCTCTTCAACAGGCAGTCAAAAACAAGCGATCTAGAATTTGAGATTGCTTTCTGTCCCGGAATGCTCCGCAAACCCTAAATGACGAAAATACATTGCGGGTGTCTAAGTCCTAATTATTTGGGGCTAAAGCCCTACTACAAACTATATTATTTGGGGCTAAAGCCCTACTACAAACTATATTATTTGGGGCTAAAGCTCTACTACAAACTATATTATTTGGGGCTAAAGCTCTATTACAAACTATATTATTTGGGGCTAAAGCTCTATTACAAACTATATTATTTGGGGCTAAAGCTCTACTACAAACTATATTATTTGGGGCTAAAGCCCTATTACAAACTATTAAATTAAATTTCCCAATTCTGCCAATATTGGGTTCACTTGAAACCAAGACCCCTGACTGTCTCGATATTCATATACTAACCTAGTACCAACCAGAATTTGATATTCCCGATCGCCCTTTACCTCTTGACTTTCTTGTACTTGACGCAACAACTCCCACTCTTGATCGTCCACTCCCAATTTCATTTGATTACCTTTGTCCCGAATAACTCTTTCTAACCATTCACGAGAAAGTGGTAGTTTCCGCTCTTTTGTTATTAAGCTACGCAACAGTTGCAATAATTCGCGAACGTGACCCCCACTAATTTGACAGAGGCGATCGAGTGTTTCTGGCGCATCAAAAACTTCCGAAATTAAACCGAGTCGCTGTTCGGGGTCTAAGTCAGGAAATGCTCTCGCCAAAACCATCTGTCGTAAATTCTTCATTCCCAAAACACATTCATTACCATCTCGCAGTTTCACAGGTACCATCGGCAAAACTTTCGGTTCCACCGCTAGACGACTGGTGAGTCTATTGTAATCATTGGAAAACATTAGAGACAAAGGCATCGTATAAATAAGATGACACTTGAGTAGGCGTAAATTTTCTCCCCTATCTACAAATAAATATTCAGGTTGAGGGCGACGCCCAGATTTAATTACATTTTCTACACGGTCAAGGTTATCAACTATTACTACCAAACCTTTTTTCCCATATTGTTTCAACTTCTCAACGGTAGGTTCAATTAATTCTGTGTTGATAGTTTCCAGAATATTATCTGTTTGCGGTTCCAAATAATCTTTTAATTTCTTGCGCAGTTCAAGACTTTTCTTAGTTTTAGCGGTAATTTTACCAATTCCCAAAGCTAGAGAAACTCCCTCATCATCACTAGCTTTCACTTCCGCAATACCTGGCACACCTGCTTCCATAGAAAACTTACCTTCCGAACTAGCGGAAATTTCACCAACCCCAGGCAGTTTAGCTTCCGCAGACAACTCTATCTCTGTTTGTAAAAGTTTAGTCGCTCCATCAATAATTCTTTGGAAACCTCTTGGTTGGGGCAAAGTTATTTTTTCTAAGCTCCCAATACTTTCTGTAATTCGACGAGCGATCGCTAACATGATATCCCCAATATCAACATCGCCCATTTCTAAATCTTGGGAAGATTCAAAATAAACCACATGAAATTCTGCTTTTTCTAAAGCTGCCTTCAGTCGTAATAATTCTGTAGATTTGCCACAACCGATATGACCTGTAAATAGTTCACAAGTAGGTTCATCTGGAGAAAAGAATGTGATGTTTTCCCGAAGTTCTTCAATAATTTTGCCTCCCCGCACTTCAGAAAAATCTATGTAATACTTTTCGTCTTCTGGGCTATCTGCTTTCAGAACCTGACTGGGGTTTGTCGCTTGAAAAAATTTCTGTAAATCTAGTAATCCCATAATATTTAATGGCCAACTTAAAATAAGGAAGAAGGAAGAAGGAAGGAGGAAGAAGGAAGAAGCTTGCTTTGTCTGAGTTTTGAGCTTTTGATATATCCTAACCTTTACCTTTCCTTTGACTGCTATATCTTATTAGGTTGTCTGAGAAGTCCCTTTTGCTACATCAAAGCCCCCGCGCATCCCCCACCCATTGGGGGACTAGAGTAAGCAAATTCTTGTTCCCCCCAAAATTGGGGGGCTAGGGGGGCAAAATTCAGTATCAAAAAACTTTTCAGATATCCTCTTAATCTATTCTATGTCTATGTACCTGAAGTCGCTAAATTGCATTTTTGAAAGCACCACAAAAAATCAGAACTTTTTCAGGTAGTATTTCATAAAAAATTGTGATACGATATATACATTGGGGGTTGTTCGCCCTTACGCATGACTTTTTATTCAACTAAAATTATAAAATTAATCAACTAAAGCGATCGCAACGTCATCCCATAGCAACAACAACTTTCTAAAATGGGAACAAGCAACGCCTAACACTGCCATGCACCGAAAATGATATTACTTTGGATAATTAACTAGACAAAAAATCAGATAAAATAACAACATTAATACCAGAAAGAGACTCTAAGCGTTTATCGTTAGTTAAAAAAGTTTCACATCCATTTAAAATTGCAGTTGCACCATGAATTGCATCTGGCAATCTTAAATTAATTATGGTTCTTAATCAAGCTGATTCTATGAGAATTTTTCGATTGATTGGTACTACTTCAAGCAATTGCGAATTTTGGATGGCATTTTCATAAATTAAACAAACTTCAGTATTATTCTCAATTAATGGTTTTACTAAAACTTCTGCTAAAGTTAATTCGCTAGTAATGGCTTTGAGATTTCCATTATCAAAAGCCTCAAACAACTCATTTAATAAAGCTTGAAATTCAGCATATCCTTCCACTGCATAAATAAAGATATTAGTATCTAAATAAACTCGTGTTCCTGTAATTGCTTCTAAAATTCCCATTTATCTCATTCTTGATTAATAAAATTATCTACTTCCCCTGGAGTAGCAAAACATCCTTTGCCACTACCGATGATACTTTTTAAAGAGGTTTTTTTGTTTGGTGAAGATTTATATTTCTGGATTTTATTAGCAATATAAGCAATTAATTATAATTGTTTATCTAGATTCATTTCATCTATTTGTTTAATTACATTTTCCACATAAACAATATTTTCATTCATAGTATAACTTCCTTTTTGTCTACTATTTGAGTCAGATACTTACTATTACTATAGCAGATCAAAATCTATATTTTACATACTTGGAATATACTATAATAGTTGCCAAATTTGTTAATTGTAAACCTGACTTAAAAGTTCCCTAATATAAAACTATATCAAAACCATTATGAAATTTATCAATCCCAAGGTCGATTATGCCTTTAAAAAAATCTTTGGCTCCGAACAAAGCAAAGATATCTTAATTAGCTTTCTCAACGCCATAATTTATGGAGGCAAAAAAGTCATTCAATCTCTCACAATTCTTAATCCCTTTAATCCCGGTCAATTGAGTAGGGGCGATTCGCGAATTGCCCCTACCTTGAATATAAAAGCAGTTTTAGTAGACGGCTCAATTGTAGTTATTGAAATGCAAGTCGCTAGAATGGCTGGTTTCAATAAACGAGTAGTTTACAATCTGGCTAAAGCTTATGCCAATCAGTTAGAAACAGGAGAGGATTATCTCTTACTAAACCCAGCCATAGCCGTGACAATTACAGATTTTATTTTGTTTGAAAAAAATGATAATTTTATCAATAAGTTTGTGTTTAAGGAGGAGACTAAAAATTTTGAATGTCTCGACAAACAATTGCGATTAATTTTCCTAGAATTGCCGAAATTTAAGAAGGCTTTATTCTGAGTTAAATACTTTGACTGATAAATGGATTTATTTTCTGAAAGAGGCTAACAGATTGGATAGTATTCCAGAAAATTCAGGGGAACTTTCGGAAATAGAAAAGGCTTTAAATATTGCTAATAGAATTAATATGACGGTAGAAGAATTAGATATAGTTGAGCGTCGAGCAATAGCAATGCAAGATGAGAGAGGAAGGATAATTTATGCGGAAGAAAAAGGAGAAGAAAAAGGAAGACTGAATCAAGCGATCGCTCTGGTTATGCGCTTACTGAAAAAGCGCTTTGGAGAAATTCCAGAGACAATAAGTAGTCAGATTGAAGATTTACTTTTGTCTGATTTGGAAATGTTAACGGAGGATATTTTGGATTTTAATAGTTTGGAGGATTTAGAAAGTTGGTTGCAGGAACGTTAGTTTTATGAATCAAAGAGAAAGATAATTAATATGATTTTTATCAAACGGTTATAATAAAAAAATAGTACTTTGTTGGTTGGGTTGAGGAACCCCTAAACCTAACAGTAATTTGTTAAATCTCAATGTATATTAGTGTTGTTGGGTTAAGCAGTAGCGCAACCCAAGCTAAAGTATATTTGGCGACTATAAATTAGATAAAATAAGAACATTAATACCAGAAAGAGACTCTAAGCGTTTATCGTTAGTTAAAAAAGTTTCACATCCATTTAAAATTGCAGTTGCACCATGAATTGCATCTGGCAATCTTAAATTAATTATGGTTCTTAATCAAGCTGATTCTATGAGAATTTTTCGATTGATTGGTACTACTTCAAGCAATTGCGAATTTTGGATGGCATTTTCATAAATTAAACAAACTTCAGTATTATTCTCAATTAATGGTTTTACTAAAACTTCTGCTAAAGTTAATTCGCTAGTAATGGCTTTGAGATTTCCATTATCAAAAGCCTCAAACAACTCATTTAATAAAGCTTGAAATTCAGCATATCCTTCCACTGCATAAATAAAGATATTAGTATCTAAATAAACTCGTGTTCCTGTAATTGCTTCTAAAATTCCCATTTATCTCGCTCTTGATTAATAAAATGATCTGCTTCCTCTGGAGTAGCAAAACATCCTTTGCCACTACCGATGATACTTGTTAAAGAGGTTTTTTTGTTTGATGAAGATTTATATTTATGAATTTTATTAGCAATATAAGCAATTAATTATAATTGTTGATCTAGATTCATTTCATCTATTTGTTTAATTACATTTTCCATATAAACAATATTTTCGTTCATAGTATAACTTCCTTTTTGTCTACTATTTGAGTCAGATACTTACTATTACTATAGCAGATAGAAAGGGTGCGTCTCAATTTTGAATCAGGCCAAAAATTTATCGCTTTTAGGCAACAGCTCATCTGGCAACAGGTAACAGAGAATATATAGGAAAAAAGTATTTTTGTACATAAGAGATGCACCCTTCTTAATCGAATATATTAGAATCTGTTTCATTCAAATAAAAGAGGGGATTTTAAGGAAGTCAGAAGTCAGAAGTCAGAAGCGAGTGTGTAATTCTGAGGTCTCCTCAGAATGCAAGACACACTCAAGACAGTCAGAAGTTATTTTTGTAACGGGGATTTGAGCAACTCTCCAAAAATATTTCGCCAATCAAGGCGGGGTTTTAGAACCATATTATTTTGATAAAAAATAGGAAGGGAAAAAGCCACCTTGACCTGAATTTTTGAATCCCCTTTTTATAGTGCTATTTTTGATAATTGAGATACAGCGAATTCCACCTTAGTTAGATACACCCCTCGCGGGCAAGATGCCCGCACTTGCATTCATTTAATTATTAATATTTGTACTTCATATACTTGGAATATTCTGTAAATCCTAACTACTTTATATTAATCGTCATAACTGTTAGAAAAACTCATAATTTTTCCATCCAATTAATACACTTTTGTAACTGTTGTTCCATAGTTTTTGGATCGGTATAATATCGATGACCATGACCAGGTAATATCCATTCAAAACTATAAGGTATGAGTTTACTTATAGATTTAATTTGTTCTGACCAAGAATACCCACAATAACGACGAAAAGCATAAAGTTGATTTAACTGACTAGACCAAGCTAGATGGTCGCCTGTAAATAAAAATTTTCCATATAGTAAGACTGTATGACCTTTACTGTGACCAGGTACAGGAATAATTAATAAATCTGGAGTTAGGGAAAATGGTTCTGTGCCAGTTAATTTGATTTCTACATCATTAGTATCTGAAGAAATATCATCTACATGAAGGATGCGATCGCAGTTAAAATGTTCTCTAAATTTTTGATGGTCTGCTACATCATCTTGATGGGTTAAATACATATATTTAATTCCTCCCATTTCTTCTAAACGCTTCACTAATGGAGGTGAAAATTGGGGTGAGTCAACTAAAATGTTTCCCTCTGGTCTGACAATAAAATAACTAGCTGCACCAAAAGATTTTTCTGAATGATATCCACAATGATAAACATTATCTGCTACTAAAATTGGCAAGGTTTGTTGAATTTTTTTGATGTCTTTTGGTGTTTCAATAGTGCCGATAGAATTTGTTGGGCAAGATAGTAAAGCTTGCATTGCTTCTTGTCTTTCTTTATCGTTTTTTGGTTGATGATAAACTGCTGACTTATCTCCACTTCGATGAAAAATTGTAGGTGACATCCAGCGACAAGTATCACAGTCTATACAGGTACTATCAACATATATATCGCCATTAATATTTTCAGTACGTCGTAATTTAATTTTAGCCATTTTTACCTATTCAAAAAAGTTTATTATGAATTATGATTAATTTTGTAAGCATTTAGCTATTAGCGGTCAGCGGTCAGCTTTTTATTTTTGCTTAACCTGTTAATAATAATACCATTTATCAAAAACTTTTCTACACTTTTTTAAGTAGGTGATTCATTAATGGATAATGGATAATGGATAGTTACTTCTCCCTAAAAGGAAGAGGATTGACTAAAAGGAAAAAAATTATTTTTTTCCCCTTTCAAGGGGAGGCTTTATAAACATATTTCTTAACATAAAACGTAGACATTAGATGGAAGTTATGTGTTAGTCATTCAATAGTTATTCGGGGAGAGTAAACGTATTTAATTAGAGGCTTTTTCCCCCATCTCCCCATCTCCCCATCCCCCCATCTACAGGGTTTCAGGAGTTCCTTATCAGGCATAGCTTTAAAGGGGAAGCTTTAAAGCTGAATTATTTAATTATTTAATTATTAATTATTAATTATTCGGTAAGGGAGTGGGGGAGTGGGGGAGAGACAAACATCAGAATAATTATAATTAACTTGCTAATAATTAGGAAATAAGTTATTAAACCTGTATTAATTACTTGATAACTGAAGTTTCAGCCAAGTATAGCATTACCGAAATATTGTGGTTTAAAGCCTCCCCTTGATCGGGGATAATAAATAAAAATTTTCATGATTAGTTAATCCTCTCCTTGAAAAGAAGAGGTAATTCTAAATTCGCGCATTCTAAATTCTTGAATTTTGGGTATTGGTATAATCCCTCTGACAAAGATAATTATATTCTGTCTGTTGGAATACCCACAAGAAAAAATTTAGGAATTAGGGAGTAGGGAACAAGGGGAAAGAGCGAAAAATATTCTCACTTCAACAGCTATATAATTTTTATTATGAATTGATATTAGTTTATGGCTGATAGCTGATAGATGATAGTTTTTCCTGAATTATGACTTGATTTTAACATTTTCCGACAGGAATTCAGATGTGAGAATTGAAATGTTCCTTCTAAGTAGAGAATATAGTAGTTATCATGTTTATATATATTCATTTTTTTCTTTTTTTCTGTTCCCTTATCCCAGCTCCGGTGCTCCCTAAAATTCTCCAATATTTCACAAGTTAAATCATATTGCTATCAAAATTTTAACATTTTCCGACAGGAATTCAGATGTGAGAATTGAAATGTTCCTTCTAAGTAGATAATCTATCCCAGTTATCATGTTCATATATATTCATTTTTTGGCGTTGCACAGTAACGAATGATTTTAGATTTTTGATGAACAGGATTTTGGATTAATCAATAGCTATAATTATTAATATTCGGTTTTTTTTACTCAAGGTCTAAACTAATTTTTGGCAATATCATTCCATAATATGCAACCCCCATTTTTTCTTTTTTTCTGTTCCCTTCTCCCAGCTCCGGTGCTCCCTAAAATTCTCCAATATTTCACAAGTTAAATCATATTGCTATCAAAATTTTAACATTTTCCGACAGGAATTCAAATGTGAGAATTGAAATATTCCTTCAAAGTAGAGAATATAGTAGTTATCATGTTTATATATATTCATTTTTTTCTTTTTTTCTGTTCCCTTCTCCCTTCTCCCAGCTCCGGTGCTCCCTAAAATTCTCCAATATTTCACAACTTAAATCATATTGCTATAAAAATAATGGATCATGGATAATGGATAATTGATAATTGATAATTACCTCTCCCTAAAAACGGATAGGATTGAATAAAAGGAAAATTTTTTCTTGTTTCTCCTTTAAAGGAGAGGATTTTTACCTTAATTATTCGGTAAAATCAAAAAAAATATATTTATATAGATGGTTTATGCTGGACATAAATAAAACTTTGGCTCAAGAATTAAATATCAATTCTAAAAGTATTAAAAATGCTTTGGAGCTTTTAAATGGAGGAGCGACTATTCCCTTTGTTGCTCGCTATCGGAAAGAATATACAAATTCTTTGGATGAAACTCAACTACGAAATATTTGGGATAGATTTATTTATCTTGAGGAACTTGAAGAAAGAAAAAAGGTGATTCTCAAAGCAATTAATGAAGCTGGCAAACTTACCGATGAACTAGAGGAAAAAATTGAGTTATGTCTGCAAAAAACAGAACTTGAAGACCTATATCTTCCCTATAAACCAAAACGACGGACGAGGGCGACTATTGCTAAGGAAAAAGGTTTAGAATCTTTGGCAGAATTTATTAAGTCTCTGAATAATTCTCAAGCAAAATTTACATCTATTGAGCAAGAAGCTGTTAAGTATATTGATGAAGAAAAAGGAGTAAAAAATATAGAAGAGGCAATTCAAGGAGCATCTGATATTTTGGCAGAGTCAGTGGCAGAAAAAGCTGAATTACGCTCTTATATCAGAGAATATTTTCTCAAATCTGGTTGTTTTAGTTCCAAAATTAAAGATGATTATCCAGAAGGTACTACTAAGTTTGAAATGTACCGAAATTTTCGGGTAAATGTTAAAGATATTGCTCCTCATAATATGTTGGCTTTGTTACGAGCAGAAAGTGAAGGGGTTTTAAATCTAGAACTTGATTTTGACCGAGATTTTGTACTGTCTTATTTAGCAGATTCAGAAATTAAAACTAGAGTTAAAGAAGTCAGAAATTTTTATCAGGAAATGCTCAAAGATGCGTTGAATCGTTTGATGAAAAATTCTTTGATTAATGAAGTTCGAGGGCAAAAGAAAGCTGAGGCAGATATTGAGTCAATTAAAACTTTTGAAACTAATCTCAAAGAGTTATTATTATCTCCACCAGCAGGAATGAAACCTACTTTAGGAATTGACCCGGGATTTAGAACAGGTTGCAAAGTTGTTGTGTTAGATGAAACAGGGAAATTCTTAAAATATCAAGCAATATTTCCCCATAAATCTGCGGCGGAAAAACAACAAGCTGCTACAACTATTAAGCAATTAATTCAAAAGTACAAAATTGAACTTATTGCTATTGGTAATGGTACGGCAGGAAGAGAAACAGATGAATTTATGACTGAAGTAATTTCTACTTTAGATAAAAAACCAATAAAAGTCATAGTGAATGAATCTGGTGCTTCAATTTATTCCGCTTCTAAAGTAGCAATAGAAGAATTTCCCGACTTAGATATTACAGTGCGGGGAGCTATTAGTATTGGTAGACGTTTACAAGACCCTTTAGCAGAACTGGTAAAAATCGACCCGAAGTCTATAGGAGTCGGTCAATATCAACATGATGTAGACCAAAAATTGTTGAAAAAAAAGTTAGATGAGACAGTAGAAAGTTGTGTAAATTATGTGGGAGTAGATTTGAATACTGCTTCAAAAGAACTACTAATTTTTGTTTCTGGTATGAGTTCGACAGTCGCTAAAAATTTAGTTAAATATCGGAATGAAAATGGAGCTTTTAAGAATCGTCAAGAAATTTTGAAAGTATCAAAATTGGGAGGGAAAACTTTTGAACTTTGTGCTGGTTTTTTAAGAATTCGCAGCGGTGAAAATCCTTTAGATAATACCGCAGTACATCCAGAAAGTTATTCAGTTGTAGAAAATATAGCTCAAGATTTAGCTGTATCGATAAATCAGATTAATCAAATCTCAAATCAAGTAAAATCTCTGGATTTAAAAAAGTATGTAACTGATAAAATTGGCGAACCAACACTCAAAGATATTATCAGTGAATTGGAAAAACCAGGACGCGACCCTAGAGCAGAATTTAAGTATGCAACTTTTCGAGAAGACATTAAAGAAATTAAAGATTTAAAAGTAGGAATGGAGTTGGAAGGAATAGTAACTAATGTGGCAAATTTTGGTGCTTTTGTTGATGTGGGAGTACATCAAGATGGGTTAGTACATATCTCTCAATTAGCAGATTATTTTGTTAAAGATCCAAAGCAAATTGTGAAAGTTGGGCAAGTAGTAAAAGTAAGAGTTTTGGAAATAAATGAAAAGTTAAAACGAATTGGTTTATCTATGCGAAAGTAATATCATGTCCGGTTGAATACTTATAAATAAATGATAGAGGAGTCAGGAGTTAGCAGTCAGGAGTTAGGAGTCAGGAGTTAGGAGGAAAGAAAGAAGAAGAAAGAGGAATAGAAGAAGAAAGTTTTTTGGTCGCGGAGCGCGGAACGGAGTTCTATCGCGCTCTTATCCGGACATGAGATCAGATCAAATCTGTTTAATATTGTGGGAGCATCTTGCTCCCATATTATTGCTCCTGTACTCTCTAGACCAGGATGCTCGCACTAGCAATAAAGAGACTATTCCTGATGTCAAGTCTCCTTATTGCTAGTGCAGGATGGTGGAAATAACTGGTGGCAAAATCCTAAAACAATTACAAATCAAAAATGATTGACTCTCATATAAAATCCGGTTATACAGTAATCGCATTCAATAATCCTCAACTAAAATATGTTAAGCATAAATACGAATTTAAAAATTTATGCATTTTCATTTCCTTTCTTACTCCTAACTCATTACTCATTACTCATTACTCATTACTCATTACTCCTAACTCATTACTTATTACTCCTAACTCATTACTCATTACTCATTACTCATTACTTATTACTCCTAACTCATTACTCATTACTCATTACTCATTACTTATTACTCCTAACTCATTACTCATTACTCATTACTCATTACTCATTACTCCTAACTCATTACTCCTAACTCATTACTTATTACTCATTACTCATTACTCATTACTCCTAACTCATTACTTATTACTCATTACTCATTACTCATTACTCCTAACTCATTACTCCTAACTCATTACTCCTAACTCATTACTCATTACTCCTAACTCATTACTTATTACTCATTACTCATTACTCATTACTCCTAACTCATTACTTATTACTCATTACTCATTACTCATTACTCCTAACTCATTACTCATTACTCATTACTCATTACTCCTAACTCATTACTTATTACTCATTACTCATTACTCATTACTCCTAACTCATTACTCCTAACTCATTACTCCTAACTCATTACTTATTACTCATTACTCATTACTCATTACTCCTAACTCATTACTCCTAACTCATTACTCATTACTCATTACTCATTACTCCTAACTCATTACTCCTAACTCATTACTCCTAACTCATTACTTATTACTCATTACTCATTACTCATTACTCCTAACTCATTACTCCTAACTCATTACTCCTAACTCATTACTCCTAACTCATTACTCCTAACTCATTACTCATTACTCATTACTCCTAACTCATTACTCATTACTCCTAACTCATTACTCATTACTCCTAACTCATTACTCCTAACTCATTACTCATTACTCATTACTCCTAACTCATTACTCATTACTCATTACTCATTACTCATTACTCCTAACTCATTACTCATTACTCCTAACTCATTACTCATTACTCCTAACTCATTACTCATTACTCCTAACTCATTACTCATTACTCATTACTCCTAACTCATTACTCCTAACTCATTACTCCTAACTCCTAACTCATTACTCATTACTCATTACTCATTACTCATTACTCATTACTCCTAACTTATTACTCATTACTCATTACTCATTACTCATTACTCCTAACTCATTACTCCTAACTCATTACTCATTACTCATTACTCCTAACTTATTACTCATTACTCATTACTCATTACTCATTACTCCTAACTCATTACTCATTACTCATTACTCCTAACTCATTACTCATTACTCATTACTCCTAACTCATTACTCCTTACTCATTACTCATTACTCATTACTCATTACTCATTACTCATTACTCATTACTTATTACTCATTACTCATTACTCCTAACTCATTACTCATTACTCCTAACTCATTACTCATTACTCCTTACTCCTCAGTAATACGATAACTAATTACCCGGATTCTATATCAGATGTGCGTCTTACATTCTGAGGAAACCTCACCAATTAGCACTCGCTTTTAAATGCATGACTTTTAACTTTCGGGTAGCGACACTAGACCAGGATGCTCACACTAAAAAAATAATTGATCAAACAGGATTGGGTCGCGCAACCCAACCTTTTAAGGCGATCGGGTTTTTGGAGCTTTTCTCAAATCCCCTACTTCCCCTCCACGGTCAGGGTTAGCGGTGGGTTAACTGCTGAGTTCTAACTTCTGAGTTCTGACTTCGTTAAGGGTGGTGGTGCATTGTAATTATTTTTGTTACCAGACACGATAGTGGAAGCATCTTGCTCCCGTACTCTTGTTCAATAATAAAAAATAAAATCAATTATCACACAGAAGTTACTAATTATTTCCCCCTACTCCCTACCCCCTATATGTTGTCAGTTTATTAATTTATGTAAAAAAACAGAATATTTGTATACCGCAATACTTCAAAAAACATCTACTTATATCTATCTTCTTAATAAAGAAATTATAAATAGGTGAGCATAAATAAAGGCAATATTAAGGAGGGGGTTTTTAGAACTCGTAAGCGCTGAAGTCAACGCTTGCGGTTAAACTCCCCCCTACAATTTTTTTTACGTTTAATTAGACCTACCTACTTATGCAGATTTTATGATTCGTTAGAATATAAAAAATATAGTATCCCCCGATTAATTGAAATTCAGTAATTATGTATAAAATTATAGATATAGCAGTCGAAGAAAAAGTTAGAAAATATCAAAAGCTTCAAACTCAGACAAAGTAAGATTTTTCCTTCTTCTTTCTTCCTTCTTTCTTCTTCCTTCTGCTATAAAAAACTTAAAGATAGACTTGTGAATTCGACAAAAAATTATTTATATGGCGTTTTGATATGGGGTGTGGAGACCAAGTGCTATGAAAAAGGTATGGAGGGAATAGTAAAGGAGGGAAAACAGCATTAAATAGCAGCAAACACAAGAATATAAGGTAATAGAACTGCGCAGTTTTTTTATAATAAAAAAACTCAATCTATATTTATATCTCAAATAAACACACTATAGATAATAAATAGACTTCTTGCAAAAGTTTTAATTAAATTAATTCAAGATATGAAATTATTTATTCCCTATTCCCTATTCCCTATTCCCTGACTTTTGGAAGAAGTCTAATGTGAGAAATAAAAATTAAATCAATAAAATCAAATGATTACAAAATTAACTGATGAATTTATACCAGTCTATGGACCAGTAAAATCATGGCGATATGGTCGCTCTCTAGGAATAGACCCCATAGGCAAAATTTCTACCTGTTCCTTCAATTGTGTTTACTGTCAATTAGGAGAAATCGAACAAAAAATAAGCGATCGCTCAGTCTATGTCTCTACCACAGAAATATTATTAAATCTGCAAAAATTTGCGCCGTGGGATGTAGATATTATCACCCTGAGTGGCAGTGGAGAACCAACATTAGCTCTGAATTTAAAAGAGATTCTGCAAGAAACAAAAAAATTAACAAACAAACCCATATTAGTATTAACAAATGGCACAACTTTAACTAATCCAGAAGTCAAATTAGCCTTAACTTTAGCAGATCGAGTATCAATCAAAATAGATGCAGTAACCCTCAAACAACTACAAGGAATTAATCGACCCGCAGAAATCTTAAATCTGTCAGATATCTGGCAAAACATCAAAGATTTTAAAGATAAATATCAAGGCAAATTAGCAATCCAAACAATGATTTTATCTCCATGGAATACTCAAAACAAAGTAGAATATATTAACTTGGTAAAATCTCTCAAACCAGATGAAATTCAACTTAACACCCCCACTAGACCTAAACCTATCAAACGTCAATTAGATGGCAGAGGAAATCATACAGAATATCATCCTTATGCAGTACAAAAATTAAAATGTATTAGCCCAGAAAATTTACAAAATTTTGCAGAAGAAATTTACAGAAATACTAACATTCCTGTTCGTTATAAACAGAAATAAAATCCTGGTTGCTTGATGATAAAAAAAATAAGGTAAGCATTTCCTGCGGAATGCTGCGCAAACAGCTTTTTAATGAATTAAGCAAGCACTTGCTTAACTTCTACTACATTTTTCAACAAAGAATTGAAGCACAATAGCAACGAGCTTACAGCGGTTTTCTTATGGATAGACCACAGTAGGGGCGAATGGCCATTCGCCCCTACAGGATTTTTGCTTGTGAAGATGTGGTTCATCAAGAGCGAAAAGCGCTGTAAATTGTCCACTAAAAGTAATAAAACTGATAGCTGATAGCTGACCGCTGAATGCTTACAAAACAAGTAAATAGAAATATGAGTAACTTAACAGCCAAATTATCAACAACAACACCAGTAAAAATTCCATCAGGATATCTCAATATTATGGGTTATATTGATGAATCTGAAGTAAACGGACCTGGTTGTCGTGCTGTAGTATGGGTACAAGGTTGTAAACGTGGGTGTGGTGGATGTTTTAATCCTGATTCTTGGTCTTTTGATATTCACCAATTAATCAGTGTTGAAGAACTAGCAAATAAAATATTAAATAATCCTCGAAATACAGGAGTTACCTTTTCTGGAGGGGAGCCATTTTTACAAGCATCAGCACTGACAGAATTAGCAAAAATCTTAAAATCTAATGGTTTAAATATAATGTCTTTTAGTGGGTTTACCCTCAGAGAATTGCAATCCAAAAATGCGCCAGAAGGAGCTGAAAAATTATTATCTCAGTTAGATATTTTAATTGACGGACCATTTATAGAAACCTTAGCTATTCACTCTCCTAATTCCTTAGTTTCTTCTAGTAATCAAAGAGTGAGAGTATTTAACCCAGCATTAAAAAATCAATTAAATTGGGCAAGCGATCGCCTAGAAATTCATGTGCTTAAAGATGGCAGTCGGATATTTACTGGTTATTGGGGACAGTTAGGTTTAGGAGAGAATTAAAAAAAACGTTGAGATAAAAAAAATAGCAATCCTCAGTAGATATAAAAACTTAGCCATTGTGCAATAAACTTACTCAATGGTAAAGTTTCAAACCTGAAATTGGATTGCTATATTTTTCAGTCAAATTGATAATAATTACTTTGCCATCTAAGTGTAGCAAAACTAATTATTTCTTTTTCTTGATGTTACGAGCCATGCTTGTGAAATCTATTTCAGAATTAGAATTACTAATACTACGAGGCTTTACAGTAGTAGGAGTAAATGTAGAAGATTGTGTTGAACTAGAAGAAGTAGATGTGCTAGAAGCATAGGAAGCAGTTTTAGCTTCTCCTACAGTTTCTTTCACTTGCATAGAAGAAGCAGCCTTTTCTGTCTCTCCTTCTATCAAGTTAATCTTACCTGCTGCTTTGGGATAGCTCCTCTTAACTGCAATAGATTTCCGCATAAAGTTTACATCACCAAGACTACTTGCACTATCTGCATCTAGAAAAAAAGCTTCCTTTGGTTGGTTATCGTCCTTCTTACCGCCAAATAGTCCAAACAATGCTCCGATAAATCCACTCATTTGTTTTTATCCTTATGTATTATGTTGATATTGTTATGTTATTTAACACTTTATCATAATTTATCACAAAATTTCACAAAATTTCTCATAATTTTTTTGAACGGCCAAAAGGAGTCAGGAGTCAGGAGTCAGGAGTCAGGAGCGAGGTGGGGAGTGTGGGGAGTGTGGGAAGCACAGGATCTCAAAAAAATATAGGGTTGTAAATATTCTCGCTACGACAAAGAATTAGCCCTGGGGAGTAGGGGAGAAGTAAACATCAGAATAATTAACAATAACTAGGGTGCTAGTTATCAAAAAAGTTATTCAGAATAATTGAAGTGTCACCTAAGTTAAGCATTCTTTTTTCACGCTTGGTCTAATAGACATCTCCAATAATAAAAAATCAAATCAATTATCACACAGAAATTATCAATTCTTTCCTCCTACTGCCTACTACTTCTTTTCCGGAGATGTCTAATAGATCATGATGACCCAAATACCTAAATATTGAGACTACAGAAAAAGTAGAGAAGAGAGTAGAGAGTAAAACTCTGAAAAATTATTTCCCAATACAAAAGCGACTAAAAATTTTATCTAAAACAGATTCCGTTACATCTTCTCCTGTAACCTCTCCCAAAGCATAAATTGCTCCCCTTAAATCTATTGTCCAAAAATCTAGAGGTAAATTATTTTTAATTGTATTTAAACATTGCTCCAAAGCAACTTTCGCCCTAGTTAAAGCTGCTGCTTGCCTTTGATTAATAGCAAAATCTAGATTTTCTGCCTGCAAATTACCCAAATTTACAGAATTAATAATTGCTGCTTCGAGTTCTTCAATTCCTTGATTATTAATCACTGCTGTAGTCACAACATTCTTAATAGTTTCTGGATAAAAAATAGACTTAATAAATTCCGACTTAACCAGGTCAACCTTATTAATTATTAAAATTAAAGAACGATGTTTTACCTGTTGATAAATAACCTCATCTAACTCCATCCAACCAGCACTAGCGTCAATAGTCAATAAAACAAGGTCAGCAGACTCAGCAGCTCGACGCGATCGCTCCACCCCCATTTTTTCCACCTGGTCTTCAGTTTCTCGAATACCCGCCGTATCCAAAACCTGCACCGGGATACCACCCACCACTAACTGAGACTCTACCACATCCCTCGTAGTTCCAGGAAGATTAGTCACAATAGCGCGATCGCTACGACTCCAGGCATTTAATAGACTCGACTTACCCACATTCGGACGTCCGATAATAGCCACTTTCAAACCACTTCGTAATAACTCGCCCCGATTTGCAGTTGCCAGTATTTGTGATAAACTTACCAAAATATTATTAACTTCTTGAGCAATTGTAGACTCATCCAAAGGAGGTAAATCTTCCTCAAAATCAATACGAGCCTCTATCTCTGCTAATATATCAATACAGTTAGCCCTTAACTGACGAATTGGACTAGCTAACTTACCTTGTAAACCAGCCAAAGCAACCTGAGCAGCTACAGGAGATTGAGACCCCACAAGATCGGCAATACTTTCCGCCTGAGTCAGATCCAGTCGTCCATTTAAAAAAGCTCGTAAAGTAAATTCTCCTGGTTGAGCTAGGCGTGCCCCTGCCTCAATACATAACTGTAATACTTGTTGTATGGGGATAATTCCACCATGACAGTGAAACTCAACTATATCCTCACGAGTATAAGAACGAGGAGTCTTCATAATTAATAATAAAGCTTCATCTACTAACTGTCCAGTTTGGGGATGGCGAATATAGCCATAGAGAATGCGGTGAGTCTCCCAAACCTGCTTCCCTGGTGCATGAAATAAGGTTTTGGCAATGAAAATTGCCTCAGAACCAGACATCCGGACTATCCCCACACTTCCCTGTTGGGGGATAATAGCGGTAGCAATCGCTGCAATAGTATTTCCAGTAGTCATTGACACTCCCCTGTCTATCGTTTGCGATTCATGTTTGTAGAGCATTCGGTAGGAAATTACCTATTTTCACCTTGGGGAGTCCATGTATCCCTGCTCTAAAAAGATGTGGTTTTTTAGTAGACTAAACCTAAGTTTTCATAATTGTGACATATTTCTGTTTTTGATACAAGTAAATTACTTACAGCACTTTTTAGACAGCGTGAGGTACAGTTTTAAGGTTAATCTTTTTTCCCTACTAGACATCTGTTCAACAATTAATTATTAATTATTAATTATTAATTATTATCTCTCCTTGAAAAGAAGAGGATTGACAAAGAGATGAAAATTTTTTCTTCTCTTGGTCGATTGGATATGGCGCAGGTTTCGGAGCCATCCTACCCTGCGGGAAGCTGCGAAGATCGACCGCTGTTTCTCCACGGCGAGTCAGAGGATTTTTACCGAATAATTAAGGTAAAAATCAAAAATAAAATCAATTATTATCCATAAATTATCAATTATTTCTCCCTGTTGCCTTCCGGAGCTGTTGCCTCATTTGGAGGAGATGTCTACTGCCTACTGCCTAAAGTCCTAAAATTTTGTACCTTATCAACTTCAAAACTGCTGTGATTTTTGCCCTTATCATATCAAATCCCGTAGCATTGGTGTAAAGAGGGTGGAGTGATGGGGTGATGGGGTGATGGGGTGATGGGGTGATGGGGTGATGGGGTGATGGGGTGATGGAGACTCACTCCTCACCCCTCCCATGAGGCAGGGTCAATTTATTGTCACGCTTAGAATAATTGATAGGGAGTGTGGGGAGTGTGGGTACCCACCCGCGTGCCTCTCCCTGGAGGGGAATGTGGGGTTATATAGAATCCGATTATTATAGTATATGTTGATAATTCTATAATTACTTCAAGCCTTTAATCTCCCCCACTACCCTACTACCCTACTCCCAACTATACAATAACTATTCAACCGGATTCTATAGAACCCATTTGAGAACTATACAATTATGTAGTCAAGTCTTTTCGCGCATCAATTTTGAGGAAAAATCATCAGCAAGGAGTGTTGAATTTTTTGTATTATTTCTCCCCACATCTTCCCTCTTACCTCCTGTCTCCTGTCTCCTGTCTCCTGTCTCCTGTCTCCTGACTCCTTGCTAAATTTATGAAGATACGATCGGGGGTTCTATATTAGGGGGAGAAAAAGACACCTAGAAACAAAAATCAGAGTGCACAGTTTTAGGTGTGCTACTCCAGTAGCACAATTAAATGTATTTCTAACTTAATATTCTCTGACCACAAAGAATTAGCCCTGCTCCCATGAGGGGAAGAGTGAGAAAGATTTGGCAATGGCGCTGAGGATGGAACATTTTTTTATACCGAACCCGAGCATATTTGATAATCAATTACCAGTTTTTGGTATAGTTATGCAGAAAATCAATATCCCTTCATTAATGGATAATGGATAATGGATAATGGATAGTGGATAATTACCTCTGGTTAAAACCGCTACGGAATTGAATATAAGGAAATATTATTTCTTCTCTTGGTCGATTGGATATGACGAGGAGACCTCGCCATCCCATCCTACGGAATGCTTTCCTTACGGAATGCTATCGCAAACGCAAACGACCGCTTTTTTCCCCTTGAAAGGGGAGGCTTTTAACCAGAATTATTTAATTAATAATTATTAATTATTCGGTAAAAATATCGCCATAAATAGAGATAATAGTTTCAGACTTTATTATCTGTTTAAGGATTTTTCCCAATCATTTAGACTAACTATAATATTCAAGAAAGAAGAAGATAAACTCCATAAAAATCATAGTCATCAAAAATCAATTTACTTATATCTTTAGTATGTTCAAAAATATCTCAAATATTTCACAAATTCCCCAGCAACTACTACCTAAGCGAGTCACAACAAAATATCCATCTCATAGACGTACACGAACAAAGTGGAATAGATACGGGCGATATTTATACTGGCGCTTCATTCGGATGCGGGGAACTCCAGAATATATTGCTAGAGGTTTAGCAATGGGGGTCTTTGCCGGATTATTTCCAATTTTTGGTCTTCAAACCATAGTGGGTGTAGCACTAGCAACTCTGTTCCGAGGTCATAAAATTGCTGCAGCTGCTGGTACTTGGGTGAGTAATCCCTTGACTTATGTGCCAATTTATGCAATTAACTTTCAAGTTGGTCGATTATTACTCAACTCTCAAGAGGAGTTTATACCTGAAAGTATTATTTCATTTCAAGAGTTAATGCAATATGGAACTCAGTTTGTAGCAGCCCTATTTTTAGGTTGTTTAGTAATGGGTATAATTTGTGGGACAGTAAGTTATTTTTTAGGATTAAAGCTAATTCATTTATGGCATGGTCAGCGCCTCAAAAAAATGAGCAATTGATGGAGATGAAATTAATTTTTTTGAAGTTGATATAATTATTTAATTCTGACAATACAATCTGATCATTTTTGATTACTATAGTATCGTTAGCTATGATAAATCACCATAAATAATGAATTGATATGATTTGACTAAGAGAGTAGAATTACCAAACTAAATATTTTTACAGTCAAACTATATAAAGCTTTTCATATTTACTTTACTTATTAACTCCAATAAACCTTGAATAGACAGGTAGAGAAAAATTAAAAAGCTAATAGCTGAAACCTAATTGCTACTAATTGCTATATGTTGCCAGAAAATAGCCTATGAAAAAATAGGAAAAAAGCCTTAACTTTGATCGCGATTGTAGCAGGAGTATTTTATAATATTCCTCCTAAAACCTGAAACCTAAAACCTAAAACCTAAAACCTAAAACTTGACTCCTAGAACCTGACTCCTGACTACTAATTCTTTAATGTAACTATCTTTTTCAAATTTGATATATAGCAGTCGAAGGAAAGGTTAGAACATATAAAAAGCTTAAAACTCAGACAAGGTCATATTTTTCCTTATGTCATAGATAACTAACTAATCGCCTACCTACTTAAACGCCTTTTTTCTTCTTTCTTCTTCCTTCTGCCATAACACACATTTGTAATGGGGTAAAAATAGATGATAATTGACCAAATTGTAGATAAACGCTATCGTTTTATCAAACCTATAAATTCAAGTATCTTAGGACAAACATATCTGGCTACAGATACCCACCGTCCAAATTCTCCTCAATGCGTAGTCAGAGAAATTAGACTAAGCAACTTTAAGAAAGAAAATCGAGAAGTTGTATTATCATTATTTCAAGAAAAAGCAGAAAATATCTATCATTTGAGTGAACACAATGGCTTACCTAACTTATTAGCTTATTCTGAAGAAAACAATAATATATACTTAGTCGAAGACTATATAGTAGGTTTATCTCTAGCTCAAGAATTGGCTACAGGTAAGTCCTTGCCAGAAGTAGAAGTAATCAAAATATTAAAGGATGTACTAGAAATTTTAGCCTTTATTCATGGTCATGGGGAAACTCATGGAAAAATAACACCAGCAAACTTAATCCGGCGAGAATTAGATGGAAAATTAGTCTTAATAAACTTTGGGTTAGAAAGAGAAATTACAAGAATTTTAGAACAAAACGAGGAATTATTAATCTCAAAAAATGGTAGCCAAAATAACTCTGATAGTTTACTTTATATACCATTAGAAGAAAGTCAAAAAGAGCTAGATAAAAATAGTGATATTTATGCTCTAGGAATAATTGCTATTCAAGCACTAACAGGATTATCTACTCAAGATTTACTCAAGCAAAAGCAGACTAACAAGACCCTAGGACTAGAAATACCTTGGCAAAATCTACAAGTATGCTCTCTAACCCTATCAAATATCATTGACAAAATGGTAAACAGTAAAGGTAAACAACATTATGACTCAGCTTCAGAAGCGCTAACAGAATTAAAAAACATAGTAATATCTACCGAGAATAACATTCTCTCAAAACTAGAAACAATAATTACAGTGCCTCAAGAAATAGATACTCCCACACCACCACCTCCACTCACAAACAACACAAAAATTAGACTTATTGCAGGTTTAACAGTCATAACCATAGCAGGAATAGCCATCGCCTATTTCTGCCATTGGCAATTTATATTCAAAACACAAGCACTCTATCAGCAAGGTCGAGAATTAGCTAAACAAGGAGAGCAACAAGCAGCGATCGCCAACTATACCCAAGCACTGCAATTTAACCCACAAAATGCAGCCATCTATTATCAAAGAGGGAACTCTTATTCTTCCCAAAGAGCTTATGAAAAAGCAATTAAAGACTATACAGCAGCTATTACGATCAAAGAAAATTATCACACTTATTATCAACGTGCCTTAACTTATTATGAATTAGGCGACAATGAAAAAGCGATTACCGATTTAACACAAACATTAAGAATTTATCCCAAGTATACCCAAGCTTATCAAAAACGAGGACTAATTTATGAAAAAATTGGGGATTACAAAAATGCGATTCAAGATTATAGTCAATCAATTAAACTTAATCCTCAACATAGCGATGCTTATCTTCATCGAGGAATAGCTAGAGCAGCGATCGGAGACCAAGCAGGTGCAATAAGTGACTACACTCAAACAATAAAACTTAACCCCAGCAATGCACAAGCTTACGAAAGTCGAGGTATAGCTCAGTTTGAAATTGAAGATTATCAAGGTGCAATAGCAGACTACGACCGGGTACTAGAATTAAAACCAGATTATTCCGATACCTATACAAAAAGATGTAGTGCTTATCTAAAGCTAGCAAATTATCGAGCAGCAATTAAAGATTGTCACCAAGCAATAGAAATAAACCCTCAAGATTCTCTAGCATACCATAATCAATGTATTGCGTACTTGAATTTAGGAGAATATCAAAAAGCAGCAGAAAACTGTAGTATAACTATTGAGATGAATCCTGAAAATGCTGAAGCATACAAAAACAGAGCTAGAGCGCGGTCTGCTAGTGGTGATTTGTCTGGTGCTATAGAAGACTTAACCACAACAATCAAAATAAATCCTGACAATTCTTTTGCCTACAGCGATCGAGGTATAATTTTCTTAGATATAGGAAACTATAATCAAGCTATTGAAGACTTTGACGAGGCAATAAAAATAAATCCGAGTAATGCTATAGCTTATTATAATCGAGGTATTATTCTTTCTGAGCTACAAGAGATACAAGCAGCAATAGCAGACCTTCGCCAAAGTGCCAATCTCTTTTTAGAGCAAGGCAGAACAAAAAATTATCAAAACTCACAAAATATGATCGAAAAACTACTCCAATAATCAACTGCTTCAACAACCAAATTTTGCTACTTCAAAACCTGTAATATTTGTTTTCCTTGATTCAGTCTACTGACAAAATATTAAAATTTATCTACCACACTAATGCTAGTTCGATCAATGTTTGATAGAAATAGTTATACTTTTTCTAGTAGTTATGATTCTCAAATCAGAATAAATATAGCAGGGAACAGGGAACAGTGGGACAAACATTTCCCCTGATTCGGATCATCATCCGCATAAGTCCTAACCTACCTGTCTATTCCTATATCTTAAATATTATTTATTAAGGTGAATATCCCTTACATCAAACCTTGTCTTTAAGGACAGAGTTTCAAAGAGATATCTAATGCAAAATCTTTTTAATTCCCCTGATTATTCATAAAATTCTTTTTTAAAATTGGTATAATACCAATTTTATAAATCTTTGCTACAAATAGCTAGGTTATTTCTTAGGAGTTAACCCACCCACCCCTAGCCCCTCCTAGGAGGGGAAGTCACCGAGTCAGAATGAATAGCTTTAATACCATTTATTAGGTCGTAAGTTATCTTTTTCTCTTGGTGCGCGTTCCGCAAGAGAGCTGACGTCGTCGCGGGGTCGCACCGCTTAGTCAAAGGGACATCTCCTGTAAAGTCTTTTAATTGCCCTTATTATTTGTAACATTCTTTTTTAAAAATGGTATAACACCTAAAACCTACCACCTACCACCTACCACCTTATGAGTAACACGAACATGATTGGTCAACTTCTAGATGGACGTTACCGCGTCGTTCAAATCCTGAGTGCTGGTGCATTTGGACAAACCTATCTGGCAGCGGATACTCGTCGCCCTGGGCATCCTCAATGTGTGGTCAAACAACTACGCGCTCCTGGCAATAGTTATACAATAGTTAGAACTGCTCACCGTTTATTTAAACAAGAAGCAGAAATATTAGAAAAATTAGGTAGGCACGAGCAGATTCCTTTACTATTAGCTTATTTTGAAGAAAATAACCAATTTTATTTAGTTGAAGAATTTATCCCTGGAACACCATTAAATAAAGAAATTATACCAGGTAAACCTTGGGAAGAAAAACAAGTAATCAAACTGTTGTTAGAAATTTTAGAAATTTTGGTATTTGTGCATGAAAATGGCGTAATTCATCGGGATGTTAACCCATCTAATTTAATTAGACATCAACCAGATGAAAAATTAGTTTTAATTGATTTTGGTTCTGTCAAAGAAGTTAGTCATAGAATTGCAGCAGAAAATGGAGAAGTACAACGAACAATAGCGACAGGTACTCCTTCCTATATGCCCATCGAACAATTTCAGGGAATTCCTCAATTTAATAGCGATTTGTATGCAGTGGGCATGATTGGTATTCAAGCTCTGACAGGTATTCCCAGTAGCGAACTCCCTAAACTACAAGACCTTAGTCCATCAAATCCTAGTGGTATTGTCTGGCGAAATCGAACCCAATGTTCCTCAAATCTAGCTGATATTGTTGATCGAATGGTACATTACCATTACACAAAACGTTACCAGTCTGTAGAAGAAGTTGTCAAAGCGCTACAGAAAATTAGCGGTCGCTCTCAAACATTTACACCATCACCCACAATTAAAACCAGTCCAAATCCTCAAACCAAAACGAGCTCACAGAGAATCAAATCTCATCCCTTATGGTTCGTTTTATTTGGTTTTGCCAGCGTTGGGGTCATTGCAGTGCTGATTGGGTTAGTGAGTTTCTTGAATCGCCCAAACCCGGTCAAAGCAGAGAGAATATTTGAGAAAGGGGTAGAAAATGCGAACAATGGTAATCAACAAGCAGCAATTGCTGCTTATGACAAAGCAATTCAACTAAATCCCGATGAAGAAGAATTTTACTATAAACGTGGTAACGCTTATTATAACTTAGAAAATTACCAAGAAGCTATTGCTGACTACAGCAAGGTAATTAATTTGAACCCTAGCCATGTTAATGCCAATTTTAACAGAGGGACAGCTCGTTATGATCTCCAAGATTATGCTGGAGCAATTAATGATTTCACCCAAGTATTACGCCTCAAACCTCAAGATGCGGAAGCTTTTTATAAAAGAGGATTAGTTCACTACAGCTCTCAAAACTATCCCGCTGCTATTCAAGACCACACTCAAGCTATTCGACTGCAACCCAATAATATAGATGCTTACCATGGTCGAGGATTAGCTCGTGCTGCCAATAATGATTTACAAGGAGCAATAGCAGATTATACTGAGATGGTTAGACTTGAACCCCAAAAGATAGATGGTTATTATAGTAGAGGCAGAGCGCGCTTTTTTCTGGGAGATTATCAAGGATCTTTAGATGATTACAACAAAGTTATTGAAATAGACCCTGCAAATGAAGAAGCTTATGCTAATCGTTGTAGCACATATTTGAATTTAGCAGCGTATGAAAAAGCTATATCTGATTGTAATCAAGCAATTACAATTAACCCTGAAAATGAAGTTGCTTATAATAATCGATGTATTGCTTACCTCAATATTAAAGAATATGAAAAATCTATATCTGATTGTACAAAAACAATTGAAATTGCTCCCAAAAGTCCATCAGCTTATACAAATAGAGGATTAGCTTACGCTTCGGCAAATCAACTGGAAAAGGCAATAGAAGATTATACTCAAGCAATAGCTATTAGTCCTAATAATGCAGAAGCTTATGCAAATCGTGCTAGTGTTTATTCCGAACAAGAAAATTATGAGCAAGCGATCGCTGACTATGTTCAAGCAATTCGACTTAACTCTGAATATGCTGATGCTTACTATAGTAGAGGATTGGTTAGAGTTAATCTTGGGGATAAAAAAGGGGCAATTACTGATTTTGAAAAAGCAGCCAAACTTTATTTAGAGCAAGGTCGAACAGGAGGTTATAGAGATGCCCAATATCAAATTGAACAATTGAATTAGATGGGGAGGAGACCCATCCCTAACCCATCCCAGGAGGGGAATGTGGGGAGATGGGGAGATGGGGAGATGAGCATTTTTCTACCTGCTTGGTGCGAATTCCCTCTCTTGGTCAGCATTACCTCTCTTGGTGCGCGTTCCCTTACGACTGGCACTGATATCATGTCCGCTGGTATCGTTTGTGTAAAACCAAGGGTGAATGTCTACAGAAAATTTACGCTTTTTCAAGCTTTTAAGCCTTCTTCCCTCTTCCTTCTTCCTTCTTCCTTACCAAAAAATGAGGGTATGTGCCTCCCCTTTTAAGGGGATGAAAAAAATATTTAGTTCAGTATTTCAAGCCTCCGACTTCAGTCGGAGGTTCACTGATAACTGATAACTGATAACTGATAACTGATAACTGAAATGACCTTCACGCTTACAATACTGATGCTACCGGACATGATATGACGCGAGATCTGACGGCTTTCTAGGTCGATTGGATATGGCCAGGTATCCTCGCTATCCCAGCCTACTAGACTGACACATCTAAAACTGTGCACTCTTATTTTTGTTTCTAGGTGTCTTGATCTCCCCATCCCCCCATCTCCCCATCTAATGCACCATTTAAGGTGTGTCAGTCCACTACGGGAAGCTCCGAAGATCGACCGCTTGCGCCAGACAGGAAAATTTTTCCTACTATTGTCTATTGCCTATTCCCTGTTCCCTGTTGTCTATTCCCTGCTATAATATTATGTTCGGTTGAATACTTATAAATAACTTAGCGAGGAGTCAGTCCTCAGGATTAGGGGAAGGAAAGAAGAAAAGTAAAGATAATTTCAGTATTTATTCGGTACTGTCAGTTCTTAAATTTTATTTATAACTGACCAGTCCGAACATGATATAATATCAAAAATAATCATGTCTGATAGAAAAATAGTTACACTGTTAACTGATTTTGGATTAAAAGATGTTTATGTCGGTGTGATGAAAGGTATAATTTATCAAATTAACCCGACACTAACCCTAATAGACCTTACCCATGAAATTCCTGCTCAAAATTTATTTGCAGCAAGATTTTGTTTGAAAAATGCTTATCCCTATTTTCCCCCAGGAACAGTTCACATAGCTGTTGTCGATCCAGGTGTAGGAAGTGCCAGAAGAGCGATCGCCATTCAATTATCAACAGGTTTTTTTGTCGGACCCGATAACGGTATTTTTAGTGGGGTGCTGGGAAACGTAGAGACACAAGAAATGAGAGTTGTCGAATTGACTAATTCTGACTATTGGCGCACAAATGCACCTAGCACAACCTTCCACGGTCGAGACATATTTGCTCCTGTTGGCGCTCATATTGCTAGTGGGGTTTCATTAGAAAATTTGGGAGAAAAAATTAACCCAGAAAGTTTAATAAAATTACCCTTAAATAAAATTAATTTTACAGAGTCAGGTATTGAAGGTTCAGTTCAATACATTGACTATTTTGGTAATATAATTACTAATATTCCTAGAAGTTATATTGAGGGTAAAACCTGGTCAGTTGTGATTCAAAAAAATGAAAATCTTTCATCCTACAAAACTATAGTCAGTGGCAATACTTATAGTGACTGTAAACCAGGTGAACTAATTGCAATTGTTGGTTCTCACAATTTTGTCGAAATCGCGGCTAATGCTAGTAGCGCTCAATCTCAGCTTAATTTGAAGTATGGAGATCAAGTTCAAATTACTCAATTTTAACTCAGTATTGTTTTTTCAGTAATATGAAATCTGGTTATACAGTTGTCCCACTCTATACTTCCATTCAAAACAGATATAAAATACCAGAATATTCTTAGATAATTCCCACTCTCATCCTTCCTTTCTCCTGACTCCTGACTCCTGACTACTGACTCCTATGAAATCATACATTTCTTCAGTAACTAAAAATTTGTAGGGATAGAATACTCATGTTCCTAGTTTTGGCAAGTTCACCAAATACTCTGCACGAATATTCCACCCCTACAAAAATTAATCCCACTCAACAGAGGTACTAGAGTAAGAATCTAAGTTATACCTTACGATAAGGTACCATACCCAGATTGATATTACCTAGATTAACTCGTGCTGATGTACCTTGAACATTAAGACCCTGTGCTAAATTTAAATAAAGAGAAGGATCGCCTGCTTGAGGTTTCTTTTCTTGGGGAGTAAAGCGACGTAATTGATTTTGGTAAACTATTTGAGGGAAACCAAGAATAGTCCGATAGTAGAAACCATAACGAGGTGTCTTTAGGTTAAAAGGAGTTTCTCCTCCATCCCTTTGGGGTATAACCCGACGACGCTGGTAAGGTACAGTATCAAAGCCAAAGTTGTCGAGGTATTCCTCGCTATTAACCAACTCATCAATGAAACCTTCGATACCTTTAGTTGCTACAACGATAGACCAAGCAATCTTTTCCTTTTCGCTGTAAACATCACGACCTAAAACACGTTGAACACATAACTCAACAAAGCGATAGTTGCTATTTGTATCGTAATTGTTACGACGGAATGGATCGGAAATAACCAAACCACGAATAAAATCTCGAACTGTAAGTTGACCATTTTTGAGTTGAGATTCTAGGAAGATTTGGCGATCTCTCTTAAGAATCTGATGTTCGCTATAAATTTGACGATAAGCTGCCCAGATTAACTCATCCCATCCTGACCCAGAGGGCAAAGATTCGGCTGAATAAATCATTGGTTGGTCATCACCAGGGACTTCATAACCCGTAACTCGTGAGTTTTGACTAATAGGTTTGTATTCTAATAATGGAATCACCACGTGAGAATCTCCTTAAATTATTAAATTTGATTTATCAAGTGTGGCCAAAGCACACTAAACCTTGCTGCGATTCAAAAAATTGCATCATTGACATCCTCTCCCATTAAATCTAAAGATTATAACGGGAGATTCCCAAACCTCACGATTTAGGTTTACTGCTTGAATGGCACTTATCTAGACTGTTGCCAGCCCCTGACAGTACGCCTACACAGTCAATTTATTCTACGATCTGCCCGACCGCAGTGACACCTCGATGATGGAGTGCTTATTGTTTGTTTGATCGCGATTCGTCTCCCGGTAAATCGGAGATTATACCGGGAGTCCTCAAAGCTCCATTTTTGATAGTCAACCTTTAGATTAAGGGATTGAGGCAATCCAAGTCTCACTTTTATTAACTTACGCAACAATCTGTAACATTTCTGATAACTATTTGCTAAACTTTGGGCATAATTTTACCTATAGTGCTACGCAAATAGGGCGCGGACATTTATAAATGCGGATGCGACCGCGTGACGACGACAGTCGCATCTGGTAGCGCACCAAGCAGCTCAAAGTTAGTCAGGGATTACTTCTAACTTCCAATTTTAACTTTTGACTTTTATTTTTTGACTTTTGACTTGCGCGTAGCGCTATATCTACCAGCCAAAAGCAGAATAAAACTGTGCAGTATTCTGTGACGTTTCTATATCAGAATCTGAGTTGTGTTCCTCTACTCGAACTTCTGTACAAAATGTAGAAGTATTAAATCCACCAAATCGCTTCACTGCGCTAGTCCGCATCCTGAGATTAGGGTTAGGAAACCAGAACCTTTCAATAGAACTCATAGTTTCATATTCCGTAATCAGATTTAGTCCATCTTCATCATCCATTTCAAAGCGTCCCACAACTGGCACAATTTCTGCATAGCCTCGTTCTCGCAACATTCTGCCTTTTCTAGGATTTTCTGGATCTGGAACAATCGCAAATACAGTTGACCCTTTGTGATTTTCATCATCTTTATCCCAGGCCATGGAACCATCCCAAGTAACAAAAGCGCCTCCAGCAGCCAAACTTGGGTCAATTTCGTGCATTTTACAGATTTCTACTACTTTTGGATCTCCAGGACCCAAGCTAGTTACTTGAATATCTGAACTGCCCATTTCTGCTTGCCTGAAGGCCAAGTGATGGGTTGTGCGTTGCGATCGCCATTTACCAGCACTCTTTTGGTTAGAGTCGATGGGAGGTATTACCTTCCGCACCTCTCCTTCAGAACGTAGCGTGCGATTTTCACCGCACTACGCTCCTAGATAATCTTAGGCTTTTGACCTTTTGCCCATGTGGATGTAATTGTGGCATGACTCATGTACTGCCAAGAGGTTTTTAGACTGTCAATTGTCGTGCTTGCCGTCAATATGATGCAGATGTACCCTTTCTTTGGCGTCCAGGTAGTGTATGCAGTGTCCACATTTGTAGCCTTGTTGTTTTAGCGCTTTAGCCGTGTGCCCGTGGTAGAGGTTGGAATTTCTCTTACTCCAGTAAAGGAGGTCTCAGTCGTAGGGAGATTTTTCCCCTTTGACCATGACGAATTTGTTTTCAGAGTAAGGAACCGCTGGAAATGCTTTGTTAACGAGTTTTATGGCCTCATTTTTGCCTTTGTTTTTATCCTTGAGGAATTTCTTAAAGGTATCGTGCCTTAAGTACCACAGGTTAAACCTTGACCCGTCCATTTGGCAATAGCGGTGGTAGTTTCTCCAATCCTGTATTATTGGGGCTAGCTTCTTCGCTTTGTCGGCAGTGGCTAATGCAGAGTTGTTGACTATGGCTTTGACCTTCAAGCGAAACTTCTCGTAATTCTCCTCATTGGGAGTGCAACGAAACTTCCCGTTTTTCTGGACTTTAAAGTGCCATTCTAAAAAGTCAAAGCCTGCCGTTGACCGCGTAATCTTTGTCTTCTTTGCCGATACGTTCATCCCGCGCTCGGTGAGGAATTGCTGTACTTTCTTTAATATCTCTTCAGCACTGTCTTTTGGCTTGAGGAAAAACACCATGTTGTCCGCATACCTTACGGATGGATAAATGTCCTCTATGCCGTTTAATGCTATGTTGGCCAGTAGTGGCGAAACGGCTCCCCCTTGGGGTGTTTCCTGGTTAGGAAATTCAGGGGATACTCCTGCCTTTAAGTATTTCCACAGCCCCGTTTTAATTTGTTGAGGGGCAATTACTTTAGACATAATCGCGCTGTGGTTGATTCTGTCGAAACACTTTTCTATATCAAGTTCAATAACCCTTTTTTCATGGCCTTTAGATTGGCTTCTTAGGTGATTGAAGATATATTTTTGGGCATCTTGCGTGCTTCTGCCTGGTCTGAAGCCGTAGCTTCGGCCATGGAAGGTGGCCTCGTGGGCAGGTTCTAGGGCATATTTGACAAGGCATTGCCAGGCCCTATCCGCGATGGTTGGTATTTTGAGAGTTCTGATATTCCCGTTTTTCTTGGGGATTTTAACCTCTCTTAGTCCTTGATGTTCCCAGTTGTTTGCCCTTTTTAGCTTTAATGCTAAGTTAAGCCTTTGTTCAAAGTTTAAGGACTTTTGACCATTGACCCCACAAGTTTTCTTCCCAGAATTTAGCTCAGAGACTTGTCGTACAGCAAGCATCCTTGCAGCGCGGGACTTCAGTACCAAACGTTGGAGATTTCTGACCTTGCGGTGGTCTCCATTCTGCATGGCTTTGTAGATTCGTTTTTGGAGGCGGAACAGGTCTTTCTGAAATTTCTTCCAGTTTTGGCTGCTCCAGACTTCACTATGATTGCTCATGTGTCTAAGCGTACTCTCTTGCTAAATTTCTCTACGCTGATTACCCTGCAAGCAATTAATGACTTGCATCCTACCCGCTGGAGAGATTTCCGTGCTTCCCACCTACTTTGGGTTTTCGACCTTTTCCCAAAGACTCTCTCAGCGTTTTTCCTCGTTCCAAGTTATAGATTTTTGTGACGGTTTAGGGCTGTCCACTTCGCCTACGCAGTCCCCAGGGATGCACCTACTTTTTTTTCGTGGTGCGGGAATTTACCGCGTGCGGTCAAGAGTGTAAGGTGTCTCTTGCCGATGGATAAGACGCTTTTTCAAGACATTCCGTACTGTACCCATGCCGTCTCCCCATTACCCCCAGTGTGCCTATCACCCTTAGCTCTGGTTAGGGCCTGATGCCAGCTTCACTCTGCTAGCGGTAAGTTCTAGCTCGGTGTGGCCAGGTCGGGAGTCCGTTGTCCCTTAACGGGTGGGACTTGCACCCACATCCATAACTCAGTTATCCAACGGGCTTCTTCTTTGGTGGCCTCGTATTTTTACAGGCTCTTCCTCCGTGGCCTCATTAGACGGCAGTTATACCCTTCTAGTTGCTAGAAGCTCCTACTACCAACGAGTCGCACAAAAAATTCCATTGCATCCATTTGTCTTTCTCCATCTTTGAATTTTTAGGATATTAGTTCTAGCCTAATCATCATAATACTTCTAGCTTTTATTAATTTAATGTTAACTTTTGTCGAATAAATTAGTTTTAAAATGTACATCATGGACAGTATGTCAAGTAAATGTTACGATAATTTACATAAGAGTCAATAAATCAACTTAACTGTGGCCTAAGTATATTGGCCGATATCTATTATCTAGATAAGAAGGAGTAAACTATGGAAATGTCTAATAGCTTAACTATGGAGCAACAGTTCAAATTACAAGTTCTACGGGAGGAAGTGAAAGGTTTAAGTCGGGAAGAAGCTCAAGAATATTTAGTTGAAGTGCTGCGACAGACTATGGTGAAGGAGAATTTGTTTAAAAACTGGATGAAGGGCAAAATTTAACCGATGTCTCTCATTAAACATAAGAATATATCGGTATTAAAAACTAACCCCACCCATCTACTAGATATGGGCGGGGTTTATACTTTTAAGGGTTACAACATCGGCATTGCATAATTGCGGGATGATTTTGTCACAGAGCACAAACCATAATCCCCGTGTCTCCCTGTGTCCGTGTCTCCGTGGAGCGCCAAAATCATCCCAGTATTCAGCAACGCCCAAAATCTGGTAGTGGTACTCGCGTAATGGTAGAGGGAGATGGGGTGATGGGGAGATGGGGAGATGGGGTGATGGGGAGATGGGGAGATGGGGAGATGGGGAGATGGGGAGATGGGGAGATGGGGAGATGGGGTGATGGGGGGATGGGGAGATGGGGAGATGGGGAGAGGGGGAGATGGGGAGATGGGGAGATGGGGAGAGGGG
>NZ_JAAHGO010000039.1 GCF_010672455.1 Okeania sp. SIO2C9 | reverse complement strand
ATTAGAAAGAAATTCCCAGGGGCATTTACTGCCGAGGGAATAGTGAGCTGTGCCGTACAGCCAGTATTGGTTAATCCAATATCAAGATAAAAGCTGTTTCATTTTTCTACAGTTTTTTTCGTACGGTTGGGAGATTGATGGTGGATCATTACAGGGAATTCCGAAAACATCTAAATCTGCTAAGGAAACTACTTTATTAGCTATATTTCCTGTAGGAAGCACTCCTGATGATTTAAAGGAAATATCAAAAGCTGTTGGAGAGGCTAAAGTTACTAAAGTATTGACGGCAAAAAGTAAGGTAGAAATTACTCCAGCTCAAGGAGATTTAGATGAAAATCAAAGTTATTGGGCGGTTATTACCAGTTTGCCTATAGAAAAATTAAAGGTTTATATTGAAGGGAATTTGACAGAAGAAGAAGGTATAAATTTAGCAAAGCAAGCTCTAGAAGAAATCAATTCTGGTCAAAAATCTCTATATGTGGAACAGGTTGAAGATTCTACAGAAGCTGGTTATACTCTGTTAGTGGATAAAGGACAATACTTGATTACTCAAGGCGAAACTCCTGTGGTTGCTCCCATTCCTAAAAAACCAGGTTACAGTAAAAATGCTGCTGGAGAAGCAATTCAAGCTTTAGAAGCGATCGCTCGTTGGACTAATATTCTTAACTTAAAAAGTGCTAAGAGTAGTATTAAACCAACTGATGTGGAGATGGAAATTACAACCTATGGATATGAGGATGAGGAAGGAGAGATTACAGTCGCTGAAGATTCAGACAAGTCTCTGTCAACAAATTCTGAATATTATCTAGAGTATAAGTATGAAAATGGGGAATGGAAACGTCCTGTTATCAAACTTAAGCTCACTAATCATAGCAACCAAAAATTATTTTGCGCTGTTCTCTCACTTTCAAGTGATTATTCGATAGAACCACGTATACATTTCTATCCCGATCCTGAAAACCCCGAGGAGTATGAAAAAAGTACAATAGCACTTGCAGGAGCAAATTCTAATGAGAGAAATACTTTTGAAAGTTTTGTGTTTGTAGAGATTCCAGAAGATTTTCTCGAAAATGGTATAACTGAGATTAAAGATGTCTTAAAGCTGATTGTGAGTAAGACAGACTTTAATGCCGATCTACTACAGCAAGAGGGACTAGAACCTCCTCAACCTACGAGAGCAGTCCCAGGAGGAACTCTTGAGAGTTTAATGCAGCAAGTTTCTACCCGTGCTGCTGCCAGGTCTCGGAAAAAAATTGATGATTGGATTACTAAAGAAGTAGCAGTTACCGTTGTTAAACCTAGAGATGCGGAACAACTGCAATCAGACCGCAACGCTAAATTAATGAATGGTTTAGTTGAAGTACAATCTCATCCCAGTTTGCAAGCAAAAGTAACTCTAACTACTGTTTCCCAAACCACACGATCTGTGGGTAATGTGGTTACACCACCCCTACTCAGAGAAGAACCAGGAGCAATTGAATCGTTTCAATTTACCACCAGTCGTAATAGTGATCCAGGATTAGCTGCTGTGGAATTATTTAATGTTAATGATGTTAACTTGGTTACTAAAGATGCACCTTTAAAGCTAATAGTTGACCAAACTTTAGAAGAAGATGAGTACATTTTACCTATTAGTCACGATGGTGAATTTTTCTTACCCCTTGGTTATGGTGCGAAGCAGGGAGAGCAAACAGAAATTAGTTTGGAACGTTTACCTAAACCAACTACAAGCAGTCGTAGTTTAGATGGTTCAATTAAAATTTTCTTCAAAAAACTCCGGGGTCAAAAGTTAGGAACTTCCTATGAATATCCGATTTTAGCATCAGCGGAGGTGAAGCAAGAAAATAATCGGGAAAAGGTAATTTATGAGAAAAATATAGAAGAAGTCAAAAAACAAGTTGACTCTGCTCAGAAAATAGTTCTCTACATTCATGGTATTATTGGCGATACTGAAAGTATGGTTGGTAGCGTTCAAAGGGCAAAAGTAGAGATAAATGGGGAAAAACGTCCTCTACGGGAACTTTATGACCTGGTTTTAACTTTCGACTACGAAAATCTCCAGACAACCATTGAAGAAAATGCGCAGTTGCTAAAAAAACGATTGGAAACTGTAGGTTTAGGAGCAAATCATGGCAAAGAATTACATATTGTTGCTCACTCCATGGGAGGATTAGTTTCTCGTTGGTTTATCGAACAAGAAGGAGGAAATGAAGTAGTTCAACATTTAGTAATGTTGGGTACTCCCAATGGAGGTTCTCCTTGGCCACAAGTTCAGGAACTAGCATTTGTGATGTTAAATTTTGGTCTGAATAAAATTCCGACAATGGCATGGCCTGCAAAAGTTGTAGCGGATATGGGCGCTAAATCTTTACAGTTTATAGAAGCAAATGATAATTCTCTAGATCAAATGCAACCTGATTCAGAGTTTATCACGAAACTTGCTGAAAATCCAGACCCTCACGTTCGCTATAGTATTATTTCTGGAGACCGATCGATGCCAACATCGAAAAAGCAATCTAAATTCCTAGAAAAGTTTAAGGCAAAACTGTTTGATAATGTAGTTACCAACTCATTTATTGATGGTTTAGTTTTTGGGACGGAACCTAATGATATTGCGGTGCATCTAGCAAATATTAAAAAAGTAAGTAGCGATCGCTCGCCTCAACCAAGGATATTACCAGATGTTGCTTGCGATCATTTGACTTACTTTACTTCAGAAGCAGGGTTGAAAGCATTAGTAGATGCTCTAGAAGAGTAGGAGAGATGGGGGGATGGGGAGATGGGGAGATGGGGAGATGGGGAAGGCAAAACTTCCTAAAACGTTGATTCAAACCCACAATTGTACTGTACGAATCTTTTTCTCCACACTTCCCACCGTCCCCCACCTATTTACCCACTTTTTTAGGCTACATGGGGCTTGCTGATTCAATATCAAAGCATTGACCTATAAAGGTTAAAGCCTTTTTTGGGTAGAAAAAAGTGCAAATTTTTCAGCTCTTTATGCTCAAAAAGGAGCGTATTTTAGGCAAGACTTGGGCAGAAAAATAAAGGGACAATTCTTACTCCTACCTCTTATAATATCATGTCCGCTGGTATCGTTTGTGTAAAATCAAGGGTTAATATCTACAGGAAATTTACGTTTTTTCAAGCTTTTAAGCCTTCTTCCTTCTTCCTTACTTCACTATACAATACCGATGCGACCGGACATGATATAAATTCCAATTTCTCCTGTCTCCTGTCTCCTGTCTCCTGCTCCTACTACTTTCCTAGTTGTGAAATAACTTATAGTCAATAAATTCCATGAAAAAAATTCTAATTTTAAGCTCAAATCCGAGGAATGACCTCAATTTGAATAGAGAAATCAAAGACTTGCAGAACGTGATTAAACGCGCCAAAAACAGGTCAGAATTCGAGATAGATATTGAGCTAGAAGTACAGATAGACGAATTGCAAGAATTATTACTAGAAAGCGAACCACAAATTGTTCATTTTTGCGGACATGGAACTGGAGAAGAAGGTTTGCTGCTACAAAATCAAGATGGCTATGAGCGGACAGTGAGTACAGAAGCTCTATCTAATCTGTTTAAGCTTTTTGAACAGGAGATTGAGTGTGTTGTGTTCAATGCTTGTTATAGCCAAGTTCAAGCTAATGCGATCGTTGAACATATTAATTATGTGGTTGGTATGAATCAAGAGATTCGGGATGATGCAGCAATTTATTTTGCTACCGGGTTTTATCGTGCCTTAGGATCGGGTAAATCAATTGAAACAGCTTACAAGTTTGGTTGCAATGCTATTGAAATTCAGCTTGCTAATTCTCAAACTGCCCGTTCCCGTAAAGCGTCAAAACCTCGTAAGCTTGCCTCTAGGCAAGTTGTGACTCCAGAACATCGAATACCAGTTCTCAAGACAAAGTCACTGTTGACTCCTATACCGGAAGAAGTATCTGCTCCTCAAAATGATGCTCCTGAGTCTTTGCCTCAATCTGAATTTCCCGGGGAACTGATTGAAGCATTAGAAGCAGAAAAGCATTACAAAGGTTATCGAGAGCAAGCTAGGGAGAATTGGGATGATTTTGGTCAAACTTCGGTGGTTCGTTCAGATTTAACCCAGCAGGAATATCGTCAACGCAAAACTTTATTAAACAAAGTCAAGGACTTCTGGATTGATGGGTTTCTTAAGCCTTCTCTCTATGGGAATACTGCTATTAATCTTGACTGGAAAACTGATGGCGATGCTGTGCTGCGTCCTTTTTCCGGGATTGACGCTGTGGAGTTAGATGAATCCTTTGAGGAGTTACAAACCACAGATATCTTGCAGGAAACGGGGCTGGGTAAAACCCTGTTAATTTTAGGCCATCCAGGTTCAGGAAAAACTATTACCCTGTTGCAGTTGGCGGAAAAGCTGGTCAGACAAACTGAGCAAGATTTAACCAAGCCAATTCCGGTGATGTTTAATTTGTCTTCTTGGGGGGGAAAGCAGCAACCCCTAGAAGAATGGTTACGGGAAGAACTGAAGGATAAATACCAAGTTCCCAAGACTTGGAGTGAGCCTTGGCTAAAGGAAGAACAACTGATTTTACTCCTGGATGGCTTGGATGAAGTAGCAATAGAACATCGCAATGACTGTGTTCGGGCTTTAAATCAATTTATCAAAACCCATAACCTTACCGAAATAGTTGTTTGTAGTCGAGTCAAGGATTATGAGGCACTAACTGAACGGTTACAACTTAGTAGTGCCCTATGTATTAAACCCCTTTCTTTAAAACAGGTATACAGTTTTTTAACTAAAGCTGGGGATTCCCTGGCTGCTTTAAAGACACTGTTGCAACAGGATTCTGAATTGGAAGAATTTGCTCAAACTCCCCTCATTCTCAATATTATGAGTCGCGCGTATAAGGATTGGTCAGTGGCAGATTTACGACTACAGTTTCGTCCTGGGGAAAACCGCTATCAACATTTATTTGATAGTTATATTGAACGGATGTTAAGTCGCCGAGTCATTAAGCGATCGGAGAAAAATAAAGATTCAACTCAATATACTCAAGAGGAAGTTAAGCATTGGCTGAGTTGGTTGGCAAAAACTATGGTCAAGGAATCAAAAATTGTTTTTTTGATTGAGAAGATGCAAACAACTTTGCTGGAAAGTTCTAAGGAGAGGATAGGCTATCGAATTATAAATTTTCTGATTGGAGGGGTGATTTACGGGCTGATTTACGGGGTGATTGGAGGGCTGATTGACGGGCGGATTTCCGGGCTGATTGGAGGGGTGATTTACGGGGTGATTGGAGGGGTGATTACTGCTTCATTAAAAGAAATCACTCTCTTCGAGCAAATGACTTGGTCATGGCAAAGGGTTACGTTTAGGATTATTCGCGTAGGGCTGATTTTTGGTCTGATTGGAGGGCTGATTGGAGGGCTGATTTTCGGGCTGATTGACGGGCTGATTAAGGAGCCGATTGACTGGCTGATTTTTGGTCTGATTGGAGGGCTGATTTTTGGGCTGATTGGAGGGCTGATTGGAGGGCTGAGTAGTGGATTGGTTAGTGCAGAAGTAAAACAGAGAACAGTTCCCAATCAAGGAATGTGGAGTTCAGCTAAAAATGCCGTACGTTTAGGGCTGATTTTTGGGCTGATTTTTGGGCTGATTTTTGGGCTGATTTTCGGGCTGATTTTCGGGCTGATTGAAGAGAATGAAGGGAAAGTGCTGGACGAGCTAATTGGAGGGCTGATTTACGGGCTGAGTTTCGGGCTGATTGGAGGGCAGATTGTCGGGCTGATAAAGGGTGGTGCTTCTTGTATTCAACACTTTAACCTCCGTCGTATTCTTTACCGTAAAGGTCGTATCCCTTGGAACTATGCTCGCTTCCTTGATTACGCTTCCGAACGCCTGTTGATGAAAAAAGTAGGTGGGGGTTATATCTTTTACCATCGTATGTTGATGGAACATTTTGCGAAAAAGGAAATGAATTAATCGAGTTTTAGCTATCACAGGACTTACGCAAAAAATGAAATTACACACTGCCTGTAGGGGTAAATGGCCATTCGCCCCTACTAGATATGGCGGTTATGGGTAATATAAAATCCGGATAATTACTATATCCAAGTCATTGCGACTGGAACGGAGTGGAAGGAAGCAATCTCAGGGATTTAACAGATTGCTTCCCTTCGGTGGCAATGACAACTGTTGAACCGGATTTTATATAATATCATGTCTCATTAAATAGCTGTAATAAACAATTTTTCACCAACCTCGCAGAGACGTTTTCAGCTAAGAGCTGACATTAAACTTATAGCGAGCGCGACCTGTTTGCGGAGCATTCCGGAACGGAAAACGCATTTTTGTTATGCAACCTCCTTACATTGCGGTTAATTAATGTTACTTGATATAATATCAAATCCGGTTAATATAGTTGTCATTGCGAGCGAAGCGTTTGCGGAGCATTCCGAAGGAAAGCAATCTCCGTGCGCCTTTGAGATTGCTTCGTTCCACTCTGTTCCACTCGCAATGACTTGGGTATAGTAATTATCCGGATTTGATATAAGTCCTGATTCTGTTAACAGAAAGTCTCTAATATAAAATAAATGTAATTATTGGAAAAAAACTTGTCTATTATGGTAAGAATTAAGCGCAATTTAGCAATTATCATCGGTATCGATCGCTATCTTCATATTCCTCAACTGAAGAATGCTGTCTTAGATGCTCAAGAATTAGCTAATGTTCTTCAGGAAAAACACAATTATCAAGTTTTAAGATTATTTGATGAACTAGCAACTAAAGAAAAATTTAGTCAACTTCTAGAAAATCTTAAAAACAAGAAGATTGAATTAGAGGGAAAATTAACTCAAATTGAAAAAAGCGATCGCCTCTTATTCTATTTTGCAGGTCATGGGTTTGATCAAGAATCAGAAGATAGCGAAGAAGGTAAACCTGCTGGTTATTTTATGCCTCAAGATGCAGATGCTAATGACAATCAAACTTGGTTGTCTATGAACAAAGTATACGAAACCTTAACTAACTTAGACTGTCATCATCTATTAATAATTCTAGACTGCTGTTTTGCTGGTAGAATTTCTTGGGTGAGCAAGGGTAGAAATGCAGCCAGACCACGGAAACTTTATAAACAAAATTATGACCGCTATATTAAACATAGCACTCAGCAAATTATTACTTCCGCAAGCTATGATGAAGAAGCATTAGATTCATTTCGTTTTGGCAAAAGGGCTGATAAAAATGGGCATTCACCCTTTGCTTATTTTCTCTTAAAAATTATCACAGGTAGTTCCAATGGAGAAGAAGACAAGTTTATGGAAGCAATTATTGATGACAAAGTAATTACAACCCATGAACTGTTTACCTATTTGCAAAACGAATTAAGGAAGGTAGCACAAGGACAAACTCCTGTGCTGTTTCAACCTCAAAAATATGACCCAAAGCTCAATGAATATGTTTTTTTAAAGGGAGAATATATTTTTCCTCTATCTAATTTTAAACCGGAAAAACTAGAAGAATTTAAACTAGATGAAACTACCAATCCCTACAAAGGTTTAGCTTCATTTGAGAAAGAAGATAGTCAGTTATTTTATGGTAGAAAAAAGCTGATTGAAGAGCCGGAAGAAGGTCTGATGGCGAAGGTGAAAAATCATCAACTTACAGTAGTTTTAGGTCTTTCTGGATCGGGTAAATCTAGCTTAGTAAAAGCGGGTTTAATTCCTGCTATGAAAAAAGAAGTAGAAACAGATGGACAGCAGTGGTATATCTTGGAAACGATGAGACCAGGAGAACTTCCTTTTACTGCCCTGGCAACGGTGCTGTTGCCAATTACAACAGGTTTCAAGCTTGATTTATTAGTTAAGAAGTTACATCAAGATGTTCAATTTTTAGCTAAAATCATTCATCAATGGAGTAAAAAGAATCCGAATATTAAGTTATTATTGACTATCGATCAGAGTGAAGAAATAATTACTTTATCTAAAGATGACCAAGATAGAGAAGATTTTTTGCATTTGTTAGCAGAAGCTTTAGCAGCACCAGAAATAGCTGAAAATTTGCGAATTGTTATGACATTGCGTTCTGATTTTGAACCTCAACTGAGAGATTTGAATGAACACAAGTATAAAGATACAAATTGGCAAAAGGTTTGGCAAAAGGTTTGGCAAAATGGGCGGTTTATCGTAACTCCGATGAATAGGGAAGAGTTACAACAAATAATAGAAGAACCTGCTGCACAACGGACATTATTTTTTGAGTCCTCAAAGTTAGTCAATGCTTTGATTGATGAAGTGATTCAAATGCCTGGTGCTTTACCTCTACTGTCTTTCACCTTAAGTGAGCTTTATTTAAGGTATTTGAAGGCAGAAGAAAATAAAGAAAGGAGCGATCGTACTATTACTGAGGCAGATTATCAAAAAATAGGGGGGGTAACACGGTCTCTAACTAATCGTGCTGACAAGACTTATAACAGATTAAAAACAGAAGAAAAAGTTGATGAGTCAACGATTCGTGATGTGATGCTGCGAATGGTCGGTATTCGTAGTGGTGAACTAGCTCGCCGAAGAGTGTCAACTTCTGAATTAGTGTATCCAGAACCAAAAAATCAGCAAGCGAAACAGGTAATTGCTCGTTTTGTAGAAGCACGTTTGCTTGTTAAAGGCAGGGATACAGAAGGTCTAGAATATGTGGAACCAGTCCATGATGCTTTGGTAAAAGGATGGAAACAAATTAAAGACTGGTTGGATGAAAAACAGGAAGTAGTTGAAATAGTACGTTCATGGAATCCCTTCAATAAATTTTTCAATGGTAGAAAAGAGCATCCTGAAGATGAAAAAATATTAAAAGTAAATTTGCCCTTGCAGCGAGAGGTGAATACTTCTGCCAATAATTGGATTCAGCACGCAAAAGAAGACGGTTTCCTCTGGAATACCGATCCACGGCTAGATTTACTTAAACAGATACTCAATTCTCAGGATAACTGGTTTAACAAGATAGAAACTGAGTTTGTAAAGCGTAGTATCTGGCGCAAAACCTTTAATACTCGGCGCAATTGGAGTATTGCTATTGCGGTTATGGTTGGATTAAGTGTTTTGACAATTTCGACTTTGAGTAATCTACGAGATACAAAACTAGAACAAGCTCAGAATTTAATTGATTCTGCAGAAATTAAGTGGGAATCAGATCGACAGTTAGAAGCATTGCTTGATTTATTAAGAGTAGGGAAGTTACTCGATCACTGGCTTTTGCAGTTATTTAATTTAGATGAAGAATTTAAAAAAGAAATACAAGACAACTTCCTCAAGGTAGTTTATGGAGTCAAAGAACTCAATCAACTACAACATAAGGGTGAAGTTATAAACGTAAATTTCCAGCTTGCTGACAATGATGAGATGATTGTTACAAACGATCGGGATAATCAGAAAATAACGGTTTGGTATTTAGATGGGAGACGAAAGAAACAGTCTAGTTATAGTTATAATGATATTAAAGCTATATTAAAGAATTCAGATAGCAATCTGTACCAAACACTAAAGGAAAAGTATTTGTTGCCTGTCTTAAATTTTAACCTTGAGGATAAGAAACAAGTTTATAGCTTTGACAGTAAAAGAGAAGCTTTTAGTCCTGATGGCAAAATGCGAGTAACTGCAGATAATCAAGGAAAAGTCTCTATCTACAAAAGTGATAGCAGTTTGCTCACAATCTTTAAAGCAGATAACACAGAGATAAGGATAGTTAGATTCAGTCCCGATGGCAAGACGATCGCTACAGGAAGTAGAAGTGGCAACCTTAAACTCTGGAAACTAGATGGTAAATTGTACAAAACCTTAAAAGATGGTGAGAAAAAAGCCCATGACAAATCAGTTAATGCCATAGCTTTTAGTCGCAATGGTGAGATAATTGCTTCAGCAAGTGATGACAAAACAGTTAAACTCTGGAAGCGAGACGGCACTTTAGAGAAAACTTTTCGCGGACATCAGAGTATAGTCTGGGATGTGAGTATCAGTCCTGACAAGCAGATGATTGCTTCAGGGAGTAATGACGAAACTGTGAATATCTGGAACCGAAACAACAATAAGCCAGTGAAAACCTTTAAAGGACATAATAATGCAGTTCGTGCAGTGGCATTTAGTAACGATGGCAGTATCCTAGCCTCAGCTAGTGAAGATGGCACTGTCAAACTCTGGCAGATAGGAGGTACAGAGTTTTTAACAATCTTAAAACACAGTTTCGATCAACTTGACGGAGTAATTTTTAATCCTCAAGACAACACAATTCTCACGGCAAGAGGATATGGTAATGTAACATTTTGGACTAAGGATGGCACATACCTAAAGACTAATCCATGGCACTCTGAACCCATTAATACTTTCAAGTTTAGTCCTGATAGTGACCTGATCGTATCAGCGGATGAAAGCGGTATCGTTAAACTTTTTAGAATAGGGGGTTTTAATAAGAAAGACCTAAAAGAAGAATGGAATGATATATTAGATAATGATGTTTCGGCAGTAAGCTTTAGCCCTAACAGCCAAATTTTTGTTACTGGGTATACTGAAGGAAAAATCAAAATCTGGAAGCGGAAGCGAGATGGTAGGTTGCTGGAAAAACTTATTCCAGCACATACAGCTCGGGTTTCGGGACTAAGCTTTAGTCGAGATGGTGAGGTTTTTGCTTCAGGGAGTACTGATGGAACAGTAAAACTTTGGAACAAAAATGGCTCTCTAAAAGAAACTCTTCTAGATAATGATAAATTAGAGGTGTCTAGAGTAGCTTTCAGTTCTGCTCCAGACCCAAACAAGCAAATAATTGCTGCAGTAATTAACAAAAAAATTTCTCCAGAAACTTGCCAAAACACAGATAAATTATTGAGTATCAGGAAATTAAAAAAATTAAATAAGCTTGTGAGAGGAGTTTCAGATAAATTGTTAGAGATGTTTAATAGAGATAGTAAAGATCCGAAAACTGACCAAAAAACTTACCGGGGGATAATCAAATTATGGGACCGAGATGGTGAATGGCACAAAACTTTTACAGCTCATTGTGATTTTATTAATGCCATAGCTTTCAGTCACAATGGTGATTACATTGCTACAGCAAGTGACGATCAAACAGTGAAAGTCTGGAAAACAGATAATTGTAAAAAAAATGATTGTAAAAAAGGATCGAGAACTTTTTATGGTCACAACGATCGCGTTATCGGATTAGCTTTTAGCCCTGATGGCAAGAAAATTGCTTCAGCTAGTGAGGACAAAATAGTTCTCCTGTGGGATAGGAATATCGAGCAAAAGTTACCAGAGTTAGAGAAATACGCCTGTGACTGGATGAAGAACTATCTCAAGAATAACAAAAATCCAGAGCTTAAGGAGAGCGACCGCAAGCTATGCAATAGCCAAAATAAATTAAAGACCTTCTATAAAAATCTCGTACAAAAGTTTAAGAAAAAGTTTATGTAATATCATGTCCGGCTAATAAGTTAAAAAAAATTTTAGTAGGGCTTTATCCCATGTGTAGTAGGGCTTTAGCCCTACTACAAGCTTTAATTATAACTATTTAACCGGAGATAATATTAGATATGATATCAAGTTAATTTTTAGGTGTTTGTGGTTCTTCCCTAACCGCCTCATCAATATCAGAATCAACAGTTTCTGTTGTAGAATCAGCTTGATTTTCTGATGCACCATTAGCTACAGTATGTCCATTATGATGGTCTTTAATATCATCATCAACAGATTCATATCCATTAGATCCATTAGAATGAGCATCATCATAATTTGATACATCAGGTTGCTCTGACTTCTTAGGTTTTTCACCCTTCAACAGCCATCCCTCTAAATTTTTAACAGCAATATATAAATTCGGAGTAATCAACAAACTCAAAAGAGTACCAAACAACATTCCTCCAAATATTGCAGTACCAAGAGACCAACGACTGCCCGAACCTGCACCAGTAGCAATAACTAGAGGCGTAAAACCAATCAAACTGGAGATTGCTGTCATCTGAATTGGTCGAAAACGTTGCTCTGCCGCTGTAATTGCTGCTTTAGTAATATTTACACCTTTATCCCTTAACTGGTTAGCAAATTCTACAATCAAAATTGAGTTCTTGGAAGCCAAACCAATCAACATCACTAAGGCAACCTGAGCATACACATCATTTGTCACCACTGGCCAAACAGAGCCAGCCATAAGTATATTCGATCTAAACCAAATGGCTACCAGAGCGCCCAACACTGCGAGTGGTACAGAGAGCATAATAATTAAAGGGTCGATATAACTTTCGTATTGTGCTGCTAGTACCAAAAATACCATCACAAAACCCAAGCCAAAAATAATCGGTGCTGCACCACCAGAGGATTTTTCCTCCAACGCACTACCCTGCCAAGCATAACCAAAACCAGGGTCTAACAATTCTTCCGAAGCTTTTTCCATGGCAGCGATCGCTTGTCCGGTACCATAACCAGGAGCAGCTCCACCTTGAATTTTCATGGAACGGAAAATATTATAGTGAGTAATAATCTCCGGTCCGACAAAATCTTTGATTGTGACTAAACTTCCCAGGGGAATCATTTCACCATCAACAGAGCGGACATACAATTGATTAATATCATCAGGTTTAGAACGAAACTCAGGTTCTGCTTGAACATAAACCCGATATTGGCGTTGTCCTAAAACAAAATCATTCACATAAGACGAACCGAAATAAATTTGTAAAGTGGAAAATATATCATTAACATTCACATTTAATGCCTTAGCGCGATCGCGTAAAACTTCAATTTGTTTCTGAGGTTTATTAGCGCTAAACTGACTATAAACAGCTTGTAAACTAGGATATTCTGGAGAATTAGCTGCTCCAATTAACCGATTACCATTTTCGAGTAATGCTTGAATAGGCAAACTTCCAGTACGCTCTTGCAATTGAAATTCAAAACCTCCTGTACTACCTAATCCTGGTACTGGTGGTGCATTTACAGCAAAAGCGTTTACTTCTTTTATTCCTTGCAACGCTCCATTTAATCTTCTGGTTATGCCATAAACAGACTGCTCTGGTAAAGTTCGTTCTTCCCAAGGTTTCAGTAAGACGAAAAATACCCCTTGACTAGGGTTGAGACCATCAAAACCAAACCCAGCAACACCAAAAGAAGATTTGATTTCATCAATCTCCTCAATTTCCTGTTGAATTTTGGCTGCAGCATCAGCATTATAATTGAGGGAAACTCCGTCAGGAGCTTGATAAATGACGATAAAATAACCTTGGTCTTCTTCGGGAACAAATCCACCAGGAACTAAACCGTACATCCAAACAGTTGCCACTAGACCCGCAATAAAAATCCCCATGACTATGATATTAATGCGGGTGAGAAAGCTGACTAATTTACCGTATTTATCTTGTATCCAACCAAAACTTTGGTTAAAGGTATCAAATATCCAACCCAAGGGTCCAGTAGCTTCTTGTTTTGGACGTAGTAACAAACCAGATATACTAGGAGAGAAAGTCAGAGCATTAAAAGTTGAACAGGCAACAGCAAAAGCAATAGTTAAAGCAAATTGTTTGTAAATAACTCCTGTTGTTCCAGGGAAGAATGAAACCGGAATAAATACAGCCATCAATACTAAAGAGGTGGCGATCGTTGCTCCAGTGAGTTCCTCCATCGCATCCAACGCTGCTTGTTTTGCCTTCATTCCTTGTTCAATTTTACTTGAGACTGCCTCCACAATCACGATCGCATCATCCACCACTAGACCCGATGCCAAAGTACAAGCAAACAAAGTCAGAGTATTAATTTCAAAATTCAAAATTTTCAAACCCGCCATTGCTCCAATTAAAGCTACAGGAATAGCGATCGCTGGAATCAGAGTAGCTCGCCAATCTTGTAAAAAAATAAAGATAATCAAAACCACTAACCCTACAGCTTGGAGTAGAGTAATAACTACCTCTCGCAGTGATACTTCCACGAACAAAGTTGTATCGTAAGCAACCCTATATTGTAATCCGGGGGGAAAACTCTGACTAAGCTCCAGCATTGTAGCTTTAATTTGATTTGCTGTTTCTAGAGCATTACTACCAGGAAGTTGATAGATTGCTAAACCCGTAGTAGGGTCTCCATTGTATGTGGTAACTAGATCGTAATTTTCGGCTCCAAGTTCTGCTCTACCTATATCTCTAACCTTAACCAAAGTACCATTTTCATCTACTTTCAGCACTAAATCCTCAAATTCTTGAGCATTTTTTAACCTACCAATAGCTTGCAGAGGAATTTCATAAACTAAATCTGGTGGTGCTGGGTTTTGACCAATTTTACCTGCCCCCACCTGAATATTTTGTTCTTGCAAAGCATTAACTACATCCTGAGCTGTTAATTCACGAACTGCCATTTTCTGGGGGTTAAGCCAAATGCGCATAGCATATTTCCGTTCTCCTAAAATTGTTGCCTGACCTACTCCAGGAATACGCTTAATTTGGTCTAAGACGTTCAGATCGATGTAGTTACTCATAAAGTCAGGACTGTAGAAAAAATTGCCATTTTCATCTTTTTCTGAGTAGGTGGCAATCACTAATAGAATATTAGGAGATGCAGCTTCTACAGTAATACCTGTTTGTCTGACTAAATCTGGCAAAGAAGCTTCTGCTTGAGAAACTCGGTTTTGAACATTAACTTGAGCGGTATCTCGGTCTACATCATTAGGGAATACAATATTAATACTCGTCTGGCCACTATTACTGGTATTGGAATACATATATTTCATGTCTTCCACACCGTTAATTTCTCTTTCTAAAATTGTGGTTACGGTATTTTCTGTAGTTTGAGCATCAGCTCCAATATAGGTTGATGATACTTGAATTTCGGTATTAGCTAGTTGTGGTAACTGGGCAATGGGCAACAATGGAATTGAAATTGCCCCCGCTAATATAATTATGATTGTACAGACTGTCGTTAAGACAGGTCGTTTTATAAACGTATCAGCAATACTTAAAAGCATAATTAATCAGTTATCAGTTATAGCGCTGCGCGCAGGCAACAGGCAACAGGCAACAGGCAACAGGCAACAGGCAACAGGCAATAGGGGGAATAAAAATCTTATATTATCAGATTTTAGCTATTGGACAATTCCTGCAATTTGTAAATTTGCCAGCGCACATTGCTATATCAGTTATGAGTACAGCAATAATTTAACTTCTGACTTCAGCTTAAGACATTCTCAAGCTCTCAAATTTAGGGTAGTCCTGCATGGTAATGGTGAGGATATATATTTTTTAATTTTTCCCACACTCCCCATCTCCCCACATTCCCCTACACCGGAGGGGTGCGCGGGTGGTTCCCCATCTCCCCACACTTCCTTTACCATTACTATGCACCACCACCAAATTTAGTTACAAGGGGGTCATTTCAGTTATCAGTTATCAGTTATCAGTTATCAGTACCTCCGACTAAAGCTGGAGGCTTGAAATACTGAACTGAATATTTTTTCATCCCCTTAAAAGGGGAGGCTTTGGACCTCATTTTTTGGTAAGGAATAGGGTTAAAAGACATAAGATATTTTAGTTTAATGCCGAGTAAGTCCTGATATTTATAATTCTATAATTACTTCTATCTCCCAATCTCCCAATCTCCCAATCTCCCAATCTCCCAATCTCCCAATCTCCCAATCTCCCAATCTCCCCATCTCCCCATCTCCCCATCTCCCCATCTCCCCATCTCCCCATCTCCCCATCTCCCCATCTCCCCATCTCCCCATCTCCCCATCTCCCCATCTCCCCATCTCCCCATCTCCCCTACTCCCCCACAACGGGGTTGCCCAACTCAGAATCATCAGCAATAGGTATACCATTCCGGAGTTTGACCACACCTGAAACAACTATTTTGTCAGTGCCTTTCAATCCCTCAATTACTTGATAAGCTTGACCTTGAATGCTTCCCAACTTCACAGGTTTTTGAGTAGCAACCAACTTTTTCTCACCATCCATGATTTTCTCTTCTGCAACAAAAACAAAAGCTTGATCTCCGATCCGTCTAACAGAAGTAAACGGAACAGTTAATCCTTGTTTTTCTTCCCAAATAACTCTTGCCATTACCTGCTGGTTGGTTTGCAGTTTCTTTTCCGCATTGTCATATATTGCTTTGACTAAAACAGTTTGAGTTCCTTGACCTGTATCTGGAGAGATAAAAGATATCCTACTGCTACCAATTAATTGACCTGTTTGTTGAAGTAATTCAACTCGTGTACCTAGTCTAATTTCAGGAAGTCGGTCTATAGGAATATTAATATTAGCTTCTAAAGTATTATTGTCCTGAATAGTGGTTAGTTGAGTTTGACTATCTACATAATCACCTACTTTCGGTTCTACATTTCCTACCACCCCACTAATCGGAGCAAGAATATTGTAATATTGTAACTCTACTTGTTCTGCCACTGCATTTGCCTGAGTTTGTTGTAGTTGACCGCGAACTTGAGCTACCTGACTTTCCTGAGAGGAAATTTGTTCGTTTTGAGCTGCTATTTGAGCATCTAAAGTTTCAATACGACGCTGTAAATCTTTTTTAGCACTTTCTACCTGTGCTTTAGTAGCATCTATAACTTCTTTTTGAGCTGCTATTTGAGCATCTAATGTACTTGTGCGCCTTTGTAAGTCTTTTTTGGCACTTTCTACCTGTGCTTTAGCAGCATCTATAACTTCTTTTTGAGCTGCTATTTGAGCATCTAATGTACCTGTGCGTCTTTGTAAGTCTTTTTTGGCACTTTCTACTTGTGCTTGTGCTGCATCAATTTCTTGTTCTATAGCATCTATTTCAGCTTCAGCTTGTCTAATGTCGCGGGTAGCTTGGTCGAACCTTTCTTTCGGGACAGCTCCTTCTTCATACAGGGTAGAAAATCTTACTTGTTCAATTTTTTGGTATTCTAAAGTCGCTTCCCTTTTTTCTTTTTCAGCTCTTTGTGCTCGTAAAGCTGCTTCGGCATCTTCTAATTGTGCTTCTTCTGATAAAGAACTTGATTCAGCTAGTAATCTATTTAGTTCCTGACGCTCTGACCTGAGAGTTGCTTGAGTATTTTCTAAATTAGCTTCTTCAGACAGAAAGCCAAATTCAGCTAGTAATCTATTTAGTTCCTGACGTTCCCTCCGGAGGTTCGCTTCAGCATTCTCTAGATTAGCTCTTTCAGAGTTTAAGTCTCTTTGTGCAATTAGTTCCGTTTTATCATCTCTCAAGGCTCTTAGTTGAGCTTCTGCACTATCCAATTGTGCCTGAGCTGAACTTATCTGAGCAATATTACTATCAAGAACTGCCTGTTGTCGAGAAGGATCTATTTGCAGTATGGGGTCTCCTTTTTGAACTCTGTTACCTAATGATACAAATACTTGGCTGACTTGTCCACTAACTCTTGGCGTAATAGTTGCTCTTTCTTTTCCTTCTACTGTTGCGATATACTCTGTGCTTTCTGCCACTTGAGTTTGATCAACTCTGGCTATTTCCACGGCAGTAGGTGGGGGTGCTGCTGCTTGTGGCGTTTCACCTCCACAGGAGCTTAATAGAAGGGCGAATAACAACAAAGGCCAATATCTGGCCTTGTTGACTAATTTACTATCCATTGGTATTAAGTTCACTCGTCAATTATCTCCTTTAGGTCTTAGGTATATGGAATGCGCATTTTGCCCGTTCCTGATATTTTCCCAATGGTATGTGAGGCTGCACAGAATTATTTTTTCCTTTTTCCTTTTTCCTTTTTCCTTTTTCCTTCTTGAAGAAATTTATTAACTTGTCTATCTCGAACTACATTCAACCTTGATTAAAATATTATTCTATGCAACTTAATTATGGCAACTTCTTTTGACACTCCCCGCTCGCGCTTAGATATTTTTACAGGCGACTAAAGTCGCACGTTAGCTTTTCATCCACGCGCTAAGCTACGTGGTTTTCAAGCTCTTGTCCCAATAGATAAATTTGGTATTAAATTCAAGGTTTAATTCTATCTTATGTTTATTATTTTTATTCTAAATTTGACCATTCAAAACCAAAATTATGAGTATTAAGTAATAATTGATTCTCTAGTTGTGGCTGAATAGGTTCATGTGTAGAAAGAACTATTTCAAATCAACCATCATTTCTGACTTCACCAATTCTGACATATTTATAAAGATAAGGTTATAATTTACAAGGCTTGGCTGTTAAGCTTAAGTATTGTGAAAATTCTGACAAGCATTTGATTCAAGTATTCTAGAAAATCAAAAAAATAATCAATAACTTGATTCTTAAATCTTGAATAATGATGATTCAATAGACTTAGAACTATTAGAACTATATTAATATATGGAAACTGCAAATTTTCTGACTTGGTTACTCTTTTTTGGATTGATAAGTAGCATTGGTATTGGTGCTATGATATATGCTTATCGTGGAAAAGGTAGTATTTCTGTCCTATTTACAGAATTTATCTCAACATCTTCATCAATACCATCAGATGCAGAAGTAAATTTTAAACAAGGATGTGAGGCTTTTCAAAAGGGAAATTATCAACAGGCAATAAATAAGTTTACTGAAGCTCTAAAAAATAATTCAACTATTGCTGAAGCTTATCATAATCGGGGTTTGGCTTTTGCTAATCTACGTCAAGATGATGAAAGTGTAGAAAATTTATTGCAAGCTGGAGAATTATATATAGAACAAAAAAATCAAGATGCTATGGTGATTTTGAAAAAAAATTTGGAGTTATTAAAGGCTAGAAAAGAAGCTAGAAAAACTCTTAGTTAATTGTTATAGCAGGGAACAGGGAACAGTTCATTTCATTAATGGATAATGGATAATTGATAATTGATAATTGATAATTACCTCTGGTTAAAACCGCTCTTGATTGAATATAAGGAGATATTATTTATTTTCTTGGTCGATTGGATATGGCTCCGAGACCTCGCCATCCCTCGACTGCTTTTTTTCCCCTATCCAAGGGGAGGCTTTAAACCTGAATTATTTAATTATTAATAATTAATAATTAATAATTCGGTAACAGGCAACAGGCAACAGTGGGAAAAATATTTCCCTGTTTAAGGTTTATTCTCAGTCTATATCCTAACTAACCCATTCTTTAAGCTATATAATTTAGTTTTTTAGGAGTTATATCAAATCGGGGGGATGGGAAAAATATTTCCCTGTTTAAGGTTTATTCTCAGTCTATATCCTAACTAACCCATTCTTTAAGATATATAATTTAGTTTTTTTTAGGAGTTATATCAAATCCGAGGGAATTGAACATAAAAAAATTATCCAATGGTCATAATTACCCTCATCAAAGTGATTCTCTTTCCTCCTAATTCCTGATCTAGAAGGAGAATTATATATAGAACAAAAAAATCAAGATGCTATGATGATTTTGAAAAAAAATTTGGAGTTATTAAAGGCTAGAACAGAACCTAGAAAAACTCTTAGTTAATTGTTATAACAGGGAACAGGGAACAGGCAACAGTGGGAAAAATATTTCCCTGTTTAAGGTTTATTCTCAGTCTATTTCCTAACTAACCCATTCTTTAAGATATATAATTTAGTTTTTTTAGGAGTTATATCAAATCCGGGGGAATTGAACATAAAAAAATATCCAATTGTCATAATTACCCTCATCAAAGTGATTCTCTCTCCTCCTAATTCCTGATCTAGAAGGAGAATTATATATAGAACAAAAAAATCAAGATGCTATGGTGATTTTGAAAAAAAAATTGGAGTTATTAAAGACTATAAAAAAAGCTCATAAAACTCTTAGTTAATTGTTATAGCAGCCAACAGTCAACAGGCAACAGGGAATAGGCAAAGTGGGAAAAATATTTCCCTGTTTAAGGTTTATTGTCAGTCTATATCCTAACTAACCCATTCTTTAAAATATATAATTTAGTTTTTTTAGGAGTTATATCAAATCCGGGGAAATTGAACATAAAAAAAATATCCAATTGTCATAATTACCCTCATCAAAGCGATTCTTTATCCTCCTGATTCCTGATCTAGAAGGAGAAATATATATATATAGAACAAAAAAATCAAGATGCTATGATGATTTTGAAAAAAAATTTGGAGTTATTAAAGGCTATAAAAAAGCTCAGAAAAGTCTTAGTTAATTGTTATAAGCTAGTTTTTTTAGGAGTTATATCAAATCGGTATGATTGAACATAAAAAAAATCTCCAATTTTCATAACTACCCTCATCAAAGTGATTCTCTCTCCTCCTGATTCCTGATCTAGAAGGAGAAATATATATATATATAACAAAAAAATCAAGATGCTATGATGATTTTGAAAAAAAATTTGGAGTTATTAAAGGCTAGAAAATAACCTAGGAAAACTCTAGTTATAGGCAATAGGCAATAGGCAATAGGCAATAGGCAATAGGCAATAGGTAATAGTGGGAAAAATATTTCCCTGTCTCAGGTTTATCTATCAGTCTATATCCTAACCAAGCCATTCTTTAAGCTATATAATTTAGTTTTTTTAGGAGTTATATCAAATCGGTATGATTGAACATAAAAAAAATCTCCAAAGCAGACGTAATTATTAATTATTAATTATTAATTATTAATTGTTGAATCCCCTACTCCCCACCCCCAGATAGTATGATAAGTATTCAACAGGTATTTTATTTTTTGAGGAGGTAATCATGGGATTAGGTATTTTAATTAATGGTAAATGGATATCTAAACGAGAACAAGAAGATTCTCAAGGTAGATTTATTCGCCCTAATAGCACATTTCGGAATGAAATTACAGCAGATAATTCTAGTGGGTTTAGGGCAGAAACAGGACGTTATCATCTATACATTTCTTGGGCTTGTCCTTGGGCACATCGAACTGCTATTATGCGCAAGTTAAAAGGATTAGAAGATGCTATTGGGTTGTCAGTTGTAGCAGCAGTAATTGACCAAAATAGTTGGGAATTTTCTGACTCTGAACCAGGATGTATTCCTGATAGTATTAATAATACTAATTATCTTTGGCAGGTTTATCTTCAAGCTGATGCTAATTATAGTGGGAGAGTTACGGTTCCTGTACTTTGGGATAAAGAAAAAAATACTATTGTTAATAATGAATCCCGTGAAATTATTCGGATGTTTGATACTCAGTTTAATGGTATTGCTAAAAATGACCTAAATTTGTGTCCTGAAGATTTAAAAGATACCATTGAAAAAACTCTTGATACTATTTATCAACCAATTAATAATGGTGTTTATCGGGCGGGTTTTGCTGGTTCTCAATTAGCTTATGAAGAAGGAGTAAAAGATTTATTCGCAGCTTTAGATTATTGGGAGAATATATTATCAAAACAACGTTATTTATGTGGCGATCGCCTAACTGAAGCTGATATTTGTATGTTTACTACTTTGCTTCGTTTCGATTTGGTTTATTATGTTCATTTCAAGTGTAATTTACGTCATATTTGGGATTATCCAAATCTCTGGAATTATCTGAAAGATATTTATCAATATCCAGGGATAAAAGGAACTTGTAATTTTGACCATATTAAACGGCATTATTACATGAGTCATCCTAATGTTAATCCTACTAAAATTGTACCGGTTGGTCCGGAGATTGATTTAGATTCTCCTCATAACCGGGCATAGCAAGAAGGAAGAGGGTGGGGAGTGTGGGGAGTGTGGGAGCTGTGGGTAATGGCGTGACAACGCCTAAAATGTTGCTATAGTAGGGGTGAGTTCCACGTTAAATTAATGGCGTTACAAATTATCAGATGAACCCGCCTCTACCCCAATCATCTGACGCACTTCCTTTTAAGGAAATATAATTTTTAAGCCCCTATTTTTACTATTTTCAAAAAAAATATATGCTAGAATTTATTTTTAGCAACTTTATAATTTTGCATCAAACAAAGGACTCTTGATATAATCACTAATATGCCTGCTAAATATATTTTTCATAATTTTGATATTAAGGAAGAGAAAATATGGCTACAATATAATGGTACAGAAATTTATTTTGCCGAGGAATTAGTCAAAGCAGGGGTGTCTCATCAGGATATTGTTATTGGTTTTCACTCTCCGTTTATGCGTCAGTTTACAGAATATGCTTTAAATAATGAATAATTAATAATTAATAATTAATAATTAATAATTAATAATTAATAATTACCTCTCCTTGAAAAGAAGAGGATTGACAAATTCATGAAAATTTTTCTTCACAGGAGTCGATTGGATATGGCTCCTTTGACCTCGCCATCCCATCCTACGGAATGCTGCGCAAACGACCGCTTATTATCCCCTATCCAAGGGGAGGCGCATACCCACAATTTTTCGGTAAGTTAATAATTTTATCTCAAATCCTCTTGAACCAGAAGAATATTTATCCTACTCTCAGTAGGAGCAAATGGCTGTTTGCCCCTACAACTAAATTATTGATACCAGGGGTTTGATATTATTTGCCTTTTCTCAAGCTATAAGCAACAGCACCAAATATTAATAAACTTATTACAGAAGTTGGTTCGGGAACTGAGGTACTAGGTTCAGGTTCAGAACCTTCTACTGCCAGTGGAGAAAAATTATCAAATGCAAGCCCAACACCTCTTGCACTTCCGGTATGGACTAGGCGAACAGCATAAATATCTTTTTGTGGGCGGTCAAAAGACCAAAACTAGGGCGAAGCTTCTAAGGCAAAAGTAGTACCAGCAGGACTGACAATAGAATCAATTACAGATAAATCAGATCCCAGTGCTTGAACTTCTCATTGTTCAAATATTGTATTGCTGAATTACCATCAATATCCCAAATTTCAGCCGATGCAGCTCTTGTTGGAGAAGTATAAGAAATTAGAAGAGATATATCATTAGGTAGTGAGCTAAGTCCCCGTAGGAAAAAACTACCTAACCTGTTTTCAAAACCAGGAGCAGCCACATCATATCCTCCTCCTTTTGTTGATATAAAACCTATTCCAGAATCTGAATTGCCAACCGCCTCCAATATGGGGAAAAGTTCGACATCAGGTAAACCATCTAGGTTACGGTCAATGCCAAAAGTTACGCCCAAGGATGAAAACTGATCTGTAATTGGCATATTATCTACAGCTACACTGCCATCAGGAAGTTTACCATCCACAGGTTCAAAATTAATTAGAGATGCTGCATTAACTGAATGATTGGGCAATACACACACAGAGGTAGCTACCACAATACCCATCAATATCTGTTTGATTGTAGTCATAACTATTAGGTCAAAAATACAAAGTTGACATAGAGGGGTTTTCTTTTTTCCCTCCATTAATCTCTTTGTCTAAGGTTTTGACTTCTATGCAACCAATAGAAAAAATTTTCGTTAACTTCTGCCTTTGCTGCGGAATACTGCGCAAACAGCATAGCTGTCTTCTTCAATTTACCCTCTGTAGGGGCGATTTCCTACGGAATGCTCCGCAAACGCGAATCGCCTTTACTAAATTATCGATCCTAGAAATTTGATATTATTTGCCTTTTCTCAAACGATAAGCAACAGCACCAAATATTAATAAACCTATTGCAGAAGTTGGTTCGGGAACTGAGGTATTAGCTTCAGGTTCAGAACCTTCTACTGCCAGTGGAGAAAAATTATCAAATGCAAGTCCAACACCACCTGCACTTCCCGTATAAACTAGGCGAATAGCATGAATATCTTTTTGTTGGCGGTCAAAAGACCAAAGCCAAGGAGAAGATTCTAAGGCAAAAGTACCAATAGGACTGATAATAGAATCAATCACAGATAAATCAAATCCCAGTGCTTGAACTTCCCATTGTTCAAATGTTCCTCCTGAACGACCATCAATATCCCAAATTTCAGCCGATGCAGCATTTGTTGGGGAAGTATAAGAAATTAGAAGAGATTCACCATTAGTTAGCGAACCAACTCCCCGTAGGAAAAAACTACCTAACCTGTTTTCAAAACCAGGAGCAGCTATATCATTTCCTCCTCCTTTTGTTGATACAAAACCTACTACAGGATCTGAATTACCAACCGCCTCCAACCTGGGGAAAAGTCCGGCATCCGGTAAACCATCAAGGTTACGGTCGATGCCAAAAGTTACACTCAAAGATGAAAACTGATCTGTAATTGGCATATTATCTACAGCGACACTGCCATCAGGAAATTTACCATCCACAGGTTCAAAATTAATCAGAGACGCTGCATTAACTGAATGATTGGGCAATACACATACAGAGGTAGCTACCACAATACCCGTGAATATTTGTTTGATTTTGGTCATAATGATTTGGTCAAAAATACAAAGCTAACTATAGAGGAGCTTTATTTTTTTCCCTCTATATTTTATGTTTGTCTAAGGTTTTGACTTCTATGCAACCAAATATAAAAAATTCCTGTAGCGCAGTGACACATATTCAATAGTGCCCTGGGGCGAATTGCTAAATAACTTTCACCACTTATTGACATACTCCCGACGTTGCCCTTATGGGACAACGCGGGATTCTTCAGTCTGGGAAACCCTGACCGCTGTTTAGACAGAGGTGATGTCCTCCCCCTGTGTTGGACCTTACAATAACAAAATGTACCTAGCTTGTCAAGGGCATATGAACGTTTAGCTTATGAAGGTATCCGAATCTTGGCCCTGGCTTGACCATACGACGCTAAAGGTGCGGGAGAGCGCGGGACTTCCCGCCAGGGAAGTTAAATTTTAGCCGTAAATACGCACCCTACCGAATCTTGTGAATTCCCCACCTCCCACACCCCCCACACTCCCCACACCTCCCACACTTCCCACCCCTCCCACACTCCCCACACCCCCCACACTCCCTACACTCCCTACTCCCTACTCCTGAGCACAAGCATCATAAAGCATTTGACTATTTTCACTTAAGCCATCCAACAACCATTTTCTTTGAATTCTTTGAGCTTTTTTGTCGTTAGCAAGAAAGTCATTAACATAGCTTTGCCAACTAGAATTTTCTTCCCCTCCAGGCAGGATGAACCCATAACCCGCACAAAATGGACGGCCATTTTCCTGATTGATAGTAATAAAAGTATAATCTTTTTCCAGGTCCAGGTTCATACCCCACGCTATACCTAACAAAAGAGTTCCATCACTGGCAAAACCATTAACTTCACCATCCACTAAAGCTTTAATACCTTGTTCTCTAGTTAAAAATTTATCCTCAATTTGTTCTTCAGGATAAGCACTCTTTAAATCACTTTCATTGCTAGTATTCCTAACTACACCAACTATGGCATTACCTGCATTCACATCTTCTTCTATCCTGCCTCTTTGAGCTAAAACTTGTGTTGCTGTGATAAAAAAAGGTGCAGAAAAATTAATACCATGTATTTCTTCACGTTCGGTACTAATAGTATTAGGGCCACACTCTAAATCTACCATACCACTTTTTACCATATCCCAACGACTTTGGACAGTTGATGTCACAAATCTTACCCTGATTGGCTCAAGTTGATTAGCACTGAGACGTTCACGTAATGCATAGGCAATATCTATACAATATCCTTCCCGTTCTCCCTTATCATTCCTGGAACCAAACCAATAGGAATCTTCCCTAACTCCTACTACTATCTGCTCTTTTCTAATAATTTTTTCTTGTGTTTGTGCTTGACTTATTTTTTGAGTAAAAATAGTCCCTAGAAATGCTAGGGATGAAGCAATAATAATTTTCAGTTTCTTGTTCATAATTGTTAGTTTTAAAATTAAAATCTCCAAACACTTCGAGTCACAAATACCAAAATTGGGTCATTTTTATCATTATGTTCTGGTTGTGTTTCTACGAAAAAACCAGACGTTATATCTATATTATTGGAAACTCGATAACTGTAGAAAATTTGAAATTGTATCGAAGTATCTGGGTCATCTTCACCGTTGTCAATATCTGTCACTTTTGGTTGCTGACCAACTGAAAGACCTAACATTCCATTTTCAAACACCAAGTCATCTATGGCTACCGTTACTGCCCAATGCCAAATATCTGCTTCATCCCCTTCGCGATCGCCTGCTTCTGCTTCAGCATTACTGTATCCAACCCAACCAGAAATAGTAAACGGTGCCCAACGATAGCTAGTTTGAAATCCAAAATGGTCTGCTGAAGTTGCCACTCTACCAAAAGGTCGTTGAGCATTTTGGCTACCTGTAAAACCTGCTACATTAACTAAATCCGCCGTATAATATGCTCTTACATAAGCAAAAGAAAAATCAAAATCTAGAGTAGGTGAGACTGTTAACTGAGCATAAGCACTATTTGTACCATTAAAAAGTCCACCACCCTCATTCGGATCGTTGACTCTACCTGTTCCACCACCAGGACCACCTCCGAGGTAAGCCAAATCTAACCTGAAGTTGTCATTAATTTGATAACTATAACCTAAACCTGCACCCCCTACTTGGATGTATATGGTAGGGTTATAAGCTGGATACAAGGCCAGGCTTCCTATACTACCACTGATTAGTTTCGGATTAAGAGCAGGAGCCATCAAATCGAAGTCAAGTCCAGCAGCTCCAAAATAAAGACTCATTTCGTTATTGAGGGGAAAAATATAGTATACTTCTGTTAGTCTAGCTATGTCGTTAGGTGGAGAGCCTGCGTTCAAGAAGGTCATAGCGGTACCTGTATTTACTCCAGGGAGGTCTCCAGCGCTTATCCTTGTTCTGAGGAAGTCTCTGCCTGTAAAACTGGTATCGAAGTTAAATGTCAAGGCATGACCAAACCCCATTTGGCTATCATCGGCACTCACGGTAGCACCATCTTCTCCATCATTACCAAAGGCATCATAAAGAGCCATAGCCACTTGCCCTTTGAGTAAGGTTGTGGTAGAGAACTGATTAGCTTCGAGAATATCTGTCCGTGTTTCTAGAGCATTCAGGCGGGATTTAGTATCAGCAATTTCGACGGCAAAATCTGCTTGTAATCGTTGACTTTTAGCTAAGTCTTCTTGACTAATATAACCTTCACCGAATTCTTCAATTAGACTTTGAATAACTTCTAAACATTCATTGAGATTAGCAGCAAATTCATAACGACTGATGGCTCTATTTCCACTAAATGTACCATTTGGTGAGGCCAATAGACAACCGTAGCGTTCTGCTAATCCTTGTAAGGCACTATAGGCCCAATCTGTGGGTAGAACATCACTAAGTTGATTGACAGAGTTAACTCGTTCTAGGGGGGGTGGTACTTCGGGAGGCCGATCGAGTTGATTGTATTGTTCTATTTGTCCTAAAGTATTATCATTTTTGTCCGTAACGATTTTTGTTTTTTTTTGGTCTAACTCTTCAAATGGTTTCGATGTCTGTGGAGGTTGCTTGAGTGGGTTGTATTCCTCTATTTTGTCTAAAATCTGAGCAGTTTGGTCAAGACCTTCACTTGATTGTGGTTTCTGGGCTTTACTACTTGGAGTAATAGATAAGACAAATCCTATGCCTAAAATGAATGGGAATACTACACCATAAAACTTACGTCCCATATTTTCAGTTTGATAATTTTACTGGAAGTACAAAAAACATTATTATCTTAATATGGTTTTTGACTTTATATATTAATTAGGTGGTAGTTGATAGGTGGTAGGTAGTAGGTTTTATGGCGTTGGTAATTTGAGGTATGATATCATGTCCGGATAAGAGCGCGATAGAACTCCATGACCTTTACGCGACCAAAAAACTTTATCCTTCTACTCGGGGTTTTTTCTTCTTTCTTTCCTCCTGACTCGGTCTTCCCCCTCCTGGGAGAGGCGCGCGGGTGGGTTGACTTCTAAGCAATTAAGATTAATATCATACACGCGCTTTACCAACGCTTGTTTGATAGGAAATTGAATTCTGACTCCTAGCAACCTCATACTTGATAACAATATTTTTTTTGAAAGTGTTTCGGTCTGGAATGGGGAGCTGTAAGCCGCTCGGCGTTTAGCAATCAGCTTTGCGCTATCGGAGATACAGGACCCCTCCTATAGCACTACGCGCAAGTCACAAGTCAAAAGTCACAGTAATCCCTGACTAACTTTGAGCTACTTGGTGCGCTACCAGTTGCGACTAGTCTCTTCCATAGGAGCTAAAGCTAACGTCGTCGCTGGGTTCATCCGCATTTATAAATGTCCGCACCCTATTTGCGTAGTGCTATAGAACCCATTTGAGATCTATATAATTATGGTAGCCAAGTCTTTTCGCGCATCAATGATATCATGTCCGTTGGTATCGTTTGTGTAAAAGTTGGCGTGGATATTTGCAGGAAATTTAAGTTTTTTTCTTGCCTGTTGCCAGATGAGCTGTTGCCTGTTGCCTATTTACTATACAAGACCGATGCTACCGGACATGATATGAGTGAGGAAAAATCTGAAAAGGAGTGTTGAATTTTTTGTATTATTTCTCCCCACATCTTCCCTCCTGTCTCCTGTCTCCTGTCTCCTAGCTAGAAAAATTTAATATTTATGAAGATACGCTTAGGGGTTCTATAAAATTAAACGACAAGCTAGAAGTCGGGGATTTAAACCCAAGCTTTTAGCGCGCTGAAAGCTGAGTGCTGTTTGCAGAGCATTCCGGTACGGAAAATGCTGATAGCTAGTTAACAATTACCAATTTCCAATTACTATGAATGACTCATCACAAAAATACTATATTATCAAGAAACTAGAGAAAACCTGTGAAATTTTGCCTAGTACACAAGTCGAACAAAAAAAAGACCCCGACTTTATAGAAACATGGGGTCCATTTAATACTTTTGAAGAAGCGATCGCCCGTCGTGTAGGATTGATTCGAGCGGGAAAATGTCAGCCAGAATAATTAATATAATTAATTTATCAATCTACTTTGTTGTTGACTGAGCTTTATTATTTTGGAGTTTTGCAATCTCTTGATTCAAGATTTCCAATGCTTTTGCATATTGAGGATCGTCAAGAGTACCTATTTTGTCACGACTTTTCCGCAAAGCCTCTTTTTGTTCATCTGTGAGAGAAATTTCTATATCTGGTTTAATTCCCTCATGGTTAATATCACGACCGCTCGGGGTAAAATATTTAGCGATCGTCACTGCTAAACCTGCACCTTTACCCACACCACGGACAGACTGCACCAACCCTTTACCAAATGTCTTAGTACCTACTAATGTCGCCCGTTGATTATCTTGTAGAGCGCCAGAAAGAATCTCACTTGCACTTGCCGAACCCCCATCCACCATAATCACCAATGGCTTATCTGTCAAAGACCTATTAGTAGCTTTCTGGCGATCGGTAATACCACTACGGTTTACAGTAGAAACAATATCTCCACGTTCGAGCCACATCCGAGCAATTTCTACGCTAGCATAAAGTAAGCCACCAGGGTTAGAACGTAAATCTAAAATATAACCCGATACATTCTGAGTCTCTAACTCATCTATCGCCTCTTGCATTTCACCAGCAGCATTAGCACTAAACTGATTTAATCGGATATAACCAACTTTGCCCAGAGAACTTTCTTTTTGAGAATACTTTACAGGATGAATTTCAATTTTGGCTCTGGTAATAGGAAACTCTATTTCCCGACCTTCTCGTTTAATGGTTAGAGTTACTTGAGAACCGATAGGACCGCGGATCAAACTTACTGCCTGATTTATATCCATTCCCTCAGTACTTTGACCATCTATTTTGCTAATAATATCTTTAGCTTGAACTCCTGCTTTAAAAGCCGGAGTATCTTCTATTGGTGAAATTACTACCAATTTTTTGGTATCCTGGTCTTGGGTTAGTTGAATACCTACACCTGTGAGTTCTCCAGAAGTGTCTATTTGCATATTTTTAAACTCTTCTGGGTCCATGAAGCGAGTATAAGGGTCTCCTAGCTTTTCTAGCATTTCCCTAATTGCATCATAAGCTTCTTCATCAGTTGTATAAGTTTTATCGAGATATTCAGTGCGAGTAGCTTTCCAGTCTACTTGATTGAAAGTACCATCAACATAAGTTTTATCAATAATTTGCCAAACTTGGTCGATTAATTCTTTAGGGTCATTATTATTTAATGATGCTTGAGAGGAAAGATGAATACCAGCACCTATGACAGTAACGCCTGTTAACATCAATGCTGTTGCACCAAGAATTAGCCCACGTTTTGCTATAACCATTTGTTTGTTGAATTAATTTAAACAATAATTACTACATCACTACTACTATGCCTAATTTAGCATAAGTAATATAATGCTTGTAGTTAGGTTTTTGATATCTAAAAATCAAGAATGGAAAAGGGAATCAGGTAAATGTTCATCAATAAATTTAGGATATTTAAAGCGAATACTTTATTTTTTTCTTATGGTGTATGTCTAGAAAAAAATATTCTTATCTAACTTTAGGAGCTTGGTCAAACTTCAGCACTAATACCTTATTAACAGATATCAAATTATGAAAATTTATAGCAGTCGAAGCAAAGGTCTAAGATATATCAAAAGCTTAAAATTCAGACAACACCAGATTTTTCCTTCTTCCTTCTTCCTTCTTCCTTCTTCCTTCTTCCTTCTTCCTTCTTCCTTCTACTATAACTGTTGATTTTCCTAGTATTAGTAAAGGTGTGCATCGATAACTCTTTTTTTTACTCTCCTTAATATAAATTTAAATTTAGTGTTAACCATTTTTTAGGGGTATATAAAATTATGATTTATTTGTACAGTTCTTGAATATTATTTTTAGCAGAGATAGTTAAAAATAATATTAGGCTTACTCTCGTCTATTAATTACAGCAGTTTTCTAGTTGATAAGGTAAAAAGTTTTATGCTTTTAGGGAACAGCGGTGCGACCCCACGTCGGCGACAGACGTATTTGGTAGCACACTCGGTATGAGGGAACATAGGAATGAATAAAAATTATAGATTAGTCTTAAACTTTACCTCACGCTTTCTAAAATTTTCTGTACCAGCTTTTCTAGTTAAGAAAAATAGTAAATTTATTTCCAATATTCCAACTAAAACATTGATATTTTATCTGTATCCAAATTAACTAATTTAGATTCTTATTAGATTCCTCATAGCTAACAAAAAGAAAAGCTCCATCTATCAATTGTTAATTTAAAAAGCGTTTCAGTCCGGAATGCTCCACTTTTTCCTAAGGAAATGCTGTTTGCGGAGCATTCCGGTACGGAAAATGCTGATCACTAGTTAACCAAGGAGTGTAATTAAGAATACACTCCCAATTAAATGTTAATTATAAACTAGGGTTCAACCCAACGCCCATCAGCTTTAATTAAATTAATTAATTCTTCAACACCTTGATACTCAGGAACTTTTTTAATTTCTTCCCGTCCACGGTATAAAGAAATATACCCTGGTTGTTTACCTACATAACCATAATCTGCATCTGCCATTTCTCCAGGACCATTGACAATACAACCCATAACAGCAATGTCCAATCCTGTTAAATGTTTTGTCGCCTCTCGCACTTGATGCAGAACATTTTCCAGATTAAATAGAGTTCGGCCACAGGAGGGACAGGCAACATACTCTACCATTGTTTTCCGCAGACCCAAAGCTTGAAGAATACTGTAGCAAACTGGTATCTCTTTTTCGGGTGCTTCAGTTAAAGATACGCGAATTGTATCCCCTATTCCGTCTGCTAAAAGTGTACCTATACCAGCAGTAGATTTAATCCGACCATATTCTCCGTCACCTGCTTCAGTTACACCCAAATGTAGAGGATAGGCCATGTCTAGTTCGTCCATCCGTTTTACCATTAATCGGTAAGCGGCAAGCATTACTGGTACCCGCGATGCCTTTAGAGAAATTACCAAATTGTAGTAGTCTAAGGATTCACAAATTTTGAGAAATTCCAGGGCAGATTCTACCATGCCTTCTGGGGTATCTCCATAAGTAAATAACATCCTTTCTGCTAAGGAGCCATGATTAACTCCAATTCGCATGGCTTTATTTTGGTCTCGTAAAGAAATTACTAAAGGTTCGAGGGTTTGGCGGATTTTTTTGCCTATTTCCTCAAATTCTGCTTTGGTATATTCATTTCTACCAGATTGAGGTTTCTCGAATACATATAATCCAGGATTAATTCTGACTTTATCAACGTGTTTGGCAACTTCTAGAGCAATTTTCATACCATTATGGTGGACGTCCGCTACCAGTGGTATGGGTTTGTAGGTCTCTATTAATTTCTGTTTAATCTCTGCTAAGGATTTTGCATGAGCCATACTGGGAACGGTAACGCGGACTATTTCGCACCCAATTTCATGTAAACGACGAATGGCAGCTACGGAACCGTCAATGTCAAGGGTGTCTTCATTGATCATTGACTGGACTACGACTGGATGGCCACCACCGATAGTTACATCACCTACTTTGACGGGGCGAGTTTTTCGTCTATGGATAGTTGTGTCAAAGGCGGGTTGATTTGCAGAAGTTTTGATTGGGTTTGGCAAGGTTTGCATAATTTACTTTTATACTTCTGTAGAGAAAATTTGAGTAATATTTTTTGTCCTATATTTTAGATTGCCATATAATTTGTCAATCTTATTAGTCAAGAGTCGAAAATTAAAAGTCATCTGGAGATTTTAAAAAAGTAAGTGGCAAATATGAAAAATGTTAGTTTAGTTCTTTTATTTGAAGCCCTATTTATTCCTTTAGTAATTATATTTATAGGTTCTATTGCTAAGAATTTAGCAAGAGGGAAAGGTTGGGAAAGACAAGATTTCTTTTGGGGAATAGAACTTACCAATGGATAATTGATAATTGATAATTGATAATTAATCACCAAAAGTTTAAAGCCTCTCCTTTTAAGGATAAAAAAAATCAGATTTCCTTATATTCGATTCCGTTTCGTAACAGTTTTAAGCAGAGGTAATTATCCATTATCAATTAATGAATTTATTTTCTCATTTATGGAGGTTTAACACTATTGTTTGACACTAATATTAATGCTGATGACGCTCAACAACAAGACTATTTATTACATAAAAATCAAGGTATAAAGCCTCTCCATTCATGGAAACAAAAGAAAAAAACTTTTAGCAAATCCTCTTAGTTGACAAGAAAATTTAATTATTAATTATTAATTATTAATTATTAATTGTTAATTATTAATTGTCTAAGATATCTTTTGGACTTTTTATTTACGTTTTAAGTTTGCATCAAGAATTGCAAGACGCTACACCGAGAGAACAATCTTTTTGGTTGATTTTCTTTTCTAATATAATAGGTATAGGATTAATGAGTTTATTTGTGTTTGGAATTAAGAGGTAACAATTTTAGTTATGAAAGAAGAAGCTAACAACAGTTATCAAAAAAATGAAGCAGCATCTAGTACAGAAACATCTAGTACAGAAAATGAAAATACTTCTACAACAATAGCTAGTACAGCAATGGTTACAGCATCTCTAATTGGAGCGGGAATAGGAGTAATAGCTGCATCAAGTCCAATATTAGGAGCCGCTGCAATAAGTGCTGGAGCAGCTTCCGCACTAAAAATTATTCAAAGAAGGAGAAAAGAAAGAAAAGCAACGCAAGAATTAGAGGAATAATGATAGTGATATTAAGTATTATACCAATTTGATAAATGTTTGGTGCAAATAGCTAGGCTATTTCTTAGGAGTCAGGAGTCAGGAGTCAGGAGTCCTATGGGAATAGTTTCAATAACAGTTTTTAGGTCGTAAATTCTCTTTTTTGTCAAAGGAAAACTTCCTGAACTTGTCTTTTAACCGCACTTATTATTAGACATCTCCAGAAAAGAGGGAGTAGGGAGTAGGGAGTAGGGAGTAGGGGGAAATAATTGATAATTTCTGTGCGATAATTGATTTAATTTTTTATTATTGGAGATGTCTATTCGTAACATTCTTTTTTCAAATTGGAATTATAGAACATTTATAAGCAAAATATTAAGACTCAAATATCGTAATGAATTTATATTCATGGCTAATATTCAATAATTAATACAGGACGTAAGCATTCAGCGGTCAGCTATCAGCTATCAGCTATGAGTTATTAACTTATTATCTGGGAAGAAGGAATTAGTAGTCAAGGAGAATTAAAAGTTATGTTAGCTCCGCATTCCGCACGAAATGAAATATTTCTGTCCGCTAACCTTAGTATTTGCTTGATTCTTTAAAAAGCTGATAGCTGTTTGCTAATAGCTGAATGCTTACTACAGGACTTGCCTAATAATGAATAATTAAGAGTTGATAGTTAATAATTATTTATTCAACAATTCAGGTTTAAAGCCTTCCCTTTTAAAGGGATAAAATAAAAAAAATTATTTTAGTCAATCCTCTTCTTTTAAGAAGAGGTAATTATTAATTGTTAATTATTAATTGTTAATTGTTAATTGCTGAACGATGAGGCAGGAAAAACTAGGATTTGAGTGTGAGATTGTTTCCCTGTGGGTTGGAATGACAAAAATGTGTTGTAATTCGTAAGTCCTATAATAATTACTTCTCTTTAAAAGAGAAGAGTCAATTAAAGTTATTTTTTTCTCTTTTTTATTCTGAGAAGGAGAGACTTTCAAATTTAATTATTTTGTAAAATTTATGACTTTTTGATAACTATAGTGTTTTTATTTAAAATGTAAATCTAGATTGATTTTTTTTTCTGATAAAAAAAGTGTGCCGTTCGAGTAACTTATATTCTTATCTTTGCTACTATTTAGGGTTTGCTGATTAAATATTAAATAATTACCAGATAAAGGTTTTAGCCTTTTTAGGTATTGAAAAAGTACATGGTTTTCAGCTCTTCATGCTCATGCATGGAGCGCATTTTTAGCGCATAGTTGGGCAAAAAAATTCTCCCCTACTCCACTACTCCTTAAAAAAGACTTTTTCAGCAAACCCTATTTAATGCTGTTTTCCCTCCTTTAATATTCTCTATTCCCTATTTCGTAGCACTTGATCTCCACATTCCAGAGCAAAAAACTAGATCGGGAATTTAGTCAAAAACATCTAGAAAATAAACTCAAAAGTTGATACCAATTCCCATTCATTAATGCTTAATTTAGGTAATACTTCAGTTATTAAGTAATTAAAAATAGCAGAATAACTTTTTTGCTAATTAGCAGCTCAGTTAATGTTAATTATTCATATCTTTATTTCTCCCTTACTCCCCTACTCCCCTACTCCCCTACTCCCTATTCCCTTTATTCTCTATTTGTTCAATTACAAAATTATCATAATCAACTTTAACTTGCTGCGCATATTTAAAAGCTATTTCACGCACTAATTCTCTAAATTCTTGATGCTTACCATCAGTAATTTTTTTGACTTGTTTTTCAAAGGAATTAGAAACTAATTTTTTATCAAAATCTTTATCTGCTCTAGCATGGTCGGTAGCCAGAATTTTTCCCCATTGTTTAGCAACTTCTATCAAACTATTTTTATCTGTTAAATTTTTAATTTTGAGAGATTTTTTATAGGGAGATATTTCTCTAACAGAATAATCACCAGAAAAATCTCCATCAATAGGATTATTATCTACAAGTTTTATCCATCCTAAAAAATCATCAGCGTGCTTAATCAGTGCTTTATAAGCTAGAGCATGACGTTGAGCACTATTATTAAATATTTTCCGATAATTAATGCGGTCATATAAGCTGAACAATTCATAAGTAGGTGTCGGTTGAAACTGATGTTTAATATCTAGGATATGGTCATCATCTAAAGCATCAGTTTTCCCTTCTATCAATACATAATAACGTGGTGTTCCTAAGGAACCTAATCCGGCATTTAATCTTTGGGCAACATCTTTAACTTTAAAATATTCTGGGTCATAATTTAGGTTGCCGGAAAGGGTTTTACCATAATCTAGCATTCCTGATTCAATAGCGTTTTTAACATCAGTGGCAAGACTTAATTTTTCACTGGAAAAATCAAACATTCTTTGATTTTCTATAACTTTACTCCACTTATCTAACATTCCTTGTCGTGTTTTTTTAGCAGCTTTTTCTATGGTTTTTTTTAGCTCTCCTTTAGTATTAGTTTCTGTAAAATATATTTTAGTTTCTTCATCATTTCCTACATAAAAAGCTAAGGTATCTAGATAAGTTTCACTAAGGTTATCAACAACTTCTTCTTGTTCTGATTTAGATAGGGTAGAATCATTAGTCACTAAAATAATACTGACTGCTAAACGCCATAAATCATATTGATAATCAGCAATAATTGATTCGTCAAAATCATTCATATCGAAGATAATTTCTCCTTTATCGTTATTAAAAGCACCAAAATTATCAATATGACAATCTCCTAAAATCCAAGTTTTTGTATTAGCATTACCAAATTTTATGATTCTACTATCATTAGCAAAATCTTGCCAAAATAGATAATTTGTTGCTCTGTAGAATTTAAATTCTGACTCTTGCATTCGAGCATACTTTTCGTTTTTTAACTGTTGTTTTTCCACCGGATTTGCATTTTCTAAAATTAAATCCGTATTTAATTCAATTGATTGTAATACTTGTTGTTCGCGCCGACTATTATCAATCGGTTGAGCTAAAGTATTAGAAGATAGCAATAACCAATTTATAATAATTAGGATAGTTATTACTATTAGGCTATTCCTCATCGTATTACTTAATTGATTAATCATTATTAGAGTAATTTGAGTGACATTAATTATATAAGCAGGTTGGCGTTAAAAATTATTGTTATGACAAGACAAATAGGGTAACTGTTGAATTTGTAAAGTTACAAAGGGCACAAGGAAATAAATTTTTGACAAACTTTCTTTTCGTCAAATACTTAAGTTTTTTTGCAGCTTATTCTTCTTATTTAGTAATATTCGACGCAGTTATAAGTAAGCATTCCGAAGGAAATGCTTACTATTAATTTAAACACTGTTTTTAAAGATAAAGTCTTGTTGCTGAAAGCGCTTCCCTGCGGGATGCTACGCAAACAGCAATAAGACTCAGTTTTTGTAGTAAGCTCTAATTTGGCGTTAATTAATAAAACTGTTATCTAAAACCAGAAACAATAGCTGATGGCTGATGGCTTAATGCTCCTTTATTCTATCTATTTTTGAGTGTTTGACAAATCTGACAATAATTACTACTTCCTAACTATATTGGAAAACTAAAGCGTCATTTTTGCTTCTGCCCAAAACTAGCTAATTACCTGAAACTGCTTCCTATTTCCTCAAACATTTTAATTCTCTATTCACATCATTTAAGGGAAATTATAAATTAGTAATAATACTAATTCTTTGTCTATCTTCTCTTAAATTTTATCTTTTCCCTTATGGGTTTAATACCCACGCACATGATCAGCGGTGTCTACAAGCTTGTGGGAGTTTAAGGGAGCAGAGTGGCTTCTTTTAGTCTCTACCATCCACTTTTTTCTTCCTTCTTCTTCCTTCTTCCTTTTTCCTTCTTCCATGGCATAAAATCAATCTTATCTCTGCACTTATTTCAATTTAAATCATTATCATTACTCAAAAATTCTCGCATATATTGATTAACCAATTGAGGCTGTTCTTGTTGTACCGAATGACCACAATTAGGAATATAGCGAATCTGAAAATTTTCCACATATTCTTCTGTACCATAAGTTAATTCTTTTCCTAAAGCCGTATCCTCTTCACCCCAAAGCATTAAAGTAGGAATTCGCAATATTCCCCATTCTTGTTGATTGAAAAATCCAGAAAATATATTACGATAATAATTAATCATTGAAGTTAAAGCACCTCGTTTAGCCACAGCGTCCTTGTAAGCTTCTATATCAGCATCAGTAACAGCAGATTTATTTACCATACTTTGAAAAATAGAACCAATAGCTTGATAATCATCAAATTCAAGCATTAATTCTGGCAAAAAAGGTAACTGGAAAAAAAACATATACCAACTTCTCAAAAGTTGCTCTGGAGTACCTAATCCCTCCCTAAATTTTGCCGGATGAGGAATATTCATTACAATTAATTTTTCTACCATTTCAGGATTTGCATAAGCAAAAGACCAAGCTATTCCCCCTCCCCAATCATGTCCTACTAAAACACATTTTTCATAACCTAATTCTTTGATTACTCCTTCTATATCTTTAATAAATTCTGACATTACATAAGCAGATTTATCTTCTGGTTTATCACTTTCATTGTAGCCCCTTAAATCTAAGGCAACTACTTTATAATCTTGAGCAAATTCAGGGATTTGGTGTCGCCAAGAATACCAAAATTCAGGAAATCCATGTAACATTAACATTAAAGGACCTGAACCTTGAGTCACATAATGAATCTTAATACTATTTACTGTGATAAAATTGCTACACCAAGTATTTTCTTTGATTGACATTGATACCTCCGGAATAATTACAGTAAGTTTAAATAGTTGAACTTCACACTTCATTCTATCATTTTCTGATGATGCGATAAATTATATATCGATATAAATTCAACTATTCTACTACATATTCTAGTAGTAAAATATTCCACATAATCATTGTTATTACTGTGGCGATCGCTGCTCCGACGATACTAAAATTTGCTATTAAGATTATTATTTAAAATATATTTATCGCCACGCTAAATCAAAACATCAAAATCAATGTACTTTGATATCCAGTCATAATCATTAACTAATCTACAGAACTAATTCCTGTATTTACCGAAAAATTGGGTTTAAAGCCTCGCCCTTGTAGGGCGACTTTTTATTTTATTTGTAAGTGAATTGAATATATGCTATAGTGTTATTAGTTGCCGGGGGGCACTCGGAAACTCGTGCGCGGACGTGGAGGGAAGCGTTAGACTACCGCCAAGGAAGCAGCACCCTGTGTTAGCGGCAGCTATGCGAAGCCAAGCGTTAACCCGCCGAGGAGCTACGGCTCAGTAGTAATCCCTGTGTTTAGGCCGGGGAGGATGTCAATAACTACTCTAAAATCAGAACAATCATTTCCTCTTTTGCTTCTACAAACTCTGTACCAAAAATTTTAAAATTGGAGAGGCAAATACAACTATTAGAATAGTAAAAGTTAATGAAGCTCAGAATATCCAATGATAAACTGTAGCAATTAATTTTTTTTGTAGTGTTAACTAGCTCTGGGCTAAGAGCTTTTAGCTTTAGTTGAAATCTCCGGCATATAAATGCCAGATAGTTTAAGAGTGGTTTAAATCCTCTTTTAAATTGCATTTTTATCGGTTTCAGCTATTTATCACTCGCTGTTTACCACTCGCTGTTTACCGAATAATTAAGGTTTAAAGCCTCTCACTCGCCGTGGAGAAACAGCGGTCGATCTTCGGAGCTTCGGGTAGGGTGGGATGGCGAGGAAACCTGCGCCATATCCAATCGACCAAGAGAAGAAAAAATTTTCCTTTTATTCAATCCCCTTCCTTTTAGGGCTATACTTTGTAAGCATCTTTCTTAACATAAAACTTGACAAAATAAACAAATTATGTTTAAGCCTTCAAAAGGCTTTTTCCTGAGAAAAAATGTATTTAAAAGCACATTTATTTGGATAAGTTAAGTAGTTTTGCCAAGCTTTATTGACTATTTCTCCCTTCTCCCCTGCTCCCTTCTCCCCTACTATCCAGAAGGTTTTCAGGAGTTCCTTATCAGGGATAGCTTTTAGGGAGAGGTAATTATCAATTATCCATTATCAATTATCAATTATTGAAGGAGCATGACCTCAGGAAATGCTTTTTCATAATAGGTACATCAATAATATCAATAATCAAGGATATTTAATCACCAAAATAATAATTTTTTTTTGACCCTCAAATCCATTAAATAATAATAGTAGCATCTAACTATAGTAAAGCAATAAACTTATCCATAAAATTAACTACCAACTAACACGAAGTAACAATTATAAATAACTCCATTCTTCAATTCTAGTTTGATATTTCAGATATCAAGGGTATAGCAGTGGAAGGAAAGGGCACAGACATATCAAAAACTTAAAACTCAGACAACGCCAGATTTTTCCTTCTTTGGTAGATAACTAAACGCTTTCTTCCTTCTTCCTTCTCCTATAAATTAGCTGCTGGTAATCCTAACTGGGCAAAAATTATTAATACTAAAATCTATTAAATAACATATTCATATAGGAAATAAAGAGTTGCTGATACCAATGTTATGTAAGGCTGAACAGAATTATGAAATTAATTAACTTGTCTGTCTTGATATACAGTCAACTCTGATTAAAATTTTATTCTATACAACTTTATAGCCTTTCTCAGTCTAATGAGGTACACCTATCTTTATTTATCTTCTATTCCCTGTTGCCTGTTGCCTTTCGGGGCTCTTGCCTAAAACCAACGAATGTCCGTACCTCACGCTTCTTAGGAATTGCTATATCTTAATTTGGTATAACATAGACTAATAATCAACCTTAGACAAGAAAGTATTTTTCCCGCTTTTGTCTTCTGAAATTGCTATAAATAGATGCCAAATTAAGTAATATCCATCTAGAGAGCTAGAGAAATTTATAAAAAATTCTAGGTTAGCACACTAAATACTCAGACAGTGAAAGAAATATTTGCTCCTTTAGCTAAAAAAGTTAAAATTTTCTTGCTCTATCTATAGCAATTACCAAAAATAATACTACAAAAAAGAAATTGGAAATTTATGCCTCAAAGGACAATACTCAATTCTATTACTCACCTATTTCTATCATTGTTTACCTTTTTATTTTTTCTTATTTATTGAAATTTATTTGATTATTTTTGTTTTCTTTTCCTATCAATATAAGGAGGTAAAAATTTAGTTTCCTCCTCCTCATAAATAGTATATTGCCAAGGAACATTAATATCGTGAGCCGTACTCTTACCATTGTAAGAAGATCGACGTTGGGGTTGAGCTAATAAAATAATCATTCCGACTAAAATAATACCACCGCCAAGAAGTAAAATAGCTAAGACTATTCCTCCAATAAACCACAGTATACCTTTTTCTAAATAATTCGCAGAACTACCTGAAGATCTTCTGCTATAATTATCCATCCCCTGTTGTAGACTCAAGCCAGAAATCAAACGTTCTTGCTGCTGGACTTGAATCAACAATCGGTCATTTTGTAGCCTCAGTTGATCTTGTTGCAGTCTAAGTTGTTGTGTCTCTGCCCATTGTTGCTCTAACTGAGTTTTCAACTGTCGCATATCAAGTAATTGCTGCTGTAGTTGAGTTTTCAGTTGCTCATAAGCTGAACGTTGTTTCTCTGATTGATTTTTAATTTGTTGTTCCAACTGATAGTCCTTAAAGTCAGGAACTGAAGGGACTGAAATTGGTGGGGGTGGTAGTGGCTGAGGTGAGACAGTTACTAAAGGAGAAGGATATACTTTTGGAGAAGGAGAAAATGTGATTGAGGGAGAAGGGGATGCTTTTGGCGCTTCCGTCCGATAATCAGGAGAAGACTTGCCAAATACAATCCAACCCATGAGCAAGAGGACAATCAATATCCCCGTCAGAATACATCCTCCTATAAACGCTGCAGTCTGATTCATTATTTAATTTCACTTGATGGTTAAACCAGGACTATTTGACAAATCATATAGAGAATCTATTCTCTAATGCCGATTAATATCATAACCAAGCTTATGCAACAAAAATCAAAAACATCACTACTGTATTTACGTCAAGTTAAAATTATCTCAGTTATTCTGAGTTTCAAATGTTTAACCTTCTGTTAAGAGTAGGATCTGTTGGGCATACTGCACTGGTTTCTAGAAAAAATTAATATAGAAATATACGGACTTTGAGATAAGATCCTACGACAATTAGTATTTTGATGCTACCTCGATCTAACAACATTTGTCTTGGACTTCGAAGTTTTCTTCTAGGAAATAATCTGAAAAATATTTTTACCACAGAAAAGCAAATAGCAGCGTGGCAGAAGATTAGGAGAAAAAAATCTTGGTAGAAAATCACTCCCCCCTTTTTTAGCAAAGCTGCCTTTCTTTTCTTGTCCTTTCCTTTCCTTTCTTATTTCTGTATAGCACTACGTCTTTTGGCGTTTGACAATAAATTTAGGTTGTAAGGGAACACCGGATCTGGGAATAGGGGTACAACCCCGTGGGGTGCAACAGAGGCAAGCGGTCGGAACCCGGGGAGGTCTCCTCGCCATGGGAATGCCTACTAACAGAGGTAATGGGCACTCCTGTGAGGAAACAAAGGAATGTCAAGAGCGTATTTGAGTAGCGCTATACTATTTCACGGAAGTAAGAAATCAAAAATTAAAAGTCAAGGGTTATAAGGTAAGAAAAATCTATCAAAAACTCAAGGGGTGATAGAAATCATATCTGATTTATACCACAAGATATGTTAAACTTAAGAGTTTTGTTGTTCTTATATTTATAGATACAGGGATTTAGTACCTTATATATTTTTGGTAACATATTGACTCTTAACATATTAATTAAGCGAATTAATAATTTTCTTTTAATAATGGCCTCTGTTTTTCCTATTTATTAAAGAACAAGTAAGTTAGAAGAAAAAATGAAAAGATGCTAGGAAATCTCAGGGTTATAGTAATCTTCAGATTTGACCTTTCCAACTTCATCTAGATCTTGATTTATACAACCTTGTCTTTGAGCATATTGACAAACACGAGCCCATAACTTTGCTTTAGTACCAGGTGGTCCAGAAGAAAACAACACCCGATCTCCACCTACTATTTTAACTAGGCAGACTGGGCAAATTTCTTGCTGATTTTCTGACATTGTTAATTATTTATTGTTTAATCATAAATTGACTTATAAGTATATAACGCTTTTTATTCAATTTGGCAAATCTCATATCTAGCAGATGCGATATTTTAGGAGGGAGGCATATTTAGATTTTCAAGAAAAATCTCAAATTTCAAGTTATTCATTAAGTTCTTTATTGGTGTATAGCATTTACATTTGAAATGTGAAGAGAGAATTAAATCTTTGATAGAACATATTAATTGAGAATAGTATCAGGTAATAATAGAGTTTTTGTTATTTTTTAAAATAACAATCTATTATCATAAATTACCTAAAAACTTTATAGCTACATCAAGAAGTGTTTAAGTGATAAAATTGCTAGTGCTAAACAAGTAATGACTTTGGTCTTGGGATATTAAATCCTAATAATTAAAAGGGAAAAATAAGTAATATTTTTTTAATATATAGCAATTCCCAAGAAGCTTGAGGTACGGGGATTCGTAGGTTTTAGGCAACAGCTCCGAAAGGCAATAGGCAACAGGGAATAGAAGATAAATAAAGATAGGTGTACCTCATTAGACTGAGAAACGCTATATTTATAAATGCCATGAAATGAAACAGAAATAATCTAATATCTGCTCTTTATTTTACGAATTAAATATTGTTACTATATAATAGTATGCCTATATGAATTTTACGAATCAACAAATAAAACAACTATAGATTAATCAAATTGCTTTAAATGATTTGCTTTCTCAGCAATTAAAAATAAAGTAATACTAAATACTATTGATATGGGCGCTCTATTTCAATCATAAGTTAGGATGTAATAGACTTATAGATAGTTAATCAGTACCTTTTTATAAGCAAATTTGGTATAAAAAACAGAAAAATTCACCCTTTTTTCCTAATTTGGCCTATGTATTCTATACAAGCATTATAATCATTCGCATAACATATATGAACTTCATAAATAAAATCAATCATTTACTTAAACTATCTGTTCAAATGTTTGCAAGATTCGCGAGATAGCTTTCCTATTTTGATTCATGCAGTGGCAAAATTAAAGCCGTAAATTTGGTTATTTGAAAACGTAAGAGGGTTGGTTTATCGGAATAAATGGTATTTGGATGAAATTACTCCAGCACTTCAATCTTTGGGTTATATTATTGAGCTTAAATTGTTAAATTAAGTAGAACGGTGCAAAAAAACAGAAGTATGTAACGAAAAGTAAATTTGCTAAAAACTCTCTTCCCTTCTGCCTTCTGCCCTCTGTCTCCTGCCTTTTCATAACGATAATTTTCAACACCGACCTACTTATGTTTATTTTGGTGTGCCTCAAAATCGTCAACGAGTAATAGTTATTAGGCATAAAGGTGAGTTGAAATTTCTTCAAGTTTTAGAGCTGATTTAATTTTTATCACAGCTTTTCTAGACCATCATACTTTTCGCAAGTTTGCTGCTGATATTCCTTGGGAAACATAAGTTTGCATTGCTGATGCACCAGACCATATAATTCATTTTGATGCGGAAAAATTTTTAGGACTTTATTCTCAAATAACTAATACTTGAAAGACAATTATGAATGAAATTAACTGGCAATTATTCTGGATATTAATGATTTTGCATTGTGTTATTGGTACTGCTGCTGCTTTTGTGGCAAAAAGTAGAGGTAGGAATTTTAATATTTGGCTAGGTTGGGGTTTCTTGGGGGGTACTATTGCTTTGATAACTGCATTTTTGATGCCTGCTAAAAATCTAGATTGAAAAGGAAATTAATTAGCAAAAAATTAGAGAAATTTATGTAGAGATAGAAAGAGAGGAAGGTTGACAGATATTACTCTTGGCTTACCTATAAAAATTTGTCTCCTTTGGAAGAGCTTTTTAGTATTTTGAGAGATGGAATAATTGAGAGAACCTAGAAAGTAATTTACTGAAGTAATTATAATATTTAGCCAATAAATTTAGTTGAATAAAAAGTCATGCGTAGGGGCGAACGACTCCTATCAGTTCCTACTATATCAAAATTTTTGTGGAGATGCAACCGAAAATCCTTTGACGCGCGATTTTTTTTGAGCTTAAGAGAATGAAATTCTTGATGCTTTTCCACTGAGGAGGGATGGATGGAAAGATTTGATGAGGGAAAAACAAGCATATATCTTGACTAAAGCTTCACAGGATGACAATTTCAGAAAATATCTACTTTCCTCTAGATAGACCAGACATCTGGAAAAATTTCTGACAAATTTTTGACTATCTATATATAAGAGTGAAATTTTCATTTGCTCCGAAAACTGTTAAAAAGTCGAAGGGAGTTAAGAGGCGATCGCTCTACTTCAGAAAATATCTACTTTCCTCTAGATAGACCAGACATCTGGAAAAATTATCTGACAAATTTGCGACTATCTATATATAAGAGTGAAATTTTCATCTGCTCCGAAAACTGGTAAAAAGTCGAGGGTAGGTAAGAGGCGATCGCTCTACTTCAGAAAATATATACTTACTTCTAGGTAGAGGAAATATTTGGGAAAATTTTCTGACAAATTTTCAAGTATCTATATAGGTCATTGAAATTTTCATTTGTTCCAAAAACTGGTAAAAAGTCGAAGGTAGTTAAGAGGCGATCGCTCTACTTCAGAAAATATATACTTACTTCTAGGTAGAGGAAATATTTGGGAAAATTTTCTGACAAATTTTCAAGTATCTATATAGGTCATTGAAATTTTCATTTGTTCCAAAAACTGGTAAAAAGTCGAAGGTAGTTAAGAGGCGATCGCTCTACTTCAGAAAATATATACTTACTTCTAGGTAGACCAGACATTTGGTCAAATTATCTAACAAATTTTCGACTACCTATACCTGGAAGTAAAATTTTCATCGGTGAGGAAAACTGGTAAAAAGTCGATGGGAAGTAAGAGGCGATCGCTCTACTTCAGAAAATATCTACTTACTTCTAGGCAGACCAGACATCTGGAAAAATTCTCTGACAAATTTGCGACTATCTATATATAGGAGTGAAATTTTCATCTGTGAAAAAAACTAGCAAAAAGTCGAAGAGAGACAAGAGGTGATCGCTCTACTTCAGAAAATATCTACTTACTTCTAGGTAGAGGAGATAGTCTAGAAAAGTCTCTGATAAATTTTCGACTATCTATATAGGTCAGTGAAATTTTCATCTGTGAAAAAAACTGGTAAAAAGTCGAAGAGATACAAGAGGTGATTGCTCCACTTCAGAAAATATCTACTTACCTCTAGGTAAACCAAATATTATGGAAAAATCTCTGACAAATTTTCAAGTATCTATATATAGGAGTGAAATTTTCATCTGTGAAAAAAACTGGTAAAAAGTCGAAGAGATACAAGAGGTGATTGCTCCACTTCAGAAAATATCTACTTACCTCTAGGTAAACCAAATATTATGGAAAAATCTCTGACAAATTTTCAAGTATCTATATATAGGAGTGAAATTTTCATCTGTGAAAAAAACTGGTAAAAAGTCGAAGAGATACAAGAGGCGATCGCTATTATATTCAATAACTAATATGCAGAAATATTTCTAGCCATCACCAATTTAGATTTTCAATTTCCTAACTTATTTATTTTTTGTTGCTCTTTTTTAATTAGCTCTTCAATCTCCTTCGCTTTTTCTAAAATTTCTGGATTACCATACTCATTCATAGCCTCTACTAACTTACTTGTTAACTCTTTACCTTTCTTGAGACGATTACGACGTTTTTCGTACTCCAGATTATCTAGATTTCTTTGAATAGTTTTTGGTTCTGGTACTGTAAATGTAATTTCTTCATAACTTGCTAATATCTTCTGAATTTCATGGAATAAAATATGAGCTTTTGAACTTATCCCAGTTAAAATACACCACCCCCTAGCTCTGGTCATAGCTGTAAAAGCTTGGTTCCTTTCTTGAACAATTAATTGAGGATTGCTATCTACTTGTTCAAATCCAATTACATAAACAATAGATGCCTCATTTCCTTTAGCTCGGAAAATACCAGCGAGTGTCACATTGTTAGATTGTCGGAAAATTTCATTCTTAGATATTATCGCTTTTACCTCTGGCTTAAGTAAACCTTGCAATTCTCCAAAGTCTCTCTCCATATTCTTCCAATCTAGAGATATAACTACTATTTCTTCTGGCTTTAGTTCGTCCTCATAAACATTTTTCTTTATTTGTGCAGCTACCCAATTAAGCTCTTGACTTCTCTGATTAAAAGTTTTGTATTGAACTAACTTCTCTCCTTGTGGTACTAATTTTTCTAGACTATGAGGAGAATTTTTTTCTGGTCTTTTTATTGTTACTTTTTTCCCTGGTTGAAATTCTCCTGAAACTACTTCATATCCAATATCTTCCCATCCTCCTGGTGTGGGAATAAATTGAACTGCTCCCTTATTTCTTAGTAACCCCATTCCAAAGAAATGAGCAGTAACCATAATAGGACGAGGAGTGCGATAACAATGATAGAGAATCATATCTTTTTCTATTTCACTATCTGGATAATTACCTTCAAGTTCTACAACAGGCGTTCCATCTGTATGAGTACCAAAAATTTCAATGGCTGTTGGTATAGAAAGACTTTCTAAACTTTGAACTTCATCGTATGCCCAGATTAAACGTTTAGGTTCGCGCAAAATGTCATAGCACAATTTATAAAACTCAAAGTTAAAGTCTTGGGCTTCATCAATAAGAATTGCATCAAATAACTGAGGAGTTTTATCCTCAAGTTCTCTAAGTTCTTTACAGCAATTACCGAGTATTTGACTGTACTCTTTATGAGTAAAAGCATTTTTTGCTTCTAGATATGTGCGTGAATTACGCCCCATTTTTTTAGAAACAAAACGATATAGACCTTCCTGATCTTTCCTTCCCCAAGCATGAAGTATATGAATTTTATTCCAGTTTGGATCTACATCAGCCCACCAACGGTAAAAACGAGTAATGTTACTCTTAATTTGTTCATATAAACTTCTGGTGTAAAAAGTATAAGCAATATCTCAATTAGGATGTTTATTGTGCATCCATGCTGCTTTCATACACATTACAACTGTTTTTCCTGAACCTGCTAAACCTCTAATTCTTTGAGGACCATTTGGTATTTGAACTGCTATTTTGTGCTGCTCTCTATCTAGACCTTCCATTTGTAATTCAACTTGCCTAAGTAAAGCAGCTTTTGATGAATTTTTCTTTGGTTCCGGTCTAATTTCACGACGTAAAGTAGGGGCGCCTTGGAGAATACTCAATGCGAGTTTCCATTGTTCATCTGTTATAAATTCTTGTTTTTCTTCAGCAGGTATTTTAGTTAATCTCTTTCTCAAACTATCAGGCTTTTGTAAATCATCTGCAAAGATAATAGTTAATGGAGCAGCAGGAGATAAATCAAGACCTTTTCTTTTCCATTCAGACTCAGATATTAAAGGTAAACCAATAAATACATGACCTTGAATTACATCATATTTTCCTTTACGTAACTTACGCTCATTTTTAAATTTTCCTAGTATTGAAAACATCTGGTCTTCTGCCTGAGAGTAAGGAGTTTCTTGGGTAGAATACCAATCTTTCATTTCCCAAACTTGCCCATTAATCTTTTCAATATTTTCGATTTTGCATCCCTTTGTTTCAATAATATATAATCCCCAATTTTTATGAAGCATGAGAATATCTGGTTCTCTTCTCGATCTATCTGGGGAAAATATAGGATAGCGATGATAACAAATTCCTTCATCTTCAAATAAAGCATTTTTGAGGCTTTGCCACATCATCTTTTCTGCACGATTATTATCTTCAGAATCCGACCAAATAAATTCCATAAATTTTTCTTCTCTTGAAATTAAAATTGATAGAAAGAGTATAACTTAGATTAAATTTCAAATCAATTTACTAATAAATTATGGATATTGATTGATTTTTTTTCTAAATTTACTTTTGGGTGCATCTCATAGCAAGCAAAAATACTTTTTTCCTATATATTCCCTGTTGCCTAAAAGAGATAAATTTTTGAATAAAGGCAAAAATTGAGATGCACGCTTACTTTTTGTTAATTTTCAATTTTCGGCGGATACTTTTCTAATACTTCTCGCAAATATTTCCCAGTATAAGAGTCTGAATTCTCTGCTACATCTTCCGGTGTTCCACAAACAATTATTTCTCCTCCTTTATCTCCACCTTCCGGACCTAAATCTATTACCCAGTCGGCACAACGAATCACATCTAAATTATGCTCAATTACTACAATGGAATTTCCTTTATCTACTAATCTTTGCAAAATATTCAATAACTGATGAACGTCATAAAAAGATAAACCAGTTGTTGGTTCATCTATTAAATAAATAGTTTTTCCAGTTGCTCGTCGAGATAATTCAGAGGCTAATTTTACTCTCTGTGCTTCCCCACCAGAAAGAGTCGGTGCGGGTTGACCTAATCTGACATAACCTAACCCTACATCTACTAAAGTTTGTAATCGACTTGCTGCCCTCGGAATATTTTTAAATACTTCTAAACTTTCCTCTACAGTCATATTCAAAACATCAGCAATTGACTTATCTTTATATTTCACCTGTAAAGTTTCTCTACTATATCTTGCACCCTTACAAACATCACATTGCACATAAACATCTGGTAGAAAATTCATTTCAATTACATTTACACCTTGTCCGCTACAAGCTTCACATCTGCCACCTTTAACATTAAAAGAAAATTGCCCTGGTTTATAACCTCTAGCTTTTGCTTCTATAGTTTCAGCAAAAATTCCTCGAATTACATCAAATACTCCTGTATAAGTTGCCGGATTAGAACGGGGAGTTCTACCAATAGGTGATTGGTCAATTACAACTGCCTTATCTATTGCTTTTAATCCTTTGATTTTTTCTAACTGTTTGGGAAAAGGAATTTTTCGACTCAGATAATTTTGCAAAGCTGGATAAAGTAATTCATTAATTAAGGTAGATTTTCCCGAACCAGAAACTCCAGTAATACAGACCAATTTTCCCAAAGGAATTTCTACATCTATATTTTTGAGATTATTTCTATGACAATTTTTCAGCAGTAAAGACTTTCCATTTCCCTCCCTTCTTTCTGCTGGAGTAGCAATAACTTTTTTGCCAGATAAATAAGCACCAGTTACTGACTCTACTGTTGCTAATAATGTCTGAAAATTTCCCTGAGAAACTATCCGCCCCCCATGCACTCCAGCCCCCGGACCAATATCAATAATATGGTCGGCTGTTCTAATAGTTTCTTCGTCATGTTCCACGACTATTAAAGTATTTCCTAAATCTCGAAGTTTGATTAAAGTCTGCAAAAGACGACTATTATCTCTCTGATGTAAACCAATACTTGGTTCATCTAAAACATAGAGAACTCCTGTTAAACCAGAACCAATTTGTGTTGCTAATCTAATTCTTTGAGCTTCTCCCCCAGAAAGTGTCATTGTTGCTCGGTCTAATGTTAGATAATCTAAGCCAACATCCAACAGAAATTGTAATCTTGCCCGAATTTCTCTCAATACTAATTCGGCAATTTTTGCTTGCCGTTCGCTCAGTTGTAAATTATTGATTTTCTCCAAACACTCCCGAATCGAAACTTCTGTAAAATCTGTAATTCTGTATTGCCCTACTTCTACCGAAAGAGCCTCTGGTTTTAGTCTTTTCCCTTGGCAAGTTTCGCAGGTTTGATTGACTAAATATTGTTCTAATTTTTGCTTAATTAAATCCGAACCAGTCTCCTTATATTGCTTTTCCAAAGTCGGGATAACTCCAGGATAGTAACGATAATCTCCTTCTCCATTTTTCCTTTCTATCCAAATAGGTTCGTCGCTACCTTCAAGTACTAACTTTTGCTCCTTCTTGCTCAATTTATTCCAGGGAGTTTCTATCTCAAACCCATAAGCTTCAGCCAAACTATAAAGCAGAGAAAAATAATAGGGATTTTCCTTATTCGACCAAGGAGCGATCGCTGAATATAAGGGTGCATTGGGGTCGGGTACGATTAACTCTTGGGAAAACTGCTTCAGACTACCCAAGCCATGACAAGTAGGACAAGCACCGTAGGGAGAGTTGAAGGAAAATAACCGAGGTGAGAGTTCTTCCATCACTGCTCCATGTTCCGGACAGGCAAAATTTTCCGAAAATACTATTTGAGTATGAGATTTTTCTATTTCTGTATCTAGTTCCTGACTAGAATTAGTCGAATTATTAGCAGATTTAGAATTAGCTGAAGTTGCTATTTTTGCCGAGGTTAGGTTATACTTATTAAAACTCTGCACTGCACCTACCTCTGCTGATGTATGATTTAATACGTCAATTAAAGCAATTCCAGTAGATTGACGTAGACAAGTACTGAGAGAATCCGCTAAACGTTCCTCTATACCTGGCTTTTTAATCAGTCTGTCAATAACAACTTCTATCGTATGTGTATGATTTTTATCTAATTTGATGTTTTCGGCAATTTCTACAACCTCTCCATCAACCCTCAAACGAATAAATCCTTGAGCGGCTAAACTAGACAAAAGTTTCTTATGAGTCCCCTTTTTTCCTCGAACCACGGGAGCTAAGATATGAAATTTAGTCCGGTCCGGAAGAGCCATAATTCTGTCACACATTTCATCTATAGTTTGGGGAGCAATATTATGGTGGCAAATTGGGCAATGGGGTTCTCCTGCTCTACCAAACAGTAATCTCAGATAGTCATAAATTTCCGTGACAGTGCCGACTGTAGAGCGAGGATTATGAGATGTAGATTTTTGGTCGATGGAAATGGCAGGGCTTAATCCTTCGATGGAGTCTACGTCTGGTTTGTCGAGTTGTCCGAGAAATTGTCGGGCATAGGCACTGAGGGATTCGACGTAGCGACGTTGCCCTTCGGCGAATATTGTGTCGAAGGCAAGGGAGGATTTGCCAGAGCCAGAAACTCCTGTGAAAATAATTAGGCGATCGCGTGGTAATTCGAGGTCAATGTTTTTGAGGTTATGTTGTCTGGCACCTCGGATGCGGATGGTCATTTCAGTTATCAGTTATCAGTTATCAGTTATCAATTATCGGTTATCAGCAAAATTTGTAGTGTTATGACACATCTAAATCAGTTATCAATTATCGGAAAATTAGTTCTGTCAAAGGATTTCCAAGAATCTTCCCCATGAGCAATGCCAGAATATTTTCATTGTGTGAAGCACCTATAAAGATATGCTTGTTGTTCTCAAAATCTTTCCATCCATCTCTCCCAGTGGAAAATCACCATTTTTTTCATCTTGTGAAGCTCCGAAAAAATTAGCCCTGTCGAAGGATTTCCAAGAATCTTCCCCATGAGCAATGCCAGAATATTTTCATTGTGTGAAGCACTCATTAAAGATATGCTTGTTATTCTCAAAATTTTCCCATCCATCTCTCCTAGCGTGAAAAATTACCAATATTTTCATCTTGTGAAGCTCCGAAAAAATTAGCCCTGTCAAAGGATTTTCAGGAATCTTCCCCAGGAGCAATGCCAGAATATTTTTCATTCTGCGAAGCACCTATAAATATATGCTTGTGGTTCTCAAAATTTTTCCACCCATTCCTACTAGCGTGGAAAATCACCAACATTTTTATCTTGTGAAGCTCCGGAAAAATTAGCCCTGTCAAAGGATTTTCAGGAATCTTCCCCAGGAGCAATGTCAGAATATTTTCATTCTGCGAAGCACCTATAAATATATGCTTGTTGTTCTCAAAATTTTTCCACCCATTCCTACTAGCGTGAAATATTACCAATATTTTCATCTTGTGAAGCTCCGGAAAAATTAGCCCTGTCAAAGGATTTTCAGGAATCTTCCCCAGGAGCAATGCCAGAATATTTTCATTCTGCGAAGCACCTATAAATATATGCTTGTTGTTCTCAAAATTTTTCCACCCATTCCTACTAGCGTGAAATATTACCAATATTTTCATCTTGTGAAGCTCCGGAAAAATTAGCCCTGTCAAAGGATTTTCAGGAATCTTCCCCAGGAGCAATGCCAGAATATTTTCATTCTGCGAAGCACCTATAAATATATGCTTGTTGTTCTCAAAATTTTTCCACCCATTCCTACTAGCGTGAAATATTACCAACATTTTTATCTTGTGAAGCTCCGGAAAAATTAGCCCTGTCAAAGGATTTTCCAGAATCTTCCCCAGAAGCAATGGCAGAATTTTTTCATTCTGTGAAGCTTCAATAAATATATGCTTGTGGTTCTCAAAATTTTTCCACCCATTCCTACTAGCGTGGAAAATCACCAACATTTTCATTCTCTAAAGCTCATGATAAAAATTCGCGCGTCAAAGGATTTTTGGTTGTATCCTGATAAAAATTTTGATATCATAAAAACAGTTGGGGGCTGTTCGCCCCTACGCATGACTTTTTATTCAACTAAATTTTCTGGCTCAGATATGAATCTCAACTGCTTAAAGATTTCCCAACCCTAAAGGAAATCTCACTTGAATTAATCAGTTATTTAACTGATAAACACTAAAGTTTTTGTTTGAAATTATCTAAGAGTTCTTTACGGTTATTAATAGCTTTTTGGTTGTTAGGGTCAATTTCAATTGCTTTATCAAAAGAATCAAGCGCTTCATCATAACGTTTTAATCCTTGTAGTGAAACCCCTCGGTTATTCCAAGGCCAGACACTATTGGGAGCAATTTCTATAGCCTTGTCACAGGAATTTAATGCTTCTTGATATTTTTGTAAATCATTAAATGCCCAGCAACGACCATTCCAAGCATAGTAATAGTCTGGTTTAATTTCCAAAGATTTGTTATACGATTCTAATGCTTCCTCTATTCTCATCAAACTATTCAAAACATTACCTCGAACATTCCAAGCCCAATAAGCATTGGGATTAATTTCTAAAACTTTATCGCAAGCTTGAAGAGATTCTTGGTAAAGAGCGAATCGTCGCAATACTCTACAGCGACCATACCATGCTGCGGCATAATTAGGGTTTAATTCTATTGCTTGATCCTATGCTAGTAAAGCTTTATCATATTTACCACTATTAAATAATTTATCACCTTGTTTTTCCAGTTTTACAGCTTGAGAAAGAGGGTTAGAAACTGATTGTTTACTTTCTTGTTTGTTAGCTTTGGGAAATGAGGCAGCAGTTTTTTGTTGTCTGGAAAAATCTTGAAAAACTTTAATATTAATGCCAGCGACAATCATCAACAGAGTAGTTAGAGCTAAAGGTTTAACTTTATCTATCCCTATAAAATTATTAGTTTTTGTAGGCACAATTGGTTTTAATTTTTTTAAGGCAATACTAGCATTAGGATAACGTCGTTTAACATTTGATTCTACAAGTTTTTCCAACCAATAAACAAAACTTTGATTAACTTTTTTAGGGATTAAATGCTTGAATTTAAAACGATAGTCTTCACCAATTAAATTACTAATTTCTCCACTCTTTGTACCAGTTAATAAACAGATTAATGTAGCTCCTAAACTATATAAATCTGATGCTTCTGTGAGTGGCAGATTAAACATTTCTTCTGGTGGCATAAATCCTGGCGTACCTGCTGCTATACTACTCAATGCTTGTTTTCCCATAGGTCGAATTCTGGCTAAACCAAAATCAATTAGATAAACATTCAAATTTTTATTAATCAAAATATTTTCTGGTTTAATATCCCTATGAATAATCGGCGGACTATACTTTTGCAAATCTACTAATATCTCTAAGATTGAGACAGCAATTTGTTTGATTTATTCTGGTGTAAAAGTATATTTTTGTGCGAGGGATGGTGCATTTATATATTTAGTTACTAGACAAAAACCTGATGGTGTTTCAATAGTCTTAAGATATGGAGGAATCCGAGGATGGTTGAGTTGTCGTAGCACTTCAATTTCTCTTTGATATGCTTTAAAACCAGATCAATTTGCATCTGCACTAGCAAAACGGAATTCTTTAATAATTACTTTTCTATTTGATTCAATTTTAGTAGCTAGGTAGGTTACTCTTCCACCCTGGATATTATCACCTAATACTTTGATAATTTGATAGCCATATTGGGTAAAGTCTGGATATTTTTTCATCTTTTTTGGCTTTATTTTTTCAAAATTTTTCACAAGCGATCACTCTTATCAAGTCAAGCATTTTTGATTGGAAAAAATTCACCAATTTTGCAGAAAAAATTATAGCAGTTTGTGTATATATTCTGTTATTAATTCTGCAACTTTACCTTTGTCTTTAACTGTGGCAATGCTTTGATGACTGTTCTAATTAGACTACTTTTAGTTAAGTATATTTGCAATTATATCAAATGATTTTTGATGGTTGATAGATGTAGCTCTGAAAAAGAGCGATCGCTCTTCAACCTCTTGAAAATTAAGTAATTTTCCCACTTATCAAAAATTATAGATAACTGCCAAATTTTTTCCCATTATCAAATCTTTCCATCCATCTCTCCTAGCGTGAAAAATTACCAACATTTTCATCTTGTGAAGCTCCTGAAAAAATCGCGCGTCAAAGGATTTTCAAGAATCTTCCCCAGAAGCAATGGCAGAATATTTTCATTCTGTGAAGCACTCATGAATATATGCTTGTTGTTCTCAAAATTTTCCCATCCATCTCTCCTAGCGTGAAAAATCACTAATATTTTCATCTTGTGAAGCTCCTGAAAAAATCGCGCGTCAAAGGATTTTTGGTTGCATCCTGATAAAAATTTTGATATTATAAGAATCGTTGGTGGTTACTCGCCTATGCACATGACTTTTTATTCAACTAAAATCATAGTATAGCTTCTCAGCGATAGAACTCCATTCCGTAGGAAAGCGGAATGCTACTCTCAAAAACTTGTGTGCCATGTCAGTCCAACTGCTAAAACGATAATTTAACGTCAAAGAATATAACAAAATGCCTGAAGTAGGCATCCTGAAAGAAGATGAGCGAGTAGAACTAATCCGAGGAGAAATTCTCAAAATGTCCCCAGTAGGTCGTCACCATGCAGCTTGTGTAAATCGTTTAAATAGATTATTTTCTCAAAAGTTAGGCGATCGAGTTTTAGTCAGCGTTCAAAACCCTGTTGAATTAGATGATTATTCTGAACCAGAACCAGATATAGCTTTGTTAGAGCTAAAAGCAGATTTTTATGAATCAGGACATCCCCAGTCTCAGGATTTATTAGAGTTGTTGGGAATTAAGCTAAAAAAATGGCTAAAACCCTTATTAGTCAAAGTTTATAGTGTTTTTTAAGCCTAAAAGCCTCAAAAGCTTATATAGTAAGCTTTTGAGGCTTTTGAATTTTTATTTCCCAACAACTCTATTTTTGATAGTTGAAGTGGCAGATAGTACGATTAAATTCGACCGTGAAGTAAAAATTCCTCTTTATGCAGAAAATAATGTAATTGAGGTTTGGTTGGTAGATATTAATGGGGAATGTTTGGAGGTGTATCGACAACCTATTGGTAGTAGTTATAAGGAAGTACAAAAGTTAGAACGCGGTGAAATTTTTTCTATTCAAAGGTTTCCAGATATTAATATTCAAGTGGATGAAATATTAGGATGAGATATAGCGCTGCGTGCAAGTCAGAAGTTAGAAGTCAGAAGTAATCTATGAGTGAATTTTAGTATTGAGAAATTCATAATCTGACATAACACTTACCCAGTAATTTCTCTTTTGTATAATTAAACCTACCTCTACCTGTAAATAGGAAAAATCTCTGGTTAATTTAGTGGGGGAATTTGATTATCTTTTGGTTTGTCATCCCACTGATTAAAAAAGGCAGAAGGAAGGATTATCACCAGAACTAATACCAATTTCATAAAATATTGCTACAGTCACGACATAGGGAAAACTTAACTGGGAAAGAAAAACATAATAAATAAAGAGGGCAAAAAGTTGATTTTTTAGAATTTATGGGATTTATATTTTTTTTATTGTACGAATAAATCACAAATTAAGATGTAATTAACTTTTTTTAATTTTGGTATAATTTTAACCACTGTAACGACCGTAAGGTATTGAATAAACAGCAGTTAGATAATTTTATTATCTATCTAACTAAGTAAGTAGAGCTAAAAAATAAGGTAAGAAAGATTGCTTTCTTTCTATTCTCTTTTATCTGTCAAAAAATAATCTTCTATTTAATTTTGCCTACTTATTTATTGATCTATTTTGCCATTATATATGCTCCCATCCGGCATAGTTGCACCATCTAGATTTGCACCAGTAAAATCAGCACCTTTAATATTTGCTCCTGTAAGGTCAGCATTTTTGAGATTAGCATTTTTAAGATTAGCATTTTCTAGGTTGGCATTTTTTAGGATTGCTAGTTCTAGCCAAGCATTTTCTAAATTTGCTTCCTTTAAATTTGTATTTTCTAAGAAAGCAGCTACTAACTTAGCCTTCCTGAAATTGGTTCCCTGCAAATTAGCATCTTGTAGGAAGGAAAATATTAAGTCGGCAGTTTCTAAATTGGCATTTTCTAAATTGACCTGCCGTAAATGAGGAGAACTATCGCCATACGTTGTTTTATTAATTTTAGCACCCTTGAGATTAGCATTTTTTAAGTTTGCACCGGCTAATATGCTATTTGTGAGATTACTGTTTTCTAGGTTAGCTCCCTCTAAGTCAATATTTTCTAAATTTCCCACTAGAAAAGCATTAGATAAATCAGCCTTTTTCAGATTCAAATCCTGATATTTGTTATTAACAATTTTCCAAACTAAACGCCATTTAGGATTCAAAATAGTTTGCTCATTAATTGATGTACGTCGGAGATTAGTAAGTTTTAAATTTGCATTTTTTAGATTAGCATTTTGTAAATTAGCATTTACTAAGAATGCTCCCTGTAAATTAGCATTTTCAAGATTGGTATTTTCTAGATTTGCACCTAAAAGAGAGCAATTTATACATTCCTTTCTAATCTGAAGTTGCTTTATGTTTAAAGCAACTTCTTCCTTACACGGATGATTAGCATAGCCATATTTATCTGGCCAATAGAACGTACAATTTGAGGTCCAGTACCAAAATGATTTATCAGACTTCCACATCTCCAAAAGTTTCATGGCTAAACCTTCTGCGAGAATTCTGTGTACTAAATCACTATATTTATTTATTGTTAATGCTGAATTACTATATTCCCTATTACTATATTCTCTTGGGATTTGAATACGTTCAATTACTGAATAATTTTTTACCAAAGTGTGACTTGCTGGAATTTGATTTTTTACTAATATTTTATCTCGTAAACTAATCACTGATCCAATACTAAATATAGCAACAAGAGCTACTATAGTTCCTACAAAACCAGCAACTTTTTTATTATTTTTAATTTCTCCCCTACGAGTAGCAAAAATTTCTCCCTTATCCGCAACACCAATAAATTTTTCATTAACCCTAACTTCATCCTCCAGAAAAGCAAATCTTTCTTTACCCCCAACAACAGGAATTTCCCTAGCAACAAATTTTCCATCAACCTTAACTTCATCCTCCAAAAAACCAAATATTTTCCCACTTCCAACAACAGGAACTCCCTTTAATTCTTGCAAAGCCAAAACAGCATTTTCATAACGCTTATTCTGATGAAGTTCCACCATTTTTCTCAACCACTGAGTAAAACGCCAATGTAAATTAGGAACCAAACCTTCAAACTTAAATCGATAATCTTCACCCAATAACCTATCAACTTCTACACTCCTAGTTCCCGTCAATAAACAAATTAAAGTAGCCCCCAAACTATATAAATCTGAACCAGTTGTCAAAGGTCGATTAAACATTTCCTCCGGTGGCATAAATCCTGGAGTTCCTGCCGCAATACTACTCAAAGCTAACTCCCCTCCTCGCAATCTTGCCAAACCAAAATCTACCAAATAAACCTGCAAATTTTCATCCACTAAAATATTCTCCGGTTTAATATCCCGATGAATTATTGGAGGTTGAAAATTTTGCAAATATACCAAAATTTCCAAAACAGAAATAGCAATTTTTTTCACCTCTTCAGGAGTGAAAATATGTCTTTCCGCCAAAGATGGAGCATCAATATATTCTGTTACCAAACAAAAACCAGACTCAGTTTCAAAAGAATTTAAATAACAAGGAATTTGAGAATGTTTTAATTGTTTGAGAGCTGAAATTTCCCGTTGATAATTCTTAAAAGCTGACCAACTTCCATCAGCAATAGCAAATCTAAATTCCTTAATTACAACCTGTTTATTTGAGGTGAGGGAGGAAGCTAAATATGTAATCCTTCCACCTTGTAAATTACGCCCTAGTTCTTTGCTAACTTGATAACCGTAATTAGTAAAATCTGGAAAATTTTTCATATTCTGTGACCTACTTTATTTTTCAAGCAATTAAAAAAATGGTTTTCCCAAGGTTGCGGAGGAATATTGCTTTTGTCATAGGAAACAATTTTTATCTGACAAAATTAACCTATTTCATGGAACAAGTATAGTAACTTGTATAGATATTCAGTTATTACTCCTGCAACTTTAGCTTGCTCTTTAATTATGCAGATAATTTGATGACTAATTCCTATTCCTAGTAAGCTTCTTTGGGTATTAGTATTTTCTCTTGATTCTATAAGTTTTAAATTAGTTGAGTATATTTACAATATCGAATAATTTTTTCTGGTAGGGAATGACTTATGAGAAGGTGAGCTAAGTTCAAAGGTTAGAGTTGCAATAGTACTATTTCTGTATTTGATTTACCAAATAGCTCAAACAACTAAATATCTAATCATGAAATTAATTTCTTCTCTATTATTCCCATCTATTATCCAAAAACTACAAGGATTTTCATTCTGTGAAGCTCTAATAAAAATTAAAAATTATAGGTCTATTTTTTCTAGCGATCGCCTCAACTTTGCCAAGCAATATGCCTCCCTATTCTCCCCAAAATTTTCACTCCACGAAATTCACTCATTTTCTCGCCGAAAAATAAAAATACCGCCAAATTTTTCAATTCATTCAATTAATGTCTTTTCTTTCCATGATTCCCATCTACAACTCCTCACCACAAAAAACATCATCCTGTGAAGCTTCTAAAAAAATCGGCGCTCGGAAGGATTTCCCATTGCATCCTCAAAAAAATTGTGATAGTATTTACTTAGTGGGGTTTATTCGCCCCTACGCATGACTTTTTATTCAACTAAAAAAGTAAGGTTAGGATATTATAGAGATTTTAGCGATCGCGAAGCGTGGCATCAGCCGTATCGTCAACAGCAGATAAAGCTCCTAGAAAGAGCAGAAGATAGAGGTTCACTTAAAACCCGAGAAAATCATTCTGTGAAGCTCCTAAAAAACAACCACATCTTTGTTTTGTAGCGATCACCCCAACCTTGCCAAGCAATATCGCTTCCTACTCTTCCCACAATTTCCACTCCACGAAATTCACTCATTTTCTCAGCTATCAAAAATCAAATAAATATAACCACCAAATTTTTCAATTCATTCAATTAATGTCTTTTCCATAATTCCCACCTATAACTCCTGACCACAAAAATTATCATTCTGTGAAGCTTCTAAAAAATCGGCGCTCGAAAGAATTTCTAATTGCATCCTCAAAAAAATTGTGATAGTATTTACTTAGTGGGGTTCGTTCGCCCCTGGTCATGAATTTTTATTCAACCAAGAAAGTAAGGTTAGCATACTAAGAGATTGTAGCGATCGCGGAGCGTGGCGTCAGCCGTATCGCCAACAGGATATAAAACTCCTAGACATAGCAAAAGATGCACGCTCATATTAAAACCAGAGAAATAATCATTCTGTTCAGCTCTTAAAAAAACATATGTAGTTGTTTTAAGAGCGATCGCCTCAACCCTTCCAAGCAATATTGTTCCCTACTCTTCTCACAATTTCCACTCCACGAAATTCACTCATTTTCTCAGCTATCAAAAATCAAATAAATATAACCGCCAAATTTCTCAAATTATCAAATTAATATCATTCCGATAATTCCCACCTACAACTCCTCACCACAAAAATTGTCATCTTGTGAAGCTCCTAAAAACGGCAGAAATTCCCATTGCATCCTCAAAAAAATTTTGATACTATTAACTTATTGGGGTTCGTCCGCCCCTATACATGACTATTTATTCAACAAAAGAAACTAAGATTCGGATATCAAGAGATTGTAGCGATCGCGAAGCGTGGCATCAGCCTTATTGTCAACAGCAGATAAAACTCCTAGAAAGAGCAGAAGATACACGTTCACTTAAAACCAGAGAAAATCATTCTTTGAAGCACCTAAAAACAACCACATCTTTGTTTTGTAGCGATCGCCTCAACCTTGCCAAGCAATATCGCTTCTTACTCTTCGCACAATTTCCACTCCACAAAATTCACTCATTTTATCAGTCATCAAAAATCAAATAAATATAACCACCAAATTTCTCAAATTATCAAATTAATATCATTTGGATAATTCCCACCTATAACTCCTGAGCACAAAAATTATCATTCTGTGAAGCTCAAAAAAAAAACGGCAGAAATTCCCATTGCATCCCCAAAAAAATTTTGATACTATTAACTTATTGGGGTTCGTCCGCCCCTATGCATGACTATTTATTCAACTAAAAATATAATCTTTAACACTAGATAAACCAATCAGCTCTGAGCAATTAAGCATTACTTAGTATTTGAAGCGATCGCCAATTCATACCTGCGATTAATTTCCGGCCAATTAACAACATTCCACCAAGCCTTCAAATAATCACCACGACGATTTTGATAGTTCAAATAATAAGCGTGTTCCCAAACATCATTACCCATAATCGGATAATCCCCTTGGAAAAAAGGACTATCTTGATTAGGGGTGCTTGTCACCTTTAACTTTCCATCTTTACCCAAAACCAACCATACCCAACCACTACCAAAACGACCACCACCAGAAGCATTAAACTTTTCCTTAAAACTATCAAAATTACCAAAACTTTCATCAATAGCAGCAGCTATTTTTCCATCAGGTTCACCCCCACCATTAGGAGTCATAATTTCCCAAAACATTTTATGATTTACATAACCACCACCATTGTTTTGTACAGCAGTACGAATATCCTCCGGCAAAGCATTCAAACTACGCAATAAATCTTCTGCATTTTTGTCCTTAAGTTCAGGATACTTAGCGATCGCTCCATTCAAATTTTTAATATAACCAGCATAATGTTTATCATGGTGAAACTGCATAGTTTCTTTATCAATATAAGGTTCCAAAGCATCATATCCATAAGGTAGAGGTGTTAATTGAAAAACCCCAGAATTTTCTACTAATTTAGTATCATTTACTGAAGTAGAAGGAGTTACAGATGAAGAAGAATTATCTCCTGATGTTTGGCAAGCACCTAGAGTAATAGACCCTAAAGTGACACTCGTTAAGATTAAGAAATTGCGCCGATTAATGTTCATTATTAGTTTTTCATAAAAATAGTTTACATAAAATATATTAACAGCTATAGCACCCGATATAGAAATCTAAAAATTATTTCGAGTATTTTGTGTTGGGAAATAAATTATTTATGAGATACAATTTTTTTTATTTTATGTTTCTTGTACCTCCAAGCAGATATGTTATAGCTTCAAAAATTAATAATGAATAATGAATAATGAATAATTACCTCTCCATGAATTGAAGAGGATTGACAAATTCATGAAAATTTTTTCTTCACAGGAGTCGATTGGATATGCCTCCGAGACCTCGCCATCCCATCCTAAGGTCATGCTCCGCAAACGACCGCTTATTATCCCCTTAAAAGGGGAGGCGCATACCCACAATTTTTCGGTAAATTTTCCAGATTTACTCTCAGATCATACCCGGTTGAAGACTTAATAAATAACTACGGAGCAGTCAGGGGTCAGGAGGAAAGAATAAGGAAGTTTTTTATTACTCATTAAACGCACATTATATCATCTCTAATTTTCAACTTACTTTGGCGTAAGTTGATGATTTCAAAAGCCAGGAATTAATGATATTTTTTAATCTTTAATACCTCATAATTTTAACAGCAATATACTTTTGGCAAAACAAATCCAAATTATTGAGAGGAGACAGAGAATTACAATAATTTTAGCTGTGGGATTTCCGGAAAAACATATTATACTTTGGTTAAAGCAACTTCTGTTTAATTTTTTTTTCGACCTCAATAAATCCTTGGATTTATACTTTGCTGGAAGGAAAGCAGAGGTTCAACAATGAATAATGAATAATGAATAATGAATAATGAATAATTACCTCTCTATGAATTGAAGAGGATTGACAAATTCATGAAAATTTTTCTTCACAGGAGTCGATTGGATATGGCGAGGAGACCTCGCCATCCCCCGACCGCTTATTATCCCCTTAAAAGGGGAGGCTTTAAACCACAATTTTTCGGTAAAAGGCACTTATGTTTAAATGTTTCTTCCAATTCCGACTTAATTCTATACACAAACCATGCTATCGGAAATGATATAACAAAAACTTATTACTCTTGGTATTAGTTAATGCTATTTTTGAAAACAAGAAGTAATTGTTAATTGTTTAAACTTCTGCTTTCCTGCTCAAAGAAGAAACAAAATAAAGAGAAAAATTATTACTTTATTTGAGCGAAAAAAATCTGCATTTTTTCTTATAATTCCTGTTTTTTTATTGAATAATATATATTTTATTGATTGGAAATTATGCTAGTTCATCAGTTATTAAACGCCTCAAAATTTCCGTAACTTCCGTTGCCATTCGAGCATCTATTTCTACTGCTTCTTTATCAAAATTTCCTAAAGCTCTTGCTCCTCGCAAAGTCATCGCTATAGACCTAAATTTTTGCTGATATTCAAACTGGGTAAAACAAGTATAAGTAAGTTCTGTACGTTTGCGACTACTACTATATCCAAAACCTAATTTAGATAGAATAACAGGATATTTAATACTATTTTGAATACCCAATTTTTCCAGAGCAACATCAACATAACGGGCAGTATCTTTACCCGCATTACGAATAAAAGATTGTAAATTTTCCCCAGACATTCCTGGCAGTTTTGCTGATTCTGGTAAATGATAATAGCAACCAACCATTGACATAATTCTAGTTAAATCATAAGTAGCGACAGTATTTTCTCCAGGTTGTTCTGCTCGCTTTTTACTTTCCGATACTGCACTTAATAACACCCGGTTTTCTTGTGTTATTTGGGGATAAAAAATAAACGGTTCCTCACCATATAAACCTTGAAATTCCGTATGATTATTACCTGTAATTTCCTTGATCCATGATTCTAAATCTACATAAATCTGAAAACATTTAAACATTGCGGCTAAAGCATTTGAACTACCAATTTTATTTCCATAAGTAAAAATATCTTCCACAACTTCATTAAAGTCTAAATTTTTTCCATCTCCTCGAATTTGACAAGTATTAATATTGCCATTAATAGAACAAATAACATTTAAGATTGCGATAATTTTAGTAGAACTCCAATATTGACATTTATCCAAAGAATTTCTGCCTAACCAACGAGATTTCAACGGTCCGCCAGCAGTACCAGCTAGACAAATGCAAGCCTCTTTAATATCAGGATGAATAAAATTAAGAGCCTGTTCATCAATATCAGGAAATTCGCCAACATTGGGAAAAACTTTTGCTCCAGGGATTGCTAAACTAGGCAGCATAGTTAAATGTTTTGGATAATTTTCTACCTGGTTTTGATAGGGAGAATTTTTAATACCTTTATCCAGAAAAGCTAGTTTATAACTGTTAAAACCAGCCTCAGCTTTTAAGAAATCGTTATATACTTTTTCTCGGTCTATTGCTAGTAGCAGAGTAAATGTTTCTTTTTGAGCAAAATAGGCAAAAAACTCTGCCACTATATTGATTATCTTATCGTTGATATCTTCCATAATTTGAGTTTGTTAAAATACAGATAAACGGATAAAGGAGTAATTTTTTTTGCTATAGCCATCCCAAATGATTTGTAAAAAATCTCAAGATATATAAAAATCCTAAAACTTTTACCGAAAAATTGTGGTCTAAAGCCTTCCCTTTTAAGGATATAAAAAAAAGAGCGTATTTCTTATGTTAAGCCTCCTCATACCATTTCTCTGTAACAATGCGCTTAATAATTCTTACCAAAACCTGAATTTTACTAATAGCTGTTATCTTTTATTAAGCGCAACTTCATGGAGAAATGGTATCACTCCAGAGGTACTGTTAACGAAAGTTATTTTTGTAACGGGGATTTGAGCAAGGCTCCAAAAATATTGCGCCTTAAAAGGCGAGGTTTTAGACCCATTATTATTTTGATAACTGATAACTGAAATAGGGTTAAGATACTACTATTATCTTTGTTGATATTGGTAAGCCATGGAATAATTTTACCGACTTAGAAACAAATTATCAATAGTTTTACCGAATAATTAATAATTAATAACTAAATAATTAAATAATTCTGGTTTAAAGCCTCGCCTTTTAAGGGGAAAACAGCGGTCGATATTCGCAGCTTACCGAAGGGTGGAATGGATGAGTTTCCTAACCATATCCAATCGACCAAGAGAAGAAATAATATTTCCTTATATTCAATTGCGTAACGGTTTTAACCAGAGGTAATTATCAATTAATGAACAATTTATTTATACCATAAATATTGAACAAAGTCAGACATTAAAGATTAAGTAGATGGTAAGCATTCAGCCATGAGAAGTCAGCGCTTCCCTACGGGATACTACGCAAACAGCAATTAGTAATGAATAATTACTTCTCAGGTTTATTCCGGGGAATTTAGCAGTAACTGTTTATTCAAATTAAATTTCAAAGGTTGCTTTTACCGAAAAATTGTGGGTATGCGCCTCCCCTTGGATAGGGGATAATAAGCGGTCGTTTGCGCAGCATGACCTAGGATGGGATGGCGAGGTCAAAGGAGCCATATCCAATCGACTCCTGTGAAGAAAAATTTTCATCTCTTTGTCAATCCTCTTCAATTTATTCTCAAGGAGAGGTAATTATTAATTATTAATTATTAATTATTCATTATTCATTATTCATTATTAATTATTAATTATTCATTATTCATTATTCATTATTCATTATTCATTATTCATTATTCATTATTCATTATTCATTATTCATTATTCATTGTTGAAGCAGACCCAAAATTAATGGCTGATAGCTGATAGCTTACAGCTAAATGCTTACATCAATATTAACTGAAAAAAATTAAAATCATAACAGCAGTACATCGCAAATCTGACTTCTAGCCACCTCAAAAATGTTACAACTGAAATAACATTGCTATATGAGCTATTTGACAAAAATTTAAACTATGTTAAACATAACAAAGATTTCCTCTTTACCCAAGTTCAAGTCTACATTATCAACAGGATTTGTATTTGGAGCTGCAATGGTAGTAGCGATCGCCAGTGCAAGTGTAATTTATCAACTCAATCATATAACAGAAACGAGTAGTAATGCCAGACTACTCTTAACTCAATTAAAAGAGCAAGTTAGCCGACTTAATTCTCTAGAATGGGAAGGTATTTCTAAAGGAGAAATAGATCAAAATTTAACTGAAGAACTTGCTGAAAATAAAGAAAATACCGATGCAATTATTCAAGGAATTCAAGAACTTGAAGAACAGGAATATCTGAAAAGTCTTTGGGAACTATATACCAGTTATCAAACTGAAATGGAAACTTCCCTGGAACTAATTGCTCAGAGAAAAGTTCAGGCAGCAATAGAGATTAATGCCCATAAAATTGATGAAATTTATGATGAACTATATGATGAAATTAAAACTTTAGAAGAAGGCTATATAGAGCAGTATCAACAAACCCGAAAACTTGCCGATATTGGAACCACCTTTACTTTAATTATGGCAGCCCTTGTGATTGGTATTTTATCCTACATATTTAGTAAAAGATTGTTGAACAAAAATCAGGAATTAGAAGTTGCTTTAATCAATCTCCAACAAGCACAAAATCAATTAATTCAACAAGAAAAAATGGCCGCTTTAGGACAACTAATTGCCGGAATTGCCCATGAAATTAATAACCCCCTCGGTGCAATTCAAGCCTCAGCAAACAATACCGATAAAGCTTTAAAAGAATTCCTTCATCAACTCCCCCATTTACATCAATTTCTCAGTGACGAAGAACAAAACAATCTTTTTCAGCTCATCGATCAGGTACTCAAAAATAAATCTTCTATTGCCTCTCAAGAAACTCGCGCCCTCAAGCGTAGAATTACAGCTCAACTTCGAGAACATAACATTAAAAATGCTCGATATATAGCAGACCTCCTAGCAGATATGGGAGTTCCTGAAACCCCCGAGCTGTGGCTACCCATACTCAAGAGCGAACAGGGAGAATGGGCCATCGAATTTGCCTATAACTTAGCCTCCTCCTGTAATAACAATCAGATTATCCTCCGTGCCGTTGAACGCTGCTCCAAAACCATTTTTGCCCTCAAAAGCTATGCTCGTTTTCAGCCTTCTGGAAAGAAGCAGTTGGTAAAAGTAGTTAATGGCCTAGAAACTGTATTAGAAATTTATAATAATCAACTCAAACGTAATATCCATGTAATTCGAGACTATCAGGAAATTCCTGATATCTGGGGATATACCGACGAGCTGATTCAGGTATGGACAAACCTAGTACACAATGCCATTCAAGCAATGGAATCTGGAGGAACACTAACCATTGCCACTCATAAACAGGAAAATGGTATTCAGGTGAATATTAAGGACACCGGAGCAGGGATTCCACCAGAAGTACAGTCCAAAATCTTTGATGCCTTTTTCACCACCAAGTCAGCAGGTGAAGGAAGTGGTTTAGGACTGCATATTTGTCAGAAAATAATTAACAAACATCAAGGAAATATAAGAGTGGACAGCAAGCCAGGATATACATTATTCTGTATAGAGTTGCCTATTAGTTCTCCTTAACTTTTTAATCTGTGGAGATATTGACTTAATCAACAAATCACGGTACTATAAACACTCAACACAAATATAGTCATATAATAGTTAAATATAGTCATATGGTCTCCAGAAATTACCGAAAAATTGTGGGTATGCGCCTCCCCTTTTAAGGGTATAATAAAAAAAAATTTTCATGAATTTGTCAATCCTCTTCAATTCATGGAGAGGTAATTATTCATTATTAATTGTTGAAGGTGAATATTGATATAATCTAACAATGTATGTGATCATAAAAGATTAAATAGCCTCAAGAGTCAACGATCGGAGCTCAATAGGGTTAAATTCCTGGACTGACACGCTTTTATGGAGCAGCAGCAAGATTAAATATGTGTGATACAGCGATTCTCTGTGTGGATGATGAAATGCCTATTCTCAAGGTTCTCAAGGAACAACTACAACGTTGCTTTGGCAACAAGTATATTTATGAGGTTGCTCAAAGTGCTGAAGAAGCTTGGATTGTAATTGATGAGTTAGAAGAGGAAGATATTAAAATTCTGGCCATTGTTTCTGATTGGCTGATGCCTAATGTCAAAGGTGATGTGTTTTTAACCCAGGTCCATAAACGTTTTCCAAACATAGTTACCGTGATGCTGACCGGACAAGCTGACGAGGCTGCCATTGAGCGAGCTAGACAACAAGCCAACCTTTATGCTTGCCTTCATAAACCCTGGACAGAAGAACAATTGCAGCAAATTATTAGTACAGCTTTAAATCAGTAAGCTGTTCAGCATTTAATTTTGAAATGGGCATAGTATATTATTTAATTAAAAAAGCGGGGTTGCACATTATGGAATGATACTGCCAAAAATTGGTTGAGATTTTGACTAAAAAAAACCTAATATTAATCATTCTAGCAATTCTCAAATCCACAATCCAATTCAATCAAAAATCTCAAATCATTCGTCACTGTGCAACGCCAAAAAAGTGGTCAGCACTCAGCACTCAGCAGTAAAACTTTAGAAGGTGATTTAAACCCCTCCGCGCACCTTCCGGTTTATAGAAACCGGGGATTTAAACCCAAGTAGGGGCGAATGGCCATTTTCCCCTACAAGCTGTTAACGTTTCGCTTCGCGACATGAAAAGCGTTTGCGCAGCATGACCATAGGAAAGCTCCTCCGGAGGAGGCAAGAAGCAGTTTCTCTGCAAGAGGATAACTGAATCCTAAAAGCTAATAGCTAGTTAACAAAAAGTGTAAGGCGCTTAAAAAAAATTAAGACTAACAAAAGCTTTAGAAAATGAAAGCAGCAATTATTTGTGTTGATGATGAATGGACAATACTTACAACTTTGGGACAACAACTCAAGCGCTATTTTGGCAAAGACTATGAAATTGAGTTAGCCAATAGTGGCGCAGAGACACTTGCACTATGTGCAGAATTGACAGCAGAAGGTTTAGAAATTCCTCTAGTGATTTCCGATCAGCGAATGCAAGGAATGGAAGGGGATACATTGTTAATTCAACTCCACAAACTTTATCCCAAAATGTTAAAAATTATGCTGACTGGGCAAGCTGATGCTGATTCAGTAGGGAATGTTGTCAATGCTGCCGCTTTATACCGCTATATCCGTAAACCTTGGGATGAAACCGATCTAATTCTCACAGTTGCTGAAGCCTTGCGAAGCTTTGAGCAAGAACAACAACTTGCTTATCAAAATGCGCTACTCAAAGAAATTAATGCCAAGTTAGAAAGCTCTTTATCATTACTATTAGCTACTCTAGAAGCAACAATTGATGGAGTTCTTGTTTTGGACTTTGCGGGAAAAGTGGTCAGTTTTAATCAAAAGTTTGCTGCAATTTGGAATTTGCCAGGATCAACCTCAACGGATGATAGCCAAAAGTTAGTTGATTTGATTTTAGAATCTTTGATAGAAGCAGATGCGATCGCCTTTAAAGCATTACTTGTGCAAGAGAATATCAAAAAACGGGATTTATTAAGATTAAAAAATGGTAGTGTGATTGAGTATTATTTACAGCCTCAACAGTTGGCAGGTAAAATTGTCGGTCAGGTCTGGAGTTTTCGAGATGTAACTCAGGAAAAGCAAACAGAAGAAACCTTCAAACATCAAGCATTGCACGATCCTCTCACGAACCTGCCGAATAGATCTTTATTCGATCAGAAACTTTCTGAAGTCCTAACCCATGCCACCTATCACTCAGAAATCGTGGCACTAATGTTTCTTGATTTAGATCTGTTTAAGGAAGTTAATGATACATTTGGTCATTCAGTAGGAGACCTATTGTTACAGAGTGTGACTAAGCGTCTTGTCGCCTGTCTCAGGGAAATTGATTTGATCGCGCGCTGGGGAGGAGATGAATTTGCCATCATCTTACCGCAAATTCACTATCGACAAAATGCTAGTGAGATTGCCAAGAGATTGATTGAAGTGCTGCAACCCGAATTTATCCTCGAAGGCCATTGTCTCAGGGTAACAATTAGTATTGGAATTGCTCTGTATCCTGAGGATGGTTTAGATAGTAGCACATTGCTTCGGTGTGCCGATAAAGCATTGTACAATGCCAAAAAATCTGGGCGCAACAATTATTCGAGTTTAGAGTAATATCATGTGCGGTTGAATAGTTACTATTAGGATAGTAATACCAAATTGAAATGAAGCTGCATAGAATAATACTTAAAGCGCTTTTCAAATTGATGAACCACATCTTCACAAGCAAAACTTTGTAGGGGCGATTCGCGAATCGCCCCTACTGTGGTCTACCCAAATGAAAACCGCTGTAAAGCACAATTGACTGTAGATAGGCATAGATAAATATAGATTAATGAATGAATTTCGTAATTCTATGCAACCTCATACAAAATTGGTATAAGAAAGTGGGGATTCAACAATTAATTATTAATTAGGGCTTGCTGATTAAATATCAAAGCATTGATAGATAAAGGTTTTAGCTGTTTTAGGTTGAAAAAAGTGCGCCTGTTTTCGTTAAAGATTGCTCAAAAAACTAGCATTTTGTGCAAGAGTTGGGCAGAACAATTTTGGGACAAAACGCCCGCTGCTACCTCCTCTACATTCCCATTTCTCCTGTCTCCTACAAAGAGCAAAAAGACTTTTTCAGCACACCCTAATTATAGCAATGAGCGCTGGTGTATTTACATACTACTATTGTATTTGACATAGTACAAAGCTCTGGTACATGACAGATATTTTTCACAAACCATGCGATCGCGCCTACCTTAAAGTTTGATAGACTCGCGCGTTTGACGCGTGATTTAACAGACAAAAGACTTACGCAAATACACTAGAGTTGTTGGGAAATAAAAATTCAAAAGCCTCAAAAGCTTACTATATAAGATTTTCAGCATTGGAGGCTTCAAAAATACTATAAACGTTGACTAATAAGGGTTTTAGCCATTTTTTTAGCTTAATTCCCAACAACTCTACTATAGCTCATGGAGAATAGAGCGATTGCTGAGGCAAAGCTCCCCTAAGGCTATGATTTTTTCAGCGATCGCTTCCTTGAGCGACTAAATCCGATAGGAATAATTGATATCTTTCACCAAAGCGTGAAAAACTTGAGGATTTTCCATAAAAGCTGCATCCACACAGTCTCTAAAATTATCAAATGCTTTGAGTGTTTGTCTGATCCAATTTTTTAACACAAACCACCAGCGTTCTATCTTATTAAAATCTGGTGAGTATGTTGGTAAATACCAGATTTCACACTCTTGCTTGGCCCGTAATTCTTCAATATAAACTGACTTATGAAACGTTGTGTTATCCAATATGATCACTTGCTCTGGTTGTAATTTTGGTAGTAAACAATTTTCCTACTAGTTCTCATGCCATACACGATTACAACCTGACTCAGTCCTCCCCCTCCTGTTAGGGGTTAGGGGCGGGTTGACTCCTCCTGACTTAACCATTCTATAACTGTCATTTTTTTTGACAAATATCAAAAATTATGGTATTTAAATATGAAATTTTAGAGGAAATGACTAATGAAAATTGGGTTTTTAGGTACGGGTTTAATGGGTTTACCAATGGCTCAAAAATTGTTAGAAGCTAATCATATTGTAACTGCTTATAATCGGACTCAATCAAAACTAGAACCTCTGCAAAAAGCAGGGGCTAAAATTGCTAACTCTCCGGCAGAAGCTATTCAAAGTTCTGAATGTTTAATTTTGATGTTGACAAATTATGAAGCTATTAAAAATGTACTTTTATCTGACAGTTCAAAAGCGGAATTATCGGGTCGAACAGTAATTCAAATGGGAACTATCTCCCCCACTGAAAGTAAAGAAATTAGAGATGAAGTTGTTGCTTGTGGCGGTGAATATTTAGAAGCTCCTGTTTTGGGTAGTATTCCTCAAGTGAAATCTGGTAGTTTAATTGTTATGGTGGGAGCTTCATCAGAACAATATGAAAAATGGTGTGGTCTATTAAAGATATTTGGTCCCGAACCATTACATATTGGCGCGGTAGGTAGTGGTGCTGCAATTAAGTTGGCAATGAATCAATTAATTGGTTCTTTAACAACTGCTTTTGCTTTGAGTTTAGGGTTGATAGTTAGGGAAGGAATAAATGTAGATTTGTTTATGCAAATTGTTCGGGATAGCGCTTTATATGCTCCAACATTTGATAAAAAATTACAACGAATGTTAGACAGAAATTATGAAAATCCTAATTTTCCAGCTAAACATTTATTGAAGGATACGAATATATTTATTAATGCTACAGAATCATTAGGACTTGATGTAAGTATTCAAGAAGGAGTCCGTAAAGTTTTGGAGAAAACTATTGAATTAGGTTTATCAGATGTGGATTATTCTGCTTTATTTTCGGCAGTTAATCCAAATAATTAGAATATGTTTTATTTTGATAAGCACGTTCTTCCAAAGTTATGAAAAAAAATTATCCTTAATTGTGGTTTTGTTAATTTGATGTATGAAATTCAATTAGTGGTAAGTTTTCACCCCATTTTGAGTTGAATAAAAAGTCATGCGTACGGGCGAGCAGCACCCAATAATAAAATCATATCATGATTTTTTTGGCGATGCAAGGGGAAAAACCTTGCCTTTTTTTAGAGCTTCACAAAATGATAATGTGCTGGATTTGTGAATATAGCGATCGCTTCTACATGAATAATATTGATACTGTTGATGGGGTGAAAAATTTTCTGATCGTTACTTTTCCAGCAAAGTCTTCACAGGATGATAATTTTTCTGGTGCTTTGATGGCGTTAGTATCTCTTCTATATGTATTCAGTGACCATATGCTGTTTTTTAGTTGAATAAAAAGTCATGCGTACGGGCGAGCAGCACCCAATAATAAAATCATATCATGATTTTTTTGGCGATGCAAGGGAAAAAGCCTTGCCTTTTTTAGAGCTTCACAAAATGATAATGTGCTGGATTTATGAATATAGCGATCGCTTCTGCATGAATAATATTATTGATATTGTTGATGGGATGAAAAATTTTCTGATCGTTACTTTTCTTGCAAAATGCTTCACAGGATGATGATTTTTCTGGTGCTTTGATGGTGTGAGTATCTCTTTTATATGTATTCAGTGACCATATGCTGTTTTTTAGTTGAATAAAAAGTCATGCGTACGGGCGAACAGCACCTAATAATAAAATCGTATCATAATTTTTTTGGGGAATGCAAGAGGAAAAACCTTGCCGTTTTTTTGGAGCTTCACAGAATGCAGATTAATCATCCGTGTATCCGTGACCAAGTCCTTGTCTAGCAACGCCTTAATTCTATTTTCCCAAAATCTGATTTCGATCGCTAGCTCCCAAACCCAACCTATCGCCATTAATCTGAGGAGTAATAACTTTGGGTGCTTTTGTAACTCCCCAAAGATTTACTAATTGCTGTAAAAATTTATCTTGCTCCACCCGTGTTACCTCCCAGTAAGGACTTCGGTTGATCATTGTAAACCAAACCAAACCCTCTTCACGGGTAGGAATAACTCCAGCTAAAGCAATCACATCATTCAGAGTACCAGTTTTCACCGCCGAACCCTGGGGAATATTCCTCGACTGGTCTACTAAAGTTCCTCTATCATAACCAGATACCGGAAACAAGTCAGCAATAACCCACTCAGAAGTTTGAAGATACCTTTGAATAGCTATTAACATCCCACTCACTGCTCTTGGAGAAATTTTATTTTCCACTCCCAACCCAGAACCATTAATTAACTGAATTTCTGCTTGAGGCACTCCCGCAGTCCAGGCAGCTTTTTGTTGAACAACTTTTGCTCCACCCAAATTACTAGCTATGATTTCAGCCAATTCATTATTACTTTCCACATTCATAGTTTTGAGAATATAGATAAGTGGCAAAGACTTGTGTCGAACAATTGGAATTTCTGTAGATACAGATTTTTGGGATATCACAGAACCAGCGATCGCCACTTTTGGCTGAAGTGTTCCTGGTGGCATTCGGTTGTAGATATTTCTCACATTATTAGACCAAGTGGCTGAATTTATACCTTCTCGCAATAATTGGCCTGCAACTATAGGGTTAGTCTGATAGTTCATCCAGAAATCACCTACTACAATCAAATTACCTGTGACTTGATTAATTCCCAATTTTTGGATGGCATTACCCAGGGCGATCGCTTCTTCCCAGACAAAATATGGGTCATTGCCACCATTAATTACTAAATCTCCTCGCAATATTCCATTTGTAATTGGGCCTGTGGTACTGATAGAGGTTTCAAATTGATGTTGAGGTCCCCAAGTTTCTAGTGCAGCTAAGGATGTGGCGATTTTTGTTAAGGAAGCACCAGGCATGGGAACTGTGCCTTCGTGGCCATGCAAAAGTTTAAATTCTGACTGTATCCATATACCCTGAGCATCGGAAGTTAGTAATCTCTTGGCTGCCAAACCTTTCAAGTATTCATCTACTTTTATAGTTAATATTTGATCGGAATTTTCAGGTGAAATTAATTGAGGTAGACCTGCTTGCCATTTCATTATCGTTAGAGTATTTTGCCCAATAGTTTGTATGCCTGCCATTTCTAGCCATAGAGATATAATTCCATAGCTGAACAAATCCCACATAAATCAATTCAATTTTTTTCAAGTTTTTCTATCATAGTGGACTTCAATCATATATATCCCACATTCCGCACTTCATCATACAAAGATTATGTTTTTAGGGATAGGAAACAGAAAATTTATTGTTCGGGAGCTTGACTAATTATTGAATCAAAAAAAGAAAATTTATTCATTACTGTTTTGACATACGCAACAGTAAGACATTAAACATCTGCCAATTATGAATTTGAAGACTTCTACTGAGGAGACAGGAAATTTATTGCTCTGGAGCTTGTGTAATTATTGAATCAAAAAAAGAAAATTTATTCATTACTGTTTTTCCATACGCAACAGTAAGACATTAAACATCTGCCAATCATTAATTTGAAGACTTCTACTGAGGAGGCAGAAAATTTATTGTTCGGGAGCTTGTGTAATTATTGAATCAAAAAAAGAAAATTTATTAATTACTGTTTTGCCATACGCAACAGTAAGACATCAAACATCTGGCAATTATGAATTTGAAGACTCCTACTGAGGAGGCAGAAAATTTATTGCTCGGAAGCTGGTGTAATTATTGAATCAAAAATAGAAAATTTATTCATTACTATTTTGTCATACGCAATAGTAAGACATCAAATCTTTGCCAGCCATTAATTTGGAATTTCCTATTGAGGAAACAGAAAATTTATTGTTCGGGAGCTTGACTAATTATTGAATCAAAAATAGAAAATTTATTCATTACTATTTTGTCATACGCAACAGTAAGACATCAAACACCTGACAATAATGAATTTGAATACTCCTACTGGGGAGGCAGAAAGTTTATTGCTCGGAAGCTGGTGTAATTATTGAATCAAAAATAGAAAATTTATTCATTACTGTTTTGACATACGCAACAGTAAGACATCAAACATCTGGCAATTATGAATTTGAAGACTTCTACTGAGTAGGTAGAAAATTTATTGCTCTGGAGATTGGCTAATTATTGAATCAAAAATAGAAAATTTATTCATTACTGTTTTGCCATACGCAACAGTAAGACATCAAACATCTGGCAATTATGAATTTGAAGACTTCTACTGAGGAGGCAGAAAATTTATTGCTCTGGAGATTGGCTAATTATGGAATCAAAAATAGAAAATTTATTCATTACTATTTTGTCATACGCAACAGTAAGACATCAAACATCTGGCAATTATGAATTTGAAGACTTCTACTGAGGAGGTAGAAAATTTATTGCTCTGGAGATTGGCTAATTATGGAATCGAAAATAGAAAATTCATTCATTACTGTTTTGCCATACGCAACAGTAAGACATCAAACATCTGGCAATAATGAATTTGAAGACTTCTACTGAGGAGGTAGAAAATTTATTGCTCTGGAGATTGGCTAATTATGGAATCGAAAAAAGAAAATTTATTCATTACTATTTTGGCAGACGCAGTCGTTGACTATCCATAAGTAATGTTCCTTTCTGCCTTCTGCCTTCTTAAAACTTACATATTTCAAGTATTATTTTTTACTATAATTACTGAAATTACTGAGAAAATAAAAGATTAAAGGTTTACAAAATTTTACTAAATTATTTGCTAAACTTGTTTATTGAATATGCTAAGTTCTGAAAATGAGCAAAATTTCTATAGGGAAAGCCGCAGAACTACTTGGAGTAGCAGAAAGTACTCTAAGAAGATGGGAACGTGAAGGCAAAATCCAATCAGAAAGAACTAAAAATGGACATCGCCGATATGATGTTACCACTCTTCTTGGACTAAGAGCCGGAGAACGTAAAACTATTGGTTATGCCTGCATTTCCAATTCTGAGCGAACAGCCGATTTAGATAGACAAATTATGGTACTAGAAGCCTACTGTAATAATCAGGGTTGGCTAGTAGAAATTATCCGAGATTTAGGTTCCGGAATAAACTATAGAAAACGGGGGTTAGTAAGATTAATAAAAATGATCTGCTCAGAAAAAGTAGAGCGTTTAGTTTTAACGAATAAAGACCGTTTAGTAAGATTTGGTTCGGAACTAATCTTTACAATTTGTGAGATTTTTGGTACAGAAATTGTGATTATTAATCACTTTTCTGAATCTACAGAAGAAGAAGATTTGGGTACAGATATCTTAGAAATAATCAAAGTTTTTAGTGCTAGATTATATGGTAGCCGTAGCCAAAAAAATAAAAAAATAGTCGAAAAATTGCAAGAGGCAGCTAATCAAATAAATTGATAGTTATTAATTCAAAAAAAATCAGTAATTAAGACCTTGGTAAATCGACTAATAAAACTGTACCTTGTATATTTTGTGTGTTTATAGAAAATATTTTTTTGCTGTTATCAATTGAATTAATGTCCGAGAGAGTAATTTTTCAAAAGTCATTCATTCAAAAGTAAATAAATATCAATTAACTGATAAAATCTTGAAGGTTTCTCTAACTTGGGTCAATGGTAATAACACCTACACGAATCGCAATCGATGCTATGGGTGGGGACTATGCCCCATCAGAAATTGTTGAGGGAGCAATACAAGCACAAGAAACTCATGGTGTAAAAGTATTGTTAGTTGGCGACCCTCAGCAAATAAAAGCCTGTATTAATCACAAGTCAAATCAACCTCTGCCAGAAATAGTCCCTGCGGAGGAAATTGTGGAAATGCACGAAGAGCCTTTGACTGCCATTCGACGTAAGTCCAAAGCATCAATTAACGTGGCGATGAAGTTAGTCAAGCAAAAAGAGGCTGATGCTGTGGTATCTGCAGGTCATTCAGGAGCAGTCATGGCCTCCGCTTTACTACGTTTGGGACGAATATCAGGAATCGATCGCCCTGCAATTGGGGCAGTTTTGCCAACTATGGTTCCCAAAAAACCAGTGCTGATTCTTGATGTTGGGGCGAATGTAGACTGCCGTCCTAAATTTTTAGAACAGTTTGCAGTTATGGGGACAATTTATAGTGAATATGTCCTGGGGACTACTGAACCAAAAGTGGGACTACTTAATATCGGGGAAGAACCATCAAAAGGAAATGATTTATCAGTCAGGACTCATCAAATACTGCAAGAAAATAATCAAATTAAGTTTATTGGTAATGCAGAAGGTCGGGATGTTTTATCTGGCAGTTTTGATGTGATAGTCTGTGATGGTTTTGCTGGAAATGTTTTATTAAAATTTGCTGAGGCAGTGGGTGATGCGGTATTGCAAATGATGAAAGAAGAATTAACGCCAGGACTGAGTGGAAAAATAGGTACTGCAATATTACGACCTAATTTAAAACGAATGAAGCAAAGAATAGACCATGTAGAACATGGAGGTGGATTACTATTAGGAGTAGGAGGAATTTGTATTATTAGTCATGGTTCTGCTAAAGCTATCGCTATATCTAATGCAATTCGTTCAGCAAGGGACGCAGTGGAAAATAAAGTAATTGAACGAATTAATTCTAACTATGTACCGGAAAATCACAAATCAATAGTCAGCAATCAGTAATTTTTCTATATATTTTAGATTGATTAACTGTGATTAGAAGCTACTAAAATTATTGAACAAAAATTGGAAAGGTAAAGTTAATTCAATATCGTCCAATACCAGAAGGGTTTATAATTAAAACAGTGACTATTAGTCGTAAAGCTGATGGTTATTATGTTACCAAAAAATCAAGTCAATAAAAGGTTGCTGATAAACGTAAAGGTTTTAATTTCAAAACAGCCAATGAATTGTTATTAAAAGCAGAAGTTATTGCCCAGACGCGGAGCGGCGTGCCGGAGGCAAACTTAAATATCAAAGGGTTAGCAAAGACCCGTTTGAGTAAATCAATTTAACGATGCTGGATGGGGACAATTTCTAACTATTTTAACTGTCAAAGCCGGAAATGCTGGACAGAAGACTATAGCAGTAAACCCCAAAAATACTAGCCAAGATTCCTCAAATTGTAGTGAAAAAGTCGATAAAGAATTAAACATACGAACTCATTCTTGCCCACACTGCGGTATCGTCATAGACCGCGACTTGAATGCAGCAATAAATATAGCGCTGTGCGCAGGCAACAGGCAACAGGGGAAATAAATTGCCGATAATATTAAGACTTTTAGCTATTTGCTCTCTCCTGCAATTTGTAAATATACCAGCGCTCATTGCTATATCAAAAATAGGGCGGCAGGGCATTCCGTCTTTGAAGCACGCGCGTGCCTGACGGAATACCAGGGCTGCGAAACGAGAAGCTCACACTATAGCGTCAGCTTAGTGTGGGAGTATGTCACTCACGTTTAAACCAATAAGAGCTTAAAAACTGACAGATGACAAATATCGGTATTGCCATAACAGGAAGCGGTTCAGCTACGCCAAAAGTCTCCCTAAGTAACCAAAAGTTATCCCAAATAGTAGAGACCTCTGACGAATGGATCGGCACTCGTACAGGAATTCATAATAGACGACTGGCAGATACAACAGAATCATTATGTACTCTTGCGACTCAAGCATCTCTAGCAGCGATCGCCCAAGCGAACATTACTTGTGCAGATATTGACCTCATAATTTTGGCCACATCTACTCCAGATGATTTATTTGGCACTGCCAGTCAAATTCAAGCAGAATTGGGTGCCCAGAAAGCAGTGGCCTTCGATCTGACTGCTGCTTGTTCTGGATTTTTATTTGGTCTGGTAACAGGAGCACAATTTATCCGTACAGGAGTGTATCAGAATGTTTTACTCATTGGGGCAGATATTTTGTCCCGATGGGTAGACTGGGGAGATAGAACCACTTGTGTGTTATTTGGAGATGGTGCTGGTGCTGTAATTTTACAAGCTTCAGAACAAGACCGACTCTTTGGGTTTGAACTTCGCAGTGATGGTAGTCAAAATAATTGTTTAAATCTTTCTTATCAACCCCAAGCAAAACAAATAATTGAGGGAGTAACTGTTAGTCAAGGTACTTATCAACCAGTCACTATGAATGGGAAGGAAGTCTATCGTTTTGCGGTTCAAAAAGTTCCGGAAGTGATAGAAAAGGCATTATTTAAAGCTAATATGAGTACGGATAAAATTGACTGGTTATTATTACATCAAGCTAATCAAAGAATTCTTGATTCTGTTGCTAGTAGACTCAAAATTCCATCAGAAAAAGTTATTAGTAATCTCGAAAATTATGGCAATACTTCTGCCGCTTCTATACCTATAGCTTTAGATGAAGCTGTTAGGGAGGGTAAAGTTAAACCGGGAGATATTATTGCTGCTTCTGGTTTTGGAGCAGGGTTAACTTGGGGAGCAGCAATTTTTGAATGGGGGATTTAATTGAGTAGGAATTAAAATAGACCCCTCAGGAAAAGAGGCAGTAGGCAGTAGGGAGTAGGAAGTAGGAGGAAATAATTGGTTATTTATATGCGATAATTGATTTTATTTTTTATGATCGCCAGATGTCTAATATAATTTAAGTTAAAAGGCATTGATGATTTTATACTCTCTATTTCCTTTTACAAAAAATTGGGATATATACTTTAAAACTGGAAAAGAGGGAGTAGGAAGTAGGCAGTAGGGAGTATGGTGAAAAAATTGATTATTTATATGCGATAATTGATTTTATTTTTTATTATTGCCAGATGTCTAATGTAATTTAAGTTAAAAGGCATTGATGATTTTATACTCTCTATTTCCTTTTGCAAAAAATTGGGATATATAACAGAAGGAAGAAGGAAGAAGAAAAAAGAAACAAGAAAAAAGAAACAAGAAAAAAGAAACAAGAAAAAAGAAACAAGAAAAAAGAAAAAGTCTTATGTCGTCTGAGTTTTAAACTTTTTAACTGTCCTAACCTTTCCTTCGACTACTATATACTTTCAAGGCTGAATAGCTGACAACTTTTAGAGATAAATTATAGTCAAAATTATCATATTAAAATGACAAAAACAGCATGGGTGTTTCCAGGGCAAGGTTCTCAAAAAATTGGTATGGGAATAGATTTATTAGACTTGCCTTCTGCTAAAGCAAAATTTAAGCAAGCTCACGAAATTTTAGGTTGGTCTATTACAGAAATTTGTGAAACCCAAAAAGAAAAATTATCTCAAACTCTTTATACTCAACCCTGTTTATATGTGGTAGAAAGTTTATTAGCAGATGAAATGTTTGCTCATTCTTTTCAACCAGACATTGTTGCAGGTCATAGTTTAGGAGAATATGTTGCCCTCTACGTTGCTGGAGTATTCGATTTTGAGACAGGACTAAAATTAGTTAAAAAACGTGCCGAATTTATGAATAATGCCACTGGTGGACAGATGAAAGCTTTAATGGGATTCGATCGAGAAAAGCTTGAAGAGGAACTTCAGCAAACCCCAAATGTTGTTCTAGCAAATGATAATAATTCAGGTCAAGTTGTAATATCTGGTACACCAGAAGCAGTCGCAACTTTACTCAGCAAAATTAAAGTTAAACGTGAAGTTAAATTAAATGTTTCTGGGGCGTTTCATTCTCATTTAATGGAGTCGGCATCTATAGAATTTCAACAAATATTAGAATCAGTAAAATTTGCTGATGCAAAAATTCCCATAATTTCCAATTCTGAACCAATTGCCACTACAGATGCAGCGACAATAAAACAACGTCTGTATAGACAAATGACAAATGGTGTGCGGTGGCGCGAAACATCTTTAGAGATGCAAAAAGAAGAAGTAGAAAAAGTTATAGAAATTGGTCCGGGAAAAGTGCTCACAGGTATAATTAAACGAACTTGCCCAGATTTTAAATTAGCAAATGTAAGTAGTCTAAAGGATATTAAAGTTACAGTTAAAAGTTAAACAATAAGAATAGGCTCAATGTTTTGATTATTTCTAGTCAAAAATGTAGGTAGATAGTTTGATATTACTTTTGATTTGTTTGTAGTTGGGCTTTAGCTCTTAAAATACTTAGTATTATTGCTAGAGCAAAACTGCGAAGTCCTATTATAACTGTTCTACCGATAGCGTAGCTCCCCTGGAAGGAGCACATGGTATTCACATAATTTGGGATTTCTATATAACAATCCTATTTGAATTGTGATATCTACCAGAAAGAATAAAGAAAAATCGGTTGTGCATCAGCAAAGTGTGGGATTAAGTAAGTATGGCTGGCCAATATAATCTCAAAGTACTGATATATAGAGGTTTTAGCATTAAAGGGAGCGAAAAAAGTGCAAATTTTTAAGCTTGAGCGACCAAAAAGTTAGGATGAAAGGCAAGAGTTGCACAACAAAGATACAGGTACAATTATTCTTCCTACTTTCTGTGTCTCCCTACCCTCCCCTCCCCAAACTTCCCATTTTCCCCACACTTGCCACACTACCGAAAAATCTTACGTTGTCTGAGTTTTAAGCTTTTGATTTGTCCTAACCTTTCCTTCGGCTACTATATTCTCAACTGTTAGGGAACACTGAAAAAAATGTATTTTTGGGAAAAAGAATATATTTTCAAAAAAGGAAGTGAAATAATGGCTGGTGATCGCCATAAGTTCTTGATGGTATATGGTCAATTTCTAGAAGATACAATGAACCGGGTGGGATTTAAATTAAAACAGTTGGATAATTTATATTTGGTTTACCAAAAATGTGTATTCTAGTTGGGTTTGACAACCGAATAATATTTCTAAGTGGTAGTTTGTAGGTGTAAATTCAAGATCGAACACTGGAAACGTAGCAGAAATTTGGGCGTTGGTAATTGAGGAGATGATTGATATTTTGGGGTAGCGCCCTCGTGCCTACCCAGGTGAATGATTGACAACCACAGGGGAATTGTCCCTACAAATTTCATCCTGTGATTTGCCAACGCCACCAACGCCGGGTTTTTTTCTATGAAGGGCATTCATTTATTTGGTCTTTTGATAATATTGCTTCTCATTGGTATCTTTAAGTTGTGACATTTGAGGAGCGTAAAAATACTTATGCTCAGAGCATATCTAGTCCTAATTCGTCAAATTTGACATCCTCCCGACGCTGCTCTACGAGACAGGGCGGGATTCCCTAGCATCACTGTTAGAGACTTTCTGTTTCTTAGCTACCCGCATAAACGAGACTCCCGTCCCAGAAGGTCTAAAGGCGCGCTCCACAGACAAGCCAGCGCGGTCTTGGGGGTCTCCCCGATGAGCGACTGGCGCTGACACTGCTCCTCCCGCAGCCTTCGAGGGTGGGCGTTCCCTCAGAGGAGTCAGCATTCCGCAAGCGAGCTGTGGGTGGCGCGGGGTCTGACCGCTTGCGTCTATCGCACCGCGCGGGTTCCCATCCGCAAAATATTTACCGAAGCGTTTATGTCCCGGTCATGGTGAGCTGCAAACTCTGGGCAATCCCACTCTCTAATATTTAAAGGTAATTTTTCTACTATATGCCCACAATTAGAGCAACCCGCGCGAACTGGGAAAATATCTATCAATCTTGATTAATTCCCGGCCGTACCATTGGGCTTTATAATCTAATTGCCTGACTAATTCTCCCCAATTGGCAATGGTAGTGTGACTATGGTTAAATTAATCAAGCTGATGGAAAATGCTTATGAACAAAAATATCCTAATATTCCAATAACTTATGGAGTACCTGAAGGTAGAGCAAATGGCTCTAATCAAGGCATCAAAAATTTATAAGAAAATAGAGTACAAATAGCAGCAACATCCCGTACTTTACTACCAGAAGAGAGCCTTCAAGGAAACATTAAATTAATTCCTATTGCCAAAGATGCTTTAGCAGTAGTAGTCGGAATTAATAATCCCTAGAAAGGAAGCTTAACATTAGACCAACTCAAAGATATTTATCAAGGAAAAATAATCAATTGGTCAGAAGTAGGTGGTGATGATTTGCCGATAAAAGTTATTAACCGTTCTCCCAAAAGTGGCAGCTACAATTTCTTTCAAGATGTTGTCTTATTAGGAAAATTTTTTGCTCCAGATAGTTCAAACTTTATTACATATAAAACAGATGTCACAACTCCAATTTTACGAGAATTGAACAATAATGGAATTAGCTATACCACAGTAGCTCAGGCAAAAAATCAAACCACCGTTAGAATTGTACCAATAAACGGAATTTCACCTGTAAATCAAACTACTCCTAATAATGATAATTATCCCCTGAGTCGTAGTGTGTTTTTAGCAGTACCAAATCAAACAAGTTTAGCGGTAAAAAATTTTCTAGAATTAGCTTTATCAACCCAAGGTCAACAACTTGTACAACAGGCAGATTTTATACCTTGAGATTGAAGAAGGCAAAAGGCAGAAGGGAAAATTGCTGATGGATAGTCTTGACACGCCACTCCGTTTCTTATACCCCCAAACAATTTTAAGCACCGCAAGTGACGATGGGGGTATTAAACTCGCAAAAGAAAAGATAACGTAGTTCCAACCTTATGAGGCAAGCTGAAAGCTGTTTGCGCAGCATTCCGCAGGAAATGCTTAACCTTCTGCAGCAAAAAACTGATATAGCAAGGAACGAGTTGGTGTTTGACTTATGTTGATGATGAATATTAAGACAGAGAAATTATTTTCCCACTGTTACCTGTTGCCTGTTGCCTGTTACCTGTTACCTGTTGCCTGTTGCCTGTTGCCTGCTATAGGTTATGATGATGAACTAACTTAACCTAAAATCAAGGTCATATCTTGTGGCTAGAAATCGTGAACCAGTCGAGAATTTAATTCTTTATCGCTTATTAAAATGGTCAGTAATAGTTCCTATACTTAAGTTTTATTTTCGCAATAATATTTATGGTGCAGAAAATGTTCCACAACAAAGGCCATTAGTCGTAGTTAGTAATCATGCCAGTGACTTAGACCCTCCAATAGTTTCTGTTTGTATGAAAAGACCTGTTGCTTATATGGCGAAGGAGGAATTATTTCAAGTACCCGTTTTGAAGCAGATTATTACATTATATGGAGCATATCCAGTTAAAAGAGGGTCGGCAGACCGGAGTGCTATTCGTTCAGCACTCAATAGTTTAGAACAGGGGTGGGCAGTAGGTATATTTTTACAAGGAACTAGGACTTCTGATGGTAAAATTACAGAACCAAAATTGGGGGCGACTTTAATTGCGGCAAAGGCAAAAGTACCATTATTACCGGTTTGTATCTGGGGTACTCATGCAGTGAAACGTCAAGGTTTAATAGCTAATTCTGTACCAATAACTGTCAGAATTGGAGAACTTATACCACCTCCAGAATCAACTAAGAAACAAGAGCTAGAATTAATAAGTCAAAAATGTGCAGATATAATTAACAAAATGCACGATTTAGGACGTTGATATATTGAGTTTTGTTAAAATTAGTTAAAAAGAAATGCAGGACATTAGAGAACAATTGGCCGAAAATTTGGATGTAGCGGAATGGGATTGGTTAGTACCCCATGTAAAACGTGATGCGGTAGTAATTGTCGGCAAAAATTTAGATTTATTAGATGTGGGAGTAGCGATCGCTTCTGATAATACATCTTCTGTGCAAGACTGGATTAGCCGAGAACTTATTTATAAGCCCTCAGCCGAACAGTTGTCAATTTGGAATAGTAATGATAGTAAAAAATTTAATGCTTTGATAGTACAACCTTTTGTTTTAGTACAAGAATCTGATGCTACTCAAGAAGATAATGGAACTACCAGTCCTGCACCAGTATAACCAGTAGTTACCCATAAAATCGCTCTAATGCCATCTCTAATAACTTTTTCAATGGGTTCGGGCGATCGCCCAGAAGGTACAGGCATTGGCTCAAAACTAATGCCCCTGCTACCCAAAACAATTTCCCCTATAACTTGGGCACGAAGCATATGGTCATCAGAAGTAACTAAATAAACACTTGTAATACCGTGAGATTTTAATTTATCTACCATTGTAGTAAAATTAGTTACAGTGTCTACGGCATCATAATCTAAATGTAAGCGAGTTTGCGAAATACCACTCCTAGAGAATAACCAGTCGGCATATTCCGGGTTAGTGCCAGAAGACACCCAGATATCTAGCTGGGGATGTTGGCGAGCAAATTCTGCCGCAAAAACTTCTCTTTCTATGGCCCCACCAAGTACAAATAAAGCTTGAGGTGTTTCTAAACTACCTGCAAACTGTTGATAACTAATCCAAAAAGTTAATATAAATCCTATTATAAACCAGAAAATGCGGGAAATCTTCAATTCTTTGTATAATTTTTTACTTGAAACAACCCTCAACACCATATCTTTCACATAAAAAACCATCTGTAGTGTTACAGATGGAAGTAGATTCTATCAAATAAATATTCAGATAGTATTATTTACCATCCGGAGTAGGCAATTACAAAAGATTTTTTGAAGAAATAACAATCTCTTGCTGACAATTGATTAGGAGTTTTGTGCCAAAGTGTAGTAGAAGGAAGAATCTTGCATTGTCTGAAATTTAAACTTTTGATATGTCTGTGTCCTTCCCTTTGAATGCTATAATTAATTCCGTATATTTATCAAAATAACTTATATCTAATAACCCAGCATTGGCGAAATATTTTTGGAGGGTTGCTCAAAATCCACGTAAAAAAAATAACTAAATTCTGAGTTCTGAGTTCTGACTTCGTTAACAGCCTCTTCCTAACCCAACATAATCTTATAGGATAGTGTTGGACTTTTCAATCATATCTGTTAAAATCGGAGCGGCGGGATTTGAACCCACGACCCCCACTACCCCAAAGTGGTGCGCTACCAAGCTGCGCTACGCCCCGACAACCATTTATATACTATAACACTATATTACACTTTTGCAATTAATTATTATATTGTGAGAAGGATATTTCTTATACATCGGATAATTATAGCAGTCGAAGGAGAGGGCGCGGACATTTCAAAAGCTTAAAACTCAGACAACGCAAGATTTTTACCTCTCTCCTAGATAACTAAACGCCTTCTTCCCTCTTCACTCTTTTGTCTTCCTTCTTCCTTCTTCCTTCTTCCTTATGCTATAAGAAACAGTTGAGTTAAAAAACTTTTAACATTTGTGCGGCCTGGACTAAACCAGGCACAGCTTGTACAGGCCACTTTCCTTCTCCCCTGCGCCCTTGATTTAAAATGAACTTAACAGTATAACTTTCTGGAAACCCTTCTACCTGCATCCAGAGCAAATCACTTTCAGCTTCGCAGACTATTCTCTCTTGATCCATCAACTCATCTGAAATCTGATTTATAGCTTTATTTAACTGGTCTAATAATCTGCAAAAATCCTCAAGTTCTTTTTCTGTTAGTTCTATTGACCACTCATCTCCAGCAACTAAACCCTGAAATTTTTCTGCTTTAGGATTCAACCCTAACCGCCAACCAGCTCCACTTTTGACTATCCGTCCCATTTTTATGGCCTCAGCAAATCTGCATCTCCTGGCTGGGGAATAATTGGCGTTCTAGGAGCTGAACGTCCAGAGTTATCTCTCTGATATACATCTGGTATTGATGGAGGGTTAGGATCGCCACTAAAAATATTTACTAATCTATTAATTAAAGTTTCCCTTTGAGAGCGAGTTAAACTTTGAATAGCTTCACGATCGCCCTCCATTGGATTTTTAGTTAAAGCATCGTTTCCTGGATACACCGATGACTGTAGATAATCATTCGCCCCAAGATAATCTGCTAATGTTAATTTCCAGTCAAACCGATAATTGGGAGCACGCCCTTTAACATATAGATGATACCGAATTAAACGTGACACTAGAGTTTCTTCAGTATCTACTTCACCCGTTTCTTGAGATATATAATTATTTTCTAATGGCAAATCTGGTATTTTTTCATATACAAATGGCCATACTTCTGTGGGTCTAACTCGGCGTTGGACAATTTTAATTGAGTCTTCAAAATTTTCTTGGTCTGCAACTGTTTCTAACAGATAATGAGCAGAAGGGTTTGCTGTAATCGCCAGAGAAGTCCATAACCCTTCGATACTAGCGCAAACCATTACTGTGATGATAATAATCTTGAAATATTTGAGCCACCGCTTCTTGCTCATGGCTATTATCAAATAACTACTATTATATTTACCTATACTATGCTACTGCTTACATCACTAATTATTTCTGGCTGCATCAATTCGTCGGACATTTCGACTACAGCACGGATAACAGGTTTCATTAATTGTTCATCCATATTATCAAAATCTTCATAACGACGGCGTTTGGCACGATTAGCTACTTGTACCACAACGCGATAACGATTAGATGCAGCTCTAATCAGCTCTTCAGACCTACGACTTAGTTCTGCAGAATCAATACTAGATTGCTTTTCTATGTGCATAAATTTTATTAGCCTCTATAGTTTAATGGGTAATTTCTTAATGAGTTCATTGACACTCCTCCGGCTGAAGCGCGGAGGATTCTTCGTTCTACGACCCTGGTTGCTGAGACAGGATTTCTCCAACCTCAGTAGTGCCAGAATTTCCCGAAGCGTTAGGATCATCGATCCAAGTTCCG
>NZ_JAAHGO010000038.1:68150-87970 GCF_010672455.1 Okeania sp. SIO2C9 | reverse complement strand
TACACTCTTCCCCTACTCGACACTCTTCCCACCCACCCCCCACTCTACCCTCCCCCCCCACCCCCCCCACTCCCCCCCCACCTCCCACACTCCCCACACCCCCCACACCTCCCACACTCCCCACACCCCCCACACCTCCCACACTCCCCATCCCCCCATCTCCACCCCCGGTGTCTAATACTCATATTCTTGTCTTGACTCATTGAGAGCATACTGCCGAAATTTTTGCCAGATAGTTCGTGCTTTTTCCCGATCTCCCTTCGCTTCCAGTAACTGCGCCAGTAATTTATAAGCGATCGCTCGAGTATCCATCAATTCAATGGCCTCGCACAAGTAACTTTCTGCTTCTGGATAACGCTGTTGTTCCAACAATACCCAACCCATATTTTTGAGCAAAGCATAGCGAAGGACTGGATCGGTTTGAGCTTTCTTTTTCTGCAAACCTTTTTGGAGTAGGGTAATAGCTTCGGAATATTGCTTGTCTTGGATACAAAGTCGAGCTAGGTTGCTATAAGCTTCTGAAACTCCCTCGGCAATATTGTACTCATTCCGTGCTTTCTCAAATTGCTGTAGTTTTTCATAAGTTGCACCCAGGTTATAGTGTGCTTTTTTGTAATTGGGTTTTAAGAGTAAAGCACATTGGAAGTAAAACCGAGCAAGTTGATATTGAGCAGCAAAATAGTTCTTAATTCCACATTCGTTTAGTTCTACAGAAAGTTGGGGAAATAGTAAACGGAAACTTGCCAAAGATAGCAATAATAAACCCACCCATCGAATATGGTCGTTTATTCTGGTGGGATATTTGTCTGCTAAGACTTTTTCTACCCAACTTTGGTTAAAAATTTGAGCATAGATGGGATTATAAATTTTGATTTTTCCTTGTTCTTTCCTCACTAATCCTACTAATTTTAATTCTGTCTCTAGGGGATTATTTTTCACGGATATTTTGCCCCTTTGTAAAATTTTCTGATAAAACTTTAGTAATTTGTCAGTGGAATATTTGCTATTCAGTAGACGGTTGCGGATAGTCTTTAAATGTTGTGGTTCGTCGTGAAATTCCCAGTTGTCAATAATATTTGATAATACCAATTTTGCCACCTCCTTTTTTTCTGAACCTGTGGGAATTTTAGTGGGAGATGTTAAAACTAATTGACATAATTTTTGTGTTAAAAATGGTTGTCCTCCCGTCCAATAAATTATTTCTTTGAGAACCTCTTGACGGCGGTCTACTTTTTCTAATAATCCTTCTGCCAAAGGTAAAGCTGCGGTCAATTCAAAACCTGAAAACTCAATTACATTACCAATAATAGTATGGGAAAAATCAGAAATTTCTACCACGCCAAACAAAGCAAAAATTAAACGTTGATATGCTGAATTATTTTCTCGTTTTTGATAAAAAGATTTAATCAAACCCAGAAAAACTTCCAGAGATAAATCAGATATTCCCAAACAATCTACTTCATCAATAAAAATTACAATATTTTTATCAACCTCAGTAAAAACTACTTGCTCAATAAACTCAATCAAACGTTCTTGAGGTTCTAACTTTTCCCTTTCTAACCACCAACTTAAACAGTCAACTTCCAATAGCAAACCACTAGCTATTTCTTGTACAATCCCAGCATAAATTTGTCCGACATTACTTCCCTCACCCACAATTGCCATTAAATCTATTTCCACACAAGCAATTCCTGCCTTTTTCAGTCGTTTCGCAGTCCTAATTCTTAAACTTGACTTACCCGTTTGTCGCCCATTAAAAACATAACAATATTCTCCTTTTTCCAGAGTTTTATAAATCTCTATATCTGCCGATCGCTCTATATAATTAGGATAATTAAAATCCAGACTACCTCCCACCTTATAATTAAAATTAGATTCAGAACTTACGCTCATTAGACATCTCCCAAATAATTTTCAAAATATAACCGATAAAGCTCGCACCTAACTAACACTTTTCCATCTTCATATTTGACTAATCCTAAATTAATCAATGTTTTAATACCATGACTTTCCATACCACCTAAATACTCGTCCTTAATGATACTCAGAAAAACTTTAGCTAAATATGAATGCTGTTTTAAAATAGCTAAATATTCTTGTAAATGAGGACTATGATAAATACCATCTTTTGTCGGAGCAGTTTCTAAAATTTTCTCTAAAGTCATGTCATTACAAGTTTTAAAAGTGCGAAAAGTCAACTCTAATAAATAAGGATGACCTCCCACCATATTCATTAGTTCCCTCACTTGAAATTCATCCCAATTAAGTTGATAAATTTCAGCGAATTGTTGAACTTGTTCGAGAGTAAACTCTGGTAACTCAATCACCGTACCTATATTAAAAGGCGATTGATTTGGATTAATTTTAATATCAGTATTAGGAGCATAAGATAGAACTAACCGTAATTTTTGCCAAAGAGAATTTCTACTAGATTTATCATTCCAGGAACGGAGCATCCCTAAAAACTCTTGACAGATATTATCGTTGAGAAAAAGTAACTCTAAATTATCTAAAAATAAAACCAATGGCTGGTCTATTTTCGGCAATACATATTGTTCAAAGTAATTAGTACAAGTCATTTTTTCGCCAAAATTTTTAGTTAAATTATCCCAGTTATCTAATTGAACAGGTAGTTCTAGTTGACTACTAACATTGGCACATAACCAACGCAAAAAACTATTAAATTTGGATAAATGACTATTGTCAGCTTCCCAAAAACTAATAGACACAGTCCGATATTTTTCCTTTGCCTTTAATTCCTCTAACACCAAGTCTATCAAGATAGTTTTTCCCATTTTTTTAGGAGCTTTTATTCTCAGGATACAGTCAGTAAATAACAGACTTTTGTAAACCTGTTGTTCGATTAATGGGCGTTCAACATACTTTTGTAATTTATCTTTTTCTTTTGGGTTTAATACCCAGCCATCTACAAGGTGTTGAGAATTGGTTGGAGTTTGAGTCCCCATCCACTTCTTCCCTCTTCCTTCTTCCTCTCTTGGTGCGCATTCCCTCTCTTGGTCAGCATTCCCTTGCGCCTGACGGCGACGCGGGGTCTGACCGCTTGCGACTGGCGTCGTCGCGGGGTCGCACCGCCTCTTCCCTCTTCCTTCTTCAAGATTTTGTACTTCTTCATAATCTGTTTTTTCTAAATCTAAATTAAGACAGTTAAAAATTTTTTCCAGGTTGCTCAAATTCACCCCTTGATTTTTTTGCATAATTCTTGCCACAGTAGTGCGATGCATCAAAGCTTCTCTGGCAATTTGACTGCAATTGTATCCTTGAGGAAATTTCTGATAAATTTTCTTTTGTCCTGCTGTCGTTAGGACATAACTAGGTCTTCTAACTTTCATTTCATTATTGTAACACCCTCATAATTAATGTTGTCGATTATCGACAAGGCTGAAAAATATTCCTGTCGATTTTAACTAAATTTATCCTGAATGTATTGCTATGACTGCTTTTGAGATTTTCCAAAAAGTTGTCGATCTTAACTGTCGATCTTCGACAATTTTTGGATTTGCCTATTCTATACTTAACTACGTAATGAGGTTAAACCGGAGAGTCAAATTTCCTTTGGGGAGTTTGAAAATACCTTGGTTGGTTACTGATTTAGTTAGTATGGCAGAAGAAAGAAGGAAGAAGAAAGAAGGAAGAAGGAAAAACCTTGCGTTGTCTGAGTTTTAAGCTTTTAATCTGTCCTAACCTTTGCTTCGACTGCTATATCACAATTTGATTCCTTCGACCTAAAACTTTTGCCCAAACAGCCTCTAATTTCAAGTTCTATTAATTAACCGTTATCGGGAGAAAACTATGAAACTTTTCTTCAATTTACCCATTGCCAGTACCATTGCCTCCTTATTGTCTGTTGCTTCCTTTGCCAATGCCACTCAAGCAGCCATCCTCTACCAAGCATCCCCCAGTTACCCCCAATTGGGCACACGCCTCTATGCTAGTGGCAGCGATGTAACCGTATCCGTTTTACCTTCCGAAGCAGGTTTTGATAGCTACCTGTGGCTGACTTCACCCCATCGCATACCCATTGCCTCGAACCGAGAAACCGGAAAAATTGTAAATTTAGGTGCCGTCTCACCAGGAGCAGAACTCCTTTTTGGATTGCAAGTTTTCGATACTGGCCATTGGTATTACACAGGTGAAGCTAGCCGCAATCCCGATGGCATCCCCCATGCTAAAGTTACCTATTTAAGTCCTGGTGTTGCCAGAGTTGGTTTTGAAGACATATTCGGTGGCGGAGACCAGGATTTTGATGACCACACTTTTACGTTTTCTGGTATTAATTTAGCCCCTAAACTTACCCAAGTTCAGTCAAAGGTTGTAGTCAAAAATGGAGAAAAATTTGACTTTTCGGCTTCAGCTTTTGATTTTGAAAATCCTAACGATCTAGTATTTTCTTGGGATTTTAATGGAGATGGTGAAATTGATTTCGAGGGAACAGAAGGTAAAGGAGCCTGGAGTTATGGAGGACGAGGAGTTTATACATCTAGCGTTACCGTTACAGACCAATCTGGTGTAACAGCTCAATATACTTTTCAAACAGAAGTTGTGCCTGAGCCTACTTCTATCATAAGTTTGGCACTTCTGGGTACATTCGGCTTAGGAGCGATCGCCCGTCGAAAAGATAATTGAAGTGATCGACTCAACCCTAACTTTAGAGGTCAACTATCTAGACTGACTTTGACGCATCTTTTCGACCAAAAAATGTTTAAGTACCACTAAGGAATGCTCCCCAAATATGTTGCGCAACAAAACCCAACCTACAATTTCTTTTCCGTTCAATTCAAATACTTAACCATGACAAATCCTATGATGATCAAAAAAACACTTCAACCCTTACTTTCCTTTTTCATTCTGCAACTAGCTGTTGTCCTCCCTGCCACAGCAACTAGCAATATTCTCTACCTAAACTCAATCCGTGGTTGGGGTACTACTAGCGTAAGAGATTTTCGCAGTGAGATTGCTGAGTTTATTGATAACTATGAAGATGGCAATGTATTCGATGTTGATTTTGTGCAAACCCATGTTCCAGGAAATCTAGCATCCTTTCTCAATGCTAAACCTATCGACTATTACGACCAAATTTGGTTTGATGCAAGCATCTATAAAACTTATCTTCTCAATGCAGCAGACTTAGATGCTCTCAATATTTGGTCGATAAATAAGCAGCCAGAATTCATCCTCGATAGCTCCTTTGCCTTCCGCAACAAAAACACCAATACCATGACTTCTTCTGCTGGGGCAATGACAGTTAACCAAGCATTAGCACTACAGGATGCTGGAGGTGGTATTTTCATTGGCACAGATCATAATGACTTTGCCCATACTGCCAACCAAATTCTTGCTAACTTTGGCTTCGATAATTTTTTCACTGGCATTAATTATATTACCTCAAACGGCTCTTTCGTCGGCGACTCCATGCTAGCTCCTAACTCCGTTGGTTCTGACTTTTTCACCAATCACCTACAGGGATTATCCACGTCAAACGTACCTATCGGGACTCATGTATTAAATGAAAACGGGGGCAACCGCACCATCAATATATATGAGAATCTATTTTCATACAGTCCCAATAAAGTTGCACATATAGGTACTAGCTTTGATCCAGGGAGTCAAACCACACCCATAGACAATCCAGAATTACCAGAATCTATTCCAGAACCCAGTTCAATATTAGGTCTGTTTGCCTTGGGTGGGTTAGGCATTCGTTCTCTTTTATTGCGTATATCGCAATAATACAAAATAAGACAAATGTACTTCAGGTATTAGTCGATGGAAATTCGCGATCGCTATTTTTGAGATATCGACCTCTGAGTTAACATCATCATTTCTCTTTTATTGCGTATGTCGCAATAATACAAAATAAGACAAATGTACTTCAGGTATTAGTCGATAGAAATTCGCGATCGCTTAATTCAAATATCAACCTCCGAGTTAACATCATCATTTCTCTTTTATTGCGTATATCGCAATAATACAAAATAAGACAAATGTGTTTCAGGTATTAGTCGATGGAAATTCGCGATCGCTATTTTTGAGAGAGCGACCTCCGAGTTCACATCTTGCTTCTCTTTTGTTGCGTATGTCGCAATAATACAAAATAAGACAAATGTGTTTCAGGTATTGGTTGATAGAAATTCGCGATCGCCTCAACACTCTTGGGCAAACGGCCGTTTGCCCCTACAACTATTTTGTTCATCATGGAAATAATTATGAATAATCAAAAACATCGCCTAATCAATCAAGCCATCTTAGTTGTTGCTACTACTTTCGGTATTTTGTCTGCCTCTATTGCTAATGCAGCATCCCTTAATGTTCTCTGGTACGGTCAGACCGATGCTTACAATGCCAACATCTCAGAGTTAGCTGCTCTAGCACCAACATTTGACCCAGAAGGAGACGGCAGTTTAGATTGGAATCTCACTTTCTGGAATCCCCAAGACCCCGCACCCAACTTTTCTGATTATGATGTTTTAGCGATCGGATTTGGCTATAGCAACTCGATATTAAATTTCGACCCCATTGGGATTTTGAATAACAAAGAAGCCATATCTACAGCTAGGGGCGACCGTACTTTCTTAAGCGGTCAAGATGCTGACAATCACTATAGTGGTAAGCCTGGTCCTCGTCCTAACGGTCCTCTAGGTTTCTTAGTCAATGCTGTTAACTGGGCAGGTAGTGGAGAAGCCATGGGTATTGTGGCTTTGAGCGATGGCGTTTATGATACACACCCCAGGAATCGGCGGTGGTGGTTAAACGATCGCTCTTTTTTGAAGGATGAGTTAGAAGGTTATGTCTCATATTTCAACACAGAAAGCGTGGTTATTCCTACAGAAACCTCAGACTTTCCAGTAAATGAAGGCTTAACAACCGCAGGTTTGAGTAACTGGCGTACATCTTCTCACGCAGGTTTCAAGAAAGATATCCCTGGTTATTTATCAATCAACGATGCTGGTTCTCGTCCTGGTTATGCGGTCACTATTGTCACCGCCTCCGAAGCTGACGGCGGCACTTTGGGGGAGCAAGCAGAATCAGTTCCCGAACCTGGTTCAATTTTTGGTCTATTTTTATTGGGTGGTCTCGGTGTTCGTTCTCTTTTATTGCGTATGTCGCAATAATACAATGTAAGACGAATATGTTTCAACACTGGATATGGCGATCGCCTCAATACCCAAATAATTAGTTACCGAACCAAGCACAATGGGAATTTTAGGTTTAGTAGCGATCCCTTTATTCAGATACAAACGTCGTAGTTAGGAATTAGTCATTGGTTGGGTTGAGGAAATGAAATCCCACAACAGATACAACTTTTTTGGGCATTGCATAATTGTGGGATGATTTTGTCAGAGAGCAGAAACTATAATCCCCATGTTGACCTGTCTCCATGTCCCCGTGGAGCACCGAAATCATCCAAGTATTCAGCAACGCCCTTTTTTGTAGGGCTAACTACTGAAGCCGAATAATTGGACATGCGTTGGAAAAATCTCAATAAATCTTGAAAACCTGCTGATTATCTGCTATGGTATCTTAAATTCTCCTAAGTTATCAAATACTTTTTTTCATGGTTTACCAGTTCCAATGAAATCAATCAAGACCAAGTTAAAACTTAACAACCAGCAAAAAACAATACTTGCCAAACACGCAGGAGTTGCACGTCATGCCTATAACTGGGGGTTAGCAACTTGTATAAAAGAGTACGAAGAAACTAAAAAACGCCCAAGTGCAATTACCTTGCATAAACGTTTAGTAGCTGAAGTTAAATCAATTAATCCCTGGTACTATGAGGTATCTAAATGTGCCCCCCAGCAAGCATTAAGAGATTTAGAGAGGGCATTTAAAAACTTTCTAACTATTCCTGAACGTGGATTCCCACTCTTTAAGAAAAAAGGTAGAAAAGATAGCTTTTACTTAGAAGGAAGTATTAAGATTTTCCAAGGAAACTACATACAACTACCCAGAATAGGAGTAGTAAAAACTTATGAAATCTTACCCTCTGTACCAGTAAAAAACGTCACTATCTCAAAAAAAGCAGATAATTGGTACATCAGTTTTAAATACAATTTTGAACCATGCCCAACAGAAAAAATTGGAGAAACTATAGGTGTAGATATAGGAATAAATACATTAGCAACCTGTTCTGATGGCAGTAAATTTGCCAATTTAAAAGCCTATAGACAAGCAAAAAAACAATTAGTTCGTCATCAACGTGCAGTCAATAAAAAAGTTATTGGCTCCAAAAACAGACGCAAAGCAGTAAAAAAACTAGCTTCATCACACAAAAAAGTAGCTGACATCAGAGTAGATGCACTACATAAACTCACAACATGGTTAGCTAAAAATCACAGCACCATAGTAATTGAGGATTTGAATGTCAGTGGAATGTTGAAAAACCATAAACTAGCAAGTGCCATAGCAGACTGTGGTTTTTATGAATTTAAACGTCAGCTTACATACAAATGTGAATGGTACGGCAGTGAATTAGTAATAGCGGATAGATATTATCCAAGTTCTCAAATATGTTCAAGCTGTGGGCATCAACAGAAAATGCCATTACATTTGAGAACTTATGAGTGTAGTGAATGCGGTTTTCAGGCTGATAGAGATTTTAATGCTGCTGTCAACCTGAAAAACTATGTGAATCAGTAGCTTGAGTTCCAAGCGAATTTAAGCCTGTGGAGAAGATAAGTTACAGACTGCGGTCGGTGGTCTTCAGTGAAACAGGAAGCTAACTCCAAAGCTTATGTAATCACGCATGGGTAAGTTTGGGTAAGTTTAGTAGAACGGTTGCGCTGTCCCTTAACCCAACCTACAATTAATTAAATATCAAACTACAGAAAAACTGCCTAATGGCTGCTAGAGACTTTCATCACGATACTGTCAAAACTGCCTTAATTAAAGATGGTTGGATTATTACTGACGATCCACTGATTCTCAAAATTGGTACTCGTAATGTATTAGTCGATCTGGGTGCTGAAAAGTTGATTGCTGCTGAACGAGGTGCTGCCAAAGTAGCTGTGGAAGTAAAAACTTTTATTAGTCCTTCTTTAGTTAATGAACTTGAAAAAGCATGGGGGCAATTTTTTTTATATAATAGAATACTCAAGAAACAAGACCCATTACGTCAAATATATTTAGCAGTCGAGCGCAATGTTTTTGAAACCTTTTTTCAGGAGGAAGTTGGACAACTTTTATTAGAAGAACCTGGTTTTCGTCTGCTTGTTTTTGATGCCAAAATTGAGGAAATTATTCAATGGAAACCACAAATCAACTCTTAGACGTAGAAAAATGGCGTGAAACACTGATAAAAATTTTGCAATACTACGCCGATCTTCCTTACCGCTATGGTGATGTGAAAACATACACGATTGTTAGTAGCGATCGCAACCATTTTCTGTTAGTCCATGAAGGATGGGAAGATGGTCGCCGTGTATATGGTACTATTGTCCATGCTGAAATCTGCAATGATAAAATTTGGATTCACTACGATGGTATAGAAGATGGTGTTACGGATGAACTTGTTGGTGCTGGAGTACCGAAGCATAGAATTGTACTTGCTTTTCATCCTCCTGAAATTCGTCAACATACTGGGTATGGATAAGTCTTTAGAAGTCAGAAGTCAGAAGTCAGGAGTCAGGAGTTAGAAGTTATATCAAATCCGGTAGCATCGGTGTAATTAGATTACAGCGGTTTTCATTTGGGTAAACCACAGTAGGGGCGATTCGCGTTTGCGGAGCATTCCGTAGGAAATCGCCCCTACACGATTTTTATCTGTGAAAATGTGGTTCATCAATTTGAAAAGCGCTGTAAAGAGGGTGGGGAGTAGGGGAGTAGGGGAGATTAAATTTAGCACCCCAGTTATTGTTAATTATTCTTATGTTTACTTCTCGCTCTCGGACATTGCATGCAACGTCTTTACTGCTCTACTCCCCCTTCTTTTCTGGAGATGCCTAATAAAAATTCAACAAAATATTAGCAGCTTCATCTAAATCTTTCCCAAAAGAAATTATCCCATCTTCGTGACCTGCCATTACTAATATTTTTTCTACTCCTAACTTCTCTTCATCAAACAAACGAAGCATTTCTTTTGCCATTTGTGGAGTACCATAAGGTACTTCTTGATTAGAAGTAGGAACTTTATACATAAGTTCTTGCCAAAGCTGAGAATTATGAATATGAATAATACCCATAATTTCTGGTTGATAATAATAGATAGCAGCATGAGTTAAAGATTCAGAAGAAGCTTTGACAGGTCCGCAACAAGTTAGGCTATTTTCCTCAATATTAAAATCAGTAACTACCGTGTAAAGTTCTGGTCCTAAAGTTTCTAAATTTGCGGTTTGAGTGCCAGTAATAATAAATTGATTTGAGTCATTTATTCTCTGACTGACATTACCAAAACCAATGCCATTTTCATAAACGCCAATTAATCCTAACGAGTACATTAAATCCCGCTTTTTCATTAAATCAGTAATGCTATAGTTTGCCACAGGTTCGCCTTTAACCCAGTGACAATTATATTTAATTACTCCCTCATCCCTAACCATAAATTTAAATGTCGTTAATGTAGGTTGGGTTGAGGAACCGAAACCCAACAATAGTAAGGTTTTGTTGGGTTGCGCTTCCGCTTAACCCAACCTACTGTATCATATTAATTGGGCTTAATTTTCCGCAGGAACGAAATTTAATGCTTGACCATTCAACTGAGGAAACTCAACAAATACATCTATAAAGTCACCCGTTGCGCCATCAAAACGAACCACACTACCAGTACCAGTGCTACTAGCATAGAGATTACCATCAGGTCCAAAACCTAACCCCCTTGGCGCATCCAATATTGGCACTCCCTCTGCATCCAAACCAGCATCCAGTACATCTAACAACCCTCCTGTCTCAACATCATACACGCGAACAGTAGCTACCGAATCATCCTGACCAAATGGAAATTCACTGCTGACATAGATATTACCATCCAGACCATTAATCACATCTAGGGGACTTAATTCAGGGTCATTGACAAAATTAGGATTCAATACCTGACCTGTGAGACCATCATATTGAATAACTGTACCACCGCCACCACCTGTTGCTGGGTCTGCACCATTTCCTAAGTAAAAATTGCCATCGGAACCAAATACAAAACCTCTAGGAAAATCTACTAATTCTGAGGGAATAAACTCATCAATAAAATCTCCAGTTTGACCGTTGAAACGTACAATTGAACCTAGCGATCGCGCCCCTACATAATAATTATTATCTGGTCCAAAAACGGCACCACCACCATTTAATTCGGGAAATTCAGTAAATGTTTCGATGAAGTTTCCTGTAGTAGCATCGAAGCGTAAAACATTGTCATTTCCACCATTAATTAAAACAGTATTAGACCCATCAATTTCTTGTACAATATCCCTGGGGTCGGTTAATTCTCCACCATTAGGAAATTCACCAATTAATCGACCAGTTAAACCATCAAAACGAATGGCTGCATCGTTACCATTATTAGCTGCACTTGTAACAACTACATCAAATATTGTGCCGATAAAATTTTGGGAAAATAATCTATTTTCAGCAATACCAAAATTAACAAAATGTTCGATGGAAGTTAATAAGTTTTGTTGAACTGCATCAGCAACACCTGGATTTGTTTGGAGATAAATATCGGTATTAAATTGAGAATTAGGGTCGCGATTTTCAAATTGACCGACTTGAATAAAATGTTGAATGGGAGTAATTGAATTTTGTTGAACTAAGGCAGCAACATCTGGATTATTGGTTAAATAAAAGTTAGTATCAAAAAAAATACTGGGGTCTCGCCCTTCAAATTGACCGAAGCGAATAAAGTGGTCGAAGCCGCTTTGTACGATGCCATTGTTTACTGCTTCTGCAATTTCGGGGTTGAAATTTAGATAAAGGTTTTCATCAAATAAGTCACTAATTTCTAGCATAAGTCATCTATTTATTCGGAATATCTTAGTTATTAATGCACAAGTCTTTTTATTTGGCAAGTTTTTGTATTTTCTTGCTTTTGATTTAGCAATAATTGAATAATTTTTGTGGAGATTTTCCTCTATTTATGAATTGCTTGGAAAAATTAAGCAAATTCTATTTATATATTTTCATTTTTGCACCTTTCTACACATTTTCAAATTGACGATTTTGACTGGATTAATTATGTGCTTTTAGAACGGGGATAATTAATTATACTTAATAAAAATACTCTTTTTGATTCTCTTGAAAATATCTGAAATATCCCACCATTCCCTACTCCGAAACTCCCTATTCCTGTACGGGATATTTGCGTTTGTAGAGCATTACCAAATAATTAATAATTAATAATTAATAATTAATAATTAAGAGTTTATAGTTAATAATTATTCATTCAACAATTCACACCTTGAACCCTCCCCTTTTAAGGGGATAAAATCAAAAAAAATCCTTTTAGTCAATCCTATCCGTTTTAAGAAGAGGTAATTATTAATTGTTAATTGTTAATTACTGAACTAGAAAATAGCCCCTAGCTATTAAGGAAGTCAGAAGTCAGAAGTCAGAAGTTAACCCACCCCTAACCCCTCATAGGAGGGGAAGTAGGGGATGCGTGAGCAACTCTCCAAAAATATTTCGCCTTAAAAGGTGGGGTTTTAGACCCAATTATTTTGATAAATGTTATTTGTGAGTATTTAAAGATACATGATATTACCTATTATTGCAGTCGAAGGAAAGGTTAGGACATATTAAAAGCCTAAAATTCAGACAAAGCAATATTTTTTCTTCTTCCTTCTTCCTTCTTCCTTCTTCCTTCTTCCTTCTTCCTTCTTCCTTTTTCCTTCTGCTATATTTGATAGATATTTTAAACCAGAATATTTTCCACTCCAGCTATATTTCCAATTTCTGCTTGTTCAATAATTCTTCTATATTGTAATCTCCATTGCAAAGCATTAGAGATAGTAATATAACCCTGTTGTGGAGGTTCTTTTATTATTATTTCAGCCAAAATTTCACGTTCTATTTCATCTAAAGGAAGATTACCGAATAATTAATAATTAATAATTAATAATTAAATAATTCTGGTTTAAAGCCGACCCTTTTAAGAGGAAAAAAGCGGTCGTTAGCGTTTGCGATAGCATTCCGTAAGGAAAGCTTCCCGTAGGGTGCGATGGCGAGGAAACCTGCGCTGGCCCATCGACCAAGAGAAGAAATAATATTTCCTTATATTCAATTCCGTAACGGTTAAAACCCGAGGTAATTATCAATTATCCATTATCAATTATCAATTATTGAAGGTCTTCTAAAAATCCTATTACATCATCTTGATTACCATTACGATTGATAATTTCTAGTAAACCTCGTGTAGTTTGATAATCTCCTGTTTTTTCTTTGGCTACAAATATCGCGCTTTTAAAATTTAAACTTGCTTCTCGTAATTCTTGATTATCTATTTTTTCATACACAAAGACAAGTAGATGATAGCCTAACCCATAAACTTTTTGACTAGCATCTCGAAACAGACAAGATGATTGTGGTTGTCGAATAGATGTCACCTTTAAATCTACTTCTAATTCTGGAAAATCTATCCCACTAGCTGCACTCCCTGGAGTATATAAATATTTGGATATTAAATATTTATTGAATGCTTGTTCTACATAAGTTCCTATTGCTTTACCATAGGTAATACCATACAAATCAAAAATTGGTCTAGCAGTTAACTGTCTAACAAAAATTGCTGCCTCAGTTTTAAATAATGATAGTGTCAGTTCTTTCATATATTAGACATCTTCAATAATAAAAAATCAAATAAATTATCGCACATAAATTATCAATTATTTCCCTCTACTCCCTCTTTTATGGAGATGTGTATTGATTAATATTGAATTAACTAAATAATGTTAATTGTTGCCAAGTCCGATGGTTAAATTTAAAGTTTTGTTTGCCAATTCTTTGACAGATCCATTTTACACAATCTGGCACAACTGAATTACCATATAAAGCATATTGGTGATAAATTTTAGCAACTCGACACCAATTATCAGGAAATCCCATTAAACGAGCATATTCTACATTAGTTAAACGGCGAAATTTATCGTCAACTTGATATCTTTCATAATGTCTAGAAGTAGAGGCAGTTAATGTGGAAGTAACCCCATTAATACCGAAGATAGTATAGCCAAGACGCGCTCCTCCACCCTGGTTATATAATATTTCAACACCGTTGCAATATCTATTGATAGTTTTGCTCTGTTTGATTCTTTCAAGAGTTTCAGAAGTAAAATCAAATTGTGTATTGATTTCTGATTCATGTTGCAGAATATCTTTGAGTTTTTTTCTGGGTTTGATATCAGATATTAAAGGTAAAGATTGACTATAAAATTTATTTTTATATGCAATACCCCAGTGATAATTTTTGCTATTACCATGAATAATAGGCTGCATAGATGTTTCTATTTCGCTATTTTTATTCCAGGGTAAACTGTCAATATCCTTCTCTGTTAAAAATACAGAAAATTTTTCTAAATCGAGTATTTTTTGTGTTGATTTGGCTCTAGTACCAAAAATAAAAATTCTGTCTCTATTTTGGGGAATACCAAAATTTATTGGGTTAATAATCCGCCATTCAATAAAATAATCTAAAGCAGCCAAAGCATTTAAAATTATTCGGAAATGATACCCCTTTTCCATTGTCAAGATTCTTTTGACATTTTCTAATAAAAAATATTGGGGTTGTTTGGCTTGAATAATTTCAATAATCCGCTCAAAAAGTGTTCCTCTAACTTTATCTCTAATTCCCATTTTTTTGCCAGCTTGACTAAATGGTTGACAGGGAAAACCAGCAGTTAAAATATCATGTTCGGGAATTTTTGATATCTGAATTTTATTAATATCACCTAATACTATTGAGTCATTACCAAAATTACTTTGATAAACCTGACAGCAAAGTTCGTTAATATCATTAGCCCAAATAGTTTCAATATTTGCAGCTTTCATTCCTAAACAAAATCCACCAATTCCAGAAAATAATTCTATAGCTTTGAGTTTGTTAATATTATTCAATTTATATTCTCCTTTTAACTAGCTATCAGCATTTCAGCTATCAGCATTTCAGCACTCAGCACACTAAAAGCTTGGGTTTAAGTCCCCAACTTCTAGCTTGTTATTTAATTTTAGGAGGAGTTTAAATCCCCTTTTTAAAAGCTGAATTATAAACCCTGTTTACGTTTGTGAAGCATTCCGTCAGGAAACGCTTTTTAATGAAATAACGATCGCTATCTCAAACTTTCAACCTAACTAACTATCAAGACGGACATAATATAATTTGTACTGAAAATATTTCCTACGTTCTAAATTTTTAAGTATGACGTAAGCATTTCCTGCGGAATGCTGCGCAAACAGCTATTAGCCGTCAGCTGTCAGCAATAAGACCCTGTATTTAAGGACAGGGTTTAAATGAATATAGACTTTAGAGCTGACTTTTGTAGTAAGATTTTTCGCTTCTCAATTAATAAAGCTTTTATCACTAACTAAAAGCAATAGCTGATAGCTGATAGCTGATAGCTGACGGCTGAATGCTTACAGTATGACAGCTTGTCTTTTGACATTTTTACTACTCTTACCCATCATAACAAAATTAAAAATCATAAAATCAAGGAAAAACAAGGATGAAAAAACTACTAAAACTCACATCAATCATATTAATTGTAACTGCGGGATTAGGAATTGCTAAAACAGTTAATTCTTCTAGTAACTATTTAATTGCTGATGAGTCTCATGGAGGTATGAATCATAGTCATAAAAAAATAGAAATTCCAGCAGATAAACCAATTCCTAAAGTTGATTTAGTTGCTTATAAGGATACTATGAAAGGATGGAATTTAGAATTGAAGCTAACTAACTTTAAGTTTGCCCCGGAAACAGTAAATCAAAGTAGTAATCCTAATGAAGGTCATGCTCATTTATATATCAATGACAAAAAAATTACTAGAATTTATAGCAATTGGTATTATCTGGGAAATTTAGATCCAGGCAGCAATAAAATAACTGTTACTCTAAATACGAATAAACACGAAGATTTAGTCAGTAACAGTAAGATGATTATGGATACAGAAATTATTGAAGTGACAGCCCAAAAATAGGGTGCATCTCAATGCATGAATAAAGCCAAAAATTTATCGCTTTTAGGCAACAGGCAACAGGGAATAGGGAATATATAGGAAAAAAGTATTTTTGCAAATATTGAGATGCACCCCAAAAATAGGATTAATTACAGCAGTTATCTAGTTGATGAAGTACAAGGTTTTATTGGTTTAGGGAACAGGGAACAGGGATAAATTTATCAGAGAAAAGATTTTTATTATGGCTAATTAATGAGACTTAATATAACTCATAAATAATCATCTTGATTATCTTTTTATTTTGGGTTTAATACCCCAGCGTCAACGGGAGTATTTACAATTAGTTGTGGTTTGAGTCTCCATCCATTTTTTCTTCCTTCCTTCCTTCCTTCCTTCTTCCTTCTTCCTTCCTTCCTTCTTCCTTCTTCCTTCTTCCTTCTTCCTTCTTCAACTATTTCTCTTTTTTAAAAATCAGAATATATAATCCTCGCCCACTAGAAGGATTAAAAACCACATCAGTTTGAGTTAATTCCCATCCATCTTTACCCGCATCATTTAAAGCTTCTATATAGCGGTCTCTTTCTTCATTACTTTGAGGAAAACCAAATTGGTATTCAACTTTATACTCATATTTTCTACCTCTACCTTGACTTAACTTTTCTGACTCGATCGCCTCAATTTTCTGTTCTATTTTAGGTGTAGTTTCAGGAATAGAAGTTGCGAAAGTTTTATTCGGTGAAAATATTAATGCCACCGCTAGAAAAATAATCGCAATATTCAAAACGATTAAGTTAATAACTATAAGTTTATTTAGATTCCAGTTTCTCATATAATTTCTCTCAGTTGAAGAAGGAAGAAGGAGTCAGGAGGGAAGAAAATTTAGAAAGATTTGCGTTCTGGGTGAATATGAAACATTTTTTGGTATTGGTACTCGTGTAATGCTAGGAGAGTAGGGGAGTAGGAAAAAACCAAAATACATCTTCTTTTCTTGAATTGGAGCTAAGGTAATTTTTCCTTAATTCAATCAATACCATTACGGTTCCAGGACTGCCCATTTTTTTATACCGAATTATATTATGTCCAGATAAGAACGTGACAAAAAAACTTTCTTCTCCTTATACCTTAAAACCCCCTCTTCATTCCCTCCTGACTCCTGAGGACTGACTCCTGAGGACTGACTCCTCCCTTATCCCATAATATTACTAAAAAACTCTATTGTTTCTTTCAAAGCAACAATAAAAGCATCAATATCATCACGAGTATTATAAAAAGATACACTTGCTCTAGCTGTGGATGAAATATTCAAATATTGATGTAAAGGTTGGGCACAATGATGACCAGAACGAATTGCTACACCTGCTTCATCTAACATTGTTGATAGATCGTTGGGGTGAAGATTTTCTACAGTAAAAGATGCTAATGCTGCCCTACTTTCACCATTAATATTTGGTTGAGGTCCATAAATAGTAACTTCAGGAATTTGGTTCAATTTTTCAAATAAATAAGTAGTTAATTCTGCTTCATAATTATGGATTTTATCCATACCTATATTTGTCAGATAATCTACTGCTGCACCAAGAGCGATCGCTTCTCCAATAGCTGGTGTTCCTGCTTCAAATTTATGGGGTAATTCTGCATAGGTGGAATGGTCAAAAAATACTTCGGAAATCATTTCGCCTCCTCCTAAGAATGGAGGCATTTCTTCTAATAATTCTAATTTCCCATAGAGAAAACCAATACCAGTAGGGGCGCACATTTTATGACCGGAAGCTACTAACCAATCACAATCTATTTCTCGTACATCTACTCTTATATGAGGAACACTTTGGCAAGCATCTATTAATACTTTAGCTCCATATTGATGAGCGATGGTGCAAATTTCTTGCACTGGGTTTTGACAACCTAAAACATTAGAAATATGGGCAACTGCTACTAATTTTGTTTTGTATGAAAATAGAGTTTTATATTGTTCAAAATTAAATTCTCCAGTATTGGTTAGCTCTACAAATTTTAAAACTGCTCCGGTTTTTTGAGCAACCATTTGCCAGGGAACAAAATTACTATGATGTTCCATAACTGAAACAATAATTTCATCTCCTGCTTTGAGATTATTTAAACCCCAAGAATAGGCGACTAAATTAATTGCTTCACTAGCATTTCGAGTATAAACAATTTCATTCCGAGATGCTGCATTGACAAAAGCAGCTACTTTATCTCTTGTTCCTTCATAAGCATCTGTTGCTTTTGTGCTTAAGGTATGAATACCTCGATGCACATTAGAGTTATATTTCAGGTAATATTCTTGCCAAGCATTAATAACTGCTAGGGGTTTTTGGGAAGTAGCAGCATTATCTAAATAAACCAGTGGTTTACCGTTTATTTCCTGATTTAAAATCGGAAAATCTTCCCGTACTTTTTCACCTAATGTTTTTTCTTGAATAATAGTCATCTTTCTTTTAAGTAAGATTTTGTTTTGATTAATTTTAAATCTGTTTACTTGAAGTAGTAAGAAGGTTGAAATTAGGACTTTTGTCTTCAGGGTTAACAAATTTCAGGTTAATTTCCTGATGTTTCTTAGATGTTGACTAAAAATACTCTTGGCAATTTTCCAAGATTATCTTTTTCTATGACATAAGTCTAAATCAACTTTTACAGCAGTTTTGGAGTTGATGAAGTACAAAGTTTGACAAATTTAGGGAATAGGGAATAGAGATTAGTATTAAACTCTACCTCACCCTTGCTCAAATGTTCTGTCAACATACCTTCTTCCTCCTTTCTTCTTCCTTCTTTTTTAGATATTTTGCCCAGTGGAAAAGTCAAAGGTCTACTTTTGCTGATATTTCTCATCTACTAGATGTTGAATCAAAATATTCCTGGCAATTTTCACACTATGGCAAAAGACAAAAAGGGAAAATTCTCAAATGCTTTAGATATTTTGCCCAGTTGAAAAATTAAAGGTCTACTTTTGCTGATGTTTCTCATCTACTAGATGTTGACTCAAAATATTCCTGTCAATTTTCACACTATGGCAAAAGACAAAAAGGGAAAATTCTCAAATGCTTTAGATATTTTGCCAAGTTGAAAAATTAAAGGTCTAATTTTTTTTGTTTATCATCTATTAAATGTTGAATAAAAATACTCTTGGCAATTTTCCAAGATTATCTTTTTCCATGACATAAGTCTAAATCAACTTTTACAGCAGTTTTGGATTTGATGAAGTACAAAGTTTTACGAATTTAGGGAATAGGGAATAGAGATTAGTATTAAACTCTACCTCAACCTTGCTCAAATTTTCACCTCAACCTACCTTCTTCCTCCTTTCTTCTTCCTTCTTTTTTAGATATTTTGCCCAGTGGAAAAATTCAAGGTCTACTTTTGCTGATGTTTCTCATCTATTAGATGTTGACTAAAAATACTCCTGGCAATTTTCACACTATGGCAAAAGGCAAAAAGGGAAAATTCTCAAATGCTTTAGATATTTTGCCCAGTGGAAAAATTCAAGGTCTACTTTTACTGATGTTTCTCATCTATTAAATGTTGAATAAAAATATTCCTGTCAATTTTCACACTATGGCAAAAGACAAAAAGGGAAAATTCTCAAATGCTTTAGATATTTTGCCCAGTGGAAAAATTCAAGGTCTACTTTTACTGATGTTTCTCATCTACTAGATGTTGACTCAAAATACTCTTGGCAATTTTCCAAGATTA
>NZ_JAAHGO010000038.1:0-68140 GCF_010672455.1 Okeania sp. SIO2C9 | reverse complement strand
CAAAAAGGGAAAATTCTCAAATGCTTTAGATATTTTGCCCAGTGGAAAAATTCAAGGTCTACTTTTACTGATGTTTCTCATCTACTAGATGTTGACTCAAAATACTCTTGGCAATTTTCCAAGATTATCTTTTTCCATGACATAAGTCTAAATCAACTTTTACAGCAGTTTTGGATTTGATGAAGTACAAAGTTTGACAAATTTAGGGAATAGGGAATAGAGATTAGTATTAAACTCTACCTCACCCTTGCTCAAATTTTCACCTCAACCTACCTTCTTCCTCCTTTCTTCTTCCTTCTTTTTTAGATATTTTGCCTAGTGGAAAAATTAAAGGTCTACTTTTGCTGATGTTTCTCATCTATTAGATGTTGACTAAAAATACTCTTGGCAATTTTCCAAGATGATCTTTTTCCATAACATAGTCTAAATAAATTTTTAAATTTACCTTCTTCCTTCTTCCTCCTTTTTTTTAAGTTTACCTTCTTCCTTCTTCCTTCTTCCTTCTTCCTTTTTCTAAACTTTACAAGCAACACATTGTTTTAAAATATTTTGCAAAGAAGGTAAGGGTAACTTGTTAAGAATTTCTGCCGCAAAAGCATCAATTAATAAATTACGACTTACTTCTTCATTCAAACCTCGACTTTGCAAATAAAACACTTCATCATCATCCAACTGACTAACAGTTGCTCCATGAGAACATTGAACATTATCTGCAATAATTTCTAATTGCGGTTTTGTATCAACCCTCCCACCAGAAGAAAGTAACAAATTACGATTTAACTGAGCTGCATTAGTCAACTGTGCAGTTTGAGAAACATAGACTTTGCCATTAAATATAGAATGCGCTTTCTCATCAACAATAGATTTATAAACTTGGTCTGTCACACCATTGGGATGATTCAAAATAATAGCACTGTGAGTATCCGCTTCTTGCTCATTACCAATAAATGCCAAACCATAAAGATTAGTTTCTGTACCCTCTCCCATTTGAGCAACTTCCAAATTATGACGAGATAACCTTCCTCCTAAATGGATAGCATTGCAAGTATAACGACTATTCTTAGCTTGAGCGATCGCTGTTTTGCCAATATGAAATGCTGCACCTGCATCTCGTTGAACGCGGGTATGATTAATTTCCGCATTTTCCTCTACCCATATTTCTGTAACTGTATTTGTCAGATAGGGACGAGAACTGGGTGCTTCCGGACAAATAACTTCTGCTGTCACACAATGCTCAATTATTGTTGCACTACTGTTACGCTCCGCTACTACCAAACAACGACGCTGAGTCAAAATCGGAATTTCAGTCTGAGTCGCAATAAATAATAGATGTATTGGTTTTTCCACAACTTGATTTTTTGGCAACCATACCACTGCTGCATCAGTTAAACCAGCAGTATTTAAGGATGTAAAGACTTCCTTGTTCCCCTGTTGTTGCCCCAAATAATCTCCGATGCGGTCTTGATATTCCGGAGGTAACTGCCCCAAATTTCCGACAAACACTCCATCTGTCAAACCTTTCACCGATGATAACTTTGGTGCAAATACCCCATTCACAAATACCAACCGACTGTCTATTGCTTCCGGTAAAATAAACGGAGCAATATTCAAAGCATCCAAATTTACTGGTGCAGGTGCTTGAAAATCTAACTTCATCATTGCAGACAAGTCAGAAAACCGCCATTCTTCATCTTGCTTTGTCGGAAAGACCAACTCACGCACCCAGGTTGCTGCGCGATCGCGTACTTGCTGTAACCAACTTGCCATATTTCCATCTAGAGGAAATTCTGGCGGTACCGTTGGAGACACTCCTTTACAACATTCTTTCAGCAACTTGTCTAAATAAGATATCTCTGGTTTTACGGACACTTGCATACTTTTTACCGAATAATTAAGGTTTAAAGTCTCTCCTTGAAAAGAAGAGGTAATAGTGTAAGCATTTCCTAGGTCATGCTGCGCAAACAGCAGTCAGCTATTCCTAGGTCATGCTGCGCAAACAGCTATATTAACTTTAGTGGACAATTTAAGCTAGTTGTTCTTGTACTTCAATTCTTTGTTTAAAAATGTAGTATAAGTTAAGCAAATGCTTGCTTCATTCATTAAATAGCTATTAGCTGAATGCTTACGTAATAGTTAATTATTAATTATTAATTGTTTAAACTTTTGCTGCTTCAACCACATCATCGTAACCTTTTTCTTCTAATTCTAATGCTAATTCTTTTGTACCAGTTTTAATAATTCTACCGCCCTCTGTTACATGAACAAAGTCTGGCACAATATAGTTTAATAAACGTTGGTAGTGAGTAATTACTAACAGAGAATTTGATTCATTTGCTAATTGATTTACTCCATTTGCTACTATTCTCAAAGCATCAATATCTAACCCTGAATCTGTCTCATCTAAAATTGCTAATTTTGGCTCTAACAATGCCATTTGTAAGATTTCATTTCGCTTTTTTTCTCCACCAGAAAAACCTTCATTTACACTCCGGTCTAAAAATTCTGGTTTCATCTTGACAATATCTAATTTATCCTGTACTAGATCGTCAAAATCAAAAGCGTCTAATTCTTCTAATCCCTGATGTTTACGTTTAGTATTATAAGCAACTCGCAAAAAGTCTAAATTACTAACTCCAGGAATTTCTAGGGGATATTGAAATGCTAAGAAAATACCATTTAATGAACGTTCTTCAGGCTCCATTTCTAATAAATTTTTGCCTAAAAAAGTAATTTCTCCCCCTGTAACTTCGTAGGCGGGATGACCTGCTAATACTTTAGAAAAAGTACTTTTTCCAGAACCATTTGGCCCCATAATAGCATGAATTTCTCCAGCTTTTATTTCTAGATTCAAGCCCTTGAGAATCTCTTTTCCTTCTACATTCGCCGTTAAATTTTTAACAGATAAAATAACTTCGCTATTTTCTTTAATCATATTTACCTCTGAACAGTTCTGAATATTTTTCAGGAATTATTGAATCAGGTTTTAGGTTGTAGGTTTTAGGTCATAGCTTCAATATTACTGGGATTTTAACTCCAATTAATTATGAACACTATGAAAAAAGTAAAGTTTCAAAGTCTATGACTTTTAATCCTGTTTAGCTACTACATATATCCCACAAATTCGGAGTGTAGTGACGACAATTTATTATATGAATTTTAATATAGTCAAATCAAATTAACTATTTTTATTTTCATCTACTCCTAATTATTTATATCATGCTTTTTGGAAAATCCACTAAATTTTTGTTATTAGTAGAAGTTTTAAAAAGGGGAGACTTTTGAAAGAGACTTTTTTGTTTGTGATTACAGCATTTTTGGAGTTAATTAGGTACAAAGTATTACAAGTTCAGAAAATAGGTAATAGAGATTAGTATTAAACTGTACCTCACGCTTCCTCAAAAGTTCTGTAATATTGTGATGATAAAATCACTGCAATTTTTATCCCTTTATTTTTAGCAAAATTACCACCATTTTTTGAGATGCCAACCAAAAAAATTAGCTTTCTTATTGATTAGTTGTACAAGTAGAGATAAATTTTATTTTTACTTCTTTTAGCCTACCGTACCTTCTAATTTCACACTCAATAATTTGTTAGTAGATGTAGGTTGAGTTGAGGAACCCCCCGTTAGCGCCAGCTTATCCGTTAGGATAAACCCAGCAACCTATATTATTAAAATAATCCAGTATAATACTATATCTATTTCACCTGAATATTTATAGGAATGTTAACCGATATAGATATAATTTTTTAGGAGTCCTAAACAGGGAAGGATATTGGTTGTTAAACCTCTTTAATTGCCAGAATGTAAGTAGTAAAATTACTTGTTTACCACTACCAGTTTTTGTTGGGTTGCGCTTTCGCTTAACCCAACCTAAATTTCCTGCATTTACCCTACCGTACCTTCTAATTTTAAGCTCAATAATTTGTCAGCTTCCACAGCAAATTCCATAGGCAACTCATTAAAAACATCCTTACAGAAACCACTAATAATCATAGACACCGCATCTTCAGCAGAAATACCCCGTTGAGTAAAATAGAAAAGTTGGTCTTCACCAATTTTAGAAGTAGAAGCTTCATGCTCAACCTTAGCAGTATTATTATCTACTTGAATATAAGGAAAAGTATTTGCTTGAGCGCGATCGCCAATTAACATTGAGTCACATTGAGAATAATTCCGCGACCCCTTAGCACCAGACCCCATTTTCACCAAACCACGATAACTATTAGCAGAGTTGCCAGCAGAAATACCTTTTGAAATAATTGTACTGCGAGTATTTTTGCCAATATGCACCATTTTCGTACCTGTATCTGCTTGCTGCTTATTATTAGTCAGAGCAACAGAATAAAATTCTCCCACAGAGTTGTCTCCCACCAAAACACAACTAGGATATTTCCAGGTAATAGCAGAACCAGTTTCTACCTGGGTCCAAGAAATTTTAGAATTTACCCCCTTGCACAAACCACGCTTAGTCACAAAATTATAAATACCACCCTTACCATTTTCGTCACCAGCAAACCAGTTTTGTACCGTCGAATATTTAATCTCAGCATTATCGAGAGTAACAAGCTCAACTACAGCAGCATGAAGTTGGTTAGTATCAAACATTGGAGCAGTACAACCTTCCAAATATGTTACCGAACTACCTTCCTCAGCAACAATTAAAGTACGCTCAAATTGACCAGCATCTCCGTTGTTAATTCTGAAGTAAGTAGAAAGATCCATCGGACATTTTACACCTTTAGGAATAAACACAAAAGACCCATCACTAAATACAGCAGAATTAAGAGCAGTAAAAAAATTATCCCCTACAGGTACAACACTACCAAGATATTTTTCCACCAACTCTGGATATTCCTGCACTGCTTCAGAAATAGAACAAAAAATCACACCATCTTCAGCAAGTTTCTCCTTAAAAGTAGTCGCAACAGAAACACTATCAAATACAGCATCAACCGCCACATTACTCAGACGCTTCTGCTCCGAAAGGGGAATGCCAAGTTTCTCAAAAGTATCCAACAAAGTAGGATCTACTTCATCCAGACTTTTCTTCTTATCTTGAACTTTTGGTGCAGAATAGTAAATAATATTCTGATAATCTATTTGTGGATAGTCAACCTGCGCCCAAACTGGTTCCTTCATTTGAAGCCACTTTCGATATGCTTTCAGACGAAAGTTGAGCATAAACTCTGGCTCATTTTTCTTAGCAGATATCAGACGAACTACATCTTCGCTCAGTCCACGAGGAATAGTTTCTGATTCGATATCGGTAACGAAACCATACTTATAAGGTTGATTAACTAAGGTTGTTACTTTAGCAGTCATTTTATTTATTTCCTAGTTATATTTACTGAAAAATTCAGGTATAAAGCCTCTCCATTCATGGAGAAAAAAGCGGTCGAGGGATGGCGAGGAAACCTGCACCATATCCATCAAACCAAGATAGCGGTCGATCTTCGGAGCTTCCCGTAGGGTGGAATGGCGAGGAAACCTGCGCCATATCCATCAAACCAAGAGAAGAAAAAAAATCCTTTGATCAAATCCTCTTAATTTATAAGAAGAGGTAATTCTAAATTCTAAATTCTAAATTCTAAATTACTAAATAATTTAGATGGCCTTTAGCGACCACTTAAACAACTTATTTGTTGCTTAAGTCTATTTTAGGTTACATTAACAACAATGATATTGTCAAAGTCCAATTTAAATATTTTTTTTTGACAAAATGGAAATTACCCAACAAAATTCGACCAAACAAGAAATCCTACAACATTTAATGAAGCGAACTCAAGCCACCGCCTTAGAGTTAGCAGAATCTTTAGAAATTAGCCCCCAAGCTATACGTCGCCATTTAAAAGACTTAGAAACAGAAGGACTTATTATATATAAGTCCGTACAAATCGGGATGGGAAGGCCACAACATATTTATCAATTGACCACTCAAGGACGCGATCGCTTTCCCCATAATTATGATGAATTTGCTGTTTCCTTCCTGGACACCTTAGCCGAAACTATTGGCCAGGACCAACTCAGTCAAGTATTGCACAAACAATGGCAGCGTAAAGCAATGCAGTATCGCCAACTATTAGGGACAGGAAAAGTGCAGGAACGCGTAGCCCATTTAGTAGAACTCCGCAAAGCAGAGGGTTTCATGGCAGAGTGGTATCCTGTAGAATCTCAGGAAGTGGACGAGCGATCGCTCAAAATTCAGAATTCAAAAGTCAAAAGTGATTCAGCTTCCTCAGCAGAAATAGGAGAACCACAGTTGCCCGTTGAAAGCTACATATTTATGGAGCACAACTGTGCTATCTCCAGTGTGGCCGAATCTTTCCCCAGTGTTTGTGGCCATGAATTAGAGATGTTTGGTGCTGTACTGCCTGATTGTACTGTGGAGAGAACTCATTGGATTGTTAATGGAGAACATCGTTGTGGTTATTTAATAACTAGGAAAGTTAATAGTTATATCAGGCAACAGGCAACAGGCAACAGGCAACAGGGAGAAAAACATTTCCCTGTCTGAGGTTCATCATCAGTCTCTGTCCTAAACAACTTGTTCTTGTTCCTTGCTATCAAAATGAGTGTCTAATTCTGAGATAGAATCCGGTTATTTAACGAAGTCATAAGTCATAAGTCATAAGTCATAAGTCATAAGTGATTTTTGTAACTGGGATTTGAGCTTCGCTCCAAAAAAATTTCGCCAGTCAAGGCGGGGTTTTAGACCCATATTATTTTGATAAATATGATATGTGTTGACCATTCTATAATTACTTCAATCTCCCCTACTCCCCTACTCCCCCACTCCCGGATCTATCTGTATATCCGTGCCATAATCCGTGTGAGCCACTACCCTTTTATCCTTAATCAAAAAATATAAAATCAAAAATCAATATGCAACAATCTCTGGAATTTTTAACAGCGGAGGAATCTGCTCAAGTTGATGGGGCACTCCTAACTTCCAAAGACAAGTTTTCAACACGACTGGCCATTTATTCATTGAGGTGTCTGAAGCAAATAGCAGAAGAAACAGGTTTAGTTCCAGAAGAAATACCTTCAGAGCAAATAACTACTTGGATTCAAAAGGACGAGAATATTAAGGAACATTTAGATATAGATGCTAACTTTGAGAGCTTTTTTACAAGGTTAGTCATCTCCTCGTTACGTCCTTTAAAGGAGGTTTCTCAAGAATCTGGCGTACCACTTCAAGATTTGACAGTCCAACAGGTGGTTAAATGGTATGAGAAAGAAGGGATTCAATAATGAATAATTAATAATGAATAATTAATAATTACCTCTCCTTGAAAAGAAGAGGATTGACAAAGGGATGAAAATTTTTATTTATTATCCCCTATCCAAGGGGAGGCGCATACCCACAATTTTTCGGTAAGAGAGTTTAGGGAGTAGGAGAGTTAGGGAGAAAATTTCAACCTTTTTCCCCTATTCTCTAATTGAATCTTCTAACTTCTGACTCCTGTACATCGCCCATCTGACTATTACCCTACTTGAGGACTGCAGCCAAAAGCACATATTGCGTGGAAAGACAAAGATACGATCAGGGGTTCTATAGAAGTCAGGAGGAAAAGTTTTTCAGCGTTTTATGGGTAGTCTAGAACTCACTCAAATTATGGGTAAAATTATTTTTTCAAATGAAATTCGATTATATACTTAACTGTATAATAGGGCGAAAATCTAAGATTTATCTGAATTTCTCCCCTGCTCCCCTACTCCTCTATACCCCTGCTCCCCTAATCCCCTAGGCCGAAAATTCAGAGATTAAAAAAAATTTGCTTAGGGGGTTGACATTTCTGAAAAAGATATTTATAGTAATAAATGTAAGGAAAAGAAAGCGCCCAATACCTTAAATGGTTAAAGGCAAAAATAATTCAACTATATAATTATTAGCTTTTCCTGGTGTCTATGACGTAGTGGACCCACTCCGATCCATCCCGAACTCGGAAGTTAAACGCTATGGTGGCGAAGATACTCGGCGGGTAGCTGCCCGGTAAAATAGCGCGATGCCAGGTTAAATATAAACGAAGGTTCTCTCAACGATACGAGAGAACCTTCGTTTTTTGGTGAATTTGTTTAATTTATTTATAACGGGGTAGTCCTGCATGGTAATGGTGAACATATATATTTTATATTTTTTAATTTGTCCCACACTTTAATCTCCATCTCCCGCACTCCCCACACTCTCTCTACCATTGTTAGATTATGTCAATATTCGCCCAAATTTCTGGAGACAAAAGATTATATTTAACTACATAAGACTATATTTGTATTGAATGTTTATGATACTATCCTGAAGAGTAATCTTATTCCTCATTACTAAAACTATGAGCGATTTATCTGGAAAAAAAGTAGAATTTCCTGAATTTTATCGACAGACATATGGTTTATCCTATGCAGATGAAATAGCTACTATTAAATATGGCTATGCGATGTTGACTATTGCTGGAGCAGATGGAGAAGTTAGCGAAGCAGAAATGAATTGGTTGATAAATCATCAACGTTCTATAAATAAATGTGCCAGAAGAAATTATTGAGGCATACAAAGTATTTGACTATAAAAATGCTAACTTGGAAGAGTATGTTCCTGATCTTAACAGATGTGATGTGCCTTTTAGTGTTCCTAGGACATTAATTTTTGATGCCATTCAAATGTGTAGAGCAGATTCGGAATTCGCCACTCAAGAACAAATGGCAGTCAAAAAAGCAGCTAAACTTTTAGGAGTTCCTGATGATATTGTATTAGCTCTAAACCGTCTGGTGGATCAAGAAGAAAGCCTAAATGCTATGCGGAGAGCATTGCTGGAGACAGAGAAATTATAATTATAGTCGGAATTAATTCTAATATATCCTACTGAGAGCTTGGATTTACATAAAATTATTGATATTTCAGGTAAACCAACTCTCTTTAGACAAAACAATTAAACTTGTCATATCACAAAAAGTAATATTAGACAATTTATTAAAAGATTGGTTGCTAGAAGATATTGGCAGGGGCGATCGCACAACTTATGGCCTATTTGTAGGATATGAAGTATAGCAATGAGCGCTGGTATATTTACAAATTGCAGGAGGGGCTAAATAGCTAAAAGTCTTATATTATCAGCAATTTATTCCCCCTGTTGCCTTTTGCCAGATGAGCTGCGCACAGCGCTATAATTCTATAAATAGGCCATTGGTTAGTTTTCACACCAATTATTATCGCTTCTATACAAACCACGCTGTCTTGATGCAGTCGCTCATGGGGGAAACCCCCTTTGGCGGCGCTGCATCGCTTTATTCTTTTTCCTGACGGTTTCCAATCATTGGCCCGTAGGGTCGGTGCTTCCTTGCTCGGACTCAGGTTCCGAGCACCAGCACCGAGTTTTTCACCATAATTAGGTAGATTGTCACCATCTAAAGAAAGAAACGGGCAGACCGAACAGTTATTGTAGGTAATAATAGCACAGGAAAACTTTAGAAGTCTTGTCTAAACGACTTGCTTGTTTTCATCCCCCGGTTAAAACACGGGGGCTTTCAACATCGCTTTTCGGTAAAGGAAATAATAGGAGTCATCACAGGTTTAGCCATCGCAGCTAGGGTCTTTTAACTTCTGGTGCTAGAGGTATTGGGAAAATGATAGGTTTTAAGTTTCATAGCACCAGTTTCAAAAAAGAATACTACAAATACATCTCGAAAATATATGCTTAAAAATAACCGATTCAATTCATTTGAGTCAATCCTCTTCTTTTCAAGGAGGGGTAATAATTAATAATTAATAATTAATAATTAATAATTGTTGAAAATACCGATGCCACCAGACTTAATATTAGTATATTAGTCTTTTTTTCTTCTTCCTTCTTCCTTCTTTCTTCTTCCTTCTTCTACTTTGAAATAAAATGTACCCAGAAACTCCCATCTGGCATACAAACATTACGAATTAATCTATAAGAATAATGTAAATAAGCACCACTTAAGTCAGTACGATATCCAGTAGAAAACCATTCCCCGTATGGGTCATGGATAAATAATCCTTCATTATCAAAACCAACACCGACAATCAAATGACCAAAAGAAGTAAAATAACTGTGTATGGCCACAGGATTTCCTCCTACTAGCCAATCTTTAACTTCTTCAATAGTGGCATTAGTTTTAAAATTATCTCTACATCCATAATCTCTCACAATCCTAGCTAGATGATCTGGACTATGACGACTGTAACCTTGATTTAAAGCATATTCATAAAGTTCTTCTTCAAATTGACCATAATTAGACATTCGATTAGCCTGCAAAAACTCTAAACAGGAAGCGATAGAAGTAATATTACATAAACCTGTAGGATTATACCAATCATCTAGTTTTGATTTGTAGGGAACCTTAATTCTAACAGTATCTGGTTTAAGCTTGGGATGCACAACTTGATTATTTTCTAAAATTTCAATATGTTTTTCATGGATATACCAAACTCCTAAACTATTGTGCTTATTATTCCGAAAAGCAATTCGGAAGTGGTTTCTAACAGGAACATAAGCCAAAAGTTGAAACTCTTGATTGGCTAAGATATGGTGTTTTTCTGACTCAGTTAATTGAGAAGATTGAAGCGGTCTAGACTTAAGAATAGTATCTTTTTTAGTTTTGAGGATAATTGGGGCAGCCGGAATATTTGCTTCCTTGGCCTCGAATAACTTTTTCGTAGTTTTCTCGCCTAAATATCCAGCCTCACCACTTTTTTGATCCACTTGAAACCGATGAAGTGCTGCTGTAGTTAATGGGCCAAATATGCCATCTACTGGAGGGTTAAGCATATTTAGGTCCACAAGTATGGCCTGAATCTCGCGAGTCAGGTTTTCATCATCAGCGAGGGTTTTAACATCGTACTTAAGGTCTGTTCTCAGAAAGTCTTGGAGTTCCATGCTAAATTAATGATAACTAGGAAATAGCTAATCAGCAGCATAGTATACTCTGACTCTAGACTCAACTTGGAGATGGGACACTTTTGAGAAGCAGTTGGGTAGTCGGGAGCCAATAGTGGACATTTAATGGTGGCTCTGCGACTGCTAGAGTCACTATCATTCTTGTATCGCTCTCAAACAGAAGAATACATATTAACAGAACAAAGTCAACAATATCAAATCATCCCCAAAGCTCTGATGAGCTTATATAAGTATCCATTTGAGTTGTATTTAAAAGGAGAAGTAGAAACAGGAATCAGCAGTTGGATTAATCGTTCATCTCGAAGATGGGATACAGAAAACTCCTTACTCAGTGATTTATTGGATGGAGTATTAGTCATCCCCCTGCTACTAGAACTCAAGAAGCAAAACTTACTACATGAATCAAAGAAATTATTCAACACATTAAAAGATTCAGTCCAACAAGAATTATCTACACTATTCATCAATTTAGGATGGGCAGAAGAAAAAACAGAAGGGCTATATTTAACAGATATAGGTAGATTTATGAGTGACAGAGCCTTAAACGTAGGAACAACAGCATCTTATGCTCCTATGCTGTCACAGATGAAAGAATTGCTATTTGGAAATCCTCAGAAAGTATTTGAAAGAGACAATACAAAAAACGAAAGACATCTAGATAGAACATTAAATGTAGTAGCAAGTGGCTTTCAACACGAAAAGTTTTTTGCCGACACAGATGAAATAATTATATCTATATTTAACCAACAGCCAATAGAAGAGCAACCAAGCTATATAGTAGATATGGGTTGTGGGGATGGAACTTTACTTAAACGAATATATAAAATCATCAAACAATTTTGTGCTAGGGGAAAAGTCTTAACAGAATATCCTATCATCATGGTAGGAGCAGACTACAATCAAGAAGCATTAGATGTCACAGATAAAAATTTAGCAGAGATTCCCCATCTAGTGATTCCAGGAGATATAGGAGCACCAGAAAAATTATTAGAGCAACTAAAAGCACAAGGAATAGAGCCAGAAAAAGTATTACATATTCGTTCATTTCTAGACCATGACCGACCATTTATAGCTCCCCAAGACAGAGAAAAAGCAGAAGCACGGTCTCACTTAGATTATCAAGTAGTAGATGTAGATACTGAAGGCAAACTAATACCCCCTCACATAGCAGTACAAAGTTTAGTAGAACATCTAGAAAGATGGTCATCAATAGTAACTAGACATGGATTATTGCTTTTAGAAGTACACAGTTTAACACCAGGAATAGTTAAAAAATATTTAGATGAAAGTGAATCTCTACATTTTGATGCTTATCATGCTTTCTCAATGCAACATTTAGTAGAAGCAGATGTGTTCTTAATGGCAGCAGCAGAGGTAGGTTTATTTCCTAAGACCCAATTTTTCCGAAAATATCCTAGAGTATTTCCATTTACCCGGATCACGTTAAATAATTTTGAAAAGAGAAGCTACACAATTAGGCATCCACAACTAGAAGATATTTCAGCCTTAATGAATCTCGAGAAGCAATGCTGGGAGCCACATTTGCAATGTTCAAAGAGTTTAATAGAGCAACGAATTAAAGACTCACCCAAAAACCACTTAGTATTAGAAGTAGATAAAGAAGTAGTAGGGGTAATTTACACACAAAGGATAGAAAATATAGAAAGCCTCAAATCATCAAAATTTAAGAATTTAGGCTCTCTGAGGACACCAGATGGAGAAGTGCTGCAATTTTTGAATCTGAATATCCATCCTCAGATACAAGGAAGAGGATGGGCAGACGAGTTCCGAAAATTCACACTGCAATGGGCAGCCTTAAAGGGAGGTATAGAGGGGGTAGCGGGAGTAACTCGTTGCAAAGAATATCACAATCATTCTCAGATGTCAATGAGAGAATATATAGAAAAATGCAATGATACAGGAGAAGTATTAGACCCCATACTGAGGTTCCATGTAGAAGGAGGTGCATCAATAGTAGGTATTGTACCCAACTATAGGCCAGAGGATTTAGATAATCAAGGGAGTGGTGTACTGATTAAATATGAACTAAGCGAGCAATTAGAAGAGAAGAAAACAGAAGTAGAGTTCCCTATTCAAAAGGTGGAAGCAGAAAAAGTGAAGGATGTTTTAGTATTGATAGAGAACTCAATTAAAAAACTGCTTGGTAAAAAACGGAGTTCAGCTTTTTCATACAACCGACCAATCAGAGAGATGGGTTTAGACTCTTTAGATTTACTAGAACTCAGAAGCTTACTAGAAAAGGGTTTAGGCATAAAATTGGATTCAACAATATTCTTCGACTATAGCACAGCAGTAGCTCTAGGGGGATATTTTAATCAGCAATTGAATTTCCCTTCAACACCAGCTCAACAATTAGTAGTCAAAACAGATGAAAGCTCCCAGAAACTCAAGATTAATAGCCAAACTATTCCACAGGTAGAGCAGGCAGCTAATAGCAGCCAGGTGCTGCCTGAGTCAGGAGTAGCAATTATTGGTATGGCTTGCAGATTTCCTGGAGGAGTCAATAACCCGGAAGATTTTTGGCAGTTATTATCTGAGGGCAGAGACGCGATCGCACAAGTACCAAAAACTAGGTGGGATGTAGACAATTATTGTGTAGAGCTTAACGGAGCAGAGCTAAATGGAAGTCGGTTTGGTGGTTTTTTAGACCAGGTAGAGTATTTTGATGCCCCATTGTTTCATATGTCTCCACGAGAAGCGAGCGGTACAGATCCTCAGCATCGTATCTTACTGGAAGAAAGTTGGCAAGCGTTGGAAAGAGCAGGAATAGCTCCAGATTCATTAGTAGGTACACAGACAGGAGTGTTTGTAGGTATGATTTCTCATGACTATGAACTACTCATGGTCAAACAAAATCAACCGAATAAGTTGGGAGCTTATTTTAGCACAGGTAACTCATCATCAGTAGCAGCAGGTCGTCTAGCTTATTTTTTAGGAGTACAAGGGCCGACTCTGTGTGTGGACACTGCTTGTTCAAGTTCCTTAGTAGCACTACATCTAGCAACTCAAAGTTTGTTGAAGGGGGAATGTAATCTGGCTTTAGCTGCAGGAGTAAATCTGATGCTATCTCCAGAATTGAGTCTGACTTATTCCCAGGCAGGTATGCTTTCTCCCGATGGACGTTGCAAAACTTTTGACGCAGCAGCAAATGGTTATGTCCGGAGTGAGGGATGTGGGGTAGTGGTACTAAAGCCTCTGAGTTTAGCGATAGAAGATGGAGATAAAATTCTAGCGATTGTGAGGGGCAGTGCTATCAACCAGGATGGATCAAGTAATGGGTTGACCGCTCCTAATAGGCAAGCTCAGTCGGATTTGCTGAGAAAGGCTTTAGATGAAGCTGGAGTATCACCTGATGATGTGCAATATATAGAAGCACATGGCACTGGAACAGCTTTAGGAGACCCAGTGGAGTTGAAAGCCTTAGAAGCAGTGTATGGAGAAGGGCGAGAGTTAAATAATCCATTGATAGTGAGTTCAGTCAAGACAAATATTGGGCATACCGAAGCTGCTGCAGGTATGGCTGGATTAATGAAAGTAATTTTGTCAATGCAACATCAAAGGATTCCCCGTCACTTACATTTTCAGCAACTGAATCCAGAAATTAGACTGGATAAGATGCCCTTAGTGATTCCGACTGAGAACAGAGAATGGAGAATAGAGGAGGCTGTTAAGCCTCGGTTAGCAGGAGTGAGTTCATTTGGATTTAGTGGTACAAATGCTCATGTGATTGTGCAAGAAGCTCCAGTTGAAGTGAAAAACAATGAGACTCTGTATCGACCACAGGCACAAGGGAAAGCTGGGCTAGAAAGTCAAAATTCAAAAGTAGAACGGCCGATTCACATTCTTACCCTTTCAGCCAACTCAGAATCAGCTTTGCTAAAACTGAGGAGAAAGTATGCTAATTTCCTAGAGGAGAACTCTGGTTTGGCTTTGTCAGATGTGAGCTTTAGTGCCAATATAGGTAGAGCGCAGCTAAAGCATCGTTTGGCTGTGGTGGGAGAGTCTGTGGTAAAAATCGCAGAACAGTTACATGATTTTGAGTCTGGAATAGAGGGAATTGGTGGTCAAACCAAAGAAGAGGCGGTGAAAGTAGCCTTTCTGTTTACGGGGCAGGGTTCTCAATATCTAGGAATGGGGCGTCAGCTTTATGAGACACAACCCTTATTTCGCCAGGAGTTGGAAAGATGTGATACTTTGTTGAGAGGAAAATTAGAGCGATCGCTACTAGACGTGATTTTTGGAGATAGTGAGTCGTTATTGGCTGAGACTGCTTATACTCAACCTGCTCTGTTTGCCATAGAATATGCTTTGGCTAAGTTATGGGAATCCTGGGGAATAAAGCCAGATGTAGTCATGGGTCATAGTGTGGGTGAATATGTAGCAGCAACAGTAGCAGGAGTGTTTAGTCTAGAAGAGGGTCTAAAATTAATAGCGATGCGGGGACGGTTAATGCAGCAGTTACCTCCTGGTGGAGAGATGGTGTCAGTAATGGCCTCAGAATCTCAGGTGACAGAAGTCATAGGGGACTACAGTTCACAAGTGACAATAGCAGCTATAAATGGACCGGAAAGTATAGTAATTTCTGGTGAGAGTGAAGCCATAGTAACTATTTGCGGTAAGTTAGAGACCATAGGAGTAAAGACTAAGCGTTTAAAGGTTTCCCATGCTTTTCATTCCCCATTGATGGAACCGATATTAACAGAATTTGAAGTAGTAGCCAAAGAAGTAACCTATAATCAACCTAAAATACCACTTGTATCAAATTTAACTGGTCAAAAAGTGGGTGTGGAAATCACTAAAGCTGAATATTGGGTAAGTCATGTCCGACAACCAGTTAGGTTTGCCGATAGTATGAAAATTCTGTATGAGCAAGGATATGAAATGTTCTTGGAAATCGGACCAAAACCAATATTATTGGGCATGGGAAGGCAATGTTTGCCTGGGGATGTGGGTTTATGGTTGCCTTCTTTGCGTCCGCCAAAAGAAGATTTGCAGCAGATGTTTGAGAGTTTGGGGCAGTTATATGTGAAAGGGATCAAGATAGATTGGTTAGGGTTTCACAAAGATTATCCTGATCAGAAAGTAGTGTTGCCAACTTATCCATTCCAGAGGCAACGGTATTGGTTGGATATTCAAAATAATGGACTAAAACAAGTAGAAACTAAATCAATCAAAAACGATTATGCTCCAACAATTGATTCTTGGAGTGAAGAGAAAAGAACAAATTTAGAGCAAAACACCTTACTAATTCAGGAAAAAAATGAATTTATGCAAATGAAAATACCAACAGAAACATACAAACGCCGAGAGAAAATTGTAGCAGAAATTTGTCAAATTATAGCCAAGGAGTTAGGTTTTGAAGAATCATCACAAATAGATATTCATAATCAACTGTTGGAGTTGGGAGCTGATTCCCTGACTTTAATGGCAGCAGGAAGGAAGATAGAAAAAAACTATGGAATAAATATTACTATTCGCCAATTTTTTGAAGAATTAACAACGGTAGCTAATTTAGCCGAGTATATAGATAAAAATTTACCGCCAGAGTCCGATGAAAAAGAGACTGCTGAGAAGCGATCACCCATACCGCAATCAGTAAAAATTCCTTTGATACAACCACTTCCATCTCAGGAAAACTTAGCACCTGTAAAATCTGAAATGCCAAGAGCAACAACTGCTATTGAAAGAATTATGGAGCAGCAACTCCAGGTTATGTCTAAGCAGTTAGAAGTTTTGCAAGGCAACCAATATGTATTGAACAGTGAACAACAGGTATTAGATGATTATATTAACAAAAATCCACAACAAAAAGTCAATCAGATATTTAATAGAGAAAATTTTACTCCTACAGTAGAAGCAAAATCAAAATCTGTCCAATCATCTGGTAAACTTACACAAGAAAGTTCAACTGTTAGTTTTGATAAATTACCACCAAGGGATTATTTACGAACCCCAGTAGAAATTGAGCAGCAACTCAATTCAATTTTGCCAGAATTAATAGTTCAGGCAGATTTAGATAGTTACGGGGAAATACCAACTGAGTTAGAAAATTTAAGTGTAGATTATATAGTGCAGGCACTACAAGAAATTGGCTGGTCTTACCAACCAGGAGAAAGCTTTTCTACAGAATCAGCAGCCCAAAACTTAGGTGTAGTTAGTGACCAGCAGCGATTGTTCAAGCGTCTGTTAGAGATACTAGCAGAAGTAGGAATCTTGCGGTCAACCCCAAAGCAGTGGCAAATGGTGCAAACTCTAGAGGGAGCTAACCCAGAAGAGAAAAGTCAGAAGTTGTTGAGTCAATATCCCAATGCTCAAGCTGAACTTACCCTGCTTCATCGCTGCGCTTCTCAACTGAGCAGGGTACTGCAAGGGAAATTAAATCCAATACAACTGCTTTTTCCAGAAGGAGACTTAACTACCGCAACCAAACTCTATCAAGAATCTCCTCCTGCTCAGGTGATGAATAATATTATTCAAAAAGCGATCGCTACAGGTATAGAGCAGTTACCAGCAAATCATGGAGTAAGATTTTTGGAGATAGGCGCAGGTACTGGAGGAACTACAAGTTATATTTTGCCTCATCTCAATCCTAGCCAAACCGAATATGTATTTACGGATATAGGAGGATTTTTCAATGTCAGAGCTAAAGAAAAATTCAGAGATTATTCTTATGTGCTTTATCAAACTTTAGATATTGAGAAGAACCCAGCTAATCAAGGATTTGAGTCTCACAGTTACGATGTGATTATTGCTGCTAATGTGCTTCATGCTACTACTTCTATGAGTGAGACTTTATCCCATGTGCGACAACTATTAGCACCAGGGGGAATGTTAGTTTTGTGGGAAAAGACAACTCCTCAGAGATGGTTGGATTTAATCTTTGGGCTATTAGAAGGATGGCAAAAATTCAGCGATTTAGACTTACGCCCTAATTATCCCTTACTAAGTAAATCCAAGTGGGAGCAATTCCTAAGTAAAAATGGTTTTGCTGAAGTTGTCATTATTCCTGAGATTGAGGGAACATCAACAGCTTTATCTAAAGAAGCAGTGATTATTGCTCAAGCAGACTCGAAAAATAAGACAAAAGAAAGAATATATCCGACAACTTCTCCCAGCAAAGTATCTTTGAGCGAACAGCAAAAGAGTTACTTAGAGAAATTTATTTCTACTTATACTAGGAAAACTCAAAAATCTAAGCAAAGAGCCTTAGATTGTCGCTCAGTTATGGCCGATAAAAGATCGGCAGTAGGGTTTCGTATTGAACTCAAAGAGATGAAATATCCTATTATTGGAGAGTCTTCTAAAGGGTCTAGGATGTGGGATATTGATGGTAATGAATACATAGATATTTGCATGGGGTTTGGCGTACATCTGTTTGGTCATCAACCACAGTTTATTATTGAAGCTCTACAAAATCAGTTAAAGCAAGGAATTCAAATTGATCCACAAGCTAAACTGGCAGGGGAAGTAGCACAATTAATTCACGAACTAACAGGTATGGAACGAGTTGCATTCTGTAATTCTGGCACAGAATCAGTGATGACTGCATTGCGTTTAGCAAGACTAGCTACCGGTCGTGACAAAATTGTGATTTTTGATGATTCTTATCACGGTCAATTTGATGGTGTTTTAGCTATGGCAGCAGCCAATGAGGAGATAAAATCTAGCCCTGTGCTGCCAGGGATACTGCAACGTATGGTTGATGACGTTATAGTTCTTACTTACGGTACAGCTAAATCTCTAGAAATTATTAAAACTTATGCCCATGAATTAGCTGCTGTTATAGTTGAACCCGTGCAAACTCGCCGAATAGATTTACAGCCAAAAGAATTTTTGCAACAACTGAGACAATTTACTAAAAAAGCTAATATTCCCCTAATTTTTGATGAAGTAGTGACTGGTTTTCGTGTTCATCAGAAGGGTTCCCAAGGTTGGTTTGGCATTGATGCAGACATTGTTACCTACGGTAAGTGTGTGGGTGGTGGAACACCAATTGGAATAATTGCTGGTAAAGCAGTTTATATGAATGGCATTGATGGTGGTTATTGGAACTATGGAGATGACTCTTATCCTCAAAAACTACAGACATTTTTCGCTGGCACTTTTAACAAAAATCCCTTGAGTATGTCTGCGGCGCGAGCAGTTATGCAACATTTAAAGACTCAAGGATTAGCATTACAAGAAAATCTAAATCAACGTACTTCAAAGTTAATAACATCACTAAATGCTTATTTTGAACAAGAAGATGTACCAATTAAAATGGTGAATTTTGGCTCTGTATTTAGGTTTGTTCCATCTGGTAATTATAGCTATAAATCTCAACCAATAGGATTGGATCTACTGTTCTATAAACTAATTGAAAAGGGTGTTTATATGTGGGAAGGAAGAAATGGACCAGCTTGTTTTATTTCCACAGCTCATACAGATGAAGATATTGATTATATTATTTATGCTGTAAAAGAAAGCATATCAGAAATGCGTGATGGTGGTTTTTTCCAAAAAAAGAATCAGCAAATTTCCCAAATTAATGTCAAACAAACTGAGCGAGTGAGAGGTGCATTATGAAGAATTTAGTTGAGTTTTTACAAGATATTCATCATCAAGGTTGGCAACTTTGGAGTGAAAATGGACAACTATTCTATGATGCTCCCAAAGACAAGTTAACAGACTCAATATTAGCGACATTAAAGCAACATAAAACAGAGATTTTACAGTTGCTCCCCCAAATTGAATTTCAGGAAACTCCAAGGTTGCAGCCAGTAATTGTTCCTCTGACTGAAGCTCAAAAACAATTTTGGTTTTTAGACCAGGTTGATGAGAATAGTAAACAAGCTTATATTGACCAAGTGTGTCTACAGTTGGAGGGAATATTTAATATCAATGCAATGGAGCAAGCAATCAAAAAGATTGTAGAACGTCATGAAGCTCTAAGGACAAGAATATCTTCTGAGGGAGATTTTCAGGAAGTTTTACCGGAGGTAAAAATCGAGGTTCCCTTGATTAATTTCTCAGACTTGTCAGTTAGCGATCGCGAGGCTCAAGTTACAGAATGGCTGGAGGGAGAAATTCAAAAACCATTTAATCTTGAGGAAGCTCCTCTATGGCGAGTTTATATTCTGAAATTAGAAGAGAAACTGCATCGGCTAGTTTTAAGAATTCATCATATTATTAATGATGGTTTGTCCATAGAAATAATTCTCCAGGAAATAGCAGCTTTTTACTCAGCCCAATGTGAAGAGAAAGTCTGCCAATTAGAAAAACCGATGCAATTTAGAGAATATATAGAGTGGCAAAATCAAATTAGCCAGACAGAGGAAATGGCTGGTAGCGAACTATACTGGTTAAATAAATTTTCTGGTTCAATTCCAGTTCTGGATTTGCCTAGGGATCGCCAACGTCCACCAATAATGACTTATAGGGGTAGTAGACAAACTCTCAAGTTAGATGGTAAGTTGCTTGAACAAATAAAAAAAGTTAGTAAGCAGAAAGGTTGTACCCTGTTTATGTCCCTTCTGGCAATCTATAAAATTTTCTTAAGTAAACTTACAGGCGATATAGATATAGTAGTAGGTACTCCAGCAAGAGGGCGTGGTTTGGCAGGAAGTGAAAATATGATAGGTTACTGCAATAATGTGTTGCCCATTAGGAGTAATATTGATGAGTCTCTGACTTTTTCAGAATTTTTAATCAAAATCAGGGGAATTTTACTAGAGGATTATCAAAATCAAGACTATCCATTTCCGCAATTATTGAGTAAACTTAATCTTGAGAGAGACCTAAGTAGACCGATTTTAGTATCAACATTATTTAACCTAGACCGCATGAGAAGTAGGCCAAATCTATATGGATTGAAAACTAAGTTGATACCAATTCCTAAAAAGTTTGTTCCCTACGATATGGTTCTGGATATTACAGAAACAGAAGATGAATTGTTGTTCAATTTAGATTATAATCAGGCTTTATTTGAAGATGCGACGATTAAGCGTTGGTTAGGTCATGTCCAAACATTGTTAGAAGAGATTGCAACTAATCCAGAACAAAGAGTAGCTCAATTACCATTGTTAACGGTAGCAGCACAACAGCAGCTATTAGAAATAAGTCAAAACTCAGACAATAACAATTGTATTTCTCCATTGTGGTCAGATAACTTACCTTTTTATGTCCTGGATGGTAAAAAACAACTAACTCCGGTTGGTGTAGATGGAGAAATATATATAGCTGCATCGGAGGGACTTGTAAATTCTTGTGATATCTACGAACATCCCCAACTAGGTCTAATAAGAACAACCCAACAGTGGGGTAGGAGATTACCAAATGGTTTCCTGGAATGGAAGGGTAATATTCATAAGTTAGTAAGAGTAAAAGGGAAGCGAATTAATCTTGAAGAAATTGAAATTGCTTTACGATCGCATCCAGAAGTAAAAGACTGCCATGTATTAGTAAGAGAGGAACAGCTAGTAGCTTATCTAGAAGTATCAAAAGCTTTATCCACAGAATCAATTCTGGCTCAACTAAAATTACAGTTACCAAGGAATATGCAGCCGGATGATTATGTACAGGTATCAGCATTACCCCTAACAGCATCAGGGCAAATAGACGAAAAAACTTTAGCAAGTTTGGAAGTAATAGATTCCCAGTTAAGAGACAAATGGGAAGAAAAAGTAACCTCTCATCCACAAATAGAAAAAGCAGCAGTAGTGGTATTGCCGAAGCCAAGCCAAGTAATACCACCACTTCATATATTAGATTTACTTCCTGAAGAAAAAATAAAAGTAAACTCCTCAGCTACAATAAACAAAGTTTCATCTGAAGTAAAAGTAACATCTCAACCAGAACACCAAGGAACAGATATATCTGCTTTCATTGATGGAGGTCAATTAACAATTCCAGAAGATGCAGTTTTAACCTTAACTGAAGCTCTAATTCAAACAGCAACTCAATATCAACACAAAGAAATAGTCTATATCCTCTCCGATAAACAACAAGTATCTCAAACTTATAGTAGTTTGTTGACAGAAGCAAAATGTATATTGAACGGTTTGCATAACCAAGGTTTAAAAGCAGGAGACAGAATCATACTGCAAATTGAATGCCTGCGAAACTATTTTTCTGCACTCTGGGGATGTATTCTAGGTGGAATTCAACCAGTCACCGTAGCTGTAGCCAAAACTTATCAACAACAAAATGCTGTAGTCAAAAAATTATACAATACCTGGGAACTACTAGAACATCCAGCAATATTAGCCAGTGAATCTCTTCTGGAACAACTGCAAAATCTGCCAGAAATACTACCAATGTCAGGAGTACAGGTTTTGTCGGTACAAAAGATGAGAAATTATCCAGCTACCCAAGAAATTTACCATAGTCAGCCTGATGATGTGGCTTTCTTACAATTAACTTCAGGTAGCACAGGAGTACCAAAATGCATTCAAGAAACTCATCAAGGAATTATCACTCATATTCATGCAGCTCAACAATTTAATGGATATCAAGCAGAAGATATTTCTCTGAATTGGTTGCCAGTAGATCATGTAGTTCCCATTCTTACCAGTCACTTCAAAAATACTTATCTAGGGTGTCAGCAAATAGAAGTGGCAACAGATGTGGTGTTAGCAAATCCGACTATTTGGTTAGATTTAATAGAAAAATATCGAGTTTCCCATACCTGGACGCCAAATTTTGGATTCAAGTTAGTAAGTGATACGATCTCAAAAGTACCTCATTTAAGTTGGGATTTGTCTTCAGTGAAATTCTTTATGAATGCAGGAGAACAAGTAACTCCCAAAGTAGTTCGAGAATTTTTAAAATCAGTGGCTTCATTTGGAGTACCTTCTCAAGCAATGCAGCCAGCTTTTGGCATGGCAGAAGTCTGTACCTGTATGACTTACCAAAATCAGTTTGATTGTGAATCAGGCATCCATCCCATCCGAAAATCATCCATTGGGGGAAAGTTGGTTAAAGGGGAAGCAACTGATACAGATGTAATAGAATTCATAGATTTAGGGAGTCCTGTACCAGGAGTTCAAATTCGTATTACTGATGAGAACAATAAACTATTACCAGAAGGTGTGATTGGTCGATTCCAAATCAAAGGAAAAGTAGTAACTCCAGGTTACCTAAATAATCCTCAAGCAAATTTGGAAGCTTTTGTCGGAGATGGCTGGTTTAATAGTGGAGATTTGGGTTTTATCCTGGATGGAAAACTGGTATTAACAGGTCGAGAAAAAGAGTTAATTATTATCAATGGAGTTAACTATTATTGCTACGAAATTGAGGATATAGTTAATAATGTAGAGGGAGTAGAACCAACTTTTGCAGGAGCAATAAGTTTTTATCAACAAGAAACTGGTACAGAAGGATTATCGATTTTCTTCACGCCAAAACAGCCGAAACTAGAAGATAATATAGAATTAATCAAAACAATTCGGGGAGAAATATCATCTCAAATAGGAATTGCTCCTGTTCATATAATACCGATATCTACAGCGGAATTTCCCAAGACAACAAGTGGTAAAATTCAACGTGGAAGACTGAAAAAGATGCTCTTGGATAAGGAATACCAAGAAACGATCAAAAAAATTGATATTTTACTAGAGAATAATAAGACAATACCAAACTGGTTTTACTGCCAAAATTGGCGACAGAAAGAAGCTAGTATTTTTCCTATTCAGACTCAAATAGGTATAACTTTAATCTTTACTGATAACTTAGGATTAGGAAGTTTTTTGTCGGAAAAATTAGAACAGTGTAATCAAAAAACGGTTTTAGTTTCTTTGGGTTCAGAATATGTTCAATTTAGCGATCGCAACTATACTATTGCTCCAGAAAACTTCAAAAATTATCAACAATTATTTGAGTCTATAGCAGTTACAAAAATACCTATTAGTAGGATATTACATATAAGTAATTATCAAGAGTACACCGGAGAAATTAACAGTATAGAAAGTCTAGAAAAATCCTATAACCAAGGAATTTATAGTTTATTATATTTAATTCAAGAACTAGAAAAAATTCAAGGCAGCGAACATCAGGTACAGTTAGTATATGTTAGCAGTCATAGTCATTCAGTCTTACCAACAGATAAAATAGCTTATGAAAAATCCACAGTCTTAGGCTTACTGAAAAGTATACCCCAGGAAATACCATGGTTAAGGTGTCGTCACATTGATTTACCTGTAGCAGCGGTGAAGATAAATGGTAGTTACTTATGGCAAGAATTGCTTGATGTTTCTCCAGCAGCAGAAGTAGCATACCGAGAAGGAAAACGCTTTGTGTCTGGTATAGAACCAGTGAATTTGGCAGCAAAACTCCGAAAACAATTACCTTTTAAGCAAGGTGGTATTTATCTGCTGAGTGGAGGTTTAGGAGGAATAGGTAGAGAAGTTGCCAAATATCTGTTAGAGCATTACCAAGCAAAAGTAATCTTAGTGGGTAGAACCCCCCTACCAGATAAAAATATTCTGGCAGCAACAGCAACAGGGGATAGGATTTCAGAAAAAATTCAGGCATATCAAAAATTACAGCAGTTAGGGACACTCACTTATCAAGCTGTAGATATCTGTAATTTATCTCAGTTGCAACAGATAGTAACTGAAGCGCTATCAAAATGGGGAGGCAAGTTAGATGGAGTAATTCATTTAGCTGGAGTTTTAGAGGAGCAACTGCTATTGGCAGAAACCCAAGCAACTGTAGCAAAAGTATTGCGACCGAAAGTATTGGGTAGTTGGGTATTGCATCAATTGCTCAAAGAGAATGACGATGCTTTATTCATCCATTTTGCTTCAGTGAATGGTTTCTTTGGGGGAGCAAGTGTGGGTGCTTATGCCGCAGCTCATAGTTTTCAAACATCTTTCTGTGATTATCAAAGAACTCATAGTAATCTACAAAGCTATTGCTTGGCATGGAGTATGTGGGATGAGACGGGTATGAGTCAAGGTTATCAAATGAAAGAACTCAGTCGTGCCAAGGGTTACTATGGAATTTCACCATTACAAGGGATGTATTCTTTGTTAGCTGCTTTAGGTCATGGTGAGAATCATCTTATGGTAGGTTTGGATGGTAGTAAACCTCTGATTAAAAACTATTGTGGGGAATGTGAAAATTTACAACAGTTGACGGGATATTTGACAACAGTTAATAAAACTGATGAATGGGCTAAAATTTTGCTACCAGAGTGGCAGGTGCGTGATCGCTTTGGTCAATTGACTCATTGCCAGTGGGTGCAACTGGAACAAATGCCAGAAACTGAGACTGGAGAAATAGATCGAGGCAGGTTGCTAGGTAGTGGCAGTTCTAGTGATCGCCAACAGACTCAACCCAGAAATCAAACGGAGCGTCAGCTTGTGGCTATTTTTCAGGAAGTTTTGAGCATCTCTAGTGTGGGTATTCACGATAACTTCTTTGAGTTGAGGGGTGACTCTATGAAGATGACTCAAGTAGTTTTCCAAGTGCGAGAAACTTTGAATGTGAAGTTACCTTTAGGCAAATTGTTTGAAAATCCAACTGTTGCTGAGTTAAGCACTGAAATAGAGGCTAACCGCAATAGTCCATTGTCTTTAGCTAAACAACTACAAACTGTTTCTAACGATCAAGAAAAATGGGAGGAAATTGAGCTTTGAAAACACTAGAGAATTTTTTATCAGAACTGGTTAATCAAGATGTTAAGCTCTGGGTTGAGGATGGGAGATTACGTTGTAAGGCTCCAGAGGGAGTTTTGACATCAGAACTACGTACTCAACTAACCGAGCGTAAGCAAGAAATTATCACTTTTTTACAACAAGCTAATTTAGATGATGATGAACTTCCACTCAAACCTATAGAGCGAAGCGGTAATTTTCCCACATTATCATTTGCCCAGCAACGATTGTGGATTTTAGAACAATTTGGCATAGTCAGCAACGCCTACAATATGCCATTAACGTTGCATCTAAGAGGTGAACTACAGCTAGAAGCTCTAAAGCGGAGTCTTAACCAGCTAATAGTTCGTCACGAAACTCTCAGAACTACATTTAAGGAAATTAATGATGCTCCCGTACAAGTAATCCATTCTTCTTATGAACTAGAACTGCCAATAGTAGACTTGAGTGGGTTGACATCATCTCCACAGAACACTAAACTCCTACAGTTACTTCAACAGGAAAATCAGCAGCAGTTTAATATAGAACAAGACCCGCCAATACGAGCAAAGATTTTCAAGCTTGGTAAAAACGAACATATCCTGGTAGTAATATTACATCATATTGCTGCAGATGGTTGGTCGATGAAAGTATTTGCAGAAGAACTTGCAGCTTGTTATCAAGCTCTAGTCACAGACCAACAATTAGCATTGCAAGAACTACCAGTGCAATATGCTGACTTCGCTATTTGGCAACGAAACTGGTTGCAAGGGTCAGCTATGCAAACACAACTAGACTATTGGAAGCAAAAACTCAGAGATATCCCTCAACTGCAACTACCAACAGATTATCCCCGACCTGCGAGACAAACATTTCGGGGTGAGGAGCAAATATTCAACTTATCAGCAAAACTGACAGCAAAATTAAACGAACTTAGTCAGCAGCAAGGCGTGACTCCATTTATAACTTTGTTGGCAGCTTTTCAAGTGTTACTATATCGTTATAGTGGTCAGGAAAAGATAGTAGTTGGTTCGCCGATCGCCAACCGTACCCGCCAAGAAATTCAGGGGTTGATTGGTTTTTTTGTTAATTCTCTAGTGATGTACACAAACCTTGAGGGAGAACCTAGTTTCCTAGAAGTATTGAATAGAGTTCGGCAGACAGCAATAGAAGCTTATAGTCACCAAGATATACCCTTTGAGAAATTGGTAGAGGAATTGCAACCAGAGCGTTCTTTGCAGCATAATCCTCTATTTCAAGTGATGTTTGGGTTTCAGCAAGCTGAGGCATTGGTATCAAGCTTTAGCCTGCCAAACTTAGAAATGAGTTTATATCCAATGGCTGGAGTTGAGAAGACAGTACGGATGGATTTGGAGTTACATCTGTGGCAGGAAGAAGAACAATTAAAGGTATGGTGTACATATAACCGAGACTTATTTAAGGCAGATACAATTAAAGGTATGCTGTCACACTATCAAACATTATTGGAGGAAATAGTTAAGGAACCAGAACAACCCATTAGCTTACTGTTATTACTCACCGTCAAAGAACAACAACAGTTACTAGTAGAATGGAACAATACAAAAACAGACTATCCTCGCGACAAATGTATCCATGAATTATTAACAGCTCAGGTAGAAAAAACACCTTCAGCAGTAGCAGTAGAATTTGAAGGAAAACAGCTAACATACTCTCAATTAGATAGCAAAGCCAACCAACTAGCTCACCACTTGCAACAGTTGGGAGTAAAACCAGACGTGCTAGTAGGCATTTGTATCCAGCGTTCACTAGAGATGGTAATCAGTTTATTAGCGATACTCAAAGCAGGAGGAGCTTATGTGCCATTAGACCCCAGCTATCCAGCAGAACGTTTAGCTTATATGCTAGGGGATGCCAAAGTATCCATTTTGCTAACTCAAGAATCATTAGTGAAATCTTTACCAGAACATCCATGTAAAATCATCTGTGTCGATAGTGATTGGAATCAAAACACAGATTGTGGCACAAGAGAATTGAGCAATGAAGTCAAACCTTCAAACCTAGGCTACGTAATATATACCTCTGGTTCCACAGGAAAACCAAAAGGAGTAGCCATGGGTCAACAAGCTTTAGTGAACCTGATACAGTGGCAACAGCAGACAGCCATGGTCGGTCCAACAGAGAAAACCCTACAATTTGCACCGATAAGTTTTGATGTATCCTTCCAAGAAATTTTCTCCACTTGGTGTTCAGGTGGGACTCTAGTATTAGTATCTTCAGAAATCAGGCGCGACCCAGTAGCTTTAATAGAATTTCTCAGGGACAATAGGGTAGACAGGTTATTTGTACCATTCGTGGCTTTACAGCAGTTAGCCACAGTAGGAGTTCAAAGCCAAAATTTACCACAACTCAAAGAAATAATCACAGCAGGAGAACAATTGCAGTTAACTCCAGACATAATAGAGTTGATGGTGCGACTGCCCAAGTGTAGATTACAAAATCAATATGGACCGTCAGAAAGCCATGTAGTGTCTGCCTACACAGTACCAGAAGATATAGCTAGTTGTGCCAAACTACCACCGATAGGTAGGCCAATAGCTAACGCAGAACTGTATATCCTGAGTAGAGAGCTACAACCAGTGCCGATAGGGGTAAGTGGAGAACTATACATAGGAGGACGTGCTCTTGCCAATGGCTATCTAAACCGGGAGGAATTGACAGGGGAAAAATTTATACCTCATCCGTGGAAGAAAGAAGGGGAAGAGAGACTGTATAAAACAGGAGATTTAGGACGTTATCAAGCAGATGGAAACATAGAATTTTTAGGTCGCATAGACCAGCAAGTAAAAGTGCGAGGATACCGGATAGAAACAGGAGAAATAGAAGCAGTTATCAATTTATACCCAGGGGTGAAAGAAGTTGTAGTCGTGGCCAGGGAGGACAACCCTGGTGACAAACGTTTAGTTGCCTATTTTGTTAGTAAGGAAAAGTCGTTTGATACTAGCAAGCTACGCCAATTTTTACAAGATAAATTCCCAGAGTATATGGTGCCATCTGCTTTTGTGATATTAGATGCTATACCCCTAAATTCTAATGGTAAGGTAGACCGCAATGCTTTACCTAAACCCGAGCGGACATTGCTTCAAGCGGAAGAATTTGTTGCTCCCCGTACCCCTATAGAAAATACTTTAGCTTTAATTTGGCAAGATATTCTTAACATTAAACAGGTGAGCATCCAGGATAATTTCTTTGATCTTGGAGGTCATTCCATTTTAGCTGTTCGTTTAATGGCTAACATTGAAAAGTATTTTGGCAAAAATTTACCCCTAGTCACCCTATTCAAAGCTCCGACAATCGAACAACTTGCAAATATTCTCGACCGCTCAGTAGATTCTGATACCTGGTCTACTGTTGTACCTATTCAACCTCTTGGGTCTAAGCCTCCTTTATTTTTAGTGCCTGGAGGTGGAGGCAACGTCATTTACTATTCTCACTTAGCTCGATATTTTAGTTCAGACCAACCGTTCTATGGTTTGCAATCCATTGGACTTGATGGAGAATCAGAACCTTACACACGAGTTGAGGACATCGCTGCTCACAATATTAGAGAAATACAATTAATTCAGCCTCAAGGTCCCTATTTTTTGGGAGGGCATTCTTTCGGTGGTAAGGTTGCTTTTGAAATGGCTCAACAGTTAAAAAAAACAGGGTCAAGAAGTAGCTCTATTAGCAATTATAGATACTCTTGCACCATTGGATGACAAGAGTCAAGCAAATCTTTTTGAAGACAGTAACAACGCTCTATGGCTAACTATGATTTCTATTTTACTAGGTTTGTTCCTGAAGAAGAATCTAGTCGGGGAAGACGCAGAAGCATACTATAAAGCACTGGAACCACTGACTCCAGATGAACAGTTTAACTACGTTTACGATCGCCTGCAAAAAATGCATATTTTCCCTCCTGGATATGGAATTAAGCAACTCCGTGGTTATATTCGTGTTATGAAGGCACATTTTACCTGTTTTTATTTTCCAGAGGAAATTTATCCCGTTCAAGTTACTCTGTTTTGCTCTAAAAATAGAATCAATAGAGAAAATCACAAATTTTATTCAGACTCAACGAAACTTGCTACTTTGGTATCTAAATGTCTAACTGGTAATGATATTTTGGAACCATCTTTTTACCCTCAAAGTATGAGTGAGCTAGATTTAGGATGGAGTTCATTTTCTACTAAACCCGTCGATATTTATGAGATTCCAGGAGATCATGTATCAATGATCACTGAGCCGAACGTTGGGGTTTTAGCCGAAAAACTAATAGCCTGCATCGAAAAAAATACAGGTGTTGCTTAACCTGTTTTAGTTTGAGGCGATCGCCTGGTTGCCATTTTAGAGTATTGCATACTTCTGGGGGAATGACTATTTGATCTTCTTCTCCAAGTTTGGTTGTTGTCATTAGGTTGGTTTGGGTATGTTTGAGTAAGGATTAGATTTGATCATACCTGAGGCTTTAGTGTCAAAGACCGCTCGTTCGTAGTAACGACTTTAGTCGTATAGAACCCATTTGGTATCTTCATAAATATCAGGTTTTTTTAGCTAGGAGACAGGAGACAGGAGACAGGAGACAGGAGGGAAGATGTGGGTTCGTGATCATACAAAAAATTCAATACTTCTTCATATGATTTTTCCTCAAAATTGATGCGCGAAAAGACTTGACTACCATAATTATATAGATCTCAAATGGGTTCTATAGATGTAGTGGCGAGTTCCGAAAGTTAGGTTAGTAAAGGATGGGTTATTGGTGGAGTGATCGCCTTCTGGGAAGAACAAAGCGATCGCTTTCAACAATTAGCTAATATTTTTAGCCTACATAGTTCATTAATGGATAATTGATAATGGATAATTGATAATTACCTCTCCCTTTTAGGGAGAGGATTGATATCATGTCCGGTAGCATCGTTTGTGTATAAAATCAAGGTGACAATTGTAGAAAAGCTTCTGCCTCCTGCCTCCAGCATAGCTGCCTTCCTTCCACCAAAGTCTAATTATTCAACCGGACATGATATGACAAATAAGGAAAAAATTTATTCTCTTGGTCGATTGGATATGGCGCAGGTTTCGGAGCCATCCCTTGACCGCTTTTTTCCTCTTGAAAGGGGAGGCGGAATTAGCCGAATTGTTTAATTATTTAATTATTTAATTATTAATTATTCGGTAAAAAAAGAAAGTCAATAGATGCTCCCTCAGCTTTTTTTACGCGTATTTTTTGACAATCAAATATTTGAAGCTATAATTGAGTTAGGTTTTAAAATTGACGTAGGTTTGCCAGAAATTAGACCTGTGAACCTACTTTTCCTCTTTTTGCTTACGTTTGAGGGAAGTAGCACCTAAAGCGCCAATTAAACTTAAGCCAAAAATTAAACCTGGTTCTGGAACAGAAGTAAGCTCAACATTATCAATTAAAAGACCAGAATCAACAATAGTATCTACTGCATCTACAACCCCAAATCCTAAAGTATAAGTTCCACTCTCAGAAAAAGTATGAGAAAAACTTTGATATCCTGTTTCTTCAAAAAAGGAGAATAGATTAAACATAAAAGAGGAGTTAGTATCAGCTAATACATCTAAATTTGAAAGAGATATAAAAGAAGAGTCGTTGAAGAAGAAATCAGGTGTAAATTCATCTGTCAAAAAATTAAAATCGAATGTTAGAATATCTCCAGCCTTGGCAAAAAAAGTTTGCTTGATAGCAGAACCTTCAGTAGCATCAATATTTAATGATAAGTCCAGAGTTCCTGGAGTTAACCCTAAGAAACTTTCAATCGCAAAATCAGAGACAGCACCAAAACCATTTGTCATTAACGCATTAAAATTACCATCTGAAGGTGTTGTACCAAAACTAATATCCTCTATCCTGGTGTCTCCAATTGTACTCCAGCCAGTGAAACCTTCTTCAAAACTACCATTGACAATTGCTTGCTCAAAGGAAGTGTCTGTAAAGGAAGTTTCTGTAAATGTTTCATTTAAATTTCCTTCTAATACCCTTGTAACTGTAGTAGCACCGCTTATTTCCAATATGTAATCTCCAAACCCTGGAAAAAAGCCATCAAACTGAGTCGGGCCAAAAGCATCAGCTTCAAGGAAAAAATCTCCTATGCTGACAACATAATTGCCTAGATTAAGGAATTGTGTCAAAAAAGAATTTAAACCTGGCCTACCATCATCATTGAATGTAATTTGATCGCTTAAATCAAGTGAACCATCATCACTGTAGAGACGAATATATGTATCAAGACTTCCACTGGTGGCAGTTGCAGCAATAGAAACATTTCCTGCTTGTTCAACATCAAAATACCATTGATCGATAGTGCTACGTTGAAGAGTACTATCAGACTCAATTGAACCTGAAAAAGTAGCAGCACTAGCACTATAAACAGCAGTTAAAGTAGCGATTGTTACACTAGCAGCAGCGATGGAAAGTTTTTTTAACATGATGAAATCTCCTGAGAAAATTTATTACCTGATATTGTTTCACCCCCTCTCCGAGAATTTATGCAAATTTAAATAGAAAAAATAAAAATTGTCCAAAAAATTATGATTTTTATTGAGCCAGATAACTTATGTAACTATTAGACAATAGATAAATCAAACATCAATCTCCCGAAACTCAGCGATCGCTTGACTGTGACTGTATCTAAACTCAACATAACTATTGGACAATAGATAAATCAAACATCAATCTCCCGAAACTCAGCGATCGCTTGAGTAAGGGACTAGCAAAAAAATAGCTTACCAGATCGTCTTTTGTGCAATAAAGCCATTATTAATTATTAATTGTTGAAACCTACTTAGGTCGAAACGCTACTACTCCATAAGCATCAACAGACAAATATTTTGATGCCGCCTGTTGAATATCTGACGAGTCAAGTGCCTGAATATTCTGAGGATAATTGAGCGCAGATGCTAAGTCTCCCACTATTGAGTGATAGTAACCATATAAATTAGCTCGATCACTTGGTGTCTCGTTGGCAAAAACAAACCTATTGGCAACCAATGTCCGAATGCGTTGAATTTCTGTTTCTGTCACCGACTCTTGTTGGATAGTATGTATGTGGTGAGCGATCGCTGCTTCTACTTCAGCTAAATTTTCTTCTGGCAACCTAGCAGATATATAGAAAACGCCTTGATGACGATGACTCATATTACTCACTCCAATAGAATAAACTAAACCTCGCTCTTCCCGTAAGTCACGCACCAGGCGAGATGTTTTCCCCCGACTCAAAATAGTTGCCAACACATCCAAGGTATAAGTTTCATGTAATTGAGTTAACCCAGGTACTCGCCAAAGCATCATTAACCTTGCTTGCTGAAGAGCTTCATCAACTACTTCATGGCGAACTATTTTTGTAAAAGGTGCTTCTGGGGTTAAATTATTTGTAGGTGGTAGTGGAGGTATTTCTGGAATATTTTGGCTGTTTTCAGCTTCGGTAAATGAGTTGGCAACGATATCAATTAATTCTTCTACTGGTAAATTTCCGACTACAGTGGCAGTCATGGAAGTAGGTTGATACCAGGTTTGATGAAAGTCGCGCATTTGTTGGGGTTGCAGTTGAGAAACAACTTCAGCAGGACCTAATACCGGACGACGATAGGGTAATTTTTCAAAGGCGGTTTCAATCGCTTTTCGGTAACAACGACGGTTAAGGTTATCATTTGAGCGCCGAATTTCTTCTAGTACAACAGACCGCTCTCTTTCAAAAGGGTCATCAGCAATACTGGCATTGAGGAGTACTTCCCACTGCAAAGGTGCTAATTTTACGAAGTCTTTAGGAGCAGTGGTAATGTAAAAGTGGGTGTAGTCTTGGCTAGTAGCGGCGTTCATTACGGCACCTTGTTGTTCCACTAAGCGTTCAAATTCACCACCAGGGAGTTTGGGAGTACCTTTGAAAATTATATGCTCGAGAAAATGGGCCATGCCATTGATTGGTTCAGATTCAATGGCAGAGCCAACGTTTAGCCAAATATTAAGATTAACTGCTTCAACTGGTAGGTGTTCGGCAATGATAGTAAGTCCATTTGGTAGTTGGTGGATAGTAGGGGCGTTGAGAGATTCGAGGGTTGGTTGGACTAGGGTTGAGGTCATTCTTGATTTTTTCTGTGGTTTGCCTTTCTCAATATATTTCAATATATTAGACATCTCTAGAAAAGAGGGAACAGGGAACAGGGAACAGGGAGAAATAATTCAGCTATTGGTAGTAGACTGACACAGCTAAAACTGTGCACTCTTATTTTTATTTCTAGGTGTCTTTTTCTCCCCACCCTTCCCACGCTTCCCACCCTCCCCACACTCCCCATCTAATGCACCATTTAAGGTGTGTCGGTCCAGTAGGGTGTGTTAGCGGTAGCGTAACGCACAAAGCACTATATCTATACCCGTATTTCTCACAAACTGATTTAAGAACCCGATTAACAAATTGAAACTTGTGGTTTTTCCCAACAAGAGAAATTTTGAAAGTTCTGAGGCTATAATTGCAGAAAAATCCTCAAAAACTTGATAAATTCTCTGATTGAATTGAGTTGATTCACAAAACTTTGCACCCTCAAATAGACGGTAGTGGTGCATTGTAATTTTTTCGGTAACGGTATAGCAAGCATTTCAGCCACCATTCACCATTACTATACAGGACTACCAAATAGACTATATTTATTATTAGTCATTTCCAGAATTATTTAGTGATCAAGCAAGGACAAAAACCTTAACTTGTATCTTGAATCCCTTGAATCCTAGAGTAAGCTATGGCCAAAATATCTTGAGAGGGACAAGAACTAGCAATAGCGATTAAAATTCCTCTGACAGACCCCAGTAATCCTGGCTCCTAACTTCAGGAAATTAAGACGAATTGTTCCTACTGTAGCCTTGGCAAAAGAAGTTTTACTTATAGCAGTTTTCATGTTTCATAGAGTACAGAGATTTTGGTTTAAGAAGTTGTCTGAAAAGTCTCATTTGCTACATCACGCGCCCCCGCGCATCCCCCACCCATTGGGGGACTTTTACCCGCTAATGGATTCTTGTTCCCCCCAGAATTGGGGGCTAGGGGGGCAAAATTCAGTATTAAACAACTTTTCAGATATCCTCTAAAGGCAAAAGGCAGAGGGCAGAAGTTTTGTAGTCAACATGAGTGAAAACCGCTATAAACAATGATGGGGAAAAGCTGGCATCAAAACATCACAAAAAGATCAGAATTTGTCGTGGTCATTAACATCTTCATACCCTAAGATAAGTCCATAAATTCTTTGAGCGACTCATTGATTAACTGAATAATCTACATCAGATAAATTTCTATAGTCTGGAAAACATTTAGCCAACCTCTCAGTAATTTTTAGCTTTTTGTCTAACTCAGCCATGAACACAATTCCAGGATATGAGTTCATTAATTGATAATGGATAATTGATAATTACCTCGGGTTTTAACCGCTACGGAATTGAATATCAGGAGATATTATTTCTTTTCTTGGTCCATGGTCGGACAGCTCCGAGACCTCGCCATCCCACCCAACGGGGAAGCTGCGAAGATTGACCGCTGTCTTGGTCGATTGGATATGGCGAGGGGACCTCGCCATCCCTCGACCGCTTTTTACCCTTAAAAGGGGAGGCTTTAAACCAGAATTATTTAATTATTAATTATTCGGTAAACATAATAATAATTAACATTAAATTTGCTCAAATTAACAAAAAAGTTATTCTACCTATGTTAATTACTTAATAACTGAAGTGTTACCTAAGTATAGCATTACTTTTGGGAATTGGTATAAGAGGGAAGGGAAGAAGAAAGAGGGAGGAGGGAAAAATATTGCTTTTAGCAGAGGGAAGAAGGAAGAATTCATTAATTGATAATTGATAATGGATAATTGATAATTACCTCGGGTTTTAAGCGAGAGGATTGAATATAAGGAAATATTATTTCTTCTCTTGGTCGATTGGATATGGCGAGGAGACCTCGCCATCCCTCGACCGCTTTTTTCCCCTATCCAAGGGGAGGCTTCAAGGCGCGAATTATTTAATTACTAATTATTAATAATTAATAATTCGGTAAGAGGGAAGAGGGAAAAATATAGCGCTGCGCACAGGCAACAGCTCCGGAAGGCAACAGCGGTCAGACCCCGCGACAACGCCAGCTCGCTTGCGGAATGCTGACCAAGAGAGGCAATAGGGGGAAGAAAAAGCTGATAATATAAGACTTTTAGCTATTGGACATCTCCTGCCATTTGTAAATATGCCAGCGCACATTGCTATGTTGCTTTGTCTGGGTTTTCAGCTTTTGCTCTGTCCGTCCCCTTTCCTTCGACTGCTATAAATAGACATCTCCAGAAAATAAACTTACCCTTGATCTACTATAAACTAGATTTGTAAAAGTCACTCACAAAATCATTTTCAGTGTTTTTTTTTATCAAAAAATATTCCTTTTTCCCTGTTTATTAATGATTTGATAAAAAGTCTATATCTTTTTCACCATATGTCTAATATAGTAGAGAATATGACAGTGCTATATTACAACCAAATATTAGGAAATATTGATTTCCCTATCTCTCTGACCGACTTATTAATTTTCCTGGCAAATTGAATATGCTCTTCATCTTTTTCTACGGGAATAATATTAGTTTTCTGCCCTAATTTAAACTTATCAATTACTAAATTAGCTGCTTCTAATCCTGTTACATAAGCTTTTTCCTGAGACCATGAACCGTGACGGTTAACAATCCAATCTCCACTCATAAATACATTGTCAAAACTTGTTTTAGCAGGGAGTAAATATTGATAACTTCCAGGGAAAAAGTGAGTGACTGCTTCTCTAACTCTAACGACACTTTGGTCAATAATTTCTGCTTCTATAAATTCTGGAATACAAGTTGCTAAATATGTCTGTACCATTTTAATAATTTCCCCATCGCTCAAAGGTAAAAACTGATTAGCATGATAAAAATCTACTTCTACAACTGTTCCTGGTTCATGGCGAAATTCGTCATGTAAAGCATTCAAATCAAAAAACGTCCAACCTGTAGTTGTATCAAATCCAAAACAAGCATTAGAAGCACGAGGAATCGGAATTTTTCGGTCAAACCATAACCTAGTTCCTAATACATCAACTCCACTTAAATTATTAATATTCCTAAATTCTTGACGACTTTGTAGAGCTTCACTACCTGCCATAATCTTTTTCATTCCACTAATACCAACAGCAAAAATTACTGCATCTGCTTCAAATATTTGGTCTTCACAAACAACTTTTGTTGCTTTGCCATTATCATCAACAATTAAGTCAGTAACTCGCTGTTTTGTCATAACTTTGCCACCCAGATTTTCGATATTTTCTACCCAAGGTTTAAATATCATTTCTCCTACAGTTCCCCGACACCAAACTACATCAAAATCTGGTTGGTGAGCTAGGATAAAATAATATAACATTCCCAATGCCGCAGCAGCCGAACATTGTTCTCCCGGAGCAAATAAACCAACTAATAACATGGCATTAAAAGCATCATCATATAATCTTTTAGTCACGCCATATTGTTTGAATAATTCTCTCGCTGTTACTGAGTCATATCTTCGCCAAGCTTCATCCGAATTGTCAAAATCTATCACAGAATAAAGCAGTGGGAGAGCAGAAAGGCGATCGCTCAAAGGCAACCTTTTAAATTGAGTATAAATAAAAGTACCAAGAGGCGTTGGTAAAGGTGGTAAATCTTGAAAAATAGGTGATTCTACTTCTAACCCAGCAGGAGAATATTGAGCTGAACGAGTCCAGGGAGTGAAAGGAGCGAGGTTTAATTTCTTGACAAGAGAAAATATGTTATGGTATGGATACCAAAAACCATGTATGCCCACTTCTACGGAACGGCCTCCGGGAGTTTTCCAACCAGCGACTAAACCACCGGGATAAGGGCTAGCTTCTAGTAATGTAACGTCATAGCCATTTTCGGCTAGGTGGTGAGTGGCTCCTAAACCAGCCCAACCAGCACCAACTACTACTATCTTTGGAGTTTGAGTTCTTATTGTCATACTACTTTTTTTTAAGTCAAAAATTCAGTAATTTTTGTGGATTTTCTCAAGCCAATTTTCAGGCTAGTTTCCCAATTTTCTTCTAATTTGCTTAATTTTCTAGTAGTTGTCAAGGCTGTGCATAAATAATATTTTGAAGGATAAAGGATATGAGAAGAGATTTCAATGATTGATAATTGATAATGAATAATTGATAATTACCTCTCTCTAAAATGAAGAGGATTGATGCGGTAGGGAAATTTTTTTCTTGTTTTTCCTTTAAAGTAGAGGCTTTCAAGCTTAATTATTCGGTAAAAGCATTAGTTATAAGTATCTTAAGATTTAATCTCTAAAATAAAAAGTTTTCCTATGTCATTAAAATATTCAATTTTTTTAAGTCAAAAAATTAATTATACGTAAGCATTCAGCCGTCAGCCATCAGCTAGCCTCCTCCGGAGGAACTACGAACTTCAGCTATTGCTTTTAGTTTAGGATCAAAGCAATATTTAATTGTCTTATACCAATTCTCCATCAAGTTGCGCTTAATAAAAGATAAAAGCTATTAGTAAAATTAAGGTTTTGGTAAGAATTATTAAGCGCATTGTTACAGAGAAATGGCATTACTACAAAAGTTGCCTTCCTTGTCCTTAAAGTCTATATTAATTTGAACACTGTCCTATATAAGAGAATCTTATTGCTGATAGCTGACAGCTAATAGCTGAATGCTTACAATTGTACTAATTACTAATTTACTTAAAAAATGCCACAAACAGTTGTTCAACAATTAATAATTAATAATGAATAATTAATAATTACCTCTTCTTTTCAAGGAGAAGATTGACTAATAATAAAAATTTTTCTTCTCTTGGTCGATTGGATATGGTGAGGAGACCTCGCCATCCCACCCTACGGGAAGCTGCGCTAACGACCGCTTATTATCCCCTTCAAAGGGGAGGCTTTAAACCACAATTTTTCGGTAACTGATGAAGTCAAATAATAAGCTGAAATTACTGTATAATGAAAGTTTTAAGTTCCATTAATACCACTCTGATTTGAGATTTTTGACTTTAGTGAAACGCTATAACTTCCCTCTGGAAAACCTTCTATTTAATTAATAATTTCTAACTTCAAATATGCGAACTCTATCAGAGAATGTTGAAAGAGGACTCCCGCTATAATTGGAGACTTAGCGGTGAGATGAATTTCAACCAGCTAATTAACTGAGCGATCGTGAAACAAATTTTGTGTGATAATTAAATAGTATTTAGTTAGAAGTTGAATAACAAAGTTGATTACTTTAACTTACCAGTACAAGCTGAAACCAACTCAGCATCAAAAGGCAGAAATTAATCACATTTTTGATGTCTGTAAAAGTGTATATAACTATGCTTTAAGAGGAGGAAAAGACTGGTTCAATTCGAGAAAATCATCAATTAGTAGTTGTTCAATTATTTCTGAGTATATTATTCCTGCTGATGCCCCTTATCCTAATTACAATCATCAAGCAAAAAACTTAACAATAGCTAAGAAAACTAATCCTAGATTAAAATCAGTAAATGCTCAGGTTTTACAACAAACTTTAAAACAATTAGACAGGGCATTTTCTGAGATGAAAAGTTTAGGAAAAGACTTTCCTAGATTCAAGAAGAGGATGAGGAGTTTTGTCTTTCTTGCCATGCTGAAAAATTGTCTGGGTTGCGGTAGATTTAAGTTACCTAAATTGGGGTGGATTAAATTAAAGCAAAGCAGGCTATACCCAGAATAAATGGTGGCTAAAAAAGCCATGATAGTCAAAAAAGCTAGTGGTTATTATCTGATGATTACCTTTACTTCATCAAAATCAGTCCCAGATAATCCAGTAGGTGAAAGGTCATTAGGCATTGATGCAGGAATAGAATCTTTTGTAGCTACTTCCACTGGAAAGTTAATCAAATCTCCTAAGTTTTTATTGAGTTCACTGCGCTAGGGGCGAATAGATATTTGCCCCTACAATTGCTGCAAAAAAGAAGACTTAAGAAGAAAATAAGAGGCTCAAATAACTGGTTATATCATGTCCGGATAAGAGCGTGATAAAAAAACTTTCTCCTTCTTCATTCTTTCTACCCTCCTGTCTCCTGTCTCCTGTCTCCTGACTCCTCCAATGAGGAGTTTTGTCTTTCCTGCCATGCTGAAAAATTGTCTGGGTTGCGGTAGATTCAAGTTACCTCAATTGGGGTGGATTAAATTAAAGCAAAGCAGGCTATACCCAGAAGAAATGGTGGCTAAACAAGCCAGGATAGTCAAAAAAACTAGTGGTTATTATCTGATGATTACCTTTACTTCATCAGAATCAGTCCCAGATAATCCAGTAGGTAAAAGGTCATTAGGCATTGATGCAGGAATAGAATTTTTTGTAGCTACTTCCACTGGAAAGTTAATCAAATTTCCTAAGTTTTTATTGAGTTCACTGCGGTAGGGGCGAATACACATTTGCCCCTACAATTGCTGCAAAAAAGAAGACTTAAGAAGAAAATAAGAGGCTCAAATAACTGGTTATATCATGTCCGGATAAGAGCGTGATAAAAAAACTTTCTCCTTCTTCATTCTTTCTACCCTCCTGTCTCCTGTCTCCTGTCTCCTGACTCCTCCGTCGTTTATTTATAACTGTTCAACCGGACATGATATTAAAACTCCAGAATAAAATAGCTATACTACATGAAAAAATAGCTAATACTAGACGCGATTGGCATTTCAAACTCGCTCATCAACTTTGCGATTTTACAGACAATATTTTTGTTGAAGATATGAATTTTAAATCTTGGTCTTAAGGTATTGTTAGAAAACAATCCTTGGATTCTGGAATTGGTCAGTTTATCAACGAAATATTGCCTTATGTTTGCTGGAAACGAGTTAATTAATTGATAATTGATAATGGATAATTGATAATTAGGGCTTGCTGATTAAATCTCAAAGCATTTAGAGATAAAGGTTTGAAGAATTTTAGGTACTGAAAAAGTAGCAGCTTTTCGGTTGATGGAGCTCAAAAAGTGAAGATTTTGGAGTCATTATGACAGAAAAAGTAAGGGTGGATTATGAATGACCAGTTCTTCAGCTAACTCCCCGTTCATCCTAACTCTTCACTACTCCCTACTCCCTACTCCCTACTCCCTACCATAGCAAAAAGACTTTATTCAGCAGACCCTAATTACCTCTGGTTAAAACCGTCCTTGATTGAATATAAGGAAATATTATTTCTTTTCTTGGTCCATTGGATATGGTTAGGACCCACATTCCGCACTTCAATTTGTAACATGAAAATTAGTATAAAATCTGTAGCTTGCTTAAGTATTTATACTATATAAATCATCTTCATTTACCTTGATCGGGAGTCAAATTATCAGTTAAATATTAAGCATAAATACTTACTGAATTATTGATTTTGATTGACCACTATAATTTTCTTCTTATTTCTTATTTCTTATTTCTTATTTCTTATTTCTTACTTTTGAATGCATGACTTTTGACTTATATTTTTATGCTACGTTTTGTCGTGCGGAATGTAGGTTAGGAAACCCATCCATCCCTAGACCGCTTTTTTCCCCTTAAAATGGGAGGCTTCAAGGCGCGAATTATTTAATTATTAATTATTAATTATTAATTATTAATTATTAATTATTTGGTAATTATTACAGAAGAATCTTAAACTTCAAAAGCAAGTTTTATAGATAATGATTTTCTTCCAGTGTACAAAAAAGGTCAGAAAAATTATGTCACTTTTTCAGGAAAAATAGTAAAAAGAGGAATGCAATTGCACCGCCAGCAAATGGTTAATCAATACTGATTTTAATGCTTCCTTGAACCAATGCGAAAAAAGCAGTTCTCTTTTGTCTTTGACCATGAGAAACGATGGTGTTGTAGTGCCTCCTCCGGAGGAGCTGCGCTAACACGAGCGTCAGGGTAACACCTGGAAAATAAGGATATGTCTTATGTAACTATAGTATTTTCAAATGAGATGTAAATCTAGATAGAGCTTTTTTCTAATCAAAAAATCCTGTCTTGAGTATCCATTAATTATTGTGCAAAGCTACTATTTAATGCTGTTTTTTCTTCTTTACTGTTCCCAGTTCCGGTGTTCCCTGTTCCCTTTTGAGTAAGACTCTGTTTCCGCATTTCAAATGAAAAGGCTATATATTTTTATGAACTATTAGTTAGAAATATCTTAAAAATTAATCTCTAGAATAAAAAGTTGTAAGCATTTCCTGCGGAATGCTGCGCAAACAGCTGTCAGCTATTAGCTATCAGCTATTAATTTTGGGGAAGATAAAAGTAACCTTTAAAATTGAGAAAGAATAAAAAGTTGCTAGCATGGGTCTCCTTTCTAAACCTGAGAAGTAATTATATCATGTCCGGTTGAACAGTTATAAATAAATAACGACGGAGGAGTCAGGAGTCAGGAGTCAGGAGTCAGGAGAGAAGAAAGAATCAGGAAGAAGGAAGAAGAAGAACTGGAGTTGAAGAAGAAAGCTTTTTTTATCACTAATTATCCGGACATGATATTATTCATTACTCATTGCTGATAGCTGACTGCTAATAGCTGAATGCTTAACAAAAGTTTTCCTATGTCGTTAAGATATTCAATTTTTTTTTTACTCAAAAATTAATTGTACTAATCTTCCTCTTGAAAACCTTCTATCTGATGATTTCTAACCTCAAGCCTGGGAACCCTATTTTGATATATATAGTTAAAATTAAAAGATAGAGTCTATGATTTACTTGTTAACAAAAAGCAGAATAGACAATATCACAAAACCTGTATAAAGTCAAGAAAATAAACATTAGTGTCATACTCAACCCAGAACAGTCGAGAGCTGGATCTGAAGACCTTATTTCCATTTGAACTAGACAACTTCCAGAAAGAGGCGATCGTCGCCGTAAACGCTGGAAAATCCGTAGTTGTTTGTACCCCTACTGGTTCAGGCAAAACCCTAATTGGAGAATACGCTATCTACCGTGCCCTAAGTCGCGGGCGACGAGTATTCTACACCACACCCCTCAAAGCTCTGTCAAACCAAAAATTGCGGGACTTCCGCGACAAATTTGGAGCAGATAAAGTAGGATTAGTCACCGGAGATACCTCTGTTAATAGGGAAGCATCAGTCCTAGTAATGACTACAGAAGTATTCCGCAATATGCTCTATGGTACTCCCATAGGAGAAATAGGCACATCTCTAGAAAAAGTAGAAGCCGTAGTCCTGGACGAATGCCACTACATGAACGATCGCCAACGAGGCACAGTATGGGAAGAATTAATAATTTATTGTCCACCAGAAATTCAATTATTAGCTCTCTCCGCTACAGTAGCCAACAGCGACCAGCTTACAGATTGGATTAATAAAGTACATGGACCAACTGAACTTATTTACTCTGATTTTCGGCCAGTACCTCTCCAATTTAATTTTTCTAATAGTAAAGGTCTATTTCCTCTACTGAGCAACAACCAAAAAAGAGTAAATCCACTGCTCAAGCCTAAAAATCGACATATAGGTAGAGATAGAAGAGAAAAACAATTAGAACCAATATTGCCGGCAGTTTTATCTCAACTCAAAGAGCGGGATATGTTACCAGCTATCTACTTCATATTTAGCCGTCGAGGTTGCGATCGCGCAGTGGCAGAAATAGCACAAGTCAGCAATCTTACTTTGCTGGACGAAACAGAAACAATTCAACTGCAAAACTTAATTCAAAAATTCCTCAATAGTAACCCAGACCTAACTCACTCTAAAAGACTCGAACCTCTAAGCAGAGGTATAGCATCCCACCATGCGGGAATGTTACCAGTGTGGAAAGGATTAGTCGAGGAATTATTTCAGCTAGGTTTAATCAAAGTAGTATTTGCTACTGAAACCTTAGCTGCTGGAATTAATATGCCAGCTCGTACTACTGTAATATCTAGCCTCTCTAAACGCACGGATGAAGGTCACAGACTGCTAAAACCATCAGAATTTCTGCAAATGGCAGGTAGAGCTGGACGACGGGGGATGGATGTTCAAGGTTACGTTTTAACTGTCCAAACTAGGTTTGAGGGTGCGAAGGAGGCGTCTTATTTAGCAACTTCAGAAGCTGACCCTCTGGTTAGTCAGTTTACTCCTAGTTATGGTATGGTGCTGAATTTGCTACAAACTCATACTTTGGAGGAGGCAAAGGAGTTAGTCGAACGTAGTTTTGGTCAATATTTATCTACTCTTTCTTTGGAAGCAGAACGCATAGAGATTGAGCAAAAAGAGGTAGAGTTAACTTCTTTGCAAAATAAATTGGGGATTTATGAAGAGAATGATTTGGTAAATTTAGAGCAGTTGCTGAGAGATTATGAAAAGATACGAGAAAGAGTAAAGGAAGAGAAACGACTGCTGAAAATTTTGCAAAGGCAAGCGGAGCAAAATCGCATTAAGGAGATGTCTTTGTCTTTATCTTTTGCTTTATCGGGAACTATTATGAGTTTAAAAGGAAAGCACGTTCCTACTGCGAAGAGGGCTGATGCTAAACCTATTGCTGCTGCTTTGGTAGCTAAAATTCCTGGTTCTGGTCAGTCTTCTTATTATGTTTGTTTGGGTCAGGATAATCGATGGTATGTGGTGGCAGCTATGGATGTTGTGGGTTTACACCCAGATGTACCTCGCTTAGTGACGGTAGAACAGATGGAGTTGCCTGCTGAGATAGATTTTAGGTTGGGGCAATGTCGTAAAGGAGATGAAATTTATCTGAGTTTATCTGAACAAATTCCAGAGGTACCTCCACCAATAGATGCTCCAGAAGTTTTGGTGCAAATGCAGAAAGTGGCAACGGTGGAAGTAAATATTCAGGAACATCCGCTCAAGGAATGGGGAAGTCCTCGTATTTTGTTGAAGGGTTGGCGACGTATGGGTATATTGCAGATGGAAATAGGCGATCGCCAAACTGAGTTGGAGGATAAGTTGGCTCGTCATTGGCAGGAGTTTCTTAATCTGATTGAAATTTTACAATATTTTGGTTGTTTGCATGAGGTGGTGCCTACGGAAATTGGTCAAGCTTGTGCGGCGATCCGAGGTGATAATGAGTTGTGGCTTGGTTTGGCGTTGATGTCTGGTGTTCTTGATGAACTTGACCCTCATCATTTGGCTGCTGCTTGTGCTGCTCTGGTGACTGAGATTAGCAGACCTGATAGTTGGTCGCGTTATGATTTGTCTTTGGAGGTGGACGATGCTTTGGGTGGTTTGCGTAGTTTACGACATCAGTTATTTCAGGTGCAGCGTCGGTATCGGGTAAGTTTACCTGTTTGGCTAGAGAGGGATTTGATTAGTTTGGTCGAACAGTGGGCACTGGAGGTGGAATGGCAGGTGTTGGTGGACAATACGAGTCTGGATGAGGGTGATGTTGTCCGGATTTTACGTCGGACTCTGGATTTTCTTTCTCAGATTCCTCATGTGCCTCATTTGTCTGATGTTTTGCGACGGAATGCTTATCGGGCGATGCAGTTGATAGACCGTTTTCCTGTTAATGAGGAGGTTAAGTAGGGTTTGATGTTTCTGGGGGAGTAGGGGAGTACGGGAGTAGGGGAGATTGAAGTATAGTCAGGACTTACGCAAATTTACTTTTAAAGCACCATTTACCCCTCAAATGGTATTGGCTAACGCCAAGCTCCGAATTGCCCCCTCGCCATAAGTAGAGTCTCTGCGTAAGTCCTGATAGTTATAAACATATAACATTAGTATATAACCGGATTCTATATTAAAACTTCCTAGATTCTAAGAGGGAAGAGGGAAGAGGGAAAAATCTTGCGTTGTCTGAGTTTTCAGCTTTTGATATGTTTGCGCCTTTTTCTTCGACCGCTATTACTATTTTTGTGTATTGGTTGAATAAAAAGTCATGCGTAGGGGCGAAATACCCCCAATGATTACATACTACCATGATTTTTTTGAGGATGCAAGGGGAAATTCTTTGGGCTTTTTTTGGAGCTTCACAGAATGCAGATTCTATATTTTGATGAGCGATCGCGGAGCGTTTAGCGGAGCTATGCGTCAGCAAAACGTAGTTTTATCGCGACGAGGGAAGGGAGTTTTATCTCTTTATTTGCCTATGCTAGAACATTTGGTGGTGGTGCATTTTCAGAGGAAATACCTTGCCGTTTTTTGAAGCTCCACAGAATGCAGATTAATCATCCGTGTATCCGTGACCAAATCCTTGTCTGGCTGATGGGGTGAAAATTTTGCCTGTTGTTACTTCTTTTGGGAGTGCTTCACAAAGTGAGATTTTTTTTCTGATGTTTTGATGGTGCGAGTATCTCTTCTATATATATTCAGTGGCGATATGCTGTTCTTGTGTTGAATAAAAAGTCATGCGTAGGGGCGAAAGACTCCCAATGATTAAATCCTATCATAATTTTTTTGGGAATGCAAGAGGAATATCCTTGCCGATTTTTTGAGCCTCACAAAATGATGATTTTTCTTTGTTTGTGAATATTGAATATAGCGTTGGCGCAGCAAGTGCGTTAGCTACATCGCTTCTACATGAGTAATATATTGATGTGTTGGTGGAGTGAAAATTTCTTTTTTTAGAGTTTCACAGGATGAGATTTTTCTGATGTTTTGATAGTGTGAGTATCTCTTCTATATATGTTCAGTGGCGATATGCTGTTTTTGCGTTGAATAAAAAGTCATGCGTAGGGGCGAACGACTCCCAATGATAAAATTGTATCATCATTTTTTTGGGGATGCAAGGGGAAGTTCCTTGCCGATTTTTTGAGCTTCACAAAATGATGATTTTTGTTTGTTTGTGAATATTGAATATAGCGATCGCTTCTACATGAGTAATATATTGATGTGTTGGTGGAGTGAAAATTTTTCCACTTCTTTTTTTTTAAAGCTTCACAAAATGAGGTTTTTCTGGTGTTTTGATGGTGCAAATATCTCTTCTATATATATTCAGTGGCGAAATATTGTTTTTGAGTTGAATAAAAAGTCATGCGTAGGGGCGAACGACTCCTAATGATAAAATTGTATCATCATTTTTTTGGGGATGCAAGGGGAAGTTCCTTGCCGATTTTTTGAGCTTCACAAAATGATGATTTTTGTTTGTGAATATATAGCACTAGGTAAATAGGTTAGGGTAATTATCAACACTCAAACTCACTCAGGGATTACTTCTAACTTCGCGCCTTCTAACTTTTGACTTTTGACTTTTGAATTTTGACTTGAGGGTAGCGTTGGCAGAGCCTAGCGTTAGCTACATCGCTTCTACATGAGTAAATATATTGATGGGGTGAAAATTTTTCGGTGGTCTAATGGTCGTGCATTGTGATTATTTTTGTGACAAAAACAGTGGGAGCATCTTGCTCCCGTACCAGATATTTCTTGCTCCCGTACCAGATATTCCTTTTTCCTGTGGCTACTTCTTTTCTTAGTAGTGCTTCACAAAGTGAGATTTTTTTTCTGGTGTTTTGATGGTGTTAGTATCTCTTCTATATATATTCAGTGGCGAAATGCTGTTTTTGCGTTGAATAAAAAGTCATGCGTAGGGGCGAGTAACCCCCAATAATTACATACTACTATGATTTTTTTAGGAATGCAAGGGGAAATTCCTTCCCGCCCGACTTAATTTTTAGAGCTTCACAGAATGCAGATTAATCATCCCTACATCTGTAGCAAAATCCTTGTCTGGCAACAACTTCTCTTGCTCTGAAGAAAAATTTCCCTGTTTCGCGGGAGGGAAAAGAGAAAAGAAAAAGAGGGAAAAGGGGAAAAGAGGAAAAGAATAAAGGGGAAGAATTCTAGGAACGAAAGGCAGAAACCACCGGAGAAGACGAGACGATCCGAAAACCCCTATTGTTGAAGAGGATGTCGGCACCGTAATAGCCGCGCCTGGCACTCCGGCAATTCCTAGAATTGTTGTACCAGCTACCGCCACGGAGAATTCTGTAATTACTATCACCTCCAGTTTCCCAAGCACTACCATCTGTAGGTGCACCTTCATAGTTATCATGCCAAACATCCTGACACCATTCCCAGACATTGCCGTGCATATCGTACAAACCAAAACTATTGGGTGGAAAAATTCCCACATCTGTTGTTTCTTGACGATATTTTCCTTTCGTTGCATCACCATAGGGATAATTACCATCATAGTTAACTAACTCAGACGTTATAGTTTCGCCAAAATAAAACGGTGTGGAAGTTCTAGCTCTACAAGCATATTCCCACTGACTCTCACTGGGTAAACTATATTTTTTACCTGTTATTTCTGAGAGTTTCTGACAAAATTCTGTCGCATCGTTCCAACTTACATTTTCTACAGGACGGTTTTCACCCTTAAACCTAGAAGGATTATTTCCCATAACTGCTTCCCACTGTGCTTGAGTGACTGGATACTTTCCCATAAAAAATTCTGGTACATCTACATAATGTTGCGGACTTTCACTATTATCTCTTTCTGCTTCTGTCTCTGGAGACCCCATGAGAAATCTACCTCCAGGAATTTTTACCATTTCTAGGGAGACTCCATTGAAGTTTTCTGCCATTACTTGTGCTTGATCTGGGAGGCGACTTATTATTTCTCCTCTGCGGTTAACTTTTACCGTGGTAAATCTCTGAATGGGAATTTCAGATCGTGTTGGAGGGGGAGGTGCTGGAGTTGGTTGGGGAGGAGAAATATTTTCTGGTGTTGTTTCTGGTATTGGTTGGGGAGTAGAAATTATTTTTGGAGATAGTTTATTCCCAAAATTTCTACTTAATATTGCTGCTACAAACCAACTTCCTGTTAAACCTCCTAATATTAGTATTTGTCTTCTGGTTTGATCAGGTTGGGTTTGAATTTTTGTTATAGATGAAATGATTGGTACTGGTTTTGGTGTGAGTATGGGTTTTGTTTTTGGTATAGATGGAATTGTGGGTGCTGGTGTTGGTTGTGGTGGAGTTTGAATATTTAATGCTTCTAATACTTCAGTAGCATTTTTATAACGTTCTCGAAAATACTCCTGCACCATCTTATCTAAGATATTTGCCAAATGGTTACTTACTTGTGCCTCATTTCGCCAGATAACATTTCCTGTATTTGGATCTGTAGGTAAATTGTGGGGGTCTTTTCCTGTGAATGCTTTTATTCCTAGCATTCCTACTGCATATATATCGCTACTCAGTTTTGGTTTACCGACCCCCTGCTCACTTGGCATATATCCTGGTGTTCCAACTGCCACAGTTAAAGTAGTTCCTGGTTGGTTTGCTGTGGTTAATACGTTTATTTCTTTTACTGCTCCAAAGTCGATTAATACTATTTTTTTGTCTGACTTACGACGCATCAAGTTTTCTGGTTTGATGTCTCGATGAATAATATTATTTTGATGAGCTACTGCTAATGCTTCTAATATTCCTTTGAGTAGGGTAATGGTGTAAGACTCGCTTAATTTTTTTCCTGGTGTTAGTTCTTTGCTTATATCTTGCCCTTCTATATATTCTTGTACTAGGTAAAATTCTGTTCTTTCTTGGAAATGGGCAAATAGTTTTGGTATTTGGTCTGAGTCTTTGCCTAGTTTATATAAGGTTTCTGCTTCTCTCTCAAATAATCTTTGGGCAATAGCTAAAACTTGTGATTCTGAACTTTTAGGTGATAGGTGTTTGACTACGCATTTGGGTTTGCCTGGTAAGTCTAAATCTTGAGCTAAATAGGTATCTCCAAATCCTCCACTTCCTAGAGTGTCTATTATTTTGTAGTGATTTCTCAGGATTTTTCCAGACTGCATTTTCAGTTATCAGCTTTTTTAGTTATCAGTTATCAGCTTTTTTAGTTATTAGTTACCAGTTATTAGATTTCTTCTTATTCAGTTATCAGTTATCAGCTATTCTTCAACAATTAGCATTAAAGAATTAAACTCATTCATTACTAATTACTCTAGTGGGTAAGTATGGTTTTTTGGCCTAATTTTTTTGAGTATATATGAGCGCACCTTTCCCATTATGCTTATAATACCATGTCAAGTTTTTTTGTCAATCCCCCTTTTTTCAATTATCAGTTATCAGTTATCAGTATTCAGTTAGTAGTAGGAGCTGAGAAATAAGATAAATATTTCATGGGTTAAAACCCTACTACAAGCAAAGGAGATTTCAGCAACGCCCAAAAATTAAATCAATTATCGTACACAAATCATCAATTATTTTCCCCTACTCTGTACGGACGTTGTATGCAATGTCCCTACTACTCCCTCTTTTGTGGAGATATCTAACTAATCAGAATAATTAAAATACTTTTTTTGATGAGCGATCACCTGTCGTCAAGATTTTGTACTAAAAATTGTTTTTCCCAATCTGATTTTGTATTAGTTCCTGCTCTACTTTCATATTCTCTAGAATCATCAATTCTGTTATCTGTTATTAGAAGTTATTAGAATGTTTAGCAGAGAAATATGACTTTTCTGGGCTAATTTATTTGAGTATATATGAGCGCACCTTTTCCATTATATTTATAGTATCATGTCAAGTTTTTTTGTCAACCCTGTTTTTCAGTTATCAGTTGTTGTACCAAGAGTTAAAAAAGAATGTTTAGAATAATCAGGATAATTAGAATACTTTCTTTGGTGAGCGATCGCCTGTCATCTATATTTTTGTACTAGAAATTGTTTTTCCCAACCTAAATTTGGTATTTGTTCCTACTCTACTTCCCTATTCCCTAGAATCATCAATTCTGTTATCAGTTATTAGACTGCCTAGTAGAGGAATATGGCTTTTTTGGCCTAATTTATTTGAGTATATATGAGCGCACCTTTTCCATTATATTTATAGTATCATGTCAAGTTTTTTTGTCAACCCTCTTTTTCTGTTATTAGCTATCAGTTGTTATTCCAAGGGTCATTTCAGTTATCAGTTATCAGTACCTCTACCTGTTTGCGCAGCATGACAAACGGAAAGTCAGAGCCTTGAAATCAAAAATATTGCGCCTTAAAATGCGGGGTTTTAGACCCATATTATTTTGATAAATTTTGTACCTTCTCCAACCAAAAAAAGGTGATATATCTATAAATATAAAATTAAAAGCTTTTATCTAAAATTAAAAGCAATAGCTGATTGCTGATTGCTGACGGCTGTTTGCGCAGCATTCCGGAGGAAATGCTTACATTAGCAATAATCTTTAATTTTTATTTTACAAACTAGCTAAAACTTATATTCGTTAAGCTGTTCAGATTTTTCTGATTTTTTTTTGTACCGATAGATACTAAAAATAGTCATAGTAATTATCTATTAATTATCAGCAGTAGTTTTAATTCTATAGGAGTTTACTTTGCCTAATACTGTATATTTAAACACTGGGAAAGTTTTAAGTTTTTTCTGAGTTCAGCTTTTCTTTAATCACAAGATATTTTCTGGATCATTCAAATCAAACTACTAAATTACCGAATAATTAATAATGAATAATTAATAATTAAGAGTTGATAGTTAATAATTATTGATTCAACAATTCAGGTTTAAAGCCTCCCCTTTTAAGGGGATAAAATAAAAAAAACCTTTTAATCAATCCTCTTATTTTAATAATTTTAAGAAGAGGTAATTGTTAATTGCTGAACGACAAAAAATTTTCATTTATTGCAATAGTTTAGTAATTTATATCAAAATACTTAAGGAAAATCCTGGAAAATTAAATATAATTTTCTCCTGAAAGTTAGTTGTATTTATTGATAAATAATAAATAAACACTACTTAATTTTCATCTGTAGATTGATTAAATAAATTATGAGACAATTTTGAAAATCTAGTAAGTACTTATATTATTTATATTATGTGTATAAAAATATTTTTATTTGACATAAAAGCTTGAATATGTTAAAAGAAATAATTGGTCATTGTCACCATATTTTGAGGGAATGAGAACAGATTAAACTGGCCTCAATTCTGCTAAATAAATTAATTTTTAAGATGAAATCAAGATGCCTAATATTTCTAAATACAAAATTTATGAAGTTAACTAAAGTAGAGAATTGCAATTAATTTATAGATAAATATGAGTGTATCAACCATTTGATGCCAATAAAACTTATCCGAACGAAATAACTTGTGAAATAAAATAACTATTAATTCAAGCAATTATTAATAAATTTTATTTGAATATTTATTTAACTAAATTAAGAAGAGTAATGAGTAAAAAAAAGCCTATATATAAACAACTTTTACCACAACTAACAAGTGCCTTACTAAGTTTAATTGTACTGTTACCAACTCCAAGTAGAGCTAATACTTTATTAGGAATAATTCGAGATGATGGAAATACAGATGAATGGAATAATATCATTACACGAATACGCAATCTAGGTATTAGTTATGAACCTATTGATTTAAGACAAATTAATACAGTAGCTGACCTATCTGGGGTGAAAGTTATCTTTTTACCAAACATTGAAACCTTAACTGAAACTCAAGTAGACATTATAGAAGGGTGGGTAAAACAGGGAGGGAAATTAATAGCTAGTGGCCAGGTAGGGAGAAAATCTAAACCAGGAGTAAGGCAAGAATTGCGATCGCTCCTTGGGTCTTATTGGGCTTTTCCCTTGAGTCAACCTGCAACACCGGAAGCAAGATATCGTTGTTTAGATATTGCCTGCAAAAAGTCTACAAGTTGGGCACCCATGGGAAATAACCAAGATACTGTTGAGGGGGGAGTATTAATTCCGGCAGGGTTAAGCAGCACAACTGCAGCTACTTGGAAAGGAAGTTCGGGTTCTTCAGCGGTAGTTATTACTCCTCAAGCAACTTACTTCGGTTGGAACTGGGGTAGTAGTACATCTGCAACGTTAGATAGTGCTTGGTTGCAAGCTGTGTTAAATCGCTATCAGAGTCAGCCACAATTTACAGCTAGAAATAATAATCCATTACCCACAGCGAATAGTAGTCCGACTGCACCCATCACTCCTAGCACTAACCCTGTTAAAATTAGACCCCGTATTTCCTCTGCACCAACAACGACTGAAAATAGGAATCAAGTAAGAGTTCAACCTAGAACTGCACCTGTAAATACAAATCAACCTTCTACTACAACTCAAAACCCCACTGAAAATAGGAATCAAGTAAGAGTTCAACCTAGAACTGCACCTGTAAATACAAATCAACCTTCTACTACAACTCAAAATTCGACTACCGCTCAAGATAATATTTGGCTAAGAAGTCAGCAACAGAAGACAACCACCGAACAAAAATCACCACAACCAAATCAACCACCAGGAACATTAGGTAGTCAAAATAATAATTTAACCTCACAGACAAATACAGTTCCCAAGAGTAATAATGTTTGGAACAGATTTCGAGAACAGATAAACCGACAAAACCAGCAAGCTGAAAATATTAGTACCAAGGAAAACGTTGTTAATTCACTGACAAACTCTAGTTCAGAAACCACAAAAAATAATAGAGGTAGTATTTGGAACAGAGCTAGACAGCAAACTGAACAACAAAATCAGCAAAGTGAAAATATCAGTACCAAGGAAACCGATAACCCTACTCCAGAAACCGCAAATAATAGAGACAATATTTGGAATAGATCCAGACAACAAACAACGACACCATCCTCTCGCCGTAACCCACTAGCTGCCATACTCCGACCTTTACCCCCACCAGAGATACAAGTACCAAACTCCCAAACAGATCCTTCATCAGAATCAGCACCTGCAGGTTTGGAAGTCAGACAGGGAAATTATCCAATTAGCAGAGCAGAAGCTAATGCAATGTTGCAAGAGTTAAATAATCTCTTGGGTAGATTTGAAAGTGCTTTAGTTGCAGCAAAATCAGCAAATGTGGAAGTGAATTTGTCAGCAGACAAAGGTAGTTTGGTAGCTACCAATAGTGATAACAGTACATTTGTTGCTCAAAGAAATCGAGAAATAAGTGATGCTCAACAAATAGTCGAACGAGCACGGTTGGTAATTCAAAGATTCCCCCAACAGGTAGCATCCAAACAATATGCTACTGCTAGAAATCAATGGCTGCAAACAAGGCAAATGTTGTGGCAGAATTATCCCACTGATGGGGAAAGAGCAGGAGCTGAAATTAGAGCTGTGTGGTTAGATAGGGGTACTATTGTGAGAGCGCGGTCGGAACGTGGTTTAGCAATGGTATTTGACCGACTTGCTGCCGCTGGTATTAATACTGTTTTCTTTGAAACTCTGAATGCTGGTTACACAATTTATCCCAGTAATGTTGCTCCCAGACAGAATCCTTTGACAATTTCTTGGGACCCACTTGAGTCTGCTGTTAAGTTGGCTCGCGAGCGGAATATGGAGATACACGCTTGGATCTGGACGTTTGCGACCGGGAATAAGGCTCATAATCGCGCTCTTGGTCAGCCAGATAGTTATTTAGGTCCGGTGATTTCGGCTCACCCTGATTGGGTGATGACTGATAAAAGGGGTCGGAAAAGACACCCTTCTGATGGCAAGGTTTATATAGACCCTGCTAATCCTTATGTTCGGCAATATCTGCTGAGGATAATAGATGAAATTGCTAGTCGCTATCAGGTTGATGGGATTCAACTTGACTATATTCGCTATCCTTTTCAAAATCCTGGTCGGAATTTTTCTTATGGTTACAGCACGACATCTCGTCAACAGTTTCAGCGGTTGCATGGTGTAGACCCGATGAAGATTTCTTCACGTGATCGCCAAAATATGTGGAAGTGGACTGAGTTTAAGATTAATCAAGTTAATAGCTTTGTTGCGGAGACTTCAAGATTTCTCAAACAGAAGTATCCAAGGATGATTTTGTCGGCGGCGGTGTTTCCTTTTCCACGTCATGAGCGTTTTGATAAAATTCAGCAAGATTGGGATACTTGGGTTCTCAGGGGTGATATTGATTTGTTGACTCCGATGACTTATGCTTTGGATACGAATCGTTTCCAGCAAATTACGCAACCGCTGACAAGTACGCGAGTATTAGGTAGTACTTTGATAACGCCTGCAGTTAAGCTTTTGAATCTTCCTGAAATTGTTGCGGTTGACCAAATTCAAGCGTCGAGGGATTTGCCTACAGGGGGTTACATTATTTTTGCTGCGGAAAGAATTACTGGGGGGTTACATGGATTTTTGACTCGTACTCAGGGAGGACCGGAAACTGGGAAGAATAATAGAGCTTCATTGAGTGCTTTTGCGAACCCTTCTCATGTTGTGGAGGGTATTATTCCCTATCGACAACCGTTTGCTGCAGCAGCAGATCGTTTTCAAGCTTTGAAAAAGGAATGGAGTTTTTTGTTGGCAAATGAGCAACTTTCTATGAGGAAGTCTGAGCTTGAGAGTTGGCGGAATAAAGCTGAGGAGTTGGCAGCAGATTTGAATCAATTGGCTGAAAATCCGGATAATAGTAATTTGAATAAAGCTAGAAATAGTTTGAGAAGATTTCAGTTACAGTTTAGAGGTTCTATGAGTGTTCATGGGAGGGAAAATGCTTATCAAGTTCAGACTTGGCAAAATCGTTTAGCTGCTTTGGAAATGTTGTTAAATTATGGGGAGCGGGTGCGGTTGAAAAGTGGGAGGTTTTAATAAGCATTTCCTACGGAATGCTGCGCAAACAGTCGTCAGCTATTAGCTATCAGCGGCTTTGTTGCATTAAAGTATATAGCTGTGGCACTTGCTCCGCATATGTACTTCATAATGTGCGGAAATTGCTGTAACTATTGGACAACAGATGAATAGAACATCAATATTTAACATAAAAAGGCTGAAACTTTTACCTGTAAAGGCTTTGAGTTTTAATCAGCAGAGCAATAACTATTGGACAATAGTAAATAGAACATCAATAATTGCTTTCATAGAGCGATTGCTTTGTGTGCAGAGCAATAACTATTGGACAATAGTAAATAGAACATCAATAATTGCTTTCATAGAGCGATTGCTTTGTGTGCAGAGCAATAACTATTGGACAATAGTAAATAGAACATCAATAATTGCTTTCATAGAGCGATTGCTTTGTGTGCAGAGCAATAACTATTGGACAATAGATCAATAGAACATCAATAATGACGAAACAGAGCGATATAGCTGCGGAATAGATTTTAAGAACGCTGCTTTCGTGCAACAAGGCCGCTATCAGCTATTAATTAATGTTGGGAAAGGTAAAAGCAACCTTTGAAATTGAGTTTCAATAAAAAGTTACTGTCAAAGTCTCCGGACTCAACCTGAGAAGTAATTATTTATTATTAATTGCTGTTTGCGTAGCATTCCGTAGGAATAGCTGACTGCTAATAGCTGTTTGCGCAGCAGTCCGCAGGAAATGCTTACGTTGATAGTGATATTTGTTGGTCTACTCTTTTAATTATTACCGTGGTGTTAGCTCAGTTGCAACTGAGGGTACAGGTAGAGTTTATGCGTAAATTTAATAACAATTAATTATTCAGTTGATTTTTTTGTTCAGGAGTTAAGTAAAGGTCAATTAGTTGCTTGAGTTGCTTGAAATTTTGATTGCTACTCCCTAGTTTCTCTCGAAAACGCAACCAGTAAGGTTGTACAGAATTATTATTTAGCTCTAAAGATTTCTCAAATAATTTGCGAAAATTTGCTAGGCAGTCCCATGAACCGCAGATTTGATTATTCTCAAAAAATGCTGTTAAAATCAACTTCCATTGAGCCTCATTTAGTTCTTCAGCAATCATTATTATCAGTTCTGAACGTTTATTAGCATCAGCAAAACTAGAAGATTTTGTAAAATGAGTAACTATTGCTGAAGTATTATTTTTTAAAATAGGTAAAAGTAATTTTTCAGGAATTACTTGCCTATTATGTACTGCATATTTTAGTAAATCACTAAAGGGCATTTCTTTGATTTTATTGCCAATACAATTATCAAATATTGCAATAATTCCAGGTACTAAGTCTTCTAATAAATTGTATTTTAATTTAGCTGAAAGTAATTCATCAAAATCAACTATTTTTGGCACAAAATTTTGAAAAATTAATACCAAGTTTTCTCTATCAATCTCACACCAATATCTTGAATATCTAAGGAAATAATCCCAATCAATCTCGGATATTCTCTCATTAATATAACTATTAAACAGTTCAATAATTTCAGGTTTTGACTTTCCTGATGATTTATATTTTGACTTGGCTAAGAGTAATTTTTTTAAATCAACTTTTTCTGGCAGATTATTTTGAAAACTCAGGATTAATTTTTCTTCCTCAACCTCACACCAATATGTTGATGATTTAAGTAGAAGGTCAAAATTAACCTCTAGGATTTTCTCATTAATACAATTATCAAACAGTTCAATAATTTCAGGTTTTGATTTTCCTGATGAATTATATTTTGACTTGGCTGAAAGTAATTCTTGAAAATCAGCATTGATAATTTTATCTTCTAATATATCCTCAATAAAATCTTGCCAAAATTCATAATCATAATTTGAGATAATATCAGCTAAATCATTCAAAAATGAAAATTTAGCTTTTTCCTTGATACAAGATAAAATAGTCTCATCAGATACTAATGGAGTCTTTATTCTTATTAAAAGTAGTTCATTTAAACTTGCTTCCGGAGCTGATTTTATCAGACTAGGTAAAATTATTTTTGTTTGGAACAAATTATCTCCACAAATATCATGTAATGACAAGATATCTTTTACAGGAATTTTATCAAACTTCTTAATTACATAGTCTCTTAAAAAATCTATATGAGCTGCTTTAATTAGAATTTTGAGATTTGGTGAAAGTCTATCTACACCACTTAAAAAAGAATTCTTTCCCTCATACACTTCCAGCTTTTTAACGAAATTTTGAGCTTTTAATTGGCATGGTTCGCTTAAACTTTCCCAAACTGTAATTTTTCCCAAGTAAATGATTACTTTATCCCAGTTATCATCATCTACTTTATTAATAATAATTCCAGACAACTTCTCATTTAATATTTTTCCTGTTTCTTGAACATACATTTTTGACACAGCAGTTAAAGCCGAAAATTGTCGTTCTCTTTCTAATTCTGGTAAATTGTCTATTAGCAAACTTGTAGTTAAACCAATAACAATATCTTGAATTAAATTAAATCTTGCACGAGCTAATGGACTTGCTTGAAAATACTTAATAGCTTCTTCCGAGTCAACAGGAAAATATTCAGATTTAATACCTTGAAAAATCCTTTCTTTAGCAGCACGACCTTGAACAGGTGGACGTTGTAAAAGATGAGTTATCGCACTTCGTAAATGATAGCGAGCTAATTCTGCTGTAGCTTCAAAAGGTTCTTCTAAAGATGTCATTGAAGGATGAGCACACCGACTTCTATCCTGAAATAACCTTTCAATATCTAACTTTTCTACAGGTGAAATTAATTCAAATTCTTCATGTGCTTTTTTAGGAATATCTGACTCAAATTGCCAAAGGTCTTTGAAATTTTCTGCTGAACGTAATTTCTCAAATTCTTGCAATAATAAGGGAGCTTTTTTATCTCCAAAAAGTTCTAGTTCCCTCAACTTATGGAGAAAATCAAATACCACTGCATTCCAGGTAGATACTATACATGAACGAAATGCTCCAGCTCGATAACAAGCTACAGATTCTTGGATAAACTTTTGAGATGATTTATCTCTACAAAGTAGAATTAATTCGTCTAAGTCAATAAATGTTTGCTGCATAGAAAAATATAGATAATTTTGATTATTTTATAGAAATATTAGGTGCTAAAAAGCTGAGGATTTATAAAATAGTATTCTTCTGTGGCTGAATTTTAACAGGAATTAGGCACAGACACTAATGAGGGCGAATGCCATTCGCCCCTACATATGGCGTTTTTCAGGTGAATTTGCGTAATCCTTTTTTTTGCCATTTGGTTTTCCATTTTTCCTTATGTTTACTTTCTTCAGTTGTTAACAGGAATATCACGGAGTTGTGAGTTCAAAAAAACGAAAAAATTGAGTGCTTTCCCTGTAGTAAATTCAAAAGTTTTCAGGCATAATTAAAATCAACTTAAGTCACCAATTGTAAATGCTCTCATAGATATCTCTAGAAAAGGATCTCAAACCCTTATTCTGCTTTTCCCAAAGTGGTAGAGCGATCGCTCAAACCCTTGAAGTCTTAACATATCTATTCTATTCAATAACATGAAAAAACTACTATCCTGCTTACTGTTAAGTGTAGCAGCTATATCTACACCGATCGCCTCTGCTGAAGCTGGGACTTTCTATGTGTCAACGAACCGTAGCCAAGTTGGCGTAATCGATGACTTAACTGGATTTTATACTCAGCTTGCATCAACTCCAAGATTCACTGATATTGCTCTCGATCCTCTGGACGAACTCTGGGGTATTACCTTCAGCAGACTATATTCAGTAAATTTAGATGCAGGAACATATAACTACGTTGGTAATTTAGGAGCAAGTCTTAATGCTCTAGGTTTTACTGATGATGGCACTTTGTACGGCTCAGGTGGTTCGGGTTTCTACTCTATTGACACCAGTTCTGGAGCAGCATCACTTATATCTTCTATCTCAGGTTTTTCAAGTAGTGGGGATATTGTATTCGATGCGGCTCGCAATCTGTTTTGGGCAACCTCTAGTGGCGATTCGCTCTGGAGTATTACACAAGATGGTACAGCCACAAAAGTTGGTAATATTGGTTATGGCGCAGTTTATGGTCTTGCTTTTGGTGATGATGGAACGCTATTTGGTTATACTGCAAATGGAAATCAACTTGCACTCAATCTAGAAACGGGTGCTGGAACTTTCATTCGAGAAATCTCAGGCTTGAATCCGGGGGAAAATATTTGGGGAGCTGCCTCTGAACCAGATGCAACAGATCCGAAAAAACCAGTGTCAACTCCAGAGTCTTCTATTCTAGCAGGTCTTGCCGTAATCGCACTAATTTTTGGTTGCAAGGCAAGCTATAAGTTGTTAGGCAGAAACTTGAAAAATTAGTGTTATACAAGTTTAATAAATCTTTGCTACAAATATTTAGGTTACTGCTTAGGAGTCAGGAGACAGGAGTCGCATGGGAATAGGTTTGATACCATTTTTTATGTAGTAATTTATTTTTTTTGTCCAATATATATTTTCTACAAATTAAGGAAAGTCAGAGGTTTTAAATATTGAACTTTATTTTTTTTTATCCCCTTGAAAGGGCGATACCTTATTTTTTAGTCATTACAAATAACTTATGCTCAATTAAATCTATTTTTTTATAGTAGCATATAACAAGAATTAGCAGGTATTTAATAGCCATAAAATTCTCTGTGGTGGTGCATTTTTATTAGTCACATATTATAATTATTTTTGTTACCAAATACGGTAGTGGGAGCATCTTGCTCCCTTCCCTTCGAGGATGCCCGTACTAGACATTTTTCATCTGCATATACCATTATTATGCGGAACTACCGATAATTTAATATGCTGAATTACCCAAAAATTATGATTCTACGAAATCTTTTAAGGCTAAAATTGTTTGAGATAAAGATTCTTTCATTTGAGCAGCTAACATAAATGAAAAAATATACTTGAAAATTCCCGAAAACAAAATTCTGTGTGTAACTAAAGTTTTGCTTTCAAATGGTTGAAGAATATGTTCATACCTGATAGTACATAAAGGTAATTTTGATTCAGTAATAAATGACTTATTCCTAATTACTTTTACTAACCTAATTTGAACGCGAGTCCCAGATTGGATTTGTAAATCAATCCATGAATTATCAGAAAAATCTCCATGAAGATATGCATATTTAGTATCTGGGTCCCAATTCGACCATTGGTTTACCTCTGAATAAATTTTAAAGATATTTTCTGGGTTGGCATTAATTTCTATTTTGGACTCAAATTGCATTATTGGTTTACCTCATTGTATAGTTGGGAGTAGGAGAGTGGGGGAGTAGGGGAGTAGGGGAGTAGGGGAGTAGGGGAGTAGGGGAGTGGGGGATATTAAATATTGAAGTAATTATAGAATTATCAACATATACTATATAACCGGATTGCAGAATTAGTAGGCGTCACAAATGCTCCTTTCGTTGCATATCTTTGAGTAATAATCCCAGAAAAAGGAGCGCGAACCTGAGTATCTTCCAACATAATTTCCTGGTCGCGACTTTCCATCCGGGCAATAACTTGGCCTGCTTGGACGCGATCGCCCTGTTCGACATACAATTCTGCCAAACGGCCTTGATTTTTGGGAGAAAGGTTGACTCGTTGTATGGGTTGGACTTCCCCGCTAGCTGTAATTCTCACAACTATATTTTGAGCTTGCACGGGTATAGTCAAAGTTTCAATAATTTCTTGTTTTCCCTGAGACTGGTTACGGACTAAATAGATGCCTGTAGATAGAGCTAAAAGTCCCGCTGCCACCAGAGCGATCGCCCATTTTTTGCCATTCTTGGGGCGTTCAACAGGTAATTGTTTATTGCGGTCGCTTTGCTCTTGGGGGGTAGTTAAGGTATGAGTTGTACTGTCTTGAAAGCTAGTTTTCATTATCTTTTTCCTTCTCAAATGTTGGTAATTATGATTTCTATTATTATTGACTAATTTTTACTTATCTGTTGTGCAAGAGTTTAATAATTTGGTATTTAATCTTAACCTTTACAGTTAAAAATAATGAGTTGCTGATTTACTGTTAAGCCTATAACTTAACTTACAACAGCTCTAGTATAAGATTCGGAAATTAAGTAGGTCGGTGTTGAAAATTATCGTTATAAAAAGGCAGGAAGAATAGAACACAAGGGAAGAGAGTTTTGGGAGATTTACTTTTCGTTACATACTATCGATTATCGACAACTTTTAAAAACATTCTTGTCGATTTTCACTCCATTTATGCTGAATACATTGCTGTGACTAAGTTTTAGTGGTATTTTGATTTTGTCAAAAAGTTGTCGATCTTCACTGTCGATTTTCGACAATGTTTTGATTTGCCTGTTCTATAATTACATTGGTTATGAATAATAGCAGTAACCTCATTTTTTCACAGAGCTGTGTTTCTATATTTTGTTGGGTTGCGCTCCCGCTTAACCCAACCTACTACTAATGGAGAAAATTATGAGTAATCAAAAACATCAATTAATAAATCAAGCCATTCTAGCTATTGCCACTACTTTTGGTCTTTTTACTGCCACTGCTGCTAATGCTGCATCCCTCAATGTTCTCTGGTATGGTCAGACCGATGCTTACAACGCAGAAATCTCAGAATTAGCTGCTCTAGCACCAACATTTGACCCTGAAGGCGACGGCAGTTTAGATTGGAATCTCACTTTCTGGAATCCTCTAGACCCTACACCCGACTTTTCTGATTATGATGTTTTGGCGATCGGAACTGGTGGGGGAGCCTGGGGATTTGATTTTGACCCTACTGGGATTTTGAATAATAAAGACGCAATATCTACAGCTAGAGGCAATCGCACTTTCTTAAGCGGTCAAGATGCAGACGCACACTATAGTGGCCAAATCGGTCCTCGTCCTGACGGTCCCCTTGGTTTTTTAGTGAATGCTGTTAACTGGGCAGGTAGTGGAGAAGGCATGGGTATTATGGCTTTGACTGATGGTTGGTATCCTACAGCAGATTCTCGGAATAGGCGGTGGTGGTTAAATGATCGCTCTTTTTTGAAGGATGAGTTAGAAGGTTATGTTTCATATTTCTTGGAAGAAAATGTAGTTATTCCCACAGAGACCTCGGACTTTCCAGTAAATGAAGGCTTAACAACCGCAGGTTTGAGTAACTGGCATCAATCTTCCCACGCAGCTTTTAACAAGGACATCCCTGGTTATTTATCAATCAACGATGCTGGTTCTCATCCTGGTTATGCCGTCACTATTGTCACTGCCTCCGAAGCTGACGGTGGCACTTTGGGAGAGCAACCAGAGTCAGTTCCCGAACCGGGTTCAATTTTTGGTCTATTTCTATTGGGTGGTTTCGGTGTTCGTTCTCTTTTATTGCGTATGTCGCAATAATACAATGTAATATACTTGTAGCTTAAAATCGGTTATGGGAGCGATCGCCTTGACAAAACCAAACTGTAGGTTGGGTTGAGGAAATGTCTCTAGTTGAACTAATTAACCCCAACTATCTGAAATACAGAAAATTGGGGCTGTTTTTTGAACATATTTTATGAGACATTTTCAGGCGATCGCAACCATCGCCAAAATTAAGCTATGGCAGACTCTTGAGTCCGGGCAAAAATCATTCTACCCGCAGAAGTTTGTAACGAACTGGTGACAATAACTCTAACCTCATCTCCAACATATTCACTACCTGATTCCACAACTACCATTGTGCCATCATCCAGATATCCAATACCCTGAGATGGCTCCTTCCCTGCTTTACGAATTTTAATTTCAATAGTATCACCAGGTAGATAACTTGGTCGTACTGCCTGAGTCAAGTCATTAATATTCAGTACCATAACTTTTTGTAGACTAGCAACTTTAGACAAATTGTAGTCATTAGTTAACAAAGTACCATTAATTTCTAGAGCAAAATGAATCAATTTAGCATCTACTGTAGAAATGTCTTCATAGTCTGCAAAATGAATTTGAATCTGAGAAGGGTAAACTGCTTTAAGCCTATTCAAGATGTCTAACCCCCTTCTACCTCTAACTCTTTTTTGATCGTTAGAAGCATCAGCTATAAGTTGTAGTTCCTGTAAAACGAACTGTGGAACAAGAATTTGCCCTTCAAGAAAACCTGTTTCCAATAAATTTTCTATCCTGCCATCAATGATACAGCTAGTATCCAAAACTTTAGTAGTAGCAGGCTTAAGAGTACCTTCTGCTACTAATACTGTATCCAGACTATTAGGATTAATCAGCCGTAAAAAACCACGACCATGAGTATCCGCAACGTTAACCCCTGTAAAGCCTAACATGACACTGCCTAAAACTGCTACAAGAGGCTTAATAAAGCTAAATTCCCCCGGAATAGGAAGCAAAAAGAGTGGCGCTAGCATTAAGTTTGCCACTAATAGTCCAATCACTAACCCTATTGCTCTAGTTAATAATAAATCAACTGGCATCTGGGCGACTTTTGCTTCCACTCGCCGATATGTAGTCTGAAATACTAATCCCAATACAAAGCCAATTAAAGAAGTGAAGGCAGCTAATACTGAACGTAAACCTTCAATATTGGTAACTTCTAATAATACATTCGGAGGTAGTAGTTCTATGCTATAGAACCCTATCCCTGTTCCAGCGAGTACAAATGAAATGATAATAATTGCGTCAAGCATTTTTTTAGTTTGTTTTATAGATATAGAATTTTTCCCATGAGTTACTCAGCAATAGTGAGTAATAACCATAATTTTTGGGCTGCTCAATGTTGCTTCTATTATATCTTCAAGTAAATGTTCCATTCTTTAGAGTTTTCTTGTTCTCAGCTTCCTCAACTCATAAAAATTTTGAAGCTATTCATAATGAACTTTGCTCTTCACAGTTCCTACTAAAGTATAAAATCTATCTTGCAGTAAGGATGATGTGATTATTTTTACTTTTGTTTTAATGACAACATTTTGAATATTACGTCTTTGAAGTAGTCATACGGTTATATCTTAAAGTTACTTTTTTTACTTTTTACTTAAATAATATTTCTATCGCTCGGCATTAGTTTTTGATAATTTACTGTACTACTACTCTTAATTAAATTCATAATTGTTTAAGATAGTTTTATATAAGAATATATTTTGTAATGAAAAGGCCAATCGGAAATTACTATATCCCTAGTTCGGCTTATGTCCATATACCTTTTTGCCGACGGCGGTGCTATTACTGTGATTTTCCGATTTCTGTAGTGGGAGATAGTAAAAGAGGTGATAATTTTTCTCCTATTCAAGAATATGTGGAGGTAATTTGTGAGGAAATAAACATTACAAAATCTTTCGATCAACCCCTAGAAACTATTTTCTTTGGCGGTGGTACACCCTCCCTTTTGTCAGTGAGTCAATTGAACCGGATTCTAGATGCCCTAGAACAAAAATTTATAATTGTGGCCAATGCTGAAATTTCTATAGAAATGGACCCAGGAACTTTTGACTTAGAACAGGTACGAGGATATAAATCTCTAGGGATAAATCGAGTTAGTTTAGGGGTACAAGCATTTCAAGATGAGTTATTAAAGGTTTGTGGGAGAACGCACAATGTCTCAGATATTTACAAAGCAGTAGACATATTACATCAAGCAGGAATTGTTAATTTCAGCATAGATTTAATTTCGGGACTGCCACATCAAACTCTAGAACAATGGCAAACTTCTTTAGAAGCTGGAATTGCTATTTCTCCAACTCATATCTCTAGTTACGACCTCGTAGTAGAACCTGTTACAGCTTTTGGACGTTATTATCAACCTGGTAATCATCCTTTACCCACAGATGAAACAGCTGCTCAAATGTATCGAATGGCACAGCAGTTAATATCAATTTCAGGATATGAACATTATGAGATATCTAATTACGCCAAGCCAGATTATCAGTGTGGTCATAATCGAGTCTACTGGGAAAATCGTCCTTATTATGGCTTTGGTATGGGTGCAGCAAGTTATATAGCAGGGGAAAGATTTACCCGACCACCTACACGCAAAAAATATTATCAATGGGTGCAATCTATCGATAGGCAATACAAGCTATCGCTTCAAGATCGTAGTTTAAAATATCAGGGTATTGATACATCCAATAATTATTTAGAAACTAATCAGGAGTGTTTGTTAGAAACACTAATGTTAGGATTCCGCTTGGCAGATGGAATAAATTTATCAACGTTATCTCAGCATTTTGGTCAACAAACTGCAGAGCAAATATTAATCTATTTGCAACCCTATCAAAAGTTAGGGTGGGTAGAATTGATTAATCCAAAAGGTATAGTAACCTTATTCTCAAATAACCAAAAACTTCCATTAGAAGGATATTTGAGATTAACCGATCCTGAAGGTTTTTTGTTCTCCAATACAGTTTTATCGACGTTATTTAGTAAACTGAGTAATTCTATCAGTATGGAATATAAAATATAAGTATTTATACTGGGGAAATACTAGGTTTATAGTGGAGGACTTAAGCCTAATTAATTTTCTTCAACAAAAGTAATTAAAAGTATGTTTAAGCGATCCCTATTAGTTTATAATAATTGTATTGGCATTCAAAGATATTAAGGTTCAGTAAGGTTGCTAATCGGCAGCAAAAACTTAGAGGGAATTAAAGATTGTGACTATAGCACTAGATAGACTACCAAAAAAACAAGTTCAAAACATTCTCTGTTTCTATGTGAATACTACTCACAAGATACAGATTGCTAGAATTAGTAATCCTAAAAATAAATATTGGGAACGCACTGTTTTCCCTGGAGAACGTTTATTATTTGAAGGAATTCCAGAAGCAGAATTAGAAATTCATCAAACCCTAGAAAATGGTGAAATTATATGTGAACGTTTGTTATGCAAGGACTTGAAAGTTGATGAGTAGGTAATAGTTGAAAAGTACTCAAAATTAGTTTGATCAGGTAAGTAGGAATAGTTAGTGATTGATATTTTTTTTAGATTGATCACTAACTATTGTTATGGATCGACTAAGAGACTGTTTGTAAAGTTTTGTAAGGGAAAGCGATCGCCATAACGCAAAAGATGTTAAACTAAGCCAGTTTGTTACCAAACCGACTCGTCTTCAGAACCGTGCGTGAGACTTTCACCTCACACGGCTCCTCTCTTAAACGTCCTTTTTCATAGGTACATCCCTCCCTCAGTATCAACATATCGTTAACCCATAAATAACCTTCAGGTAAGTCCTGTAACTTCGGTTGTGTGTATGTCTTTTTATCTAAGGCAGTTTTAGTATCGTTGCAATGTCGGTGCAACAATTGTTTGTTTTTATATGTGTTGTCACCACCCTTAGACCTTAGTATTATGTGCTCAACTTCCAGTAGGTCAGTTGGTCTAAAGGTTAGTCCACAAGATGCGCATTTATTCTTTTGCCGTTTTAACAGCGTTGTGACTTCTTTCCTTACGCCTGGATGTTTTCCGATTCTGCTACTCCAATAAGTCCAGTCACCATCATAGGGTGATTTATTACCTTTAACTTTGATGTGTCTGATAATGGGAACATCTGAGTGTTGGTTTAGTATATATTCGCCTTCGATGAGAACCCATTTTCTGGTTTCTTTTACGTTGGGGAAGTACTTTTTCTTTACCCATTTGGCTGACTTATTTGGATGCCTTCTACTTGTCCAACGCCATAGCCTTTTCCATAGGAGGTTATCTAATCTATTGAACGTCTCCTTACTGACTACGCCGGAGAAGTAGTTAGCCCATCCCCTGATTATCGGGTTTAGTTTAGCTATTAAAGCTTTTACTGGAACACTTTTGTAATAATCACATATGTCTGCCAGTTTCTGATAATGAGTTTTAATACTCTTGGAGGATGGTTTAATCAGTGTTTTAAATCCTCGTTTAGTTGACTTAACTTTATATTGCCTAATGTTGAATCCTAAGAAGTCAAATCCAGGTTGATTCCCTTCATATTCTTCCAATGTGTGGGCAATTTTGGTCAATTCTAGTTTGAGTTCTAATCCTACCTGGTTTAACCATTCCTGTATTACGGTTTTTGCCTGCAGGACTACTTTGATGTCTTCGTGTAGGATTACAAAGTCGAGACTCATAGCGCATTAGAGATAGGGTGGCTCGTTTATCTCGTTTTGCCATTATTTCCCCATTTGGATATCTCAGAGGGAGTTTTTCGGCAAATTTAGCTAGCCTTTCTTCCATTCCGTGCAGGGCGATGTTTGCGCTTTTGGGGACTTATTATATAGAATCCGGTTATATAATATATGCTTATAATTCTATCCACACTTCAATATTTAATATAAAATCAGGTTATACAGTTATCGCACTTTCTACTTCCATTCAATGCAGACATAAAATGCCGGAATATCCACAGATAATTCCAACTCTCATCCTTTCTTCCTGCTGACTCCTGAGGACTGAGGACTGACTCCTGTGATCATACAATAACTAAGAAGACTTACAGATAGCTAATTTAGTTCGACGTTGTAAAGCTAAATTAGGCGACAATGGTCAATTCTTACCCAATTGTCAATCAGCTAAGTCAGGACTCAATAAGTCTTTGCAAGATGCAGCCACTATCAATTTCTTGATGTTTTAGAATATGTAGCTGGGAAATTGGGAAAGCGAGTGATCAAAGTAGACCCCAAAGGCACGTCTCAACATTGTTGGGAATGCTTGAGTAAAGTCTCTAAAAGCTTATCTGAGCGCTGGCATTCATGCCCTAAGTGTGGGCAAGAGTTGGACAGAGACTATAACTCAGCCACCCCTCTAGCTCCTCTCCCGGGAGGAGATGGGGGTGGGTAGGATTATTATCAATACAGGGGGAGGACATCACCTCACACGAAACAGCAGTCAGGGCTTCCGGGGCTGAAGAATCCCGCGTTGTCGCGAATATAGCAACATCGGGAGTATGTCAATGGGTGAATATTATTATTGCGCCACTGTTCATCACTTAACTTGAAAAGTGCTGTATAGAACCCCCGATCGTATCTCTAAAAATTAGGCGATCGCTAATCTCTTGAGCATTAGTCGAATCAAACAAAGATTAATTTTTGCGGTAGCATTTTCCAGAGTTCTTTTCCTACCCAATGCTCCGCAAACAAAATTTT
>NZ_JAAHGO010000037.1 GCF_010672455.1 Okeania sp. SIO2C9 | reverse complement strand
TGGAGGGCTCGCGTGGTTGCACTCCCCTTGTTCGCGCAGCGTTGCGGCAGCAAAACAGAAAGCCCGCGTCCGTGAGGTGGGGAAGCCTACATCATAATCTTTGATTTGATGTAGGAGAACGTCACAAATGCCGTCATACATCCTCATTTAATACTGCGTCAATTTTCTAATGTTTCTGGTGATCGCCAACTAGCAGGAATTACCAAAACTGGACAATGGGCACCATGCAAAATACCCTCACTAACACTACCCACAAAAAATTTCTCAATACCACTGCGTCCATGAGACCCTATGATCATTAAATCGGCAGCTAATTTTTTGGCCTCTGCCAAAATAGTCTCTACTGTAGAACCTTGAGTTAACAAAGCCACTGTATCAAGACCTTTTTGGCGTAGCTCTTCTGCCAAATCTTGAATCTGCTGATGTTCTCTACGAAACTCTTGTGCCCAGCGGTCGCGCTTAGGCTGAGGTCCAGTCTTAAAACCAACAAAATCAGGATCTGGTTCAGCAATATGAATTAACCATAATTTGCTGTTAAAAGCTTGGACTAAAGTTTCCGCTTGAGTAATAATGGCAGGAGTGATTTGAGAAAAGTCGAGAGCAACAACTATATTTTTCATTGGTAATTTAGGTTTTTAATTGAATATAGTTTCAGATATTATTGTTCTGATTAAGTTATACTAATTGACTCAAATAATGTGACAAAACTCTGCTTATTTGCCTTCTCAGGAATAGATATTTGTAGCTAAAATTTCTCCAAATACTATTATATCATCTTTAAGTTAAAATTAGTATCCAATGTGAAGAAACAGAAGAGTACAACAAGCATGGGCATAGAATAAATTAATATTTTTTAAGAAATTATAAAAAATATAACTGTAGTATTTTTAAGCTGCTATAATTTTATGTCAATGTATTATTTAGCAACGATAACAAAATGACACACATGATGGCAATGAATTGTGCTTGCGAATCCTGTTCATGTATTGTTTGTCCGATGGTGGCCTTAACGATTATCCCGATATTACTCATTGCGTTCAAGAAAATGATGAGTGCGATAAGTAGCGAATCACCTATAAGTAACAATACAAGTAGCGTCCGATTATAGAATTCAATCTTCTATATTTTTCTATGCTTACCTAGTATCAAGAACATCCTCATGTTACTAGAGTTGAAAATATCGCTGCGCCATCGGTAAAATTGTAGCAGATGCGCAAATCAATAACTTTTTATCCGCTTTCACTTCATAGCTTTCAGGGTCAATCTATATTTTTTTTGGTAAAGCATCATTTAACTTCATATCCTGATTTGTGGATTTGCTATTACTAGTGCGTCTAGCTTTATTTTGTAGGTAAGCTTTATATCTGAGACCGACGCAAGTATAAACTTTACCCCCAACCCTGTCCCCGGAAGGGGGCAGGAGTAAGTTATCGTTTTAAAAGGGGAGACTTTATATCAAATCCGGTTGAATACTTATTATATAGTTGGGGGAGATGGGGAGATGGGGAGATGGGGAGATGGGGAGATTGAAGTGTGGATAGAATTATAAACAGATATTAGACTTGTGGCTTTATAACTTAAAAAATCCCCAAAAACCTTGTTCTTTAAGGATTCTATATCTTGGATAGCAAAAATGCTTGGAATTATTGCTCTGTCTAGGTTAGAGTGATTTTTTCCCTTTATTTAGCGACAACTCTATTATATCAGCAGATTCTATGTGCAATTAACCGGATTTGATATTAAACCAGAATTATTTAATGATTAATGATTAATTATTAGACTTGTCGCTTTATAACTTAAAAAAATCCCAAAAACTTTGTTCTGTAAGGATTGTAGCTCTTGGACTGCAAAAATGCTTGGAATTATTGCTCTGTCTAGGTTAGAGTGATTTTTTCCCTTTATTTAGCGAGAACTCTATTAATTATTCAGTAAAGATTGAGATTGAAGATAATGGTCTGGGGGTGACATCAGAGGAGAGAGAGCGAATTTTTGAACAGGGGTTTACGACTAAAGATGTGGGGAAAGTTACCGGGTTGGGAATGGCGATCGCTCATCAAATTATTACAGACAAACATGGTGGTAAGATTACTTGTAATTCTATACTCACTAAAGGTACAATCTTTACTATTACCGAAAAATTGTGGGTATGCGCCTCCCCTTTTAAGGGGATAATAAGCGGTCAAGGGATGGCGAGGTCTCCTCGCCATATCCAATCGACTCCTGTGAAGAAAAATTTTCATGAATTTGTCAATCCTCTTCTTTCAAGGAGAGGTAATTATTCATTATTCATTATTCATTATTAATTGTTGAAGTTACCAATTGTGTGATACCATGTCTGGTTATTATAGGAATGTGTAGGGTTAAAATACCCTGGCTCTGATTTTCAACTAATTTTTTGATAGTAGTGCATTCTTGTGGCAGATGCAAAACTCAATTACTAATAGTTTAGCTAGTAATTTTATTCATCATTATTACCAACTATACACCACTACCACTTAATTTCTAAAAGAAGTTATCCGACTGGAACTAAATCAACTTCATCTGCACCATCAGTTTCACCTTGACCAGATGTAATTTGTTCTCCATTAACTTCAACAGCTAAATTTGTACCGTCTAAGTTAACATTATAGTCAGTAGCATCAGCAGTATATCCTACACTAGCAACCATTTGCCTACCTGCATCAGTGTATTGGAAACCCATCAATTGATTTTTTTCTTTCTCGTTATCGTAAGACCATATTACCATGTATTGTTGGTCTTGATATTCAAATACTTTAGGTGGACGAGTGGGAACATAACGACCTGGAGCGCCAAAACTAGCATCAAGGAAAGGCTGTACTGACTCAGGTTCCACAGTCGCAAAAGCAATATCATCAGCTTCTAGCTCTACTTCTGCGTCTTCAGTTGCTTCTGGATCGGGTTCTTCTTGATCGCGGTTCTGGAAATAATCTACAGCTTTTTTTACACCATACCCAGTAGCTGCTACACCAGCAACACCAGCGACAATTTTAGCAAGATTACCAAAGTTCATTTTGTTCTCCTAATTTTGATTTTTGATTAATTAAATTTAAGAGACGTGACACCAACCCAAATATAGGGAGAATATCTAGGCAATTTTTGTCCCCTGTCTCAATTTATTAGTAACTCAATCCACTTGATATTAGCAGAATTTGTCGATGGCAAACAATTACTAAACACCCTGTTTTTTTGTCCATTCAACTAAAAAAGGAGGGGTATCAAATGTACCTCTCCCTGAATTCTATGAAATGCAGCGATTAATAGTTATCTATTATATCATATTAGTAAGTTTCAACGTGCCAGCGGTGTTCTTTTTTCAAGCTCTTCTGATACTCGCTCCAATCAACATCAAACTTACCAGTCACAGCAGACATTCCCTCATCAATGCCACCTTCCATACCTTTGAGACCGCAGATGTAAGTGTGAGTATTTGGCTTTTGGATGTGGTCCCACAACTCATCAGCGTTTTCTTGAATTCTGTGCTGAATATACATCTTGCCGCCATCTTTATTCTTTTGTTCGCGACTAATAGCGTAAGTTACGCGGAAATTATCAGGGAACTGACGTTGCAGTTCTTCAAGCTCTTCTTTATAGAGAATATTAGGAGTGTAAGCACAACCGAAGAATAACCAGGCCAAACCTTTAAACTGATAATCGGGGTTTTGTTCTCTTTCCTTAAACATCCGCCAGATGAAAGCACGGAAAGGAGCAATTCCTGTACCTGTTGCGATCATAATAATAGTTGCGTCTTCATCATCAGGCAACAACATTTCCTTACCTACTGGCCCAGTAATGGCCACATCTGCACCTTCTTCCATACCACATAGGTAAGAAGAACATACACCATAGATTCTTTCGCCTGTTTCTGGGTGATTGTATTCTAGACGGCGTACACACAGAGACACTGTTTGATCGTCAAGATTATCACCGTGACGAGTAGAAGCGATGGAATAAAGCCTTAACTTATGAGGTTTACCCTTATCATCTGTTCCAGGTGGAATAATACCAATACTCTGACCTTCTAAATAGTGCAAGTCACTACCAGAAAGGTCAAATACTAAGTGACGAACAGTACCTTCACCACCCTCACGCACTAATTCAGTGCTGGAAAGACATTTGCCGACGAATGGATTTTTGGGACGATAGGTGTTTACAGGAACATCCTTGTGCGACTTAGGTTTTGCTTGAGTCATAGCTTTAGTTGTTTCTCCTGTTTTAGTTGTTTGACCGTTTATTTGAGAGTCTTCACTCACAGCTTTAATGCTGATAATTTTGCCTCCCATCCGTGTAATCCTTTGCATTTCTTGGTTCATGCGGGCATAAGGTACAGTGATATAAACAGTTCCACTGCGACGGATGGGGCTATTTGTTTTGTCAGTAATATTACTCTGACCTAAACCTTCGACTTCGTATACAAAAGTACGACTACCGTATTCTGTATTGCTTTTTACACCCAATGTAGTTTGAGTTTTCATTAGTTGATTTCTCCATTTAGATAAAAGTATATTGCCAAGAGATGATGAGCCTTTTTATTTAAGTGTTTTTTAAGATACTCTGGCGTAATGGCCAGCAGGTTTTAAATCTATATTTCAGAGGTTTAGTGCTGAAAATCTTGTTTTCCTTATGTCATCTTATTTATTCTGTAATTAATTCTATGATTAGGAATCAACCTAAAAGTAGAATTACCGTATGATGAGTAAAACTAATATTTTTTTCAGTTGTTTACTCTAATGTAGTAGGTTCTCAAGCTTCAATAAAAAGAGGCAGTATAGTATTCTGTATTGTTTTTTACAATATGACTAAGTGCAGTTTGAATTGTCATAATTGACTTATCTTTGATTCTGGTACAAATATACTTTTCACCCACAAGAATGTCACTTTTATTGCAGCTTGAGATAAGATGCTTTTAACTATATGGCCAATACAGAAACATCTTTAATTTCACTCTATTATTTAGCTCTAAGGCATCGTTATTCTTAGCGTTAATCAATTCTGACTATTTTACATATAAAATGCAGAGTGGTCTTAATTTCTTTGAGGTTCTGTAGCTAACTATCAAATTAATAGTCAGTAGTCAGTAGTCAATAGCCAGTAGTCAGTAAAACCGAGACTGCTTTCTATGGAGATTCTCAACCCATCAACCCCATTGGCACTGCGGGTGACGGTAACGGTGAGGATTAAATCCATAAGAATTGAAGAAGACAGAAGAGAAAATTGCATGGGGATGCTTTCGACAAACCACTTCGTGTCTGATAACCCCAACCAATTTTAATCACCGTGTAGATGGTGGGATATTAAACCCATGAGAGAAAAGATAAAAATAAAACAATATCATCAGTCCAATTTATCTGACTTAATTCAGATTTTTTATGAAAATTGGCGAAAATAAATCAACCAAATACAATCACTAGAATTTATAGGTGGAGAGGTAAAAATGCTTTCAGTTTTGCAAGTCCTTGACTTATGACGTTTGGCTGTACAAAGATAACTTTTGTCTATTATACTCATTCCTACAGAATATAGTTGATTAAGCTTTTATTTCTTTGATCCTTGTAGGGAAGATCCCATTCTGATATGATGTTTTACAAAAGTTAGTAATAAAGACTTAGAGTCAATAGCTTCAAAGTCTGTCCAAGAGTCCAACAACAGTGAGTGATTTTAGCTTTTCACTGTGTAGTGAAGCAACACTTTTAAGTGAATTTGTTTTATGTGGACACCAAGTTCATGAGACTTGTCTGTTGATTTAGCTGAACCCGCCATAAAACTTCAAGTCTATCCTTATTAAAAGGATTTGGCCAAGAAAACGGGTAATTTTATGATTAAATTTTGATAGATAAGCTTGAATGGAGTATTACAGGAACGAACACGGCTCAAGAAATGCTCAGGAATTTCTCCTGGACTCACCGAAAAGCTGAGACTCACCCAACTAAATTTTGCTCTGGGTATTCCGTCAACCCTAACGGGTATAACGGGAGGGCAGGGCGCGACCCGCAAAAAAACTAGTAGCGTTCTTTAGTTGACAAGGTGGCTTAAGCGTGTTTAGCTATGGCCTGTTAGGAGTAGCGGTAATACGCACCTGACGGCTGAACCTAAACAACTCAAGATATGGGATTCAACTGGTGAAGTCCTGGTAATTCAGTATTTGAGGTAAAATCTTGAAGGAAGCCGGGTGAGTACAGAACTTTTAGTACAAGAGGCGGTGGGTCTCATCGTTGCTGCCTGTGGAGGCGTAGACATTAGTCAGCCAGGGAAGCAGGAAGTTCCATCCGTGAGGAGGAGAAGCTCCTGCTAAATCTCGCGAGATTTAGAGGGAGAGAACGTCACAAAAATATGGGATATGTCATTCAACTTTGTTTTGTGTTAGAGGGAAACTATTGTGAAAAAACCAGATAGAGTAATCTTAATTGGAGTTGCAGGAGACTCTGGATGCGGAAAATCTACTTTTTTGCGTCGTGTAACAGATGTATTTGGAGAAGATTTTGTTACAGTTATCTGCCTGGACGACTACCATAGCTTAGATCGTAAGCAACGTAAAGAAACAGGAATTACTGCTCTTGACCCAAGGGCCAATAATTTTGACTTGATGTATGAGCAAATTAAAGCTCTAAAGGAAGGTCAGTCTATTGATAAGCCAATTTATAACCACGAAACTGGCTTGATTGACCCACCGGAAAAAGTTCATCCCAATCATATTATAGTAATTGAAGGTCTTCATCCTCTGTTTGATGAGCGCGTGCGATCCCTACTTGACTTTAGTGTCTATCTAGATATTAGTGATGAAGTAAAAATTGCTTGGAAAATCAAGCGCGATATGGCAGAAAGAGGCCATCGTTACGAAGATGTACTTGCTTCTATCAATGCCCGTCGTCCAGATTTTGATGCTTATATTGACCCACAAAAAGGTCACGCAGATGTGGTCATTCAAATCTTGCCCACTAAACTTATTCCTGATGACAAAGAACATAAGGTATTACGAGTACGCTTGATCCAACGTGAAGGTGTAGAAGGCTTTGAACCAGTATATCTGTTTGATGAAGGATCGACTATTAACTGGATTCCTTGTGGACGTAAGCTTACTTGTTCCTATCCTGGAATTAAAATGTTCTATGGCCCAGATGCCTATTTCGGCAATGAAGTTTCTGTCTTAGAAGTAGATGGTAACTTTGATAACCTGGAAGAAATGATTTATGTTGAAGGACATCTCAGCAATACTGCCACTAAATACTATGGTGAGATGACTCACATGATGAGGGAACACCAAGACTATCCAGGTTCCAATAATGGTAGTGGACTTTTCCAAGTTTTAGTTGGTTTGAAAATGCGCGCCACTTATGAGCGTTTGACTGCGAAAGTTTCCCCTGATGAAAAAGTAGCAGCAGCAGTTTCATAAACATCCAGAAGAAAATTTTCTATCTAAAAATAAACGCGAGTGGTTAATTTCACTTCGCGTTTTTTTTTGTTTGATAGATATATAGCAAAAGGAAGAAGAAATAAGGCATTTAGTTATCTAGGCGATTAGTTATAGCAACTGCCATAACTGTTAGGACGCTTGACGCAAGACAAATTCCATAGCATCCTGTAAACACTTCATATCTTTTAGGCAGCGACGAATTCTATAGCAACCGCCTGGTTGGTGTTTGACAATTAGTGCGAGCATCTTGCTCGCGTTATGAATCATCATAATTACCCGATGTCCTAACTATAGTGGCGACTGCTATATCTACCAGAAAAGGAAGAAGGAAAAATCTGGCGTTGTCTGAGTTTTAAGCTTTTTGATAGGCTAGGGCTTTAGCCCGTAATATCAAATCCGCCTAATTGCACATAAATCCAATCAGGTAATAATCAGGGTTTTAAGCTATTGATTTTGAGGGCATTTAATCGGATTTGATATGAGATATTTATCTTATTGCTTAAGCCCTACTACGAGAGTTTCTAACTTATAACTATTCAACCGGACATGATATTCACGAGGTTCGTGAACAATTGCTAAATACTTTTTAAACTGTCACAGTTAATTTATTTTGATCAGCTTCTAAACTGTTAAATAACTTCTGCCAATTTGCAGCACTAGCCTGATTTTCTTTATCTCCTTTTGCCTCAAAAGTTGTATTGCAAGCTTGTGGTTCTTCCAAAACTTTAATACAAAGTTCGGCAATATCATCCCGACTAACAATACCTTTAATATTGTCACCTTGGTCAAATATTAATGCTTGACCTCCTGGTTGTTCAGTCATGCCACAAGGACGAATAACAGTGTAATTAATCCCACTAGAACGAATAACTTCTTCTCCTTTTAATTTCCAGTTTAATAAACCTTTCAATTGGTCATTAAATTTCACAGCAGGAGGTTGTTCATCTAAGTTTAAACCTGGTCGCCCCGGACGAGTTACACCTGCCGAACTAACCAAGACAAATTTAGGTAATTGTTCGCTACCATAAGTTTTAATTGACTCAATTTCTAACTGAAAAAATCCTGGTGTAAATTTAGGATTAAGTTCTCGGTTATATTCAAATTTACTCAACATTAATTGGTAGGAATAAACTTGACTGGGATTAAAAGGTTGAGCATTTTCTACAACTCTAGCGCGAAATACTGGTGTTAAATCTTTAAATGGAATGCGAATAGTTGTCCAGATATTATAAACGGTGTCAAAAGAATAGCTGTAACCAACTCCATCCCATTTATCTTCACAGCGGAGGAAAAATTTATAACGTTTGCCATCTCCCTTGACTCGCAGTTCGATACCAGCAGCTCCCAACAAATTCATTGGGGGGTCGAAATTACGAGTACGAACAGATACAAAACCCCCTGAATTGGCAGTGGAGACATTACCGGAGAACATCGCACCAGTATCTGTCAGACGGATGGAACTTTCGCTGACTCCCCCCATAACTATGTCGTCTAATGCTCCCCAAGTTTCTTTGAGGTCTTGGGTGGGGTTGGTGAAGTCAAAGATAATTTTGTTGTTGCTTGGTTGTAATTGTGGTTTTGCGGCTGCTACAAGATTTTTCATACCTTCATATTCGACAAGTTGGGGGTCTTCAACAACTTCTGGCATAAAGAACTTGATGCCTTGGTAATATTTTTCCCGGTTTGGGTTGTCTCCTTCCACTGGTTGTACTCGTGTTCCTGTACAACAAATAATTTTACTCACGTTTTTGAATATTTCAGGGGTGAGGGTTTCTGGTTTAGTAATATCAGCAGTTACTATTTCAACGTTTTTGCCGAGAACTTTCTGAGCTTTCTTAGCATCTCGAACGAGCGATCGAACTTGATAACCCCGCTTCTGGAGTCTAGGTACAACTCGTTTACCAACTCCACCATTCGCACCTACTACTAATACAACTTCTGATGTGTTTGTTGCTTTAGGTGTCTTTTCACCGAATAATTTTTGTAACCATTTAACACTACCGATAAAAGGAACTACCCCGAAGTAAGATAGGGTTTGGAATAATCTACTTGGCTTCCATTTGGATGTTTTACTGTTAGTCATGGCCATATCCTTAAACTCTTCTTCATATTTATATATTAAGATATGTTAAGGAATTTTGCTGAATGGCCATCTTGGTAGTTGATTATACCATGTCCGCTTGAATACACTTTGGAGGAAAGAAGGCAGAGGGAAGAAGGCACTTATGCTGAAGGATTTCTTACAATTGTGACTTATATCATGTCCGCTTTTGAAATTGCTGTAATGTCTTCTTTGCCCAGTTCCGCAAATCTTTATCTGGGTCTTTTTTTGCTCTGTTTTTTAATAGCGGGAGAGTTTGGGGGTGGTTGGGATATTTTTGAACGTTAGCGGAGCTTTGCGTCAGCAATCGCTTCTAGTGCAGTTTTTCGAGGGTTGTTGGGAAATAGGTAACTGTCATCTTTATTTTTAAATGGGTCTTGAAGAGCGCAATTTCCCAAAAAATTAAATATTCCTGGGTCATCTTTCCAACCATTAGCTATTCGTTTTATTGCTTCACTGCGGACATTCTCATCTGGGTCTTTTTTTGCTCTATTTTTTAACAGTGGAAGAGTTTTTGGATGGTTTGGATATTTTTTAGCGATCGCTTCTAGTGCAACTCGTCGGGGGTTATCTTCACCCAGAAAGAAAGCGTCTGGATGCTGATATGGATCTTTGAGGGCGCAATTATAGAATAGCTGAAACATTCCTGGGTGATTTTTCCAACCAGTAACTATTTGTTGCAATGCTTCACATCGCACATCAGAATTCCGATCAGACTGTACCTGTTGTTTGAGGAATTCTAAAGTTTCTGGATAATTTTTCCAACCAGTAACTATTTGTTGCAATGCTTCAACTCGTACATCGGAACGATCGTCGGACTGTACCAGTTGTTTAAGTAAAGGCAAAGTTTCCTGGTGATTTTTCCAACCAGTAGCTATTTTTTGCAATGCTTTGACTCGTACATTCTCATCTGGGTCTTTTTTTGCTCTATTTTTTAACAGTGGGAAAGTTTTTGGATGCTTTGAATATTGTCTGGCGTTAGCGGAGCTTTGCGTCAGCAATCGCTTCTAGTGCAACTCTTCGAGGGTTATCTGAAAAAATAAATAAATCATTTTCATCTTGATATGGATCGTTGAGGGCGCAATTATAGAACAACTCAAACATTTCTAGATCGTGTTTCCAACCAGTAGCTATTTGTTCCAATGCTTTAACTCGAACATCAGGATTATCAGACTTTAGCAGTTGTTTGAGGAGTTGTAAAGTTTCTGGGTGATTTCTCCAACTTCTCACTATTTGTTGTAATGTTTCATATCGCAGTTCCCAATCACCCTCTGACTCTAAGAGTTGTTTGAGGAATTGTAAAGTTTCTGGGTTATTTCTCGAACCTCTAACTATTTGTTTCAATGCTTCACCTCGCACATCGGGACTCGGATCGGATAGTAAGAGTTGTTTGAGCATTGATAAAGTTTCCGGGTCATCTTTCCAAATAGTAGCTATTTTTCTGACTGCTCCCTTTGATATCGCCCAAAAATCCTCAGATCCTATATGTTGTTTAAGTATAGGTAAGGTTTGGGAATCATGTGTCCAATGAGTTGCTATTTGTTCCACCACTTCATTTCGCACAAACGGATTAGCATGGGACTCTAGCACTTGTTTGAGAAAGGGTAAAGTTTCCGGGTCATCTTTCCAATGAGTTCCTATTTGTCGCACTGCTTCATGTTGCACTACCGAATGATCCTTAGAAACTGCCCAATGTTTGAGCAGAGGCAAAGTTTCCGGGTCATCTTTCCAACCAATAGCTATTTGTCGTACTGCTTCAACTGGAACTAACCAATTATTAGACTCTATCAGTTGTTTGAGGAAGGGCAAAGTTTCTGGAGCGTCTTTCCAAACAGTTGCTATTTGTCGCACTGCTTCAAATCGCACATGAATATTATCATCGTGCTCGATTAGTTGTTTGAAGAAGGATAAAGTTTCCGAATCGTCTTTCCAACCAATAGCTATTTCTTGTAATGCTTTCCGTTTTTTGAGGAAGGCTAAAGTTTCCGGGTCATCTTTCCAAATAGTAGCTATTTGTCGCATTGCTTTAAATCGCAGTTGTAAATCCCAATTACGTTTGAGGGCAAAAAAATTTTCATGCTGATGGTAAGCTGCCAAATCTTTTAAATCATTTAATAACTCAGTTCCTACATCATCAATATCCTGACTATTCCTAACTTCAAAAAAACACTTACCTGCTAAAAATAAATTCTGAAAATTTTCTTCTTCCCCATCTGTATCGATTAAATAACTAATAATTTCTCCCACAAACTGAGGTTCGATAGTTCGAGCAATAAACTGCAATACTTGATGCCATTTTTCATCTTGCCAATGCTGACCAAAAACTTCCTCTATTATTTCATCTAGTGAGATAGTTTGTTCCTGCTCAAATTGCCATACCAAACTACAAGCATAAAAATATTCCCAAAAAGTTCGATGTACGAAAGCATAATATTCAACTTGAGTAGTTCCCCTAGTCATTTCAGTTATTAGTTATCAGTTATCAGTTATTTCCCCCTCCATTCCTATTCCCTATTCCCTATTCCCTCTTCTATATTGAGTCTGAATTTTAACAGTATTCTATCCAATAGGAATCTCGATGATAAACTCTGTTCCTTTTCCTTCCTGGGAATTACAAAAAATCCGACCGCTATGTTTATCTACTATAATTTGATAACTAATTGCTAAACCAATACCAGTACCTTTACCTACAGGTTTTGTAGTAAAGAAAGGGTCAAATATTTTGTGACGCATTATATCTTGGATACCTACACCATTATCATAAATAGTAATAGTTACGAAATTTTTGTCTACAACTTTTGTTTGAATTTTAATTGTGGGAATTTGTTGTTTATTTGATTCAGAAAATTTGCCTTTTGCTATTGCTTCTTCCAGAGCATCAATTCCATTGACCAAGATATTCATAAATACTTGATTTAACTGACTCACATAACAAGATATTTTAGGTAAATTACCATATTCCTTAATTACATTAATCTGCTTTCCAACTTTAGGAGCAAGTCGATTATTTAATATTAGTAAAGTACTATCTATTCCCTCGTGAATATTAACTGGCTTCATTTCTGCTTCGTCAAGCCGTGAAAAATTACGCAAAGACTTGACAATTTCATAAATGCGTTCTGTTCCTACCTCCATAGATTTTAATAGTTGAGGTAAGTCTTCAATAATAAATTCTAAATCTATTTTTTCACTTTCTTGTTCAATTTCTGGCGATGGAACGCAATGCTTTTGATAGAGTTTAATCAAATCCATTAGTTCATTAGTATAATTATCTGCATATTTGATATTGGCATAAATAAAATTAATTGGGTTATTAATTTCATGAGCAATACCTGCAACTAACTGTCCTAAGCTAGACATTTTTTCACTTTGGATTAATTGCGTTTGAGTCAATTGTAATTTTTTTAAAGTTTGTTCTAATTGAGCAGATTTTTCTCTCTCTCCTGCTTCTGACTTTTGCAAAGCAGAATTTAATTTGGCTAGCTCATCTGCTTGTTTCAATACAATTTTAATAATCGCATTTCTCAGTTCTAAAGCAACATCAATTTCACATTTTTTCCACGGTCGAGATGTAAGTTTAACAATTCCTTTCCACAACTCAAATGATTTTCTAGGGCACAATTTTATATTACCATTAGGTTCTACTTCTGTAACAGGCGCTGGATCTCCTGCCCAATTAACTGTTCTAATAACTTCTGGTCGAAACCACAAAATATAAATTCTCTGAGCTGAAGATATTGAGAGTGCCAATAACCCACTAACTATATCTTTATATTTCTCAAACTCTTGATAAACTTTGGGCAATGAATCTGTATAAAATACTTCTTGATTAAAATGTTGATGAAAATTTTTTTCTACCCAGCTAATTAATTTTTCAACAGTTATTAATGGTGGAGTTTTTCCCACTGACTGAAAATCATCACCAGAAACGATGATAGCTCCTTCAGCACTGACTAAATTTAGTAGTTTATTTTGACATTCAACTAAGGCATAAATAAAATTTTCTGATGTTGAAATCTCTTCAATAATTTGACTCTTGATAGACTTTAACTTTAATTTATAATCATAGTCTTTATTGTTTTCTTTATAAGCAAGTTCTAGAGACATTGTTTGCCCTAAAAATTCACAAGTTGCCCGTAACTCATAAGGTACATATTTCGGTGAATTATGATGGCAAGCAATCAAACCCCATAACTTTTTATTTTTAAGTAAAGATATAAACATTGTGGCAGTAACGCCCATATTTTTTAGATACTTTGCATGGCAGGGAGAAACACTTCTTAAAATAGATAAAGTTAAATCAATTGGTTGGTGACTAATCTGATTATTGACAGGTATAATTTCTACTGATTGATAATTAACATCTACTATCATCCTCAACAAATTTATCTTAAAAAGTTCTCTAGCTTGGGGTGGAATATCGAAGCTTGGGTAATTTAATCCTAAAAGTGAATCTAAAGTTTCTATTTTATCTTCAGCAATTACAGCTCCATTGTATTGAGAATCAAATTTATATACCATCACTCTATCAAAGCCTGTGATTTTTCTAATTTCTTCAACAATTATTTGACATAAATTTTTTAAATCAGAAGCATCTTGCATCTTTGATGCTGCTTCTCTAACAGAATGATAAAAGTTTAAAAATGAAATACTTTCTTCAGATGTAGCTGGCTCTAATTCGAGGATTAAAAATTTTTCAGAACGATGAATTATACCGTCAAGGACTAAAGATTTATGCTTTGTTTTAACTGATAATTTAACAGGATTGATGGTTTTAAGCTCCGGATTATTTTCTAAGCTTTTTCTGAGTTTATTGATTTGCTCTTGGTCAAGAAAATAACTCAGATTTTGATTCAACAATGTTGTCGCTGGTATGCCAAATAATTCAAAAGTATTATTACTTACCTGTAAAATTGTCAATTCTGGTTCTTTTAAGACAAATAATATACCGTGAGGCTGAATGTGACCAGAGAGATGAATTTTTTCTTGATATTTATTTGTTAAATCTACTGTTTTGTTTTGAATAACTTGCTTAACGTTCATTTTAATAAAATATTAATTATTGTGACAATACTAATAATCACACCTCTGATACTAAGTATTTTTTTCTGCTTGTCTATAACTTTTATACTTAATGTTAAATTTAGTACATTTATTCAAGCTATTTTTGATAATTGATAGACTTTTCTATAATAGCTTTAAACATTAATTAATTTTCTTTCTACTTAATATTTGTTTACAAAACTTAATATAAATGGATGAAAGCGAATAACATCTTAGGTATAATTACTAAAATTATGTTACTAAATAAACTAGGAGATACATGGAAACTACTGATTGGCAAACTATAATTCCTACTGGAATGGCAATTACTGTTTTTCTTGGAGCATTTCTAATGATGTTCACTAATTTGTGGACTGATTCAATTAAAAAACAGGAAAAAAGTGATAAATAAATAGTTATTGATTAAACTTTCATCCTAGAAAAGTCAAATTTTGAATAAGATTGAATTTATCTGGGAAAATTAGGAAAATAAAAGAGAAAAGAAACTACAAAAATGTTAAATCTAGATAGCATAATCGAATTTTCACACATATACTGTGTAGCAATTTGTGGTGTTCTAGTACCCATGAATGTACTAGCAAGTTTACAACCAATAATTTTTACAGCCCTCCGTCGCCCCAAACAGGAAATTAACTTAATAGCATTAGTAGCTAGTTTTTACGCTTTAATGATTATCTTTCATGTTGGAAGCTGGTTTATTGTAGGAGTAGTGAGAATCCAAACATTCATTCTTTTGTGGTTTGCTAGCTGTTGTTTAATTACTAATACTTGGGCAATTATTCATGGCTCTAGCATGAGAGAATTTATTCAATTTTCACAACAACTTCTAGTTAGGCTTACTAAAAGTTTAACACTTCAACATCAAGAGATTAGGCCTGAAATTAAATAGGATTTTCTCAGGATAGTGTAGAGATTAGTCTGAATTGTTTGAGTGAAAAACAATAAATAATTACTGACAAATCCTACACTTTTCATCTATTGTCTTCCTAAGCTTTCTTTGCTGGGAGATAGTAGATGAGAGGTTTTAGATATAGAAAAAAATTACCGTTCAATCCTTATTTAAACTCCCACCTAATTCAACCATTAATGATCAAATTCGTGTAAGAGGATTGACTGAAAGGAAAATTTTTTTCTTTTTTCCCCTTAAAAGGGGAGTAAGCATTCAGCCGTCAGCTATTAGCTATCAGCTTATTTTTTAATTTTAGATAAAAACTTTATTAATTGAGCTATAACTATAATTAAATATTACTACAAAAACTAGCTTGCTTAACCTTAAAGTCTATATTCATTTAAACCATGTTTTTAAGGATGTGTTCTTATTGCTGATAGCTGACAACTAATAGCTGAATGCTTACAAAGGGGAGTCTTTAAACCACAATTTATCGGTAAAACTACAAACAAAAGCAGTCGCTATTACTGTATTTGACTTATGACATAATATTAATAATCAAACTTCTTCCTTATTACTTCTTCCTTCTGCTATAGCAAAAAACCTTCTTTAATTAGAATCAATAGTAGGAATATTGTTCCGTCCGCTGACAGCGATCGCCACTCCAATTAACAATATCATTACACCAAAAAAAACCATTGTAGAAGGCACTTCACCTAACAATAAATAACCTAAAAAACTAGCTCCAACAGGTTCAAATAAAATTGCCAGACTAACTAAAGTAGGAGACAACCAGCGTACTGCCCACATCAAACTTGTATTCCCTACTAATTGAGGAAATAATGCCATCAATAATAAGTAAAAGTAAACTAAACCAGAGTAACCAGAATAACCAACACCTAAAATTAAGGGAAAAGGCAATAATACAATTCCAGCTACAGTAAAAACTATCACAAGATAGCCACCAACACTAAACCCTTTAGTTTGAGCTTCCCGTCCTAGAAGTATATATAAACTCACTACCCAAGCTCCCATAAGAGCCAAAAAGTTTCCCAGCAGAGGGTTAATGCCTGTAGACTCCCCACCAATATCCGCTAAACCAATGATTATCCCCCCAACCATAGCTACTACTATGCCAATAACTGTCTGACGAGAGAGCCTTTCCTTCAACCACCACCGCGACAACAAAGCTACCCAGATGGGATTAGTGGTTACTAGAGTGGTAGAGGTCGCGATCGAAATGTAGGATAAAGAGGTAATCCAAAAAGCATAATGGACAGCGAGGCAAACTCCTGCTGCTAATGCATAGGGTATTGCTCCCGACTGGAGACTCTGCCACTGAATTTTTGACCATGCGGGTACTAATAATAAAGCAGCGATCGTCACCCGCGAGGCAGCCATTACCAGACTAAACCCTACCCCACTCATGCCAGCAGAGAGACTTGTCAACTTGATTAATATTGCACTTGTAGATATTGCCAAAACACCGATAGTTAAAACTAATACAATTCGCCAGTTAGGAGGTTTCATCAGAAAATAAAAAATGGTATAATTGAGTTTAACCAATTATTACTTAAGTATGCTAAAGCTAACTATTATAGTTTTAATTATTCTCATAGGTTCTGCTCTTTGTTCTGCTACTGAAACAGCTTTACTTTCAGTTTCTCCTATCAAAGTACAACAGTTAGCACAGTCTAAAAAAACAGCAGCATTAGCACTGTGGGGAATTAGGAAAAAAATTAATCGCCCAATTGCTACTGTTGTGATTATTAATAACATTTTTAATATAGTTGGTAGTATTTTAATTGGTAATATTGCAGCTTCGGTTTTGGGAAATGCTTGGTTAGGAGTTTTTTCTGCAATATTAACTTTTTTGGTAATAGTTTTTGGGGAAATTATTCCTAAAACTTTAGGTGAGCGTTATGCCATGCAATTTGCCTTAACTGTGGCTTTACCTGTCCAGGGGTTAACTTTTATATTTACTCCTATAGTTTGGTTGATGGAAAAAATTACTTCTCCTTTTACTAAAGGGCAGAAATCACCGACTACTAATGAAGCAGAAATTATGTTTTTAACCAGAATAGGATATAAAGAAGGAGTTATTGAAGGTGATGAAGCTGAAATGATTAGAAGAGTATTTCGGCTCAATGACAAAAATTCTTTTGATATTATGACACCTCGAATAGCGACAACTTATCTATACGCTAATGCAACTCTGGATGAGGTAAAGTCGGATATTATTGCTTCTCAACATAGCCGCATTATTGTAATTGGAGATTCTATAGATGATGTACTTGGTGTAGCGTTGAAAAATGAATTACTTAAAGGAATTATAGAAGGTAAAGATAGTAATAAAATTTATGATTTTATGCGAGATGTTAGATTCGTTCCCGATACATTGAGAGTAGATCTATTGCTAAAAGAATTTCAAAAATATCGTCAACATTTGATGGTAGTTTTAGATGAATATGGAGGAATGTCGGGGGTGGTTACTCTGGAAGATGTTTTGGAAGAATTAACTGGTGAAATTGTGGATGAAACCGATCAAAGTGTTGACCTACAAATTGTGGCAAGGATGAGAGGAAAAAGAAAGTTAAAAGATTAGTTTGAAGGAGGTTTTAGATGGTAGGTTTTAAGTACAGGACTTACACAAATTAACCTTTAAAACGCCATATGTAGGGGCGAATGGCATTTGCGTTCCGCAAAGCTCCGCTTTATATGTTGCGGAGCAAAACGCCCTCATTCGATGAAGAAGGTTTTAGGTTGTCGGTTGTCGGTAGTAGGTAGTAGGTTAATTAAGAGGAACTTATCTCACTATTTTTAACAAGCTTATTTGTTTCAGTAAAATATGTTTGAACAGCTAAATTTTTCGTTTTTAATTCTCAAATATTATGTCTTTAAGTAGATTCTCTTTTTTACTTCCTTAATGTCAAGATAATTCTTACAGCGGTTTTCATTTCAGTAGACCACAGTAGGGACGTTGCATGCAACGTCCCTACAGGGTTTTGGTTATGACGATGTGGTTCATCAATTTGAAAAGCGCTGTAATGTAAAGATATAGCAGTTGCCACTATAGTTAGGACATCGGATAATTATAATGATTTATGACGCGAGCAAGATGCTCGCACTAATTATCAAACAGCAACATGGCAGTTGCTATAATTGCTGTAAACTCTTTTTTTTAGTAAACTTTCCTTTTTTTCTCACAGTTGCGTTAAACTATTTTTTGTATAGCAGTCGATGGAAAGGTTAAGACATATCAAAAACTCAAAACGTAAGCATAAGCATTTAGCGGTCAGCTATCAGCTATCAGCTTTATTACCTTTAGTGGACAATTTAAGCTCGTTGTTCTTGTGCTTCAATTCTTTGTTCAAAAATGTAGTAGAAGTTAAGCAAATACTTGGTTCATTCATTTTTATTGCTGAATGCGAGCGCATTCCGCACCGAAGAGCTGACTGCTAATAGCTGTTTGCGCAGCATCCCGTAGGAAATACTTACCTCAAAACTCAGACAATGTAAGCTTTTCCCCTCTTCTTTCTTCCTTCTTCCTTCTGCTGTACATATCAAATTTTAATTATCTACAAAAAAACAATGCTACCAACAGTTTTAATTACTGGTGCTTCTCAAGGTTGTGGCAAAGCAACAGCACTTTTATTTGCTAGAAAAGGATATAACATTGTCTTAGCTGCTAGAACATTAGATAAATTAGCAGAAACAGCTAATGAAGTTAGGGCAAACGGTCGTTCTGCTTTGGCTATTCCTACTGATGTTACTGATGCTAAACAAGTAGAATATTTGGTGCAAAAAGCAATAGATTTTTATGGCAAAATTGATGTATTAGTTAATAATGCTGGTATTTGTTTGACTGGTGCAATGGAGCATACAACATTAGAAGATTTTCAACAATTAATGAATGTTAATTTTTTCGGTTATGTGAATACAATAAAAGCTTTATTACCCCATTTTTTGGAAAATCAATCTGGCACAATTGTTAATGTTGGTTCTTTTGGTGGGAAAATCCCTTTGCCACAAATGACTGCTTATTGTGCTAGTAAATATGCAGTTACTGGATTAACTGATACTTTACGTCTGGAATTACAGTCAAAAGGAATTAATGTTAGTTCTGTACAACCAGGGGTTATTAATAGCGATTTTATGGAAAGAGCGCAGTTTCGGGGTGGAGATAATTCTGAAGTAGAAAGTAGTCGTCAACAAATGAATTCTGTTTTAACATCTAATTTTGTTAGTCAGCCAAAAGATATTGCTGAAGCTATCTGGAATGCGGTGAAAAATAACCAGTCTGAAGTAGTAGTAGGTCCGGCTGTTTTTGCAACAGAAACTTATAGGTTATTCCCTGGTTTAGTTCAGTTTATGATGGGAAAAAGTTTAGGATAATTTATGATGAAGTAGTTTAGCGATCGCTAATACATTAGCTAATAAATTGTTAGACCGAATTCCTTGACTTCTAAATAATATAATTCTTGCTGTAAGTAGGGGCAAACGGCAGTTTGCCTGACAATATTTACTCTCTCAAAACCAAAATATTAAAGTAAGCATTCAGCCGTCATATCATGTCCGGTAGCATCGGTCTTGTATAGTAAATAGGCAACAGCTCATCTGCTCCGGAAGGCAACAGGCAAGAAAAAAACTTAAATTTCCTGCAAATATCCACGCCAACTTTTACACAAACGATTGCCTTCGGACATGATATCAGCTATTAGCTGAATGCTGACTAAATTTATTTCTTCAAGTAATATTTAAAATGCCTAGATATCAAGATATATATCCATCCGAACCCCTGATACAAAGCCTTGATTTAGTACGTCCATTAGCAGCAGATTTACTTACTCTAGAATATTTTGAAGCCGAACCTGCTTCGATGCCTATAAATAAGTATGAACAACATCATATTATTATCAATTTAACAGAAGAACCTCATAGGGTAGAAAATTGGCGCAATGGAGAACATTGAGATTTTATTTATCACAAAAATGAAATTATTGTTACTCCTGCTGGTGTAGAAAGTGGCTGGCAATGGCACGTTCAAAGTAAGTATATTATTATTACTCTGGAACCTATTAAATTTGAAAAATTTGCTCAAATAGAATTAGGAATTTTACTTTCCGAGCAGCAATTAAAAGATTTACCACAATTTTTATATGAAGATATTACTCAGTCGGGAATCCAACTTTTAGAAGCTTTAAAATGCGAACTAGGTTCCCAAATAATGTTTGAATCTTTTGCTCGTATATTTCTGACTAAACTGATTATAAAATACGGCTTACAAGCAGAAGAATATGAATTTTATAAAAGCTTCACTGCCAAACAATACAAACAAGTATTAGATTACATTGCACTTAATTATGGCAATAATATATTACTAGAAGATATGGCAGCAAAAGCAAGTCTTAGTACTTCCAATTTCTCCCATTTGTTTAAACAAACTATTGCTCAAAGTCTCTATCAATTTTTGATGGCTTACCGTATAGAACAAGCAAAAAAAATACTCGATAATCCTAATAAATTAATGGCTGATATTACTTTTGCCTGTGGCTTTTCCGACCAAACTCATTTCTCTCGCGTATTTAAAAAGATAGAAGGTTTAACCCCCAAACAATATCGAAAGAAATAATACTAATTTTGCTTAGTGTTGTCAAGCTAATGTTAAATTAATTTTGAACAGGTACTGATCAATTCCAAATACATATTTATTGCTCAAATTTATAGAATTTTCAACTACAGCTATTTTTGAATTATGGTTTACTTAGAAACACAACGTCTTATCTTGAGAGACTTTCATCAAAAAGACCTGTATCAACTTGCACCAATTCTTGCCAATTCAAAAGTTATGAAATTTTCTCATACTGGAATTTTATCAATCTTACAAACCAAAGAAAAAATCCATAGTTTTATTAATTCATACAAAGAAAATGGATTTGGAAAGTGGGCTATTATTCTCAAAGAAACTAACAAATTAATCGGCTATTGTGGAATTGCAATAGAAGAAATTAACAAGGTGCATGAACGAGAGATTGGATATCGACTTGCTCCAGAGTTTTGGGGTAAGGGGTTAGCAACTGAAGCAGCATCAACAACAATTCAATATGCATTTAAACAACTCAAATTTCTATACATCCTGGGAATTGTTGAACGAGAAAATATAGCATCAGTGAAAGTGCTGGAAAAGTTGGGTATGAGATACGAAAATAAAACGATATTTCATGGCATTGAGATGGATATATATCGCTTAAATGCCTCACACTAAGATTGTATTAAAGCAGCAAAAAATATCAATAATTTTAATAAATTAATGGCTGATATTGCTTTGACTAAATAATTAAGGCAAAAAGCCTATTCTTATTTGAATAAATCAAGCAAAAAATAATTTTTCCCAATCTTATCCGTTCTCAGGAGAGGTAATTATTAATTATTAATTGCTAATTCTTGAATTGTAGTGATTCCAATCAAGCTCATTTCTCCCACCTGTGTAAAAATATAAAGTGAAGTACCTAATACAAAAAGTAATAAAAACTTGAAAAATAATTTTAATAAAATCGTGGTAATTGATGCTAGTGCAGGATGGCGGAAATAACTGACCAGTTACAAAATCCCAAAACAATTACAAATCAAAAATGATTGACTGTCAGATATGCGTCTTACATTCTGGAGGGGCTGTGTGCGCAATTACTTCCGCACAGTAGGCGCCCCGTAGGACACCTCGCCAATTAGCACTCGATGCATGAATTTTGACTTTTGACTTTTAACTTCCGCGTAGCGGCACTAGTCGTGGTGTAGGTGCTGCTGTTGCCGAACACATTGTACCTCGCACTACCGAACTCATTACAGTTTCTCGTTCTCCTTCTAGCTTTGGTAATTGGATCCAAGCTGATATTAGCAACAAAACCGGAATTGAAATTGTTACTAATGCTGTAGGTAATTCTCTGTTAGATGCACTTTTGTATATGGGTGGTACTTGGGAAACTCAAGCTTTTAGCAACGAATATTCCTTTGAAAAATGTTCTGATGAAGATATAGAAAACGTAATAGCAGTAAATCTTGTAGCACCTATTCGTTTAGTGAAATCTCTATTACCAGCACTGCGTCAAACAACAAATCCTAAAATAATTTTTATGGGTGCGTTATCGGGTTTAGATAATTTTCCAGCACGGGAAGTTGCCAACTCCGCGTCAAAATTTGGTCTTCGAGGTGTAGTTCATGCACTGCGGGAAGAACTCCGTAAAGATCGTATTGCAGTGACAATTATTAATCCCGGGAATATTGCTACTCCTGAAGTATTAGACGACCTCAAACAAGCTGGAAAACCAGAAACCGATGCCATTCCGTTATCAGATTTATTCAGCGTTATTGACTGCGTACTTTCTCTATCACGCTCAACTTGTATCAAAGAAATTCAAATCCCGGCGATGAATGGTAAAGGTGCATGATTGAGTTTAGTCTTTCATTATTTATAAAGAGGGAGGAGTCAGGAGTCAGAAGTCAGGAGTCATATCAAATCCGCAGGACTTACGCAAAGACACTATATATAGTGCCTACTCATTTAGGCGATCGCTATAAAATTTATAGCGATTGCTGACGCAAAGCTCCGCTAACGCCTCAAGATAGATACCATAGTTAAAACAAGGGTAAAAAGCACCTATAAAATAAAAATAGCCCTGAATTTTATTGTGGGCTTCTTCAGTTCTTGGACTAAATAATCTGAGAGTAATTCATTTTTAACTTTATAGATGGTTTTTCCTATTTTTACTGCTAATCTTTTTAAAAAATTCCAGACTAGCATCGCACAGGCTATATGATTTTTCTGAATTTGTCTGAGACGGCATTGACAGAATTCAATTGCGTGTTAATTGTTTAATTTCCCTGTAAAATTCTTCAATTTTCCATCTGGTTTGAGACTCAAGCTTTACAGCATCTACTGAAGATTGATCTAAGTCATTAGTCGCAATATATTCTGTCCTGTTGGTAGAAACAGTTGCCCATAATAATTTAACTTTCTTATCCCAAAGGAATTCCTTTTATTTTAATTATTTCACCTGATATTTTTTCTGATTTATTCCAACTTAATTATCCTATATTTTTATATTTTTCTATACCACCAGTATCATCTACTAGACGATTTATTTTTAAGGGACAGTAATAAATTTTTTCTAAGTTATCTACCAATGCCATTAATCTTTGTGTTGCATACCAACTATCCATTAATACAGTCTTAAATGGTATTTTTTTCTGATTTACCACAGAAAAAATCATTTCTTCTACATGATCTATTTTACTCTTTTTATTAGTATCCGGGTCATAAGTTCGATAATCTATCAGCCAAAAATCTTCGATTTATAGATTAAAATATATACAATTTACTATCCCTATACCACGAATTACTCTATGATGATTACCACTATACTGTCGCCGGAATAACTCAATTTTATTACTGTGTTCTTTATTAAAAACTGTATCATCAAATATTAAATAACATAAGTGTGTTAGTTACAATTTCCTCTTTAACATTTCCCCATAAATCCTGGTGATCAAAATTGCTGATTTTCAGATAAAGATTTATCGTGTCATGGCTAATATTTTCTAGATGGTTTGCTAAAGAGCGTGATTGTATAATTTGTATGAGAACTAAGCAAATATTGACAGTAATCAATATAGTTAAAATTCATATTGTTAGCTCGCTCTTAATCATAATATAATTATATAATAAGGGCGACTTTTACAATTATGAAAATCAACTATACTTTATATGAGTTATGATGATTTTGTGGTTCAGGCGATCGCTTAAAATTTTATAGCGATCGCCTAAATTCGTATACACCATATATAGTGTATTTGCGTAAGTCCTGATCCGGTAGCATCGGTGTAATTAGATGGGGAGATGGGGGGATGGGGAGATGGGGAGATGGGGAAATATTTGGTAATGGTTGAAGATGGAACATTTTTTTATACCGAATTAAACGGATTTGATATCAGAAAGGAATAAAGAAGAAGAAAGAAGAAAGAAGCAATAAGAAAGAGGAGGAAAAGGAGAAAGTTTTTTTTGCTGGCGCAAAACTTTCCTTACGGAATGAAGGGCGCAAATGTTAACGGTACATGATATTATTTTTTAATCTTTAACATTGTTTCTTGAATTTGATGTAAAAATGCCTCAATTAACGGTTTTTCAAATTGCAACAATGGTTCTACAATTTCATTGCCTGCTTTCTCTGGAGTACCAGCATCAAAAGGAGGCATCGGATTATACTCCATCATTAATTGAGTCATCTTTGCCATATTTTCTCCCCAAATGAGACTTACTAGAGTAAGACCAAAATCAATTCCTGAAGTAACCCCTGCTCCAGTAATTCGATTCCGATCGATAACAACTCTTTCGGGAACAACTTCAACTCCCAACATAGCTAATTGTTCTCGAAATGCCCAATGACAAGTTGCTTTATATCCTTGTAAAAGATTAGCTGCTGCTAAAATTAATGAACCCGTACAGACGCTAGTAATATATTTGGTGGTAATGCTTTTTTGTTGTAAAAAACTGATAATCTCAGCATCTTTCATTACTTCAATTTGCCCCATTGCACCACCAGGAACACAAATAATATCCAATGTCGGACAATTATCTAGTGTTGTTGTTGGCGTAATTAATAATCCTTCATTACTCACAACAGGAGTTAAAGTTTTCCACAGTAAATGTATTTTTGTCTGAGGTGGAAAAGCTAGAACTTGATAAGCTCCCATTACGTCTAATTGAACCACATCTGGATAAACTAAAAAGCCAATATTAAATTCTTTTGTCATCATCAAGTATTGCAATAAAATGTTATGTCTGAAATAATCGTAAGGGAAAAATTTTTATTTGAATAGTACCCAAGTGGGTATATTTTTCAAATATAGTAGTCACCATTAGTTTATTTAACTTATGAAATAACTGCAAACTTTGGAATATCAATAATCAAACTTCTTTCCTTTTCCTTCTATTATACAATTATGACTTTGCACCCCCTATTCCAAAAAATGGCAACTGCATCCACCGAAGCAGAATTAAGATTTAAGTTAATGGATAATCTCAGTCAATATTTTGCAGTACAACGTTGGGGAATATACCTGGGAGATGAGCAGAGCGGTCTAATCAGTTGTGATGTCCGAGGAGTAAGCGATCGCTTTGTAGAAAGATATCAACAAATTGGCAAGTCTGTCGATCCTGTACTTAAATATGTTCAAGAATATCATGCTCCAGCTCATGAGGAATTGGTCTTACCAAACCAAACATGGAAGCAAAGCGAACTTTATCAAAGATGTTGTATTGAATATGACCACGAACATATTATGACTGGCCCAATTGTGGGTAATGGTCAATTAATCGGTACAATTCATTTTGCTCGCATTGGTCATACACCAGCCTTCAACACAAAGGATTTAAGTAATTTAAGTGCTGTTTGTCTTCATTTATCTGCTTGTCTAGCCAACTTAAAATCTTCCGATAGATTCAGTCAAAATTCGCCTCAGATGCTTTTGACACAGAGAGAAATTCAAATTGCTCAATTAGTTGCACGGGGGTTAACGAATGCAGAAATTGGCAAAGAATTATGGATTAGCCAAAACACAGTGAAGCAAGCGTTAAAAAGAATGTTTCGGAAATTGAAAGTTGCTTCTCGAACAGAAATGGTCGCACAATTACGAGATTTATTGATTTAGTTTGTCTTCAGAATTTTCCTGACAGATACAATAGACATCTGTTCATTAATGGATAATGGATAATTGATAATTACCTCGGGTTTTAACCGTTACGGAATTGAATATAAGGAATATTTTCTTTTCTCTTGGTCGATTGGATATGGCGCAGGTTTCCTGCGCCATCCCACCCAACGGGGAAGCTACGCTAATATCATGTCCGGTAGCATCGGTCTTGTATAGTAAATAGGCAACAGCTCCGGAAGGCAACAGGCAACAGGCAAGAAAAAAACTTAAATTTCCTGCAAATATCCACGCCAACTTTTACACAAACGATTGCCTTCGGACATGATATAACGACCGCTTTTTCCCCTTAAAAGGGGAGGCTTCAAGGCGCGAATTATTTAATTATTAATTATTAATTATTCGGTAAGAGGGAAGATGTGGGGAGAAATAATACAAAAAATTCAACACTCCTTGCTGATGATTTTCGGTCAAAATTGATGCGCGAAAAGACTTGACTACCATAATTATATAGAACTCAAATGGGTTCTATAAGTCCTGTTTTTCCGAAAGTCCAACTAAATACTAAGTACCTATGCAAAATTAATTACCGAAAAATTGTGGGTATGCGCCTCCCCTTGGATAGGGGATAATAAGCGGTCGTTTGCGCAGCATGACCTAGGATGGGATGGCGAGGTCAAAGGAGCCATATCCAATCGACTCCTGTGAAGAAAAATTTTCATGAATTTGTCAATCCTCTTCAATTTATTCTCAAGCAGAGGTAATTATTCATTATTCATTATTCATTATTAATTGTTGAAACATCCTACTGATTCCCTATTGCCTGTTGCCTGTTGCCTCTCTCAAATAGGAAATTTATTTTGCACGACTACTTAAAGTAAATTCCTAGACTTGAGCTGCAAATATCTATCTACCAATTCTGTACTAATTTGATTTGCAGGCGCATCTAAAACCAAAACTCCTTTCTGTTTCAACTGAGTAAAAGCAACCTGTCTTTGAGATAATAAATCTATTGCCACAGCACGAGTATAAGCAGCATGACTTTTTTCATGTACCTGCTGATTTTCTCCAGAAACAGTGGGAGTATGTGCTAATTTCTCCACCAATGGATCGCACAAAGCTACACAAAACGGTAAATAACGAGGCGTTAACCTTGCCAATGCTGCCAAAAGTTCCGCAGAAGCAGTAGTATCCACAATATCTGTAATTACGACTACCAAAGCACGACGGGTTTGTTGCTTAACCACTCTAGTAACTGCCTCGACATAATCTGGTTCCCGCAAAACTGGTTGAATAGGTGTAAGATTTTCAATTAATTTTGATAATTGATTTTTCCCCCTCTCTGGTGGTATCCAAGTGCTGAGTTGACGCTCAAATACTCCCACTCCCACACGATCGCCCCTACTAAACCCCGCCATTGCCAATGATAAAGTAGCATTCAAACCCCAATCAAACCGTTTTAAACCCTGCACCTGGGCAGTCATCAACCTCCCCCCATCAAGTAAAATAATCAAAGTTTGCTCCGTTTCTGGTTCCAATACCCGCACTAAAGGACGACTACGACGAGCGGTAGCTTTCCAGTCAATGAAGCGTATATCATCACCAATACCATATTCCCGGAGTTCAGAAAATTCTGTTCCCATTCCCAGACGTCGCTTTTGACGCATCGTGCCAGTATTTTGTAGAGAGAGACGGATAGAGAGCGATCGTAACCCCAGCAAATCTGGATAAACTGCCACCTGTTGACTTGCCGGAACTTGCCATTGCTGCCACGCTAACCCCCACTTTCCCAATTGTCGCGCCCGAATATTTCCCCACTGAAACTCACCTCGTTTATCGGGGTTGACATGATAAGTTAATTCCTGACTGCTGTTAGGTTCAACTATTGCTGAGAGAGTAGTAGAGGAAGTTGCAAACTCTGGGGGATAATCATCATGCAAGATAATATTTGCCCTGTGTTTGCCAGACTCAACCGATATAGTAATATGATTATCTCGCCCAATGGAAAGTTTCTGTAAAGGGTAGCGCGCTAGTTTGACTCGATGAGGTTTCACTGTAGCTCCATCCCAAACAGCCAAACTACAGATAATCAAATCAAACAGTGCTAGTGCCATCAAACTTATTTGTTGATCGAACAAAATAGCGATGACTGGCGCAACGACCATTCCTAATAATAATAGTAAATATAAACGTTTTGAAGGAATCATTTAAGGTTAAAATTGAAGAAGGCAGAAGGCAGCTATGCTGAAGGCAGAAGGGAAAATTGTTTATGGATAGTCTTCGACACGCCACTCCGTGTCTTACAGCGCTTTTCATATTGATGAACCACATCGTCATAATCATGCACCCAGTAGAGACGTTCCATGAAACGTCTCTACTGTGGTCTACCGTACAGGAAAACCGCTGTATAACCCCAAAAAATTTTAAGCACCCCCGTTGACGGTGGGATATTAAACCCACCACTGAAAAGATCATGCTAAAAATTAGGAGATTAATCATATCAAGTTTATGATAATAATAATTGTATAATAATATAATTTTTGCTTTTGCAAGATAAGCTTGTATTAAGTTAGGTTGAAATGGCAAAAGATATTTACCATCAGATAGTTAAAACAGCACTATTGAAGGATGGGTGGACAATTACTGAAGACCCTTTACGGCTGAAAGTTGGCCGTAGGATTCTTTATGCAGATTTGGGGGCAAAAAAGCTCTTAGCAGCTCAAAAAGAGGGACAGAAAATTGCTGTAGAAATTAAAAGCTTTTTAAGTCCATCTCCTATAAATGATTTAGAACAAGCTTTGGGTCAATACATCATTTATACACAAATTTTGTCTGATACCATTTCTCCATGAAGTTGCACTTAATATAAAGATGAGAATAGTCTGTTTAATCAGGTCTGAGCAATAATTATTAAGCGCATTGTTACAGAGAAATGGTATGAGCAACAGCCAGAGCGTCTGTTATATCTGGCTATTTCTGAAGGCATATTTTCAGACTTCTTTTCAGAAGAGTTACCACAGTCTGTTGTTAAATTTAACCAGCTTCAGCTATTAATTTTTTCACCAAAAACAGAGGAAATTGTAGAATGGATAACTTAAATTTATATCGAGATATTATTGAGAAAATTCTCCATAAATACGCTAATATGCCTTATGCTGATGGTGAAATTGAAGAGTATTTAATTATTGATAGAGAACGTAACCATTTCTTACTACTAGATGTTGGTTGGCAACAAAAACGTCGCGTTCACGGTTGCATTACTCATATTCAAATTATTAATGGTAAAATATGGATTCAATAAGATGGAATGGAAGATGGAATTGCTCCAGAACTTGTTGAGGCAGGAATTCCAAAATCAGACATTTTTTTTAGGGTTTCATCCGTCTGATGTAAGACACCATACAGGTTACGCGATCGCTTAATAGTTGAGAGTTAAACTAGCGGTCAGCATTTTCTGTACCGGAATGCTCTGCAAACAGCACTCAGCTTTCAGCGCGCTACAGCGGTTTTCCTGTACGGTAGACCACAGTAGTAGCGTTAACGTAGTTGTGGGCTAGGTAATGGCCATAGTAGGGGCATTAACGTAGTTGCGCGTAGCTAAAGGCCTTTCGCCCCTACAGGTTTACCGAAAAATTGTGGGTATGCGCCTCCCCTTTTTAGGGGATAATAAGCGGTCGTTAGCGTAGCTTCCCGAAGGGTGGGATGGCGAGGTCTCGGAGCTGTCCTCCAATCGACTCCTGTGAAAAAAAATTTTCATGAATTTGTCAATCCTCTTCTTTTCAAGGAGAGGTAATTATTCATTATTCATTATTAATTGTTGAAGGTGCTTAAAATTGTTTGGGTTGATAAGACACGCAGGTGGCAAGTCGTTGACTATCCATAAGCAATTTTCCCTTCTCCCTTTCAAAGGGGGGTAGGGAGGATACCTTCTAACTCCTGCCTTCTTCAAGACTATTTAAACTTATCTTAAAGTGAAACTGTTAATATACAATCGATCTATTAAACATATATACAACTAGGGAGATTAATGACTGACCCACAACTCAGACCATTAGGTACTTATGACACAGGCGTTTTTGATGAAAGTGCTGCTGAAATTCCAGCTTACGACCCCAATACACAAAGAGTGTTTGTTGTCAAGGCAAATGAGGCTGCTATTGATGTATTAGATATTAGCGATCCCACCGACCCCAATTTCATAGGTCAAATTGATGTTTCATCCTTTGGCGCAATTGCCAACAGCGTTGCAGTAAATCAAAATGGCATTGTAGCAGTGGCGATCGAAGCTGATGTCAAACAAGACCTTGGCACTGTTGCCTTCTTCGATGCAGATGGGAATACTCTCAACCAAGTAACCGTGGGTGCATTACCAGATATGCTCACCTTTACCTCCGATGGCACAAAGGTGCTAGTGGCCAATGAAGGAGAACCCAATGACGAGTACACCAACGACCCAGAAGGTTCGGTTAGCATTATCGACATTTCTGGTGGAGTAGAAAATTTAACCCAGGCAGATGTCTCTACCGCTGATTTTTCTGCTTTCATTGGTAGGGAAGAAGAATTGCGTGCCAAAGGCGTTCGGATCTACGGTCCTGGTTCAAATGCGGCTCAAGACCTCGAACCAGAATTTATTGCTGTAGATGGTAACGATACGACAGCACTGGTCACTCTGCAAGAAAATAATGCTGTAGCAGTGGTAGATATTGAAAATGCCAACATTGTAGATGTTCTGCCATTGGGAGTAAAAGACTACAGTCGCGGTCTTCCCTCCCTGACAACATTTGAGTTTTCCAACCTGCCAGTTTTGGATACAACCGAAGGGGGTCAGGAAATTCTCTTGGGTGGTTTATCTGGACTATGGTATGAAGGTACAGACGATGACGGCAACCTACAATTTGTCACCGTACCCGATCGTGGACCCAACGGTGCACCCACAGACGTAGATAACGACGGAGACAACGAAAGACCATTTGCCTTGCCAGACTATCAAGCTAGAATTGTTCGTTTTACACTAGATGAAGACAGTGGCAATATTCAAATTACTCAAGAAATTCTCCTCAACAGGGAAGACGGTACAACTCCCATCACAGGTTTACCTAATATTCCTGAAATAGACGAAGAACCAGTAGACTTATCTGGAAACCCCCTAGAATACGACCCATTTGGTGCAGACCTTGAGGGTATTGTTATTAATGATGATGGTACATACTGGACTGTAGACGAATATCGCCCCGCCATCTACCACTTCGATGTTGATGGGTCACTCATCGATCGCTTTGTACCCGAAGGGACAGCAGCACTAGCAGGAGAAACAGAGGGAACTTTTGGCACAGAAACCCTACCCGCAGAATATTCTAACCGTCGTCGCAACCGTGGTTTTGAAGCCATTGCCCTGGATACAGATGAAGATATTCTCTACAGCTTTATTCAAACACCTCTAGCAAATCCAGATCGCACTACCTCGGACAACTCCAGCGTCATCCGGATGTTAGGTATCGACCCAGCGACTGGAGAACCCGTAGCAGAATATGTTTATTTGCTAGAAAAACCTGCTCTCAGCGATGAGCTCAATCTAATCGTTGATAAAATTGGCGATGCCGTTTATGATGCTGATAATGGCACATTTTATATTCTAGAGCGAGACTCTTCTACCACTGCCACAGGCAAAAAATTTATATTTGAAATTGACCTCACAGGAGCAACTAACTTACTCGCTCCCGGTGCACCAAACTTACCAGAAGAAACGACTCTAGAACAATTAACTGCAGATGAGTTAGCAGCATTAGACATCCAACCAGTTAACAAAACTAAGATAACTAACCTACCCTCCCTTGGTTATCTAGCAGGAGACAAACCAGAAGGTTTATCACTTTTACCAGATGGACGACTAGCAGTACTAAACGACAATGACTTCGGTCTCCTAGATGAGGAAATTCCTGGAGATGGCACTGTTCCCCTCAACCCAGAACCAGTGCCAGTAGTTTTGGGTGTAATTGATTTTTCAGAAAGTAATCAAATTGACCCAAGCGATCGCGATGATGGTATCAATTTAGGCAACTGGCCTGTTTCTGGTCTATTGCTACCAGATAGTATTGCTTCCTTTGTGGTAGAAGGTGAGACCTATTATGTAACAGCAGATGAAGGAGATGACAGAGAGTTTGATGCTCTTGACGAAGCAGTGCGAGTAGGAGATGACGAATATGTACTCGACCCCGATGTTTTTGACGTTGCTGCACTAGAGGATGATACTGCTTTAGGTCGTCTAACAGTAACAAATCAAAACGGCGATCTTGATGGTGATGGGGACTTCGACAAAATTTTCAGCTCTGGCGGTCGGTCTTTCAGCATTTGGGATGCTGCGGGCAACTTAATCTTCAACAGTGGGGATAGTATTGAACAAATAACTGCAGCACAGTTCCCAGATAACTTTAACTCAGACCGAGACGAAAATACTTTTGATAGTCGTAGCGACAATAGTGGTCCTGAACCCGAAGCTATAACTACAGGAGTTTTAGGCGATAAAACCTATACTTTTCTTGGTTTGGAACGTACAGGGGGCATTATGGTTTATGATGTCAGCAACCCCAGCAGTCCAGATTTTGTGCAATACATTAATAACCGCGACTTCTCTGTAGAATTTGATGTTGATGCAGATGGAGACCCAGACCCTACCCCAGAACAGTTGTTAGCAGTAGGAGATTTAGCACCGGAAGGACTTGCGTTTATTTCCCCAGAAGATAGTCCGAATGGGGAGGCGTTATTAGTAGTTGCCAATGAAATTAGTGGTACTACTACTATTTATGAATTTAGCCCAAACCAGGATATTCAGGGAACTCCAGGTAATGATAACCTTGAAGGTGGTACGGGTAACGATAATATTGATGGTCTCGCTGGTAATGATATTCTTAGTGGCCTTGGTGGTAGCGATACTATTAATGGTGCTGCAGGGGACGATGATATTAATGGCAACCGGGGAGATGACTTTGTTAGTGGTGGTGATGGTGATGACCGCGTTAATGGTGGTTTGGAAAACGATACCATCTTTGGCGGTAATGGAGATGATAACTTAATCGGTCGTATTGGTAATGACCGGATATTAGGAGGTAGTGGAGAAGATATTCTCAGTGGTGGTCAAGGTCGCGATCGCATCAATGGTGGTGCGGATAATGATACTCTCACTGGTGGTGCAAGTATCGACCGCTTTATTTTTGCTGCTAATGATGAGTTTAGTCAGGCGAGTTTAGGGGTGGATGAAATTACAGACTTTAACCCAGACTTAGATTTAATTCTGCTTGACTTAACAACTTTCACAGAAATTACTACTACTTCGGGTGAAGATATTGGGGATGAGTTTGCCACGGTAGAAAGCAATGGTGATGCTGCTAGTAGTGAAGCTATTATCGTCTACAATTCTAGTAATGGTGCTTTATTCTATAATGCTAATGGCAGCGATAGTGGTTTTGGAGATGGCAGTCAGTTTGCAACTTTGACTGGTACTCCAAATGTATCAGCAGAGAATTTCGTAATTAGATAATATTTCTATTTAGTTAGTCTTTGTAGGTTGGGTTACAGCGGTTTTCATTTGGGTAGACCACAGTAAGGACGTTCCATGGAACGTCCCTACAAGATTTTGCTTGTGAAGATATGGTTCATCAATTTGAAAAGCGCTGTAAGCGATGGTGCAATCCAAAAATAACTGATGATACTATTATCTAATTATTTGTTTGGGATATATCTTGATGTTGGGTTTATCCTGCGGATAAGCTGGCGCTAACGTTCCTCAACTCAACCTACTCTACTTTATAATTGTTATCTATTTCGATTCTGTAATTAATTCCTCAAACTCGGCAACTGAATTAACAGTAATTGTTTCTACAAGTAACCGTTTTAGCAAAGCTAAGTCATTAATTTCATTAATAGCTTTTATCAGAGTTTCTGGCAAACTATTAAAGCGTTTTTCCAGTAAGTCAAGAATATTTTGTCTGCAATTTTCTTTTGCTCCTATTTCCTGACCTATTTCTGGACCTATTTGCTGACCTCTTTCTATAGCTAATTCTTCTATAGTGCTTAGAAATTCCATTCTTTGTTCCTCCTCATATTGATTAATTTTGCTTTGAAAGTTTGATTCTAATTCTGGGGGCAATGTCATCATTTTATCAATGAATTTAAACAAATTGATAATATCGAACTTGGTTAAACCCTTTTCGTATAAACTTCTAACTAATTGCCATTTCCATTGCTCTCTTTCTGTCAGGTTACTTGTGGTACTCTTAGTTTTCAAATGTGCCATTTTATGAAGTCAGAAGTTAGAAGTCAGAAGTCAGAAGTTTATTCTTTTAGTTTTTTAATAGTAGCGACTAATATTCTAATAATTTATTCGGTTTATTGCATCAAATATTTAAACTTTTCTAATGATACTACTTCAGCTTCTATTATAACTTCTAGCCAATATTTTGTTTCTCTTGCTTCTTTCAGGGCAATTTCATATTTACTGATAAAATCTCTTTTTGATTGAGCTGACTGAGCTTCACTACAATTAGCTCCTACAGAAGTTCCTGACTTTAACAATTGATTTGCTAAAGTTCTACTCACATTAGATTTTCCTTCTAACCAGGTACAAGCTTTGACGACTCTAACCGCAAACTTTTTTGTTCTTTCCTGAATTTAAATTTGTTGATTATTCAAATTATTACTCAACCCTAATACTTCTAAGTTTATAGTAAATTTTTTATCAAATTATATCTGAATTCACCTATTTCAAAAACCTCAAACTTACAACTTCATAAAAACTTCTGACTTCTGACTTCATAAAGGCTGCTTACTTCTGATCTTATAAAAAAGAATAAGCTTCAGACTTCAGCATAACTTCATAAATACTTCTAACTTCTGACTTCTGACTTCATATGCCTCTTCAAAAGTAGCAAATTTCCCACTATTAACCTGTGCTTCAATAAACTTTTCCTGTTCATGAATCAGCCTAATATTCATAAAAAAACCTCAACCATTACATTTTGTCAAAGTATAAAAAAAAATCTTCCTTGTTGTGTATTTTCTAAAATATTACAACTTGGAAATTGTCAGTTTGAATTATTATATATATAATACTTTACTATAAATAGATAAACTTATCTATCTTATTTACTCAATAGTAATATGGTTAAAATCAAAAAAAATCAAGCAACAAATTTCTCAGCAATTGAGATTAAGAAATATTTCCTATTGGGTAACACGGCATATTTACAAAAGGAGTTTGACAAGGCGATCACTTATTTCCAAAAAGCTCTGGAAATTATTGAGAGTATGGAGGTTTTCACGGGGTTGCTAATGCCTATTTCAACTTAGGTATGGTAGCACAAGAGCAAAGACAGTTTGATGAAGCTTTCCAAAAAGCTCTGCAAATTTTTAAGGATACTGAGGATTTGCATAAGGTTGCCAACGCCTATCTAAGTCTAGGTATATTGGTAGCAGAGCAACAGCAGTTTGAGGAAGCGATCGCTTATTTCCAAAAAGCTCTACAGGTTTTTGAAGATGTGAGAGATTTTTACGGAGTTGCTGATATCAATCACAACTTAGGTGTAGTGGCACTTTCCCTAAGCAAAATTGATGAAGCTATTAGACATCTCCAAAAATCTCTACAGGTTTCTGAAGAGGTGAAAGATTTTTACAACGCAGCCAAAAGTTGCCATAACTTGGGAGTCATCACACAAGAACAACAAAAATGGGAGGAGGCGATCGCTTACTATGAAAAAGCAATTCAGCTCTTTGAAGAATTAGGAGATACGTGGGAAGCAGCAAAACATTGTCTATTGGTTGGCACGATCTGTGTTGAACAAGGTTCTTGGTATAAAGGTCTAGATTATTTAGAAAAAAGTTTCCAAACTTACAGCAAAGAAAACGACTATCAACTTCTTGCTAAAACTACCTATCAAATAGCTCGCACTCACCATTTAATGAGTAACTTCGATAAATCTCGCATTTATTATCGAGATGCTCTACGAATTTATGAACATATAAAATACCAGCAAGGTATTGCATTATGTAAAACTGGACTAGGTTGGTTAATGGTACAAATAGGCTTTGTTGAAGATGCTTTATTGGAGTTAGAAAAGGCAAAAGAAATTTACGGGGAACTTGGTGATAAACTATGGATTAATGAAGTAGAAAAAATGATAAATTTGATTGAACAAATGAAGGAGAAAAAACTAAAATGACTGATGGGGATAAAATTTACGATGAATTAGATAATATCTATCGGGATTAACTCCTCAAGATTTCATCGTATTAGAGCATTGACTTAATCAAAGAATAACGATATTATACGATATGATACGTTAAAAAGCAGACTATTTAGATAGGCTGCCAATACGCATATATGAAATCCATCAGAACAAAGCTCAAACTGAATAACAAACAGAAAACCCTCTTGGCTCAACACGCAGGTTATAGCAGATGGTGTTATAACTGGGGTTTAAGTTTATGGAATGCTGCATATATTGATGGTTACAAGCCGAACCCTCGTAAGCTGAGAGAGGTTTTTACCAATCACACAAAACCTCTTTATCCCTGGATGAAAAACTTGTCTTCTAGAGTTTATCAATACGCTTTCCTGAACTTAGGTGAAGCGTTCAAAAGGTTCTTTAAAGGATTAGGAAAATACCCAAAGTTTAAGAAGAAAGGTAGGTCTGATTCCTTCACAATTGATAATTGTGGAAAACCAATAGAACTAAACGGATGGAGTCACAAATTACCATTTATTGGTATTGTCAAAACTTATGAACCTATTGAAGTAACAACTAAAAAAATAACAATTAGTAGACAAGCTGGTGATTGGTATCTCAGTTGTAGCTATGAATTTCACCCCACAACCACACCAAAAAAAACTGATGTAGTGGGTGTAGATTTAGGAGTGAAAACTTTGGCTACATTAAGTGATGGAAAAGTATTTGAGAGTGTGAGATCGTATCGCCAGTTTGAAGCTAAGTTATCCCGACTGCAATACCTAAATCGTCATAAAGAGATAGGCTCTGCTAACTGGAGGGCGGCACAACGGAAGATAGCCAGATTGCATAGAAAAGTAGCAAACATTCGTCAAGACGCACTTCATAAACTGACAACTTACTTAGCCAAAAACCACGGCAGAGTTGTCATAGAAGATTTGAATGTCAGGGGTATGTTAGCCGGGCAAAAGCTAGCGAAAGCAATAGCCGACCAAGGATTTTATGAAATTCGGAGACAGCTTAAATATAAATGTCAATGGTACGGAAGTGAATTAGTAGTAGTAGATAGATTCTTTCCATCATCAAAGACTTGTTCTAATTGCGGTCACGTTCAAGATATGCCCTTGCATCTGAGAACTTATGATTGCCCAGATTGTGGGGTATCAATAGATAGAGATTTAAACGCAAGTATAAATTTAAGAAATGCGGTCGGCTCGGTCGTGAATGCCTGTGGATGAGTAACCGCCGACGGCCTCACAAGAAGCAGGAAGTAAACATCAAGTTGTCACGTCATGTAACGCTTTGTATCAGTTTTATAGAGCAGTTAGTACTAGAAAAAGGCATTTTATCAGATGTAAATGTCACTATTGATGATTTACAAAGAATAAAAGTTAATACATTTAGTGAGATTTTGCCAATCTTAGACAAATTAATTCAGCGAGACTTGCTTCGTAGGTTGCCTAGCGATCGTACTGCTGAATATGCTGCAACTCCACTTTTGTTACCACCAAGCAATGAGGAGAAAGAAGAAGATTAGACATCTCCTCCAAAAGAGGGGTTCAATAGAGTTATCGCTAAATAGATAGAAAAAATAGCTCAAACTCAGGCAGAGCAAGAAATACAGCTATTAAATATCATTAATAGTTATAATCTTTACATATCAAGGGTTTTAGTGTCAAAATTTGGTATTGTTATATTTTTTGGCAGTAATTGCAAACTCAAGCAAATTAGATTCATATTTATCTCCGGCAACATTTGCAAAAAACTCATTAATAACAAAGCCATTACTTTCTAATTCATTTTTTAGTGTTTCTTTACTGAAATACTGTAGCCAGTTGTAAACAATACGTTTTTTGTTTTTTTCAATGATTGTGTATTTGTCTAAACTTACTTTTTCGATTTCATATATGAATAAATTTACAAAACAATAGTATTCTTCTGACGACCAAAAATTATTTAGATGATTATGTTCATAAAATGCTGACTCTTGTTTTTTGTTGAAACTTTTTATTGAATAGACATCAAGTAAAAGAGAACCATTCTGTTTTAGTAGCGATGAAAATTTTTGAAGTAGTGTTTTCCTTTGTTCTGGACTCAGTGCACAAAAATCACACATTATCATGGTGATTAGATCAAATTTTTCAGATGTTTGAAAGTCTAAATAATTTGTATTTACATAATTGATTTTCAAACTATTTTCTTTTGCTACCTGTTGAGCATATTTCAGAGAATTTTTTGAAAAATCAATTCCTGTTACTGATGCGCCTTTTTGGGCAAATCTTGTTGTATACAAACCAGGGCCACAACCAAAATCAGCAATAGCGCAGTTCTCATCTATGTTAAAATATTCAGTTATCCATTTAGCGGAGCGATCTATAAAAGCCTTGTTTCGAGAAGAAAGGTCAATATCTTCACTTAAATGATATTCCAGCATAGCATTAGCTGTATGCTCATTCGTCCACAATTCATTGGCTGTATAAAATTCAAATGGCTTAGGCTTAGAATTGATTTCTTTGATCTCATCAAACATGATTTTATCACACCTTTAGGTTTTATTTCGGTTAAGTACAGATGGGTTCTAGAGAGAAGTAATTCTTGGATGGAAAGATGTAAAAGTTTTTAACTAAACTTTTATGTTTTGTTAGATTTATGCTTAAAAGATTAGCGATTGCTTAGATATTAAATAAATTTTATCAGATTTTTAGTATAGTCATTTCAATTTAAAGTGAGACGCCTACTGCCTTGTGATGATAGCCTTCATAGCTAAATCTTTGTATCATTCTTATTTGAAATGACTATATAATTTAAATTTCGTAATATTAATCAACTTAAAAGATCCACTCAGGGCTTCTATATAAATAAAAATAACTGTTGGACAATAGTTAAATCAAACATCCATCTGCTGAAACTCAGCGATCGCTTTCCTCTGACATCTAAATAAAAATAACTATTGGACAATAGTTAAATCAAACATTAATCTGCTGAAACTCAGCGATCGCTTTCCTCTGACATCTAAATAAAAATAACTATTGGACAATAGTTAAATCAAACATTAATCTGCTGAAACTCAGCGATCGCTTTCCTCTGACATCTAAATAAAAATAACTATTGGACAATAGTTAAATCAAACATTAATCTGCTGAAACTCAGCGATCGCTTTCCTCTGACATCTAAATAAAAATAACTATTGGACAATAGTTAAATCAAACATCAATCTGCTGAAACTCAGCGATCGCTTGACTGTGACTGTATCTAAATTCAAAATAACTATTGGACAATAGATAAATCAAACATTAATCTTCTGAAACTCAGCGATCGCTTTCCTCTAACTATATATAAATAAAAATAACTATTGGACAATAGTTAAATCAAACATCAATCTCCTGAAAATCAGCGATCGCTTTCCTCTAACTATATATAAATAAAAATAACTATTGGACAATAGTTAAATCAAACATCCATCTCCTGAAAATCAGCGATCGCTTTCCTCTAACTATATATAAATAAAAATAACTATTGGACAATAGTTAAATCAAACATCCATCTGCTGAAACTCAGCGATCGCTTCTGTTGACTGTATATAAATAAAATAACTATTGGACAATAGATAAATCAAACATTAATCTTCTGAAACTCAGCGATCGCTTCTGTTGACTGTATATAAATAAAAATAACTATTGTCCAATAGTTAAATCAAACATCCATCTGCTGAAACTCAGCGATCGCTTCTGTTGACTATATATAAATAAAAATAACTATTGGACAATAGTTAAATCAAACATCCATCTGCTGAAACTCAGCGATCGCTTGAGTGTGACTGTATATAAATAAAAATAACTATTGGACAATAGTTAAATCAAACATCCATCTGCTGAAACTCAGCGATCGCTTCTGTTGACTGTATATAAATAAAATAACTATTGGACAATAGATAAATCAAACATTAATCTTCTGAAACTCAGCGATCGCTTCTGTTGACTGTATATAAATAAAAATAACTATTGTCCAATAGTTAAATCAAACATCCATCTGCTGAAACTCAGCGATCGCTTCTGTTGACTATATATAAATAAAAATAACTATTGGACAATAGTTAAATCAAACATCCATCTGCTGAAACTCAGCGATCGCTTCTGTTGACTATATATAAATAAAAATAACTATTGGACAATAGTTAAATCAAACATCCATCTGCTGAAACTCAGCGATCGCTTGAGTGTGACTGTATATAAATAAAAATAACTATTGGACAATAGTTAAATCAAACATCCATCTGCTGAAACTCAGCGATCGCTTCTGTTGACTGTATATAAATAAAATAACTATTGGACAATAGATAAATCAAACATTAATCTCCTGAAACTCAGTGATCGCTTGACTGTGACTGTATATAAATAAAATAACTATTGGACAATAGATAAATCAAACATTAATCTTCTGAAACTCAGCGATCGCTTCTGTTGACTGTATATAAATAAAATAACTATTGGACAATAGATAAATCAAACATTAATCTTCTGAAACTCAGCGATATAGCTGCCGCTAGGCTCCGCCAACGCTTGAGTAAGGGACTAGCAAAAAAATAGCTTACCAGATCGTCTTTTGTGCAACAAAGCCATTAATAATTAATAATTACCTCTCCTTTAAAACGGATAGGATTGACTAATCATGAAAATTTTTCTTCTCTTGGTCTCATGGATATGGCGCAGGTTTCGGAGCCATCCCTCGACCGCTTATTATCCTCTTAAAAGGGGAGGCTTTAAACCACAATTTTTCGGTAGGGGAGTAGGGGAGATTGAAGGCTTGAAGTATAGTTATAAACATATACTATATAACCGGATTCTATAGAACCCATTTGGGATCTATTAGGCATCTCCTTGGGAGTAGGGAGTAGGGAGTAGGGAGTAGGGGAAAATAATTGATGAATAAGAGTGTAATAATTGATTTTATTTTTGATTGTTGGAGATATCTATCAATGGGAGTAGGGAGTAGGGAGTAGGGGGAAATAATTGATGAATAAGAGTGCAATAATTGATTTTATTTTTGATTGTTGGAGATATCTATCAATTATGTAATTAAATATCAATATCCTAACTTATTGGCAAAAAAAACAGCATTAACTAAAGATAGGTTAGGGGTTCTATATAATAATTGTATAATAGACATCTCCAGAAAATAAACTTGCCCTTTATTTACTATAAATTAGGGCTTTCAATAATTGATAATTGATAATGGATAATTGATAATTACCTCTCCCTAAAACGGATAGGATTGAATAAAAGGAAAAGATTTCTTCTCTTGGTCTCATGGATATGGCGCAGGTTTCGGAGCCATCCCACCCTACGGGAAGCTACGCTAACGACCGCTTTTTTCCCCTTGAAAGGGGAGGCTTTAAACCTGAATTATTGAATTATTGAATTATTGAATTATTGAATTATTAATTCTTCGGTAAAAGTTACTCACAAAATCATTTTCCGTGTTTTTTTCCTAACAACATCTTCCCTGTTGCCTGTTGCCTGTTGCCTGTTCCCTAATGTTACAAAAAGTCTATATCTTTTTCGGAGATGTATAATAAATAATTGGTAAGTATTTCCTGCGGAATGCTGCGCAAACAGCTCTTAACGGTCAGCTTTTTGGTGTGGAATGCGCTCGCATTCAGCCTTTTAATGAATGAAGCAAGCATTTGCTTAACTTCTACTATATTTTTAAACAAAGAATTGAAGTACAAGAACAACGAGCTTAAATTGTCCACTAAAGGTAATAAAGCTGACTGCTGAATGCTGTTTGCGCAGCATGACCTAGGAAATGCTTACAATAATTGTAGGTAAAAACTATCCTCAAATAAAACAAGTATGGTTCTTAAATATTGGAAACATTTTTTACTAGGATTATTCCTAGCTTTTGCCATTGCAGCTTGTGGTTTTTTTAACACAGGTTCAAAACAGGCGAAATTACCGATGGTAGATTTAATTATTACTCCTCCACTACCGGAGTGGATCGAACAAATTAGTCCGACGGGAGAAGCAGAACTTTTAAGTCAAATTCGGATTCGGTTTAAAGAACCTTTGATTCCTTTGGAAACTTTGGATTCTCTAGAACAACAGGAGAAACTTAAAAAGTTTGAAATTTTCCCAGAATTACCGGGTGAATTCCGATTTTTGACTCCGAAAATGGTTGGTTTTCAACCTGCGGAAAGCTTTCCTATATCTACGAGAGTAAAGGTTACTTTGAAGGCTGGTTTATCCGATCTGAAAAATCATCAATTAGATGAAGATTTGGCTTGGAGTTTTAATACTGAACCAGTTAAATTAACGAATTTACCAACTACTAAGCAGCAAAATAGAAGACCACAACCAATTGATATAAATCCGACGTTAAATTTTACTTCAAATGTGGAGTTGGATGTAAGTTCAATTGAGGAAAATTTAAAATTTTTACCAGAGGGAGAAACAGAAATTTTACCTTTGACGGTTAGTTTAGAAACATTGGAAACTAATGCAGAGGAAGAAGAAGTTGTTACAGAAGAATTTGACTCTTCATTCCGTCAGTGGAATTATTCGATCACTCCTCAAACTACTTTAGAAAAGGGTACTAAATATCGCTTGGAATTTGATTCGGGAATTGAACCTGTAAAAGGTAATTTACCTAGTCAAACACCTTTTGTGAGTGAAGTAGAAACTTATTCCGCTTTTGAATTTTCTGAACTGAAATTTTCCCAGGGTGGCGACAGATTTGTAAAAGGTAATCCTTTGTTGGAATTTAATCATGGTGTTGTAGCTAATTCGGCAGTAGAAAATATTACTATTGAACCTGAACCAAAAGAGACAAAAAATCTGATTCAAGCTTATGATGACTATAATATTGTTAGTTTCAATCCTTGGGCGTTAGAACCCGATACAAACTATACAATTACTATCGGCGCTAATCTCAAAGATAAATTTGGGCAAGTATTAGAAAAGCCTGTTGTTTTAAATTATCAAACAGGGGATTTAGTCGGAAATCTTTCGGTACCTGCTGGTTTAAATATTTTTCCTTCTAGTCAGGATTTACAACTGAATATTTCTACGGTAAATTTGCCAGAGTCGGAATATCAAGCGGTTTATCAAGTTGTTAAACCAACAGATTTGGTTTACGCAGAATCGGCTTATCCCAGAAGAGATAGAAAAAATTTATTACCAGCAAATGAAAAGTGGAAAAACTATCCTGTTTCTGGTGAAAAAAATCAGATTCAAGAAGTAGCAGTTCCTCTCAGAGAACAACTAGGCGGTCAGACAGGAATGTTGGCTTATGGGGTAAAAGCACGGACGAGTTCTTATCAAGAAAATGGTGAACAAAAATGGCAAGAACCAAAATTTTATGGATTGGTACAACTGACTAATTTGGGAGTATTTGCTCAGTGGTTTCCAGAGTCGGGAATTATTCGGGTAAATCATTTGGATGATGGTGCTCCTGTTGTGGCGGATGTGGAGATTTATCAATCTCAATTAAATGCTAAATCTCAGCCTAAACCTACTGCTTGTGCCACGGGAAAAACCGATGAAAATGGTTTGCTAAGTTTGACTAAGACCGACTTACAAAAATGTATGAATGGTCGGCGTTTTTCCCAAGCACCGGAATTATTAGTAATTGCCAAAGAAAAGGAAGATTGGGCTTTTGCCAGAACTAAAGAATATAGCGGTACTTATGGTTATGGGATTTATTCTGGTTGGGATAGTGGCAAGCCTGAATCGCGGGGTACTATTTTTTCTGATAGAGAACTTTATCAACCAGGGGAAAAGGTTTGGTTGACTGGAGCTGCTTATTATTTGGAAAATGGTAACTTGAAACAAGCGGAAAATATGGATTATCAAGTTACTATAAATAATCCAGATGGAAATAAGACAAATTTAGGTACTCAGACTACTAATGAATTTGGTACTTTTTCTCTAGAAATTCCTCTGGATAATAATCAGTCATTGGGTTATTACAATGTGGAGGCTAAGGGAGAAAATGGCATAGAATTTTACGGAGAATTTCGCGTTGCTGAATTTAAACCGCCTAATTTTCAGGTAGACCTAAAACTGAATCAAGAAATTGCTTTGATTAATGAACAAATAGTGGCGGAAGCTGAAAGTAATTATTTGTTTGGTTCTCCAGTACAAGGAGCAAAGGCTAAATATTATGTCACTCGTCAAAAGACAGAATTTACTCCTGAAAATTGGCAAGAATTTTCTTTCGGTCGTCAATGGTTTTGGCCGGAAGAAACACCGACTATTCCTAATAATGTATTGGAAAAAAATGTGGTGCTAGATAATCAAGGTGAGGATAATCAAATATTTACTGTCGGAAAAGATTTGCCCTACCCAATGACTTATCGAGTAGATGTGGAAGTGACAGATATATCTAATCTTTCTGTCGCAAATACTCAAACATTTACCGCCCTACCAAGTAACAAATTAATAGGTCTAAAAAGTAAATTTGTTGCCGATGCTAATAAAAAGTTTCCAGTAGAAGTTATTGTCACCGACTCTCAAGGAAAACCACTTTCTGGGGAAAATATTCTGCTGGAATTACAACAAATGGAATATAGCAGTGTCACCCAAGTAGTGGCAGGTAGTCGCAACCCTAAATATCAGGTGGAATATAAAACCGTTGCGAGCGAGAAAGTCAGAAGTGGCAATAAACCCAAAACCGTCAACCTTACCCCACCAGAGTCTGGTAGTTATCGCATCCGAGCTAATTTTGCCAATGCTGAAAATGACATTACTGGCACCGATATTCAAATTTGGGCAACCGGAGCAAACCGCGTTTATTGGGGAGGTCGTAACGAAGACCGTCTGGAAATTAAACTCGACAAAGACACCTACAAACCAGGAGAAACAGCAACCGCTTTAATTCAGTCACCCTATCCAGAAGGGGAATTATATTTTGCCGTTGTCCGCGACAAACCACTGTATGAAAAAATCGTCAAAGTTACAGGTGGCGCGCCAGAAATTCAGTTTCAGGTGACAGAAGATATGTTACCCAACGCTGCGGTAGAAGCAGTATTAGTGCGGCAAGGTCAACCACTCGCAGAAGTGGAACCGGGAACTGTGGAAAATTTGATGAAAGTTGGTTTTACTCCATTCAAAATTAATTTGGCAGACAAATACTTAAATGTAGAAGTCACACCCCAACGTCCGGAAGCACAACCGGGAACCATGCAGACTGTGGAATTGGCAGTTAAAAATAATCAAGGGCAACCCACTAAAGGTCAGTTTATAGTAATGGTTGTAAATGAAGCGGTCTTGCAACTAAGCGGTCATCGTCCCCCAGACTTAGTCGAGACCGTTTACGCTGAACAACCAATATCAACCACCTTCAACGATAACCGTTCCGAAGTACAAATGGAGGCAATGTCATCCGCTCTCAGAAAAGGTTGGGGTTATGGCGGCGGAATATCATCTGCTGCATCTGGCACCCGCATTCGTACAGACTTTCAATCTTTAGCTTATTACAACGGTTCTGTAATTACAGATAATAAAGGTAAGGCAACGGTGACATTTAAAATGCCAGACGATCTGACAACTTGGCGCGTGATGACTGTTGCCACAGATGGGAATTTGCATTTTGGCAACGGGGAAGCAACTTTTGTGACGACTCAACCATTAATGTTAAACCCGGTGTTGCCTCAGTTTGCTCGTATCGGCGATAAATTTGAGGGTGGCGTAACAGTTACGAATAATACTGGCAAAAAAGGAAATCTCAAAATAGATGGGGAAGTTAGTCAGAATATTTTATTTGCCGAAAATTCCCAAACTACCCAAATTTTTCAAACCAGGACAGACTCAGGTACCAATGCTTACCGTTTCCCCATGGAAGCAAAACAAGCAGGTGAGGCAAAAGTGCAATTTACCACTGACCTGAATAACCGCAACACAGATGGGTTTGAAATTTCATTACCCGTGCAGTCCTTGGCAGCAAGTGAAACGGTAGTAGAGTCTGGCACAACTGACTCTCAAATACAAATTCCACTAAATATTACAGAGAATGTAATGCCAGATGTGGGAGGTCTAGAAATTTCCATAGCAAGTACATTAATACCAGAAATTACAGCCCCCGCAAAAGCAGTGTTGAAAAAAGACCAATTACCATTTTTAGAGCCTACCGCCAGTCAATTAGCGATCGCCTCTAACCTCCAAATATTGGGAGAGAAATACGAGCAAGCATTTGTAGACTTCAACCCAGAACAACAGGCAAAACAAGCATTAGAAAAATTAGAGAAGTTGCAACTGCCAGACGGAGGTTTTGGTTATTATCCAGGATGGGAAAAATCCAATCCTTATCTAACACCCTATGCAGCAGAAGCGATCGCCCAAGCCAAAAAAGCATTTCCAGATTTAGTAAATGAGGAAATGGTAAGTAGTCTGCGGAATTACTTAAACGACATTTTGGCAAACCCAGGCAAAGATGAATATTGCAGCGAACAACTCTGTAAAAATCAAGTGCGCTTAGACGTTTTGATGGCATTGTCAGAATTAGGCGACACCCGCAATAGTTTCCTGTCAGATATTTATCAACAACGGGAAAAACTATCTCAGGTAGACCAAATAAAACTAGCGCGCTATATATCCACCTTCCCCAAATGGCGCAAACAGTCAGCAGAAATGTATAACGAAATTCAGGAAAGCGTCTATGAAACCGGACGTAGTGCCACATTGAATATACCGCAAACCTGGGGGTGGATGAATTCTACTACCGCAAGTCAAGCTCAAGCATTGCGACTATTTATTACCCGCGACGCCAAACCAGAAATATTAGACCGACTATTACAAAGTCTGCTCAACCTCCGACGGGATGGCACCTGGCGCACAACTTATGATAACGCCGAAGCGTTGAAAGCATTGGTTACTTATAGCAACACCCAACCCGCTCCACCGAATTTTGTCGCCACCGCAAAATTATCCGGTCAACAATTAGATGCTGCCCGTTTTCAAGGTTATGAAAATCCGAATCTCTCTTTGAATGTAGCAATGGATGGGTTGCCAAAAGGAGAATCAGATTTAGTATTGGAAAAATCTGGAGAAGGCAAATTGCACTATTTAGTCGAATACAGTTATCGCCTCCCAGGAAACCAACCAGGAAAGTATAAAGGTTTGCGAGTAGCACGAGAAATTCGTCTGGCAAATGAAGAGGAAATTTTGCAACGCATGGATTTATCGGAAGTCGCGTCACCATTAGATGTCAGTACAGGGCAAGTCTTTGATATTGGCATCGAGGTTATAACAGACCGTCCCGTAGACCATGTAATTATTCGTGACCCACTACCAGCAGGTTTAGAAGCAGTTGACACCAGTTTCCAAACCGCCACTTCTGCTGTGAAGGCAAAAGCAGATAGTTGGCAAATAGGATATCAACAGATATATCGCGATCGTGTAGAAGCTTATGCAGACCGTTTAAACCCAGGAGTGTATAGCTTACATTATTTAGTCAGGTCTGTTACTCCCGGAACATTTATATGGCCTGGAGCAGAAGCAAAATTACAATATGCACCCGAAGAATTTGGGCGATCGGCAACAGCGACCTTAGTTGTGAAGTAGTTATTTTTAGGGTGCGTTTTGCGTACCCTAATAAATGTTATTATTTAAGCTATGCCCAAAATTAAAAAACAGGGCATAGTATTAAAAATTTGAGTATTACTAATACTTATTAATTAGAGGTTTGAAAATGGAAAATATAGAATATTCAGGATATTGGTGGTTGCCGTCAGAGCCAGATAAAAAAATAGCTGGTACTCTTACATTTACAAATGATGAAGGAATTAAACTTCGGCTCATAGGTTCACTTCATAATTTTTCTTTACTGAAAAAAACTATTAATGTTCCAATTCTTTTAGGAGTTGTCCATGAAAATATTATTACTCTTTGTGGTTGTACTAATTATTCTTCAAAGACAAGTTTTCCAGGCTTTTCAAGTCAAGAATATACCTCAGAACTTGCTTTGATTGGTAGACATTTTACTAACCCAGACAAACTATTGTTTAATAAAGCTAGAATACAATATAGTTGTCTATCTGACTGGGCTAACTTACCTGTTATTAGACAAGAACCTGAATTACCATACCAGGAGAAAGAAAAAGAATTAAAATTTATATACACTCGTCCTGAAACAATTGAAGCAACAACAACATACGGAAAATTTTCTCTTAATTATGGCTACTCCGAAAGAAATTTCATAAATATTTACTTTAAACAATATGCATCATTAATTATTCAAACTAATGAAGAACTTTCATTTACAGATTTTCGTTCTAAATTCATACATCCTCTAAATAACTTTTTCACTTTTGCAACTGATAGAACAAACTCTATTACTGAATTAGAATTTTATTCCCGTCACGGTGATGTAGACATAGTAAATAGCCGTTATAGTCTAGACGAAATTCCTATACAAGCTATTTATAAAACCTATTATCCTGAAATAAAAAAACCAGATAGATTACTTGTTGAACCTGAGATGCTCTTCTCTGTCTCTGATATTCAGAGTGACTTTTCTTTAATTCTGCAAAAATGGTTTAATTCTTTTGAAGAACTAGATAGTGTTTTTAATTTATTTTTCAGTGTAAGGTATAAGCCAGATATATATTTAGAGAATCAATTTCTCAATCTTATTCAAGCTGCAGAATCTTATCATCGTCGTCGAATAAATAACCAAATTTTGTCAGATGATGAGCATGAAAAACGTCAGAAAGCAGTTTTAGATAATGTTCCTGATGAGTATAAAAAATGGCTAAAAGAAAAACTTCAGTTTAGTAATGAACCTGGTTTAAAAAAAAGATTAATAGATTTGTTTGAATTAATGCCAGAAATAACCAACCAATTAATTAAGGATAAAGAATCATTTGCTACTAAAGTTAAGAATGCTCGAAATTATTTCACTCATTACAATGAATCTTTAAAGAAAAAGGCTCCTCAACCGAAAGAACTATATTTGTTAATAGAATCACTTTCTTTCATTTTGCAAGCTTGCCTATTAAAAGAATTAGGTTGTACTCCAGATCGATGTCACCAGTTACTTAACAGAAATGATAGATATAAAAATGCAGTAGAAAGAGCAATAGAACCTAAAACCGATATGGGTAAAAAATTACAGGAAATTCGTCTTCAGATACCTTCCGAGCGTAAATTACTAACTAAGGATGAAATAGAAAAAGAAATTGCCGAAAGTCGGGGTGAAAGACTGTGAATCTTATCAAAACTTATATAGATTCTGGCGTACTTATTCAAGCATCTAGAGGTGACACCTCCATAGGAATAAAAGCACAAGAAATTCTTGATGACCCCCAACGAGAATATGCCACTAGCTCGTTTGTAAAATTAGAAGTATTACCCAAAGCAATTTATAATAAACAACTAGCTGAAGTTAATTTTTATGAGACTTTTTTTGCAGGTTGTACTATCTGGGCAAACGAACTAGAAAAAATTGTAGAATATGCTCAAAAATTAGCTTCTGATTTTGGTATAAATGCAATAGATGCTCTTCATGTTGCTGCTGCTATTTCTGTCAATGCGGATGAATTAATCACAACAGAAAAACCAAATAAACCAATGCACCGAGTTACTCAGATTAAGGTAACTTCAATTTATCAATAGTTGTGATGAATTACGAGATAGCCATTAAGTTAAAATATATTTGTTTAATCAACTGTGTTTTTTACAAAAAAAAGAACTGAAAATTTTTATAATAGTTAAAAATACAAGAGAATAAAACCTATGAAAAATTTCCTTGATATAGCTGGCTATTTTTTATGTCGTGTTGACAGAGAAGCAGGGGATACAATCTCTCCTCTAAAACTACAAAAACTTGTATATTACGCACAAGCTTGGAGTTTAGTATTTAGAAATAAACCTCTGTTTTTTCAAGATATTGAAGCCTGGGTTTCCGGACCTATTATTCGTGATGTTTGGAATGAATATAAACCTTACAATTATCGGGATATTCCTGCACCAGACGAATTAGAAATAGAATTTGAAAAAGATGAAATAGAAGTTCTTGAGGAAGTATGGAATACTTATGGAGAATTAAGCGCTAGATACCTAAAAGAATTAACACATTCAGAAACTCCTTGGCTAAATGCCAGAAAAGATTTAGAACCAGCTCAACCATCGAATAATATTATTTCTCAAGACGATATGAAATATTTCTACTCTCTAATGGTGGAGGCTTAATTGAGCAAAAAAAATAGAATAAAAAAACCTTCAGGGAAAAATAAAGGAAGACAAATTCCTGCTCAAGCAACCCCACCATTAGAAAGTAGTACCGACAATGAAAATCCTAGCTTTAGATTTACATACACAGATGAAAATAATTGGCTTTTATCTGATTGGAAGTCATCAGAAATTAATAACTTAATTCAAGGATTAAAGAAAATAGAAAAATATACTTGGGCACAGATAAAAACTCATGGTTCTAAAAAACCTGGTTCATTAGTTGGAACAGGTTATAAATTAATTAGTAGTCATCCATCTTTACCAAAAAATATACCGGAAGACATTAAATTATCAGAAATGAGAATAGATGAAAAAAAGCGAATTTTTGGATTTCGGGTAGATGGGGTTTACTATATAGTTTGGTTTGATAGAGACCATTCTGTTTGCCCTGAATAATTGAGATGGGAATAATATTCGTGGTTATCATATATTCAAAATAGAAAAAGCAGGATAAAAATTAAAGAATAGCGAACAAAAGTTACTGGATAAATGGCGTAAATTACCATTAGAAAAACAGCAATAAGTATTAGATTTAGTCGAACAACTTTATCGACAAAACCAGGAAATTAACCAGGCAAATATTTATCAACCTAAAACAGATATGGGTAAAAAATTATGGGAAATTCGTTGTCAAGCACTGACTGAGAAATCTAAGTTACTAACTTGGGATGAAATAGAAGAAGAAATATCAGAAAGTCGGGGTGAAACGCAGTGAATCTCACCAAAACTTATATAGATTCTGGCGTACTTATTGCAGCTTAAGACTCCAGTAGGATACCTGAGCATTAACAATAAGCAAGATGAAAAAAGATGGGCAGAAAATTTTGCTAATTCTCAAGACCAACTCGCCCAACTTGCCGACGAAGCAATCGCCGAGTTTAAACAAGGTAAAACAAAACTTTAAACTTTTGACCATAATAAAAAAATACTTATACAATCATAAATTAGAGTTCAAATTTAAGGAAAAAAAATGTCACTATTACCAATTGAACAAAAAATGTGGCAAGAAAAAGCTACAGCAAAAACAAAAAACGGCAAGCCTACAACTGATATTGTTGCCAAGTATCATTCTAGAGAAAAAAGAATACTTACTGAAGTTAACAGAGAAAAACTACCAAGTTTTGTCGAGGCATTAAAAAAGCCTGGCTATATGAATATACAACCATTTTATCAAAGAAGAAGCCGTTGGGATAAACAAAAGCAATCTCGTTTAATTGAATCATTTCTTGTTAATATTCCCATACCTCCAATTATTCTTTATGAGCAAACTTATAATTCCTATGAAGTTATGGATGGTCAACAAAGAATTACAGCTATTAAAGATTTTTATGAAAATAAATTAAAGTTAACAGGATTAGAACTTTGGTCAGAATTAAATGGGCTTACTTATCAAGAACTTAATCCAATAATTCGAGCAGGAATAGACCGTCGTTCTATATCAACTATTGTAATTATTACAGAGTCAACAGCTGACCCTGAAGAAGCAATGTTTTTAAAACAGCAGACCTTTGAACGCTTTAATACTGGGGGAGTAGATTTAAGTAAACAGGAAGTAAGAAATTGTTTGTATTATGGAAAATTTGATGAGCTATTGCTTGAATTATCGCGTCATCCTATATTTGCTGAAGCTTGGGGAATACCTAAAGAAAATGATAGCCCCGACTTGGAAAAAAATAATCTCTACAAAAAAATGGAAGATGCTGAATTAGTGCTACGTTTTTTTGCTCTGAGAAACAAAGATTATTTCCGCGGTCAAATGGAAGATTTTCTAGACTTTTATATGATAAAAAGTACCCAATTCTCCGATAAAGATATTGAATTGCTAAGAGAGATTTTTTTAGAAACTATCGAGTTAGCTAATCAACTCTATGAAAAAACTTTATTTAAACCTTTTGGTGCCAAAAAGCAAGTTTCTTATAAAGCTTATTATGATGCTGTAATGGTTGGATTAAGTAAACATTTATCAAACGCAGAATTATTAATTTCTAACAAAAATAGAGTTATAGAAGAAACAAAAAAATTACTTGAAGAAGATAAATTACGTCTTTTCACAGGTGGTGGAAAAACAAAAGCTGATATTAAAACAAGAATCGAACTATTTGACAATATGCTTTTACGAGTGATTGGAGAATAATTCAGAATGTTTGATAATCTCCTGGAAATTGTCAATGTAAATATTAATAGTATTCGAGCAATTATTCAAACTAATAATAGACTTAGAAAAATTGCAGAGAAGGGAATAGTAAATAGACAGCAATCAAAAGATAATCAAGAAATTATTGAGTTATTAAAAGGAACTCCAAATGAAAAGCAGTGGAAATTATACGAACATTGTGCAGTAGTAACCCGTTTGTATGCTATTTATGAACGTTTTGTAGAAGAGTTAATATCAACTTGGCTACAATATTTACCACAGCTAGTAGAAAATTATTTAGAATTAGATGAGAAAATTCAAAATACTCATCGAGAAGGTGTGGGGCGTATATTGCTGGAATTTAAAAAAGATAGATTTAAAGACCTATCTGAAAACCAGGTGATTATAGGTCTATTTTATGGAACAACAGGTGAAAATAAAAATTATGAATTACTACCACAAGCTTTTCTTTTGCATGACCAGAATTTACGGAAAGATATACTAGAAAAATTATTCACTGATGCTGGAATAGGTAATACCTGGAAATGGGTAATAAAACACAGAAAAGTAATCCATATTATAGAAGAAATTAGAGGAAATAAAAACATTGCTGAAAAAGAACTTAAAAACGCTGTTGAAGGAGAACTTAATCAATTAATTTCCTATAGAAATGAAGCAGCTCACGGAGTTGTTGATGAGATTCTGGGAACCCAAGAATTACTAGATTTAGGTGATTTTATTAAGGCTTTATGTCAAGCATTAGCAGAATTAGTAACTTATCAGATAATTCAAAAGCAAACTTCCACAGGTAAAGCTAAAGAAATTGGTGAAATTACAGAATGGTTTAAAAAGCCAAAGGCAGCAGTAGCAAGAATTAATAATAGTAGCTTGTCTATAGAAACAAATGTTTTTTTAGTCAGCGAAACATCTTCATATTGTCGCTTGGCTAAAATTGAGAGTATTCAAATTAATGATATTTCCCATGAAAATATAGAAATAACCAGTGAAGCTGAAGTTGGTTTAAAGTTTGATATAGATGCTAAAAAAGGATTGAAAATTTATATAATAGTTGAAGATTCAGTAGAATAAAACCTATGAAAAATTCCCTTGATATAGCTCGCTATTTTTTATGTCGTATTGACAGAGAAGCAGGGGATACAATCTCTCCTTTTAAACTACAAAAACTTGTATATTACGCACAAGCTTGGAGTTTAGTATTTAGAAATAAACCACTGTTTTTTCAAGATATTGAAGCTTGGGTTTCTGGACCTATTATTCGTGATGTTTGGAATGAATATAAACCTTACAATTATCGGGATATTCCACCATTTCAGTTATCAGTTATCAGTAGCGATCGCTGAAACCAGAACAAGAAAAGATTTAGAACCTGCTCAACCATCGAATAATATTATTTCTCAGTCAGATATGAAAGCTTTCTATTCTGAGATGGTGGAGGCTTAATTCAGTGATCAGTTCTCAGTTATCAGTTATCAAAATCCTAGCTTTAGATTTACATACACAGATAAAAATCGTTGGCTTTTATCTGATTGGAATTCATCAGAAATTAATGACTTAATTCAAGTGTAAAAAAAAATAGTAGGGTTACGCTGACGCTAACCCACCGAAACATTATAGATTTGGCGGTGCGTTACACTTCGTTAACACACCCTACGAGATTACTGGTTTCTATAAACCGGAAGGTGTACGGAGGGGTAATATCATGTCCGGATAATTAGTTATAAAAAAACTTTCTCCTTCAACTCTAGTTGTTCTTCTTTCTTCCCTCTTTCCTCCTGACTCCTGACTACGGAGTCCTCAGGACTCCGTAGTTATTTATTTATCACTGTTCAACCGGACATGATATAACAGAACCCCTTCTAAACATTTACTGCTGATTGCTGAGTGCTGATTGCTTATTGTCAAAAACTATGTTCTTTTTCTCCTAATAACTTCCCTAATCTTTGAAAAACCTGAAACTTCAAGGAATTCAAATCGCAAGTCACCCGCGAAAAATTGTCATCGAAATGGGCAGGTCCGGCATTTGTTACAGTATAGCTATGAGATGTTAATGAAGTAGTTTTCAGCTTTCCTGATAACTGGAAACTACCACTTTTATGAGGGTAAGGCCAGAAAAAAGCCGATGATATCAGAGAAATAATTTTAAAATCTGGGTCTTCTTCGCAAAGTAACTCCGCTGACATAGAACAATGTACGTCACCAGATAGAAAAACTACCCGTTTAATTTTATTGGTGCGGATAAATTCCAAAAGTTCGGTGCGTTGGTGCAAATATCCACTCCATTTATCTAGCTCTGTATTTTTAAAGTCTGGGAAAAATGGAACTGCAGAGGCAACAAACTTTACTCGCTCTGACCCATCTGCTAGCCATTTTTTTAAAGCTTCAAACTGATCTTCATTAATTATTTCTCGCTCTTCAAATGCTGGATCGCATGATTCTGCTTCGTGACGTTCTGTGCGGGTATCGGTTACAAAAAAGTCACAGCATCCGTCTGTAAATTTGTACCAGAGTTTTGAGGGCGAACCAATAACATCAGCTTTGTCATCTACAATCTCAAATAACGGACTGTGACTCATCTGATAGGTAATGTAAGCATGAATTGCTACAGGGAATAGAGTCACCCAATCCTTCGGCGACGCTTTGGACGGCCAATTATCCTCAATTTCGTGGTCGTCAAGAGTCATGTAGGTAGGAATTTGCCCCATCAGTTCGCGAATATGGGGTTGGGTAAAGGTCTCTTGATAGCGACTAAAAAACTCCTCAATTGTGCGATCTGCACCGATAGCATTGAGGTCGTCGGCATAAATTTGGTCTCCTACCATGAGCAAGGAATTAGTAGTTGTACCAGAGTTTATTTGTTTGAGAATAGATTCAAAAGTTTTGTCGCCGCGATCGTCAAACCAAGAACCAAATAATTTTAGCAGATAACGACAAGAACCAAAAATAAATGAGCGACTCTTTTTCGGATCTGTGGAAGCAGTCTGAAATTGCTTGGTATGTGCTTTCGACCAATCAAGGTTTATGTTTGCTTGGTCTACTTCCTCTTTTTTTTGCAAAAAATAGCCAATTTGATATTCATACTCTGTTTCTGAGGATAGTTCGTCGAATACTGCTACTCCGGAGGTATCAAAAGCAGGAGACATCTTGAAGAAGATGGGGGGGTCATAGTCTGAGGAGTCTAGGGCCCGAATTCGGGCGACTCCTACACAAGGGAGAACACTTTTTTTGTTTCTAGAGAGTTTATATTCACCACGACCAAATATGCGTGCAGTGTCACCCGTGACTGCACCCAGGATCGGACCAACGGTTAAAGGTTTTACTTTCATTGTCTATCTAAATAGTATGCTTTTTAAGCTATTGCATAATATCGTTATTCTTTGATGAAGTCAATGCTCTATGAAAAAACTAGGCAAGGAAGAAGGAAGAAGGAAGAAGGAAGAAGGAAGAAGGAAGAAGACTTTAGCTTTTATATAGAATCCGGTTATATAGTATATGTTTCAGGACTTACGCACGGAAACTAAATCCAGTGAGGGCGAATGCCATTTCCTAAGGTCATGCTCCGCAAACGCCCCTACATATGGCGTTTTTAAGGTTGATTTGCGTAAGTCCTGTGTTTATAACTATACTCCCCTACTCCCCTAACGCCGGAATTTTAATATAGCATTCGCCATCTAGCTCATGCACGGGAGCAAGATGCTCCCACTACTAAAGAAATGACATAATATTTATATTGGGAAATAATTTTAATAACCATGCCAAATTTAACAATAAAAGACCTAGAAAAATTAACCACAGAACACCCAGACCATCAAATGGAATTAGTAGGAGGAGAAATCATCGTTATGAGTCCGTCAGGTTTAGAATCAGATGAAGTAGCAGCAATGATTATCACCCTATTATTAAACTGGGTGCGACCTCGGAAACTAGGTAGGGTGACAGCTTCTAGTGCAGGTTTTCGTCTGCCAAATGCAGATGGAGATGTTCGCGCACCGGATGCAGCTTTTATTCGCGGCGATCGCCTACCTCAAACTACAGAAAATTATTCCGAAATAGTTCCAGACCTAATTTTTGAAGTCAAATCTAAAACTGATTCTGTAACCAAACTCCAAGAGAAAATTCAACAGTTTCTCACTTATGGTACGACTGTAGGAGTATTAGTAGACCCCCGCACTCGCACAATGGAAGTATATCGCCCCAATACGGAGAAAGTTGTGCTTGGGGATGGGGATGTTTTACAAGTACCATAATTGTTACCAGGGTGGGAGTTAGCTGTTGCTGAGGTTTGGGCACCGGAATTTTAATCAGGTAAGGAAGAAGGAACAAGGAACAAGGAAGAAGACTTTAGCTTTTATATAGAATCCGGTTATATAGTATATATTTATAACTATACTCCCCTACTCCCCTACTCCCCCAAAGCCGGAATTTTAAGATAGCGGTCGCCATCTCCTTCATGGACGGGAGCAAGATGCTCCCACTACATTCAATTAAAACTTGTAGTTGCGATCGCGTACCCATAAACTAATAGGTACTGCTTGGCCTTGAGAACTAACTTTTACTTCTACTACAAAAGGTATTTTACCTTCTAAATTAACAGTAGTTTGTGCTGTTTGAATATCCTGATTAATATCTTCGCGTTTATCTTCAGGCATATAATAAGTTTCCAAGCCATATTTAACTGTCCAACCATTAAATTTTCCTTGAATAGCTATTTGATTATCTGGCAAATTTTGAGGCTGTTTTGCACTTACATCTATAGGTTTCCATGCTTTGGAAATGTCTAAATTTTCTGTTGTTTCCGGTGCAGTTAAAATCACATAAATATCAGTTTGATTTTGTGTAGAAAGTTTTCCTGAACTTTCTAATTCAAATTTATTCCAACCAGGAAGTTTACTCAAATTATCTTTGCGGGATATATCATAATTTAAAACTTGATAATAACCTCGCAAAAAATCGTAGGGGTCTACAGGTACAGTTTGCAAAACTACTGTTCTACCTGTAATCGTAGTATAAATAGCTTGAGCTGGAATTGACAAAATTAATGCTAACTGTACAGTTCATGGCAAAATAAATCGCCAAATTGGCATCTGATTTTTTGAAGGTTTTGTTTGATTAATAGGTGGGTTTAATTCTTCATAATAATCAGATTTTTTAGTTGATGAATTGTTTTGATTAAAAGGATTGATGATTTTCATGTTAATTCTCTCTTTTTTTAGGGGACAGGGAATAGGGAATAGGGAACAGGGAGTAGCAATTTGATAAATGTTTGCTACATTTTCGCATTGCGGGGGACCCACCCCTAACCCCTCCGGTGGAGGGGAAATAGGGGAGTGGGTAGGGACGTTGCATAAGGGCGTCCGTACAGGGAGAGGTAAAAATAAGAATAATTAACAATAACTGGCTAATAATTATCAAAAAAAATATTCAGTCTATGTTAATTACTTAATAATTAAAGTGTCACTTAAATATAGCATTCTTTTCTCAAATTGGTAGAATAGGGAACAGTGGAAAAAACATTGCCTAGTCTAAGATTGATCATTAGCATAACTCCTAACGATTCTGGCTATTGTTATAATACCAATTTGGAAAAAGAATGAATGTTACGAATAATAAGGGCAGTAGGCACGGATAGCCATTTGCCCTTTAACTCCTAAGAAATAACCTAGTTATTTGTAGCAAATATTTATCAAATTGTTATAACACTCAATACTTCACACCTAATTCTTACAACCTCAAATAAAATTGGCATTAAAAAGCGTTTCGGTCCGGAATACTCCGCAAACAGATACCATTATCTATACACAAATTTTTAGGCTGTTAACGCAGTTCCTCCGCAGGAGGCTAGCTAATAGCTGATAGCTGATAGCTAGTTAATTCTTAGATAATAAATGACGTTCAAACCATAAACCAGCAACTATAACTCCTACACCACATAAAATAAATACAAAAGATTTAAGTAATAATCCAGTATTATACTCAAAAGTGCGACAGATAATTTGTAAAGTTAGTAATACTAAACCACCCCAGAAACCTCCTCTTATTCCTCGCATCAATCCAATTCTAATTAAACCTGTTGCTAAGAGAAACATTTCTATATTTATGATAAAAGTTGCTATTTCTGGAATTTCATTGATACTCAAATGCCAGAAACATAATATTGTAGTTACAACAATGAAGCCCAAAATCACACTACTGACTGAATCTAATTGCCAACGATGAGAATTTGTTCTATTGGTTCGTGCTAAATTAAACCATTCCCAAATAGAAAAACCTATAAATATTAGAACTTCAATTAAAGTCAACGAACTAAGCTGTAATGATGTACTTCCATCGCTTAAATCTTGTGTTAAAACATAATTCCAAATTCCCCGAAAAGATAAATATAAAAATCCAATACTCAAATACCAAATAGCTAAACTTCTGGCTAATGGTTGAAAAAATTGACTATCTATTTTAGGCAAAATAGTATCGTCATACCCCCATAATAAAGCTAGAGGTAAAATCAAGACGATCGCTCCCCAAACACCATTATTTGATAAGTAAAAAAATTGCCACAAATTAATTTATAGAGCTAGTAATAATATCGATGTAGCGAGAAAAAAAATAATCTTGGAACTGCACCAATAAGCTAGTGACATTAACAAAAATGCTGCCACCAAAGCCATATATTTGATAATCGCCTCTAACCAGGAAAATTCCACAGAAGAAAATACACTTGATAAACCCATGAAATATCCTAATCCTATTAACAGAATAGCCATAATTCCTAGACTTTCTAGTTGTAAACTATAAGCCATTACCAAAACTCCCAATCCCCAAACAATGTATAATCCGAAGGGAGAACCACCGATATGAAACATTTGAGCCATTAATGCTATATTTGCCCCTAAAATTAATGCTCCAAATATTAAAAGTCCGTGACCTAATCTTTGTTTTTTACTGGTAGTATTCGGTAGATTATCAAAATAATTGGGTCTAAAACCCTGCATTTTAAGGTTAAGGCTAAATATTTTTGGAGCGAAGCTCAAATCCTCGTTAAAAAAATCACTTCTGACTTCTGACTTCTGACTTGTGACTTCGTTATTTGGCTGTCGCCAGAGATCAAAACCGCTGGTATTAACTAAGATAAATAGAGTTAATAATAGAAGTGTTTTTACTTCTCGCGACCACTGTTGCCAGTTAGCAGAAACAAAAGTGATAATACCTAATCCTAAAAGAATACCACCGAGAGAAATTAAGATAGTAATAAAGCGAGCGCTGGCAGTTTCCTCCAAAGCATCAAACTGGTATCGCTCTGATAGTTGTTGATAAAGGCGATCGCTAATTAATTCTTCTGTTTGCCATAGTTTTGCTTCTTTACGAAGCTGGCGACGAAACTTTTATGTAATCATTTTATTGCTAAATTAAGTAATATAAATGGTAGTGCATTAGCAAAATTTTTACAAAAACTTTTACTACAAAACTTCTCCACCAGGCATAGTAGTATTACCAACAATAGCATTTTCAACATATATAGAAGAACATATATCTCTTTCTAAATCGTAGTTTGCACCTTTGAAATTAGCATTTTTTAGGTTTGCACCTTCAAAATCGGTGTTTTCCAAATCGGTATCTGTCAAATCAGCCCCAATTAATATTGCATCAACTAGATAAGCAGTGTACAGACAAGCTTCATTAAGATTAGCGCCACTTAGATTTGCTCGTTCCAAATCTGAATTGCTTAAGTTGGCTCCTCTAAGATTTGTGTTCCTTAAGTTGGCTTCAATCAATGTAGCCTCGCTAAAGCTTGCTCTTTCTGCGTTCGCGTTACTGATATCAGCCCCACTCAGATCGCAATCGCTAAAACTTGCCTTATAGAGATTTGCCCCCTTCAAGCAAGCTCCTATCAAGTTCGAGTGGCAAAAGATGACATAATCAAGGTTCGTATCTGTAAGGTTAGCACTTGTAAAATTAGAATAACGGAGATCGAGACGCTTTACAGAAGAACCACTGAGATTGACACCACTAAGATCGACACCACTAAGATCGACTTTCTGAAAATCTTTTTCTCCTTCGACCAACCTTCTGAGAAATTCTTGTGCATCCATAAATTTTCTCCTAATATAGCTCTATATCATCAACTATAGCCAAAATGGATTACCCGATCGCCAAATCAAACTGTTAATGTAGTTGCCAGACAGAAGTACATTCAGTGGAAAACGCGACTACACTATCCTTAGACTACTTTGGGATAATGCTTTGAGACGAGGAGAAATAGCAAGATTAAATATTAGTGACGTTAACTTAAGCGATCGCCTCCTCTAAATACAGGAAAAAGCAAAACAAACAAATAGCGCGTAATATAATTCAAAATAGAAAAATTTTAATAATTGTTGAGTATGAAGTTGAAAAGATTAGGCCATGTAGCTATCTGCGTGCAAGACGTTGACAAAGCAGTAGAGTTCTATCAAAATCTGGGAATGGAAATAGCATGGAAAGATGCTGACTGGGCATACCTGAAAGCTGGTGATGATGGACTTGCACTTTTGAGTCCTGGATATGACCAAGCAGGGCCACATTTTGGGTTCGTGTTTAGCGATCGCTCAGAAATGGAAACCGCCTACGAACAGCTCAAAGTCCAAAATATCCAAGTCTCCCCTGTCCATGAACATCGAGATGGCACAGCTTCCTTTTACGGTAGAGATTTAGATGGTAACTGGTTTGAATACCTGTACGAACCGGAAGCCATAGTTAATAATTAGACATCTCCTCCAAAAGAGGGAGTGAGGGAGTGGGGGAGTGGGGGAGTTGGGGAGAAGAAAAAATAAGAATAATTAATATTAACTGTGCTGCTAATTATCAAAAAGGTGATTCGGCCTGTGTTAATTAATTAATAACTAAAGTCTTACCCAAGCATAACATTGCTTTCGGGAATTGGCATTAGACTCTTTCTACTCCGTACTCCCCGTTGGGAGCATCAGTAGATATATCGGGCATTTTCAACCCGTCTCTAGGGTTTACCGAAGAACATATAAATTTTACAGCAGTCGCCATTACTCTATTTGACATATCAAAAACTTAAAATTCAGACAACGCCAGATTTTCCGGTTTTTCGGCCCTCTGTTCAGATAACTAAAGCCTTCTTACCGAAAAATTGTGGGTATGCGCCTCCCCTTTTAAGGGGATAATAAAAAAAATTTTTCATGAATTTGTCAATCCTCTTCTTTTCCAGGAGAGGTAATTATTCATTATTCATTATTCATTATTAATTGTTGAATTCTGTCCCACATAACTAATATGATGTCTGGATAGTAGCGCCATAGAACTCCGTTCCGCTTACAGGTTAACGTTTGCGCCCTTCATTTCGATAGGATGCGTTGTGTGCCAGCAAACAAAAACTTTTTGTTTGTAATATTGCTTGAGCCACTGAAATATCTATCTGGCCTGGCGAGCTAAAGCAATACTACGCAGCAACTATTCAACCAGACATGATATATAACCTTTCTTCCTCCTTCCTTCTTCCCTCTTCCCTCTTCCTTCTGTCATCTCAAAAAAAATTTTAATTTATGCAGACATCCCACTTAAATATATGTATTAACTATCAGGAGTATTCTAAAGTCTAAAATATTTACATATTAAAATATGACCCAGAAATTAGTATTAAGAAATCGCCGAAAATGGCCCCTATCACAATGGCGCAATATTGATTGGCCTCTACTGCTGATTTATATAGGAATGACCACTTTTGGTGGAGTTATGATCCAAAGTGTCGAACGAAACCAGGGATTGACAGATTGGTGGCAACACTGGCTCACTGGAGGAGTAGGCTTAATCTTGGCCTTAATTATTGCTCGTTGTCGTTATGAAGTTTTAATTAACTGGAAATGGGTAATTTATATTTTAACCAATATTTCTTTGGGAGCTGTACAACTCATTGGTACTTCAGCTCTGGGGGCACAAAGATGGATTAATGTTGGTGGTTTCCACGTTCAACCCTCAGAATTTGCCAAGGTAGGAATAATTATTACCTTAGCAGCAATACTTTCTTCTCAGACTAGGGTAAGGCTATTAGGCTTTTTTAAGGTTTTGATTATTACAGCCATACCATGGTTATTAATATTTTTAGAACCCAACCTTGGCACATCTTTAATATTTGGTGCAATTACCATGGGGATGTTGTACTGGGGTAATGTTAATCCTGGTTGGTTAATATTACTTGTCTCTCCTATTTTGTCAGCTATTCTTTATAGTATCTATTTCCCCGCTTGGGTTGCGTGGATCGCTTTAATGGCCTTAATTGCATGGCGGACTTTACCTTGGGGTTGGTTATGGATGCCTATAGTTACTGGAATTAATATTGTCTCTGGAAACGTTGGGCAAATATTATGGAATTTGCTCAAAGATTATCAAAAAGACCGACTAACGGGATTTCTGAATCCAGAACAAGACCCCCTGGGCACGGGATATCACCTAATTCAATCTCGTATTGCTATTGGTTCTGGACAAATGTTTGGTAGGGGACTATATCAAGGTACTCAAACTCAACTACACTTTATCCCAGAACAGCATACAGATTTTATTTTCTCAGCTATTGGCGAAGAGTTGGGTTTTGTTGGTTGTATTCTGGTACTTTTAGCTTTTTGGTTTATTTGTCTGCGGTTGGTTATTATTGCTCAGACTGCTAAGGATGATTTTGGTTCTCTGATTGCTATTGGAGTATTATCAATGTTAGTATTCCAGGTTTTTGTGAATATTGGGATGAATATTGGTTTGGCTCCTGTGACTGGTATCCCACTACCGTTACTTAGTTATGGGCGATCGGCTTTGTTGAGTAATTTTATTGCCCTGGGGTTAGTGGAGTCAGTTGCTAATTACAGTGCTAAATCTAGGCAAGGTTTTTGACAATAGGCAACAGGCAACAGGCAACAGGCAACAGGCAACAGGCAACAGGCAACAGGGACAGGGCTATTTCATTCTTGATAATAACTATGGGTGTGGGGAGTGTGGGAGTAGGGGAGAGGGGAAGAGGGGGAGTATGGGAAGGGTGGAGAGTTTAGAGAAAACTACAACCATCTGGGGTTGAATTAGATGAAATTTTATGAGAAAAAAACACTAAAAACAATCTCCATATATAATTTCCGGAGATATCTGTTGGTAATATCATGGCCGTTGGTATCGTTTGTGTAAAAACTTGGGAAATATCTATTTTTTCTTTCTTTCAAATATTCTTCCTTGTTACTTGTTCCTTGTTCCTTGTTCCTTAATTGCGGGTCAAATGCTCCCACTATTTATCATACCGATTACGAAAAATTAGGATTTGAGATTGCTATCTGTTCCGGACTACTGCGCAAACCTTGTGGGTTACAATGACGAAAATCGGTTGTATAGCGCTGTGCGCAGGCAACAGGCAACAGGCAACAGGCAACAGGGGGAGTAAATTGCCGAGAAGATAAGACTTTTAGCTATTTGGCCTTGACTGCAATTTGTAAATATACCAGCGCTCATTGCTATACTGCTTAAGTCCTAGACAAATCTATCTAGCTCCGGTCTCCAGACTTCCGATTTTGAGTTCCGAAATATTTTGCAATAATTGTAGTATAATATAATTCATAGTACATAATACTTTATATATATTAAGCTTTGATTCAATCCGAGACTTTAGAATTACTGGAATGGCCTCGCTTGTGTCAACACTTGGCCACTTTTACAGCGACGAAATTGGGTGCAATATTGCTCCACAATTCTAGGACTTTTAATATCGGCGATCGCCAAAACACGACTAATTATTTACCAATTCCGTCAACAAAAGCGGAAACTATACAACTATTAGCTGAAACTAAGGAAGCTTATATACTAGAAACTCGTCTTCCCCAGGGTTTGTCCTTTGATTGTATTGAAGACTTTGGAGATTCCCTGGAAAGAGCAGAACTAGGTGGTATACTTTCTGGAAGTGAACTTTTAGCTATTGCAACAACTCTGGCAGGGGCTCGTAAGTTACGTCGGACAATTGATAATTATGAGCCAGAATATGAGTTGTCAGTTTTACCAGAATTAGTAGCTGAGTTACGCACTTATCCAGAACTAGAACAGGAAATTCACCGCTGTATAGATGATAGGGGAGATGTTACAGACAGGGCAAGTCCCAAACTAGCAGGTATTCGAGAAAAAATGCACCATTTACGCGATCGCATTGATGGGATACTTCGAGGCATTTTACAACGGAAAGCTAGTGCTATCCAACAACCTATTATTACTCAAAGGAGCGATCGCTTTGTAATTCCTGTCAAAGCTCCTCAAAAGGATGCCGTACCTGGTATTGTTCACGATACATCGACAACAGGCTCTACATTATACATTGAACCTAATGGAGTTGTCAACCTCAATAACCAAATGCGACAACTACAGCGTCAGGCCCAAAGAGAAGAGGAAGCAATTCGGCAAGCATTAACAGAACAAGTGGCGGAAGTCAAGGAAGACTTGGAGCAGTTACTGATAATTGCTACTAAAATTGACCTCGCCACAGCTCGCGCTCGTTATAGTTTATGGTTAGGAGCAAACCCACCTCAATTTACTGAACCAGATTCCGATCGCCCCGTGAATATTCGTCAATTGCGACATCCGTTGTTAGTTTGGCAACAGCAATACGAAGAAGGAAATGATGTTGTACCTATTGATGTGACGGTGAAATCTCCAGTCAAAGTGGTGGCAATTACGGGACCTAATACTGGTGGTAAAACTGTTACTCTGAAGACCTTGGGGTTAGCTGCACTGATGGCAAAAATAGGATTATTTATACCTGCCAATGAACCTGTGGAGTTGCCGTGGTTTGAACAAATCTTGGCTGATATTGGTGATGAGCAGTCGTTAGAACAAAGTTTATCTACTTTTTCTGGTCATGTTCGACGCATTATTAGGATTTTAGAAGCAATAGATGAGGATGAAAATCCAGAAAATTCTGGTTTATCTTCTACCCTGGTTTTGTTAGATGAAATCGGTGCTGGTACAGACCCCACTGAAGGTAGTGCTTTAGCAACTTCTATTTTGCAATATTTGGCTGACCATGCGCTATTAACAGTGGCAACTACCCATTTTGGAGAACTGAAAGCTCTCAAATATGACGATGAAAGGTTTGAAAATGCTTCTGTAGAATTTGACATCAATTCCTTACAACCTACATACCGGTTGCTTTGGGGAATTCCAGGGCGTTCTAATGCTATGACTATTGCTGGCAAGTTGGGTTTAAAACAGGAGATTATTTATAGAGCGCAAGATTATGTGGGAGGAAATTCTGAGGATGTGAATCAGGTAATTGCAGGTTTGGAAGCTCAAAGACAGCAACAGGAAACAAAGGCGAAAGAAGCTTCTGAGTTACTACAAGAAACTGAGTCTTTACATCGGGAAGTTTCTCGAAAAGCTGCTGCGCTCAAGGATAGAGAAAGAGATTTACAGTTGTCACAGGAGATAGCGGTACAGGAAAAAATTGCTGAGGCAAAGGCAGAAATTGCTACAGTAATTCGGAATTTACAACAGGGTCCGTTAACTGCTCGAAATGCTCAGAAAGCTACGGAAGCTATTAATGAAATTTCTGAGAAATATTTGCCTTCTCGTACTCTCCCTGTCAAGAAACCAAATTTTATGCCTAAGGAGGGCGATCGTATTCGGATTCCCAAAATTGGGCAAACAGCAGAAGTGTTGAGCGCTCCTAATGAGAATGATGAATTAACTGTTAAATTTGGAATTATGAAAATGACAGTTAATTTGGCAGAAGTGGAATCTCTTGATGGTGAAAAAGCAGAACTTTCTAAAAAGAGTAAAAATGTAGAAGCGCAAAAGAGTAAGAAGTCAGAAAGTAAGTCTAAAGAAGCTCAACCGGAGATTAATTCTAGTGGTTTAGCTGTTCGTACTTCTCAAAATAGTATTGATATTCGTGGAAGTCGGGTTGCAGATGCTCAAATTGAGGTAGATAGGGCACTTTCTAGGGCGATCGAATATGGTTTGTTGTGGATTATTCATGGTAAAGGTACTGGTAAATTGAGACAGGGTATCCATGAATTTTTGCAGGATCATCCGTTGGTGGAGCGTTATGAGTTAGCGTCTAGAAATGACGGCGGTAGTGGGGTAACTATTGCTCATTTAGTGTAGTGCGACTCATTAGTGTAAAATTTTGGTCTATCTGAGTCCAAAGACCCTCAGAAGTTGATAACAAGCATGAAAAGTAGATAGGAGCATTGACTTAATCAACGAATAACGATATAATACCTTAAAAAGCATACCATTAGATAGACTGCCCTCAATCTCCATGAAATCCATGACTAACCAAACTCAAATTAAATAATAAACAAAAAACGGGCGATGGCACAACACGCAGGTTATAGCAGATGGTGCTACAACTGGGGTTTAAGTTTATGGAATGCTGCTTACATAGATGGTTACAAGCCCAACCCTTCCTTTCCTTTCCTTCGGAATGCTACGCAAACGGAATGCTACGCAAACGGAATGCTGCGCAAACGTAAACTCAGAGAGGTTTTTACTAATCACACCAAACCCCTCTACCCCTGGATGAAAAACCTCTCATCTAAAGTTTATCAATATGCTTTTATTAACTTGGGTGAAGCATTTAAGAGGTTTTTTCAAGGGTTGGGTAAACGCCCAAGGTTTAAGAAAAAAGGTAAACACGATTCCTTCACAATAGATAATTGTGGGAAACCAATAGAATTAAACGGATGGAATCATAAATTACCTTTTATTGGTATGGTCAAAACTTATGAACAAGAGTGAAGCAACAACTCAAAAAATAACTATCAGTAGACAAGCAGGTGAATGGTATTTAAGTTGTAGGGGCGAACGGCCGTTCGCCCCTACGAATGAATTTACTCCGACTTCAACACCAAAAACTACAGAAGTTGTAGGTGTAGATTTAGGAATTAAGACACTAGCAACACTAAGCACAGGTGAAGTATTCGAGAGTATTAAGCCTTACAAAAAAGCGCAAAATAGATTAGCGCGCGTTACAACGACAACTGAGTAAGAAACTTAAGCATTCAAGGAATTGGTACAAAGCAGTAGTCAAGCTAGCCAAACAACATAGACGAGTAGCTAATATCCGTAAAGATGCACTTGATAAATTGACAACAACAATCGCCAAACACCACGGCACTGTTGTGATTGAGAATTTGAATGTGTCTGGAATGTTAGCTAACCATAAGCTATCTAAGTCAATAGCAGATCAAGGGTTTTATGAGTTTAGAAGACAGCTTGAATACAAGTGTCAATGGTACGGCTGTGAATTAGTAGCAGTAGACAGATTTTTTCCATCATCTAAGACTTGCTCTAGTTGTGGTCATGTACAGGATATGCCTTTGAACATCAGAACTTATGACTGTCCAGAATGCGGTTGATCAATTGACCGAGACTTGTTTGCGGAGCATTCCGTAGGAAATGCTTCAATTAATTTAAGAAAGCGAGTGTGTAATTCCGAGGTTCCCTCGGAATGTAAGACACACTCAAGAAATGCGGTCAGCTTGACCGTGAATGCCTGTGGAGGTCCTGCTGCCGACAGTTCCGGTGGAAGCAGGAAGTAAACATTAAAATGTCACTAATTATGCGGTGCGACCCCGCGCCGCCGACAGCTCGCTTGCGGAACGCGCACCAAGAGAGGGAATGCTGACTCCTGTGAGGGAACGCGCACCAAGAGAGACGTTTTATATCGGTTTTATGAAGCAGGAGCAGGGAATAGTTCTTAAATTGTTTAGGGGAGCCATATAGAACCCATTTTGGTTCTTTTTAACTCATGGCTAGTCTTTTAAGCATTAGCCTTACAAAACAAAGATTAATTTTGGTGTTAGCATGCTCAAAAAAGATTAATTCAAGCAGGTGAAGGAAGAAAAAAGGCTTTAACCAAGGAATAATAAATCACTTAAATATTAGACTTGTCGCTTTATAACTATAAAAAACTGGTAAACCCTTATCATGTAAGGATTTTAGCCATTTTTACATAAGAACGTCTGGAATTACTACTGTGTCTTAATTTGAGCGATTTTTTCTATCTATTTAGCGACAACTCTATTATTTTATTGGCATCATATACCAATTTTTTAAACATGAGGAATAAACTTTGGTATAAGTGAATAATATCAAATCCGCTCGGGTTCGGTATAAAAAAAATTTTCATCTTCATCCAAGAGCAAATGTTTCGCGCATTCTCTTCCCTCCTGACTCGGTCCTCCTGACTCGGTCCTCCTAGATTAACTATCTAATTACACCGATGCTACCGGATTTGATATAAAGTGCTAATAATATTTTTCATTACTGGATAGATATTCTCAAAGAATTACTACCAGTAAGTTGATTAGAACAAGTAAAAAAAAAAGAAAATGAATTATAATGGGTTAAGGAAATATTAACAGAATTAGAATTACGGGGTTGCACATTATGGAATGATATTGCCAAAAATTAGTTGATAATTTGACTCTAAAAAACCTAATATTCATTATTATGGCAATTCTCAAATCCAAAATTCTGTTCATCAAAAATGTCAAATCATTCGTCACTGTGCAACACCAGAATTACAGCACTTTTGAGGATAGTGAGGTAGAGCTATAAGACTATTTATTTCTATATTCCCTGTTGCCTGTTCCCTAGAGCAATAAAACTTTGTACCTCATCAACTAGAAAACTGCTGTAATTGTAGATAGTAAAGAACAAAGTAGAGAAAGACCAGGTGAATATAAAAAAACAGAAAAATATTACTCAGGAAAAAAGAAAAATCATACTTTAAAAAATAAAATAATAACGACACCAAAAGCGAGTGCTTAATTCGCCGTCGCACGGCGAATGTAAGAAGCACTCAAGACAGGAAAAGAAATAGTAGATGTAATAGTAGGATAAAAAAGTCCAGTAAGTGATGTAAATGTATTCATAAAACAACGAATGGGAGTTTGATAAAAAACAAAAATTTCAAGGAGATAAAGCTGATGAAGGAGTAGAGAGAACAACTACACCAAAAAAGAAACCAATAAAAAAAGAAATGCTACCAGAAATCAAAGAAGAAAATCAAGAAAAAGCCAAAAAGATAATATTTGTAGAACACGATCTGAAGATTAATCAAAATCTTTGGAGTTGCTAGAGAAATATTCAGATTAAAAAATAATAATTATCAAAAAGTAATCTTAACAATATGTGGTTTAGTTAGACTAAGGATTGGCTCATTTATATTAGTATAAATCATGAAAAAATGAGATAAAAAATAAGGAGGAAAGTACAATAAATATTTATATTCGTAACACGAAGTATCTCTAATACCCATAAAACCGTACAACTTAACTATCTTGATGAGTGGCGATAACCTCCGGTTAAGCGCACGCTATCCCTCGACTAAAGATAGTTAGGATCGGCGTTTGAGTATTTTTGGAGATGTCTATTGTCAAGTAGAATAATAATTTTGGGAATATTCACTGGTTTAGATTTGAAGTAATCAATATTATTCAACAACATTTCAATTAATCCTTGATCGTCAGAAATTCTGATCGAAAAAATATTGATATCTTGCCATTCTAATACCAATTTCATAAAATATTGCTACAGTCTCAACACAGGCAACAGCTCCGGAAGGCAACAGGCAACAGGCAACAGCTCCGGAAGGCAACAGGGAAAGAAAAACTGGATAAAAAAGGGGAAAAAATGCTTAACTTTGAAATTTGATGGATATATACAATTTTTAATTGTAGCAAGAAATCACAAATTAAGATGTAACTACCTTTTTTGAATTTGGTATAACATCTATAAACCTCCAATAAATCGGACATTTCTGCCTGTGTTACATTACAGCGCTTTTCAGATTGATGAACCACATCGTCATAACCAAAAGGGCGAATGCCATTTGCCCCTACTGTGGTCTACTGAAATGAAAACCACTGTAAGATTTACTTATTAATAGACCCAAAATAGGTGTCTAGTGAACTGTACATTAACTATTAGACAGCTCACTGTACAGTTAAATTAACTATCGAAAAGTGTTATTATCAAGAAAGATTTGGAACCGTAACTGGTACGTTATGGTTACAATGTAAAAATACTATCTCAACTGTTGCAAGTAAAGCCAGTAGAAGTACGGTACTGTGATTTGGTTTTGGGCTTAACCCCACTTCGATCGCAGTTGCTACTCAAACACCCAAATTTATTAGGAGTAAATAATGAAATTGAAATACATTTACATAATAATGCTCGTCTTGTTCTTGATTGGATTCAGTCCTAATAACAGTTCAGCAATAGGTCTAAATAACACTAGCAATCCAATGTCTAGCTTGAGTGAATTTAATACCAATAGCCACAATGTATACGCAAATAATAGCACGGTCAGAAAAGTTGAATCAAGCTCTAAACAAAGAATAAAGAATCGGCAAAATAGCAAGGACATTACAGACGTGATTTTGAAGAAAAGGAAACCTAGTTGTGCAGATTATGTAAAAACTTACACGTCTTCTGTAAAAGATCTTAAGAGCAATCAGGAGTTCAAAGGAAATTTATCGGTTTCAGTTAGTGGTGATAAATGTATATTTACTACCAATGCTATACCGAACTATGACTTCAACAGTAGTCAATTTGTAACGGATGTGTCTGCACAAAATCTCACTCTTGAAGTTACGACGAATCCACAACAAGCATCCAAAAATACAGAGCTATCCCTTGCTACAGACAATGCAATTTTTCTTAATGGCGTCAAATTAGACTTACTTTCAGCTGGTTGCTATGGCGTGGGTGACGGAAAAATTGGCTGTAGTGATATGGAGCAACCATGGCGCTTTGACCCAATGTCTAGCTTGAATGACTTTCAGACCGATAGCCACAACGCACACACACAGCCAAGTGGCATCTATCATTATCATGGTTCTCCTGTTGCTTTATTCGATTCGGAGAATGCTATCGTCTCGCCAGTAATTGGTTTTGCAGCAGATGGATTCCCTATTTTTGGTTCATATTTCGACGATAATGGCACGGTCAGAAAAGCTAAATCAAGCTATCAGCTAAAAGAAGGGGAACGACAAGAGATTAAGTGTGAAAATCCTGGTGGAATATACGATGATAATGGCACGGTCAGAAAAGCTAAATCAAGCTATCAGCTAAAAGAAGGGGAACGACAAGAGATTAAGTGTAAAAATCCTGGTGGAATATACGATGGATCATACAGAGATGATTACGAATATGTCGCAGAATTAGGAGATTTAGATGAATGTAACGGTATGACAATCAATGGCGTATACGGTTACTTTGTCACAGACTCATATCCTTGGGTAATGGGGTGTTTCAAAGGCACTCCCGACAGTTCATTTAACAAGCAAAAGTCGAACAATTAACCGAAATCACTGCACAGGTTGCGATCGCTCTGTTCTAACTGTTGATTGGTTTGTAGATAATCTTTGACCCAATTGCAAGCATAAGCTAGTTTGTCAAGCTGAAGAATCCGATCCAAATTCCACAGAATGATGGTGCGATCGCTACTAGCAGAAGCGAGAATTTTTCCATCAGGACTAAAAGCAACTCCTCTAACTCCACCAGAGTGTGCGGTTAGAGTTTTTAATAAAGTACCGTCAATGTTCCAGAGTTTGACTGTTTTGTCCAAAGAAGCAGAGGCAATAATTTTGCCGTCGGGACTAAAGTCTACTCCCCAAATAGAAGCATCATGTCCAAAAAAGCTTCTTAATAAGGTCCCATCGCGCTGCCAGAGTTTAAGCATATTATCTGCCCCAGCAGAGGCAATAATCTCGCCATCGGGACTAAAAACTACACCTCTAACTGTCGATTTATGTCCAGTAAGAGTTCTCAATAACTTTCCGTCCGCCTGCCAGAGTTTAACCGTATTATCAACAGAAGTCGAGGCAATTATCTTGCCGTTAGGACTCCAAGTAACGTCTTTAACCTCAGCAGTATGTCCTGTCAGAGTGAGTAACAATTTGCCATTTGTTTGCCAGAGGTTAACTGTATTGTTTCCCAAAGCGGAGACTATTTTGTCACCGTCGGGACTAAAGGCAACCCCCCAAAAAACAACATTTTTCTCAAGGGTTTGCAGCAACTTGCCATTTGTTTGCCAGAGTTTAATGCTATTGTCTGATGATGCTGATGCGAGAGTTCTATTATTAGGGCTAAAATCCACATCAAAAACAATAGCCTGATGTCCTTCCAGACTTCTGAGTAACTTACCATTTGTTTGCCAGAGTTTAACGGTGGTATCTGCTGATGCAGATGCAAGTAAACTTCCGTCAAAACTCCAGGCGACTGCCCCTACCCAATCCTCATGGCCAGTAAGGATTTTATACAAACTGTTGTCAAGTTTCCAGAGTTTTACAGTCTTATCTTCACTAGCAGAGACGATCGTCTTTCCATCAGGACTAAAAGCAATATCTCTAACAACAGCACTATGTCCTCTCAAAGTTCTATACAATCTCCCATCTCGATGCCAGATTTTCACTGTAGTGTCTATCGAAGCAGAAGCAAGCATTTGTCCGTCAGAACTCCAGGCCAGACGATAAATAATACCATCATTATCGGTTAGAGTATTTAACAACTTGCCGCTTTTGTTCCAAAGTTTGACTGTTCCATCTTGACTAGCAGAAGCTATGATCTCGCTGTCGGGACTAATTGCAACTGATCTGACTCCAACACCAGTTAGAGTATTTAACAACTTGCCGTTTTTGTTCCAGAGTTTGACGGTTCGATCTGTACTAGCAGAAGCTATAATCTCGCCGTCGGAACTAATTGCCACATCAGCAATTTTCATGCTATGTCCTTTTAATGTTCTCAATAACTTGCCACTTTTGTTCCAGAGTTTAACTGTTTTATCCTCACTAGCAGAGGCAATGATCTTACCGTCGGAACTAAAAGTAACTCTTGCAACCGCTCCACTGTGTCCTTTCAATGTTCTCAACAACTTGCCATTTTTATACCACAGCAAGATATTCCCCTGTTCATCACTAGAGGCAATTATTTCTCCGTCTGGGCTAAAAGTAACTCCCAAAACCCCGGAATTGTGACTCGTGAAAGTTGTCAATAACTTGCCGTTTTTATTCCAGAGTTTGACGGTTCGATCTGCACTAGCAGAGGCAATGAACTCGCAGTCGGGACTAACCGCAACTCCCCAAAGTCCTGCCCTGTGACCGATTAGGCGATTGTACTCGTCTACCCCATACAAGGCTTTCGTAAGTACTAATTCAACTTGGTTTTTGAGCTTTGAGTCTACTTGTCTTAATTTTTGTAATTTTTTGTTAGCCTCAATCGCAGACAAAAGTGCATCCAACCTTTGATGTGAGTTGTAGTTTCCAGTAGAAGAAGACACTAATGCTTTGATTTCGCTAATTATTGCTTCCTTTTCACGAGTTTCTGCTCGTTGATATTGTATAAAAGTTATTATTCCCAAGCCAGAAACTATTAATAATGCCAAACTGACTGCAGCCAGAAATATCCTTTGTAGTTTAGCAGTTTTTTGCTCTTGCAGTAATCTTTTTTGTTCCTCTGCAAGTTGTGCTTCAATTGCTTTAGTCTTCTCAGCTTCTAATGCTTTTTGGATTTCCAACTTGTCAAATTCTACCGACGCAGCTAAAAATTCATAATCTATATCGCTTAAACTTTTCCCCTGAGACCACTTTTGAGCATCTTTTAATGCCAGTCCCCGCAACAAACGAGAAGGGTCAGTTTTGTTTGATGCTATCCAAGCTTCTAATACCTGAGAATAAGGACGTAGGACATTTAATTGCTTTTCTACCCATTCTGTGTTAAAGACTTCCGCATAAATCCGGTTTTTCACCTTCAATAAACCATCCTTTTTCACTACCAAACCAGACAAAATTAGTTCCATTTGTTCTCGAGAGTCATCTGTTTCTATTTCTTTTCTTTGTAAAATAGCCTGATAGATTCCTAATAACTTGGCGGCACGTTTTTCATTCCTTTGAATCCTATCTCTAATTGTTCTTAAATGTTCTGGCTCGTCTTGTGATTCCCACTTGTGCAGCATCTTCGTTCTCACTATGCTTTCCACCCAAAATTCTTCGTTCCCTGCGGGAATAGTGATAATTTCACTGACTGAATCTCGACTAGCTTCAACCACTAATTTACATAACTTTTGGCTGAGAAATGGTTGCCCATTTGTCCAATACAATATCTGTTTTATAACTTCAAAACTATCTCCTATTCCAATTTTTAATCCTGCTGCTAAAGGTTGAACTTGCTCTAATGTAAAACCGTCTAGTTCAATGGCGCGACCAATATTAAAGGGAGTTCTGGTTTTATCTTTAATTAAATCTGATGGCGTGGCAACCCCAAAAATGCCAAAAGTTATACGTTTGTATTCTGGATATATTGCTCGTTGATTATAACAGAATCTGATTAGTGCAAAAAAGTCATCTACAGAAAAATCTAGACTGAGAATACTATCAATTTCATCTACAAAAATGACAATATTGTTTTCGGGAAATTGTTTGAGCAGAATATCACTAATAAAACGACTCAATCTTTGCAGTAAAGAAATATCTTCTTCTTCTTTCCACCATTTTTTCAAATTAACTTTGCCTAAAAGTTGAAACCCCCGCCATAACTCACCAGCTACTCCCTTATACCACTGTGTAGGAGTAATATGTTTACTGCCAATATTAGTTAGATCGACAGTGCTACATTTGATACCTTCTTTTTGTAATTTATGTCTAGTTCTAACTAATAGGGAAGATTTGCCCATTTGACGAGAATTCAGCACGTAGCAAAACTCCCCTCGTTTTAAGGCTTCATATAATTGAGTGTCAGCAAGTCTTTCGACGTAACTGGGCGAATCATCTTGCAAGCTACCACCAATTTGATACGTCATATAGTATTAGTATCCGGATAATTAGTTATTGTATGATCAGAGGAGTCAGGAGTCATTTCAGTTATCAGTTATCAGTTATCAGTTATCCGTACCTCTGCCTGTTTGCGCAGCATGACCTAGGAAAGTAAAGTGAATTGAAATATTGAACTTGATTTTTTTTCATCCCCTTGAAAGGGGAGGCTATTGACCTTATTTTTTGGTCAGTAGGAAGAAAGGATGAGAGTTGGAATTATCTGGGGATAAGTGGGCATTTTATGTCTGCATTGCATGGAAGTAGAAAGTGCGATAACTGTATAACCAGATTTTATATCCCACATTCCGCACTTCAATAACCGTATTTTCTTCATGAACTACCCCGCCGTGTAGACGGACGGGGTTTCTAAGTCCCCGTCAACAAAGTCCACACTTTGAGATTTTGATCGCTTCATTTGCCCCAGTTGCCTCATCGAGCCAGTATGCTTACAGGTCGAATCAGTAGAGCTTGAGCATCGACGATTAACGAGGCCAGTTCCTAACCCCGGTTGCCGATCTGCAGCAACATTCCACATTACCATGGCCGAGCCTTGGTCTCTTGGTATTTCAAATCCACAATCATCACAAATATGGTAACGATTACTCAATTTCGCCCATTCTTTATGAACAGTTCCACATCTAGGGCAACGTTGAGATGGCTTGACTTTTTTGGTATCTATGGTTATGTGCAAACCACCTTTAGCTAGGATTTTATACAGCGCCATTTGGTTTAACGCTCCAAAACCCACATCTAATAAGGCACGGTTTAAACCTGCTTTCTGTTTTTTGCGTTTACCTTTTTTAGCCTTGCGAGTCATACCTCTAACATTTAACTTTTCGGTCACAACGATGTCATAACAACTAGCAATTTCTGTTGTGATTTTGTGCTGCCAATCTTTTCTTCTGGCTGACTGTTTGGCTTTGAGTTTAGAGATTTTTCTGTTCGCTTTTTTCCATCTACTTGATGCTTTTTGCTTACCTTTAATTGGTCGCTGCTTTCTTTTTAGTTGACGTGAAGCTTGCTTAATTTTTGGGGCAAACTCCCTGTCAAATCTAGGATTGCTGATTGAGTCGAACCCATACCCGTCATAGCAGGTCAATGCTGTTTCACATCCTAAATCAAAAGCCACAATTGATTCATAATCCAGTGGAGACTTACTACCAAACAATGGTTCAGGTTCTGAGGTCTTGATACTAAATGAAGCATACCACTCATCTTTATGAGGACGATAAACAATCGTACAAGTAGTAGGTTTTCCCCAATACTTAAACCTACCCCGCATCCTGAGTCTCACACCCAAGTCATTAAGTGTCACCCATCCACAGTTGACTGCATATTTTTGGCTACATTCAATCTGCACTTTAAAACCTTGCCGACCATCTGGGTAAGTCCAACCGGAGTAATTTCTAATTGACTTAAACTTTGGGCGTTTCCTAATTCCTTTTAAAAAAGCGTTATAAGCTAAGTCAACACGCTTGACTGTTGCCTGTAGCGTAGTCAGATTGAGTTGCTGGTAATCTGGCCACTGCTGCCTAAAACCAGGCAATGCGTTTTGTTGAGTAAAGTAATCTACACTTCTTCGCGTTTTTCTCCACTCAAACCGTCTATGAGCGACACAAGCGTTATACAAAAGTTGGTGTAGCTTTCTGGCTAAAAATAGTTTTTCTTTCTGTACTTTTGTCGGGTAGAGTCGAAAAGTCAATCTTCTATTTGTCATAATGACTATCACCTCCTTTAATCTTTGAGTCGCTAAAATTATATTAACATATTAGCATGGGGAAAGTCAGCTCTTAAGTAGAAATTATGGAGAAACAATTTAATAAAGGTGCTCATGTAGTTTATGATATTCACTTGCATATATGTTTCGTGACCAAATACAGGAAAAAAGTTTTGACCAAAAATATGATTTGAGACATGAAAGAAATTATAGATGCATGTTTTAACTGCTAGACGTTGCCAACGCCGAAGAGTTTGAGGGTGAACCTGACCATGTGCATATATTAATTCAGTTACACCCAGACAATAATATTTCTCAGCTAATATCATCTCTAAAGTCTGCTACCAGCAGAATTATTAGACGAAAATATGCCCAACAAATCAACCAATTTTACTGGGGAAAAGCGCTGGTTATGGCATGACTCAAAATGTATAGTTTCCTGTGGTGGCGCACCCTTGGAAATAGTCAAAAAATACATAAAAAATCAGTCGGGAGGTAGACAAAACAAGTGAAAACAGTGGATAAACATTTATTTGTGTAAGGGGGTGCTTTCCGCCCCACCCTGTGGAGGAGTGGGGAAACCAGCACCCCCGATACCTTCCCCCTTATGGTTGTTGGTATTGACCAGCAAAATAAAGACGATACATTTGACAGGAGGGGTAGGCGCGATCGCCGTCTAATTTGATAAGTCCCATACTTTCTAGTTTATAAGTCACAATTGGGTCCAACTTGACGCTCTCGCTCGTCATTACCACCTGATGAAGTGCTGCTGATAGTGTTGGTTTTTTTTGTATGATTTCCCAGTGATGGCGTAAAATACCACCATAAATTCCTCCTTGAGTAGGAGCTTGTTGTAACAATGTTTCTAATGTTATTTGTTCCTGAGCCAAATGGTAGAGAGCAATGCGCACTAAATAAGGATGTCCTCCCACCATTGCCATCAACTGCTCCACTCTATCTCCTTCTGTCCAGTTTAGTCCGTGTCTGGTTACTAAATCTTGAATTTGCTTGAAATTAAATTCAGGCAGCTTGATCGGCAATCCTATATTAAATGGAGATTGATTAATATCTAGGGATATATACACTTCTGTAGAGTGAACTACAACTAAACGCAGTTTTTGAAATAGCGTACTTTGCCTTGCTTGTTCGTGCCAAAATCGCAGCAGGGGTAAAAATTCTTCAGCGATGTCCGGATGTTCAAAAACGAAATTAATTTCGTTTAAGACCAAAACTATGGGGGTGTCTACTTGCCCTAACAAATACCCTTCAAAATAAATCCCGCAACTTACTTTACTACCCATCTCCTCGTCCCAATATTCGTCTAGAAGAGGTTGTAGTTGTAGCTGGCGAGCTATATTCGCACAAAACCAGCGTAAGAATTTATTTAAGTGAGCATAAACGGCCTTATCTGCTTCCTGAAAGTCTATTTTTACTATTTTGTAGCTCTGTTGTTGAGCAAAAGCTAAAATTCTGAGCAGCAGGGAACTTTTTCCCATTTTCCGAGGTGCTTGAATGCGAGTAACACTTCCGGGTTTAAGAATTTCATTGCAGCTCAGTTGTTCCATCGGGGGACGGTCGATATAAAAATGAGAATCTAGGGGGACTGGGCCGTTGGGGTAAGGAGGGGACTTGTCCGGGTTGACATCCCTGAACTGAGGAGTTTCAGGATTAAAATTGCTTGTCTGGGATGGCACATCAAAATCTAAATCAGCGATTTCTCTCCACGAAAACATCAATTTACTGCAAAGTTCTTCAAAAGTCGTAAAGTCAACAGGTTTACCCGTGAGGAAATTGCTGACTGTGGCCAAAGCCAAGCCGACATCCTCAGCCAAAGCTCGCTGGCTGGGAAAGCCATTACGCCTGACTGCTAGTTTGACTGTTTCAATGCATCCTTGACGAACTTTAAGTGACCTTGGCATGGCTCCTAAATCTAACTACTATATATACTTTAGCATTGATTAACTAAAAGTCAGTCACAAGTCAGATATTCTCAGGCGATAAGTCAGTATGCAGTGAAATTTAATGAATATATGAGGTTCAAAGAAGTCGAGCTTGATGCTCAACAAAACTGAACTCTGTTGTTTGTAATGAAGTAATAAGGAATTTTCTCAAATGGCTATATCAACAATGACTGTATCAACTTTACCTACTTTAAAAGAGGGTGATAGCGGAGATGCTGTTCGCTTTCTTGAACAGTTACTATCCTCAATCTATTGGTTTGGTCTCCAACAAGGTAGACCATCTCTGATTACAAGTAACGTGAGATTTGATGCCAACTACGATAGTCAATGCCAACAAATAGTAACTGAGTTTCAGGAAAATTATAACGCTACTTTTCCTTTTCCATCACCTGACATCACAGTAGATGGAGTGGTAGGTCCTGAAACATGGAAAGCATTAGGTGATGCTATCTTCAAATACACCTATTAAAACTTAAACACTCTTGTTGCTACATCTCTAGATATGACTGCAACAAGAATGTACAAACTCTTGGAGTTTACTCCTGGGGTTCCTGACCAAATCGATCTAATTTCTCATACTCATCTATCCTAATACAGGAGAATTAACAATGACTTTAAGTGTTTCAAGTTCTTTTTCTTTACCAGTTTTACGCAACGGAAGCAACGGTTATAATGTAACTCTGGTACAACGCCTTCTCAATGATGCTGGCTATGGTTCTTTAGTGGAAGATGGCATCTTTGGTGTTCGCACTGACGCCGCAGTTAAGCAGTTCCAAAAAGACCGAAATTTAATAGTGGATGGTATAGTTGGTTCTCAAACTTGGGGAGCTTTAGTGCCTCCTACTATCGGTCGGGGTAGCAGCAGTGATGATGTTAAACGTCTGCAAATGATCCTGAATGAAATGGGCTATTCTCTAGTTGGAGATGGTATTTTTGGTTCCAACACTGAAGCAGCTGTCAAGGAATTCCAAAAAAATAGCCGCTTAGAAGTTGATGGCATTGTCGGTCCTTTAACTTGGTATGCTCTGATGAGCACTATGATTCAAGACTAAGGATTTTTAGAAAGTACTGGCTTAACCCACGCTCCCGTGTTTAACTGTCCGGTTCGTTCTTCATGGAACTGGCGATCGCATTCCCAGGAATGTCATTGAGAGCGAGAGCGTGGCAGTCAGAACTTTAACCGTTCTTAGAAACCTACGATAATCTATATAAATCTATGATTATCTGTTCTATTCCTGCTTCATTCTGGTAACGTCGGCGTTATCCAGTCCACAGGCTGTCACGGACGAACTGCCCGCCATAGCTAAATTTAACGCTGCATTCAAGTCTCGATCACAGCTAAAATTGCAGTGTTCGCAATTGAAAACGCGCTCTGATAAAAACAGACATTTTTTAACAGTTCCACAGTTAGAACAAGTCTTAGAGCTAGGAAACCATCTATCAACAACGATTAGCTCCGAGCCGTATAACTTACATTTATACTCTAACTGTCTTCTGAACTCGTAAAAACCCATATCGGCAACAGCTTTAGCTAGCTTATGGTTAGCCATCATTCCAGATACATTCAAATCTTCTATTACTATCTGACTGTGGTTTTTAGCTAAGTAAGTAGTTAGTTTATGCAACGTATCTTTTCTGATATTAGCTATTTGGCTGTGTACTTGAGCTATCCTAAGTTGAGCCTTTTTCCAATTAGAGGAATAGACGACTTTATGTCGGTTTAAGTATTGCAACCGAGAGAGTTTGGCTTCTAACTTTCTATAAGACTTAGCTCCCTCAAATACTTCACCTGTTGACAATGTTGCTAAAGTTTTTACTCCTAAATCTACACCAACTACATCTACTGATTTTTCAGTAATTTGGGGTATGGTTTCTACTTTGAAACTAATAAACCATCTATCAGCTTTCCTGCTAATAGTTACAGACTTAGGAGTTACATTATCTGGCAGTATTTCATAAGTTTTAATCCATCCAATTCGGGGTAGTTTTATATGAAACACACCTACTGATATTGAACCATCTAAAGTGAAACTATCGTCTCTACCTTTCTTCTTAAATTTAGGTTGACCAGACACTTTACTAAAGCAACGCTTCCAAGCATCTGATAAATACCTCAAGGCATATTGAGGCGCTGTTTTAGATACTTCATAATACCAATAGTTATTAGGTTTAACCATTGCTACCAAAAGTTTATGCAGGTCGATTGCAGTAGGAAATTTAAGTTTACCTGAAGGATTATTTGAATTGTGGTTCAGGATGTTCCTAGTTAGCCATAATCCCCAATTGTAAGCATGACGAGCTACACCAGCGTGTTTAGCCAGCAAGGTTTTTTGTTTATTATTTGGGTGTAACTCGGTTTTGAATCCTAGTAGCATAAAATCAAATATAGATTATCATAGATAATACTAGATAATCTATGATTATGTCAAGCTGTTAATTACCCTTGCCGATAATGTAGACAAAGAATATCTTAGGCTGTTCATTAATTGATAATGGATAATTGATAATTACCTCTGGTTAAAACCGTTACGGAATTGAAGATAAGGAAATATTATTTCTTTTCTCTTGGTCTGATGGATATGGTTAGGAAACCCATCCATCCCACCCTTCGGGAAGCTACGCTTTTTCCTACGGAATGCTACGCAAACATGTCGGCGACAGCCGTTAACGAAGTTGTGCGCCAGCAAAACGACCGCTTTTTCCCCTTAAAAGGGTCAGCTTTAAACCAGAATTATTTAATTATTAATTATTAATTATTAATTATTCGGTCAGGTGTTGGCTTCTTTCCTTGAAGCGATCGCAACAAGAATGTACAAACTCTTGGGCTTTAGTCCTGGAGTTCCTGACCAAATCGATATAATTTCTCATACTCATCTATCCTAATACAGGAGAATTAACAATGACTTTAAGTGTTTCAAGTTCTTTTTCTTTACCAGTTTTACGCAACGGAAGCAACGGTTATAATGTAACTCTGGTACAACGCCTTCTCAATAATACTGGCTATGGTTCTTTAGTGGAAGATGGTATCTTTGGTGTTCGCACTGATGCCGCAGTTAAGCAGTTCCAAAAAGACCGAAATTTAATAGTGGATGGTATAGTTGGTTCTCAAACTTGGGGAGCTTTACTGCCTCCTACTATCGGTCGGGGTAGCAGCAGTGATGATGTTAAACGTCTGCAAATGATCCTGAATGAAATGGGCTATTCTCTAGTTGTAGATGGTATGTTTGGTTCCAACACTGAAGCAGCTGTCAAGAGATTCCAAAAAAATAGCCGCTTAGAAGTTGATGGCATTGTCGGTCCTTTAACTTGGTATGCTCTGATGAGCATTATGATTCAAGATTAACGATTTTTAGATTGTATTATCCAAGTGTGGGAGTTCAATTCTCCCACTTCTGACTTCAGTTATTCAGACAGTGAGATTTGAGGAGAATACTCCCATGCAAGTTAGATGGAAAATTTTATTGGTCAAAATAACAGTCTGGTTAAGTTTAGAGATTTGGCTAAATTTAGTAGGACTTGATTACTTAGCTGATTACAGTGAGTTTATTTTTGAGCAGAATAATGGCTTTGTTGGGCTTTGTTGTGTGAATCTGGGCTAATGCTAGAGAATTAATACTTTATGTGTTCTGTGTGTTTCTTTACCACTATAGAGTTAGGGGCTATCAACAGTATTAAAATAATTGGACAAAGTGAAACACAATTAGACATTTACTGTGATATACTAGATTTATATCTAACTTATTAAGGATATATGAAACAGCAGAACTGCCCTTGAATGCCAACAACTCTAATAATCATGAAATCCTTTAAAACTAAGTTAAAACTTAACAATCAACAAAAAACAATACTTGCCAAACACGCAGGAGTTGCACCTGACTGCCTATAACTGGGGATTAGCAACTTGCATAAAAGAGTACGAAGAAACTAAAAAACGCCCAAGCGCAATTACCTTGCATAAGCGTTTAGTAGCTGAAGTCAAATCAATTAATCCCTGGTATTATGAGGTATCGATCGGGTGCACCAAGGGCAAGCATTAAGAGATTTAGAGAGGGCATTTAAAAACTTTCTAACTATTGCGAGCCGTGGTTTTCCGGTCTTTAAGAAAAAAGGTAGAAAAGACAGCTTTTATTTAGAAGGAAGTATTAAGATTCTCCAAGGAAACTGCATACAACTACCAAGAATAGGAATAGTAAAAACATACGAAATCTTACCTTCAGTAGCAGTAAAAAACGTCACCATCTCAAAAAAAGCAGATAGTTGGTACATCAGTTTTAAATATAATTTTGAATCCTATCCAACAGAAAAAGTAGGAGAAACAATAGGTGTAGACATAGGCATAAATACATTAGCAACCTGTTCTGATGGCAGTAAATTTGCTAATGTCAAAGCCTACAGACAAGCAAAAAAACAATTAGTTCGTCATCAACGTGCAGTCAGTAAAAAAGTTATTGGCTCCAAAAATCGACTCAAAGCAGTAAAAAAATTAGCAAAACTTCACAAGAAAGTCGCCGATATCAGAGCAGATGCACTACATAAACTCACAACATGGGCGAGCTTTAAACCACAGCACCATAGTAATTGAGGATTTGAATGTGAGTGGAATGCTCAAAAAGCGGTGCGACCCCGCGACGACGTCAGTCGCAAGCGGTCAGACCCCGCGTCGGCGTCAGACGCAAGGGAATGCTGACCAAGAGAGGGAACGCGCACCAAGACACCATAAACTAGCAAGTGCCATAGCAGACTGTGGTTTTTATGAATTCAAGCGTCAACTTACATACAAATGTGAATGGTACGGCAGTGAATTAGTTATAGCTCCTAGATTTTATCCAAGTTCTCAAATATGTTCAAACTGTGGGCGTCAACAGAAAATGCCGTTAAACTTGAGAACTTATGAGTGTAGTGAATGCGGTTTTGAAGCTGACAGAGATTTGAATGCTGCCGTTAACTTGAAAAACTATGTGTATCAGTAGCTTGAGTCAAGAGCGAATTTAAGCCTGTGGAGAAGATAAGTTACAGACGATAGTCAGTGATCTTCAGTGTTTGCGCAGCATTCCGCAGGAAAACAGGAAGCTAGCTCCAAAACCCTCATGGGTAAGTTTGGGTAAGTTTAGTAGAACGGGTACTCTTGAGGTCTGCCAAGCAAAGTGGTTTCAGATTAATGTGACATATATCACTCTGTTTAAACTTAGCAGTCACAATATAACAACCGGGCGATCGCGGAGTTTCAGGATTTTTCTCACAGCTAAAACCTAAAATCTTAGAGATGATTGAATCGTAATATAAACTTTGGTTACTTTTGTCTGCTTATGGCTCTCATTTCAAACATTTAATGAAGGATGTTAAATTAGTTATGACTCAAAATCTAACAGGTCGCAAAGTAAATTTATCACAAAGTTTAGATAATTCACTAGATAATGTAGAAAAGATATTAGAAAAACCTGAATTCAACAATAAAGTTTTGGGATTCTTTGAAAAATTCTATCAAAAAAAGCAAACAAATTCATTTCTTTTTAGATACGAATTATGTAAGTTATCAAAAGAAATAGATATACCAGCAGAAGATTTATCTAATCTTTTTAAGGCTTATTGTTATGACAAGTATTTACAAGATTTAAGAAAATCTACAAAATTTCAAAATAGTAATTTTCTGCAAAAAACAATACTAGAGTTTTATCAAGGCTGGAAGTATAATTTTATTGATACTTGGGATTTTCTTCAGACTCCTATTTTTCTTAATTTTAAAAATTTTGAAAGTCATATAGGATTTTTTTCTATCATGGTGGGAATGATAGTTCCTATGTGGGGATTAAAATTTGCTTATGATGAAGGAAAGGAGGAAAGAAAACAATATACACAACAATTAGAAATGCAAAATAAGCAATTAGAAATGCAGAATAAGCAATTAGAAATGGATGTAATTGACAAAGGATGGAATATTATTATTAAACATGAAGGAAAAGAACAAAATTTGGGAAGAATAAAGGCAATTGAAAATCTGAATAAGTTAAACACTTCATTGAATCGAGTGAATCTAAGTAATGCAGATTTAACTGGATTGGATTTAAAAACAGGAACAGAACATTCAGCTAAACTGGCTAAAGCCACATTCAATGAAGCTGTATTGTATCATGCTAACTTGAGTGGAGCTGACCTCATTGGTTCTGAATTTAAAGGAGCAAAATTAGGTAGTGCGAATCTAACAGGAGCAAATTTAACTGGTGCTATATTTGGTGATGCTAATTGCACAGAAACAGAAAAAATTAACGATCAGAAAAATCTAAAATGTGCTAACTTAAATAAAACTGACCTAAGAAATGTTGAAGGCTTAACCCCTGAACAAGTCAAGAGAGCCTATAACTGGAAAGCAGCTATATACAGTGAGAATTTTTGTAAGAAGTTCTCTGAAGAAGACCGAAAGCTTACTAAAAGTTGTAATCAATATTTTAATTCAGACAATGAGGAGTAATATCAAATTCAGTTATTTAGGTAGTGCATTACAGAATGGCAACCTAAATGGGGTAAAGATGATTAAATCTCAAAAAAAAGAAAAGCATCAACTAGCTTCTATTTTTATTTATTGTATGTGTTTGTGTGTGTTTTGTTGCGTTGCCCCTATATACTTAGGGGCTATTTTTTTTGTTCGCGTTCGCTGCAATAAAGCTTGACATTATGTCCTATTTTCTACATATCTTGTCTATGCCTCATTAGCAGCAAGACCTACAGCAGTTAAAGTACCTTCAAAACTCAAGAATTAAACTACCACCACTTTCACGTCAATATTACCAGCAATCGCTTTTGAGTACGGACAGAGTTGATGGGCTTGAGCAACGACCTGCTCCGATGTTTCACGCTCTGAGTTGGGCATTTCCACTTTTAACTCAGCAGCAAGCTTATATCCACCATCTGCTGGATCTCTGCCAAGAGTGACGGCACATGTCACCGTTGTCTTAGACGCATCGACCCGCATCTTTCTGGCAACCAAAGCCAGTGCCCCATGAAAACAGGCAGCGTATCCAGCAGCAAACAGTTGTTCTGGATTAGTTCCTTGGCCCCGACCACCAAGCTCTTGAGGCATCGCCAGTTCTAAGACTAATAATCCATCCTCACTTTCCGCATGACCTGACATCCGGGCGTGTTCTTCTTGTCCCGGTGTTACAGTGACCACAGCCGTATACAAAGACTTCATTTCAGCCCCTTCGTATGGCTGTTCTAATTGCTGCATCAGTTTCTCTGTATCAGGGTTCATAATTCCTCGCTTTTCCGAACAATGCTTCAAGTAGCATAATACTACGAGTCGGGGCACGGGTTCGTGTAAAATCAGGCTACATCTCCTGAAAGCTTTGTTATAATTCAGTTTTAATGTCCACCCCAGAACGGAAATCAGCAGAATAAGTAATTTTATATTTCATCAAAACTCCAATAGGTCAGACATTTCAGCTTGTGGCTGCTGGAGATTATCATCGTACACCATCAAGGTCTTGGGGTCAGCATGACGGCTAAAACTTTGGGCTTTCCTAATATTCCCAAGTCAATGCCAACAAATAGTAACTGAGTTTCAGGAAAATTATAACGCTACTTTTCCTTTTCCATCGCCTGATATTACAGTAGATGGAGTGGTAGGTTCTGAAACCTGGAAAGCGTTAGGTGATGCTATCTTCAAATACACCTATTAAAACTTAAACACTCTTGTTGCTAAATATCTAGAGATGTGGCAACAAGAATGTACAAACTCTAAAGTACCTCTTAATAATTCTAACATTAAACCTACAGTTACATATAATGAACCTACAGTTACATATAATATGAATGAAATAGATAGCAAGAATAGTTATGCCGAAATAAAGATAGGTAATCAAAATATTAGTGGTACTTTTATTGTCGAAAGATTAACTCTTAATTGGGATTACTCAAAATGTCCCCAATTTACTAATGTACCTGATGTAGGTGGTTTGACTATGGAAGAGTTTAAATACAGTGCTAGTTTAACTCAAAAATCTGACTCTAAAGTTTTAGATGATCGGGAATTCAAATATCCTCCTAATGATGTAGATAAATTTAGTATTTATATAAACCATAGTAAAAATGGGGTCTACAAAGTTTGGTTTGATTTTGATTACTACTTGTTTGGAAATGAAGATACAAAAAATAAGAAGACAGAAGATCAGGTTATTTCGTATTGTAACAAGTTGTAACAAGTTCGTATATTAATAAATGTAGTTAATTACAGCGGTTTTCATTTGGGTAGACCACAGTAGGGACGTTCCATGGAACGTCCCTACAAAGTTTTGCTTGTGAAGATGTGGTTCATCAATTAGCAAAAGCGCTGTAAGTTATAAAACCTAAATTAGACCGAAAACCTAAAATAAATTTCAGTGTTAAACTAAGCAAGCTCATTAAGCATTAAAAAAAAATTTTTTCTCAATACTAACAAAAGACTAAAACAATGGGCAAAAAATCAATCAATAATGCTAGAAATATTTTAAATTTACTAAATAGTATATTATTTGGTGACTTTCAGGATATTATCACTATAGTTAGTATCGTTGCGTAAGTCCTGTCTATACTGATTATGCTCAAACTTAGAGTTGAATGTTAATAAAATTTGCAGCTCAACTTACTATACTGATGTCCAATGTTTAATCAATCGAAAAAATATTCCTCATTTTTCAAAAATTAAGCGATTCTGATGTGCAATAAATGTTTTATTTCTTTAGTACGACCGCTCCGAGCAATATCAAAATTATTCCTTTTTTAGTTTTAAAAATGGTAGTCCTGTATAGTAATGGTGAATGGTGGCTGAAATGCTTGCTATACCGTTACCGAAAAAATTACAATGTACCACTACCTTAAAAATTTATAAGCAACACAGAAAAAGGAAGAAAATTAATCAAATAGAGACATATCTATAGAACCCCCGATCGTATCTCTAAAAATTAGGCGATCGCTAATCTCTTGAGCATTAGTCGAATCAAACAAAGATTAATTTTTGCGGTAGCATTTTCCAGAGTTCTTTTCCTACCCAATGCTCCGCAAACAAAATTTT
>NZ_JAAHGO010000036.1:26653-88720 GCF_010672455.1 Okeania sp. SIO2C9 | reverse complement strand
TGTAAGACTAGCGCCAAGGTAGCGGCAGCCTGTGTTAGCGGAGCTTTGCGGAGCGCAAAACGTCAACCCACCCAGGAGCTAAGGCTCGGCAGGAATCCCCGTGCCTAACAGCCGGGGAGGATGTCAACAGCTAATATCATGTTCGGTAGAACAGTTATAATTAGGCTCGTAGTTGGACTTTATTCCTAATACTAAGCATTGTAAGGGCTAAAGCCCAACTACAAACAAAAACTTTATTATAAGTAATTATCCGTTAGCGTAGCTCCCCCGGAGGGGGAACATGATATAATGGATTCTTGTTCCCCCCAGAATTGGGGGGCTAGGGGCGCATCATCCTTCTTGCTTCTTCCTTCTTTCTTCCCTCCTAACTCCTGTGCGGGCGAATGCCATTCGCCCCTACGACTCCTGACTCTTGACTTCAAGCAGATTTTTTTCTGTCCAACTGTGATTAAATATTAATTCATAAATGCGGTTGTGAATTTTCAGTAATTCATTTTGCTTAATTACCAGTCCAGATAAACATAATTCTTTTTCTTCTGGAATATTTGTTCTCATTATCTCTTTTTGCTCTAATAATTGTTGATAGATTTCGAGCATTTGTCTTCTATTTTTACTATGAAATATACGATCGCGTATGGTTTTTAAATGTTCTGGTTCATCTTGACTTTCCCAATTTTTCAGGATTTTTTCTTGTACTAAGTTTTCTATCCATTTAGTTTCACCATTGACTGGAATTGGTATTTCTGAATTACGAATTAACTGACATAGTTTTTGAGTTAAAAAAGGTTGTCCTCCGGTCCAGTTTAATATTTCTTGGAGCATGGTTTGAGGATTACTAACTTTTTCTGTTATTCCATATAATAAAGGTTGTGCTTCATGTGTTTTGAAGCTTTCTAGTTCAATTGTTTGACCAATGTTAAAAGGGGTTCTTCTAATGTCAGTCATTAATTCTGAAGGAGTAGCTACTCCAAAAAAAGCAAAGGTGAGATTCTGGTATCTAGATTCTGGATGAATCATGCGTTGATTATAACAAGAACGTATCAGGGCAAAAAAGTCATTTACTGGAAATTTTAAGCTTAAAATAGTATCAACTTCATCCAGAAAAATGAAGACTTTTTTGATAGATTCATCGTCCTCGTTATTCAGTTCAACTAATAAAATATCTTCAATAAATTGACCTAATCTTTGTACGGGAGAAATATCTAATCTGTCATTCCACCAAGTTTTTAATTTGATTAAGTTAAATTTTTTCATTAAACGAAAACTACGCAATAGATCGACAGCTAATCCTTTATACCATTGTTCTACGGTGACATTTTCACTGCCAATTTGAGTTAAATCTATTGCGGCACAATGATGTCCTTCATGGTTGAGATGGTGGATCATTCTGACCATCAGACTAGATTTTCCCATTTGTCGGGCATTTAAAATATAACAAAATTCACCCTGTTTTAAGGCTTGATAGAGGGAGCGATCGGCTTGCCGGACTACATAAGTAGGGGAATTATTGGGCAAACTTCCACCTACTTTATAGTTAAAATTAGAGGCGGGTTTGTCAGTTTTTAGTAGTTCATTTTCAAAGATTAGTTCTGCTTGAGTTGCTTTGAGAACGTCTAAGGTTTGAGATAGTTCTTTTGTGCGTTCTTCTACTCTTTGTTCTAGGGTTTGATAAAGTCGGGAATTGTCGATGGAAATTGCTGCTTGAGCAGATAAAATATTTAATAGTTCGACTCTTTCTGAGGTGAATGTATTTGTGGTTAAATTATTTTCTAAATAAACTATTCCGCTTAATTGACCTTGGTTAATTAGGGGTGTACAGAGAATTGATTTACTTTTTGTGGCGATAATATAGGGGTCATTAATAAATTGTCCTTGGTTAGCTGCGTCGTTGAGTGCAATATTTTCTTGAGTGCGAATTACATAGTTAATAATGGTAGTTGGTAATATGGGAAGTGATGTTTGGGGGTCTGTAGATTCGATGGGAATTGATTGTAAAATTGTTACTTCGTCGCTGTTTATTTTTCCTTGAGCTTCTATAACCCAATTTCCTTGATGGTAGAGAATTAAAAATCCTGTTTGTGCCCCAGCATTTTCGATAGTAATTTTCATTAAATTGTGCAGGAGATTTTCCAGCTTAATTTCACCAGAAATTGCTTGAGATGATTTCATTACTGTGGTTAAGTCAAGAATTTCTCCATCATTACCGGAGGCAGAAATAGTTGTACTAATACCTTTTAATTTATTTTTATTTGCTACTCCTAATAAATATTGGGGATATTCCTCTTCTAATTGTTTGACTTTAGCTTTTGCTCCCCAACGGATGTAACAATGATGGGCATTTCTGAGGTAAAATTGACCGATTTCTTGTCTGTCAAGGGCGAGATAAAATTCTGCTGCTCGTTCGTAAGCTAAAGCTTCTTCATGGATAAATTCATATTTTTTTGCTCCTTGAATGGCGCGATCGTACAGTTCTTGCGCTTGTAAAGTTTTTCCTAATATTCTGGCTTTTTCTGCTTCGATTAAATAGTATTTATTTCCATAATTCTCAGGGCAATTTTCCTGGAAATAATACATCTTTTTTTGATGTTCTGTAACTTTCTCAAGGATAAGTTGTTTTTCTTCAATATCAGCTTGAGGATAAACGGCTAAAAGAGTTAATGCCGAGTAAAAAACATTTTGTGGATAAACGAGATAAGCTGAACAAGGTCGAGAGTGTTTTTCCGATAAATAAACCGTTTCTAATCCTCGCTCATAATCTTTAAAAAAATAGGCAGCAAATGTTTTACTGAGACTGGAAATAAACAATAACCAATCAGTATTATTATCAATCCAAATTTGTATTAATTCATCTTCTTCTTCTTGAGATTTTTCAAATAATAAATGATATTTTTTTCGGTCTTCTTTCAACAAATTTAAAACCATTTTTTGACAAGATTCATAATAATAATATTCATATTCTTGTGTTGGTTTTATTAACTTACCATAAGCTCTACACTTAGATTCAAAGTCTTCAAGATTAAAACCACGAAAAATTGAAAAAAGACAATAAGAAATTATATTATAACCAGTATGTCGAAAATCTCCTCGTTCCAGTCCAATTTGAATTACATCTTCAAAATCATTGAGGTTGATTTGTCTAAAAGGTTCTTTCCAATGACGAATAAATCCATAGTAATGAATAATAACAAATGGTTTTGCTTCATCAGTATTACTCTTATTCAACAAATGATAAGCTAGTTTCCCAAACTCATATCCAGATTTAATATCTTGAGTCAGAATCATACCACATATAGCTATTCCATAAAAACAATAGACACTAGTTGCTAAAGGTGAGTTTCCATATTTTAGACAGAGAGTAATAGCAGTTAAAGTTATCAGCCCACAGACTTCAGGGCTATAAATCATGGCAGATGTAGTAGTAAGAACTAATAGCCTAACAGCAGCAAGTTTGTAAGGATCGATCATCGCAGGTAAATTTGCTAACTGAGCAATAGATTTATCCTGCAAAAATAACGCTATCACTTTTTCTTCTTGAGCAATTTTTTCCTCCTGTTGATTTACGTCAGATGGAATATAAACTCCTAGCTTGGCTAAAATTTCAAAGGTAACATCTACCGCTTCTTTTACGAGGACTTGGGCATGATAAGATTCAATTTTTAATTCATAAATTTTTACTGTATCGAGAACTTCTTGAGCATTTTGAAGAACAATAGCAGCTAGAGTTTCAGCTTGTTCAAACTGAGAATTAAAGTATTGAAGTTCTACGGCTTCTGTATAAATTTCTAAAGTTAAATGATATTGATTTTTCCAGCTTTCTGATGACAGTAACTCTAAGGCTGTTTCTAAATATATTAGTGCTGGCTCATAAGCGGTGGAGTCTTTGGCCTTTTTTCCGACTTGAAGATTTAATTTCGCTAACTCATCTTTTTCTAATTGTTCGGTAATTAAACTAGACCCTTGATTCAGTTGATTGACAACATCAAAAATCTTATTCTGTAATTTATCCTCTTCAAGATTTTTCAAAAGTAGACGACCTATTTGTAGATGCACTTGCTTTTTTTCTGCTGCTGGAATCAGAGAATAAGATGCTTGTTGTACTCGGTCATGTAAAAATTTGTAGGAGATATATTTTGCCGATTCAAAATAGTTTTCTGAGAGGTTATTTGATAAGTCTTCTGGATTCCAAAGTAAAGGAGCTTTATAGTTATTTTTCAACGGAAAAATCAGCCCTTCGTGTAAGGCAGACTGTAATTCATTAGCTGTGACTGTTTGAGATTTATTATTAACAATTGACAGGATTTCTAAATTAAATTTGTTGCCAATACAAGCTGCTAATTTGAGAACTTGTTGAGTTGTTTCATCTAATTTTTCAATTTTTCTGACCATTAAATCAACTACGTTATCAGTGATGGAAACTCTTTCAATTTCTTCTATATCCCATTGCCAATAACTTTGTCCATCGTTTTCTATGTTCAGAGAATATTGCTCCGGGTTAAATACTAATAAATTTTCTTGGTACAAAGAACTCAGCAGTTGAGTCAGAAAAAATGGATTGCCTCCTGTTTTTTTGGTAACTAATTCTGCTAAAGGTTTGGTAATTTCTGTGGAGCAACTTAGGGTATCAGCGATTAATTGATTAATATGATTAATTTTTAAAGGGTAAAGGGTAATTTCGTTAACGGGTACTTGTGCAGTCTTAATTTTATCTAAAGTCCGTACTAGAGGATGAGTAGGACTAACTTCATTATCTCGATATGCTCCTATTAACAGAAAATATTGGTTCTCATAATCTGACATTAATTGCTCTATTAAGTTCAGGGATGGTAAATCTGCCCATTGTAAATCGTCAATAAAAATTACTAAAGGATGTTGTTTTTGACAAAACACATTCAGAAACCTTTGAAAAAATAAATTAAATCTATTTTGACTTTCGCTAGCTCCTAATTGTTCAACTTGTGGTTGTTGACCGATAATTTTTTCCAGTTCGGGAATCACATCAATGATAATTTGACCATTATTTCCTAGAACTTCTAATAGTTGATTTTTCCAGGTTTGTAGAGTTATATCTGGTTCGCTTAGGAGTTTACGGATTAACTCTTGAAAAGCTAGACAAATAGCTGAATAAGGAATATCTCGATTCAACTGGTCAAATTTACCACTAATAAATTTTCCTCGTTTTTTTGTAATGGGTTTGTGAATTTCATTGACTAATGCTGATTTACCAATTCCTGAATAACCAGAAATCAGAATCATTCCTGTTTTTCCCAGACTTACTTGCTCGAATGCTGTTAATAGTTCCTCGAGTTCTTGCTCTCTACCATAGAGTTTTTGAGGAATCTGAAATTTATCACAAATATCTTGAGTGGCTAAAGGAAAGTCTGAAATTTGTCCTAAAGTTTTTAATTGCTCTAGACAAGTTTCTAAATCTGCTTTAATTCCCCAAGCGCTTTGATATCTTTCTTCTGGGGTTTTAGCTAACAATTTGCTGATTATATTAGACACAGAATTAGAAATATCAGGAATTAGTTCATGTACTGGTAATGGTTGTTGGGCAATATGGCAATGAACTAACTCCATGGGGTCAGTTATTTCAAAAGGCAGTTTATTCGTTAAAAGTTCATAGAAAGTTACGCCCAGGGAATAAAAGTCGCTACGATAATCTATCCCTCGGTTCATTCTACCTGTTTGTTCTGGAGCGATATATGCTAAGGTTCCTTCTAGTTGGTTGGGGGGGATAACTGTGATAAATTCTTGGGATAAACGGGTAGATATGCCAAAGTCGATAATTTTTAGTTGTTTTGTTTGGGGGTTATAGACAATATTTGAGGGGTTAATGTCTTTGTGGATAATATTAGCAGTATGAATTGCTGCTAAACTTTCTGTTGTTTTAATAGCAATAGTTAGAAAGTTTTCTAAGTTGAATTGAGATTGAGATATTAGTAATTTTAGAGATTGACCGCCGAAGTCTTCTAGAAGTATTGCTAAACTATTCTCATATCTTTGTAGGTCGTAAGCTTTAACAATGCTATCTACATTCAAGGAGCGAATAATTTCATATTCTTGTTTGTAGCGTGTGAGTTCGGAAGCAGTAGGGTAGTTTTCTTTAAGAATTTTGAGAATAAGAGGCTGATTATTTGCTTTGAGAATAGCTCGATAAACTAAAGAGTTAGCACTTTCATAGATTTGTTCAATAAACTTATAGTTCCTATTCTTTTTGTTTATAGTATTCATGGTTTCTTAGATTTCGGAAACATCTGTTATTCACCTCATACCAATCAAAGTAACAGTAACATTCCAAAGTTCAGAGCGTATGCTATATATTTATGTATCTTTGGGGCTTTGTTGCACGAATATATCTAACCTTCTATTAAATCAGTTTGATACATAAATCATTTATTTTAAAGGCTTCTGAGATATCCATGCAACAAAATTTATCTTTGCGAGTGTCTGTTTTATTTATATGGATTAAGAGTAGGTGTTGTTAACAACTACAGGTAGGAATGTAAGGATTTTCAGACATAAATTTCACTGGAGATCGATTATCGATCCAATCTTCCAATTCAGTATTTGTGACTGTTGCATCACTAAGTGCTGGACGAGGCGGAAAGGCAATCACGACTGTCAACATATGAGGAGAATTTGGGTCAGGATCTGTGATCCAGCCGTTAAATATACCAGTATCAATTTCAAATGATACCAACTTGAAATCAATAGCTATCTTTTCAAAAATTGGAAATACATAACCTATGGGAGTAGCAAAAACAGTACACAATACTTCACCTGGAATAGTATCGCTATTAAGTTCAGCACCCATTAAATCTTCGAGTACTGGGGCTTTAGTAACATTAGGAAAGAGTCTTTTTACTTCTTCATCTCTACGCCATAGTGGATCGGGAACAGTATGTCGGAAATAGTATTGCAACCTTTGAGCAGTCAATAACTGCTCAGGGGTAGAATCTGGCTGATTATACCTCCATGAATATGTAATTAATATAGAAATTACTTTTACTTGTTCAAGCATCCGCTGTATTATCTGACCAGTTGCAGATTGAACAGCATTCTCCGGATTTGCCAAATGATTCTGATACTTTGAAATAAGTCTTCTGGACATAATATTGTTCCTTGATGAATTATAAAGTTTGTTATTTTCCCAACAACTCTAATGAATAGCTGAATTCTTCACAACCATAGAGATGTCTAGGATTATCCCCAAAAATTTTTTTTAAATTTTTGGAGACAACTTCCTCTAAAGCTTTACAGAATTTTTCACAATATCTGACTGACGATCCATGTGTGGATAATCTGAGCCAAAGATGAAATTATCTTAGTTCAGATAAGGTTAAGATGGATAGACCCCAGTATAACATTGACTGCGAAAGTACTCTAACAGTGTCAATCTTACCATATCTTTGACTTCCTATGTTTTAATTACAGACAGCTAAGAGGAATATAAGGATAGGGAGGAACTATATACTTTAAATCTTTCTTCTCCCATTCAATTGTGCCTTTCTGGGGATAAAATGGGTATTTATTTTCACCAGAATCATATTCATTTGAATTAACCCAGTATTCGATCTTGTCATCTTCAAGAGAAAACGTATTTGGTTTCGGGGGATAACCTAGAACTACTGAGGTAAAAGGAGGTACTGGCATTTTTCCAGCTTGGGAAACATCTATCCTAGTAGAATAATATGTATCCCAAGATATATCTAATCCATACTCCCAAATAGTTTCATAGGTACTAAAAATGGGTTCACAAATTTTTGTCCAGGCATTATTCTCTTTGTAATATGCTTGCCCACATAATAAAAGGACTAAAGATATTGACCGATAACTTATGTGTGTAGGCGTAATACAATAAAATTGATTATCCTCTTCCTCTAGTCTTGTGTGTATATCCTGATCGTTTACTTTCCTGAGTTCATATTCATCATTAGATTCATTCTGCTTATGCAGCCAATAAGTAGCATGAGGGATAATATTATATGAATCTAGTATCTGCCTGGTCAATATTATTTGGTTTTTTCGGGTATTGTTTTTTGCTTCTATCTGATCTATCTGGCTTGGCGTCAGCCAAGTAGAAGTTACAACCTGGGATAGTTTACGACATTTTAGTAAAAAAAACACAGTGGGGTATTCAATATCTTGTTTATCCACAAAATTTGGATCGACGTTTACTCCTAAAGATAAAGAATCTATGTTATAATTTTTGTGTATATCTTTTTTCTTTCCGTATACTAATTTAAATTCTTGATTTTCATATAACAGTATTTGAAAGATGTATTCATCATAGTCTTTGTCAGAGAACGTCATTTTCTAACTCCTATTGGATAATAATTTCAGACCAGACCATAAAAGCGAGCAGGATTATCCCAACCAATCTTTTTCAGAGTTTCTTTCGATAAATCTTTCTCAAGTCCCACCAATTGATCGATCACATCTGGCTGATGATCTATGTGAGGATAATCTGAACCAAAGATTAAATTATCAGAACCTATATATTGAATAATCTGAGAAAGATAAGATTCAGATGGTTCAATCGCAACATAACACTGACGACGAAAATATTCTGACGGTGGTATTTTAACATTATCTTTCACTTCCCAATATAAATTTTCGTATTCTTGATCCAGTCGCCATAACCAATAGGGAAGCCAACCACAACCTGATTCAAGAAACCCCACCCGCAGTTTCGGATGACGCTCCAACACCCCTCCTTCAATTAAAGCCAATAAAGCCATCATCTGTTCCATGGGATGGGAACAAGCGTGAAGTGCAAACTGAGTTCTGAATCTTTCTGCACCTACTGTAGGTAAAAGACTATGAGTACCTTCATGAATTCCTATGGCCATATTCAATTTTTCACATTCCGTCCAAAAAGGTTCATAGGCAGGATTGCTTAATAATCTCCCTTTAATTGGGTTAGGTCGTAAAAAAACTGCTTTACCGCCATATTCTGCAATTCGATGCAATTCTAACACCATCTTCTCTGGTTGATGAAGATTAATTGCGCCCACTCCTCTCAAGCGTTCTGGATCGTAACTACAAAATTCTTCAAATAACCAAGTATTGTAGGCACGAGTGAAAGCTCCTGCAACTTCAGGTGCCATAGTATCGATACCCCAAAGCAACAACCCATAATTTGGATAAAGGAATGCCCGATCTATCCCCATCCTCACCATCTCTTGGACATGAGACTCTGAATTATAGCTATGAAAATAAGCATTGGGGTGATTTTCCATCATTTGCTTATTTACTATCTCCTGCAATTTTTCAGAAATCTTCTCTGAAATGTTTTCCCCTTTAATTTTCATGTCTGCTGAAGGAGCAAACTGTTGAAATTCTGGATCGAGATACTCAGCCCACATACTAGGAGGTTCAATAACATGGGAGTCTGCATCAATAATTGAATATCCTTTTAGCATTTTCTGTTGACCAGGTACAATATAGTCATCATAAATCTCGTAGATTTTGCCTCAAATGCGATCAAAACATCTAGGATTATCCCAAACAATCTTGTTCACTATCTCCGGAGATAACTTTTCCTGAAGCTCCACAACATCTGGCTAAAGAGCTATGTCTGGATCATTTGAGCCAAATATTAAATTGTCAGAATCAATAAACTTAATTATCTGAGAAAGATAAGGTTCAGATGCGTCAATGGCAATATAACATTGACAGCTAAAATACTCTGATACCACTAATTTTACCACATTTTTGACTTCTCCAATGTAAATTTTTGTATTCTTCATCCAACCACCATAACCAATAGGGACGCCAACCGCTACCACATTCTCAAAGGCTCACCCGCAGTTAAGGATGAAATTTAATTAGACTTGAGAATAAATTTCTGTGACTATAGTATCTTATCTTTAGAAAGCGATCACACTAAACAATTTGTAATGCTTTTTCCAATTAGTACTACTAATTACTACTTATAAAAAAACCCGCGTTTGTATGAAGCGGGTAAAGCGTATACTTAATTTTAATATAAATGTAGTTGAAAAGAATTAAGAAGAGCTTGATGGAATATAAGGATTTTTTGCAATAAATTCTTTCTTTTCTCTATTCTTTATCCATTCATCCAAATCATTCTTATTAAGCTGTACTCCTAATTGAGGACGTGGAGGATAGGGGAAAGTAAGCTTCATTAGGTATGTAAGATTGACTTCTGGATCTTCTATTTTTCCTTGAAAAATATTAGTGTCAACTAAAAACAAATAACCTAATAAATTATCATCTGATTCACCCCGTTCAAAATCGTCAAATATAGGGAAAATATATTGTTTATGATCTTTTATATCAGGACCAAAAACTTTCTACCTGTATATATCGGTAGGCAAAAAATATGTTAATAACAGCATCAAACCCTTATATAGTCTAGGTTTTACATTTAACCAACCTTTTTCCTGATATATCTAGGTTTGAGCCATTTTTAGCCAGAGCAACGTATTTCCCTTACCCCTACTAGCTTTGAAGGCATTTTCGCTGTAAAAAATATCAAAGTACCGATATTTGAAGCTATTTTATCACTCTACTTTGTGTAAGTCCCATTATTGAATCCTCATTCCTGACTTCAGCGATCGCTATCTGAAAAGTTTTAGTTATCAATCTCAGCTTCTAATTTTAAATTTTTCAACTTTGTCATCAATCTCTGACAAAAAACATCAAAAAAAGCCTCAATTAGCTAACGGAGTTTCAATAGTTTCAGCCTTTCCATGATATAATTAATAAATAATAATCCAAGGGTATTTATAACCTAATGAGATTTTTCAGCCCACAACCATGATTATTTCGTTGTTTTTTAAGGAATTACCTGATATTTCTTTAACGAAGATTGACTAATTTTCATCAGTTGCTCTAACAGGTATTTGACGTAGTTGCAAATATATGGTAATAGCTAATATCTTCCAAAGAAGAACACTAAATCTTTTAGTAAAGACAATAAATAAGGACTTACCCACAGACTCTACAGAGGGCGAATGCCATTTGCCCCTACAGACTTGTGCATAGCGCTGTAGAACAAGATGTGATAATATCCATATCTGAAACTATTAATTTACTGAATAAGTATGTTGCTTCAAAATACACAAATGACTGCACAAGATTTCCTTGCACAACTTGATGAGATTATTGAAAAACAACATCTACTTAAGCACTCTTTCTACCAAATGTGGAATGAAGGAAAACTTTCTCTAGAAATGTTGCAAGAGTATGCTCAAGAGTATTATCTACAAGTTCATTATTTCCCCACTTATGTTAGTGCTACTCATGCAGCTTGTGATGATTTAGAAACTCGTAAAATGCTGTTAGAAAATCTTATGGAAGAGGAAATGGGAGCAGCAAATCATCCGGAATTATGGTTACGTTTTGCGGAAGGTTTGGGTGTAAAACGGGAAGCAGTTAAAAATAGACCACATTTAGCAAAAACCAAGGAATCTGTAAGTATTCTCAAAGAGTTATCCCGCAGTGAAAATCCGGCAAAAGGTTTAGCTGCTCTTTATGCTTATGAGTCTCAAATTCCTGAAGTAGCTACTACTAAAATTGCTGGTTTGAAAGAATTTTATGGCATTAATTCTGAAGCAGCTTTAGCCTTTTTTCAAGTACATGAAAAAGCTGATGAAATTCACAGCCAAGTTACAAGAGAAGCATTAGTAAAAATGTGTGAAACTGATGTTGAAAAACAGGAGGCATTATCAGCAGCAGCTCAGGCAGTAGATGCTTTAAATTTATTGCTTGATGGTGTTTATGAAGAATATTGTCAAGGTGTGAATTAATTTTCAACTGATATTTTGAATACTTAGATTATTAAGTAGAGACTGAGGGTTTTGTCTATCTAACCCTAGTCTCAAGAAGATTTTTATTTATAGCTCAATACGGTTCAGATAATACTAATTTCAAAAAAGAATGCTATAAAAAGGTAGACCTTAATCATATATGCTTAAAAATAGCTATTCCAGTTGATTTTAGATAGTTATTTATATAGATAGTAGTTCTTGAGATTACAGAATTGCTACAAAAAAACCTTAACTGTCTATAGGCTCATCTACTTTATTTATTCCTTCTTCTTTTTTCCTTCTTACCGAAAAATTGTGGTTGAAAGCCTCCTCTTTATAAGAGGATAAAAAGAAAAATTTTCCTTTGGGTCAATCCTCTTCTTTTAAAGGATAGGTAATACCAATTTAATAAATGTTTGCTACAAATAATTTTCTAGGTGTTAGGTGGTAGGTGGTAGGTTTTAGGTTTTAGGTAGATTATTAGTTATTTACCGAATAATTAAGGTAAAAATTCTCTCCTTTAAAGGAGAAACAAGAAAAAATTTTCATTATTAGTTAATTCTATCCGTTTTCAAGGGGAGGTAATAATTATAGGTGGTAGGTGGTAGGTGGTAGGTGGTAGGTTTTAGGTTTTAGGTAGATTATTAGTTATTTACCGAATAATTAAGGTAAAAATTCTCTCCTTTAAAGGAGAAACAAGAAAAAATTTTCATTATTAGTCAATTCTATCGGTTTTCAAGCAGAGGTAATAATTAGGGGTTGCTGATTAAATCTAAAAGAATTGAAATATAAAGACAAGTGCCTTTTTGAGGTCGAAAGAAGTGCATGGTATCACGTCTAAAACACTCAAAAAGTTAGTATTTTAGGCGCATAGTTGGGCAGAAAAATCATTCTTACAATTTTGACTCGTACTTCCTAGCTCATTCCCATTTCTTCTGTGTCCTGTGTCCTGTCTCTTGTCTCTTACTCAAGCAAAAAGACTTTCCATACGCAGACCCTAATTATAGGTAGTAGGTGGTAGGTGGTAGGTTTTAGGTTTTAGGTAGATTATTAGTTATTTACCGAATAATTAAGGTCAAAATCTTCTCCTTTAAAGGAGAAACAAGAAAAAATTTTCATTATTAGTCAATTCTATCTGTTTTCAAGGACAGGTAATAATTAATAGTTATTAATTTTTGAATAGCCAGTTTATTTGTAACATTCTTTTTTAAATTTGGTATAATTCTAAATTCTAAATTCTAAATTCTTGAATTCTTCCTTATTGATTTATAGCTTTTTAACAGCTCCTTGAGGAATTTTTCCTGATAAAACTTGAATAATATTTTTGGCTGCTTCAAAAGCAATATCGTGGCGAATTTCATCAACAGCAGAACCTAAATGAGGAGTGAAAAAAGTCTGATTTTTCTCAGTTATTAATGTTTTGCAAATTTCTTGAGGGCGATGAGAAATTGCCCAATCTTCCATTTCAAATACATCAGCAGCATATCCAGCTAAATGTCCTGATTGAATTGCCGAGGCGATCGCTTTCTCATCTACAACTGACCCCCGACAAGGATTAATTAGGAAACTATTTGGTTTCATCTTAGCTAAGGTATCTTGATTAATCAGATGATAGGTATTAGGAATTAAAGGTACCATTAACACTACATAATCACTACTTTTTAAGAGTTCTTCTAAAGACACTTTAGAGATTTTCCAGGCAGTTTCTTGTTCTACAGATAAAGGAATAGGATCGGTGTAAAGTAAATTCATTTCAAAACCTACTAATCTTTGAACCAAAGCTTTTCCTAATTTTCCCATTCCCACAATTCCTAGAGTTTGATTTAATAATCCCCTACTATAAAGTTGTGGTTTCCATCCTTGAAAGTTACCATTACGAATTAAGCGATCGCCTTCTAACATTCGACGACCTAATCCAATTAGTAAACCAATAGTTAATTCTGCTGTTGGTGCTGCTAATAAATCCGGAACAATTGTGAACCAAATACCTCGTTTTGTACAAGCATCTATATCAAAATTATCATAGCCTCTTAAAGCTCCTGCGATAACTTTTAATTGGGGACAAGTATCCAAAAAACTCGATTCAATATAGTCAGGCATAAATACCATTAAACCTTCAGCTTCTTTGGTTCGTTTGATAATTTCTTCACGAGATAATGTGTCTTGAGTTTGATTGAGAATAACTTCACAAGTTTGATTTAAATAGTCAATAACTTCAGGATGAATCCAATGGGTAATAACAACTTTAGGTTTTTTATTCATAATTTAGTAAGGAAGAGGGAATTCAAAAGTCAAAAGTCAAAAGTCAAAAGTTAAAAGTAAGATTTTAACAGTAATTTCAGGAAATTATTTCACATCTAAAGTTTAAAAATAAATTCAAAATTCAAAAGTTAAAAGTAAGATTTTATCGGCTTAGAATTTTTCGCTGTGCGACATGAAATATACCAAGGAAATTCAAAAGTCAAAAGTCAAAAGTCAAAAGTAAGATTTTATTGGCTTAAAACTTTTCGCTGTGCGACATGAAATATACCAAGGAAATTCAAAAGTCAAAAGTCAAAAGTCAAAAGTAAGATTTTAACAGTAATTTCAGGAAATTATTTCACATCTAAAGTTTGAAAGGGAATTCAAAAGTCAAAAGTCAAAAGTCAAAAGTAAGATTTTATCGGCTTAAAACTTTTTTTTCAATATTTACTCCTTCTTCCTTCTTCCCTCTTCCTTCTTCCTTCTTCCTTCTTCTTTAAATAAATTTTTGACGTAAATAATTACTTAAACTATCAACTAAAGTAACCATTATTAATACAACTAATAAAAGTGCAGAAACTTCCTCATATTTGAGTAAACGTAAGGCTCCAATAATCTCAAATCCAATGCCACCAGCTCCCACAGCTCCTAATACCATTGAGGCTCGAAAATTGTATTCCCAACGGTAAAAAGTTACATCAGCAATTTGAGGAAAAATTTGAGGAAAAATACTATGAAAAATAATTTGTAAATGATTAGCACCCGCAGATTTTGCCGCTTCAATCGGAGAATTATCTGTATGTTCTATAGCCTCAGCAAAGAATTTTCCCACCATACCAATTGAATGAAATCCTAGTGCTAATACACCAGGAAGTGTGCCAAATCCAACTGCTGCCACAAAAATAATTCCTAGAATTAATTCAGGAATTGCCCTGGCTATATTCAAAATCATTCTTGATAGGAAATAAACAAAAGGATGAGGTGTGGTATTACGAGCAGCTCCTAAAGAAAGGGGAAGAGAAAGAGCAATAGCCATACCTGTTCCAGCAATACTCATAGCAATAGTATCAACTAAAGGTTTAATCCAGTTTAGAGCGCGACTAAAATCAGGCGGGAACATTTCTCCAACCATGTCAATTAAGTCAGGAACTCCCTCAGATAACCGTTGTCCATCCAATAATCCCACACTCCCAAAACTCACTAAAATAATACCTAACAAAGTCAATGTTTTAGTCAAAGAAATATACCAACTTCTTTGTTGTTGACGGAGCAAACTATCAAATTTATTAGGAGTAACCATCATTTCAGTTATCAGTTATCAGTTATAGTAATTTCATTTGAGTTGCTCCAAAAACCCGATCGCTTTTAGGCAACAGGCAACAGGCAACAGGTAAGAAAGTTTGCCGGACTTTTTACCGTTAGTAAATAACCAACTCTTATTTAACATCTCATTTGAAAACGCTATATCAGTTGTTAGTTTTCAGTTGTCAGTTTTCAGTTATCATTAAAGATAATTTTTAGAATAAAATTGACTAATTTTTTGTAAGCATTCAGCTATTAAGAATCAGCTCTCAGTCTCAGATATTTAGGGTTTGCTGAAAAAGTATTTTTGCTCTTCCTAGTAGTCATTTAGTCAGGAGTTAGGGAAATTATAGAAGCGGTAGTAGGAAAAATTTTCCGTTGATTTTTCTGCCATAATCGTCTCAAAATACTAACTTTTTGAGCTTTTTTCACCGAAAAACTAACGCTTTTTTAGACAAAAAAAATCTACAACCAATATCAGTCAATGCTTTGATATTTAATCAGCAAGCCCTATTTAATATTTTTCATAAATTAAGCAAGCTTTTCCTTGAACTTCTACTATATTTTCAACTATAGAATTGAAACACAATAATGACTAACTTAAGTGGTTAACTCATACAATTAATTGTGTAGGAGGAAATTTTAGATGTGTTTCGGAAGCTGATAACTGATAGCTGATAGCTGACAGCTTATTTATTATTTACTCAATTCAGCAAAATCAAGATCGAGTAGTTTTCCTAAGTCTCTCACCACATTATAATCTTCATCTGTAATTGATTGAAATCCATCTGCTTTAAATGGTTTTAGTATAGCTTCATCTTCTAATTCTAAAAATGCCTGTTGAATTTGTGTTTTAAGTTCAGGTTCTAAATCAGAACGCATTGTCCAAGGATATTGAGGAAAAGCTTTAGATTCAGCAATAATAATTACCTTATTTTTATCAATTGTTCCCCTCTCAACTAAGGCAGTAAAAATGGGTTTGCTCAACCCTCCCGCTTGTGCTTTTCCATTAGCAACAGCAACAGCAACAGCATCATGGGCACCCGCAAAAACCTCTTCATAATTTTCCCCAGCTTTTAATCCTTTTTCCATTAACATTGACTTGGGAATTAAGTGACTAGAAGTAGAAGCTTGATCGCCATATGCCATAACTTTTCCTTCTATTTTTTCATAGGAATCAATTCCTGATTCTGCATTACCAATAACTAGAGCTTGATAAGTGGTTTTTCCATCTTTTTCTAAAGCCGCAAAGGGTTCAATATTACTTTTAGTTTTCGCTAAAACGTAAGACAAGGGACCAAAATAGGCTAAATCTAAACGTCCTTTGCTAGCCACTTCAATCATAGAAGAATAATCAGTGCTGACAAATAATTCAATATCTTTACTTAGTTTATTTTCTAAATAAGTCTCAAGTCCTTTATTATTTTGAATGACAGTAGCTGCAGATTCATCTGGTAATAAAGCAACAACTAATTTCTCAGGGTTAGCTTTTGTATCTGCTTGTGTGGGTTGATTTTCTGTACTTGATGTTTGAGTATTAGAATTACTACAACTAACTAAACCTAACCAAGCCAAAAAAAGCACTATCAAAAAATTTTTTTTGAGGATTAAACTTAACATAATCTTTCTTGACTAAACAATTAATGAGTAAGCATTCAGCTATCAGCTATCAGCCATCAGCTATAAGTTATTAATTCATACTGCTTAGAAGGAAAAATTAGTCTCCAATCCAAGGAAAATTAAAAATCACCATCTGACTACTAATAGCTGTTTGCGCAGCAGTCCGCAGGAAATACTCACATTAATGAAATTATAAGTATTGTCTCTCAAAAGTCAATCCCTTTCACGGAAGTCAAAAGTTAAAAGTCAAAAGTCAAAAGTCAAAAATAAAATTTTCACCGTTTCATGGAAGTTAAAAGTCGAAAGTCAAAAATAAAATTTTCACCGTTTCATGGAAGTTAAAAGTCGAAAGTCAAAAGTAAGATTTTCACCGTTTCACCGAAGTTAAAAGTCGAAAGCCAAAAATAAAATTTTCACCGTTTCATGGAAGTTAAAAGTCAAAAGTCAAAAATAAAATTTTCACCGTTTCACCGAAGTTAAAAGTCGAAAGCCAAAAATAAAATTTTCACCGTTTCACCGAAGTTAAAAGTCGAAAGCCAAAAGTCAAAAATAAAATTTTCACCGTTTCACCGAAGTCAAAAGTCGAAAGCCAAAAATAAAATTTTCACCGTTTCATGGAAGTTAAAAGTCGAAAGCCAAAAGTCAAAAATAAAATTTTCACCGTTTCACCGAAGTCAAAAGTCGAAAGCCAAAAATAAAATTTTCACCGTTTCACCGAAGTCAAAAGTCAAAAGTAAGATTTTAACCGTTTCACCAAAGTCAAAAGTCAAAATTCAAAAGTAAGATTTTAACCGTTTCACCGAAGTCAAAAGTCAAAAGTAAGATTTCCACCGTTTCACCAAAGTCAAAAGTCAAAAGTAAGATTTTCACCGTTTCACCGAAGTTAAAAGTCAAAAGTAAGATTTCATTTGAAACTATTTGTGACATTTTTAAGGTGAATTGGTATTACTTAAGGATAACGTTTGATAAATTTCTTCAAGTTGTTGATTTTTAATCTCTGAAGGACTACCATCAAAGAGAATTGTCCCTTTACCTAATCCAATAATACGATCGGCATATTCTAAAGCTAAATCAACTTGGTGCAAACTAACTAAAGCTCCAATTCCATCTTCTTGACAAATCTTTCGTAAATTGGATAAAACTTGATGAGAACTGGCAGGATCTAAACTAGCGATGGGTTCATCAGCTAAGAGAAATTTAGGTTTTTGGGCTAAAGCACGAGCAATTCCTACTCGTTGTTGTTGTCCTCCACTTAATGCTTTCACAGGTGTTAAAGCTTTGTCTAATAAACCTACTCTTTCTAGACAGTTTAAGGCAATATATTGATCTTTTTTAGGAAGAGGAAATAAACTTTTTAAAGTAGAATGATAACCTAAACGACCTACTAGAACATTTTTCAGAGCTGTTTGTCGAGGAATTAATTGATGTTGTTGAAAAATCATTCCTGTTCTTTGACGATGTTTTTGTAATATTTTGGGGTGATGTAAATTACCGTTATCTTCAGTAATGACTTGACCACTTGTAGGATGAGTAAGAAAGTTTATACAGCGTAGAAGGGTAGATTTTCCCGCCCCAGAAGACCCTAATATTACTGTGAATTCCCCTTGAGTAAATTCAATAGAAATGTTATGTAAAGCTATTGTGCCATCTTGGTAAGTTACCCCCAGATTATTCAGAGAAATCATAATTTTTGATTAGTTAAATGATTAATTAATTTTGCTTATAGTTTACTTTTAATCTCAATATTTGGTCAAGTATATTTTGTGAAATTATTGTCTAAATATCCGTAAGTACATATATTAAACCTCTCCAGAAAATAGCAGATTCATTTTATTCTAGATTTTAGCAATAAATTTATTGATTTTCAGGCAGCGAAAGATAAATTTTATCAAGCTGGAAATAACGTGTTTTCGTCAATACATAAAATGGCACAGTTTAGAATAAATAGCCCTAATAAAATAGGGAGTAGGGATAAATAATTGATGTATCTAATGAGAATTAATTTAATTTTTTATTATCGGAGATTTCTATTGATATATTGAACAAGTCTAGGCAAACTATAACCTTCAAAAATTGATTAAAAAATAAACCTTAGTATTTCAAAGCTCTAGCTTTAACTGGGGTATACCAATTTGATAAATTTTTGCGACAAATAGCTAGGAGAATTTTTGAGGAGTAAACCCATCCCTACTGCTCCCAGGAGGGGAAGTCAGGATGACCGAGTCATAATAAATAGCTTCGATACAATTTCTTAGTTAAAAACTTATGTTATTAGTCAAATAGACATCTCCTTTCAATAATTGATAATTGATAATGGATAATTGATAATTACCTATCTCTAAAAAGAAGAGGATTGAATAAAAGGAAAATTTTTTCTCTCTTGGTTGATTGGATATGGTTAGGAAACCCATCCATCCTACCCTTCGGGAAGCTACGCTTTTCGCGCCAGCGTTGCAAAGCAAACGACCGCTTGTTTCTCCTTTAAAGGAGAGGATTTTTACCTTAATTATTCGGTAAAATATTTTGACCGCCCTTATTATTCGTAACATTCTTTTTTAAAATTGATAGTACTGATAACTAATAACTGAAATAATATGAACGAAATTCAAATTCAAAGGCAATACGATGAACTTGCTAATATCTACGATTTACGCTGGCGTAATTATATAATTAATACTCTTACCTTTCTACATAATTGGGAACAAATTGAGCAACAATCAAGTATTCTAGATGTTGCTTGTGGTACTGGCGAATTTGAAAGACTTTTGCTTGAAGAAAATCCAAAACAAGAAATTATAGGAGTTGATATATCTGAAAATATGTTAAATGTAGCTAGGAAAAAATATCAGGCTTATTCTAACGTTAAGTTTCAACAAGCATCTGTTCATTCATTGCCATTTAACAGTCATTCTTTTGATGTAGTTGTATGTGCTAATTCTTTTCATTTTTTTGACAGACCTCAAGTAGCATTAGGAGAAATGAAACGGGTGCTTAAACCAAATGGTAAAGTAATAATTATTGACTGGAACAAAGATTATTTTGTCTGTAGAATTTGTGACTGGTTCTTACAATTTTTCGATCCTGCTCATCAACAATGTTATACCCAAGCAGAGTTACATAAGTTATTAGTATCTGCTCAATTTGAAGTACATTCTGCAACTAAATTTCGTTTAGGAATTATTTGGGGAATGATGGCTGCAACTGCATTCTTTAGGAGTCAGGAGGACCGAGTCAGGAGTCAGTAGAAATAGCCTATATATCATTTATTAGAATTATTAGAATCAAACTCTGTTTTTAGTCAAATTGACATTTCTGGGTAAATTTTTTTCACTACATTCTTTAGGAGTCAGGAGTCAGTAGAAATAGCCTATATATCATTTATTAGAGTTATTAGAATCCAACTCTGTTTTTAGTCAAATCGACATTTCTGGGTAAATTTTTTTCACCACATTCTTTAGGAATCAGGAAGACCGAGTCAGTAGTCAGTAGTCACTAGAAATAGCCCATATATAATTTATTAGAGTTATTAGAATCCAACTCTGTTTTTAGTCAAATTGACATTTCTAGGTAAATTTTTTTCACCACATTCTTTAGGAGTCAGGAAGACCGAGTCAGTAGTCAGTAGAAATAGCCAATATATAATTTATTAGAGTTATTAGAATCCAACTCTGTTTTTAGTCAAATCTACATTTCTGGGTAAATTTTTTTAACCACTATTATTACCGAGTCCTGAAGTAGGAAGCTTGAAATATGGAATTTATTTTTTTTTGGTAGTTCTGCATAGTAATAGTAGATGTGGATGAATAGTACTTAGCAAGAGAGTAAAATATTTTAACAATTTGAAAAAAGAATGTTATGAATAATAAGGGCAATTAAAATATTTTATCGGAGATATCTCTTGGACTAAACAGATAAATTCAGACCTAAAAAATGGTATTAAAGTCATTCCGATACGACTCCTGACTTCTGACTCCTGACTCCTAAGAAATATCCTAGCTATTTGTAGCAAAAATTTATCAATTTGTTGTCACTCTTAGACTTTACAAAAAAGTTAGACAAAAATTTTTTTCTACTATTCGGGGAAATAGGAAGTTGACAGTGGAAATCAACAAAATGATATTTCCTTATTTAAAATCTTAGGTAATGTCGTTTTGGGTTGATTATACTAATTTGAAAAAAGAATGTTACGAATAATGAGGATAATTAAAATACTTTATCGGAGATATCTCTTGGACTAAAAATATAAATTCAGACCTAAAAAATGGTATTAAAGTCATAGGTGCATCTCAATGCAAGAATAAAGCCAAAAATTTATCGCTTTTAGGCAACAGGCAACAGCTCATCTGGCAAGAGGGAATAGGGAATAGGGAATATATAAGAAAAAAGTATTTTTGCAAATATGAGATGCACCCAAAGTCATTTATTCTGACTCCTGACTCCTCAGAAATATCCTAGCTATTTGTAGCAAAAATTTATCAATTTGTTGTCACTCTTGCACTTTACAAAAAAAGTTAGACAAAAATTTTTTTCTACTATTCGGGAAAATAGGAAGTTGACAGTGGAAATCAACAAAATGATATTTCCTTATTTAAAATCTTAGGTAATGTCGTTTTGGGTTGATTATACTAATTTGAAAAAAGAATGTTACGAATAATGAGGATAATTAAAATACTTTATCGGAGATATCTCTTGGACTAAACAGATAAATTCAGACCTAAAAAATGGTATTAAAGTCATTCCGATACGACTCCTGACTTCTGACTCCTGACTCCTCAGAAATATCCTAGCTATTTGTAGCAAAAATTTATCAATTTGTTGTCACTCTTGCACTTTACAAAAAAAGTTAGACAAAAATTTTTTTCTACTATTCGGGAAAATAGGAAGTTGACAGTGGAAATCAACAAAATGATATTTCCTTATTTAAAATCTTAGGTAATGTCGTTTTGGGTTGATTATACTAATTTGAAAAAAGAATGTTACGAATAATGAGGATAATTAAAATACTTTATCGGAGATATCTCTTGGACTAAACAGATAAATTCAGACCTAAAAAATGGTATTAAAGTCATTCCGATACGACTCCTGACTTCTGACTCCTGACTCCTCAGAAATATACTAGCTATTTGTAGTAAAAATTTATCAATTTGTTATAACTGTTGCACTTTACAAAAAAGTTAGACAAAAATTTTTTTCTACTATTCGGGAAAATAGGAAGTTGACATTGGAGATCAACAAAATGCTATTTCCTTATTTAAAATCTTAGGTAATATCGTTTTTGGTTGATTAGTCACACAACAATATTGTCTCTTAATAATAGGGTGGGATGGCGTTCTGCTCCGCAACATGTAAAGCGGAGCGGCTCTGATAAGAGCGGGTCTCAGAACCATATCCATGATACCAAGAGAAAAGAAGATTCCGTATTTTCGTAGCCTCCTTATTGCAGAGATACTGATAACTAATAACTGAAATGACTGTCATTCTAGAAAGTGAATAAATACCATGAGTAAATGTTTTAATCCTAACTGTTTACATCAAAATCTGCCAGAAACAGAAGTGTGTAAAGAATGTGGTTCAAAACTATTATTAGCAGAACGATATCGTGCTTTAGAAATTATTGGTGAGGGTGGTTTTGGCCGAACTTTTAAAGCTGTGGATGAGTTCAAACCTTCAAAACCTTTATGTGTAATTAAACAATTTTTATCCACAGTTCAAGATGCTAAAAGTATTCAGAAGGCTACAGAATTATTTGAACAAGAAGCAGTACGTTTAGAAACCCTCGGCAAACATCGACAAATACCAGAACTTTTTGCTCATTTAGTTCAAGATAATCATCAATATTTAGTACAAGAATATATTGCTGGTCAAAACTTAGCTGAAGAGTTGGCAACGGAGGGAGTTTTCAGTGAAGCTAAAATCCGAGAATTTCTGAATGAAATGTTACCTATTTTGGGATTTATTCATAGCCATCAGGTAATACACCGAGATATTAAACCAGAAAATATTGTTCGTATTGCTAACTCCGAACGAGGTGAAAATCAGAAATATTCTCTAGTTTTAGTTGATTTTGGTGCAGCTAAATTTACATCTAAAACTGCTTTGGCAAAAACTGGAACTTTAATTGGTTCAGCAGCGTATATTGCACCGGAACAAGTAAGGGGTAAAGCTATCTTTGCTAGTGATATTTATAGTTTGGCTATAACTTGTATTTATCTACTTACTGGAGTAGCGCCTTTTGATTTATTTGATAGTAGTGAAGATACTTGGGTTTGGCGAGATTATTTGAAAAGTCCTGTTTCTCTTCAGTTGAGTCAAATTATCGATAAAATGCTGAAAACTGCGACTAAAAATCGTTATCAAACAGCACGGGAAATTTTACATGATTTGAATGCTTCTCCAGAATTAACTACAGTACAAAACAATCTCCATAAATTATTTATTGGTGGAGTTGCAGGTATAAGTTGCTTATTTTTAACCGGGGTAGTTTTAGCAGGAATATTTTCAAGTTCTCCTCGACAAAAACCTGTTGTTATTCAATCAGAAAAACTTAAATCAGAACCTCAAAAACCAGTTATTTCGCCTCCAGAATTTGGCGGATTATATGCAAAATCTCCCACAGGGACAGTACAAGCTTTTCCATTAGAACATACAGATGTTACTGCTAAAATTGCCGGAAATGTATCGAGAGTAGAAGTAGTACAACGTTTTACTAATCCCTATAAAACTCCTTTAGAAGCAATTTATCAATTTCCATTGCCCGATGAATCTGCCGTAGATGATATGGAAATTCGCATAGGCGATCGCGTAATTAAAGGCGTTATTAAAAAACGGGAACAAGCAAAAAAAATCTACAATAAAGCTAAAAAAGAAGGAAAAACTGCTGCTTTATTAGAACAAGAACGACCTAATATTTTTACTCAGTCTTTAGCTAATATTCAACCAGGGGAAACTATAGAAGTAGTAATTCGCTACACCGATGCTTTAAAATTCGCCGGGGGCGACTATGAATTTGTCTTTCCAATGGTTGTCGGACCTCGTTATAATCCAGGAAATTCTAATTTAAGTAGCTTCCCAGAAAAACCAATTCATTTAGCAAGTTTACCTACCACAAATTCTCTGACTAACTTACTTTCTCAAACAGCAAAAACTCCACCAAAAGAACGTTCATGTCATGATATTAATGTCACAGTTGAAATTGATGCCGGAGTACCAATTTCTAATATTATCTCCACCTCCCATCAAATCCAAATTCAAAAAGTTGCTGCGTCAGGATTACCATCTATTACTCAAGTACAATTAAACAAAACTGACACTATTCCCAATAAAGATTTAGTTCTTCGTTATCAAGTAGCTGGCAAAGAAACCCAATCTACAGTTCTCTCTCAAGCAGATAATAAAGGCGGACATTTTGCAGTTTCTTTAATTCCCGCTCTGGAATATCAAACCACAGAAATTGTACCGAAAGACGTAGTATTTTTGATGGATACATCCGGTTCCCAAAGCGGTGCACCTTTAGCACAATCTAAAGTATTAATGCGCCGTTTTCTTCAGGGATTAAATCCTGACGATACCTTCACAATTATTGACTTTGCTAATAGCGCTCAAACATTATCAACCCAACCTTTAGCTAATACTCCTGCTAACCAGAAAAAAGCCATAGATTATGTTAATAACTTAAAAGCAAATGGTGGAACAGAATTACTCAATGGAATTGATACTGTGCTGAACTTTTCACCAGCAAAAAATGGGCGACTGCGAAGTATTGTCCTAGTAACAGATGGTTTAATTGGCAATGAAAATCAAATCATTTCTCGCATACAAAAACAACTACAACCAGGAAACCGTCTCTATAGTTTTGGTGTAGGTAGTTCCGTAAATCGATTTTTATTAAACCGACTAGCAGAAGTGGGACGGGGTACAGTCCACGTTGTACGTCACGATGAATCTGTGGATGCAGTAGTAGAAAAGTTTTTCAATGAAATTAATAACCCAGTTTTGACCAATATAGAAGTAACTTGGCAGGGTTTAGGAGAAGCTCCCGAAATATTCCCACTCAAACCTGCAGACTTATTTGCTCAAGAACCTTTAATTTTGTACGGACGTAAACAAGACCGACTCAGTGGAAATTTGCAAATAACTGCCGTTGCTGCTGGTGGAAAACCATATCGTAAGACCTTTCCCTTGCGCTTTGACTCAGATGGTGGGAATGAAGCGATCGCTCAACTTTGGGGACGGGCCAAAATTAAGGAGTTGATGCTGGAAATGACTGATGGGGAGATGTCAGAAAAAGTTGAAGCTGTGACAAATGTGGCTTTGGGTTATCGGTTGATGTCGAAATATACTGCTTTTGTGGCAGTGAGTGATGAACAACGAGTTGACCCGAATAATTCTGGTCGTCGGGAGAAAGTGAAAAAACAGACGCCTGATGGGATGGTGGGTATTCCAGAACCTAGTTTTGTCTGGGCGATATTGTTATTTGGTTTATATATGGGTTGGAAACATTGGGTGTTGTTGTGCAAGGCTAAAAAGTTGTCAGAGAATAGTTATTGAAGAAGGAGTCAGGAGTCAGGAGTCAGGAGACAGGAGAAATGGGAATGAGCGAGGAGGTAGGAGTAAGAATTGTCAGAATGATTTTTCTGCCCAACTATGAGCCTAAAATACTAACTTTTTGAGCGTTTTAGACTGAAACTGGCGCACTTTTTAAAAGCCCGAAAAAGGCTAAAACCAATATCAGTTAATGCTTTGATATTTAAAAAGTCTTTTTTCGTAGGAGACAGGAGACAGGAGAAATGGGAATGAACGAGGAGATAGGAGCGGGCGTTTTGTCTCTCAATTTTTCTGCCATAATCACCCCAAAATACTAGCATGCATGAGCTTTTTCTACCGAAAAGCTGGTACTTTTTTAGAATCGAAAAACGCTAAAACCTATATCACCCAATGCTTTGGTATTTAATCAGCAAGCCCTAATTAGACATAAATATTAATCGTCTTCTGAATTCTCTTGAGACTCTCAAATTTTCCCCTACTCCTTAATAAAGCGGATTATCCAACAAGAGTGTTTTGCTCAATTATCTGTTCCGGAACAGTTTGCAGAACTATCTCACCTCCCTTACAAAAATCACAAATTGAACTGCAGAATGTAGATTCTATTACTCCTTAATAAAGCGGATTATCCAAGAAGAGCGTTTTGCTCAATTATCTGTTCCGGAACAGTTTGCAGAACTATCTCACCTTCCTTACAACAATCACAAATTGAACTGCAGAATGTAGATTCTATTACTCCTTAATAAAGCGGATTATCCAAGAAGAGCGTTTTGCTCAATTATCTGTTCCGGAACAGTTTGCAGAACTATCTCACCTTCCTTACAACAATCACAAATTGAACTGCAGAATGTAGATTCTATTTCTGAATAATCTTCGGGTTTTCTAACCATTGACGAAATTCACGGAGTAAAGCATTCTCTCCTTTTTCTCCTCGCCTAATGAGAAAATTTAAAATAACTGACTTGGATAAAATTGGCAAAATATTTGACTTTTCTTGCTCCTGATAACTCCCATTTTCCAAACAATAAATAAATAAGTTTGCTCCATCAAATCTCCATATTTCTCGGATACCTAAAGCAGCATAAATTGTTAAACGGTCTAAAGAACTGCTGGTAATATCAATTTCAATTACTAAATCTGGAGGTGGGTCGTGATTAAAATCAAATTTAATTTTACCTCGTACTAATTCCTCATTGGTGATGTAATAACATTCATCTGGTTCAACCCCTTTTTGTAAATCTTTTCGGCTTAATGTTGTCGAACCAAGACTTGATATTTCTAATCCTAATACTTCTGTAGTTGTTTGTACCAGTCGTCCTAAAAAACCTTTATTAATTTCATGTTCTGGTAAGGGAGTCATAATTTCTAATGCACCTTGGTCGTAGGTCAATTTTTTACCGGGATTTTCTACTAAATCTAACAATAATGCTTGATAAGTTTCCCATCTAATTCCCATTAATAGGGTTGTATTTTCTGGTTTTAATAGAGTTTTAGTCATAGTCATTTCAGTTATCAATTAAATAAATCATTCAAATAATTCTCTCTATTCAAAATTACCTTGAGAATGTCTGACAAAAATTTCATCTTGAATAATGTTTCCAGTGCGGGCATCTTGCCCGCGTGGGTGTACCTCTAAATAAATCATTCAAATAATTCTCTCTGCTCAAAATTACCTTGAGAATGTCTGACAAAAGTTTCATCTTGAATACTGCCATAGGTGTTTTCAATAAATTCATGCCAAGACTGATTTTCAGGTTGGTTATTATCTTGAATTAAATTAATCATTGTCCCCAAAACCTGTTTTTCTTCTGGGGTTAAGTTGTTAATTATTTCTGCTAGGAATTTAACTAATTTTAAATCCATCAAAACCTCTAATAATTACTGCGTAAAGATAATTTAGAGACTATTAAAACTAGCTGTTCAGTTGTCATATATTCAAAATTAATTATGATTTGCTGATTTTTTTTAGGTAGATCAGAGAAAAATTATCCCTTGATTTTTCTGCCCTTTTCCGACAAAAATACTAACTTTTTGCAGCTCTAGAGACTGAAAAATTGGCACTTTTTTCGACCGACAAAAAGCTAAAGCCTTTATCTATCAACCCTTTGAAAGTTAATCAGCAAACTCTAGGTAACTAGCTATTATAAAAAGCTGAATCCATGCCAAGAGAAGCTTCTTTTGTAACATCACCATCAAAAAGCTTGACACTAAGATTTCCATTTACTTGTTTAACAAATGGAATTAATAAATTATCAATATAATTTTGTGCATTTTCTACAGAATCAAATTCGTAAAAACCACCTACACTATTGGTATTTAAACCACTCAACCAAGTTTTTGATTTTAACCCTGGAAATTTTTTCATGTCTACATTAATAGGTTCCCAATTAATTTCAGTAAAAGGAATTGATACTTGGTATTCAGCATATATGAAGATTTTACTCATTGGTTTAACTCCAAATTAATTTTTTACTTAGTTTAGAACGTTTTTGGTTTTTACTACTTATTTTAAATTCATAAAAAACTCTAATAATTACTGCGGGAAGATAATTCTGATTTTTTTGGCGCTATGAGGAGTTTAACCCCTAACTGCAACGTTATAGTTTTTGTCAGTTGGGTTCCTGATTTTAGATGAGGGTTTGGAAACCAAACTCCTACGGTAATGTTTTCTGATTTTTTAGCGCTATGAGGGGTAAGACCCCTAACTGCAACGTTGTAGTTTTTGTCAGTTGGGTTCCTGATTTTAGATGAGGGTTTGGAAACCAAACTCCTACGGTAATGTTTTCTGATTTTTTAGCGCTATGAGGGGTAAGACCCCTAACTGCAACGTTGTAGTTTTTGTCGGTTGGGTTCCTGATTTGAGATGAGGGTTGGGAAACCAAACCCTACGGTAATATTTTCTGATTTTTTAGCGCTATGAGGGGCAAGACCCCTAACTGTAACGTTATAGTTTTTGTCGGTTGGGTTCCTGATTTGAGATGAGGGTTTGGAAACCAAACCCCTACGGTAATGTTTTCTGATTTTTTAGCGCTATGAGGGGCAAGACCCCTAACTGCAACGTTATAGTTTTTGTCGGTTGGGTTCCTGATTTGAGATGAGGGTTTGGAAACCAAACCCCTACGGTAATGTTTTCTGATTTTTTGGCGCTATGAGGGGTTAAACCCCTAACTGCAACGTTATAGTTTTTGTAGGTTGGGTTGAGGTAACGTTAGCGCCAGCTTATCCGTTAGGATAAACCCAACTCTAACTACCTGTTTTGAATTTGGTATGGCTTTGTTGGGTTTCACTGAGTTCTACCCAACCCTATTACAAATTGATTAATGTCACTTATTGCTACATTTATCAAAGGAAAATCTAGGAGGTTGAATAGAAAAGTAGAAGTACCTCACAACAAGAGGTGGCAATGCAATTTTTTGATACTGATAAATAGTATCTGAGCGATCGCCAATCAATGGATTATCAAAAACTGATAAATGGTATCTGAGCGATCGCCAATAAATTGATTATCAAAAACTGATAAATAGTATCTGAGCGATCGCCAATAAATTGATTATCAAAAACTGATAAATGGTATCTGAGCGATCGCCAATAAATTGATTATCAAAAACTGATAACTGATAACCGAACTGTGCCAGGTATCAAAAATGCTGAAATAAAGAAAATTCGTAAAATTGAGTTCCTAAAAGTTTTTTCTCTTAATGGCTGAAACGCTTATATGTTATAGTCTACAAGTCTCTGTGCGAGCAACACCCACACCCCACTCTCAGGTACCATCCACACCTCCCTCCAAAAGTCTGCTATTTCCGAAGGCAAAGTCCCCACAGAATGCATATCTAAGCGATAAGTTAGGTCATCCCAATACAACCATTCTCCTCCTTCACGCCATCCAACTTCGTTGCCGAACGCTTCCAATACTTCCTCATTATATTCTTTCGTACCACCCACGCTCTGATAAATTTTCTTTTGGACGGAAAATCCAAACTTACCATGACTATATTTTACCCAAAGTTGGTCTATTTCTCTCAGTATTGAAAGTGGAATCTCCTCATAAATATCATGTCTGTCAATATCCTTGAATGCCATTACTTGATAAAAAATAAATGCTGTCTCCTCATCAGCTTTTATCCATTCACCTTGACACAAATATTCTTCTAATTGAACATATAAATTATCCTCTGATAGTTCAGTTTTGCTTTGCCTAAGTTCAGACTCATAAGCTTCATCAACTTCAGAAAAATCAGCATCAAGCATTTGATAAAACCCCTGTCGAAATCTCTGAGGATTTTCTTTGTTAGCAAACATTAACCGGAAAATCTCACGCCATTTTTCCTGGCTTCTATTGTCTCTCCTTCCCCACACCTCAAACAACTTTTTCAAACCTTTTTTATACAAAGAATAAACTTCAGGAACTTCTGGCAATTTAATACTCGAAATAATCCGAGGTAAAATTCGCGAAACTCGATAAACACGCTCAGATTCTTCTACTTCCGAACTAACCTCTATCAAACCTAAATCTATCCCTCTCTTCAGTTGTTCTTTATAACCAGAAATCGACTCACAAACCGCCTCTAAAGCTGACATTGGTACAGGAATTTCAAACACCAAACAATGACTCAATACCTGAACAATTTTTTGATCAATTTGTGCATAAAGTTCAGACCAAATCACTTTTCCTTGCCAATCTTCAGAACTAGATTCAAGCTTACTTAACCTGTTATCAATATCCTCACAAGAAAGCACATCTTTATCCAACCATTCCAATAAACGAGGATTTCCATCGGCAAGTTTTAATGCTCTTTCGATTAACTTTTCATCAATTTTTCCAGAATTAAAATTCTCCAGACGTTTCAATTTTTTATCTAAGTCAGCTTCGCGAAATGGCTTTAATCCTTGCACCCAAAATTCACTTAATAATTGATGTTGAAATTTATAACGACAAGTAATAATAATTTTTTCCCTCGCACCTACTTCTTGAATTGCCCAAACCAAAGCATTCAAAACTTCTGCTGCTTCAGGTTTCAAAACATATCCACCTTCACGAGGTTCGAGATTCCATTCAAAGTCATCAAAGAGGAAAAGAAAAGGTTTTTCTCCTGCTTCAATCAAACTTTCAAACAAATCTCGCAACCTATATTTAAGCTCATATTGATTATCTTTTAAAGCAAAACGTAAGTCAGCATATCTCAATTTATCTGCCAATTTTTCTACTAAATTCGATTTATCAATTTGTCGCCACCATAAAACCTTTTCATATTCCGATAAACGTTCCCAAAGTCGAGAAGCAATAGTACTTTTTCCTAAACCCCCCATACCATGAATTAATACTCCCAACTTATCATCTAACTTAAAAGCACGGAGACAATTTTGTAATTGACGGCGACGACCAACAAAATCTTTACGAGTAGCAACCCTAAGTTTACCTTCTGGGTCTCTAAATTCAATAGTTTTCTGATAACGAGGTGCAGGTTTCCGACCTGGTTTTCTCAAGGGAGTTACTAACGCTCCCGGTAAACTACCCGCCACATAAAGTCGTAATTTATGCCAGTCTCTAGTATTTACCTCAATTAATTCCTGGTAAGTTTCCGCTAATGCTTCGGTTACTCCCTTACCAGAGGACAACCCCTGATATAGCTTTCCTGCTGCTGTTGTTGCGTCTGTATCTAAAACCCGATCGCCCCATCCTAAAACTGCTGTTGCACCTTGACTTAATAAAGATTCTGCCATTGACGGAATATTCCCCAGATATAAATATCCACTCCGACAACCCGATAGAAAAATTAGTTTAGGGTGCTGAAATTGTAATTCTGTGGCAATATCTTCCGCACTGCTATATTCTGCTTGTCCATATTCTGTCTCAGTAATAAAGCAAGGTTTCTTATCCTCAAAAGTTGCATGACCTGTGAGATGAACAACATCAAAAAAATTCTCTTCGTGACTTTCCACTAGATAACCTAACTCAGTCAAACAACCACTTTCTTCTACTTCTAAATAAAGAGGTGTTCTTTTAGTTGCCTCTAAAATACTTCTCTCCTCCGCTTCAAAATCAAGTTCCGAAAAATGGTCTCCCATATTGCGGGGGAAACTTGCCATAAACACAACATTTAATGCTCGGTTATGAGGTTGATTTTGAAAATAAAGTTGTTGACTATCCGTCACCCAACTAACAGGAATAATAGCAGGTTTACGCTGAACTAAAAATCCTTTACCATCATGTAGCACTTCCCAAGGTAAATGAGCTAATCTTTCTGAGGTAGAAATAGCTAAAACAATTCCTTCCCGTCGATATTTATCGAGTTCTCTTTGCAAAATACGGTCATTTCCATCTAACCAGTTATAAATAATTTGACCAGTTTTGGCGTAGTCGCCTGGCAGTCTAGTGTAATAGTTTGCCTCTGATTTTTCGATTAGAGCGGAAATTTCTGTCAGAGATAATTGATAAGATTGGTAATCATTAGGATTATTCCAAAAGTATCGAAATTGGGCATAATCATCCCCTATTAATTTCAAGTTTAGGTGAAGAATTTGCATAGCTATTTTCTCAGAAACTTTCCAAAATATCTTTAATTTGTTCTACAGTTGCTTCTTCCAGTAAAAGTCGTTTTTCTCCAGAAACAATTTCGACCTTCTTTAGTTTTGTCTCATGTTTTTTTTAACACTGAAAAATCTTCTCTGCAATGGTTAAAGTATTAGAGTTGTTGGGAAATAACTGAGGTTAGTGAAAAATGAAAACTCAAACTGATCAATTTTGGTTATTGATTTTATTATTTATGCTGCCATCAGGTACAAGTTCCATAATCCAGTCGCTGTTAACATTAATTTGTCATCAAAATCATCCTTGTGATTACGGTAAATCTGATTGACAGAGCCATAGCGCTTGACACCTGCAAAGGCGTTTTCACATATTACTCTAGATTGACTCAATTTCCGATTTTCGGTCTTTTGTAGCTTTCTTATTTTTTATTCTTATTTACTAGCTTTTTTGATAAAGAAAAGCCAGTAAGTAAAATTCCTAACATAACAATAGATTTTGAAGAAGTATTTTCATTAGTGCTACGATGTATTACTTCTGCACCAAAATTATCAATAGAAAAGATTGGATCACGAGGTATAAAAGTCTGAAAGTTTACTGCTATACGTTCTATTTTCTTATCAGTATTGTTAGGCGGGTTAAGTTTTGGAATTACTATATCATTTATTATATTTGGAATATTATTTGTATCACCTGAAGCAGTTCCAAAATCGTATTTCCATTTTCCATCTTTTGGAATCCAATCAATTCTAAAAAAACCTTTAAAAGCATCAATTTCACTACAGGGTTGATCTAAATGTATTATCTGTTGACGTGTATTCGCGAAATCTATACTTACATTAACACGAATAGCACAGTTTTTTTCATTTTCATTAAGTAATAATGAATTACCGGAACTCTCTACTAATACTTCGTCTATTAATACCGTTAAATCAAAGTCTGAAATAGTATCACTTTCTCCTGAAAAAACTTCAAATTTAAGACCTTCTCCTATCAAAAAATCAGACATAGAAAAGTCCATTTTAATCCATTGAGCATCAGGAATTACTTCATCTAAAAATATATCAACTCCATCACCTATATCATTAACTGTTACATTTAATGTTCCTGAAGATTCTTCAATAATTCCATTTTCTAAAGGCCTGTAGATAGAAGAATCTATGATTCCATCACTAAAATTATCTTCAAAAGATGCTCCATAAGCAATAGGAGTTATTGTAAAAGCTGTCATTAAGCTTGCTAAAAAATAAATCTTCTTTAACATTATTTTTCTTTTTATTAATTAAGAGTTTCAGAATGAGACTGTTCTACGTTCCATTAATTTTCAATCTACATCTAAATTATCTCACAGTAATTTCACGGCGATTATTCACTTTTCTGTTCACTTTTTTTATTAAATTGTTCACTTTCTGTTCACTTCCTGTTCACTTTTTCATTTAAAGCGTTCAGTTTAGAAAATAGATTTCTTTACAAGATAGAGGTAAATATAAAGTTGACCTATATTAGAGTTGTTGGGAAATAAAGTAAAATAAGCCAAGAAAAAATTGGCGTTTAAAAAGGAGAATTTGGTCCGGTGGCCAATTTATTCTTTCTTATTTCCCAACAACTCTAATAAAAAAAACCGGAGAGTGACAGAAGAGGGATAATTGCCTTCCCCATCATATTGAGTGGATACAATTATTCATTATTAATTACCGTCCACGCTCGTAAAACTTCTGCAACACTCCACGCTTGAGCAATACAACCACGGGGTGTCATCGGTTCATTTCCATCAAAAATTTCACTGATATTGCCAATACCATGCACTGTTAAATGCTCTGCTATCGGTTTTAATAACTCCTCAGCTTTTGCTTGGTTGTTATAAATTCGTAGATGCGCTACAGCATAATGACCAATCAACCAACCCCAGACAGTACCTTGATGATAAGCACCATCTCGTTGATAAATATCGCCTCCATAAACACCTTTGTATTCAGGAGCGTCATTCGTTAGACTGCGTAAACCATAGGGAGTCAATAGCTTGTGCGTACATATATCCATCACTTGTTTTTCCTGCTCTGGTGTCAGTAGAGGTGGATAACTAAATTCCCCGTTCCCTGGTAATGATAAGGCAAATATTTGATTCGGTCGCAAAGCAGCATCATTACCATTAGGTGTATCAACTACATCGTAACAATAACCTTCCTCTTGATTCCAGAAACGAGCAAAACCCTTTTCCTTTATCAACCTTGCCAACCTTTCATAATCTAGATTATCCTTACCCAACTGCTGGGCAAACTTATCCATGATTTGCAGAGCATTATACCAAAGCGCACTAATTTCAATGGGTTTACCAATACGCGATGTCACTACCCAATCATCTACTTTGGCATCCATCCAAGTAATTTGTGAACCTGCTTCACCAGCATAAATTAAGCCATCATCAGTATCTAACTGAATATTGTAGCGGGTGCCTCGGCGATAGTAGTCAATGATCTCTGCTAAAATTGGAAACAATTCTACTAAAAGTTGGCGATCGCCTGTAGCTTCATAGTATGCACGAACTGCTTCAAAATACCAAAGTGTGGCATCTACAGTGTTATAATCTGGTGTAGTACTACCGTCGGGGAAGCGGTTTGGCAACATTCCTTGGTCAACATACTCAGCAAAGGTGAGCAGAATAGACCTAGCGACATCAAATTGTTTTGTACAAATAGTTAAACCAGGTAAACTAATCATTGTGTCGCGACCCCAGTCTTCAAACCAATGATAACCTGCAAGGATAGTTTTGCCGTATGGATGTTTGGGGGATTTGCGATCTACAATAAATTGATTAGCTGCTAATACTAATTGGTTTATCCAGTCTGGAGTTGGTTTTGCAATAGGTTGAGCTTTTGTCTGGGTAAATGATTTCCAGAATTTAATGACTGGATTTTTTACTTCTGACTTGGGTGCTTCGACAGTGGCAAATTTTTGGATTATTTGTTGTTCGTAATTATGATGAAAAGCTAGTTCTCTCTCGCCATTAGTAGTAGCATTTTCTTTTGTGCTGGCAACTATAGTTAGAGATTTGCCTACTTCAATTTGTGCATCAAAAGTAACAGCGTGTAAGTGGTCTTCTAATTCTTGTTGACCGCGATATTTTTCTACTGCTAAATTAAATCCGTAATACCAATTATTGGCAGGTGTAGATACTAATTTTTTGTCATCTGGATGAGGGTCTGTCAGCAGATATAAGGGTGTTGCTTCAGGAAAAGCTTGTATACGGACTCCGTTTTTAATGTTTTCTGTGCTGATTTGCCAATCTTGAGCGTTGGTATGATGATGATGATCGCGATGGTTAATTAATGCTTTAATTTCCAAGTTTAAGGGTTGACTACCATTGCGCAAATTATAATGAATATAGGTGGTGTTTTCTCCTTGCTCCATCCAGATCCGTTTCTCCAATACCACGTCTGCAAATGTAAATTTCCATACTGGTATTGTTCCTTCTAGGTGGAAGCTTTCTATTTGTTGATAACCTTCTGGGTTTGCTGTACTATCAGCCCAACGGTTACAGTAAAGAGGATACTCTAGACCTTTATAATTGGCAGTTTCGTCTAGTTTTGTTAGCAATAATGTACGCCCTAATGGGGGTTTGAGTGCTGCTATGAGTAATCCATGATAGCGACGGGTTAGGATGTTAGCTACTGTACCAGAAGCGTAGCCTCCAATACCGTTTGTGACTAACCATTCGCGGGATTCAGTTATGTTGAGATTACTACAAGTTTCTCGATCGAAACTGATGACCATAAAATAAAATATTCACAATATATAAGTGCAGAGGTTTTTGTTAAAACCCGATTTCTTTATATCATATTCACGAAGGAAGAAGGAAGGAGGAAGAAGGAACAAGGAAGAGGGAAGAACAAAGGAGAAAGGAGAAAAAAGAAGGGAATAAGCAAAATACTAATACTAATTTTCTTAATTTTTTAGACAATCCAGAAGCAATATTTTAGCTACAAAATTCTATTGATTTGAAACTGGTTTGAGTTTCCAACCACACTTATGATTTTTGGTTATATTATTTTAGTTGAATAAAAAGTCATGTGTATGGGCGAACACCACCCAATAACAAAACTATATCAGAATTTTTTGTTTCGTGCAACCCTAATTCCCTTCCACCGTTGTTGGTGCTTCAGAAAATGAGAATTGACCGAACATCAAGACTTTTTGGTTCTATGTCCTGTAGAAAAAGGGCAGCAATGACACAAACATCGGACTTTCTTACCGAATAACTAAGGTTTAAAGCCTCTCCTTTAAAGGAGAAACAAGCGGTCGAGGGATGGCGAGGTCTCCTCGCCATATCCAATCGACCAAGAGAGAAAAAATTTTCCTTTTATTCAATCCTCTCCCTAAAAGGAAGAGGTAATTATCAATTATCCATTATCCATTATCAATTATTGAAGGTTCATCATCAGCATAAGTTCTAAGCCACTTGATATTTGCGATCGCATTTAGTTCTATCTACAGATATTTTTTTTGTTGAATAAAAAATCATGTGTAGGGGCGAACGCCACCCAATAACAAAAGCATATCAGAATTTTTGCTGCTGCGCAACCCTAATTCCCTCCCGCCGCGCCGCTTTTTTTTCTGAGTGCTTTCGAGAATGAAGATAGTAGTTGCCCCTCACATTAAACAATAAATTGAGCGAGCATCAACACTTACCTTCTTTCAAGAGTTGGACAAGCATCGGACTGTCTAAAGTTCATCATCAGCATCAGTCCTCAGCAACTTGATATTTATGATCGCATCTAGTAGATATTCCTTGGTTGAATAAAAAGTCATGTGTAGGGGCGCACACCACCCAATAACAAAACTATATCAGAATTTTTGCTACCGCGCAACCCTAATTCTCTCCCCCCGCGCCGCTTTTTTAAGCTTCACAAAATGATGCAATATGATTATTTTTCATTCTCTGTATTGTGGTCGCCTATCAAAACATAATTTTTAGTTGAATAAAAAGTCATGTGTAGGGGCGCACACCACCCAATAACAAAACTATATCAGAATTTTTGCTACCGCGCAACCCTAATTCTCTCCCCCCGCGCCGCTTTTTTAAGCTTCACAAAATGATGCAATATGATTATTTCTCATTCTCTGTATTGCGATCGCCTATCAAAACATAATTTTTAGTTGAATAAAAAGTCATGCGCATGGGCGAACACCACCCAATAACAAAAGTGTATCAGAATTTTTGGTGTCGTGCAACCCTAATTTCCTCCCGCGCCGCTTTTTTTGAGTGCTTCATACAATGAAAAATTTAGTAATTTCTCTTATTTAAGATTGAAGCTCTAAAATACATTTTGCTTCTAATAAAACTAAGTCTGGAATATCTAGAACTTGACAACTTTTCTGAGCATTTAACAAACTGGGAACCACACCATTTTCCATCTGCATCTTAACTACAGCAGCAGCAGTATTATTTAATTGCCTAAGACGATGATTTTTCGTGACATATTCTAAAGTCAACCCTTGAGAATCTAACAACCAAAAATCAATTCCATATTTTTCAATAAAATTTTGTACCTGTTTTAAATCAGGACTATATTGTGCTTCGATTAAATCCTGAGCTCGTTGTTTTATTTCCCGATAATATCCCTGATGATAAGGCAAAGCATATTCCGAACCTACCAATATTGAACGTTGAGCAAAAGTAGGAATATTATTAGCTTCTAATGCTAAAGAAGCAATGCGAATATCTGAAGGTTGTTGGGCTAAATATTCATAAAGTTGGGGTACTTTTCCCACTACATAATTAGTCACAGGAAAATTGTTGGTTAAAGCTGGATATAACAGGAGGAGAATTAGCACTATATATATAGATATAGTTTTGATTTTAACCGAATAATTAAGGTTTAAAGCCTTTCCATTTATGGAGAAAAAAGTGTTCGGGGGATGGATGGGTTTCCTCGCCATATCCCATCGACCAAGAGAAGAAAAAAAATCCTTTAATCTAATCCTCTTATTTATAAGAGGAGGTAATTCTAAATTCTTAATTCTTAATTCTAAATTCTTGAATACTGGTTTGGTTTTGGAGGACTGGTTGAGTAGATGAAATTTTTGCCAGACAAAATCAATTATTAAAGTGAAGGCTATGCCACCAGCTAAAGCCATGATTATTCTGAGACTATGTTGACTGTAACGACTGGGATGATGTAACCGAAATAGTAAAAAGTGAGCAGCTAAGAATATTCCGGTTGATGCTAATAATAATTCTGGTAAAAGGATGATTTTATGAGAGATTTTTTTAGCTAGGGGAAAATTTCTTGAGCTTAATAAAATGAGTAATAATCCTGCCCAAACCTGTGGAGGTAGGAAAGATTGAGATAACCATTCTGGGGGAATAATACCTGAGCGATCGCCTGTGAACCAAAAGTCAAAACTATTATTTGAAAAGAAGGAAGCTCTACCTCCCGGCCAGAATTCTGGTAATTTTTGAGCTTCAGCTAATGTAATAATCGGACTATATTCGGAGGTATTTAAAGCATAGGGTAAAAGTACGAAAAAACCTGTGGTTAAACCAATAGCTAAAATGATGAATTTTGGGCGAATTCGGAAGTGGAGAAAATCTAAGACTAAGACTGCAAGACAGAGTAAAACTCCTTGGGGATAAAATAATCCGAGCAGAGCGATCGCTACTGCAATTCCCAAGTAAGAATGTCTGAGGAAATAGTATAAGAATGCCAAAAATAAAGGATAGAAAAATGCTCTGGGGGTAGCGGAGATTAAGTCATCTTTTAGCCAGAGATTTTGATTCAAAAATAATGTGCTGAGAAATCCAGCGAGTGGCACTGGGAATATTTCTATTTCTACTCTAAAACAATAGGCAGTTGTGATTAATCCTAATAGGATTGGTAGAAATTTATTTAATAGTAAAGGTGGAATGCCGATGAGGGAAAATAATTTATAAAAATAGGTATATCCGGTGGGAGCGACAGATTGAAAATAGTCAGCAATAATATCGTTGGGAAAAAGTTGGGGATTGAGAAATCTTGCCATCCAAAAAACGTGGGAGCGAGCATCGTCCTGGACGATGTATTCATTACTAAAAGCGGGAATTATTCCTAAAATTCCACAAATTGCTGCTAAACCCAGACTTAAATAAAACCAAAATCTGACTGGAGTGGGTGCAGTTAAAAATTTATGCAAATTAATTTTTCCATAGTCCATAGATAGTTACAAAAAAATAGTTGTCAACTACTAAATTTCTATAAAAACAGCAAAAAAAATTATTTCCAGACAAAAAGTGACGGCACTCTAAAGATAAATTCTGACCTAATATAGCAACCGCCATAACTGTTAGAATTCTTGACGCAAGACAAATTCCATAGCATCCCGTAAACACTTCATATCTTTTAGGCAGCGACGAATTCTATAGCAACCGTCTGGTTGCTGTTTGACAATTGGTGGGAACATCTTGCTCGCGTTATGAATCATCATAATTACCGAAAAATTGTGGGTATGCGCCTCCCCTTGGATAGGGGATAATAAGTGGTCGATCTTCGCAGCTTCCCCGTTGGGTGGGATGGCGAGGTCTCCTCGCCATGTCCAATCGACCAAGAGAAGAAAAATTTTCATAATTAGTCAATCCTCTTCAATTCATGGAGAGGTAATTATTAATTATTAATTATTAATTATTCATTATTCATTATTAATTATTAATTATTAATTATTAATTATTCATTATTCATTATTGAACCGATGTCCTAACTATAGTGGCGACTGCTATAAATGGTATCCAAAGATATTCATTCTGACTCGGTCCTCCTAAGAAATAACCTAGTGCCGCTACGCGGAAGTTAAAAGTCAAAATTCATGCATCGAGTGCTAATTGGCGAGGTGTCCTACGGGGCGCCTACTGTGCGGAAGTAATTCCGCACACAGCCCCTCCAGAATGTAAGACGCATATCTGACAGTCAATCATTTTTGATTTGTAATTGTTTTGGGATTTTGTAACTGGTCAGTTATTTCCGCCATCCTGCACTAGTTATTTTTAGCAAATATTTATCAAATTGGTATAAAACAGAGAAATATTTTTCTCATTGTTCCTTGTTGTAGAGTAGTAGCTAGGTTTGTAAAGATTCTATGAAGACAAACACTTCGTATCTATGTAAAAACACTATAAGTAAAACTTATGGGAATGAACGTATTTATGTTATTAGATGGTTTTTACTTCTATGAATAATTAATAAAAATCAATATTATTTTGCTAATAAATAAAATTGTGACTCTCAACAATTCAGATATTAAATCTAAAAATCTGGAGAGTCTTGTGTATGAATAATTATGTTGATTTGACACTTATAATTAAGCCAATATGAAGAAAGCTAGAGTGCTTAATCTTCTATATATTGCTTAGTTTAAGGTAGGCTTTCAGCTCAGGTTGATCTTTTCTTTTTGCCTACCCTAAATCATAACTTAACCTTCCTTGCACAAAAAATTTATTAGTACAATAATAAAAATTTTATTGTTTTATTTAGCATATTAAAAACATTAAAAAAACTAATATATTTACACAAATTAAATATATGAAGTTTTCGTGAAGATACTAATTTAGTTGAATTGGCTGATTACTTTATTGTTATGGTTAGAGTTATGATTTGTAGTTAAGTGATTACACTGAATTTTTATGAAGTTGTATATAACTAGATCTAGACCTGCTAAAAGCAATGCCCTGATTAAGTTTATTCTGTGCAACTTCACATTAAATTGGTACTAATTACTTCCAGTTCAAGCTTTTGTTCAACAAGGCATTAAGCACTTAGGACTATAAGCTATAGCTGATTAACTGTTATATCCATCTGTAAGTAAAAGTTATTTGGAAGGAGAATTTGTATGAAGACACATCAAAAATATATTTTTAGCTTATTGACGGCCACAGCTATGTTGGGAGCAGGCAGTGCCCAAGCAGCTCCAATTCTCCTCGACGATTTTAGCGTAAATCAGGATGTTGGATTTCAGCCGATTGACCCTGTTATACCTAGTAACAGCCAAGTGGGACCAGATGGTTCTATTCTTGGTGGTTTCCGGGATATGGAAGTTATGGGAGATGCTGATAGTTTCCTTGAAACTCGTATGCAAGCAACTGGAGGAGTGCTTAATTTTAGTAATAATGTAGGTACTAACGGGTCTGGAATGATAGTTTGGGATGGAGATGACGACCCAACAGTAGTAGATGAAGATGGTTTGGGAGGAATAGACCTAACTGGTGGTGTTTGGCCTCTAGATCGTATATTGGTAGAAATCCTCTCAGCTGACCTTGGTGGTTTAGAGTTGGAATTTACTATCTATGACCTTGCGAACGGTGTTTCAACTCTTTCAAAGAATTTTGCCGACCCTATCACAACTCCAGAAACCGCAACTTTCCTCTTTAGTGATTTTACTGGCAATGCAGATTTCACTAGTGTTGGCGCAATTAAGTTGAATATTGATGGTCCGGCAGAAATTGATGCCCAATTTGATATGATTCAGGTTGGTAAAGAGCCTCGTGCTCGCGTTCCAGAACCTTTGACATCTCTCTGGACTTTGGCAGGAGTATCTGCATTAGCTGGACTATCTGTAAAGAAAAAAAGTTTGCAGCAGTAAATAGCTTATATTCCAAAAAGTACTTGAAGGATTTCTAGGGTGACAGACAATTTAATTTTGGTGGATTACTAGATTTTAGAATCCCTGGCAATTTCCTGAAAATAGCGTTATAATAGAAGTTGCAAAATAACTAACAACTGAGTATCGTGTTATTTCGATCCCGACTTTGAGTCATTCCTAATGGTTGCCAAGTCTTGAAAAAGAAAGCGCAAAATAAATACTCATGTGAGTTAGCCATAAATAAGTCAAAAAATAGCGCTTTGGGGATTTTCCTCAAAGCATTGCTAGATAACGCCTGCGTTGATGGATTCACACCGTCACGTTGCTATGAACGGTTTTACCTGGTTTTAGCGGGAATTGCCGGGCTTGATGTATCTGTCAACTGATGAATTCTATCAAAAAATCTTGAAAGAGAACTCCCATTATAGTATCTGATTTAATGGTGGGAGTGTAAAGGACAAAATAAGTTAAAGATTGCATTCGGTGATTCCTCTGGAGTCACCTAAGCTAGTTTTTAGAGCTTGAGAATCAGATTTTGGGAAATTTCTCTCCTGTCGCTTTTGGGTTTTTGACCTACTTCCTAGTTGACCATTACGCCTCGGTACTTTTGATTACAACAATTCGGTAGTCCTGCATCATGGTATACAGCAAATAAGGAATACCTCGCACGGGAGCAAGATGCTCCCACTGTTCTCGTAAAAAATATTGCCGAAAAATTCACAACCATTACAATGCACCACCACCAACAATTCTGATCCAATACTATTTTGTGAGTCATTTGTTATCAATGCACAGTAGAACGTTATCTACTGAGGGTTTTCCGGAGATTTTGATGATTTAGGAAAATCTTGATTATTTATCTTTAACTAATTTCCAGAGTTCGCCGAAGTTGTGAATTAATTTGAGCTGATAATTCTCTTGTGTTTCTAATTGAGAAATAAAACTATCTTCGGGGTAATTAACTGTTAAACTTAAACTGTAGAAAATAGTTGTCAAATGTAGAAAAGTATTGTAATATAAAAAAATTAATAGAAAGCCTAAATTTAGGCAGTGAATGATTTTGACCATGATAGTAGTCACAGGTGACTACAGCAAAATTTGAGGGTTAGTGCACAATTGATTGTTGTTGACAGACATATAATTAGACGAACACATAACTTTTGGCGGGTGTGTGATGAGTTAGCTTTTAAGTCAAAAAACCTGTATAACTTGGCTAACTATCACTGTCGTCAGCATTTTTTCTGTACTGGTAAAAGTCTCTCACTAACTAAACTGTACCACGCCACCAAAGATAGCGATGCCTATAGAGCATTACCAACAAAAGTATCAAAACAAATAATAAAATGCTTGGTTGCAACTTGGCGTGGTTATTTTCAGGCAATCAAAGAATGGTCAAAACATCCAGGGAAGTTTTTGGGCAAGCCAAAAATACCAAAGTATAAAAATAAAACTCAAGGTAGGAATGTAGTCATATATTCAAGAGAATCAGTCTATAAAGCCCCTTTAAAAGATGGTATTTGTCACTTATCCATGAGTGAAATCAAAATACCTGTAATTGTAGAAACTGTAATCGAAGTCAGGATAGTACCTGCTACTAACTGCTATATAATTGAAGTAGTCTATGAAAAAACACTTCAGCCACAAATACACTCAACATATGTAGCTGGAATAGACTTAGGAATTGACAGATTAGTTGCCCTATCTACAAATAAGCCTGGTGTCAAACCACTGCTGATTAACGGGAAGCCACTAAAAAGTTTTAATCAGCTTTACAACAAGCGTAAAGCCAAGTACCAAAGTCATCTCAAAGGCAACAGAAAAACTAGCCGTAAGATTGAAGCGTTAACCTATCACCGAAATCGTTTTGTAGAGAATTATCTGCATAACACCAGTAAATTAGTGGCCCTTGTATTTAACCATAAATAATATTGGTACTGTAGTCATAGGAAAAAATGATAACTGGAAACAAGGTGCAAATATCGGCAAAAAAAACAACCAAAATTTTACTCAAATACCTCACGGTAAGTTAATTCAACAGATAACTTATAAGTGTCAACTGGCTGGGGTAAAAGTCATTGAAATGGAAGAAAGTTACACCAGTAAAACATCTGCTATTGACTTAGAAAAACCTTGTAAGCATAGAACTTATGTAGGCAAGCGAGTCAAACGTGGTTTATTTAGAAGTGCAACTGGCCAAGTGATTAATGCCGATGTCAATGGCAGTCTTCAAATAATTAGAAAGAAATTCCCAGGAGCATTTACTGTTGAGGGAATAGTGAGTTGCGCCGTACAGCCAGTATTGGTTAATCCAATATCAAGATAAAAGCTGTTACAATTTTCTACAGTTTTTTTCGTACGGTGAAATATAAATATATCAGTAAAATTATCGGAAATTTCAGGTAGAGCATCCGCTTCTGCTTCTACTAATTGAAGTTTAATTTTAGGGTTAAGCAAATAACTAAGAGAGGTTAATCTCAGAGGATGATTACTAATAACAAGTGGATTATTAGTTTGGTTAATTATTTCTGCTACTTGGGGGTCATTTCAGTTATCAGTTATCAGTTATCAGTTATCAGTACCTCTGCAATAAGGAGGCTTGAAATCTGAAATATTCTCTTTTTTTATCCCCTTAAAAGGGGAGGCGCATACCCAGAATTTTTCGGTAATAATAACTACTATATTTATGCCACCAAGTTTCTGCTTGGGAACTAATTCCACAGGAAATTATTCCGGCTGAGATGAGAAAAACTGTTACTATTTGCCAAAATTTCTGTTGAAGTGGGTAAGTAAAATTGGTTAATTTATTTGTCAGTAAGTAAGCGATACATAAATAAATTCCTAAATAACTAGGAATCAAATAACGGGCAATAGTAGAACGTTGCCCACCTGACATTAAATCGGAAATTACCATATTTATCGGAGTAATTAATATGAAAGTTAATATCAACAAACTTACTTCTTTTGGCTGATGCCTACAGACAGAATAAATTGAGTATAGTATTAAGACTAAAATTAATCCCAGTAAGTAAGGCCAGATTGTATTTAAACTGAGTAAAGCATTATTATCCAAAGCTACATTTCTGACATCAAATAATCTTTCTGAAGAGCAAATTTGAATATCTATAAAAGTAAAACCTAAATTAATAAACCATCTAGTAACTAAAGTTAAAAAAGGTATAGTTTGAGAGAGAAATGCCGTGTCTTCATAATCGCTAACTATGGCTATTATCCAAGGTAAAAATATTAAAAATCCAAGAACTGATGCCAGGAGATAAGCTTTTAATCTTTTAGTTAATCGCAGCTTTTCAACTAAAAGAACATATAATACCAATTACCAAAAGTAATGCTATACTTCAGCTATACTTCAACACCTCAATAGTTACTAAGATTAAAAGTCTGTTTTTGACAATTATTAGTCAGTTAGTATAGATTTTTCGTACGGACGTTGCATGCAACGTCCCTACCTCTCCCCACACCTCCCACACTTCCCACACTTCCCCACCCAATCATATATAGCATTCTTTTTGAGAAATGGTATAACCCATGCCCCATAACTATTGATAGAAAAAATAGATTAGTATATAAATTTAATACCAAACTTGCCGTGTAAATTAGCCAGCTACGTTTAGTTTGAATTCGCATTGCTCGAAACAAAGCAATAGTTGATAATAAAACCGTCACTGCAAATAAACTATAACTCCGCCCTTCTTGAGCATATAAGACTAAGATTGGAGAAATTGCCGTCAGAGCGATCGCTATTTCTCCAACTAATGATTTATTAAATAATTCTCGGCATAACCAATAAATACAAGGAAATACTAACAAGCTAATTACAGCAGAAAAATTTCTGATTCCTCCTATAGAGTTATCAAATAATTTTACCCACCATCTCAAAAGTATAAAATATATAGGAACCTGTTCGGGATTTTCTGTTGCTAAAGAGTTAATAGTACTAATAAAAGTTTTGTTAGAGTCGATATTTAGATATTGTTGTAAATTTTCCCCATCGACTACACCAGATTTTTTCAGAATGTCAGAAAAATTTTCTTTTGTATAACCAGCTATTCTGACAGAAGTAATTATTTCATTGTGCCAGTAAACTTTTCGGTCAATATTGATTAATCTGAAGTATATTCCTAAGATTAAGACTATGATAATTAATACTCTTAACCAACGAAAGTAAGATTTTTGCATAGGATATTCTGAGGAAGAAGACTTTAGTTATCTAGGATAGAAGCTTTATTAGTTATCTAGGATAGAAGCTTTAAGAGAAAGAAAAACCTTAAATATGGTAGATATTTTCCCAACTTTTACACAAACGATACCAACGGACATGATATTACTCTCAATTGTTGATATAAGTTCTTTTTATAATTTGAATTATAACGGAATAATCTGAAAACTGGGAACCAGAAAAAATCATAATTACTTTTGATAAGTCATACCAATTTGGAAAAAGAATGTAACGAATAATAAGAGACTTTACAGAATATTTCCCTTAGACTAAAAAGATAAATCCTGACCTAATAAATGGTATCAAAGCTATTTATTATAACTCCTGACTCCTAAGTAATTAAAATTAATATCATACACCAATTTAGCAACGCCGTTTTTCCTTCTAATTTTTTCCTGATTATTTTAAAATCCAGAGTTCTCCACTGTTATGAACTAATTCTAGTGGGGAGTTTTCTTGTGTTTCTAATCCTGAAATTAAACTCCATTCTGGGCGAAATATAAACACATGACTAAAACCATCAGGAATTTCTGGTACTTCACCCACTTCTACAAATTGAAATTTAACTTGAGAATTAAGTAAATAACTCAGAGAAGCTAATCTAAGGGAATGATTACTAATTACAAGTGGGTTGTTTGTTTGGTTAATTATTTTTGCTACTTGGGGGTCATAATAACTACTATATTTATGCCACCAAGTTTCTGCTTGGGAACTAATTCCACAAGATATTACTCCGACAGAAATTAGAGTAACTGTTACTATTTGCCAAAGTTTATATTTAACTTGGTTGCTAAAGTTGGTTAAATTAGTAGCCAAAAGATAAGCAACAGCTATTTGAATTCCTAAGTAAGTAGGGATGAAATAACGAGGAATAGTTGAACGTTGTCCGCCAGATATTAAATCAGGAATTATCAAAGTTATGGGAGTTAATAATATCAAGGTTAAGATGAACAGATTTACTGATTTAGGTGCATTCTGACAGATAAAATAAATCGAGTATATTACTAAGATTAAAGTTATCAATAATAAGTAAGGCCAGATTGTATTGAGACTTAATAAAGCATCGTTATCAAAAACAATATTTTTGACATCAAATAATCTTTCTGGAGAGCCAATTTGAATATCGATAAAAGTAAAACCTATATTAATAAACCATCTTTTCAACAAGGTTAATAAAGGTGCTGTTCGAGATACCCATTTTGTGCCATCGAAATGCTCAACTATTACTATAAACCATGGTAAAAAAATTAAAAATCCAGAAACAGATGCTAGGAGATAAGATTTGAATTTTTTGGTTAATTTTAGTTTTTCGATTAAAAGTATATATATTCCATGACCCAAGGCTACTAATATGGAAAAAAGATGAGTATATAAGGCAAAGATTAAACTTACTGTGTAAATTTGCCAGTTACGTTTAGTGGGAATTTTCATTGCCCGAAGTAAGGCAATACTTGATAATAAAATTGTTACTGTAAATAAACTATAAACCCGTGCTTCTTGAGCATATAATACTGAGATTGGAGAAACTGCCGTCAGAGCGATCGCTATTTCTCCAACTAATGGTTGATTGAATAATTCTCGACATAACCAGTAAATACAAGGAAATATTAATAAGCTGGTCAAAGCTGAGAAACTTCTGGTTACTGCTACAGAATGACCGAATAATTTTACCCAGCATCTGAGTAGTACAAAATATATTGGCAAATGTTCGGGGTTTTCTGTTGCTAAGGAGTTGATAGTATTAATGACATTTTTATTAGGGTTAGTGCCTTGATACTGCTGGAAAAATTCTCCATTAATTATGTCAGCTTCATCGGTTATATCCTCTAATTCGCCTCTAGTATAACCAGCAATTCTTAAGGAGGTAATTGTTTCATCGTACCAGTAAACTTTTCGGTCAATATTTATAAATCTGAAACATATTCCTAAGATTAAGGTAATGGCAATAAATATTTTTAGCCAAGTAAAATAAGGTTTTTTATAGAACATTTTTGAAGAAGGTGGTAGGTTTTAGGTTTTAGGTGGTAGGTTTTAGGTGGTAGGTTCAATTTGATTGTGAATTTCCAGCAAATCAATTTGAGAAAGCTTCAACAAGGTTTGCTCTGCGATACTGTTCTTGAAAATCTGCTTTTTCATAACTCAAACCTCCCATTCAATACTCAAGGAAAGGGTAGCATTAAAGAAGGTGGTAAGTCGTAGATTTTAGGTTCAATTTAATTGTGAATTTCCAGCAAATCAATTTGAGAAAGCTTCAACAAAGTTGACTCTGCAATACTGTGATTTTAGGTTCAATTTGATTGTGAATTTCCAGCAAATCAATTTGAGAAAGCTTCAACAAGGTTTGCTCTGCGATACTGTTCTTGAAAATCTGCTTTTTCATAACTCAAACCTCCCATTCAATACTCAAGGAAAGGGTAGCATTAAAGAAGGTGGTAAGTCGTAGATTTTAGGTTCAATTTAATTGTGAATTTCCAGCAAATCAATTTGAGAAAGCTTCAACAAAGTTGACTCTGCAATACTGTGATTTTAGGTTCAATTTGATTGTGAATTTCCAGCAAATCAATTTGAGAAAGCTTCAACAAGGTTTGCTCTGCAATACTATTCTTGAAAATCTGCTTTTTCATAACTCAAACCTCCCATTCAATACTCAATAGAAGTGTAGCCTTAAAGAAGGTGGTAAGTCGTAGATTTTAGCTTCAATTTGATTGTGAATTTCCAGCAAATCAATTTGAGAAAGCTTCAACAAAGTTGACTCTGCAATACTGTTCTTGAAAATCTGCTTTTTCATAACTCAAACCTCCAATTCAATACTCAAGGAAAGGGTAGCATTAAAGAAGGTGGTAAGTCATAGATTTTAGGTTCAATTTGATTGGGAATTTCCAGCAAATCAATTTGAGAAAGCTTCAACAAAGTTGACTCTGCAATACTGTTCTTGAAAATCTGCTTTTTCATAACTCAAACCTCCAATTCAATACTCAAGGAAAGGGTAGCATTAAAGAAGGTGGTAAGTCGTAGATTTTAGGTTCAATTTGATTGGGAATTTTCACCAAATCAATTGTTAGACAGCTTCCACAAGGTTTCCTCTGCAATACTGTTCTTGAAAATCAACTTTTTCATAACTCAAACCTCCAATTGAATACTCAAGGAAAGGGTAGTGATGATGATTTTTATGAATTGATTAACTATGCCTGATTTCTTGTACTTTTTGTCTGGAAATAATTCTTTTTTTTGCTTTTCCTAGATTAATCTAGACCCTTTTCAGCATTTTTTGGTTAGTAATTTTTTTGAAAATTATCAAATAGGGATTATTTTGTCAATGGTAGCTGCTTCTCTTTTTATTTTGGGTTTAATACCCCGCCGTCTACAGGGTGTTTACAATTGGTTGGGGTTTGAGTCCCCATTCACTTTTTCCTTTTTCCTTCTTGCTTCTTGCTTCTTGCTTTTTCCTTCTAAGGAAGAAGAGAAGCAAAATTTTTCAATAGTAGCTATTTTTCAATAATTTGATACATCTTATATAAATTATCTATATAAGTTCTTTCTACTCCTGAACATTCAATATAATCATCATTTTCAATAATTATATGAGTTATCTGATATTTATCAATTAAATTTTGCAAAGCCTGACATTTAACTATGGCAGAATTATCATAAAACTGCTGCGCCATTAATAGTCTATTGTGCCATTCAATAACTTCTGTATCTTTGTAGGGATGAGACTTAAGATTAATCAAAATTGGCGCACCTGTAGCAATTCTAAAATCAACGAATTTCCCAGAAGCGTAAGGAACTAAATATATATCTCCCACCTGTTTATTTTCTTTGACATATTCCATAATAATTGGCGTATCTTTTTGATTAATAGTTAGCTTTTCTAGTTGTATTCCTACTCCTGACAAGATGAAAAGATGTATTCCTACTAAAGTGCCAATTTTAAGCAGTTTTTTGTATTTCAGGATTTGAGGATGATACCTATCAAAAATAACCGCGACAATATAGGCGCTTATCATACAAGTAGAAATCGGAACTAAAAAAGCAGAGACTCGCCAAGGGGTAAGAAACGCCAAAGTATTACTGACAGAAATTATTTGAATTATTGTCAGAATAGTTGCTGTGGCAAAGGGAAAAAATAGGAGAAAAAATAGTCTAGTTTTGCGGAGGAGATAGAGAGCGATCGCTACTACTAAGATTTGTATTGTGGCGGCAGGTTCAGTTAACCAAATATCGGGGAAGGAATGATGGGGAATTCTATTTACAAGTAAGCTTTCAGAAATTTGAAAAAGCTCTGGAGATGTGGGTTTAAAAGTAATAGTCATATAACTGACTACTGGTAAGACAAAGATAAATGAAACGACACCTATTAATAATGATTTTTTGAGATTATTTTCATTTTTATAAGTGAGAATCAAATAAGCTAAAGTTAGTAAAACTGCACTAGGGAGATATGTGGGATGAAAGGTTGCAGCTATTCCTAAAGCTAAGACTGCTAAAAAAGGTTTTTTTCTGAGAAAGGCATAGATAGAAAAGATAATTAAGACTCCAAATGTACAGGGTTGAAAATAGTCACCGAGAATATATTGTTCGGCTAAACCATAGTGGAGATGTACATGAGTTTTAAAGTCAAATATTCTGATTTGTAGACAGTGGATAGTCAGGAGGAGGAGAAAATAAATTAGTACTTTCAGTCGGGAAGTATTAATTTTAAAAATTACTGAAGCAATGCCAAGCATACTATAAATATAGATGCCAAAAATGAGAATGTAATAAAAGTAGAAAAAGTTTTCATGAAAGTAAGTGTAAGTAATTTGAACTAAAAAAGTAAAAGCAGGTAAAGGGTCGAGTGTATTAGCTAACCAATCTTTGTTTAAATAACCAGAACCAGCTTTAGCTAATCCTTGTAAAAATTTAGTATGTTGATTTGAGGTATATAGAGGGTCTTGAGTATAGGAAATTCCGAAAATTAAGCCTAAGATAAAAATTTGAGCTATGGGATTGAGGATTTGATTTTTCAATGTGCTAATTTTCACCATTTCATTACCTTAAAGAAGGAAGAAGTAAAAAGTGGATGGGGATACTGAAAAGTTACTACTTCATGGGATTAACCCTAACTAATTATAGACACTGTGTAGATATAAGGTATTAAATCCAGATAGAATTCATCTAGAAAAGATAATACTAGAAAATTTACAACTAATAACTGAAATAATACCAATTTGAAAAAAGAATGCTACAAAAAGGTAGATATCGACCGCGCATGCTTAAAAATAGCCGTTCCAATTAATTTTAGATATTTATATCTATTTTCCCCCCCTTTTTTTTCGATATTTCCTCCTTCTTCCTTCTTCCTTCTTCCCTCTTCCTTCTTTCTTGCTTCTAGCATTTGTAACAAACATTTATCAAAATGGTATAACACCATATTGTAAATTTATTTAGAAGTTAATCTTAATCTCTGTTGCCCAAAAACATAGAACTATATAGCCGATCGAGCGAGAAATTTTTGTATAATTTTCAAGAAGTCTACTAAATATTTATCTGATGATAAGCCATGTCAAAAAAAATTAATCTTCCTGAACCTATAGGTTTTATTTTTGCCTTTGTATTAGGATTATATTTGTTATTTGGTTCTGAACTGACAACCCTAAAATGTAAACGCCTCCAGTTAAACCAAAAAGTAACCTGTGAAGTTACTTATTTTGGCTTGCGTGGAAAACGTATTACTGTAATTATTCCAGGACAGCTTCAAGGTACTAAAAAAAAGCGAATGGGTCATAAACGAAAGAGTGGATATGGAATATTTCTTTTGACTGAATATGATGAAATTCCAATACAAGAAGCTTTTTCTGCTTCAAGTGAATTAGTAGCTACTCAAAAAGTAGACCGGATTAATAATTTTTTGAATAACCCAGAACAAATGTCGCTTGAAATGCTACAGCATCCTAACTGGTTTATAGTTTTTTGGGGAATTATATTTGTTATTTCGCCTATATTATTTATTGGTACTTATGTTTTAGGTTATGGAGAAAGGAAATCTAGCATCCGGAGAATTCAAAGAGAAATATCCTACCCTTATCATGAGGATGAAAAATCAGATATAAGTTAGCTAAAAGCAAGTTTAAATTTAACAAAAGAATGGCAAAACTGTAATCTCGATAACGATAAATTAAATATAGAAAAAAGAGGTTGCTAATTTCAGTATTTTTTCTTATTGCTTATTCAAGCAAAATACATTTACTTTCCAAAACCCATAATTTTTCTGTTTCTAAAACCGAACATTTATCTATAGTGCCAACTATGGCAGGAATAGTTCCATTTTGGAGGTTAATTTCAATCTGATTTCCCATTTGATGATACCACTGTCTCAACCAACGATTCTTCAGAACATATTCTGGTATAAATGCTTGACGGTCTAAGATTAAAAAATCTATTCCATAAGTATTGATAAAATCCTGAATAAATTGAATATCTGAATGATACTGAGCAAAAATAAATTCTGTAGCTCGTTGTTTAATTTGATTGTAATAACCTAGATGATAGGGAATGGCATATTCCCAGGCAAATAATACCGAACGTTGAGAAAATGTAGGGATATAATTCACCTCTTCTGAGAGAGAAGCAATGAGAATATCTTTTGATTGTTGAGCAAAAAATTTATAAACTTCTGGAGATTTACCTTTTTGATAATCAAGGTCAGAAAAATTTTTCCACAAGTTAAAATTACCAATAAGTAAAATTCCTAAAAATCCCATAAAAATTAATCCTGAAATTCTTCTACTTTTGTCAGATGGCTGTTGAATTACCCACTGAAAGACGGCATCTAAAATTATGCACAAAACAACGGCAGTTGCTATAGCTAAAATTATCCGAAAACTATGATTTGTGTAGCGACTTGGTAAATGTAATTTGAATAATAAAAGATGAGCTGCCACAAATAAAACTAAACCAGCAAAAAAAATCTGAACTAACAATTTAATATTCGGTGTTATTTGTTTAATTAAAGGTAGTCTTCTGAGAAAAATTCTTGCCCCATCAAAGTTATGAATTTTATCTTCTTGCTTCTTGCTTCTTCCTTCTTCCTTCTTGAAAGTTAAAGGTAGTCTTCTGAGAAAAATTCTTGCCCCATCAAAGTTATGAATTTTATCTTCTTGCTTCTTGCTTCTTCCTTCTTCCTTCTTGAAAGTTAAAGGTAGTCTTCTGAGAAAAATTCTTGCCCCATCAAAGTTATGAATTTTATCTTCTTGCTTCTTGCTTCTTCCTTCTTCCTTCTTGAAAGTTAAAGGTAGTCTTCTGAGAAAAATTCTTGCCCCATCAAAGTTATGAATTTTATCTTCTTGCTTCTTGCTTCTTGCTTCTTCCTTCTTGAAAGTTAAAGGTAGTCTTCTGAGAAAATTTTTTGCCCCATCAAAGTTATGAATTTCCTCTTCTTGCTTCTTCCTTCTTCCTTCTTGCTTCCTCCCTATTACTTCTTCCTTCTTCCTTCTTCCCTCTTCCTTCTGAAAAAGTATTGGCAAAAATAATCCAAGTATTAATATGCGAGGCAGAAATAATTGTTGAGGTAGAATACCGCTACGACCGCCGAAGATGAAAAAATCCCAAGAATTTTGTAAGAAAAAAACACTTCTACCAGCTTCACCAAATTCTGGCAAAACTTTTGCTTGAGATGCTGTAATTACAGGTTCATAATTACTAGAATTTAAAGCATAAAAGAAAATAACCAATAAACTTAATCCTAAACCTACTCCACTAAATAGATAATCCTGTGGATTTTTGCTCAGACAAAACCGCCTTTTTTCCCAATTTAAAAGTCTGATAATTAAAATCAAAGCAGTTAGGATAAGGTATTGAGGATAAAATAATCCCAACAGAGCGATCGCTACTAAAAATGGAACTAATGATTTGCGTAATAAATAGTATAAAACTGCCAGAAATAAAGGATATAAAAAAGCTCTTGGTGTGCCAGAAACTATGTCATCTTGAAGCCAGATATTTTGACTTAATAATACTGAGGCAATAAAACCAGCAAAAGGTATAGGCAATATCTGAAAACAAATTCCAAAACAGTAGGCAGCAGTTATTAAACTTAAAGGTAATGGTAATAATTTATTCAGAAACATTGGGTCTATCCCTACTTGGGAAAATAACCAATAGAAAGTTTTATAACCCCATGGTGCAACAGACTGAAAATAATCGGCAATTAAATCATTAGGAAATAATTCTGGGTCTAAAAAACGACGCATCCAAAAAACGTGCTGTCGTGCATCATCTTGCACAATATATTCTCCACTAAATGCTTGTTTAAGTGCTAATAAGCTATAGATAGTTGCGAAAGTTAAACTGAGAATTAGCCAAAATATTTTCTGATTTGCTTTTAGAGTATTTAATGGGATTAAGATTTGTTTAATATTTTGGATATACATGATTTTGTAGTAACGGTGTAGATTCAACGCGTGCCTTGCTGACAGCCTGCCTCAACTGTATTTTTACTATGTTATATTGATTTATGGTAAGTAGAACATGGTAAATTTTGGGGGCTATGTATCAAATTGTAAATTAGCTCAAAAGTTTATATTGATTGCCTTTAGGTTTTTTTTTGATTAAAAATGCAACGTCTTTTTTTTAGTTTGCTCTACTTAATTGCTTATCTAATAACAGAAAAGCATTTTATCTTTGACTAAATTTAGATTTCATTATACCCAAGCTTTTAAAAAGTATCTATGTAGACAAAAATCAAAATTATTTCTCTTAAAAATTAAGCGATAGATACCGATCGCCCACAAACCTAAAAACGTAAATAACTAACAGGAAAAATACAGGGTTGTTTCATTCTAAACTATGCCATTTTATGTATTGACTAAACCACGTTATTTCAAGTTTTAGGAAATTTATATTTCGCCGTCTGAAAATCAATAAACTCATTGCCAAAATCTAGAATGAAATGACCCTGGGAAAAATATATCGAGCTTTAAAAGCTTTGAAAAATATGCAAATATTAACTAGGACTCATCAATTTTCTCATCTTTTAGATAGAAAGTCAGATTTATTTGGATGTGTGCGTGTAGGAAATGGAAATGTAGCTTCATGGCATGAAAAAAAATTAAGCAATATTGGAATTCATACTCTAGGAATTATCGATCCAAATTCGGCTAAACAACAAGAGGCACTCAACAGAGGAATAAATATATTTTCATCCTTAGAACAAGCAGCAGAAACACGTCCCCTTTTCTGGGATATTTGTTCTCCTACTGATACTCATTTTGAAGTTATTAGAAATATTATAAAAATTGATAATGAGGCTAATATTCTTGTAGAAAAACCTATCTGCAATTATGAAGATATTCAAATCTTGTGTGAGTTATTGCAGGAATTTAAAGGAAAGCTTGTTGTTAATGAAAACTATATAGCATCATTAGTAACTCAGAAGGTTAAAGAACTAATTACATCTCTGAAAATTACCCCCCATAGGGTTGTTTCAGAAATGACTAAAAATAGAATAAATGATTTTATTAATGGTCGATTTGTAGATGATAAACTTTATGCTTTTGGCTATGAAGGTTCACATATAGTTGCAAATGTTATGGCTTTGGGAAAAGAATATTTTCCTCAAAAAGTAGGCAAGATATTTTATCAAGATATAGAACTAAATATTAACGATAAAAATTACTTTTTGCCTAAACAAGGAATGGTAGAAAAACATTATACGGCAGTTAACGGTGCAGAAATTGTTTTATATACTTCTATGACAGGAAATATCAAATATTTTTATCCAGGATACTCTCTAAAATACTTTTATAAACCTCCTGAAGAAGAAAATATTCGGTATCGTGTATTAGCTGTAGAAGATCATAACCAGGGGATAACTGTAGCTGGATTTTATGAGCCAATTATTGGTAAAAATAGAGGTGAAGGAAGAGTTGTAATTTGCCAGGATGGCATTGTACAAAAAATTATTTCCTCTATAGCTGATGATACAATGGGTATATCAATGAAGAATGCCGTAGAATATTTTCAGGGAAAAAAAAAGAATCCTTGTTCCGCAAGAACAGCTATTCAAATAGTAGAAATTATGAATTTATGGAATTAGAAAAAAATGAAAGTAAATAGTAAAAAAATGGAGGTTTTAAATTAAATGATACTTTCTGCAGTATTATGTACTTGACGAAACAGGACACATATCTCTTGACGATAAGAGGTTGTCTGAGAAGTCCCTTATGCTACATCTAAGCCCCCTAAATCCCCCAAAATTGGGGGACTTTTAGAACCCACATTCCGCACGTCAATTTGTAACATTAAAAGTAGTATACAATTTATATTATTGGTAAATATTTATACTTTACAAATTACTTCTCAAAAGTCAAATTTTCAGTTAAATATTAAGCATAAATACTTACTGAATTATTAACTCTTATTGACCACTATAAATTTTCTTCTTACTTCTTACTTCTTAAATTCTTAATGCATGACTTTTGAATGCATGACTTTTGACTTAATATTTTTATGCTACGTTTTCTCGTGCGGAATGTAGGTTAGAAGCAAATTGACTCTTGTTCCCCCCAAAGTTGGGGGGCTAGGGGGGCAAAATTCAGTATCAAAAAACTTTTCAGATATCCTCTAAAATACAACGTAAGCAAAAATTTTTAAATTTTAACTCTACCTTTGAGAAAATTTAGATTATGAATTGCGGAATAATGAAAGAACAATAGCATTGGGAATTGGTATTATTTATGTTTGGTTTTATCATTGTTTTACTCGCATCATTCTGTTTTTGTTTCCAAAATGTAATTGTCAGAATTCTCTTCAATGAACAGACAATTTTGGGAATTTTTCAGACAGGAGGATTTGTTATTCCTACCCTACAAAATTCTTTTCTACTAATGTTTATGCGGATGGTATTAGTAGTTCCATTAATGGCATCCTTCGCGACAAAACTTTACCCGCTGACCTGGCAAGATATTCGAGTATTAGGAAATAATGAAGCGCGTCCTATATTGAGGCGATCGCTCCTTGGTGGAGTATTAATGTTTCTATACTTAGCACTACTTTATATATCTATCGGTTTAATCGAAACTGGAATTGCTTTAACTCTGTTTTTTACTTACCCAATATTCACTTCCCTATTTTCTTGGGCATTTTTGGGTATTCCCCCTACAAAGTTTCGCTGGATGATAATAGTTATTGTGTTAGTTGGAACTTTTTTGACTATTCCTTATACTCAGACAACATCCGATAGTTACAACAGAATTGGAGTAATTTGTGGCATTGCTGCCGGACTTGCTTATGCTCTCTACACTGTAAATGCACAAAAAAGTTTTGAAACTATAGACCCAGTTCCTTTTACTTGGATTAGTTTTGCTACTGCTTTAGGGTTATCTACTCTTAGTTTATTTATTTGGCAGGGAGACAATGCTGACCTTAACTGGATTCCTATGTGGGTTGGTGGTTTCCTGTCGGCGATCGTCACTTTGAGTGGTCATTTAATGTTTAATTATGGAATTAAGTTAATAGGTGCTACTACTGCAGCAACTATTGGGGCAATTAATCCCAGTTTTACAGCAATTTTAGCATGGTTAACAATTCAAGAAGCTATTAATAGTTGGCAAATTTTGGGTATTGTTGTTGTTACTGTGGGTATTTTTTTGTTGAGTCAAGAACATCGAGTAGTTGTTAAGCAGGAGTAATATTATGTGCAGTTGAATAGTTCAAATAATGAGTAATACAGCACTTTCCGTAGGCAAAAATCAAAAGTTTAAAAGTAAGAAAAGATAGAATATTCGTAAATGGGTGAGAAAGGAAATACTTTGAGCATAAAATAATAGTTAAAAGTACGAAATATTTATTAATTTCTAAACAATTAACCAGTTACTCCAAATCAAAATGACTACAATACTATTTTGGGATATTGATGGAACATTATTAACCACTGGTAGAGCAGGTATTTTTGCCCTAGAAGATGCTGCTAGAGAAATAATTGGCAAAGAGATAGATTTATCACAGCTCAACACAGCAGGAGCAACAGATCGCTCACTAGCAGCTCAAATTTTAGAATTAGGGGGTATTACTCCCAATGATGGCAAAATAGACCAATTATTACAAGTTTATAGTGAATACCTACCTCAAAGTCTTACTAGAAAACAAGGGGCAATATTACAGGGAGTCAAAGAAATTCTCTCTCATTTACACCCCAACCGTAACGATGTAATTTCTCTATTACTAACAGGAAATACCTCTGTAGGAGCAAAAGCAAAACTTACTCATTATGGTTTAGATAATTATTTTAATTTTACTCAGGGCGGATTTTCAGATACAGTAGCAGATAGAAAAGCGATCGCTCGTCAAGCGTTAACCAGTGCCCAAGAATTAGTCGGAGAAATTAACTTGGAAAAAGTTTATGTGATAGGAGATACGCCCAAAGATATAAGCTGTTGTCAAGCTATTGGCGCTAGGTCTATTGCTGTTGCGACTGGTTCGTATAAATTGGAGGAGTTACAACAAGATAATCCTTGGTGGGCTATACCCTCTTTACCAACACCAGATGTTTTTACCAATAAAATAGGTTTAGAGAATAGTTAAAAAGCTAATGAAAAAACAAAACTTTCTCTGAAGCTTTTCTGACAAATTAAAGACCTAAAATTTCTCAAAACTTTATCTGTCAATTCTTTGATATTTAATCAGCAAACCCTACTTATTGGAATTGCTATAATAGGAAAAATGGATTGACCTTAAAAAGCTTTGAAAAAGTAGAATTTATGAATTGATAGTATTAGATATCTCCAGAAAAGAGGTGAGATTTTTCCTATCATCAAATCTTGCCATTAATCCTTCTTCATTCCAGAACTAAAAACATCTTCATTTTATTAAGATCCTAGCGGGTAAAAGGATTTTCGGTTGCATCCTCACAATTTTTGTGATATCGTAAGTATTAACTGGGCTAACTCGCCTATAGGCATGACTTTTTATTCAACTTATTTTCCCTACTAACAGGGCGATCGCTCATATTCAGGAATTTTTTCCAAGAGCAATATCAGAAAGATGTTCATCTTGTGCAGCCCTCCTGATAAAAATGCTGGCTTTTACCTCATTAAATCTTGCCATTAATCCTTCTTCATTCCAGAACTAAAAATATATTCATTTGATTAAGCTCCTCGCGGGTAAAAGGATTTTCGGTTGCATCCTCACAATTTTTGTGATATCGTAAGTATTAACTGGGGTAACTCGCCTATAGGCATGACTTTTTATTCAACAAAAAAAATTGTATCGTTTCTGAGTGATAGAACGACCTTCCGCTTTACTTCCCATATAAACGCGTTGGCGGAGCCTAGCGGCAGCTATAACCTTCAGGCTGTAGAAATGATTTGCGAAAAAACAAAATATCACAACCTATTTAGGGCTTGCTGATTAATTCTCAAACCATTGACAAGTAAAAAAGTTTTGAGCATTTTTTGATTCCCAAAAAGTGTGCTTACTTTAGTCTAAAAACCTCAAAAAGTTAGCATAAAAAGCAAACTAAGAGCAGAAAAATTAAGGGATAATTCTTCCAACTACATCCCCTGTAATTCCTATTTCTCCTGTAATTCCTATTTCTCCTGTCTCCTGTCTCCAGTATAGCTGTCTCCTACCCCAGCAAAAAGACTTTCCATACGCAAACCCTATTTAGGCCAGACCTCAACTCAAATCATATAAATATACATAAGACCCAGGCTTTTCAAAAGTATCTATTCTGAGACCAATTTCATTCAAATAATAATTCAAAAATCTCCTTTCTGCGGGAATATGAGTATGAGAAAATAATAACCAAACTCTCTTATTTCCCCGCAGTTTATCTAAGTCTTTTTCATATCTTGTCATTTCAGCAATTGATAATTCTTGACCATCATATTTATCTAAGTCATCCACACCAATAATATAATCTCCCTCTTGATAACCATATTTTTCTGCATAATACTGAAACTGATATATTCCTCGTTGATAAACATACAAAATATCCCCTGGTTGTTGATTTTTTTGAATATAATTCAGCACAGGTTTAATTTCTGAATAAGTTATGGGGTCTTCTATCAAATCAATAGCTTTTGATAAGGGTTTATATAACAATAAAATAACCAAGAAAATCCCAATAATTTTTATCGGTCGAAATTTCGGTTTACTCAGAATATAACCTCCACCTGCTGCGATGAGAAAAATTACGAATGGTGTGAGAAATAAAACTAGACGACTCCGAAATGGGTATTGGTGTAAAAAGGATGCCAGAAAAGTTACAAATAATGGAGAAAGTAATAGCAATAAAATTTCTTTTCTGCTCAACCAATAAGAAATACAACCTATTAAAAAAAGGATAATAGCTAATCCATCCATCCATTTAGTAAAGCCCAAAGGTTTATAGAAAAATTTGCCAAAAGCATCAAACATCCAAATAATATCAAAGGTCGAACTAGGAAAACCATCGCCCCAAGAAGTTGTGAGAGTTTCGTTGCCAGTTAAATTTCTCAAAGACACAAAATAAAAGATGACAAAACTGAAAACCCAAGCTGAATAAATGAGTAATAAATTTTTGACTTTACTCAGGTCCTTCTGCCAAAAATTAATTAGTAAAGCACTCCCCCCAATACTCGCCAAAATAAAGATAGAAGGATGAGAAAACCAAATAGCGATCGCTCCGAGCAGACCAAATCTAATCATTTGACCAAAGTTCAATTTTGCCTTAACCAAAGGTAGTAATAATAGATATAAAAGGAGGGCGATCGCTACATCACTAGAATATTGTTTTACTTCTGCGGAATAGTAGACTAAATATTCCAAACTGGCAAACAAAATTAAACCGATAGGAATAGCAGATTTAGGAATCCATTTTTTGGCTAATTTATAAAATACAAATAATGAACCTACGCCACAAATAAAAGGAAATAAACGTAGAGCATACTCATTATTCCCTAATATCTGAACTGCCAATTTTTCTACCATCAAAAAACCAATTGGGGCACCTTGGTCATAATCCAAAGGTTGGAGTAATTCCAAATAAGAACGATTGACAATATTCAAAGCTAAAACCGCTTCATCTGCCCAAAGAGAACGATTAGATAAATATTGAACTAACCTTACAGCCACCCCAAAAGCAATAATTAAATATGACAGTATTTGATTGTCAAGGAAAAACTTAAAATCTGGTAAACCAAACTTTTTATTTCTAATAATTTCCATGTTAATTCAAAAGTCAAAAGTATGTGAAGTCAAAATTCAAAAGTTAAAAGTTAAAAGTAAGATTTTATAGAGCTACAAAACTTTAATTTTACAGTAATCTACCGAAATTATTGAACATTTAAAGTTGAAAATTATTTGTGACATAGTCAATTCAAAAGTTAAAAGTTAAAAGTAAGATTTTATAGAGCTACAGAACTTTAATTTTACAGTAATTTACCGAAATTATTTACAGCATATTTCGGGCAAAAGAGGTACAAGCTTGAATAGTAAAATTATTGTAGTGCGGGCATCTTGCCCCCGACTGGTGTACCTCATAAAAACGGGAAGCGCTTTAACATTTAAAGTTGAAAATTATTTGTGACATAGTCAATTCAAAAGTTAAAAGTTAAAAGTTAAAAGTAAGATTTTATAGAGCTACAGAACTTTAATTTTACAGTAATTTACCGAAATTATTTACAGCATATTTCGGGCAAAAGAGGTATAAGCTTGAATAGTAAAATCATTGTAGTGCGGGCATCTTGCCCCCGACTGGTGTACCTCATAAAAACGGGAAGCGCTTTAACATTTAAAATTTGAAACTATTATACCAAGCGTGAAAAAAGAATGCTATGTTTTAAGTGACACTTCAATTATTAAGTAATTAACACAGACTGAATATTTTTTTGATAATTATTAGCCAGTTATTATTAATTATTCTTATTTTTACCTCTCCCTGTACGGACGTTGTATGTAACGTCCCTACCCACTCCCCTACTTCCCCTCCTGGGAGGGGTTAGGGGTGGGTCCCCCGCTCAATAAAATGTAGCAAACATTTATCAAATAGGTATTAGTCAAGCTTTTATCTAGAACTAAAAAAAGCAATGGCTGATTGCTGATAGCTGATAGCTAACGGCTGAATGCTTACTGAGATTTTCTAATATTCTGCATTTTTTCCATAGCAATTAAATATTGTCCGAAAAATGGCAAACCTGCAATTGCTGGTAATACATAACGGGATGTACAAAGTAATCCTAAAGCAGCTCCAACTTCTG
>NZ_JAAHGO010000036.1:0-26553 GCF_010672455.1 Okeania sp. SIO2C9 | reverse complement strand
TGAGATTTTCTAATATTCTGCATTTTTTCCATAGCAATTAAATATTGTCCGAAAAATGGCAAACCTGCAATTGCTGGTAATACATAACGGGATGTACAAAGTAATCCTAAAGCAGCTCCAACTTCTGTAGAAAAATAAGGTTGATAAAACAGAATAAAAGCAGCATCACGAGTACCAACTCCAGCAAAAGTTAAAGGTAATAATCCAGCCAAAATTGCTAAGGGAGATAATGCTAAACTTGCCAAAAGTGGAACCGAAACATTTAACGCTAGAGTAAAAAACCAAATTTGTAATAGATGCCCGAACCAGATAAATATTGAAGTAGTAGCAATTTTGGTTAATTGTGCTTTGTCATGCCAAAAATATCTGTACTATGTGAAGTCAAAATTCAAAATTCAAAAGTCAAAAGTAAGATTTTATCAGCTCAAAACTTTATGTGAAGTCAAAAGTCAAAAGTTAGAAGTAAGATTTGATCGGCAAATCGTTTAAATGCACAACAGTTTAGCAAACTCTCAAGAATTAATCCAATTTTAACTTTGAGATTTTCTAATATTCTGCATTTTTTCCATAGCAATTAAATATTGTCCGAAAAATGGCAAACCTGCAATTGCTGGTAATACATAACGGGATGTACAAAGTAATCCTAAAGCAGCTCCAACTTCTGTAGAAAAATAAGGTTGATAAAACAGAATAAAAGCAGCATCACGAGTACCAACTCCAGCAAAAGTTAAAGGTAATAATCCAGCCAAAATTGCTAAGGGAGATAATGCTAAACTTGCCAAAAGTGGAACCGAAACATTTAACGCTAGAGTAAAAAACCAAATTTGTAATAGATGCCCGAACCAGATAAATATTGAAGTAGTAGCAATTTTGGTTAATTGTGCTTTGTCATGCCAAAAATATCTGTGCATTTCTATCCAAGAATGCTCTAAACTATCAATCTTGGAATATATTTTTTTCGGAGCAATTTTCCGCGCAATTTGAAAAAATATATTGGTAAATTTGCGAGAAGATAATAATAATAATCCAATAATTAATCCTAAAGTTACTCCAGCAGTCATCACCCAGAATAATAAATCTTTTTCTGGATAAACAATCAATCCAAAAGCACACCATATTAACAAAGAAACTAAATCACAAGCCTTTTCAAATATCACTAGGGATAGAGATAAACTACCCTCTAAATGTCCTCTTTGTTTCATAAAATAAGCTTTGACAATATCTCCCATTTTTGAGGGTAATATCATATTTAATACACTAGCAGCTAAAATTAATTGATTTGCTTCTCCAAAATTTAGATAAGATGATGATTTACTCCCTCTTTTTGGCATTAATTGTTGTAATCGCCAAGCAGTTAACATTGTCAATGGTGCTATCATACTAACACTGAACACCATCCATATAGGGTGAGAATTTTGGAATACTTTTATCAGTCCAGCAAAATCAATTTTCCAGTAGATAGCTGTCAGAATAAGTAAACTGATAATTATAGAAATTAGTCTTTTCATAAGGGATGCTCAAGTCTTTAACTTAGTCTAAATTACTATAGCAATTCCCAAAAAGCGTGAGGTACAAAATTTTAGGTTTGAAGGAATAGGGAATAGGGAAGAGGGAACAGGGAATAAAAAGACAAAAAGATAACTGTACCTCACAACCTTGGGAAACGCTATATGGATAGTTCAATAATTATAGTAGTGGCGTTGCATAATATAACAACTGAGGAGTCAGTCCTCAGGAGTCAGGAGTAATATCATGTCCGGTTGAATACTGATTATTAAAATAGTAGGGGAGCGGGGGAGTAGGGGAGTAGGAGAGTAGGGAAAATAGAAAGATTTACTGTTTAAGCACTCTTGATAAGTTTTTCATCACTAATTATCCGGATATGATATAAGAAGGAGAAAAGTAATACCAATTTCTAAAAATAATGCTATTCTTGTAGAACACTTCAGTTATTAAGTAATAAATCAGCTTTAGCTTAGGAGTCAGGATAAATAGGAATTATAGAGGAGAAAGTCGGGAGAATCGTCCCTTTGTTTTTCTACCTTTGCCTACCCAAAATACTTAATTTTTGAGCTTTTTAGACCGAAAAACTGGCACTTTTTTCCACCTAAAAAGGCACTTACCTTTATCTATCAATGCTTTGAAAATTAATCAGTAAATCCTAATTACAAGAAAATCCCATTGAGCTACGGTAATCCATTTTTCTAGGGTTTATTTGACACTCAACCAAATTAAATATTATTGGATAAGCAAGTAAAAGACATATTATTGATATTACAAAAATGTCAGCATTTAGCTATTAGCTGTCCCATATCATATCAAATCCGCTTAATTCGGTATAAAAAAACTTCTTCCTTCTAGCCTTTTCTTCCCTTCTGCCTTCTGTCTTCTGCCTTCTGCCTTCTGCCTTCTGCCTTCCTGACTCCAAAGTGTGGGTATTCAACCGGATTTGATATCAGCTCTTATGAGGAGGTTTAAATAAATATAGACTTTACAGCCGACTTTGGTAGTAAGTATCAATTTTGCCTCAATTAGTAAAACTTTTATCTAAAACTAAAAGCAATAGCTGATAGCGGAGGGCTGAATGCTTACACAAAAATAGCAATAGAAATAGCGCGTACCAAATATTTTATTTTTATCATTTTTTCCATTATTTTCGGATAATAACTTATAGCGAATTCCTAGTATATGAAGTACAAATATTAATAATTAAATGAATGCAAGTGCGGGCATCTTGCCCGCGACAGGTTTACCTAATAAAAGTGGAATCAGCTGTATATCTAGTCCGCTTAATTAGTAATAAAAAACTTTCTTCTTCTGTTCCTTATTTTTTCCTCCTGACTCCTGACTCCTTTTTTTGTCAATTATTTGAGGTAATTATTAATTATTAATTGTTGAACTACCTGATTAATTAATATCAAACAGGAACTTTAACCACCTCATTTCCAGACAAACCAAAAGCTTTGTGAATAGCTTGCAACGCTTTTACACCATCCTCTTCTTCTACCACACAACTAATTTTAATTTCCGAAGTAGCAATCATCAAAATATTGATTTGACTTGCTGACAACGCCTCAAACATTTGTGCTGCTACCCCTGGATGTGCAATCATTCCAGACCCAACCACACTCACTTTAGAAATAGCACTCTCCAACACCACTTCTCCCCAACCAAACTCTAATGCTGCATTTGCCAAAATTTGATATGCACTTTCTCCCTCTGGTTGGGAAACAGTAAAAGCAAGATCGCGAGTCAAAACCCCATTCACACTATGACAACGTTGTGACTGAATAATCATATCCACACTAATATTATTCTGCGCCAACAAACCAAATATTTTTGCTGCCATTCCTGGGCGATCGGGAATTTGACGTACTGCTAGTCTTGCTTGCTTCATGTCTAAAGCAACTGCTCGCACTGGTGGGGTAACTTCTTCCGACTTAGAAGCATTAGAGTTAGTAGAAATATCTGCAACATCCACATCAAATGCTTGACACAAAGAATTAACCACCTTTTCGCAGTCTTCTGCATCAACCACACAACTAACCTTAACTTCCGAAGTAGAAATCATTAATATATTTACTCCTGCTGCTGCCAAAGTCTCAAACATTTTTGCTGCTACTCGTGGTCGTCCGATCATTCCCGCACCCACAAGACTGACTTTAGCAATAGGTCGCTCTTGTATTTTGATTTCCGGTTCGCCCAAACTGGGGTCAGAATTTTTTCCTAAAGCAGGTAGTATTGCATCCGCTACTGCTGCCGCTTGTTTCAAAGTATCTTTCCCAACAGTAAAAGCAATATCATTAGTATTACTTTCGTGAATAGATTGAATAATCAAATCTACATCTATATTTTGTACAGCAATACCAGAAAATAATTTGGCTGCCACACCAGGGCGATCGGGAACCCGCAACAGAGAAACTCCTCCTTGGTCGATGTCATATTCCACAGCATCTACAGATTTTGTCAACTCCAAATCTTGCAAAGCACGATGTTGGGGTATTGACGAAACTACACGAGTACCCGGTGCATCGCTCCAACTGGATAAGACTACTAATGGCATTCCATAATTTCGAGCAATTTCAACTGCCCTAGGATGCAGCACTTTTGCTCCTAAACTTGCCAACTCCAACATTTCATCACAGGTAATGTCTGACATTAACTGCGCTTCAGGTACTATGCGGGGGTCGGTTGTAAGAATTCCTGGCACATCTGTATATATTTCACATCTTTCTGCTTGGAGTGCTGCTGCTAAAGCAACTGCGGAAGTATCCGAACCGCCTCTACCTAATGTTGTGATTTCCTGGTAGCGAGTCTGACTAATACCTTGAAAACCTGCAACAACTACAACTTCTCCCATTTGGAGATGTTCTTCTATGCGTTCAGTTTTAATATGTAAAATACGAGCGCGGGAATGTTCAGCTTCTGTGACTATTCCTACCTGCGCTCCCGTCAGAGAAATAGCTGACACTCCCAACTCTTGTAAGGCCATACTCAAGAGAGCGATGGTCACTTGTTCCCCTGTGGATAGTAGCATATCCATTTCTCGGCGACAGGGGTTGGAAGAGATTTCGTTTGCTAGTTTGACTAAACCATCTGTGGTTTTTCCCATTGCTGAAACGACTACTACTACCGAGCGATCGCTTGCTGTTTTTGCAATACGTTGGGCCACTGCTTTAATTCTTTCCACAGACCCGACTGAACTTCCACCGTATTTTTGGACTATTAGCATATTGATTTGAGAATTAGACTATTAAAATATAAACTGTATTGATTTTAAATTCTTCAGTGAAAAGTTGTTAACCGGATTGATTCAAATGTTGTATAATTTAATATTTAAAAAAGAGTCAATTTGAGTCAAATATTGATAATTTATCTCATGCCAGAAGTTAATTGGATGAAAATTTTAGAATCACAACAAGATGAATTTATTATCAAGCTAAAAGACAGGATGTCTAGTTTTACAAGGAGTAAATATGACTTTGATGAGGCTATTCATCTATATTATTTAGATTATTATTATAACTTAGCATAAAAATTAAATTGCTTTTGTCAGGAGTTAACATACAAGTATTATGGTGGGTATAGCGATTACTTTCCTGATGAATTTATTAATTATAAAATAGGTAAAATAGGGGAAGAATCTGTAAAACAATATTTATATAAATTAATTAGTGATGTTGATTACGAGTTATATGAATGGGGAGATGATGGAGCGGGTTTTTATTTGACAAATAATAAATCAGTAAATTTACAAGTTAAAACTACTTGCTTTTCTAGGATTTTGGAGGAAAATGTTGACTATGAATATGAAGAAGATGAATATGAATATTTTTTTGTTTTAGAGCAGGATTATGTAAACCTAGAACATGATGAATGCCAGAAAATTCTAGATGGAGTTAAATGGAAAACAAGTGAAAAAGAACACAAGAAAAACCAAATTTGTATTTTTTTTCTATTGTTAAATCAGGTAGTAGGGGATAGAATGCATAACTATGTTGACATTAAAGAAATAGATAAAGAATTTGTTTCATATATATATCATCCAGTTTATAATTTTGACTGCAATGCTATTTACAGTTCTATATTATGTGGGTTTAAACCAAGAAACTTATTAAAACCTAATACAGATATTTATTTAAAAGACCTGTTTTATATTGGTGGACTAAAAGGCTATCTAAAACATTTTACTGAAAATTATTAGAAGGAAAAGACTATAAATTTTCAGTTTCAGTACCAATAGACTTTTATATCTTTTTGTAGACCGCCAAGCTATTGTCATTATTAACACCTTGGAAATCAAATCCTGCTTCATCAAATAATTTCTGATAAGCATCCTGTCTAAAGAGGGTAATTGTTAGTTGTTATTGAGCTAGAATTTCACCATCTTTCTTAAATAAATAGCTTTTTTTACGAGTGCGATAATCTACTTTATCTTCTAATTCCTCAATAATTTGAGAATATACAATTCCTCCTGGTAAATGTTGTTCAAAATCAATCCCCGACTTTTGTATACTTAACAAAAACAAACTTCCAGTTCGTAAATGACGAGCTAAATTTTTTAACCCTTGATAGTTAGCTTGAACATCAGGAATATGACTTACTAACTCCAAGCGATCACCCCAATTAATAAATAGCCAAACTCCGGCATTTGATATAGCAACATCGAAGGTTTTATTTAATTCCATTTTTAGGGCGTCAGCGACAATAAACTTAGCTTTATTTCCCAAACGTTTTTTGGCAATTTCCAAAAAGGATGGTGTAATATCGACTCCAGTAAACTGACAGTTTTGGTCGATTTATATGTATTTTTCTGCAAGTAATCCCGTTCCTGTTCCTAGTTCAAGAATATGACAATTATTACCTATAATTGAGTATGCCTCCTTAGCTATATTATGGTAGTCATAGTAGCCAGACATCATCAATAAATCGTAATAATTAGTAATTCTTGTATATTGATTAAGCATTTTTTTTACCAAAAAGCTACAACTAATCGTCAGATTTAATTATATCAATTTTTTTCCTCTTTTTGATAAAATAGTGTTAGTTAATTTGACAAATTATTTTTCTTATTTAGCATCATTTTTTCCAAATTATTCATAAATTTACCATAAATTTTCAGCTTCAATATTAGTAGTTATGGTGGTGCTGCATTGTAATGGTTGTACATTGTCATTATTTTTGTTACGAGAACAGTGGGAGCATCTTGCTCCCGTGCCTAGTATTCCTTTTTCCTGTATACCATTACTATGGAGAACTACCGTAGTTATTATCCTCAGTTTTTGACTTACAACAGTTTTCTAGTTGATGAGGTACAAAGTTTTATTGCTCTAGGGAACAGGGAATAGGAAATATAAGAATAGTCCTATAAGTGTACCTCACTATCCTCAAAAGTACTTTCAATAATTGATAATTGATAATGGATAATTGATAATTACCTCTCCCTAAAAGGAAGAGGATTGAATAAAAGGAAAAAAATTATTCTCTTGGTCGATTAGAGATGGCGAGGGGACCTCGCCATCTCTCGACCGCTTTTTTTCCCTTAAATCGGTAATTATGAATTATTAATTATTAATTATTAATTGTTAATTGTTAATTGTTTCTTGCTTCCAGTATAAATCACTACTTTTACAAAACTACTGAATAAAAAAAGAAAAAAAATAATAGAAATAGCTGTATGAAATGAATTAGAGCAGCTAATTTTAAACATCTCTAATCCAGATGCAGTTTCTTGTAGTATTCTTTTTTTAAATTGGTATAATGAGGGCTTGCCGATTAAATATAAAAGCATTTATAGATAAAGGTTTTAGCCTTTTTACAGCGAAAAAAAAGTGCATTTTTTTTTAGTTCGAGCGACCAAAAAGTTAGGATTTTAGGCTAACTATGACAAAAAAAATAAAGGGATAAATATAGCAATATAATTTTAGTTGTGAGATATTGGAGACTTTTGTTTTAGGTATGGAGGGAATAAGGAATAGGTATGGAGGGGAAAAACAAATACACAAGAATAAGATAGCTGCTATATTCCATGCTTTAAAGGAACACCTCAATTCTCGCATCTAATTCCTGATTTATATATCCGACTACCTCCTCTAAATTCTCCGTTCCTCCTGACTCCTGATTCCTGCCCCTGCCATGCATACTTTTTCAACAAACCCTAATTATTTCTATGTTCTATCCTCCTCCAGAAACATTTGAAAATCCCAGAGGTTCTTATCGTAATCCATGGATTTTTGGTATTTTAATTATTGTTGTTATTTTCATATTTATAATTATGTATTCTCTCGAATCTCCAACTCAATTTTTAACAGATCCATTTCTCCAAGCTCCGACAGAAAATTCTGTACAAGTTGTTTGGTTTACTGAATTTCCTGGCAAAGGAAATTTTGTAGTTTATGGTGAAAATTTGAATCAAGTTGTTGAGGCAAATACTACTAAACTAAGTCGGACTAGAGAAGACCAAGATTCTCGCGTAGGAAAACAAACAGAAAAAGGTTTAATTTATCAACAACCTATTATGCGAGATATCTGGCGACACGAGGCAAAAGTTATTGGTTTAACACCTAATATTTCTGTGCCATATCGAATTATTAGCCAAAAGGAAAATGGGGAAAATATGAGGAGCAAAATTTTTACTTTGGCTGCTAAACCAACCCCTGGTAAACCTTTAAAAATTCTCCTAACTTCCGACCATCAATTAAAACCAATGACTTCTGCAAATCTACAAAAAGTAACTAAAACTTTTGATAAATTAGACGCTATTTTTTTTGCTGGAGATTTAGTTAATATTCCCGACCGTGCTTCAGAATGGTTTGATGATAATCGAGGAAATGCTTTTTTTTCTAATCTCCAAGGTAGAGCTAATTATGAATTAGAAAAAAATGGTACAAAAACTATCTACACAGGAGGGGAATTAATTCAAAATATGCCTCTTTTTCCAGCAATTGGCAACCACGAAGTTATGGGTATATTTTCCATGAAAACTTCTTTGAATTACCAATTTAGTCAACCCTATCCACGAGATGTTCCGTCAGATTTATATAGGCAAAATTCCACAAATATCGATCCTGATACAGCTTGGTTAAAAAATAATTCTTTTAACACTGACACTTACCAAGAAATTTTTACTCTGCCTCAAAATAGTTCAGAGGAAAAAAATTACTATGCTGTAACTTTTGGCGATGTACGTTTAGTAGTTTTATATATTACGAATATCTGGAGAGTTCCTCATTTAAGAGATAATGCGAGAGGCAAATATCGGGAACGAAAAAAAGATTTTGATAATCCGGCTGAATGGGGCTATGGCCAGCATATTTTTGAACCTATTAATCAAGGTAGCGAGCAATATAATTGGTTAGAAAAAGAACTGGCAAGTGAAGAATTTAAAAAAGCTAAATATAAAGTCGTAATGTTTCACCATCCACCCCATTCTCTTGGTGAAAATATTGCTCCTGCTTATACTAATCCCATACAATATATTGACCGAGATAAAAATGGCAATATTACAATGATTCGTTATGAATATCCCCAACAAAATGACTATATTATTCGAGATATTTTACCCTTGCTAGAAACTGCTGGCGTACAGTTAGTATTTTATGGGCATTCTCATCTTTGGAATCGTTTTGTTAGTCCGAGTGGAATGCACTTTCTAGAAACATCCAATGTCGGTAATAGTTATGGAGCTTATGTAGGAGATAAAAAGCGAAATGTACCTTTAGATTATCAGGAAAAATATGCTGAAATTGGAAATCCTAATGGTTTAGAACCGATAATTCCAACCATTGCACCTTTGCTAGATGAAAAGGGAAAACCTCAACCCTATATTGCTAGTAATGACATTACCGTTTTTAGTATTTTTGAGACTGAGACAGGAACAGTTAGTAGTTACTATTTTGATACCAGAAAACCTAATTCTAATGTAGTCAAATTTGATGAATTTAAACTCAGGGAATAGTTTAATAATTAATAATTAAAATTACCTCTTCTGTAAACATTCAGCTATTAGCTAGCCTCTTGCAGAGGAACTGTGTTATCACCAGTAATATCCTGTGCTTAAAGACGAATTTTAAATTATGCTAGTATAGTTCCCAAAACTGTTCCCAAAGCACCTAAAAAATAAGCAATTAAAACTCGCCCACATTCATGCATAATTTGTAATATTTGACATCCTCCCGACGCTGCTATATTCTAGACCGCGCGGGATTCCCATCTATTCAAACAGACTAAGCTGAATGAACTCAGGGAGGGTAGACGACTCATTGCTGTTAGCATCCTTTTTAGGGGACGACTTACGACGGCTCCTCGTCTTGTTTAAAGTCTCGGACTGCCCACCCGCGACTGTATCAAAAAGTGATAGCTGTATAGGATTATCTACTGCTGTCTTTTGAACTATTTCAACCTTGGTTTTCGGTCTAACAACTTGCAAAATATTTGTAGCAGCATTAATATCACGATCATGGAAAGTTCCGCAATTGAGACAAGTCCACTCACGGACATTCAATTCTTTTTTACCACCTTTAAACCCACAACAACTGCATTTTTGGCTAGTAGGTTCCCAACGATTAATAACTCTAAACTCTTTACCATATTTTTCACATTTAGCTTCTGTTAAAGTCCTAAATTGTCTCCAACCTAAATCACTAATTGCTTTAGCTAATTTACGATTCTTAACCATACCATAAACATTCAAATCTTCTAATACAATAACATCATATTTTCTAACTAAATCAGTTGACAACTTATGAAGAAAATCTGTTCTAATGTCTTTGATTTTGGCGTGTTTGCGCAGCATTCCGTAGGAAAGTTTAGCTATTTTTAGTCTGCGTTTTTCACGGCGTTTACTACCTAGTTCAGTTTTGGCAAATTTACGTTGAAACTTAGCTAATTTCTTAAGATTTTCCTTTAATGGCTTTGGTGCTTCAAATTTATCTCCATTGCTCAAAGTTGCAAATGTAGAAATTCCTAAATCAATGCCTATTGAATTATCAGTTTTAAGTAAGATTTCAGGATTAATTTCTACTACAAAGCTAGCAAAATATCTACCAGCGCAGTCCTTAATGATTGTGACTGATGTTGGTTTGCTAGGGAGTGATCTTGACCAAACTATTTTTACTTTTCCAATCTTGGTCAAGAATATTTTATTCTGGCCAATCTTAATAGTTATTATTGGTAAACCTAGCAGACTGTTTAGACTTTCTACTCTTAAACTTAGGAGCCTTGACCTTAATTCCTTTCCTCTTGCCAGTACAGCTATCAAAGAAATTTTTGTAACCTTGGTCTAAATCTTTTAGTGATTGTTGTAACGGGCTAGAAGCTACATCTTTCAGCCAAAGTAATTCGCGTTTAGCTTGAGTTATGAATTGTTTAGTTAAATCAACGTAACCAGGCTTTTTTTTGCCTAAAGCATATAATTTATTGCAATAGGTTAAACTTTGATTCCAGACGTACCTACAGCAACCAAACAATTGATTTAACTTAGTTACTTGGACATGATTTGGGTAGATGCGACATTTGTATCTGGCTTTCAATTATTTTCTGCAACCTATTCTTTTTGTCTGTAGTTGAAATATAATAGATTATGTACACATATGCAACATAAAAGTAGTGAAAACATCATTGCATTGTCGAATAACTGAAAAGAGATTAGATAAGCTTAGATTATATGCAGCTAGAAAGCAGAAAACTATGACTCAATTGATTAGCGACTTTATAGATAGTCTGCCAACTGAGGTAGGAGATAAACGTCTAGAGGTTGACACAAGGGTAGAGAAGTTACCTGCTAGTCCGCAAGATTGATTGGTTTTTCCTCCGGAATGCGCTCGCATTCATCCCTACGCTCCCCTTTGGGAGAGCGCGGGTCTTCAACCAAAGTTGAGATAAATATCTCCAATTTCAGCAATAATATGAAATCCGGTTATAAAGTTATCGTAATTTGCTACTTCTTGATTCCTTGCTTAAATCCTTACTTTTAAATTTTGACTTTCTTTATGAAACCAAATAAAATAGAATCAAAAAAAGCTCTTTTATTGATTAATCCCCATGCTAGAAAAGTCACTAATAATTTACCTTTAGCTTTAAATTATTTACAAGATTTTGGCTTAGAAGTTATTTGTAAAGAAACTGAATCTCCCCAGGACTTTAACCATTTTATTCAAAACTATAAAAACCAGGTAAATATGGTAATTATTGGTGGTGGAGATGGCACATTAAACTTAGCAGTAGATGCTCTAGTAGAAACAGGTTTACCCTTGGGAATTTTACCATTAGGAACAGCTAACGATCTAGCTAGAACTTTAGGAATTCCTGATTCTTTATTTGAAGCTTGTCGAGCGATCGCTACAGGTAAAAAACGTTATATAGATTTAGGTGTAGTTAATGGCAAATATTTTTTCAATGTTGCTAGTATCGGATTAAGTGTAGATATTACTAACAATTTAACTAAAGAAGCAAAACGTCGATGGGGTGTATTAGCTTATGCTATTACTGCCACTAAAATGATTTTAAAAAGTCGCCCTTTTACTGCAGAAATTCACTGCAATGGCGAAACAAAAATAGTTAAAACTCTGCAAGTTGCGGTAGGAAATGGCAAACATTATGGAGGTGGTATGACTATTGCTCACGATGCTGCTATTGATGACCAAAGACTAGATTTATACAGTTTAGAAATCAAGTATTGTTGGCAATTTATCGGTATGTTGCCTTCTATATGGCAAGGAAAATATCAAGAAAATTTTGGATTTCGTTTTCTTACTGGTTCTGTATTTAATGTTTATACCCGCAAACCTCGTCCCATTAATACAGATGGGGAAATTGTTACTTATACTCCAGCACATTTCCAGGTAGTTCCTTTAGCTTTAGCCGTTATGGTGCCGAGGAAAGTAACTATTGAAAAGGAAAAACTTAACCCTGTAATTGATTAGTGCCGCTACGCGGAAGTCAAAAGTCAAAAGTAAGAAGGAAATTATAGTGGTCAATAGGAGTCAACGATTCAGTAAGTATTTATGATTAATATTTAACTGAGAATTTGACTCTTGATAACCGACTCCAATTAACTCATCCCATACTCAGTAAATTGCCTCATATAGGGGGAATGAAATCCTAAAACAATATCGTGTTTGGGAACTCCTAATGTCACTAATTCTTCAGCAATATCGACCTCGGTTCCATTGTAGCGCTCCGCACAAGGCAAAAGTCAAAAGTCAAAAGTAATCCCTGAGGCTCGTTTTAACCTTTATAAATGTCCTAACCTTTGTTTCGACTGCTATAGTAGTTACAAATATCTTTAGCAGGCATTGTTTAAAGTTTATCTACTTATATAATCATTTTAAATAAGAATGAAACACTTTTTCTGCTGAAACCTTTTCTCTTAAAGAAAAGCTTGTCTCAATCTAAACTGAAATGACTATAAGATGGAAGATGTCAATGACTAAAATAAAATACTTTGTTTTATTCTTATTTAGGGCTTGCTGATTAAATATAAAATAATTTACAGATAAAGGTAAGTGCCTTTTTATAACGAAAAAAAGTGCAAATTTTTAAACTTGAACGACCAAAAAGTTAGGATTTTGTGCGAACTACGGCAAAAAATAAAGGGATAAATATATCCGACTACCTGCTCTAAATTCTCCATTAATCCTGACTCCTGACTCATGACTCCTACCCCTGCTAAAAGACTTTTTCAGCAAACCCTATTTATAACTCAAACATGACAGAAAAATTAATAATTCCCATACATGAAACTTTCCAAAAAACCATTCAAGGGGAAGGCCATTGGGCAGGTACACCAGTAGATTTTATTCGTCTTGCTGGTTGCCCAGTAGGTTGTCATTATTGTGATACTGGTTATGCCGATGGAGGAACTAATTTACCAAGAAAAATTAAAACTTTTGATGAGTTAATTAATGAGTTATTTTCTCCCAGAGTTGTTATTTCTGGCGGTGAACCTTTTATCCATAAACAGTTACCTAATCTAGTAAATAGGATAGAAGCTACTGGCAGACAAGTTTCTATAGAAACATCCGGTTGCTATTGGCAAGAAATTTCACCTCAGACTTGGATAACCCTTAGCCCTAAACAACATATTAGTCCTAAATATCCAGTTGTAAAACAGATGTGGATGAGGGCATCAGAAATAAAATTAGTAATAGAAACTGGTAAAGAGTTAGAATTTTATAGTAAAATTTTATTGGCAAATAATAATATGCCTGTTTTTCTCCAGCCCGAATGGTACAGTCGTAATCTTGCCTTACCATTGGTCTTAGAATTACTCCAAAAATATCCTAGTTACCGCTTATCCGTGCAGTTACATAAATATTTGGGAATACAATAATTTATAGTATTAAATTTAGGGACAAAAGCTATTTCAAGAATTTAGAATTAAGAATTTAGAATTTAGAATTACCTCTCTTTGAAAACAGATAGGATTGGATTAAAATGAATTTTTTTCTTCTCTTGGTCGATTGGATATAGTTAGGAAACCAATTCATCCCTCGACCGCTTTTTTCTCCATGAATGGAGAGGCTTTATACCTTAATTATTCGGTAAAATTTAAGTTGAAACCCAATTAAAATTAAAGGGCATTACATTTTTTTAAGGCTGAGAAGATTTGAACCTAATATCTGTTCTAAAACTTAATCAAGACTGGATTCAAAGTTTTGGACTTTAGTTCGATCCTTCCTCCTTATTCCGTCTTTCTTTCACCTAGAAAATTCTGTATAGCGCTGTGTGCAGGCAACAGGCAACAGGCAACAGGCAACAGGCAACAGGCAACAGGGGAAATAAATTGCTGATAATATAAGACTTTTAGCTATTTGGCCCCTTCTGCAATTTGTAAATATACCAGCGCTCATTGCTATACATACAAACGAGTAAACCCTCAAATTAAAAAAAGCTGTCTATTTATAAAATAAACAGCTAGTTCAGAACTGCAGATGGAGATACACCCTGATAGTTAAATGAAATAGTAGATGCCCCTGATGGATAACTCCTAGATGGACTAATTACCTGATGGTTTAACTCCCTAATGGCTTAGTCTCCACATCCCAAATAGCAGGATTGGGGAGAAAATAGTAATAAGACTACTAACACCTCACTTCCGGCTTTTGCGATCCATCAGGTCGTGCCTATGCTTCTTTTATAATTGCAGACTGATTCATCGGAAGACAAGAGGTCTTTTGCAACAACCCACTTTTTATAGGTTGCAGAGTATCGTGAGTCTATCTAAAAAACTAAACAGGGTTCATCTACTACTATGAAACAGAATATTATCATTTTTGGGTTAATAGCCTCCGCAGGCTTGACGTTTTGCCAACTACCAAAGGCCATAGCTGGTAATTTAAGGCCATCTAATGAGAGTAGCATTGAAAAGAGTCAGATAATTAGTTATGAAGGCAGTGATGAAGATGGGAATAAAGAAGACATAGATACACAGAAATGAGAATAAACTATAAGGAAGGCAGAAATAACTTCCTGGAGACAGTAAAGACAAATTAGAGTGGATATTCAGATATGGGTAGAACTATATGTTACTAATTAGGGTTCTACCCTAGATTATCCTTGTATTATGTTCTGATTACTATTATCGAAAAATGATGGACACAACGACTACTACACGAAGAAAAAGGGTTATTACAAGAACTGCAGAAAGAAGACAAGCTACTCCTAAAGAAAGACAATTAATCCATCTTTTAGCTAATCTTGGTTGTAGTTGCGCAAAATATGGGTTCCAACACTCCTCTAGTAAAGGAAAAATACCTCCTAAAGACCGAAAGCATTTGGCAGAGTGGCACTATCTCCGGTTACAGCAAATTCGCCGGGTAGAAAGGAGTCTAGAGCCTGTGGCCCAACTTAAGCGTGTTTACTATCGAAGTCAACTAAGTCCAAGATCCCTTAAGTCTCTAAAACTCCTGTGGGTTGAGGAGGACAAACCAAGAGTGAAGCGGGTTACTCCTGAATTAGATGAGCTATTAAGTTTAGCCCTTAATTTAGGAGATACCCTCAAACAGATATTTCACACTGTTGAATCTGGGGAAAGGGTTTTTTCTAGAACTCCTATACAAGGAGTGGGAGTAGTGCCATTGTGGGTTAATGAGTGGGAAGAGTCGGACTATGATATTAATTTCTTTCCTCCTTCTTTTCCTGATTGGGCTAATATTGTTGATGACTAAGTTTCTGATGCAAATTTAAGTCTTGAAGAAGGCAGCTATGCATCAGGGAAAATTGCTTATAGATAGTCAACTACTGGCTACTTAGTGCCTACAAACTCCAAACAATTTTCAGCACCGTTCAGACGGTGGGGTATTAAACCTGCAAAAGAAAATATAAATTCCCATACTATCTGTAACATTTAACCGACTCGATCTTTGCGATAGTTTTTGGTCAAACTCTCCCATGAAATTTTTGCTAAATATTATCTAAATATTTTGGCGGGGAGAGCTTGAAAATTTTGGTCGGGGATTTGAAAGTTACAAAAATTAATTTTTTTCAATAAAATTTCAAAGCAGAATTTAGAATTTAGAATTTAGAATTTAGAATTTAGAATTTAGGAGACACCCCAAGGAAGAGAATTTAGAAAGATTTAGCAATAGATGATTAGACATAGGTGTGAAAACTCAAAATAAAATCAATTATTATCCACAGGACTTACGCAGAGGATCTACATATAGCTAGAGCGAATACCATTCACCCCTACAGATGGTGGTTTAAAAGTAAATTTGCATAAGTCCCGATCCATAAATTATCAATGATTTCTTCCTGTTCCCTCTCTTGGTGCGCATTCCCTTGCGTCTGCCGCCGACGCGGGGTCGCACCACTGTTCCCTGTTCCCTGTTCCCTCTTTTGAAACAGGATGAGAAACTGCCACTCTAAAACCTACTGACTTATACCTACTTCTGGGAGTTTTCCAATTTCTATTGGCACTACGACAACCTTTAGAATAGTTTAAGTATCCTCCTCCTCTCAACATTCTGTAGTTATAATTGCCATCTTTTTCCCACACGCTACCATCTGAAGGAGCGCCCCGATAATTATTATGCCAGGGGTCGGCACACCACTCCCAGACATTTCCATGAAAATCGTATAATCCAAAAGCGTTGGGTGGAAAACTACCTACATCTGTTGTTTGTTCGCGATAATTTTGTTGTAATGAACAAGCATAAGCTTCTTCGCCATTATAGTTTGCTAGGTCAGTTATCAGACTATTACCAAAGCAAAATAATGTAGTTGTTTCTCCGCGACAAACATATTCCCATTCTGCTTCTGATAATAACCGATAGGTTTTTCCAGTTTGAGCAGATAGCTGACGACAAAATTCAATTGCGTTATACCAAGATACCATTTCTACTGGTCTATTTTCTCCTTTGAAATAAGCTGGGTTTTTGCCCATTACTGCTTGCCACTGTGCTTGAGTAATGGGATATTTGCTAACAAATAAAGGTGGTATTGTAACTTGATGTTGTGGGCTTTCTGTTTCCCATTTTTCTGCTGTTGTTTTTGAGGAACCCATCAAGAAAGTATTGCCAGGAATAGATACCATTTCTAGGAAAATATTATTGGCAATATTTTCAATAAATTGTTGAGTTTTCCGTTGCTCTTTTTGGGTTTCAATTATTTCGCATTTTGAGCTAATTTTGATTGTTAAATATTCAAATTTAAAAGTTTCCAATTCGAGTTCAAAACTAGAATCAACAGTTAATAATTCTGGAGGAGTATCGGTAATTATTGGCAGAGTTGCTGGCAAAGTTGAGGGTAAATTAGTTATGACAAGTTCTTGTACTGGAGATAATAAAGTCAACCATTCAGCAACAAATTGAGGCCGTTCTTCTGGCTCTAATTTCATGCCTTGAATAATTGCATTATTGACTCGATCGCTAATTTGGGAATTATATTTTTTTGGTGGAATTAATGGTATTTTTCCTTCTTGTCTGACTTTTGCTGGTGTAGGCATTTCGCCTGTTAATAAAACGTATAGGGTTGCTGCTAGGGCATATATATCGGTAAAAGCTCCCCGTTTTGCTCGTCTTTCGTATTGTTCAATTGGTGCAAAATACAATGTACTATCTGTTGTATGAGTTTGTACGCTGCCGCTATTAAATTCTCGTGCTAAACCAAAATCAATTAATACTGCTTCTAAAGTATCTCGACGTAGCAGAATATTTTGAGGTTTAACATCCCGATGCAAAAATCCTTGATTATGTATAAATATTAGTGCTTCTCCTACTTGTTTAATTAGATGTATTGCTTCACTTTCTGATATAATTCCGTCTTGTTCTTCACGATAAATTCCTAAGTCATCCCCATCTATATATTCCATCACCATGCACCATAATTTATTTTCTTTAAAAAGGCGGTGAACTTCTACAACATTGGGATGACTACATTTTGCTAAACATAAGGCTTCATTTAAAAAATTTTCTTGATGTTTATCAAAATTTGGTTTACGTTGTACTCGATAATTGAGAGTTTTAATCGCAACTAATTGATTAGAGCTTTGCTCTAAAGCACGATAAGTAATACCGAAACCGCCAATACCAAGCAGGTCTTGAATTATATATTTGCCATTTTGTAGTTGTTTACCTGATTTCCAGTATTTCATTTTATTGACATACTCCCGACGCTCCCCTACGGGAGAGCGCAGGATTCTTCACTCAGAGACGCCCTGACCGCAGTTTTAACAGAAGTGATGTCCTCCTCCTGTGTTGATAACAATCCGATTTTCTGTATCAGAAGTGCTGAGTTATAGTCCCTGTCTAGTTCTTGTCCACATTTAGGACATGAATGCCAGCGCTCTGATAAGCTTTTAGAGACTTTATTCAAGCATTTCCAACAATGTTGAGACGTACCTTTTGGGTCTACTTTTACAACTCGCTTACCCAGTTTCCAAGCTACATACTCTAAAACTTGGATGAATTGACCAAAAGCAGTATCTTGCAAAGACTTATTTAATCCTGATTTTGCAGATTGGCCGTTTGGTAAGAACTGACCGTTACCGCCTAATTTAGCTTTGCAACGTCGGACTAAATTCGCTATCTGTAGGTCTTCTAAAAATATCACGCTTACATCACTAAACAAATGATAAGCAAGTTTGAATTGCCAATCCACACGCTGTCTAGCTATTAATTGATGAAGTTTTGCTATTTTACGTTTGAGAATTTTCCAAGGTTTTGAATGCTTTTGTTTCTTAGCCAATCTCACCTGTAGTTTAGACAAGCGATGCTCACAGAGCCTGAAAAATTTAGGAACTTCTACAAACTCTCCATCGGATGTAACAGCATAGTGCAACAGTCCTAGATCGATACCTTTTGAGTTATCTTCAGTGGGTTGAATTTCTGCAACCTCTACAGGTACGGTTTTATCTTCTATCGTGAAGCTGATATACCATCCGTCGGCTTCTCGAATTACTGTACCTGTCTTAACCTTGAAACCTTTTGGTATTTGGCGATTATAGACGAAAGGGACTAAACCAATTTTTGGTAGATTGACACAACAACGACCGTTAGAATTTTTGACGGGTATGGTATTTGATAACTGAGGATAACTGAACGAATTATAATAATGTTTTCCCTTAAATTTAGGCTTACCACTGGTTTTACCATTTTTGTCTGGCTTGGTAAAGTTATCCATTGTTGTTTGTACTCTTTGGATAACATCCTGCAAAACTTGGGAATGTATGGACTTATATTCAGGGAAAAGTTTTTTAGTTTGTGATAGGTCTGCTAACTGTACTGTTTCCCAAGCAACATAACCATTTATTATGTTGGGATGTTTGTCACCTTTTCTAGTTAGTGGATTACCATTACTGTCTTTTTTTCTGCCGTCTCGTGTTTGTATTCTAAATTCAGGAATATTTTGATAAATTCGTTCTACTGGCACTACTGAAACATTAAGTGGACAAGCGTTTACTGATGTGCGCGTTGCTTCAAACCAATTCAACCTTTCAGCTAAACGATAATTATATTGCTTCCTGGCCATTTCTAACCAGTTAGATATAATCACCACTTGCTTTTTATGTGCTTTTAACTTGTACTTGTATTTCAGTAGCATTGTAGTATCGACCTTTATATCTACATTAGTTATTATATCAAAAATCAGGACTAGCTACACGCATAATGCCCGGCTTTCATCCCGACGCGCTCATTGAAAATTACAGCGCGGGACTTCCCGCCGGGGCAGTTAATAGGGGATTCAGGATTTTAAGTTATCCCTGGAATTAGAGCTAAAAATAGGGGCAAATTATACCTCATGTTATTATATAATAACATATTCACGGAAGTCAAAAGTCAAAAGTCAAAAGTCAAAAGTTAAAAGTTAAAAGTTATAAAGTTAAAAGTAATATTTTATAGACTCAAAACTTTGACACTACAGTAATTTCAGGAAATTATTTCACATCTAAAGTTTGAAACTATTTGTAACATTCTTTTTTCACGCTTGGTATTACTCCCTTTTTAAGTAGGGAAAAAAACTTACCTAAAACCTAAGACATAAAACCTAACCTTTTCAATAATTCCATTCAGCAATAGCTGTAGTTATTCCTGTTTTTAACTCAGATTTGATGTTTGATTTTTGAGAAAAATAAATAAGTTGTTGATATGCTCTTTCTGAGTCTAATTGTTTCAATGCTGCTATACAATGAAGTCTCACACTAACATCATCTTCTTCTAATAACTGAATCAAATAATCTAGAGCACGAATATCTCCCAAATATCCCAATGCTAAAACTAAAGAATTTTTAACACGGACGCTTTCTAAAACTGAATTATTACTTCTGAGAAATTCAATCAAAACTTCTGTAGCTTTTGGCTTTAATTCCTGACGCTCAATTTTACCTAATGCTGTAATAATTTCATTCACAATTTGTGGTTTATGCTCAACTGTAACTAATGAATTATCTCCGAGTAAACCTTGTAGATATTCCACAGATACTTGAGTTTCAACCCAACCTAAAGCACGCACCGCATCAAGCTTTAAAAAAACTGGAACATTCGTTGTTTTTAACAGTTCAAATAAAGCCGTTGCCGCTGTATTTGTACCGATTTTGCCCATAGCGATCGCCACTTGTTGACAAACTTCAAAATTAATATCCCACAGTAAAGGTTGTAGCAACTTCACCACACCTAATTCTTCGTCTAAATTAGCATAAGCACTCAATCCTATTACTGCTTCTTTTCTGACTTGAGCTACTGTATCTTTTAAAGCGGAAATTAAGACCAAAGGCAACCGAGAATCATAGTAATTACTCAAGGCAGTAATAGCATTTTTTCTAACTTCATAATTTCCATCTTTTACTACAGTTAATAATGGTGTTATGGTACTAGGAGAATTAATTTTAGCCAAAGCTTTTGTTGCTAATAATCGTGAATCTGGTTTTGCCAATAAATCTGTTAAAATATCAACTGCTGAATCTCCCAAAACTGCCAAAGTATCTGCTGCTATTTCTTGTAAATCTTCCGCCTCTGAACTAATAATTATATTTTTCAGAGCTTCTCGAACTTCCTCACTGTTAAAATCTGCCAATATCCGAGCCACAAACCAACGTTTTTCTAGGTCTAAATCTTCATCTTGAACCATTTCAATTAATGGAGCGATCGCTGGTTTACCAATCTGCTTAAATATTTTATAAATATCCCATTTTTCTTGAAAATCTCCATTTTTCAGAACTGTTATTGCTAGGTCTATCGCTATATTTAAATCTGCATTTTCTAACACATCAAAACGAGTCTTTTGAGATGCTAATAAAAATTGCTGTAAATACTGATTAACTAAAGACCAATTTTTTTCTTGGCTAGCTGTTTTTGCTTGTTCGAGAATATTTGACATAACTGAATAATTTTTTCAATATTAAGCTTAAGATATAGCAATAGACATCTTCAGAAAAGAGGGAACAGGGAACAGGGAACAGGGAGAAATAATACCATTTCTCAAAAACTTTTCTACATTTTGTTGAGCAGGGAACCCACTCCTCGCCCCTCCCCCTACCAGGAGGGGGAGTAGGGGAGTGGGTAGGGACGTTGCATAAGGGCGTCCGTACAGGGAGAATTCAACAATTAATAATGAATAATGAATAATGAATAATTACCTCTCCTTGAAAAGAAGAGGATTGACAAATTCATGAAAATTTTTCTTCACAGGAGTCGATTGGATATGGCTCCGAGACCTCGCCATCCCATCCTACGGAATGCTGCGCAAACGACCGCTTATTATCCCCTTAAAAGGGGAGGCGCATACCCACAATTTTTCGGTAAATATAAGAATAATTAACATTAACGCAAGCTAAAATTAGCATGCAAAGTGATTTCGCTTATGCTGATTAGTTGACAACTGAAGTATTGCCAAAATATAGCACTAATGCATGGGAATTGGTATCATTAATAATTTATAGATAAAAAGGGAACAGGGAACAGGGAAAAAGAATTGATAATTTATAGATAAGAATTGATTTTATTTTTAATTCTCACGCCTATGTCTAATCGAAGGAAAGGGCGCGGATATATCAAAAGCTTATATGAAATACTAAAATTTTTGCTACAAACTTCCTTCTTCCTTCTGCTATATCAGGTATAGCAATTCCCATCCTGACGAGATACAAAATTTGTTTGTTTTAGGAAGTAAGGAGTAGAGAGTAGTGAGTAGAAAATAAAAAAAATCACTGTACCTCAGCAACTTGAGAAACGCTATTTTAGGTAAAAAGTTCATAGTGCTAGATGAATCACCTTTTTTTCTATCATTTACTAAATAATTAAGGTTTAAAGCCTCTCCTTTAAAGAATAAAAAAGAAAAAAAACTCCATTTTGTCAATTCTCTTCTTTTCAGGGAGAGGTAATAATTAATTATTCATTATTAATTAGGGCTTGCTGATTAAATAGAAAAGCCTTTATAGATAAAGGTAAGTGCCTTTTTAAGTATCAAAAAGTTCGAGGTTTTAAGTAGTAATTATTCAATTAGGAGCGGATTTTTGTCAAGATTTGGGCAGAAAAATTAAGGGACAAAACGCCCGCTCCTACCTCCTATAAATTCCCATTTCTCCTGTCTTCCCCTCCCCTCCTGGGAGGGGCGAGGGGTGGGTTGTCTCCTGTCTCCTACCTCTACTAAAAGACTTCCATAAGCAAACCCTAATAATTAATAATTAATTGTTGAACACTTATCTAATCTTTAAAATGTTTGATAATTGCATCAGCAAACTCAGAACATTTCAAAGCTCCCACAGGTGGTTCCATTAACCTTGCCAAATCATAAGTTACCTCACCATTAGAAATAGCAACCTCAAGACCTTTTTTAATTAGATCGGCAGCTTCTTGCCAACCCATATATTCCAACATCATTACCCCAGAAAGAATCAAAGAACCAGGATTAACTCTATCTAAACCTGCGTGTTTTGGTGCAGTGCCATGGGTAGCTTCAAAAATAGCACATTCATCACCAATATTAGCGCCAGGTCCCATACCTAAACCACCAACAATAGCAGCAGCAGCATCAGATAAATAATCTCCATTCAAATTCATAGTTGCCAGAATAGAATATTCCCCTGGTCTAGTTTGAATCTGTTGGAAAATACTATCAGCAATACGGTCATTTACCATAATTTTATCTTGCCATTTTCCATCCCCATGACTATCCCAAATAGCTGCCAATACATCCTCAACTTCTTGGCAAATTTCAGCTTTTTTTTCTGCTGTTAAAGCATCATAACCAGGGTCAATTTTTCGAGCATTTTCTTCACTACTAATATTAGGATTTTCCTCCTTATTAGAAAGTATCCAAGATTCTCTTTCCGTCACACATTCAGTCCGAAATTCAGTAGTTGCTAATTCATAACCCCAGTCACGAAATGCGCCTTCGGTGTACTTCATAATATTACCCTTATGCACCAAAGTTACCATTTGTTTTGACTTAGGTAAACGTAAAGCATTTTGGATAGCACGTTTGACTAACCGTTGCGAGCCAGTTTTGCTAATAGGTTTAATTCCAATACCGGAGTCGAGGCGAATTTGCTTTTTGCCATGTTCGGGAGTAGCAGGAATTAAGTCTTTGTTTAAAATGTCAATCAACTTACTAGCAATATCAGTACCCTCGCGCCATTCTATTCCTAGATAAATATCTTCGGTATTTTCCCGATAAATAATCACATCTAATTTTTCTGGACTTTTGTGGGGAGAAGGAGTACCCGCGTAATATCTACAAGGACGAACACAAGCATATAGATCGTTAATTTGACGCAACGCCACATTTAAAGAGCGAATACCCCCACCGATGGGAGTTGTCAAAGGACCCTTAATAGCAATACCATATTCTTTTATAGCGTTGAGAGTGTCTTCCGGCAAATATTGGAAAGTGCCATATTTTTCACAAGCTTCATCACCAGCGTAAACCTTAAACCAATTGATTTTGCGTTTATCTCCATAGGCAGTAGCGATCGCCGCATCGAAGACTTTTTGAGATGCTGGCCACAAGTCTACCCCTGTACCATCGCCTCGGATAAATGGGATAATGGGGTCGTCTGGAACATTAGGTTCACCGTTGCTGAAACTGACTTTAGAACCGGTGGTTGGGGGAGTTATTTTTTCGTACATACTTCGATCGTCTGGACTACAATACTTTTCTTTGTGTCCAGATTATGGATCTATAATGATATATTTTGAAATATATATAAGATTTTTTTAGAATTGAAGAAGTGAAGAAGGAAGAAGTAAGAAGGAAGAAGGAAGAAGGGGAGGAATAGTTTAATTATTTTTGTAGGTTTTTGATGGATAAGAGTAACATAAATAGCAGAATTTTTACGAGATAATATACAGGCAAAAAAACTACTTATAAAACTTTTGGCAACATATTTGCGGAGCAAAACGCACCCTTATGGAGTGACACACCTTAAATGTTGCTTAAAAAAAATGCTCAAACTTTTGCATAATTAAGAAGAGTTACATCAAAAAATCTAATACATTATTTTAGTTGTGTCAGTACACTAAATTTTATTCTATAAGGAATAATTTACGATGATTTTATTCTTTCTTATTGAGATTTATTTGTTAAGATATTTTGTATTAGTTTCCTAGATAATATTATAAGTTAGTAAAGTTGACTCAACCTAGTTATAAATACCGAAAATCATCAAATTTGTAGGATATATCAATGAACAAACGACAACTTTATCTTGGAGTAGGCACATTATTACTTTTAGGAAGTATTTGTTCTTTGCTAGGAAAATATTTGGTTGTGAAAGGTTATTATAGGTTGACTTGGAATAACAAAGTAATTTTTCGTATAGACAAACCTGGTGGTGATAATTTTAGATTTTCTTGGGGAGATTATCCTATTTGTAAATTTGAAACGGCTCAAGCATTACCAGAAGAAGAGTTAAAATACCAAGAAATTTTAGAAGCAGAAAGTAGTCGAGCATTAAAACAGTTTGAACTGCAACAACAAGCAGGATTATTTTCTGCTATGAAGGTTGCTTATGAATTAAAACAAATTAATAACCAACCTAATGTTAAATAGTTAACAAGTGCCCCTATTCTGACCTTACAAAAAATTATTAATGAACTTCAATCCAGCAAACCAATAAATATTTTTCCTCAGAAAAAAACTGCTGTTAAAGATGTTTGGGTTGATTCCCAAGGTAATTATATAGCCATGAAAGGAGTTGTTCCTGATATTAGGGATTTACGACTAACTCCTGATGGTAAATATATAGCTATGTTGGGAGAAGATAAGACTTTTAAACTGTGGAATGTATTAGATGAAAAACTGGTGAAATTTGAAAAACATCCAGAAGAAGTATTAGGTATAGAGTTAACTCCTGATGGTCAAAAAATTATTCTAAATCGAATAGAGAAGATTGAAGTTCACGAAATTATTCTGGAACGAATAGAGAAAATTGAAGTATGGGATTTTCAAGGTAATAAGTTAGTAGAGTTGAAGGGAAACTGGAATTTTGATTGGGGAGTGCAACATGAATATCCTACTAATGTGCATTGGATGGAGGAGAATATTCAACATTATAACTGGCAAGATATTATTAGTCCTAATGGAAAATATACTGCAATAAATCAAAGAACAAAAAACAAGCTTCCTCCACCTAACAATCATTATCCTGCATACAGAATCCCTATTTTTAATTTAGAAACTGGCGAAGAAATAGCAGTTTTAAAGGATTAAAAAAAAGACTATACAAATTGGCTGAAATTTAGTCCAAAAGGTGACAGGATAATGACTCTTGAACCAAAATTAGAAAAAAATTGGAGAGGCAAAAAAGAACGTCAGAGAGTTGTTCGTATATGGGACTTACAAGGAAATCAACTTGCTAATTTTAAAATCCCTAATCTTAGTTATAATAGTATACCTAATATACACTTTAGCCCTGATGCTGAACGGTTACTTATTATTGTTGGTGGCAAAAGCGTTCAATTTTGGGATATTGAAGGAAATCAACTAATGACTCTCAGGAAACCATTTCTTCCTGAAAGTTGTGGTTGGGGTGCTACGAATTACCATGAAATTCGCCACAGAATTTTCCCAACAATTTACGGTAGTTCCTCAACACTAGCAAATAGAGAAAGTTTCTCATACTCAAGCACTTCCTCAGTAGTATCTTATTATAGTGCAACAGTATCCAGTCCAAGAGGAGAATACTTTGTTACACCTTTCAACAGCAAAGCATCCATTATTTGGGACTTAGAAGGTAATATACTAGCAAAGTTAGAAGGGCGAGAAAATTGGCATAAAGACATTAGAATTAGTCCAGACGGCGATCGCATAGCCATGATAGAAGAAAATGACAGAATTAAAATTTGGGACCGATGGGGAAATTTAATTGCCAAATATGAAGGCTATACTATGGGATTAAATCAAGACTGGAGTCAAATAGTTGTAGCTTCTAGACAAGACAACAGTCTAAGACTATGGCAAATTAATGATTTAGATGGGTTACTAAAAAAGGGTAATTAACTGTTAAACTTAAACTGTAGAAAATAGTTGTCAAATGTAGAAAAGTATTGTAATATTAAATAGTTATATAGAAAGCGTAAATTTAGGAAATGAATGATTTTGAGCATTATAATAGTC
>NZ_JAAHGO010000035.1:53267-93729 GCF_010672455.1 Okeania sp. SIO2C9 | reverse complement strand
CTCTGTTTTGGCTAGCATCTGACTTGGTTTTTTTACGTTGAAGTGAAGTTTGTCTCATACCTGACAAATCTTCAAACCGTAAACCCATGTTGTAGTCTTTGGCAAATTGTACTAATTGCTTGGAAATAATATGATTAATGTGAGTCATAATTCTACGCTCACGTCTTTCAATATCTTTAATTTTTCTCAGTTTCTCAGCTGACTGGAGTTTTTGACGCAGTTTTTGATATTTACGTCTTAAATTTTTTACTTGCTTTCCACTCCAAAACTTGCCAAAACTATTGGGTAATGCTGCTACTCCCAGATTATTTTGACCTCTATCTACTCCTATCCAACCATTAACTAATCCTGGTTCCGGAACATCCATAGATACCGAGATTAGTGCATACCAAATACCTTTTCTAGATTTTGATATTTTCAGAGAACCTAACAAAGCTTCTCCACTAATCATTTTTTCTAGAGTTTCTTGGTGTGAAGCTGAATGAACTAAAAGAGGTATTCTTTTTTTCTTACCTCTATATAGACTCAAAGAAACTGTAAATAAATCACCAGCCACGACTGACACTATACCCTTGGTTATTAACTTCTATTGGTAAGCGTTTAAACTTTTTTACCTTGGTTTGAGCACAAGTATTACGAATAGTTTGATTAATCCACATTGAACCTATTTCAACATGATGAAAATCTTTGCTCGTATACTTGCGACGCTCTGACTTATCGACCTTTAGCAATGTATTAGCTACTTCAGTATTGAGCAAAGTAAGACGCTCAAACTCTGCTGCTTTACAAGCATTAAGGCGATAAAAAGGTAATTTTAGTGTCAAGGTTAATTTACTCATAGTAGAAGTATCGTAACACAACCCTATACAGTTGTGTAGGGTACTACGGGATAAATCCCGTGGCTCATTTTTCACCCAGGGGTTAAAACCGCCTGGCTCTCATCTTCGTCTTCAGCTTTTGTAGGGTGGAATGGTGAGTCTCCTGTCCCTCCGAGACGCTACCTGTTAACCTAGTTGTGCCCTAGCAAACGCCATATCCAATCGACCAAGATAGGGAATGGGCACCAATAGAGGCAACAGCGGGAAAAGCATTTCCCTGTCTAAGGTTCATCATCAGTCTATGTCAAACACCAACTCGTTCCTTGCTATGGATGCTATATTTTTTTCTCTGTGTATTCTGTGTATCAAGATTTTAGGTAAATTTAAGTTACTTACCGAAACATTGTGGGTATGCGCCTCCCCTTGGATAGGCAGGGTCTATTTATTGTCACTAGAGAAAAATTTATGGGGAGATGGGGGAATGGGGAGATGGGGAGATGGGGGGATGGGGAGATGGGGAGGTGGGGAGATGGAGAGATTTGTATATTTGCATAATTTTTTGTATTTCTTATGAATATTCTCTGACGACAAAGAATTAGCCCTGCCTTGGATAGGGGATAATCAGCGGTCGATCTTCGGAGCTTCCCGTAGGATGGGATGGCGAGGTCTTTTCGCTGTCCGACCATCGACTCCTGTGAAGAAAAATTTTCATGAATTTGTCAATCCTCTTCAATTTATTCTCAAGGATAGGTAATTATTCATTATTCATTATTCATTCTTAATTGTTGAAGCTTCTCCAATTATTAAACCAAAAGTATTATTATTTCAGTGTTTCAACTATATAAGACCTATGAAAGTTGTATAAAAAATATCCTATAAACACCAAACAGATCTCAGAATTTTAAACTTTATGATCAAACAGGAGTTTCAATAATTTCTGAAGACTGCTGTATTTAAGATAGTATTTGACTAGAATATTTCTGGACTTAGACTTAGTTTGGTATAGACTTCTAAATAATAGCATTCCTTTTTTTTGGATATCTGGTCAAATAACTTTCCATAATTTGTTATGAATACAGACTATACCTCTTACAAAAGTAAAAATTAAATCTTTCTGCCTTGATGATAATTTAAACACATTATTTCTTTGTCTCTACTAATATAGACAAAACAATTGTCTATTCACATGAGGAAAAGTTATGCGAGTATTTGTTTTACTGTTTAATGCTAGAACTGAAAATGAAGGAATTCATACTATTCAGATTGGCGATCGTAATAAGGTCTTGATGTTTGAATCAGAGGATGATGCGACTCGGTTTGGTGTGTTGCTAGAAGCTCAAGATTTTCCTTCTCCTACAGTAGAAGAACTTGACCAAGAAGAAATTATGGAATTCTGTAGGGGTGTAGATTATGAGTGGGAAGTTATACCAGCAGGTTCCTTGGAGATACCTCCAGACAATAATGTAGAAAATACTGATTGGCAACTAGATGCAGATGAAATTTCTCAAAAGGCTGAAAACTCAGAGTTTGACTTAGATAAAATTAGGCGTCAACTGGAGGGTCTTTTATAGTTATTGGGCACAAAATTAAATCAAAAATCAAAAAATAAAAGCATAAGCCCCTTGATGAATCAAGGAGCTTACAAGACTGAAGGCATTTTTTCCTATCTATGGATAAATATAGCAACTGCCATTACTCTCTTGACTTATAGAATATCTAAAACAACTGAATATCAATAATCAACCTTCTATCCTAGATAACTAAACGCCTTCGTTTATGGTTTGAGCACAATCTATAATTTTTTAATCAGTAATGGGCTAAAGATGGACAATTTACAGGCACGAGGTCATTTATTGACGGAACAGGTTAACCCTAATAGTCAGAATTTAGATAGGTTCAGCTCTTTAGAGTTGGTGGACTTATTTAATCAAGAGGATCGGCGAACTTTAGAGGCGATCGCTGCATCCCGTTTACAATTGGCTCAGGCAGTGGACATCACGACTGAAGCTCTACGCCAAGGTGGCAAACTTTTTTATGTGGGTGCTGGTACCAGTGGTCGTTTGGGGGTATTGGATGCGGCTGAATGTCCTCCAACATTTTGTACGCCTTCGGATTTGGTACAAGGAATTATTGCTGGTGGTGCGGGTGCTTTAGTCCGTAGTTCGGAAGATTTGGAAGACCGATTTGAGGATGGTAGTCAGGCGATCGCTTCGCGCCATATTACGAATTTGGATGTGGTAGCTGGTATTACTGCTGGTGGTACGACTCCTTATGTCCATGGTGCTTTGGAAGCAGCAAAACAAAGGGGGGCAAAAACAATTTTTATTACTTGTGTGCCTGTGGAGCAGTTTAGTGTCGAGGCAGATGTGGATATTCGGTTGGTAGTTGGCCCAGAGTTATTGGCAGGTTCCACACGTTTAAAGGCGGGAACTGTTACCAAAATGGCTTTGAATATTTTATCAACAGGAGTTATGGTAGGACTAGGAAAGGTTTATGGTAATCGTATGGTTGACGTAGCAGTGAAAAATACTAAGTTACGCGATCGCGCTCTACGCATTATTGAGGATTTAACTGAGTTGAGTAGGGATGAAGCCGGAAAGTTATTAAATAAAAGTGATGATTCAGTTAAGTTGGCACTTTTTATGCATTGGAGTGGTCTAGAAAAAAAAGAAGGCGATCGGATTTTATCTGAGTACCAAGGTAATCTCAGAGCAGCATTGCAAAAAGTAGGAAAAATTGAGGATTAGAATTTAAGAAGTAGTCAGGAATTAGGAGTCAGGTAGGGGAGCCGTCGGATTGGCGACGTACAGCCGCCAGGAGTCAGCAGTTAGCTAGAACTGAGAATAGGGTGGATGGGAATTTTCACCCTACCAAACCTATTTGTATCTCTATAAGGTCTATCCCTTATACGGAACTCTGAAAACTTTGTGGGGAGGGTGGGGAGTCAGAATCTTGTCTACAGTGCTCAAAAAAATGTATTTTTCAATACACTTTTCTCCGGAAAAATCCTCTCAAGGACTTATACATAAGTTGTCTATTTTGTAAAGTTTTATATTAAGAAAGATGTGGTTCAACAATTAATAATTAATAATTAATAATTAATAATTAATTATTACCTCTCCTTGAAAAGAAGAGGATTGACTCAAAGGAAATTTTTTCTTTTCTTGGTCGATTGGATATGGCTCCTTTGACCTCGCCATCCCACCCAACGGGGAAGCTGCGAAGAGAGAACTCCGTTCCGCTGTCGCGTTTCGCGTCAGCGTTGCGTTACGCCAGTTTTGCGTTGCGCCAGCTTTGCGAAGCAAAAGCAAAAGCAAACGACCGCTTTTTCTCCTTTAAAGGAGAGCCTTTAAACCTTAATTATTCGGTAATGGATAGCTGTAAGGTTGGGTCTTAAACTCATCAGGGTAACGAAGTCAGAAGTCAGAAGTCAAATAAGGGAACCGTCGGATTGGTGACGTACAGAATTTATTTTTGTAACGGGTATTTGAGCTTCGCTCCAAAAATATTTCGCCTTAAAAGACGGGGTTGCCAGACCCATATTATTTTGATAAAGATAAAATTTCACGAATGATTTAGGATTGCTATATGAACAAAAAATAAATACTTTACAGAATAGTGGGAGGTTTTGCTATTTTTTTATCCGGAAAAATCAAAGAATATAATTTAGTGTAATAAATCATGTATAAACGCCGATAACTATGAAGTTTATAAAAACTGAATATCTGGATAAATGACTACAGAATTGGCTTTGGTGATTTTAAGTATGAAACTTCTAAAATGTAAATTTTTCTCCAAAAATAAGAGTGCAAATCATAGCTATTTTTCCTAAATAAGCGATGAGAAAGGAGTTTTTATACCTCGTGAATCCTGACTCCTAAAATGTCATACATTTATTCAGGAACGCCCATAATTTATATAATATGAAATCCGGTTATACAGTTTTCACACTCTATACTTCCATTCAATTCATACATAAAATGCCGGAATATCTCAAGATTTTTCCTACTCTCACCTTTTCTTTCTCCTTTCTCCCGACTACTGAATAATTATACGATAACTAATTATCTGGATACTATATGAAATATCTATTATTAATGACTACTTTATCAGTTGTTTTAGTGATGAAGTTATTGAGTATTGCTGGAGTTGTGCAAAGACCAGCTTTCGCAATACCTAGCTTCGGAAATATTAGCAATGACTGGAGAATTTCTCAAACATATATACCTCCAGATCGAGGCGCACCTCCAACTACAACACCTTCAGGAACCCGTGGAGGTGAGCAATGCCTTTTGTCTGAAAAAAAAATTGTTCCTCTTCTAATACCGGGAAATAATATTGGAGTAACATTATCTAAACATCCGACATTTTTTATCTATATTCCTCCCTATCAAGAAGCTCAAAAAGCAAGGTTTTTTCTGACAGAATGGATTTCACAGGAAGAAATATACGAAGAAGATTTTCAGCTGCCTAAAAAATCAGGAATTATTAAAATTAAGATTCCTGCTGAAAAATCAACTCCTTTGGAAATTGGAAAAACCTACATTTGGGGAGTACAAATATGGTGTGAATATGACCCTCTAGGAGAAAGAGCAGATTATTTGAGTGAAGGTTTTATAGAGCGTATCCAAGCTGATAGATATTTGCTTGAAAAGTTAAAAACAGCAAGACCTCTAAGTCTGTCAACTGTTTATGCTTCCCAAGGAATTTGGTATGATGCTTTAGAAAGTATAGTAGAACTTCGTAGCCTAAATATAGAGAATCCTCAGTTAATAGATGACTGGAAAAAATTATTTGAATCAGCTAATTCTCAGGGGAAGGAAGAATTTATTCAAGCACCTGTATTAGATTGTTGTCAAAGAGAAGATTAAATTAGTTATCATTTATCTTCTTGGGTAGGAACTGCTGAATTCATATGTCTAATGGAGGATTAAGAGCTGCAATTCACACCAACTACTAATTTTTCAAATAAGTGTGAGGTTCTTAAATCCAATGTTAAAAATATCAATAAATCCAATTATTGGTGGCTTAAAAAATAAGGGTAAGGGAGAAGGAAGAAGGCTTTAGTTATCTAGGAGAGAAGGAAGAAGGAAGAAGGAAGAAGTGGATGGGGACTCAAACCCCAAAAAGCTTGTAAACACCCCCGTTGATGGTGGGGTATTAAACTCAAGAGAAAAAAGTAATTATTAATTACTTCTCCTTAAAACAGATAGGATTGAGGAAAAGGATTTTTTTTACTTATTTATTCTGTAAAAAAGAGGATTTAAACCTTAATTATATCAATTCCGGTAGCATCACTATTCTCAGGTAAGGATCAGGAAGAAGGCTTTAGTTATCTAGGAGAGAAGGAAGACGGAAGAAGACTTCAGAGCAAGAAAAAAACTTAAATTTCCTGTAGATATTTACACTAACTTTTACACAAACGATACCAACGGACATCATATTATTCGGTAAATACAAAAAAACTGATGACTGATAGATAAGTACTAATTAGGGTCTGCTGAATAAAGTCTTTTTGCTCTTTGTAGGAGACAGGAGACAGGAGACAGGAGACAGGAGACAGGAGACAGGAGACAGGAGACAGGAGACAGGAGACAGGAGACAGGAGACAGGAGACAGGAGACAGGAGAAATGGGAATGAGCCAGGAGAAATGGGAATGAGCCAGGAGGTAGGAGCAAGAATTGTCTCTCAATTTTTCTGCCATAATCATCCTAAAATACCAGCATGCATGAGCTTTTTCCACCAAAAAGTTGGTACTTTTTTCAACGCTAAAACGCTAAAACCTTTATCTGTAAATACTTTTAGAATTAATCAGCAAGCCCTAATTACTTAATAATAGAAATAGGATTGCTATATATAGCTTCAAAAAAAAGTTTTCAAAGCCCATAATAAAGTAATCAAAAAAAAAAGATTTTTTATGTGGAAAAAAATAATTAAAAATCTTGCTTGGAAATGGCGCGCTGTATTATTTACAGTCCCTAGTATTACTGTCTTATTAATCGGGATAAATTGCACAGGTAGTTTGCAAATATTTGAGTTAGCAGCATTTGATCAATTAATTAGATTACGTCCCCAAAAACCTGCCGATCAAAGATTTTTGATTGTGGGATTTACTGAATCAGATATACAAACATTGGGGATGACAATTTTATCAGATGAACTACTTGCTAAATTAATAGAAAACTTGAAAAAATATCAGCCAGCAGCAATTGGTTTAGATATATATCGAGATTTACCAGAAGAACCAGGATATGAAAAATTAGTAAAAGTATTTGAATCTACACCAAATTTAATTGGTATTAAAAAGGTAGTTGGTAATCAAAATGATTCTCCCATTAACCCCTCACCAATTTTAGATAAATTGAATCAAGTTGCAGCCAATGATGTGCCTATGGATGCGGATAGTAAGATTAGAAGATTCTTTTTATATTTGACAGATAAAGAAGGCAAAATAGTACCAAGTTTAGGATTAAAACTAGCAAAAATTTATCTTGAAAAATTCAATATTTTTCCTCAACCTGCGGTAGTTAATTCTGAATATTTACAGTTGGGAGAAGCTATATTTATTCCTTTTGAAAAAAATCATGGTGCTTATGTAAAAACTAATGCTGAAGGGTATCAAGCTATTCTTAATTATCGCCACCCAGAAAATACATTTCAACAGCTTTCAGTAAGTGATGTTTTAAATAATCAAATTTCTCCTGAATTAGTACGCGACCGGATTATTTTAATTGGCTCAGTAGCAGAGAGTAAAAATGATTTATTTCTCACACCTTACAGTAGCAAAATTATTGGAATTCCTGAAAAAATGTCCGGGGTAGAAATTCATGCCAATATTACTAGTATGATTATTAGTTCTGCTCTTGGTGAAATTAATCTTATTAAAATATGGCCGGAATATTTAGAATGGCTATGGATTTTTTCCTGGTCAGCATTAGGGACAAGTGTTAGTTGGAAATGGCGATATTATGGAGGTTTTTCCCGATTTTCTGGTGAATCTATTATTGCTTTATTTGCTGCTAATGCTGGATTAATTTGTATTAGTTATTACGGGTTTTTATGGGGTTTATGGATTCCCATAATACCACCATTATTAGCTATTTGCTTATCGGCGATCGCCATTACAGCTTTTGTTGCTAAAACTGCTGGATATATTCGTGAGGTGTTTAGTCGTTATTTGACTGATGAAATAGTAGCCAACTTATTAGAAAATCCTGATGGATTAAATTTAGATTGTCAACGACGAAAAGTGACGATTTTGATATCTGATATCAGAGGATTTTCGGCTATATCTGAAAGGTCAGAACCAGAAATAATTTTTGCTATGTTGAATATTTATCTAGCAAGAATGACGGAAATAATTAATGAATATGGTGGTACTATTGATGAGTTTATTGGTGATGCTATTTTAGTTATTTTTGGTGCTCCTACTCAGAAAAAGGATGATGCAGAAAGAGCTGTTGCTTGTGCAGTAGCAATGCAGATGGGAATATATGATGTGAATGCTAAATTAAAAGAATTAAATTTACCAGAAATTCAGATGGGAATTGGGATTAATACTGGAGAAGTAGTAGTTGGTAATATTGGTGGTAATAAGAGGTCTAAATATGGAGTTGTTGGTAGTAATATTAATTTAGCTTCTCGGATTGAATCTTATACATTAGGAGGTCAAATTCTGATTTCAGAAAACACTCTCGAAGCAGTCAGTTCTATTGTTAAAATAGTTGAGCAAAAATCAGTAAAAATCAAAGGCTTTGCTGAAGCTATAACTATTTATCAAGTAGGAGGTATCGCCGGAAAATATAATTTATTTTTACCCCTAACATCAGAAAAATGTGTGGCTTTATCAGAAGCAGTTCCTATTCAGTTTGCAGTTCTTGAAGGAAAGGAAGTTAGCGAACAATTAATGTCAGGCAGTTTTGTCAAAGTATCTGCTAATTGTGCTGAAGTAAAATCTGATTATTTGGTAGATTCAATGAGTAACCTAGAAATTCATTTATTAACTGGAAATCTTCAAAAAGAAAAAATGGATTATATTTATGCCAAGGTAACAGGTGGAAAAGAAGATAAAAGTGGATTTTATATACATTTTACTGCTGTATCCCCAGAGGTTGAAAATATTTTACAAACTTGGGTCATAACTAATAGTTAAGAAAGGAGTCAGGAGTTAGGAGGAAAGAAGAAAGAAAAGGAGAAGAAGGTTTTTGTTTGCTTGCGCACAAAGCAGGTTAGTTAACGCAGAGCGCGGAACAAAGTTCTATTGCTAATGAGGGTTTGCTCAAAAAGTCTTTTTTAAGGAGTAGGGGAGCGGGGGAGTAGGGGAGTAGAGAGTAGTTAGGAGAAACGAGGAATTATAGAAAAGATAGTCGGAACAATTATCAGAGTGATTCTTCTGCTATCCCCCCTGCCTTTTATGCTAACTTTTTGAGCGAACTCAACTGAAAACCAGGCACTTTTTTTGACCTAAAAAAGCTAAAACCTTTATATTTCAATTAAAGACTTTAGCTTTTTTGGGGTCGAATTGCAGTACCTGGGAATCAGCTCTTCATGCTCATGCATGGAGCGTATTTTAGGCGCATAGTTAGGCATAACAATCTTGGGACAATTCTTTCTACTACCTCTTCTACATTCCCCGTTCCTCCTGTCTCCTGTCTCCTACAAAGAGCAAAAAAACTTTCCATACGCAAACCCTAAATACCTACCAAGCTACAGATTCATATACTACTTTTAATGATACGCTCTTGAAGTGCGGAATGTGGGTTGGAGAATCAGTAATACCATAGCTCCTGCGTTAATGCTTGATTTGACAACTATAGCGCTACATTATTAGGAGTAGGGAGTAGGAAGTAGGGATGGAAAAAGCTTACGAGATAAAGCCTTTGGCAATTAGCTATTTCTGCAATTTGTAAATATACCAGCGGGTATTGCTATACCTTAGTATTTTTCCCAACACCTACCACCTAAAACCTAAAACCTAACACCTCATTACTCTTAGCGAGAATAAGCTTGAACATATCTAAGTATCCCACGAGCGATCGCCTGTGCCATACGACTACGTTGAACAGGGTCAGCAAGAATCCTAGAATCATAATTACCAGTAACAAAACCTACCTCTACCAATACAGCAGGCATCTTAGTCTTTCTTAGCACATAAAAACGAGCCCGCTTCACGCCACGATTATTCATTGTGGGGAAACTTTCCAACATACTATTCTGAATATACTGCGCTAAAGCCTGGCCACTTTGATAATAAAAAGTCTCTAAACCATTCACATCAGGACGACTCGCACTAATAGCATTAGCATGAATACTCACAAACAGATCGGCATTTACCCGATTAGCCAATTCTGCCCGTGGTGGTAAATCTAAATCCCGGTCTGTCTTACGAGTCATCACCACTTGTATATTATTCTGCTCCAGGATTTGAGCTACCTCCAATGACATGGGCAACACAATATCCTTCTCTCGCAGACCAAAACCCACTCCACCTAAATCTGTAGGTCCTCCGTGCCCAGGGTCTATAACTATCATTAACCGTCCATCACGCTGGGGTAATCTATTCGGCAAAGGAAAACGACTATTACCATTATTAGTAGTATTAGAACGGCGGTCGTTGCGACGAGGCCAGGGGAAAGGCCACCGTCTCGGAAGTAAATTTCCTTGAGAATTCTGAGGTAATCTATTCTGAGGAGGTGAATTTTGGGGTAATGAACTGTTTCCCCGTGATAAAATTGAAGGTCTGGAATTAGAAGATTGTTGTCTAGGAGCTGACTGCCAACCAGGAGGAGTAGTGCCAATATTACCCCAACCCATGGGTAAAGATAACTTTTGTGGTGTAAGCTGAGTTACCTGGGCAATTTTAATATTAGTAGCAGGCTTAACCAGAATCGTAACTGTTTCTGGATCTTCTTGACGTATCTTTGACCAAATTAAAGGACTGCCAACCCGTCGGCCAGGCAATTTTAATCGGTCATCTACCTTAGCACCATATATAGTAATTCCATAAGCATCCTCTTCAGAATCCCAACCACTGGTATAGTTCAGAGGTCGATCCCCTGTAATTACTAAGTCAGTACCATTTTTCAATTCTACTGACTTAACAACTGCAAAACCAGTACCTTGATTAATTGTTGGTGGTGTTTCTCCTTGAGGCCATATTGCTACTCCACCTGCATAAGCACGAGCTTGCCATTGAGTTTTGGTATCTGGAAGACTCACTGTCAAACGAACTACTGCAGGTGTTATTGAAAGCTGAGTAAGTTGAGTAATTGTTAATCCAGATTCGTTAAATCTTTGATTTGACTTGACATCTTTTGCTGTGAGAGTAGCATTCAGAATATCAATGGTCATCCAAGTACGGTCAACACTCTTCTTAAGTTCTATTTCTGGTAGTTGACCGCTCGTTTGTAGAACTACTCCATCTTGCTTTACTTGGACATCTTCTACCAGAGTTGGCGTACCAGTGGTAGCAACTTGATTAACAGAAGCAGGGTTTCTTTGTCTTAGTATGTTTTGATTACTCGGTCTCTCTATTCTGCGAGGAGCTAAAGGCGATCTTTGAGGTAGGGGTGGCGGAGACTGAGAACTTTCAGGTAGTGGCGGTGGAGACTGAGAACTTTCAGGTAGGGGTGGTGGAGACTGAGAACTTTGAGGTGGTGGGGATGGAGACTGGGGTTTAAGGTTAATATCTGAAGTAGAGGCAATCTTTTGAGGTGTGGGTATTTGCACAGTCCATTCGCTAGGAGATATGCCCCTAAATTGCACCTGTTTTGGGTCAAGAGTATACCCATTATTTAATTCTACTACAATCCTAGCTGTTTGAGAATTAAATTGTCCTACTCTAACTGCTTTTATTGCCCCACCGACAACTTGAGAAGTCCTAATGCCTCCTAAAGTTGTTCCAGGCAGATCTATAACTAAGCGAGTTGGGTTAGTTATTAATTGTGCTTTTGGCTGAACACCTCCTTCAGTAGTAAAAGATAGTCGATTCTGATTTGCTTGAAACTGCCAAGATTCTAGGGTAGCAGCTTCAGTAGGACTTCCAAGTACAAAAACACTGAGTATACTTGGGAGTAAATAGCGTACCATTAGATTTTTTCCCATCTGGGTACTTTTGAGAAATATCACACGATTTCCTGGATATATATTTTTCATATCAAGTTTAATACTTTATGAACTCCTCTAGATATAGATGATGTATTGATATACCCCTGATAATTTTTGCTGAATAGAATAATTATTAACCTGTAAAATTTACTCATACATCGAATTCACACTTCAATAACGACTCTCAGCATAACTAGAGGAACATACTATCATACAACTTCCTACATAGTTGTCAGTTATTCCAGATAAATTGATTAATTTGGACAATATTTTTTATTCCTTGTCGATAGTTGCGGGTATTATAGCGATTTTCTTTCATATAGTAGAATAGTATAAGCAAGAGGTTTAATGATTGATATTTCCTTGTTTGAGCTATTTCATAAGTAAAATACAGTAATGGCAACTGCTATGGGGAAAATTATAGATTTTTACAGATACTTGTAGGTTTCTAAGAACGATAAATTAAGTAGACCCATTAATCTTAAGGTCAGGTTAATTCCATCTAAAATTATAGATATAGTTCCTTAAATGATATATTCAATCTGAAGAGCAACTTTCTGGAGTAAATTATTGAAATATATTTGTGCGATCGCATCATAGTTTGAAAATTTGCAGTAATCTTAAAAGTCCTTTGTCTCTGGAGAAGCAGAAATCATACTAAAATGTATCCAGCAATCTCGTCCCTGTTGTTTAGCTTTATATAAAGCTTTATCAGCTTGGCCTATAAATGTATGGAGTGTTTGAGCCAATGAAGGGATCTGAGTCGTAACACCAAGACTGATAGTAACTATTTGTTCTTTCCCACTAGGATGAAGAATACCTAAAGCCTTAATCGCTGATTGAATCTGTGCTGCTATTTCACAAGCTCCCCTTTGGTCAGTATTTGATAAAATTACAGCAAACTCTTCGCCCCCATAACGAGCTAGCAAGTCTGCCGGACGTTTCAAAACCCCTTGAGCTGTATTCGCTATTTTAATCAAGCATTTGTCTCCTTCTTGATGACCGTAAACATCATTGTATAGTTTGAAATAATCCACATCAAGCATAATTAGGGATAAAAATTGCTTTTCTCTTGCCATTCGTCGCCATTCTTGGTCTAAAAATTCATCGAAGTAACGGCGGTTGGGAATTTGAGTTAAACCATCAATTCGAGCCAGACGTTCTAACTTGAGATTTGCTTCTTGAAGTGCATCTAGGGTTTTGGCTAACTCATCTGTTTGTGAGCGAGTTTGAGCAAGTAAATGGGAATGTTCTAAGGCTACGCTAAACTGAGCTGCTAATTGTTTGACAAATCTAATTTCAGTGGGAGTCCATTCACGGCTGTTTTCACACTGATGAATACAAAGCAGTCCCCAAAGTTTTGAACCCATCATTAAAGGCATAATAATTTGTGCTTTAATCTGAAATTCCTCTAAGACTTGAATATGGCAGTCTTTTAAACCAGCATTGTAAATATCAGTCAGCACTTGCATACGCCCCTGTTGATAATGGATGGCGTACTGTTCCCCAAAACAATAATCGTTAACTTTAATCGAAAGCGCAGAATCATAAATGGGTAAAACGCTTTCAGAAACAAATTCTCCATAGCAGTAGTTACTCTCTGGGTAGAAGCGGAATATGCCTACGCGATCGCTCTCTAGAGCTTTTCTAACTTCTTTAGCAGTGGTTTTAAATAAAGTATCGAGGTCAAGAGATTCACGAATTTCTGAAATTAAGTTAAATAAAATCATTTGTTGCTGACTAGCTGCTCGCAAATCTTTGGCTGTTTGTTCTACTTCAGCTAGTTGTTCTGCTTGCTGCACTGCAAAGCCCAGTTGAACAGCAATTTGAGTCAAAAAAATTACTGCTGTAGTTTCCCACTCACGGGGTTTGGAATGCTGATAAGCGGCCAGAATACCCCATAGTTTTTGTTTAATAAAAATGGGAGCAGTGGCATATGCTCGGATGTGAAATTGTTCTAATATTTCAATATGGCATTGCGACAACCCTGCTTGATAAATGTCTTTTACTACGAGTGTTTCATTGTTACGATACCGACCACCTTGATACTTTTTAAGATAACAATCATTCCAGACAGTGTTTTTGTATTTAAACTCGAGTTCATCCCAACCAACTTCAGCAAATTCAAAATCACCAACAAATTCACCCCCCCAGTCTTCATTAAAACGATATACTGAGACTCGTTCAGCACCTAAAAGTCTACAAGTTTCTTTTGTGGTTGTCTGAAAGATTGTTTCTATGTCGAGAGATGCTCTAATTTTGCTGATCACTCGATGTATTGCCTTTTGTTGTGCATATATTTGTTCTAGTTGTTCAGTTTTATCATGCAGTTGATCCTCTAAATCATCAATGGTAGGTAATCTCAATAACCTAGATATTTGATTAACAATTTTACGGCGAATCGTAGATAATGTAGATTTAGGTATTCTTTTATTCATCAGGGTTTTTTATAAAAAATTATAAGCCAAATATAGCATTTAAAAAAAAATCTGTTTCATTAATGGATAATTGATAATTACCTCTCCCTTTTAGGGAGAGGATTAACAAATAAGGAAAAAATTTATTTTTTTACCCTTGAAAGGGGAGGCTTTTATACCAAATTAATATAAAGTTGCATAGAACAATATTTTAATCAAAGTTGCCTGTACATTAAAGAAAGACTTGTTAATAAATTTCATAATTATGTGCCACCTAACACCTAACAACTAATTCTATGCAGCCTCACATAAAATTGGTATTAACCCGAATTGTTTAATTATTTAATTATTTAATTATTAATTATTCGGTAACCGTATTTTATTATCTATTGATATCATTTATATTTTTTTTATTGAAAAGCGGGGGTGTTGAACATTTAAATGTGAATAATTTGAGGTTTAATCTAGATATTAAAGAGAGAGTTAAATTCAATCTAAAAATCACTCTATCTTATTTTTAACATTATTCAATTTCACTGGGTATAATGTAGCAGAATAAATAAGGAATAAGGAAAAATATTGCGTTGTCTGAGTTTTAAGCTTTTGATATATCCTAACAGTAATATACCACAGTAATAGACCTCTCCGGAGATTAAGATTTAACAGCCTTTTTACAGGTGTTTCAGTTGAATCATCGGAGATGTCTAATGGTGAATGCTATATAATATCTACACAATCCGATGTTCGCACTTCACAAAAAGGGAGATATAGCCAGCATTTTAGTATTTAATATTGATATTAATTACCAAAGCCATAAAATAAGAATTGTTCATTGTTTTTCCACCTCAAACAATGAACAATTAATTAGGGCTTGCTGATTAAATCTAAAAGCATTGACATATAAAGACTTTAGCTTTTTTGGGGTCGAATTGCAGTACCTGGTTTTCAGCTCTTCATGCTCATGCATGGAGCGTATTTTAGGCGCATAGTTAGGCAGAACAATCTTGGGACAATTCTTTCTACTACCTCTTCGCTCATTCCCATTTCTCCTGTCTTCCCCTCCTGGGAGGGGGAGGGGCGAGGGGTGGGTTGTCTCTTATCTCCTGTCTCCTACAAAGAGCAAAAAGACTTTCCATACGCAAACCCTAATTATGAAATTTAGAGTAAAAGTAGAGGCGTTAGCTAACTATTAACTTCTTGTATTTGTGATGTTAAAAATCGATCCATCCAAGCTTCTAAATAGGCTTGATTTGCTGCTTGTTCCTCTGGATTTTCTGTATCTAAAGGATGAGGTGCTAATCCTAAAAGTGCTGCTGTTGTTACACAAAACATTGACTTTTGAAAAGTCTGACAAATTTTGACTCGTAAATTATTTGTACCTCGGTTAGTTTTTTGATAAACTTCTAGAAGATAATCTGGTAAAAAATGTCGCATATCTTGCATTAGTAATGTGGGTGGAATTCCTGCTCCTCCAATTGGTAATGGATCTGCATATAAAGCACCATAAGTAAATCGACTTTGTTCGTGGTCTATTTGTTGAGCTTGAGCATTGTATGAAACTGTTCCTAAAAATGGGGTGCCTCGGAAGAAAATTGCTTCTACATAGGGCACTGCTGTATCGGTTAAAAAGGTTAAACCTACTGATTTAGGAATTATTTCATAACGCTTACCTTTGACATTTACAGCATAGGTAATTGGTAAATTTGCTGCTGTTACTAACCCTGATAAAATATGATCTACTACTTGAGGAATAGATGTCATTTTCCCCTGGTCATACTTATCAGATAAGGTCATAAATATGTCGCTCATTACCCGCCAAAATTGACCTAAAGCACTGTAATAAGCTTGTTGACGTACCATGTCTGGTAAAAATTCTGGAAATAATTGATTGAGTGGCATTAACATCAAGTTTCCTGTAATTTTGGCATCTATTACTGCTTTTGCTAGTTGTTTAAATTCTGGTGAATCTAAATATTTATCGAGACCTCCACCCCCATGCCATAACATTCCTCTCATACAATATTCTGCATATTCATAATTAATCCGGTCGTGCCACCAAAACTTGAGTAATTTACCTAATGAAATTTTGCCGTTGAAGTATTTAAAAAAGGGAAATAATTCTAAAAATTGATGGTCGGCAATATAAATTAGATTCTTGGAATAGGCATCTAATACAATGCCATAGCTTTTCAAAATTCCGACAACTTCTAAGACGTTTTCTGGTGTATCTTTTAGTAGAGCTTGACCAGATTTTAAACGATTAATATAAGCTGAGAGTGGATGAGTATTACATTTTAAAATGGTGTTTGTCATAATTATTTTTCCTAAGTTTGATTTTTTTGATTTGCTAGAGTTGCTAATACTAAATCTCTCGCATTTTTGCGACATTTTATTGAGAGCAGGGATATAAGAAATAATAGTTCTTTACTTCATACCTACAATTGCTAAAAATATTGCTGAACTTTACTTATTGCTTAATAACTGAAGTGTTCAATAAATATAGCATTATTTTTAGGATTTGGTCTGAAGAGGTATTGATATTTCATGCTATTTGTATCCCTATTCCATTTTATACCAGTGTGCGCTGTTATATTTACAAATTGCAGGAGGTGCCCAATAACTAAAAGTCTTATATTATCGGCAATCTATTCCCCCTATTGCCTGTTGCCTATTGCCTGTTGCCTGTTGTCTGCGCACAGCGCTATACAAAAATTGAATGATATAGTTTTAATTATGAACAACCTAATAATATTCTGTCCGGTTGAATAGTTATAAAAAATGAGGGAAGAGTTCAGAGATTTTTTTTTACCATACTATTATCCGGACATGATATAATTGCAAAAGACAAATAATTATGAGTATAGAACCCATTTGATCGCTATATAATTATGGTAGTCAAGTCTTTTCGCGCATCACTTTTGAGGAAAAATCATCTGAAGGAGTGTTGAATTTTTTGTATTATTTCTCCTCACATCTCCCCTCTTACCTCCTGTCTCCTGTCTCCTGTCTCCTGTCTCCTGTCTCCTGTCTCCTGTCTCCTGTCTCCTTGCTAAATTTATGAAGATACTATCGGGGGTTCTATAGAATTATTCTTATTCAGAATAGTTAACGAGTACAGGATTTGGAGCGATCGCTGACTTTTTAACTACCTGTGACAACGTAGGTTGACCTACGCTCATTGTATTTGCTTCAGTTTCAGTCCAACGTAACATCCAGTTTGGTTGTATTCCTAAAATGACGATTAGAAGTGCTAAAATAATAGATGGTATTCTATCTGACCATTGTACGGGAGGCAAATTCACAACTGTTTCAGATAACCTACCAAAAAATACTCGGTTCGCTAATAGCAAAAAATAGGCTGATGTTAACCCTGTTCCGATCATACAAAGAAGAGTGGGAACTGTAAACACGCTGAAACTGCCTCTAAACACTAAAAATTCGGAAATAAATCCAACCATTCCTGGAATACCAGCACTTGCCATTACTCCTAAAATCATCAAACTACCAATCAATGGTAAACCTTGTTCTGGGTTTAACAAACCACGCAATATATCTATATCGCGAGTGCCAGCTTTTTTGTAAACTACTCCCACTAATAAAAATAGTAGGGCTGAAATTAGACCATGGCTAATCATTTGAAAAACTGTTCCCAAAATACTGAGGGGAGTTGCTGCTGCACTTGCTAACAAAATATACCCCATGTGACCAACGGAACTATAAGCTACCATTTTTTTCATGTCTTTTTGGACGATCGCGTTAAATGAACCATAAAGTACGCTGACTACTGCCCATATTGCTAACCATGGAGAAATATATACCCAAGCTTCTGAGAACATATTTAATCCAAATCTCAGTAAACCATAAGTTCCTAGTTTCAACAACACTCCTGCTAAAAGTACGGAGATAGGTGTGGAAGCTTCAACGTGAGCATCGGGTAGCCATGTATGGAAGGGAACTAGAGGAATTTTAATGCCAAACCCGATGACTATTGTTCCTAATAATAATAGTTGAGTTCCTAAAGGTAGAGTATGAGCAACTGCTTGGTCGTAAGCAAAATTAGATGAGCCACTTAACCACACTACCCCCAGGAACCCAGCTAGGATTAAAATTCCTGAAATTGCTGTGTAAATCAGAAATTTTGTGGATGCGTAACCTCGTCTTGCTCCTCCCCAAATTGCTATTAATAGGTATAGAGGAATGAGCTCTAGTTCATAGAATAGGAAAAATAGTAGTAAGTCTTGAGCGAGAAAAGCTCCAAATACGCTGAGTGCTAGCAACAATATTAGGGAGTAATAAAAACGGGGTCTTTTGATTGATTTGTCTGTGGCATAAATAGCAATGGCAGTTAACAGACCATTTAATACTACTAATGGCAAAGATAAACCATCTATGCCAAGGTAGTAATTTAATCCCAGAGAGTCTATCCAGGGCACTAAAACTACAAATTGTAGATTTGGATCTTGTGGGTTAAATTCAGTCAGTAGTACTAAAGACCATACGAAACTAATTATGGCCACAACTAGAGCGATTTGCCTGGCTAATTTTGGTGAGAGAGTGCTTGGCCAAAAACCAATGATAGCGGCACCTATTAATGGCACTAAGAGCAGACCGTTAAGCATTTATTAATATTTTCCTTTGATGGGAATTGACAGAGTGTTTGTAAAATGAATATTAAATCACGTAGGGTGCGTTAGTGTCACGTAATGCACCATCCCACAGCATGCGGTGCATGAAGTGTAAAACCGACGATTATTCCAGAAATGGTAAGCGTGCCGTCACACACTCTGCTTAATCTTTGGCGTTCCTGAATTGAAGTATGAATGGGCAATTGTTTGGTTCTCGCCTTCGCCCCCGCGCATCCCCCACCCATTGGGGGAATTTTAGAGTTTTATTCGCCCCAAAATTGGGGGGTTAGGGGGGCTTGCATCATACCCAGAATCAGCAACGCCTAATCTTTTGTTGACAAACAGTCTCTAACAAATTGATTTAAGTGCAAATTACTTAATAGGATACAATATGTCCTATATTTTACTAAGCTTTTAGTTAGGAAGCGAGAGGATAGTTTTCAAGAAATATTAATTAGGAATTGTAATAATAATTTTTTTATCTAAATGTTGGCATTTATACCCGCGCTCTCCTCGTCGGGAACGTCGGGAGGATGTCAATCTTAATACTTGATCCTGCATTCCCAGTTAAAAAGTGTTTCGGTACGGAAAATGCTGATAGCTAGTTAAGGTGTTTAGTAAAAATTGCAAAATATTTTACCTTATTAGGTAAAAAAAATCTGCAATATCAGCTTGTAAATTAACTTTTTATTTGCTCCTAAATCAAAAAAAAATACAAAAATAATTATTGAAAGTGCTTTCTATTTTAGTTTTGGTTCCTCAGCCCATACGTCAATTATGGCAAGTTGGACAAACTGTACTTGGCTTAATTTTCCGCCATCCTCTGACAGGTGTTAGTGTAGTCCCCATTTTGCCTGATGGCCAGATAGTTTTGGTTCGTCGCCGTGACAATAATAAATATGCTCTACCAGGAGGTATGGTGGAATGGGGTGAAGATGTTACAACTACTGTGAAAAGGGAATTATTTGAAGAAACAGGATTAGAGTTAGTTAAAATTCGTAGATTAGTGGGAGTATATTCTGCACCAGATCGAGACCCTAGAGTACATTCTATTAATATTTTGGTTGAGGCTGATGTTCGGGGAGAGATGAATGTTCAAGATACTTTGGAAATTAGTGATGTTCAAGCTTTTGAAGTTACATCTTTGCCGGATAATCTTAGCTACGACTACGACCGACAATTAAAGGATTATTTTACTGGTTTGACAATTTTAGCTTAATTTCGTGATTCTATAATCTCACATTAGAAAAGGATTATTTGAAGGTATTTTCACTTGAATATATAAATTTGGGTGAGATATCTGTTAAATTTTATAATTCCATAGTTATGCACTTTTTATGGCGTAATTCTCGTATCAAGTTGTCTGGTGGACTATTGTTTTGGCGTGAAATTGGTGGTAATTCAAATAATGTAGTTTTTCTACATGGGTCTTGGTATAACAGTAGTCAGTGGTTACCAGTGATGGAGCGGTTGAGTCTACATTACCATTGTTTTGCACCAGATTTACCAGGGTTTGGTGAGTCAGAATTTTCTTCTACTCATTACTCTATCAATCAAATAGTAGAATCTTTGGCTGAATATATAGCTACTTTGAAATTGGAGAAAGTATATTTAGTTGCCCACTCTTTAGGAGGTTGGATAGCTGCTAGTTATGCTCTCAAATATTCTGAACAATTATTGGGTGTGATATTAATATCTCCTGAAGGAATTAACCTTGCTGCTGTTAAAGCACGTTGGCGATTATTTAGATGCTTAATTCAAAAACCTTCTTTTTTGTGTTGGGTTTTACAATTAATATATCCTTTTGTTAGGTTATTAGGCGCTCACAAAAAAATTAAGAATATTCTACAATTTCGACAAAAATTATTACTTTCTTCAACCGGAACTAAAATTTTATTTCGACGTAGGTGGACAGAAATTCAAGCTGAGTTATTGACTGAAGAATTGGCTTTTTTGAAAGTAAAAACGTTGATTTTACAAGGTTACAAAGATACGAATATTGCTTTATCTATGAGTAAATTTTATGCCGATTTATTGCCGATGGCGAAACTTCATTTAATTAATTCTGGCGGAGATAATTTACCCGAACAAATGCCAGATATAGTAGTAGAAGAAATTCGCGTATTTTTAGGTAATGAAGAAAGATAATTGTTAATGAGAGTCAATCTTTTTTAAGGCTGCTACTAATTGCTGAAGATGAGTTGTTTCATGGCTAGCCATTAGTCTAGTAGGGTGCGTTGACAGCTATAATTTGAGTTGCTAGAGCCATTTTAGTATCTGTCGTAACGCACCATTGAATATGTGGAACGTTCAGTAGAAATATTCAATCCTGAAAATAAAACTTGATATTAAGACTTAATACTTAGAGGTGAAAAAGGTAGACGGCAAATCTTTACTTATTATCAATTAATCTCAAAAATTAGGGTAGACAAAATCTAAATTATCAATTTAAAGAATTTATTCTACCATAATAAACATTAAACAAGTTTGACCGATTATTACATAAGGAACAAAAGAATAATGTTCATCATATTGACCATTGTTAAGTGGAAATAATAGAACTTTGTCAGATTGTTTTCCGAAAAGTTTGGGAATAATTATTGCGAGAATTAAATCACGGTGTTTTAAGAAAGCTTTGATATGTTTAGATTTACCAGATTTAGATTTAGTAGATTTAGCTGAGGATTTTTTTGTCAATCTAGGGTCATATCTATCCGTAAAAAAAATAGCTTTAAATCATTCAATAAACTCAAATTGACTAATATCTTTCATCTGGTCTAAAATATATCCTTCTTCATGTTCATAAGGGAAATACCAAGAACTTTCAAAACAGTTTAAATAGCGATCGCTATTAAGACATTGTTTTCCTAATTCAAAGAAAAACTGAACAACTCCCGAATCAATATCTTTTGATGTTGGGGTATATGTTGCTGGTTTAGCAAATAACTGAATATTAACAACAAACCTGCCAAATACTTTTTTACCAAACCATTTTTCCACTTCTAAAGTTTTTTCGATCGCCTCAAAAATGGATGGAGGAAAACCAAATTTTGGCAATAAACAAATTTCATCATTTAGTAAAATAGCTCGGTCAATATAATCTTGAGCTGCTGAACCATGTTGACTCAGACAAATGTTTAGTTTATCCATTAATCTAATTTATTATTAATAGGTTCAATCTAATTGCAGTTATTCTTCAAATTGGTATTACTTATCCAAATTTACTAATGCTGTTACTAATTGCTGAATATGATTTGTTTCATGGGTGGCCATTAATGAAATACGAATCCGACTGGTATTAACAGTAGGGGGGCGAATGGCCGGAGCAAATATTCCTGCTTCTTTTAATTTTTCTCCTATTATTAATGCTTCGGCTGCATTTTTGAGGGGAAAACAAATAATTGGCGATTGATAATTCAAGTTTTTTTTCTCTGCACCTAACTGTTTATTTTCTGTTTCTAATAAATTCATTAAATCATCTAGATTTTGCCATAATTTGAGACGACGTTCTGGTTCTTTTTTGATAATTTTTATAGCTGTTAAAGCAGCAGCAGTATCTGCAGGAGTTAAACCTGTGGTATATATCCAACTTGGTGCTCTATTTCTAAGAAATTCAATTAATTTTTTTGACCCAGCAACATAGCCTCCTAAACTTCCTAATGCTTTGCTGAGAGTACCAATTTGAATTAATTCTTTTCCCGTACAATTAAAATGTTCGACACAACCTCCTCCATTAATGCCAAATACTCCTGTGGCATGAGCTTCATCTACTAATAACATACTGTTATATTTTTCTGCTAAATCTAATAATAATGGCAGTTTACATAAATCGCCATCCATACTAAAAACACTATCTGTAATTATTAAACTGCGACGATATTTTTCTCGAGCTTGTTCTAGTTTATTTGTCAAATCTTCAATATTATTGTGGCTATATTCAAGAATTTTTGCACCACTAAGGATAGCTCCATTTTTTAGACTAGAATGATTATATTTGTCTGATAAAATCAGGTCACGCTGACTTACTACTGAAGAGATTACGCCTATATTTGCTAAATATCCTGAACTAAAAACTAAGGCTGTTTCTGTTTGTTTTAATTTTGCTATTTCAAGTTCTAATTCTTGATGTATTTCTCTATGACCTGTTAATAAACGAGAACCAGTACTACCTGTACCAAATTCTTTTGTTGCTTGAATAGCTGCCTCAATTAAACGTGGATCTCCTGCTAATCCTAAATAATCATTACTGGCAAAATTGATGAGTTTTTTTCCTTCTATTTTTATGGTTGCACCGGGAATACTTTCGATAGTTTTAACTGAACGATACCAGTTAGCTTTATGTATTATTGATAGGGATTTATCTATCCAATTATAGGGATTATTTGGCATTTTTTATGATTTCTTTTATTTGTTTTTACTATAGTAATTCCCAAGAAGCATGAAGTACAAAATTCCTTTTTTTTAGGGAGTAGGAAGTAGGGAGTAGAAAAACAAATGTATCTCAGTAACTTGAGAAACGCTATGGCAATTCTCAATAATGTGTAATACCAACTTGATAAGTTTTTGTTGCCTAATAATTAATAATTAATAATTAATAATTAAATAATTCTGGTGCATCTCATATTTGCAAAAATACTTTTTTCCTATATATTCCCTGTTCCCTAAAAACGATAAATTTTTGGCTTTATTCACGCATTGAGATGCACCCAATAATTCTGGTTTAAAGCCTCCCCTTTTAAGGGGATGAAAAGCGGAGCTTCCCGTAGTGTCATGTCAAGCTTTAAATGTTGTATTAGGATTTTGGACAAAAACAATATATAGCTTAGATTTTGCCATTTTTCTATCACCCTATTTTAAACTTGACACAACAGTAGGGTGGGATAGCGAGGAAACCTGCGCCATATCCATGAGACCAAGAGAATATTCAATTCAGTATTTTTAAACCTCCAGCTTTAGTGGTCGGTACTGATAACTGATAACTGATAACTGATAACTGAAATGACCATCTAATTGAAGTTTTATATAATATTTATCGTGAACTTTGATGATTTTGATTATGTAGCGATCTCGAATCTGATGTGAGAATTTTATTATTCCCTAAAAGTCTAGAAGATAGTGGTTCTCATATTCATATAGATACCGTTTTTTCTTTCTTCTGTATTGCCAATATCTCATAATTCAGATAAAATTCCTATATACTTTCATATATTAGCAATTCCAGATAAAATATTTATTGCTGACTTTTTAGATTTATTTTTAGTAGGCAAATATTCAAGTCTTTGCTATAATAAAAAAACTGTCTAAAAATAAGCACCTTTGTTCTTGATCTCAATGTTGGTTGAAGACCCGCGCTCTTCATCCCCTATAGCCCCTATTTGAAAAGGGAAAATAAAAGGAGGCACGGGAAAACCTTAAGATTAATTGGTTTTCCCAACGGTGTGTTATAATTAGTGAGGCTGCTGGGCTAGCAGTTTCAGTCTGTGGAGCGACCGTAAGACCAAAAAAAAGGTTTTGCCTTGGAGGTAGGTGCATAGAAGCAGAAACCTAAATTGCGAGGTTTAGGAATCCCGCTTTGTCCTTGAACGACAAAGTCGGGAGGATGTCAATTAGTGAGGTAATAATGGCTAAACGCCGTAATCCAAAAAAAGAGAAAGCACAACGTAATCTGGCTTACGCACGTAAGTTTCGTAAGAAAAAAGGTACAGGTTTTTTTTCTAAGCGATATTCGTCTAAGTTTTCATCTAACAATAATGAAAATGGTAGTAACGAGCAAAATTCAGAAGAAACTGCTGCTGTAGATCAATAGTACATTTGACTGTTTAAGGTTCCAAGCGATAAATTTTGATATGTAAAATGTCAAATCTAGATTTGAGACTTAGTAACTCAAATCTAGAATCTGACAATTAAATAAAATTAAATTGCCAATTTATGTTTAGCTGTAGCAATTTCTTTTTTTACTTGTTCAAAACCTGTACCACCATAACTATTCCGTGCTGATACTACTTGTTCAGGAGCGATCGCTTGATAAATATCTGCTGCAAATTTTGGATGTAATTCTTGCCATTCTTCTAGGGTTAAATCTTTCAACAATTTATCAGTAGAAATACAAGTTTTCACAACTTTACCTACTAAATTATAAGCTTCTCGAAATGGCACGCCACGAGCTGCTAAATAATCTGCCACATCTGTGGCGTTAGAAAAATCTTCTGAAACTGCCTCTGTTAAGCGATGACTATTAAACTGTAAACCTTCAGAAAGTAAAATTGTCATTGCTTCTAGACAACCTTTAACTGTTCTTATAGTGTCAAATAAACCTTCTTTATCTTCTTGTAAATCTTTATTATAAGCTAGTGGCAGTCCCTTCATCACCACTAACATACCTTGTAAATGACCAAAAACTCGGCCTGTTTTTCCCCTAACTAACTCTGGCACATCAGGATTTTTCTTTTGAGGCATAATACTAGAACCAGTAGCACAACTATCAGTTAAAGTAACAAACCTAAACTCTTCAGATGACCATAAAATTATTTCCTCTGCCAAACGACTTAAATGAACCATAATTATACTAGCTGCACAGAGAAATTCAATAGCAAAATCTCGGTCACTTACCCCATCCAAACTATTAGCATAAGGCTTTTCAAACTTTAATAATTCAGCAGTATAGTGTCTATCTATAGGAAAAGTTGTACCTGCTAAAGCACCACAACCAAGAGGAGAAATATTCACTCGGCGATAAACATCTCCTAGTCGTTCCCAGTCTCTTTCAGATTTGTGAAAATAAGCCAAAAAATGATGAGCTAAACTCAAAGGTTGTGCCCTTTGTAGATGAGTATAACCAGGAATTAAAGTTTCTATATTAGATTCAGCTAACCCCAATAAAGATGATTGAAAACTTCTTAATAAATCCCTAATTTGCTGAATTTCTTCTCGTAAATAAAGTCTCGTATCAGTTCCTACTTGGTCATTTCTCGACCTAGCTGTATGTAACTTCTTACCAATATCTCCAGTAATTTCTGTAAGTCTTTTTTCCACAGCAAAGTGAACATCTTCCGCATCTACATCAGGGCAAAATTTTCCCTCTCGATACTCTTGACGAATTTGTTCTAAACCCTTAACTAACTTTTCACCTTCGTCTGCGGAAATAATACCTGTTTTAGCCAACATTTTTGTATGAGCTACCGAACCAGTAATATCGTACTCAATTAATTCAATGTCAAAACTAATACTGGCATTAAATTTAGCTATAGTAGGATGCAACGCCTTTTCAAATCTTTTGCTCCAAGTTTGTTTATCTTGCGTCATTTTGCAGATTTTTTTCTATTTAACTCTATTCAGATGTAAGGTTTTATAGCAGTGGAAGGAAAGGACGCAGACAGATCAAAAGCTCAAAATTCAGACATTGCCAGCTTCTTCCTTCTTCCTTTATAATAGTTAGTAGTTATCAGCTTTTCCTCAAGTCATGCTCCACTGGCCATAATTTAGCTGGAGCGCTGAAAATTCAAGGGTTTAAGTCCTCCACTATATTTGAAAATTAGTGGTGCGTGTTAATGATGGATTAAAACCACAATTATACACCTTGAGAAGCTGATTGCTGATTGCTGATTGCTGAGTGCTACTTCAAGGCAAAATGCTCTTAACCATCCAACCAATAACTAGACCAACTAATAGTGCCCATACTTGACCACATTCTATAAAATTGTTCCAAGCTTTTTGCACATCAGACCATAAGTTTACATCAACTTGTTGAGCGAAAAGTTGCCAACTATACAATATTTTTGGTCCTAACAAATCTAGAATATTAGTCTCATAAATAATCTGATTAAAATCTGATGTAGTTGTGGAAATTATATTAATAATCATATATTTATCAAAATAATTGGGTCGCGCCACCCCGCAGGGAAATAGTGAAATGTTTTTGGAGGGTTGCTCACGCATCCCCGTTACAAAAACAACTTTTGACTTCTGACGTGCGTTAATCTCCTGTAGAAGATTTTACTCTCATCACTACTAGAGTCATATCATCTGGATTTTGGTTTCCTTCACCAACAAATTGTTTTACTTGAGCAAATAGGTAGTCTAATATTTCTTGTGGTTCTCGATAATTTTGACACGCAAACTTGAAAGCTTCGCTCAATTTAATATCATCGTAACGATCGCCATTTTGATTAGCTGCATCTGTAAACCCATCTGTATAATAAATAATAGTATCTCCTGGATTGAGTTTCACTTGTGCTTCATGGTATTCAGGGTCTACTTCTAAACCAACTAACATTCCCACAGTATCTAACTGTACGATAGAATTACTAGCAGCTTGCCACAACATTGGAGGATGATGGGCCGCATTGCTATAGGACAAAATGCGGGTTTCTGGATCGTACTCTGAATAAAACAAAGTCACAAATCTATGAGAACTTTCCAGGTCAGCATACATTACTTGGTTCAAATGTTGGAGAACTCGTGCTGGTGAGTGGCGGTTTAATACCTCAGCTCTCAACATTCCTCTAGTCATGGTCATAATTAAACCAGCAGGTACACCTTTGCCCATTACATCTCCAATCACTATACTCCAGCGACAGGGTTGCTGTGTCTTATTCTTGGAATTCAACTGGTCGTAGTTGGAGGGAATAAAATCATAATAGTCTCCTCCTACTCGGTTTGCTGTTTGACAACGAGCAGCAAGGGTAATGCCAGGAATTTCTGGACATTCTGGAGGCAATAGTTGCAGTTGAATTTCTGCCCCTATTTCTAGTTCTCTGTCCAAACGTTCCTTTTCTCGTAAGGATGTAGCTAATTCATCATTAGCGATCGCTACTGCGGTCTGGTCTGTTACTAGACGAATTAATTTTTGCCTTGCTGGTGTCCATACATATTCTGGGTCGTGACTAAATACATATAGACGACCTCGTTCTGAGTTATTCACCAGAATTGATGCTCCAAATAATTGAACATCATTGCCTAGATAGTTGCTAACTTGATAGTCCAAACTAGCGGTTTGAATTGAGATTTCTTGTAGTTCTGCGGGTAAGGTTGTTTCTGTAATAAATTGACTAGTTGCTACTTCTAATGCTTGGCGAATATCTTGACATTGGCGACCTTCTTGGCAGTGTAGTTGTTGGAACCTAACTTGACCATTGGGTTTAAATAATACCAGTGCGCCTCCATCAGCATCGGTTACTCGACAACCAATTAGAGGAATCAATTCTAGAAACTGATTTAGATTATTGAAGCTTCGTAAGGCAAAGCCAAGAGAACTTAATAAATCATTAACATTTTGTTGTTCTTTGTGTAAACGGGCCACCATTTGTTTGAGAGCATATACTGATGTTATTGGTGAAGATGTCTCACTGGTAGTTTGGTCTGTTGGTTCGGGGTAGTTTCGATGTACTGGCACTATAGTCATTTGTTTGATATATAGATTTGATTTACTTAAAGTCTGTTGATGTTTGATGGTTAGTTATACATTTTTAACTCAAGTTTTGACAATTTTTGGTTTCTCTAGTTGCTGTTATCTTGTCTCTGTCTTGTTTTGCTAAGAGTTTTGATTTGAGCTATTTGTTTTGGTGCTATGACTTTCTTGAGTTTGATTTTTTTTAGATAAAATTTTATTCCCTCAATTTAGGAGATTTAGTCTATTAATTTGTAAGCATTTCCTGCGGAATGCTGCGCAAACAGCTATTAGCAATCAGCTCGAGCGCAATAAAAATTAATGAACTAAGTATTTGCTTAACTTCTACCGCATTTTTGAACAAAGAATTGAAGCACAAGAACAACGAGCTTAAATTGTCCGCTAAAGGTAATAAAGCTGACCGCTGACCGCTGAATGCTTACATTAATTTATCCACAATATCTTCAGGATAAATTCCTAAGTAAACTTAATTTTATAGTTTCAGTCTTTGATTTTTTTTACCATAACTATAAAATTTTTATCTCAAAGTAAATTATTAATTTTATACTTTTTTATCTAATGTGTATCTTTTTCATAGATGATATTTTAAATTATTTATTTTTGCTTGAATTACTATTTTTGTGAATTTTCTGCTGAATTTTTCTTGCTAGTTAAGTTCTCTCCCGTTAAATCGGAGATTATAACGGGAGCTTCTCAAACAAAGAAGTTTCTTGCGAGTGCTGACGCAACGCTGCGCGAACACCGGCTGATTAACATCTAAGTCTCCACAAGCAGACAAGATAATACCCACCTCGTTTAATTCTTTATTTAATATGTTAATTACAGCATTCTCGTCCCTATTTAAAACTACTTGACATTGAGGACAAAAGTGAGTTCTAACTGATAAAGTTTTAGGTACTTTTTGACTGCAATTACTACAATGCATGTGACGTATTGTGAGGATTTACGGGCGAATAGCCATTCGCCCCTACTTACATGAACACCTTAAATAATTAATAATTAATAATTAATAATTAATTATTAAAGAATCATTCATTATTCATTATTCATTATTCATTGTTAATTATTTACCTACATCATAAATTGATTTTGATAGTTTAGTGTTTTTAGCCAAGCCTTTAATGTTAAGGTCTGCCTTCGGCGCGCCACTCCGCGTCTACAATGGCAATTAGGTCATATCCTTTCACTAATTTATGAGCAGTCTTTATAGTGGAAATCTTCTCTTTGCCTAGCAATATTTTGATGTAGTCTAGCTATTCTATTTTGTGCCCCCTCCAGTTGTTAGACCCAATTTCTTTTCTAGATACTTTTTTTTGCTTTCTTGCTAAATTAGATTGATATTTTCTATAAAAAATTAAGGTTCAGTCACCAAACAACAAATTTATCTACATCACTTCTTTTCAGCTTCAAAGTATGAATAATATTGCTGTTAAATTCATTTTTTTTTACAGCTAAATTTGTAGTTATTTTTCATACTAATTATTACTAGATACTGAAAGCAATATCAACATTTAGTTTGTTTATTTTTGTTTCCTGTAGTTTCAAGTAAATTTCAAGGATGATTCTTAATTTAAAAAATATCCTAAATAACACTAGGTTCTATAGGAAAATCAAAATTATAGAGTCTGATACTCCCACCTTAATTATTTTTACACTTCTACCGAAAAATACATCCGTTTTTTCACTACTACTACTGCTATATCCTTACCCATTTTCAACAGTTAAGAGTGATGAATCTCTAACCACTTAGAAGAGCTTCAACGAACTCATAACTAGAAAATGGACGCAGGTCTTCCAGACTTTCTCCCACACCAATAAAACGAATCGGTAGACCTAGTTGCTTGACAACAGCTAGTGCAACACCACCCTTAGCAGTTCCATCAAGTTTTGTCAAGACTACTCCGCTAAGTTTAGCAGCTTTTGCAAATACTTCTGCTTGCCGTAAACCATTTTGACCAAGTGTAGCATCTAACACTAGTAGAGATTCCACCACTGCATCTGGTGCTTTTTTCTCCACTATCCGATGAATTTTACTAAGTTCGTCCATCAAATTTTTCTTGTTTTGTAGTCTTCCGGCAGTGTCCACCAGTAATAATTCTGTATTTCTGACTTGAGCAGCTACTATAGCATCAAACACTACCGCTGCTGGATCGGTATTCTTTCCTGCATTAGCAATTACTTCTACTTCACTGCGTTGTCCCCAAATTTTCAACTGTTCTACTGCTGCTGCTCGAAATGTATCTGCTGCTGCAATTAAACATCTATAGTTTGACTTGGTAGCTAAATGAGCAATTTTACCGATAGTTGTGGTTTTACCTGCCCCATTTACACCATTAACCAGCCAAATATTCAAAGTATCTTTTTCTGGGACAAAAGTTAAGTTGTAGGCAGGACTAATTGTTTCAGAATCTTGGAATGGCTTATCTAGAATATCTCGTAAAATGCTTTTCAGATAGGCGATCGCTTCTTCTGGTGGTAAAACTTCTTCACGCAATTTATTTTGTAGGGTTTCTATCACTAAGTCTGTTGCTTCTACTCCTACATCAGCTTGTAGTAACATTGACTCTATTTCCATCACCGCATCTTGATTTAGCGGTCCTTGGCCAACAATTGCCCGTAATTGATTGAGTAAGTTGCGTCGAGTTCTATCTAAGCCTTGTCGTAATTTCTTCAGCCAAGAAATTTCTTCTACAGATACTTGTTCTGGACGACGTCCTTGAGCTGCTAAAATTTCTGCTGACCAGAGAAATGCTTCATCAAGTATTAGGGGGTCTATTTCTTCTAGTTCTATTTCTACGGTTGTTTTCTCAAGAGTTTCTGGTTCTGGTTCTTCTATGGCTGTTTCTTTGAGACGTTCTACTCTTGCTTGTCTTTCTGCTTGAGCTTTAGCCCAGAAAGGTAGTTGTTCTGATGTTTGAGTTTCTTCAAAAGTTGAATCTGGCTTGACTTGAGTTTCTTCTTCGGTCGGTTTTGCTTGGCTAGAGGGGGTTTCCTCTACTATTGGAACTGGTTTAACCAGGGTATCTGTTTCTGTGGATTCTGGTTTTTCTGCTGCAATATGCTCTATTATAGGTAGAGTATCTGATATGGTTGGATCGCTTTTTGTCTCTGTTGAGGGTATTTGAGTTTCTAGCTTTTCCTCTACATCAGTAGTCTCTGTTGCGATTTGAGATTCTTGTGAATCATTTTTTTTCTTTTCTTGAAGATTTTTGTAAGCTGCTTTAGCCCAACTTAAATAATCTTCTGTTGTCTGTTCTGACTCTTCTGTTGATTTTGCTTGTGATTCAACTTGATCTTCTACCTGTTCTTTCTGTTCTTTTTCAGCTTCAGGTTTAGATATCTCCTTTGAAGTTTTGTCTGAGCTGTCATTATATTGACGACGGAACCAATTAAAAACCATACTTATTCTAGATATTACTATTTTAAATAGTCTATTTTATACTGAGTTATGTTCAACCATCGCATAATTACAGAACTTTTTGTTTGAGTAAACCACAAAATATTTTGGGGTTATTTTCCAGACTTATAGTTTATCCATTGGAAAACCACTGTCAGATATTTGTGAATATCCAAACTCAATAACCTGCTTTGTGGAAACCATAAATTATTTCCTTATTAATTAATTACAGCAGATTTCAGGTAAATGAGGTACACATAAGAATGATAAAGTTTTTCCAGTGTGAGCATCTTGCCCGCGACTGGTGTACCTTACTAATATGAAATACCCTGTCAACTACTTGTAACTCAAATTATGCACGTCAATTTCTCACATAAATAAAAAGTACCACAAACATCAGTTGGTTGCTAATATCATTGATCTTTAAATACCCACAATAAAAATTTTAGGGAATAGGAAACACCGGTTCTGGGAATAGGGAGAAATTTATCAAAGAAAACATTTTTACTATGACTAATTAATCAGACTAGAACTAAGCACTTATAGTCTATAAATCATCATAATTTAACTTAGACAAAAGCCAATAAAAACTGAATAACTTAAGCATAAATACTTTGTAAAACTAGATAATTAAAGCTTGCTGATTAAATCTAAAAGTACTGATATATAGATGTGCAAGGTTTTTCCCTTAAGCTGTAAATGCGAGCATTTTGAGTAGATAACAGCAGAAAAATGTAGGAAAAATTGTTCCGACTACATTTTCTGTAATATCAAATTGATAAGTATTTGCTACAAAAAGCTAGGGTATTTCTTAGTCCTCAGGCAGGGAAGCCGTCGGTAGGGAAACGTACAGAATGAATAGCTTCTATGCCTTTTCTTAGTTCATAAATTATTTTGTTGCTCAAAGGGATATCTCCTAGAAAGTCATTTTCTCGTACTTATTATTCGTAACATTATTTAGGGCTTGCTGATTAAATATCAAAGCATTGACTGATATTGGTTTTAGCATTTTTTTGTCTAAAAAAGTACCAGCTTTGGAATGGAAAGAGCTGCATAAAGCTAGTATTTTGGGATGATTATGGCAGAAAAATCAAGGGAAAATTCTTACTCCTACCTCCTCGCTCATTCCCATTCCTCCTGTCTCCTGTCTCCTGTCTCCTGTCTCCTGTCTCCTGTCTCCTGTCTCCTACCCTCACCCATAAGACTTTTTCAGCAAACCCTATTTATTTTAAATTGCTATAAGACCTAAAACATTTAGGAATAAATTCCTTGACTCTCGATCCAGTTAATTTTTTTGTCAGATAGGACTTAGGTCAATACAGTTCAGTTACAGCAGTTTTGGAGTTGATGAGGTACAAAGTTTTATGAGTTTAGCGAATAGGAAATAGGAAACAGAGATTAGTATTAAACTGCACTTCACTTTTAGGAAATAGGGAATAGAGATTAATATTAAGCCGTACTTCTCGCTTCCTCAAAAGTGCTGTAGGAATTTTTTTAGCAGTTATGTAAAGAGAATTTATGACCTAAAAACTGGTATTGAAGCTATTCATTCTAACTAGGTCTTCCTAAGTCGTGAATTCCAAGAAATACCCTAACTATTTGTAGCCAACATTTATCAATTTGGTATTAATTTGAGTGTAGCACTATAGTTTTTTTACATAATTGCTGTCAAAGCAAAGACCTTAATTTTAACTTTTGACAACTATATCTATATATAGCAATCGAAGCAAAGGTTAGAACAGATCAAAAGCTTAATACTCAGACAACATAATACTTTTTCTTCTTCCTTCTTCCTTCTTCCTTCTTCCTTCTTCCTTCTTCCTTCTTCCTTCTTCCTTCTTCCTTCTTCCTTCTGCTATAACTATTCAAGCTAAATTTATTTTATTTAGCACTCTTCGCAATACCCCATTAATAAATCTATATCCATCTTCACTACTGTAACGCTTGGCTAATTTTACAGCTTCATTAATTGCCACTTGTTCTTGAATGCCAATAAACATCATTTCTGTAACTGAAATTCTGAGAATATCTATATCTATTCTAGGCAAACGTTCTATTTGCCAATCTACAATTGATTCTCTCAATAAACTATCAATTTCCTCTTTATTATCATTCACTTTTATCAGAATTTCTAAAGCATACTTGCGAACTTCTAATTGATTAGTTAACTGAATTAATTCTGGTAACTCCACAGCAGTGCCAATACGATTAATTGCCGTTTGGCCTAACTCCACTGCTTCGTGGACCATCGAACTTGCACTTTGAACATCACTAGCACTAATTTGACTATTAAGGAGGCGATCGCTCCCTCTCTGTAATTCTGCTGCAGCAGTTTCTAAAATATCTTGGACTTCAGTTCTAAGAGTCCTAACTGCTGCGAGTATAACTTCTTGAAGTTGCTTTTTTTCTAGACTGCCTGAATTTGTTGGTAATTGACTCAGACCAAGCAGAGCTAGTTCGCGAGCTGTGGAGCGAGGAGCTTTGTTCATCTTAAATAGTTGCTGAAGACCTACACTATAATTTTTAATTTAGTGCCACGAGGAAAGCAACCAGCAAATAAATTACTTTCCTCTATTAACTTAAAACAAACTTAATTATTCTCCTTCAGTGCCATTAAACTTTTTCTTTTTCCTTCTAACTTTTGGTTGTACTTTGCTTTGTAATACTAACACCAACAGTAGTTAGCTCAGAAGTATCAAATATACTAAGTTGAACTGGTAAAGTTAAAACCTCAACTACTTTCTTGAGAAAATCAGTAGTTTTCTGTTTGACCAATTCACTGAAATTATAAGTATAACCATCTATTTCATGCAAGTGTTTACCGAATAATTAAAGTTTAAAGCCTCTCCTTTAGCGGTGGAGGGATGGCTCCGAAACCTGTGCTGTCCGACCATCGACCAAGAGAAAAAAAATTTTCATCTCTTTGTCAATCCTCTTCTTTTCAAGCAGAGGTAATTGTTAATAATTAATTCTTAATTATTAATTGTTGAAAATACTTATAATTAATTCCTTGGACTGTTTCAGTTTGAGTTTTAATATTGAAATTTCCAGTTTTTATAACAGCAACTCGACTAACATAAGTACCAATTTTTTACCGAATAATTAAGGTTTAAAGTCTCTCCTTTAAAGGAGAAAAAAGCGGTCGATCTTCGCAGCTTCCCCGTTGGGTGGGATGGCGCAATTCGGAGCGGGTCTGCAAGAACGGCTCTCCTCGCTGGCCGACCATCGACCAAGAAAAGAAAAAATTTTCATCTCTTTGTCAATCCTCTTCTTTTCCAGCAGAGGTAATAATTAATAATTAATTATTAATTATTAATTGTTGAACTTTGGTTACTATAGCTTTAACAGTATCTCCGGTTTGGAAGCTATAGAATGATTTCTTTCTAAGTTTGGCTTTAGTTATAGGAAAAACATATTTATGTGGCTTAACCATTTGTCTACTACCTCTACCCATTGCTTTAATTATTAATGGTTGATAATTACCGAAAAATTGTGGTTTAAAGCCTCCCCTTTTAAGGGGATAATAAAAAAAAATTTCATGAATTAGTCAATCCTCTTCTTTTCAAGGAGAGGTAATTATTCATTATTCATTATTCATTATTCATTGTTGAAAAATATTCAAAGTATCTGGAGTAGAAGTACCAAAACAAGCTGCAACTGAATTTATATTTAACATTTAAAACTCTCCTATTACTAGGGTAATATCCAACTACCAAATGTTATTTAAGCTTTTAAGACTAACTACACTTTCAATACCCAAATAGAATATTTAATAGTTAGTGATAGAGCTTCATACTGTTGAAACATCTGAAGGTCGCCCTCGCTTAAATAACGTAGTAAATTAATACTTAGGCGGGTCAACTAAGACTTAATAAAGACTGGCTTTACCAAGGCAAAATTATATTCTAAATATTCTCAGAATTACTGTTGGGTCGTTGACAGTTTTTGATAGCCTTTCATTATCAGTCGTTCAATCTTCTTCAGTGGAAAATTTTTGATAGTCCTCGCTTTCTAAAAGTAAAGGTTTGAGTCGAGCATTTGATTTTTTTTCTGGACGTACTGATTGATTTGGAGTTACTATTCCACCTGATATGAGAACTTTAAATGCTTCTTCCACTGACATTGAAACGTTAAGCACATCTTTTTCTGGCACTATGGCATACCAACCAGATGTAGGGTTAGGAGTAGTTGGAATAAAAAGACTTAGCATTGAGTCTCCTAGATGAGATTTAATTTGATCGCTAATCGTACCAGTGACAAAAGCTATAGTCCAAACTCCCTGACGCGGATATTCTACAAGTACCACACGGCGAAATTTCTCGTTAGAATCCTTGAGCAAAGTTTCTAAGATTTGCTTGAGAGTACCGTAGACTGACCCTGCAAATGGAATAGCTTGTAATATTCGCTCGCCTACATCTAATAACCATCTTCCAGCAATATTTCTAGCCATTAACCCAATCACTAGAATACTTAGCAATGGTACTGCTAGTCCTACTAAGAAATTTAGTAGACCCACTAAAGCTGGGTGTAAACCATCGAAGGGATTGATTTGTTTGGGGATCTTGGTCAAAAAATCTATTACCCACCGAGCAATAGTTATGGTCAACCAAATTGTTGTAGCTAATGGTATAACTACCAGCAGACCTGCAATTAGGTCGTTTTTTAAATCCTGCCTTATGCGTTGGAACACTGTTTATCCATTTCCTCGTAAATTGCTAGATATTTTTTGATCTAGCTTGAAACCAATTTTTTTTAATTTAATATTTATAGTTTTTATTCTGAATACTTACAATTATTAACAACTGTCAAGAATTGTTGCAATTGTAAATCCAAATCAAAATTGGACTGATTTTAATCATCTAAAATATTCAGAGGTATTTTCTACCACTTATCCATAGGAAGAATTTGACTGAGAGTCGTGGCTGATTTTCAGATGATATTCGATAAGTTTATATGGTAAAACAATTTGTCTGTTTTTCTCAACTGTAGACTTCGCCACATAAGTCACAGGGATCAAAAGCAATAGAAGAGAAAAGGGAGGAAGTAAAAAAGATTTAATGTTAACTTTCTTCACGCCTAAAATTAAAATACTATACCTGTCCTAAATAGATTGTGAACAAATTTTAGTTACTTAAATACTGAGGATTATTTATTTTGATATGTAGCTAATATTCATCTTCTGTATAGGATAGCTATATATATTTGCAACTATAGCAATATGGAATTATTTATGAGAATTTTATTACTTCGGCGTTCCTTATTTTCCTATTCCCTATGCTGAGGGTTATTTATCTTGATATGTAGTTAATATTCATCTTTTATAACTGCTGGGGCGGTAAGGGCAGAGAAAAATATCATCCGCTTAAGCACTCACTCAAAAAAAGTGACGACAGGAAAATTTTTCACCCCATCAACACATCAATATTACTCATGTAGAAGCGATCGCTATATTTACAAAGAAAATTATCATTTTATGAAGCTCAAAAAAAAACAGCAAGGCTTTAGCCGTTGCTTCCGCAAAAAAATTATGATAGTATGCAATTATTGGGTTGTGCTCGCCCCTACACATGACTTTTTATTCAACGCAAAAACAGCATTTCACTACTGAATATATATAGAAGAGATACTCACAACATCAAAACACCAGAAAAATTATCATCCTGTAAAGCACCTCCCAAAATGATGATAGGGAAAATTTTCACTCCATCAATACATGAGCAATATTCATGTAGAAGCGATCGCTATATTTACAAAGAAAATCGTCATTTTATGAAGCTCAAAAAAAACAGCAAGGCTTTAGCCGTTGCTTCCCCAAAAAAATTATGATAGTATGCAATTATTGGGTTGCACTCGCCCCTGCACATGACTTTTTATTCAACGCAAAAACAGCATTTCGCCACTGAATATATATAGAAGAGATACTCACAACATCAAAACGCCAGAAAAATTATCATCCGCTTAAGCACTCCCCAACCAAAAAAGTGATGATAGGGAAAATTTTCACTCCATCAAGACATCAATATTACTCATGTAGAAGCGATCGCTATATTTACAAAGAAAATTATCATTTTATGAAGCTCAAAAAAAATAGCAAGGCTTTAGCCGTTGCTTCCCCAAAAAAATTATGATAGTATGCGACTATTGGGTTGCACTCGCCCCCATACATGACTTTTTATTCAACGCAAAAACAGCATTTCACCACTGAATATATATAGAAGAGATACTCACAACATCAAAACACCAGAAAAATCATCCTGTGAAGCATCTCCCAGATGATAGGGAAAATTTTCACTCCATCAACACATGAGCAATATTCATGTAGAAGCGATCGCTATATTTACAAAGAAAATTATCATTTTATGAAGCTTAAAAAAAACGGCAAGGCTTTAGCCGTTGCTTCCCCAAAAAAATTATGATACTATGCAGTTATTAGGTGTTGTTCGTCCCTACGCATGACTTTTTGTTCAACACAAAAAATAGTATTTTGCAACTGAATACATATAGAAGAGATACTCACAACACCAAAACACCAGAAAAATCATCCTGTGAAGCACTACTCAAAAAAAGTAACCACAGGAAAATTTTTCACTCCACCAACACATCGTATCTAACGTAGAAGCGATGTAGCTACCGCACTTGCTGTGCCAGCGCTATGTTCACAAGGAAAATCATCATTTTATGAAGCTCAAAAAAAACGGCAAGGCTTTAGCCGTTGCTTTCCCAAAAAAATTATGATAATATGCAATTATTGGGTTGCGCTCGCCCCTGAGCATGACTTTTTATTCAACACAAAAACAGCATTTCGCCACTGAATATATATAGAAGAGATACTCACAACATCAAAACACCAGAAAAATCATCATCCTGTGAAGCATCTCCCAGATGATAGGGAAAATTTTCACCCCATCAACACATCAATATTACTCATGTAGAAGCGATCGCTATATTCACAAGGAAAATCATCATTTCCTGAAGCTCAAAAAAAAGGCAAGGCTTTAGCCGTTGCTTCCCCAAAAAAATTATGATAGTATGCAATTATTGGGTTGCGTTCGCCCCTGTACATGACTTTTTATTCAACGCAAAAAATAGTATTTCACAACGATTTATAGCAGTTTGAAAATAGATAGACTACAGTGCTCAAAGCATTCTCCTATTCCCTATTTTCTAACCTCAAATAATTTTCTAGTCTACTTAAATAAAAACCGCTGCAATAAATTCTATGAATAATTTTCGTTTTCATCAAGATACCATTACAGAAGTAAAAGAAAGAGCTGACATTTATGATGTTATCTCAGAGCATATTGTATTAAAAAAGCGAGGTAAAGATTATGTAGGATTATGCCCTTTTCATGAAGAAAAAACTCCTAGCTTTACTGTTAGTACCAGCAAACAAATGTACTACTGTTTTGGCTGTGGTGCAGGTGGTAATGCTTTGAAATTTCTGATGGAAGTTGGTAAGTCTTCTTTTAGCGATGTAGTCTTAGATTTAGCCAGACGTTATCAAATACAAATTAAAACTGAATCACCAGAAAATAGACAAGAATTTCAACGTCAAATTTCTCTGCGGGAACAACTTTATGAAATTTTGGCAATGGCTAATAGTTTTTATCAACACGCTTTGAGACAATCACAGGGAAAAATTGCTTTAGAGTATTTAAAATCTTCACGTCAAATTACAGAAGAAACTATTCAAAAATTTCAACTGGGTTATGCTCCTAATGGTTGGGAAACTATTTATGGTTATTTGGTGGAACAAAAAGGTTTTCCTGTAGAATTAGTGGAAAAAGCAGGATTAATTTTACCTAGAAAATCAGGCAATAGTTATTACGATAGATTTCGCGATCGCTTGATGATTCCTATTCATGATGTGCAAGGTAGAGTTATTGGTTTTGGTGGGAGAACTTTGAGTGATGAACAACCTAAATATTTGAATTCTCCTGAAACTGAATTATTTGATAAGGGTAAAACTTTATTTTGTTTGGATAAGGCAAAAACTGCTATTTCAAAACAGGATAAAGCTGTGGTTGTAGAAGGATATTTTGATGCAATTGCTCTTCATGCTGCGGGAATTAATAATGTTGTTGCTTCTTTAGGTACGGCATTAAGTTCTATTCAAATTAAACAACTTTTACGTTATACAGATTCTAAACAAATTATCTTAAATTTTGATGCCGACCGAGCAGGTATTCAAGCAACAGACCGGGCAATTGGAGAAATAGAAAATCTTGCTTATAGTGGGGACGTTCAACTGCGAATACTGAATATTCCTGATGGGAAAGATGCTGATGAATATTTGCAAAATTATTCGGCTGAAAAGTATCGGGAATTATTAGTTAATTCTCCACTATGGATTGACTGGCAAATTCAAAATATTGCAGCAAATAAAAATTTGAGTTTAGCTGATGAGTATGGTCAAACAACTCAACAAATAATTAAAATTTTAACGAAAATAACTAACGATAATCAGCTTACTTATTATCTTCAATATTGTGCAGATATTTTGAGTCAAGGAGATTCTCGGAGAGTTTCATTACTTACTGAAAATTTGTTGAACCAAGTTGTTATTCATTGGAAAAAGCTTTTAGCAGAGAACGAATTTTTATCAGCACCATTGCTAGTAGCAAAACAGTTAAAATATTATCGAAAAAATAATAGAAATTTCACTCAGGGAAAAAATAATAATTCACAGAAA
>NZ_JAAHGO010000035.1:0-53167 GCF_010672455.1 Okeania sp. SIO2C9 | reverse complement strand
TCATTGGAAAAAGCTTTTAGCAGAGAACGAATTTTTATCAGCACCATTGCTAGTAGCAAAACAGTTAAAATATTATCGAAAAAATAATAGAAATTTCACTCAGGGAAAAAATAATAATTCACAGAAAGTTTTATCTCCACCGACAGAGCGTAGTTTATTAGCAGAAGCAGAATATTTATTACTGCGTATTTATTTACATTGCCCGAAATATCGTCAAGATGTGAAATCTGCAATGGAGGCTAGAGATTTACAGTTTAGTTTGTCTCACAATCGATTTTTGTGGAAACAAATTATTGATGTAGAAAATATGTCTGAATATCAAATTACTGACTCAGATGATTTAATTTCAAAGTTGCAAGATAGTTATTTAGACGCTCCAGATAAACTATCAGAAGTAGAGCATCTTTTTCATTTAGATGAAAAGGCAAAGAGAAATCTTCTTAGAGCGCCTTTAGAAATTCGTTCTGCCATAGCAGCTATCGAATTAATTATGTGTAAAAAACGTCGTAGCGCTGTTTTAAGTATGTGGCAAAATACTGATTTATCTACTGACTCTGAATTGGCTAAAAACTCTGAATTGGCTAAAAAGTATCAAGAAAAATTTTATTCTGAGTCAGAGTGGATTAAGGAATTGGAGAGATTAAGAATCACCACTATCTATGATTTAATACAAGTACCTCTAGGGGAATTAAGTGACTAAAAAAATTCTTGTTTTGATATAGATATATCCTGAGATTTTTTATAAATTATTTGGGATTACTATAACTATAAATAATTTCTTTGTTTTATAGCAATTGAAGTAAAGGACACGGAAAAATTAAAAGCTTATAGTGTAGCTCCTCCGTAATAACTAACGATAATCAGCTTACTTATTATCTTCAATATTGTGCAGATATTTTGAGTCAAGGAGATTCTCGGAGGGTTTCATTACTGACTGAAAATTTGTTGAACCAAGTTGTTACTCATTGGAAAAAGCTTTTAGCAGAGAACGAATTTTTATCAGCACCATTGCTAGTAGCAAAACAGTTAAAATATTATCGAAAAAATAATAGAAATTTCACTCAGGGAAAAAATAATAATTCACAGAAAGTTTTATCTCCACCGACAGAGCGTAGTTTATTAGCAGAAGCAGAATATTTATTACTGCGTATTTATTTACATTGCCCGAAATATCGTCAAGATGTGAAATCTGCAATGGAGGCTAGAGATTTACAGTTTAGTTTGTCTCACAATCGATTTTTGTGGAAACAAATTATTGATGTAGAAAATATGTCTGAATATCAAATTACTGACTCAGATGATTTAATTTCAAAGTTGCAAGATAGTTATTTAGACGCTCCAGATAAACTATCAGAAGTAGAGCATCTTTTTCATTTAGATGAAAAGGCAAAGAGAAATCTTCTTAGAGCGCCTTTAGAAATTCGTTCTGCCATAGCAGCTATCGAATTAATTATGTGTAAAAAACGTCGTAGCGCTGTTTTAAGTATGTGGCAAAATACTGATTTATCTACTGACTATGAACTAGCTAAAAAATATCAAGAAAAATTATATTCAGAATCAGAGTGGATTAAGGAATTAGAGAGATTAAGAATCACCACTATCTATGATTTAATACAAGTACCTTTAGGGGAATTGAATAACTAAACAATTAAGTAGGGCTTGCTGAATAAAATTGTAATCATTACCTGTCAAGCCTTCCGGGGTTAAATATTGCTGATGGGGTGCAAGGTTTTTGGTTGTTGTAGCCTCAAAATGCTAATACTTTTCTCCTGACTATGCCGAAAATTTGGCCGTAGCAGATAGTCTAAACTATTGCCTTTCGGAGCTGTTCCCTGTTGCCTATCATTACCATCAGACTTTTGAGCGCAAACCCTAAGTAAGTATTTATGCTTAATATTCTACTAAAAATTAGACGAATGAGAAAGGTCAATGAGGATGATTTACATAGTATAAATATTTAGCAAGCTACCGATTCTCATACTACTTTTAATGTTACAAATTGTCGTGCGAAATGTAGGATTAAAATATTATTCATTTTTGAAAGCACCTACGCAGAGCGAATAACTTGCTATCAATATACATCAAAATTTGCCGATCAGCAAAAATCCTGTATTTATTGCATATCAGAACTTGTAGCGTTTATGAAAAGATTGCTCATACAAGCGCGAAATCCAGATTTTTCCCTAAAATTTGCCTTTCGATAGCTCATTTCAACTTTTTTTGTCAAAATTAATTTAAATTATAAATATGTTAATTAATTAATTATAAATTAAATTAATATACTACTATTCAATAGTCTTAATAGCGCTATGAGCAAGGCAAAAGTCATTCTTTTAATTCTATAAAGCTGGTAGCTGTTAATGAAGTTCCTCCGATAGGAGGCTAGCTGACCGCTGTTTGCGCAGCATTCCGTAAGAAATGCTTACTCTCACATATTTCAAATAAAAAAGGGAAGATTGAAGTAAATGTACTTCACTTTTACTTCTGCTCATTCCCTTTCCCTTGTTACTTCAAATAAAGCAAATTAAAATTAATCACAAAAGAGTGTATCTCTTGTATCATTACCCGTAATAGGATTCGTACCTTGAGCTATTTTACATAACTCCTTTTGAGTATCTTCTCGTAAAAAAGCATCTGTAAAATCTGCTCCATCAATAATTGCACCACGAAATTGAGTATGAAAAGCAAAAGCACCCTCTAAGATAGCATTAGTCAAATTTGCCTTGTTAAAAATTGCATTATCCAAAGTAGAATAACTCAGATTAGCTCCTTCTAAATTAGCTCCTTCTAGTCGAGTAGGATTGGTCTGTTACCAGACCTCACCCCTCTAAGAACCGTACATGAGCCTTTCAACTCATACGGCTCAAGCCATACTTCAAGCCTTATTTCACTCGGATTTATGTACCTGCTTATGACACATTTTATGTAGGTGTATAAGGTTATTCACGTCATCTGAACCGCCTTTCACCACAGGTACTATGTGATGGATTTCTAGATGTTCACCATTAAGCAATGAGTCGTTACAAATTGGGCATTTATAATTTTGATTTTTGGCTACTTTGTCCAATTTAGAACCTTTTGCCCATCTTTTATTGCCCATTGATTTGTTACGTTCTTCAAAATAGTCAGTGTAGTTAGCATCATCTGGACTGGCTACACTTTTGACTTTAATGTGTCTAATAATAGGTATATCTTTGGATATATCAACTAAAATTATAGGTTTCGTTTTTCCATTTCTACCTACTTCTTCGCACATGAAAGTCCATTTGACCCCATTGTAATAGTGGAAGTATCTGTCTTTTATCCATTTTTTGCCTTTGAGCGGATGCCTACGAACCGCCCATTTCCAAAGATAGTTGGTTAGTTTATGATTAACATAGGAGAAAACTTCCTTACTAACTTGGCTTCTGTAGTAATTAGCAAACCCTCCTAGGATAGGATTTAGTTTTCTGATCAGGGCGACTTGGGTTAAACCTAGTCCTTTATTTATTTCATCCTTGAGTTTCTTACAGAATTCAAGGACTTTTTCCTTTTCAGGTTTAATTAGTAATTTGCCACCATAGTGACGTAGATTGAAACCTAAAAAGTTGAATCCCTCATCTATGTGAACTATCTTTGTTTTTTCGGAGTTGATTTTAAGTCCTTTCTCATGTAACCATGTTTTTAAAGTTGTGAAAGCTGTTTCTAGGTGTTCTTTCTCTCTAGCTGTAATTACAAAATCATCAGCATAGCGAATGAAGCCGAGTTTTGGTCTGTGATAACCTCTGGCTTTGGCAGGGAGTCTAATAGAGGTGATTAATTCCTCTAATCCATGTAAGCCAATGTTGGCTAGTATTGGGCTAATCACTCCACCCGGAGGTGTCCCTTTTAAGGTTTCGTATTTAACACCATTGTCAATGAATCCAGCTTGTAACCAATCCTTGATTAGTTTCCTTGCAGGGAAAGAGTCAATGAGATTGATTATAGTTTCATGGTTAATGTTATCGAAAAATCCTTTTAAATCAACGTCTAGAACCCATCTATCTGCGTTTCCTGCATTGAGTCTGCTGTAACATTGCATAATTGCATCGTGACAGCTTCTTTTTGGTCTGAATCCATAGCTATTGGGTTCAAAAACCGCTTCCCATTCGGGTTCTAGGGAATTTTTAACTATTGCTTGTTGTACTCTATCTCTTACGGTTGGGATGCCGAAAGGACCTTGTCTTGGTGCACGTTCCCTCTCTTGGTCAGCATTCCCTCTCTTGGTCGGCGTTCCCTTGCGCCTATCGGCGGCGCGGAGTCCGACCGCTTGCGACTGTCGTCGTCGCGGGGTCTGACCGCTTGCGTCTTTCGCCGACGCGGGGTCGCACCGCTTCTTACCATTGGACTTAGGAATATAAACCCTTTTAACAGGTTTGACTTTGTTTTCCTTCCAATTGTTAATAAGTTTCACTCTATCTTCTGGAGTTTTTATCACCTCCTTATCGACACCAGAAATAGCTTTACCGCTATTCAATTGAGTGATTTGTCTAACAGACAATAGTAGATTTGAGTAGGACTTTAGTATCAGTTTCTGCAATCTTCTTAGTTGCTTATACTGACCGAGCTTTTTGGCACGAAAAATACGTCTTCTTAGGTTTTTGACAATTTTGATAGTTTTACGCCAGTTAATGTCGTTCCAGCTATTTAATTGTCCCTCCTGTCCATTTATCTCTTGATGAGATATCAAACTTTTCATTCGGTTCAATTCCTGATAAGTTTTCTTTTTCGTATATGACCCAAGGTACGTCTGCTTCGCTTTCGCTCAGGGGCAAATTTTGTAGCCGTTAGGCTTCTCGAAGAGTACCCCTATCCACTTCATTACAAAGTGGCATTCGCTTCTTACCTCATCCTTCTCCCTCCAGAGATTTCTGCATTGATTACTCTTTGCCTATCAGTAGATTGACTACCATACTGAACTCTGTAGGGTTTTTCCTGTTGTATCACTTGAAGTTCTGTGATGGTTAAGATGGTTATCTTTTCTGCGAGGGGGATGATGTCTTCATATGTACAGAACCCATTACTCTGTACATCTACCCATTTACCATTTTGGTTAGAGCCTATCAGGAATATTTGGCTCTTCATCGGATAACGCAGTTTAATAAATAACTTAGAACTATGTTCATCTTTCCATCACTCCCTTTCGCTCCTAGAGGATTATTCCTATCCTTTTTGGCTACTTTTAGGATCTGCTTACCACCATTACTATTACTAGCTATAGTGTGACCTACCGTTCTTCATGACGGATTACTCTACAAGGGTATGGGATGAAGAACCCATAGGGAAGTGGACTTCCCAGTTCAATTGACCAGTTCAGGTCGCACAATGAGCGCCAAACAAACTAACACCACTTAAATTTGAATTACTGAAGTCACTTTTACGCAGAATAGATTTAGTAAATGAATCATCAGTTAAGTCTCGACCAGAAAAATCAACACCCACTAAAATTTGCTTGTCATACTCATCAGCTAGAGTAGGTGTCAAGTTAGTAAATATTAAGGCAGTTATTGCCCCAATAGTAATGAGATATACTATTAGTGAAAAGACGAAGTTGACTAAAATTTGGGAAGTTTTTTGTTGTCTAAAATTCATACTACTTCTGTCTAAATTACTCCAGGCAGTCCATAACCATAATAAGAAGAATAAACCAAAATGAGCTTTTCTTCATCTAGGCAATCTGCTTCTTCCTCAAAAATTGACACAGGTATCTTGGGAGAAGATTTAGTGGCAAAATGGTTAACTCAAGAAGGTTGGCAAATACTCCATCGACGGTGGCAATGTCGCTGGGGAGAGTTAGATATTATTGCCCTAAAAACCTCTCCTTTGGAAGATAACCAAGCTCAAAAATTTCCAATTCTGGTATTTGTGGAGGTCAAAACTCGTAGTCGGGGTAACTGGGATAAAAATGGTTTACTGGCAGTTACAGAAGCAAAACAAGCCAAGTTGTGGCAAACCGCAGAAATATTTTTGAGCGATCGCCCAGAATTAGCAGATTGTTCTTGTAGATTCGATGTAGCTTTAGTCAAGTGTAATTATACTCAAAAAAATTATCCTCAATCGAAATGTCTATCGAAATGTCTATCGTTAGAGGAGCAACTATCTAAGTTTACTATTAAGGTCGGACATTCTGTAGAATTAGCAGGTTATCAACTTGTCTTGCAAAATTATATTCCTTCTGCCTTTATATCTGCCTCTGACCTGTATTAAACTCGTTTACAGTTAATAAGGTATTCGGCGTTGTTGAATAACAGTATGATTTTTAGTCGTCAGTAGGGGTAAATATAGAAAGGAAAAACTTCTCTAAAGTTAATCAAATAGCAAAATAGTCATAGATTGGTGTGAGTTACATCAAATAAGAACCTGAATAATTGTACGTAATGATGTATTGGAAACAATCTATTAATCTAAAGAAAAAGAACAATCAACAATTTGTGAATATCTTTAATTATAGGTTAATAGAAATGTTAAGATATCAAGCCCAACTAAGAGGAATAAAAGTAATAATTACAGAAGAATATTATACATCTAAATCGAGGTTTTTAGATAGGGATGATTGGCAAACATAAGGAGAGAAAAAACAAAAATTTAGTGGAAAAATAGTAACAAGAGGGTTGTATAAAACCAGGGAAAATAAATTATTAAATGCTGATATAAATGGGTCATTTAATATAATTAAAAAAGTAATTCCTGATGTCTTTGACCAAGGAATAAAGGGTTTGCCATTTAACCCTGTAGTGCTTGACCCACTTGCGTTTGACTAGACTTTCAGACTTTCTCGTTCAGTTTGAGTAAGTTTAGTTGAGCGGTTATAGTTGACTACTCCCGGCAGCTGTTGCCGAGGGGATTCTAAGTTGATACTACACAACACCGATAAATCCTTGTTACTTCGTTTTCTCATGATTCTGACCAAAGATATATTCTCTGGGGACAATTTCCGCGGTGCCCCTACACAGTCGGCTTAAGTATGGGCGAACGGCCATTCGCCCCTACTGCTTTGCGGCTTACTTTTGTGATTATATTTGCAGCCCCATTACAGTCTGCATTAACACAGTAATTATTACCGGTTCTATACAAACCACCCTGTCTTGATGCCGTCGCTCATGGGGGAAACCCCCTTTGGCGGCGCTGCATCGCTTTATTCTTTATTCCTGAGGGTTTCCAATCATTGGCCCGTAGGGTCGGTGCTTCCTTGCTCGGACTCAGGTTCCGAGCACCAGCACCGAGTTTTTCACCATAATTAGGTAGATTGTCACCATCTAAAGAAAGAAACGGGCAGACCGAAAAGTTATTGTAGGTAATAATAGCACAGAAAAACTTTAGAAGTCTTGTCTAAACGACTCCCTTGTTTTCATCCCCCGGTTAAAACACGGGGGCCTTCAACGTCGCTTTTCGGTAATAAATCTCTGTTTGCTTCATATCCAGATAGAACAGAGATAATACAATCATTATAGATTTTCCCTACTTCCAGAATTCATCCATCTTTTCAGCAATGCCAGGTATTCAATGATGTGCCTATGTCACCAGAAGCACTAAGCAAAAGCCTGGAACATCCATAAGCTAACCTTTAATTATAGGACTATAAGACTACAGAATAAATTCCGTGACTCATTTTTCATCCAAGGGTTAAAACCGCCTAGCTCTCTTCTTCCTTTGATATTTTTGTAGGCTGGAATGAGAAACCAATTTTAATGCAAATTACTTCTATTCCTTATGTTAAAAAGACTCTGAACTGTAGAATGCTGTGCAAATTAGTAAAGTAAGTCCTGATTGTAAAGAATAAATTAAGTGTGTCTTACTCTTGTTGTACCCGTACTAATATGATTAATGTACAAGTACAAGTACAGTTACAAATTAAAGTAAGAGTAAAACTATAGTTCAACCTAAAGTTTCGGGACAATACCCTAAACCCTTGACAAATTGGGTACGGAATGCTTCTATTTCCTCCTGATTAGGCTGGCCGTGAGATACTACTGCTACCTGATAGCGTCTCATCACACTTAAAGGTGATTGTCCAGTTTCTAAACTCCACAACGCCATTCTGATACGGATATCAGGCTGATAAGGTATTCCTAATTCATTCATAAAAGCCCGAAAATCCCCATGTTGTTGAGGAGTTAAGTAGTGACTCATTTTAATTTTTACCACCCAACCATCAATTTGATGAATCACAGTCATAAATTGAAGCGGTAGTTGATGGGTAATGCATAGGTATTCAACTACTCTAAGGCAGAGGCTAGTATTCGCTATAAAGTAAAGGTATTCCATCTCTATCTAACTATTACCGCTGAAAACTACTGCTTTTCCCTCGGTTTAACCTCTAAATCTTTTGCTACTACAGAGGAAAAATTAAAGGTAATGAAAAACGGTTGTAGGAAGCGGGGCGGATGTTGCCGCTTCCCAGTTAATAAATTAGGTGTATGTTCTAGAATGTCTAGAGTTTTGAACTAGATGATCGATCTGTTATTTTTCACTACAGATATATCTGTCCTAAACTCTGGAAATTAATTCTGTACTTATATATTCTATATTTTCTCTCAATGTGTAGCAGATCACTAGGGGAAAAGTACCCTAATTTATCTGGGGGATTTTACCCAATTACCAGAAAATTGGGGTATGGGGTAGGCACCTCACCCTTGTAGGGCGACTTTTTATTTTAGCATGCAAGTGAATTGAATATATGCTATAGTTTTATTAGTTGCCGGGGGCACTTGGAAACTCGTGCGCGGACGTGGAGGGAAGCGTTCAGCACCCTGTGTTAGCGACATCTATACGAAGCAAACCGTCAACCCACCGAGGAGCTTCATCTCGGTATAAATCCCCATGGCTTTAGGCCAGGGAGTATATCAAGAGTTATATATCACTAATATGACTGAGGTAGATTTGTCCATTAATGCTTATGACTATGAACTTCCCCAAGAGTTAATTGCTCAAAATCCTGTTGTCCCCAGGGATAGTTCTCATTTAATGGTTGTAGATTCACTTACACATCATAATTGTATTTTTAGAGATTTACCAGATTTACTCCAATCAGGAGACTTACTAGTTTTAAATAATACTCGTGTTATTCCTGCGAGGCTTTATGGCCACAAAACTACTGGCGCTCGAGTAGAAATCTTGTTGCTCAAACCAGTGAAAAATGATTGTTGGCTGGCTTTAGTCAAGCCTGGTAAACGTTTTAGCAATGGTACAACAATTGAATTTATACCTAATTCATCTAACTGTAATTATAAGTTGCAGGCAACAGTATTATCAACAGATAGAGAAACTGGTGGGCGATTTTTACAGTTTAGTTTACCTCAAGGAATTTCGTTAATCAATTTATTAGACCAATTTGGTCATGTGCCCTTCCCGCCTTATGTTACAGATTCACAAGCTCTCACAGAACAATATCAAACTGTATATGGTAAAATTTCAGGGGCGATTGCTGCACCTACTGCTGGTTTACATTTTACTGATGAATTACTGGAGAAACTAGAACAAAAAAATATTAGACTAGCTTTCATCACATTGCACGTTGGTCTTGGTACATTTCGTCCAGTTGAAACTGAAAACATCACTAAGCACGATATGCACTACGAATGGATAGAGGTTTCGTCATTAGTTGTAGACAAAATTAATCAAACAAAATCTCAAGGTGGACGTATCATTGCAGTGGGAACAACAGTAGTTAGAGCTCTTGAGGGAACAGCACTAGCTAGTCAGAAAAATAGTAGTAGTAAAAAACTTTCTATATCACCATTTTCTGGTTATACCAATATATTTATTTATCCTGGCTACAAGTGGCAAATAGTAGAAGGTCTAATCACTAATTTTCATCTACCACGCTCCAGTCTGCTGATGCTTGTAAGTGCCATGATTGGTAGAAAACGCCTTTTAAACTTATATCAGGAAGCGATCGCCCAAAAATATCGCTTTTATTCTTTCGGTGATGCGATGTTAATTTTGCCAGATGCTAGGATCAATTAGTCTAGTTGTTTAAATATTTGGAGAATTGGACATTTTCCCCAATTCTCCCATTGATTAATCTTCTTCCTCTTCTTCCTCAGCACTTGGATATACAAAACTGTGGGAACGTTGAGTAAGAACTGATTTCCCTAAAGATAGCGCTTTCTGTGCTTCTAGCCTTGCTTTGCGCTTCCACTGAGCTTTCCGCATCTTTGTCTTAGACTTTGAAGTTCTCTTCTTTGGTACAGCCATGAAAGTTATTGTATAGATAATTATAGACAGACTACTATCGTACCTTAATTTTAGTAACTATGGAAGACCTCTATAAAACCCATTTGATACCTATCTATTTATAGAAGTCATTATAGAAGTCATTTGGTATCTTTGCCCGCGATTAAGTTTTTGAGTTAGCGAAAAATTCAGTTATAAAGCCTCTCCATTCATGGCGAAAAAAGCGGTCGATCTTCGGAGCTTCCCCGTTGGGTGGGATGACGAGGTTTCCTAACCATATCCCATCGACCAAGACAGCAGTCATTTTGCTACGCAACATATAATCCGGATCTATCTATACCGATAATATTTTGCTAACAAATGTTCACAATGCACAGCAAGAGCGCCTGCTGAGGGGGTATCTCCCAAAGTCTACTAGAATTCCTGTAGACGCTTTTTAAACACTTAAATCGTCTTGGTCATCGACTAAACAGAAGTTTTAATTACTTGACCATGAACCGCGGTAGCTTATCAGGATAGCGGTTACATAGTGGCCTGGTTGTGCACCAAAAACTACTTTAGTCTTATAAAAAATCACAATCTATGCAAACAATCGGTATAACTAAATACAATATATATGAGTTTATGTTAACAAATAATATTAGTCAATCAACAATGGTTAATTAACCTCCTTAGTCGAAAATCCCCACAATTCATTGTATGAAGCTCCTAAAAAAACCGCGCGCCAAAAGATTTTCCCTTGCATCCTCACCAAAATTGTGATATCGTATGATTTATTGGGAGTCGTTCGCCCCTACACATGACTTTTTATTCAACTAAATTGCTTAATGAAGACACAATTATAGGTATTCAGGAAATTTCCCCAGGAGCAATACCAGTAAATCTATTCATCTTGTGAAGCTTCCCTTGAAGAAAGAGTCAGTCCTCAGGAGTCAGGAGGGAAAATTGCATGGGCATAGTCAACGACAAGCCACTCCGCGTCTATGCTCCCCCAAACAATTTTGAGCACCGCGGGTGAGATGTGGGGAATTAAACCCATAAGGGAAATGATAAATGCTTGTTTTTCCCATCAAACCTTTCCATCCATAGCTCCTTAGTCGAAAATTTCCAACATTTCATTGTATGAAGCTCCTGAAAAAACCGCGCGCCAAAAGATTTTCCCTTGCATCCTCACCAAAATTGTGATATCGTATGATTTATTGGGAGTTGTTCGCCCCTACACATGACTTTTTATTCAACTAAAAAATAATTATAGTTTTGAGAGCGATAAAACTCCACTCCGCTTTCGCTATGCGACATGAAACGCGTTTTGGGTTCCGCAAAGCTTCGGGTTTCGGCAGTAGCCTACATAGAAAGCCTAGCATTCCAAAGGAAAAAACGGAGCCTAGCAGCAGCCAGATCGCGAATGTTGTAGAAAGGAAAATCAATATAAAGATTATTGATTGGCCAAATCACAACTCATGAAAATCGTAAATGACAATTCCTGTTTCTGGATGGTTATCCACACTAACATAACCAGTTTTAAGCATTTCCTTCAGAGCCTCTTCTACTTCTACAAAGCTAGCTCCTGTTTCCATTACCCCCTGACTAACAGATAACTTACCTCCTTTAGTAGAAGCTGACCTGAGTAAAGCAACCATTAACTGTTGACGGGTTTGTGGAGGAGAAACTTTCATAGAGACCGCCCCATTTGATTGATATAGTGGCACTCCTGAGGATGAAATACCTAATTTTGCTTTGACTTTAGTATTGTGTTCTTCTACCATATTAGGAATTAGCAACAAATCAATAAACTGGCCTATTCCAAATAAACCCCCAGTAAACAGCCAAAGTAGACCAGTCAAAATTTTGCCATTATATAAACGATGGCATCCGTTAAGACCTAGAATGCAAGCTCCCCAAAATAGGTAACTATATCTTATACTATTCATTTAGTCCCAAAAATCATTTGTCTAAAATTAACATACTGTTTTGCCTAGTTACTTAATTTTCGTTATGGGCACTTAGTATGATTACCATCTTAGTCCAATAATATAGTGCTGAAAACAGTAATAATTCCAAATATATTAGAAGTAGGATAATAATGGGCTATTTCTTATAGGTATACATACTTTGCAATTCTTAACGAAAACTATGCACTTGAGTCCCCTAGACCTTGGTAAACTATATAGCGTGGAAAATATAATACTTTCTTGCTCATTCTCCAAACCAGCCATAGATTGATAAATTAACAAAACAACAAAACTTATGGTAGATTCTCTAAAAAAACCAGATTTTCAAGAAATGCGACCAGGGGTTAAAGTTCCCTCTAAAGAAACTATTCTAACTCCTAGATTCTACACAACAGATTTTGATGAGATGGCGAAAATGGACATCTCAGTCAATGAAGATGAATTAATAGCTATTCTAGAAGAATTTCGTACCGATTATAATCGCCATCATTTTGTTCGGGATGAAGAATTTGCCCAATCATGGGATCATATTGATGGGGATACTCGTAGACTATTTGTTGAGTTTCTAGAACGTTCTTGTACAGCAGAATTTTCTGGTTTTTTACTGTACAAAGAATTGGGTCGTCGTCTCAAAGATAAAAGCCCTGTTTTGGCTGAGTGTTTCAATTTAATGTCCAGAGATGAAGCTCGTCATGCAGGTTTTTTAAATAAGGCAATGTCAGATTTTAATCTATCATTAGATTTAGGATTTCTGACTAAAAGTCGTAAGTATACTTTCTTTAAACCAAAGTTTATTTTCTACGCTACTTATCTATCGGAAAAAATTGGTTATTGGCGCTACATTACTATCTATCGTCATTTAGAAGCTCATCCAGAAGATAGAATTTATCCTATTTTCCGTTTCTTTGAAAATTGGTGTCAGGATGAAAATCGTCATGGAGATTTCTTTGATGCTATTATGAGGGCACAACCACAAATTTTAAATGACTGGCAAGCAAAATTGTGGTGTAGATTTTTCTTACTTTCTGTGTTCGCTACTATGTACTTGAATGACATTCAAAGAGCTGATTTTTATGCAGCTATTGGTTTGAATGCTCGTGATTATGATAAGTATGTAATTGAGAAGACTAATGAAACTTCAGGACGTGTTTTTCCAGTAATTTTGGATGTAGAAGATCCTCAGTTTTATGAAAGACTAGAACTTTGTGTTAAGAATAATGAAAAGTTAACGGCGATCGCTAATTCTAGTAAGTCAGGTGTTGTGAAGTTTTTCCAGAAGTTACCTCTTTATCTTTCTAATGGTTGGCAGTTCCTGAAACTATATTTTATGAAGCCAATTGAAACTGCTACTATGCAAAGTTCTGTTCGCTAAAAAAAGTCTTTAATAATTAATCTCGCTTGATAGCCTTGGAAATATCACAAGGCTATTTTTTTATATGTTTTATTTAAGAAAAGAGGGAGTAGGGAGTAGGGGAGAAATAATTGACTTTATTTTTGATTATTGGAGATGTCTAATATCAAATCAACTTAATTGGGTATAAAACAATGTTTCATCCCACATTCCGCACCACAAAATTTAGCATAGAAGAAGGAGACAGAATTTTAGAAGAAAATCATAGCTGTCGCGATCAAGTTAAAAATTAAATAAGTATTTATGCTTAATTATCATTTCCTTTATGGGTTTAATACCCACGCGCGTCACCCGCGGTGTTCACGCATTACTTGGGGGAGCGAATCCCCTTGTAATATCAAATCCGTTTAATTCGGCAAGTAAAAAATGTTCCATCTTCAACCATTACCAAATATTTCTCCATCTCCCCATCTCCGTGTCTCCCCATCTCCGTGTCTCCCCATCTCCGTGTCTCCGTGTCTGGTGTGTCCCCCCATCTAATTACACCGATGCTACCGGATTTGATATAATTTCCCTCCTGTCTCCTGTCTCCTGTCTCCTGTCTCCTTCTTCAATTACTCGGAATTCGATCGACTAAAAAAGTAATTGAGATGATTTGCATAGTATCAATACTTACACTTACCAACTACGGATTGATATACTACTTTTAATGAGACAAATTGAAGTGCGGAATATGGACTCAAACGCTGCTAGTTAAAAGTTTTAATTATCAATCTCAATCTCTAATTTTAAAAATTTAAATTTTGTCATCAATCTCTGACCAAAAATCAGATAAATTGCCTGAAATAGCCAACAGAATTTCAATAGTTTCAGCTCTTCCATGATAAAATAAACAAATAATAATCCAAGGGGTTTTATTACTTAAAGAGATTTTAAAAGCTAAAACACCGATCATTTCGTTGTTTAGATAGGCGACACCTCATTTTTATTCAAACGTGATGAACTAATTTTTCTAAGTTATCCATATACTGATTTGACATATTTACAACTATATGGTAATCGTTAAGATTCACAGAACTAGACCATAGAGGAATAATTATCTTCTTGAAGCTTGAGAATTGAGATAAAATCTACTATGCAAACTTCTGTTCGCTAAAAAAGTCTTGATTGAAGAAGGCAGCTATGCTGAAGGCAGCTATGCTGAAGGGAAAAAAAGGTCTAAAAAGGTAAGATTTTCGATCGCGCTCTTATCCAGACATGATATAACTTCTGACTTCCATGAAACGGTATTCCCTGTTTATTCTTCCTTCTTCCTTCTTCCCTCTTTTTTAATTCAAAGACTCTAAAAAAGTCTGCACTTGCCCATCTGGTCTCAAAACCAATCGAATTTTAGCAGTCTTGCCACCCTCAATATTAGAGACAAAAGCTTGATCTTCTAAAGGCATCTCTGTATTACCATAAAACTCAACTGATGCTAGACCAATTGGAACTACCTTTTTCACTGAACCATCACCATTTAATAACAAACTATACTGCAAATTCCTATCTAAATCTGATGGCGGTTCCCAACTTTTTTCAAAATATTCTCTTACCTCTGCAACTTGGGGAATTTTATCGAATAATGTATATTTCGGTTTCCTGCTAGCATTTTCACTAGGTTCAACCACAGATTCGCGATCGCGTAAAGCAACTGGTTCTACATCTTCCAAGGTAGGTAGATCAATTGCTCTAGGAACATTAACCGGAATACGACTCACATCTACATAAGGTCTTACCCCACCCCCTCTATTGAGTGCTGGTGGTAGAGGTCGGTTTGGTGCGGGTGGAATTTGCAAATTTGGGGGTGGTTGCACAGGAGGTCTCGGTTGTACTGACGCCCCATAGTTGGGTATTGCTGGTGGAGGAATTGGTGGCGGTGTCGTTGGTGGTGCAACAGGAACTGGTGGCAGTATTGTTGGTGGTGCCGGAATAACTACTGTTGTAGCATTTCCCTGATTTTGAGGAGGACGAGAAAAATCATTCAGAGGTGGTGGCAAGTTATTAGGAGCGGGTGGCGCGGGGTTTTGTCTAGGAAACAGAGGAGATGGAGTAGGAATTGGAGATGGTCTAGTAATTGTTGGTGTTGGTAGATTTGTTGGTGGTGTTGGTAATGGTGATAGAGTTACTGTTGGTGTTGGTGTTGGTGTTGGTAAATTTGTTGGTGTTGGAAGGGGTGAATTACTGCTGGGTGGAGAAGCAATAATATTAGGCTCATTTTGTGGTTTGCGACTAATTGCGTAGCGGTCGTATAATTTAATGGCACTAGCTGTTAGACCAGCACTAATGAGAATTAGTATCGCACTACGCAACCATTCAGGAAGAGGTGTAACTTCACTATCAGACTTAAACTGAGGCAATGTCTGTATATCTGTTTCACATTCATCTAGAGCGATCGCCAGGTCAAATAGTTGCAGCATACTCATCGTAATAAAACTTCCTGACTCTTTAGTCGCTAGAGACCCCAAAAATAGATCGTGGTTTAATAAGTCTCGTGGTTGTAGATAAATACTTTTACCGTTTATTGGGGGTGGAGAATTAGGTATGGAAAGTTTTGCATCAGCAATTTCGATGTTCTCGTCCTGAATTTTTGTTTGTGAGTTTGACTCTGTTGCAGTGCTATTGTTTTCTTCTCCTTTATTTTCATTGTCTAGAGGTAATTCAGGAGATTTACTGAGAAATTCTTGTACATAGCTAGTAACAACTTTGTGGAGAGTGTCTAATTCACTGCGACCACCCCTCAGTGTAATATGGTCTGTTTCTGATACCCTGGGATCGTCAAAACTAAGGCTAAAGCGTTGCTTTCTGGGAATACCGATCCATTTTAAGACCGCTAAACCTCTAGCTGTAAATTTTAGCGTACAAGTTGGGGGAGTATAACTTCGTGAAGGCATTTGAAAACATTTGATTGAAGAAAGCAGAAGGCGGAAGGCAGAAGGCAGAAGGGAAAATTGCTGATGGATAGTCAACGTCCAACCGCGTGCATATCCGAATCGCCCCAAATAATTTTAAGCACCCCCTGTAAGGTAGTGTACTAAACTCGCCATAGATTAAGATAATTTTATCTTTATCTACAGCTTTAACAGTAATTTCCTCATAGCAATTTAATTATAGTTGAGTTATATAGAGTAGTAAGTAGCCAAGATCTTAAGATATCATCATATAATTTTTTTAATTTAAATTTAGTATACAGGGATAAATTTTATCTGAAAAAATCAAAAGAGAATTAAGGTATGAAACAGTTTAAACTCTCTGAAGTTTACCGTTGCTTAATTCTCTACCATGCTTGACATACTCCCGACGCTGCTCTACGAGACAGTGCGGGATTCTTCAGCCAGAGAAACCCTGACCGCAGTTTTAACAGAGGTGATGTCCTCCCCCTGTGTAGATAACAATCCAACCCACCCCCATCCCCTCCCGGGAGGGGAGCTAGAGGGGTGGGTGAGTTATAGTCCCTATCTAGTTCCTGTCCACAATTACTACATGAATGCCAGCACTCTGATAAACTTTTTGAGACTTTATTCAAGTATTTCCAACAATGTTGAGATGTACCTTTAGGGTCTACTTTGACGATACTTTTACCAAGCTTCCATGCTACATACTCTAAAACTTGGATAAATTGACCAAAAGCTGCATCTTGCAAAGACTTATTCAGTCCTGACTTTGCGGACTGGCCGTTTGGTAATAACTGACCATTATCTCCTAATTTGGCTTTGCAACGTCGGACTAAAGAAGCTACCTGTAGGTCTTCAAGAAATATCATGCTTGCATCTGAAAACAGATGGTAAGCAAGTTTTAATTGCCAATCCAAGCGCTGTCTAGCTATTAGTTGATGAAGTTTAGCTATTTTACCCTTGAGAATTTTCCAAGGTTTGGAATGCTTGGACTTTTTGGCCAATCTCACCTGAAGTTTAGATAAACGATGCCCAGAGAACCTAAAAAACTTAGGTACTTCTATAAATTCACCATAACTGGTAACAGCGTAATGCAACAATCCTAAATCAATACCTTTTGAGTTATCTGAGGTGGGTTGAATTTCTACAACCTCTATAGGTACAGCTTTATCTTCTATCGTGAAGCTGATATACCAACCATCAGCTTCACGGATTACTGTACCTGTCTTGACCTTGAATCCTTTTGGTATTGGGCGATTGAAGACAAAAGGGACTAAACCTATCTTTGGCAGATTTACACAAAAACGACCGTTGGCATTTTTGACAATGTTGGTATTTGATAACTGAGGATAACTGAACGAATTATAATAATGCTTCCCTTTGAATTTCTGCCTCCCACTGGTTTTACCGTTTTTGTCAGGTTTGGTCAAGTTATTCATTGTTGTTTGTACTCTTTGGATAACATCCTGAAAAACCTGGGAATGTATGGACTTATATTCAGGGAATAGTTGTTTTGTTTGTGCCAAGTCTGCCAGTTGCACAGTTTCCCATAACACATAACCATTGACTATATTTGGATGTTTATCCCCTTTCTTAGTTATTGAATTACCATTACTGTCTTTTTTTCTACCGTCTCTTGTTTGTGTTCTAAACTCAGGAATGTTTTTATAAATTCGTTGTAGGGACGTTGCATGCAACGTCCCTACTACTACTGAAACATTAAGTGGACAAGTGTTTACTGGTGTGCGCGTTGATTCAAACCAATACAACCTTTCAGCTAAACGGTAATTATATTGCTTTGTGACTAATTCCAACCAATTAGCTATAATTGCCGCTTGCCTTTTATGTGGTTTAAGCTTGTACTTGTATTTCAGTAGCATTGAAATATCGACCTTTACACCTACACTTCTTATCATAGTGGCTGTTATATTTGACTACTCCCCGGCCTAAAGGCACGGGGATTCTAAGTAGATACTACGCAACACGGATTTATCGTGTTGCTTCGTTTATTCTTAGCTGACCAAAGATATATTCTTTGGGGACAAGTCAAAGTGCCCCTACACAGTCGGCTAAGGGCAATGCCTAGCGTTCTGTTTACTTTTTATTGATAAAAATAGCACAGGACAACTAAAGTTGTCTAGTCTAAACGACTCCCTTGTTTTCATCCCCCGGTTAAAACACGCTTGCTCTCAACGTCGCTTTTCGGTAATTTTCAAAAGTCACTATAAATAATTATGAAAAATCATTTTGTATCTAGTGGTAGAGCTGTAAATGAATCACACATATAACGCCCGGCTTTCCCATACGACGCTGAATTGGAAATTACAGCGTGGGACTTCTGGCCGGGAAAGTTAAAACTTTTTCAATCAATCAATCAATTTGTGAGTTTTTTGTTAAATCGGTATTTTGAATTCTGCTCAAGCATTTTACTTCATACTAAAAATTTAGTATGGTTTTGGGGTCTAAAATTTCAGACTTGACCAAAGACGACTGCACCCTTGAGGAGCACTATAAAATAATAAATCCACTAATAACTTTAGACCTAATTTTTCTGGGTTATCGTGGGAAGTATCTTCAGAATATATGTGATATTGTTTATATGCTTTTTCAAATTTATCAAGATATTCTCTTAATAAGGTAACTGATTGAGGTTTTGTATTTTGAGCAGCCACCTGTTCCATTAATGCTACTGCACGACGAATTAATGATTGGTTTTGTTTTGCCAAGTGACATACAATTAAGATGAAAGATTTCACTTCCTCTGTTTTCAGAGGTTTGTTTGCCGAGACACCCCGTTTTTCATCTACCACTAAAGTCAGTTCATCAGCTAACTTGGGAGGTATATTCAATTTACTCGCTACTCGCAATATGCTGTCTGAATTAATTCCTGTTAAAACATTTAGGGCTAATAATTGTATGTCCAATTTTGTTCTAATCTGGTTTGATTGAACTTTTTTGGCCATGGCAGGGTGGGTATAATCTTGTCTCGAAGGCAGTATCAAGACTGAGGTATTGCCAGGAGAAGAAGATGTTACCATATCGTAGACCTCTTAAAAATTTATTACAAGCACGTCCATTGTAGTCGCACTTTGCCAAATTGTGTCTACATATTCGGAAAATTTTTTTTACCGAAAAATTGGGTTTAAAGCCTCCCCCTAAAAGGAGGACTTTATGTTATATCAAATCCGCCTAATTGCACATAGATCCAATAACGTAATAGTCATGGTTTTAAGCTATTGATTGTGAGAGTATTTAACCGGATTTGATATTATGCTTAAAAAAGCGGAAAGGTATTCAACCGCTCTAAAAACCTATAACTACCTAACTTGTAGCGTTTGCACCTTGAAAACTGCGGTCAGACCCCGCGTCGCCGTCAGCTCGCTTGCGGAATACTGACCAAGAGAAGAGCTAGGGGGTTTTGTACAGGAATGCTTGTGCTTAGGAATTGCTCTAAGCAACAAGTATCAGAGAACCAAAGTTTTTTTAAGGTTTAAACTGTACCGTAGGACATACGGGAACAGGCTCTTGATAGCGCAGCTCCTCCGGAGGAGGCAATAGAGCGAACACTTGGTCCGAGAACCATCTCTGGACTAGATGCCGTAAGGTGTTTAGTTTAAGTGGACTCATTGTTGGCGTAGCCTTGCGGAGCGCAAACCAAGAATCCTGGTTTCAGGAGAATCCCCGTGGGTTTACGCCGGGGAGTATGTCAAGAAATGTTGGTTTATATCATGTCCGGTTGAACAGTTATAAATAAACGACTCAGGAGTCAGGAGGACCGAGTCAGGAGGGAATAAAGAAGAAGAAAGAGAAAGTTTTTTGATCACTAATTATCCGGAGATAATATTACTAATATTTTTTTCAAAAAATTTCAACCCTGTCTTTAAGGGTGGGGTGTTATCTGATAAGTATAACTTTGGCATTCAGACCATTATTCCGTAAAACTTTTAATAGTTGATCTGCCTCAAGACGACTACGAAAAGCTCCAGCTTGCATAACTGAATTACCATTAATATTCGTATTAAAAGCATCTGGTACAAGCGATCGCAACTTATAGGTCTGAGCAGCATTATTGACATTAACAACTACTCGATAACGTAGACCTAAGGCCGCAGCACGACTTTGAGAATTACGACGTAAGGATAGTCTTGGCATTGGGTTAGGATTAGGATTTTGATTTCTGCCAATACCGGGAGGGACATAACCACCACGACCAAGGGGAATATTTGTGCTTGGTACAGATAGTAAACCAGGAGATGCAACTGGGGTAGTGGGTTCAAAACTTGGGGTAGTGTTCCTAGGAGGTAAATTTCGCCATCTTTCTAAAGTTCTGCTCCGTGACTCTGGTGGCGATACTGGTATTTCAATTGCTCGTGTATTCTGATAATTCGGATTAGTTTGTAGTAGTCTTTGTAAGTTGCCTTGACGACTTGTTGTCTGGTAGGAATTTCCCCTAGACCTTGGAGTTTCTGGAGCTGGGACAGGGATAAGAATTGTAGTAGAATTTCCCGGTCTTTGTGATGAAATAATACTATCAGAACTGTTCCCCTCCTGTAATTTTTCAGCTTCAGCAGAAAAATTTGCTTTCTTTGACGTTGTCTGAATTTCTGCTTCAGTAGAAGCAGTTTCCATAACTTGCTCTTCCTGGGAAGACTCTGTTTCTGGATTTACTTTAGGGGTAGTTACAATATTCGGCAAAGGAGCAACTCGTGGGGGTGGAGCAATTTTCCCAGCAATGTCAATACTGCCATAATTACGGCCGCTTCCTAAAGAATTTCCATAAGCAGGAAGAGTTTGACCTTTTACTGCATGATAAATATTATACCGAATGTTATTACGAATAGTATTACGACCAGGTTCTTGAGAGTTACCTAGATCCGGTAATGATTGAGCGATCGCTGCTACTCCATCTTTTCTATTACCCTCAATATAATTACCCCGCAAAATTGGGCGTGTATTTCCTTGAATAATAATCCCACTTTCATTTTCAATTAGACGGTTTCCTACTACTTTTGGAGCAGCATCATCAGATATTTTAATTCCAATACCAGTATTTTGAAACAAATTATCTCTAATTTCTGGCTGAGAATTATGATAAATTGTGATGCCACTTACCCGATTTTCATAGAAATTATTTTCTTGAATAATTGCTGTATTACTACCCACGATAGAAATGCCATTTACAGTATTACCAGTAAAAGTATTTTTACTAATAACACAACCACTAGATTCTATCCATAAACCATAACCTTGAAGATTAGGATTTATGACTGTTATGCCAGTTAAATTGGACTGATTAGCAGCTACTATTGTAATATTTTTCTGATTTAAAGTCGGACTATTAAAATCACCTCCACCCTGAATCAAAACATTTTTTCCACGGTTAAAATAGTTACCTTTAATTGTTATTTTTGGCTGCAAAATTAAAGGGAATTTTTCACCTGTTTGTCTACTGTAAGTTCCGGGAGAAAGTAAAATTGTTGTGTGAGGTTGAGCAATTTTCAAAGCATAAGTAATAGTTTTCAAAGGAGCGGTTTTAGTACCATTTCCAGAGTCACTACCAACAGATGAACTAACATAAAGTACATTTATTTGAGAATTAGCTTGAGTTTCTAGGGATTTGGCCACTTGTTGTGCAAATGGTACTGCCAAACTTGCAGAAGTAAATATCCCTAGTAGTGCAGTGGCTAAAATAGGTGATAAAAAGTTGATTTTACGCAGTAAATTTGTTTGATTATTTTCCTGCGAAAAAAGGATAAATATTTGTTTCACGGCTTTCCTCCTAGGAAACTGTGACAGACAATTTAGTTATTATATTTTGTCAAGTCTCTCTTATTATAGGTGTTTTGAATAAATATTTTAATTTTTGTAAAGAGGGGTTGATTGTTAAGGATAATGGATAAGTATTACTAGAGTTAGCAAGGGTCATTTTGATAGTTATGAATGGAACTTTGCAATTACCCGAAAATATTTGCTGTTTCAAATCATTTTGTTATTTAAAAAGTCTAATTTTCTTTGGTTATGGATATGATTTAGGGTCAAGTATTCAGTTAAAATGTTGTGCATTTTAACTACTATAAAAACATTACCTATATTTTGAGTTGTTCGTATTCATTGAATAATTAATCCTCCTTTATTTATGGATATACTTTGGTATTAGAAACAATAGGAGAAAAAGGTAGAAAAATAGTCTATCCTAGTCACGTCATGGTATACAAAAACAAGGGATACCTAGCACGGGAGCAAGATGCTCCCACTGCTGTATGTAACAAAAATAATGACAATGCACGACCAATAAAAATGCACTACTACCGAAAAGTGTTCCTAAGCTGTTGTGCATTTAAAGCACTTATTTCTTGTGTGCCTAATTAAAAAGACAACCCCTATTACTTCTGACTTTTGTACGGGTGATTTCCTAACATAATGCTCCGCAAACGCGTGTACTGAAAAATTAAGGTATAAAGCCTCTCCATTCATGGAGAAAAAAGCGGTCGAGGGATGGATGGGTTTCCTAACCATATCCAATCGACCAAGAGAAGAAAAAAATTCCTTTTCACCCAATCCTCTTCCTTTCAAGGAGAGGTAATTCTAAATTCTAAATTCTAAATTCTAAATTCTTGAAGAAGTATTCCGGAACAGAAATTACCCCTACTAACTTCTAACTTGTGAAGGCGCATTTTAAATGTGTCTTAGCTGATATCCCCTACTCCCCTACTCCCTATCTTTAAACTATATAGATATAAAAACATACCCTCTAGCTATTGAGCAAAAAAAGTTAAGGCTTCATAGAAATTATTAGAGTTGCTTTGACTGATAAATTCAACTAATTATTTCTTGTCTAAATGTCTCATATCTCCCATGAAATTTACTTTAGACCTCACAATAATTGTCAAAATTAAATCTTTTTACTTTCCTTTTTTTATACTTCTATTTTGCTTGACGATCGCTATAGAAATGTCTAGTAAACCTCACAAAAAATTGCACCCCTAAAGTCAGAATGTCTATAAATATATATGGCCTAACGATTTTGAGATTTACCCTAAAGTAGTAATCTCAATCGCTAAACTATTTCAGAAATTATTTGAACAATAATTAAATTCTGTATTGCAGGCAATATTATACTATAAAACGGTCTATATTAATAGCAAAATTTATCATAGTCTGCCCCTCTGTATTTGAGAGAGCAAGATTATAGTCATGTTGACAATAAGGATTAAAATTTATAGGGTAATTATTATGAACGATAAGTATAATTGGGGTCAAAATGTACAGTCAGGGGTTCGCCGAATTTTGGATGCTAACCTAGATAGGGCCAGGGAAGGTTTAAGAATTATAGAAGAATGGTGTCGATTTGGCCTCAATAGTATACATTGGGCTAATGAATGTAAACAACTACGTCAAGAGATTGGGAGTTGGCATAGTACAGAATTAAGAATGTCCCGAAATACCCCTGGCGATCCAGGCACAGAATTGACTCATCCAAAGGAAGAGGAACGCTCAGATGTTCAACAACTTCTACAAGTTAACTTCTGTCGCTTAGAAGAAGCACTACGAGTTTTAGAAGAATACGGCAAAATTTATAATTCTCAGATGGGTTCCGCTTGTAAACAAATACGTTACCGAGTTTACACGATAGAAAGTGGACTTCTCGCCTACAGAAGATATCAGCAATTGCAAAACTCCTACCTTTATCTAGTTACCTCACCCAACGATAAATTAATCAATATAGTAGAAGCAGCTCTTCAGGGAGGGTTAACTCTTGTCCAATATCGCAATAAAACAGCAGACGATATAACAAGATTGACAGAAGCTCAAAAACTCTCTCAACTCTGTCATCGCTACGGCGCTCTATTTATCGTTAATGACCGAGTAGATTTGGCGATCGCTGTGGATGCAGATGGAGTTCATCTAGGACAGAATGATATACCAGTTAAGCTTGCTAGACAACTGCTTGGCCCTCAGAAACTTGTAGGTCGTTCCACTACAAACCCAGAAGAAATGAAGCGAGCAATTCAAGAAGAAGCTGACTATGTAGGAGTAGGGCCAATATATGAAACCCCTACCAAGTTAGATAAACCAGCAGCAGGTTTAGAATACATTGGTTATGCTGTGAATAATTGTACTATTCCTTGGTTTGCCATTGGTGGAATTGATATGCAAAATTGTGATGAAGTTTTATCTTCTGGTGCGGAGCGTGTATCTGTAGTTAGGGCAATTATGCAGGCAGAACAACCAACTTTAGTAACTCAATATTTTCTTTCTCAACTAAATCGCTATCAAGCCCTACGCTCTCATAATATATTACCAGAAAAAATCTAAATATTACTAATGTCAAGTCAAATTACGCTCAAAGTTAACGGAGAAACCCATACTTGTTTACCCCATACACTTTTACCTAATTTTCTCGAACAGTTGGGGCTAAACCCTCGGTTAGTAGCTGTGGAATATAATGGTGAGATTTTACATAGACAATTTTGGGACAAAACTGAAATACAAGCAGGGGACAAGTTGGAAATAGTTACTATTGTGGGAGGAGGTGTTGAATGAAGTCAGAAGTTAGAAGTCAGAAGTTAGAAGTTAGATTTGATAGGCTAAAAGCGGGGATTTATATTTATATATGGTTATAGGTAGTGGTGTACAAGTAGTGATTTTTGTAGTTTTGTTTCTGGCAGTGAAAGGGATTTAATTATAAATATAACTACATCTACAGGACTACCTGGTTATAGTAACTAAAAACTATAGTGCTATATATTTTAATACTTAGGCAAATATACTTGACCAAAAAATAAAGAAAATTCAGTATGTGTAGGGGCGAATGGCATTGGCGTTCCGCCAAGCTCCGAATTGCGCCCTTTGCGCCCTCACTGGATTTAGTGTCCGTGCGTAAATCCCGATCAATACTTTTGACTTTTAACTTCTGCGTAGCGACACTAGACTGTAACTTCGACTACATAATTTTTGATTTTTGATATTCTGTGATTCAAGTACGGATATCCCAATAATTAAATAACTAGATTTAGCTGCACAGTCTAGATAGAAAGCGGTACATTAAAAATGTATAGCAATAATAATAATGATTATTTATGAATAAAAAACTGCTTTCCCAGATCGTAAAATCTGTTGTTGTCATTGGGTTAGTTCTCACTTTAGTCTTCAGTCAAGCTGATGCAGCTTTTGCCGCTCGGAGTGGAGGTCGTATTGGGGGTGGGTCATTTAGAATGCCCAGTCGTAGTTATACATCACCTACCCGTAGTCCTGGAGGTGGTTACTATCCTCGAGGAGGTATTGGTTTCCCATTTTTATTACCTTTCTTTGGTTTCGGTGGGTTTGGCAGTCTGTTTACAATTTTGATTTTTATTGCGATCGCTAATTTCTTGGTTAGTAGTTTCCGAAGAGTAACTCAGGGAGATGAGTTTGACAGCTATAGCAATAATCCTACAGTTTCTGTTGCTAGGGTCCAAGTTGGTTTATTGGCAGAAGGTCGTAGTTTACAAACAGACCTTGATAGAATAGCGGAAAATGCTGATACTGGTTCTGCTGCGGGTAGAACGCAAGTTCTCCAAGAAGCTACATTATCTTTATTGCGTCACCCTGAATATTGGGTTTATGGATCTGCCGAAAGTGAACAAGCAAAGCTAGACTCGGCAGAAGCAAAGTTTAATCAGTATGCTCTGACTGAACGCAGTAAGTTTTCTGAGGAGACTCTTTCCAATTACAATAATCAATTAATTGATAAAGACCTTGAAACTTCTCTACCTGTTAGTGAAACTGATAGTGAATTGGTAACTCAGCAAGTAGAAGCACCAGGGGAATATATTGTGGTTACTGTTGTTGTTGGTACTCAAGGTAAATTACAGTTACCAGTTATTAATAGTACAGAAGATGTAAAACGTGCTTTAAGTCAAATGGGTACTATTTCTAGTGAGCAGTTATTAGCTGTTGAAGTTTTATGGACACCTCAAGCAAGTGGCGATACTTTGACCTCTGAAGATATGGTTGCTGAGTATCCAAATCTTAAACTGGTTTAATTATTTGAAAGAAGGAAGAAGGAAGAAGGAAGAAGGAAGGAGGAAGGACCGAAGTTGTGATGATTTTGCTTATGGTGTAGTCAGTGGGAGCATCTTGCTCCCGTTGTGAGTGTTGCTTGTCTCCATATCTTCTCTAACCCTTCTTTCCTTATATAGAATCCGGTTATATAGTATATGTTGATAATTCTATAATTACTTCAAGCTTTTAATCTCTCCTACTCCCCCACTTCCCTACTCCCAACTTACAATAACTATTCAACCGGATTCTATATTACTCCTAAGTGTAAGTATTCAAGCGGGCATTATATAGATATTGTAAGGGCTAAAGCCCAACTACAAACAAGAATTTTATTATAACTAATCATCCGCAATTCGTAGCTCCACCGGAGGGGGCACATGGTATTAGTATACTGTTTGTTAAACTATAATATTCTCCATTCTTAATTTCTTTAAGGGTGGGGAATATTTGTTTTTGATTTTTAATATATTGCTGATTGGCTCGAAGAATGAAAGGGTTCAACAATTAATAATGAATAATTACCTCTCCTTGAAAAGAAGAGGATTGACTAATCATGAAAATTTTTTTTATTATCCCCTTAAAAGGGGAGGCTTTAAACCACAATTTTTCGGTAAAAGTTGTTTAATCGACAAAATTATTCTGATTTCTAGCAGATGCGATGGAATTTATAGTTAAGATTACTTCGGAATTTATCAATATTTGATTGTTGTTTAATATTAGTAGCGTAGCCAGGATATTTTAGACAATAACATTGACCTAAAATATAATGTGAATAGTTATTATATGTAAGCATTTCCTCCGGAATGCTGCGCAAACAGCCGTCAGCCATCAGCTATCAGAAGAGTGCTTTTAATTTAGGATAAAAGCAATATTTAATTGTCTTACTACAAAAGTTTGCTCCCTTGCCCTTAAAGTCTATTTTAATTTAAACACTGTCCTATATGAGAGAGTCTTGTTGCTGATAGCTGACAGCTAATAGCTGTTTGTGCAGCATTCCGCAGGAAATACTTACTATTATATTAATCCATATATTTCACAAATTAACTATCAGCTATCTCAGGGTTGCATCTGGTAAAAAATATCCTCAAACTTAAAATTTGAATCAATAAGTTTGAGGTAGTTATAACTCGTACACAGATGCAATAAAGAATTAGTGATGAAGAACTGCAACCAAGCAATTAATTCCAGAGAATACAAATTAATTCTCAATATTAATCAATTTTATGACCGTACTCATACTGTAGAAAGATTTGGCAATTTAGTTGAGTCATTGACACAACAGTTTAAAGGAAAAGTTATTAGCCAACAAACTGAAGAAAAATATAGACAAATTTATTACTTAGATACACCAAATTTTGATTTACGTCATCATGGTTTTATCCTGAGAATTAGGCGAGAAAAAAAATATCATCAACTAGAATATCAGGTGACTCTAAAACATCGTGAGTCAGACCGCTATTTGTCAGCTTCACAGGATTTGTCGGCAACAAAACCAGGTAAGACTAAGTTTGAAGAAGATATAATTCCGCCATTTCAAAGCAAATTTTCTCAGTCAATATCTGTAACTAAAGATCGGCAGCCTAACTTTGAAAATATTAAACAGGTTGCGAAATTATTTCCTGGTTTAAAAGCTCTTGATATTCCCGAACAAACTCCAATTGAATTAGTTAATAATTTTCGGGCTTTTGAAGTTGTAAGGAAACTAGCAAATTTACAATTTGGAGACAAACATATTGTGAAAACCGATCTAAGTTTCTGGTATTTAAATACAACAGATAATTTACCGTTAATTGCAGAATTTTCACTTAAATATCGTCTACCTAAAAAATTGTTAGAATCTCCAAAAAAATTAGAACAATTTCCTCTGCCAATGATTCAAGGAACAAATTATTTGTTTAAAGCTTTGCAAAAACAATGGGAATGGATAAATTTTCACCCCATGACTAAAACTGCTTATGTTTATGGCGAAGGAAATCAATTTCAAAATATGTTTTTGGCAGAAAAAAAATCTCTTTTGGTTGCTTAATTTAGTAGGGTGCTGTTAACGACAGCGTAACTGAGCAAAACTCAACGGTGCTTCATTAATTGATAATGGATAATTGATAATTGATAATTACCTCTGGTTAAAACCGCTCTTGATTGAATATAAGGAGATATTATTTCTTCTCTTGGTCGATTGGATATGGCGAGGAGACCCGCTCTTATCAGAGCCGCTCCCCTAACGCCATCCCTCAACCGCTTTTTTCCCCTTAAAAGGGGAGGCTTTAAACCTGAATTATTTAATTATTAATTATTAATTATTAGGTAATACTATACTCCACTTCGTTCCGCTCACACACCCTACTACTAATAAAGAGGTAATATAAAGTAGTGAATTTTTATTGATATTGTTCCCAAGTTTCATCCTTTAATTTTTCGGCTAAATCTGTAACATCATTCACACTACCAATATCAAAGTATCTTTTACTGCTTTGCATTCCCCCAGGAGTCGTCTTGCGAAAATTAGTCGGATGTAAATCAGCTAATAAAAATACTCTTGCTGGATACCATGAATTATCAATATAGCTACGACGATTTCTAGCAATTTCAACTAATTCTTCATCCGATTTATCAACGTTTTTCCACTTAATAGAATACTCATCTTATGACTCAAGATCCACAACTGCTTCAATCTTAGCTACCCGGTCTACTTGTTTATTTCTATAGACTCCAAAGTACAAACTGCGACGATGACTATACTGACCACCTTTTGCTGTACAAACATATATATTATGGTTAATAACATCATCATAAGTTCCAGCACAATTCACAACATCTAGACGATATTTCCAAGATGGTAACAAATTTTCTTCATCAAAATACTCTTCTCAGTCGGCGATCGCATCGGCTAGATTTTTTGGTAAACCTGCCACTTTTATTGACTCTAGAAAATATTCAAAACTAATAGGTAAAAATAAAATTTTATCTGCTTCAGCAATCTTTTTAACATTGGAAAAAGCCGGATCATTAGGTTCATCTTGTTCATAGTTAGCAAGAGCAATAAGAACTTTTGCCCCTTGCTTTTGCTTAAGGTTTTCTAGATGACGTAATAATTGTCCTTCATCAAAATTATTTCCCCTTTTAGTTTCAATAAAAATAGGTAAGCATTCAGCTATTAGCAGTCATCTATCAGCAATTAGTAATGAATAATTACTTCTCAGGTTTATAAATGGGACTTTAGCAGTAAATTTTTATTCTTTCTCAATTTCAAAGGTTGTTTTTATCTTCTACAAAATTAATAGCTGATAGCTAATAGCTGACGGCTGAATACTTACAAAAATAGAGAAAGGTTCTTGAGTAATTTCTCCATCAGGAGTACTTTGTTTTCTTCTTACTTGTTGAGTGAATTTGACTCCAACTTTTCCAGATAAACCTTCACCTCATAGTTTACTCAAAACTTCCGATAAAAATTTAGGATTTTCTTCATAAAGCATTTTGAGAATCAGGAGACAATGGTTTGTAGTCTGATTTTCTCTTTGAGAATAGGAGGGAAAGAGGCGAATATTTCGGCTCATTTCATTTTAAATCAATATTTTGACGGATTCCATAATAGTTTAGTACTATAGCACTTTAATTCTGTCTCCTGACTCCTTCTTAAAATTCTCTCTTCAGTCAAAAATCAGTCAGATTTTTCCGAAAAGTTGCGCCACAATATAGGGAGAGTATAAATTACTAGGCACTTGATTATTTTTGATAAATATGGTAATGGAGCAACTTTCCCAAAATTCTCTATCTGAAACAACTGTTAAACCAAAATTAGATTACGATTTAGTTATCGTCGGTGGGGGTATCGCTGGCACCGCTCTTGCTTGTGCTTTGAAAAATTCTGGCTTAAAAGTGGCATTGATTGAAAGTCAACCTAAGTCTGTAGTTGCAGCTAGAAAACTTGCTTATAATCTCTCCTTAACATCTGGCAGAATATTAGATGGCATCGGAGTTTGGCAACAAATTTTGCCTAAAATTACTACATATCAGCAAATTAGTCTTTCTGATGGTAATTATCCCCGTACTGTCCAATTTTATCCTGATGATTTGGCTATTACTGGTAAAAGGCCAACTTTAAAGGAGGGATTGGGTTATGTGGGAGAACATCAGGTGATGTTGACGGCAATGCAGGAATTTTTGACAGACTGTGAGCAACTTACTTGGTTATGTCCAGCGGAAGTTTTGCGGGTAGATTATAAATCGGATTTTGTGGAGGTTGAGCTAAAGCAGAAGGATACAGATAGTTTGTCTGGTGAAAATGACAGTTTGACTGTCCGCTCTCGGTTGGTGGTAGGAGCAGATGGGGCGAGGTCTCCTATTCGTGAAGCTGCTAATATTGGTACTCATGGTTGGAAGTATTGGCAGTCTTGTGTGGCAATGACGATTAAAACTGAAAGGTCTCACAATAATATTGCTTTTGAGAGATTTTGGCCGAGTGGCCCGATGGGGGTTTTGCCCTTGCCGGGAAATCGCTGTCAGGTGGTTTGGACTGCTCCTCATGCTGAGGCGAAGGCGTTGCAGGAGTTGGATAAACAGGAATTTTTGGCTAAGTTGGAGTATCGTACTGCTGGAAAGTTGGGTAAGTTGGAGTTGTTGAGCGATCGCTATGTTTTTCCGGTACAGTTGATGCAGAGCGATCGTTATGTTGAACACCGTCTAGCTTTAATTGGGGATGCTGCTCATTGTTGTCATCCTGTAGGTGGTCAAGGTTTGAATATGGGTATTCGGGATGTAGGAGCGATCGCTGAGGTGATTAAGTTTGCTCATCAGCAAGGTGAGGATATTGGAGATATTGGGGTATTGAAGCGTTATGAAAGTTGGCGGAGGAAGGAGAATTTCGTAATTTTAGGGGTTACTGATTTTCTGGATAGAATGTTTTCTGCTAGTGTGTTGCCTATAGTAGCGGTTCGTCGTTTAGGTTTGTGGGGTATGGGAATAGTTCCGATTTTTAAGTCTTTGTCTTTACGGGTAATGACTGGTTTATTTGGTCGTCATCCAGAATTAGCTCAGATGTTGTCTGTTAAGTAGATATGTGATAATAATGTAGGGAGGTTGTATAGAACTTCTCTACATTAGGTTGACTTTTTTTATAGTCTATCTATGGTAGATTAGGAGTATTAGCTCCAAAGTTATCCGAACTTTACCGATTCTTCATAAACTCTATAAAATTTTTACTGAATCTTTATATTCTATCTTTACCAATTCTTCATAAACTCTATAAAATTTTACTGAATCTTTAAAAATAAACCAAGTAAGTAGCATATAATAAAGACATTAAAGTGATAAGCGCTGCTGCTACTTGTACTTGGATGGCACTAAGGACAAAGGTGGCGCATTTTTTAAAGTAAGATAGGACTTACCTAGTAGAACTTATTTCTGTCATTGCGACCGACAGGGAAGCAATCTCAACAACTACTTTTTAGTAGCTCGTGCGTAAGTCCTCTAAGAGTTACATAAATCATGGATATCTAATTGTAACTAATAGTAAGCTGCGAGCAAAAGTAAGATTCTGTTACTGTAACTCGAACTTAGTAAAAGTAAGAAATATAAAAAAATTCTCATGCAGCTATAAACGCTTCAATAGTTGAATATGAAACGCTTCTAATAGGAAAAAATGCCAGGGAGTTAGTATTAAGTATGGTTCAAGTAGCTAAGTGTGATTTTACTTAAGAAATAGGAAGATTGATAGCAATTTTCCTATTCTAGAATTTTTAAAATTTACACGATCAGCTTCTACTGAATTAATTCAAAAATCCTGTACTTGTAAGCTATACAAAATATAGCTATAGGAGTAAGTAGAAGGGTTAAAGATAAAGTGAAAGTAGATAAAGTGATAAGCGCTGCTCCTACTTGAATTATTTCCAAAATAATAGAAGCAGTTGTTTGGGTTTGATTTTTCATTAGAAACTCCGGAACGAACTTGGATGAATGAACTTGGATGGCTGATATCTGATATCTGATATGTATTAATCTTAAGAGTTCCAGCTAGGTGTTGCAACCCTTTTTCCGAGACTTCACTGAATCTTTAAAAACTTCACTGTAAATTTCACTCTAAATACTCCAGGACTTACGCAAATTAACCTTTAAAACGCCATATGTAGTAGCGAATAGTATTCGTCATCACTTTATTTAGTGTCTGTGCGTAAGTCCTGTACTCTAAGTAAAAGTAATCAGGAATTACGCAAATTGACTGTTAAACCACTATCTGTAGGGGCAAGTGGTATTTGCCCTCCTTTGAAAACATTCTCACAGGGTAACACCTCAAAACCTTTATTAAATAAGGGTTGAGACTAAAATATATTCTATGACTAATTACAGGACTTAGGCATAACCACTGAGAGATAAAAGCTCTAGAATATATGAAGCTATTGTAAAGTGTGTACAAAATCATTTACAAAATGTTTGTACTATGGTAAAATTAGTAATTTGTGACTCAACAGTAAGTTATCAGCTCAAAACTTTGATGCTACAGTAATTTATGAAATTCAAAAGTCAAAAGTTAAAACTCAGACAACGCAAATTTCTTCCTCCTTCCTTCTTCCTTCTTCTAACGTAAATTTCTTCCTTCTTCCTTCTTCCTTCTTCCCTCTTCCTTCTTCTTTCCGATCATGCTCTCTGAATTTAGCTATTCTCCCACTCCAGAAATATTAGATTGGTTAGCATTAGGGCGATTAGGAGATAGATTTAATCGCTCAATTAGAGTGTGGGTTTTATTAAAATATTTTTATGGAAAACCAAATAATTTACCAGCAGAATTACCAAAATATTTTACTTGTATAGACTTCCGTGAATATTTTTTTTCGCCACAACATCCATTGAGCGATCGCTTAACTGTAGAACAAATAAAAACAGAATGTCCAGACAAAAATTGTATTTGTAAAAAGTCAGTAAAAGAATTAGTTGAAACTGCAATTATTCCCCTATCAATTAAAGAATGGGAGCAGAAAATTACAGATAAAATGGGTGGGGAAGTTATCAAAATACAACAACGTCCTTTTGCTACAGTACATCGTACAATTAGAGATGATTTAAAGTATTTAGCTAAGTTAGGATGGCTAAAAAAAATCTGAAGCTGGAAAATATTACTGTCTACAGCAAAACGACTGGCCTCAACCTCCGGTCGTTGAAACAGAAAGATGGGATATTTCAGAATTATCCTCTTCTCAAACTTGGCAATTATTAAAGATTTTAGAGTCAGTTTCTTTCGTACAACCTAATTTGGAATTAGTAGTCGAATCTGTGTGGGAAAAAATAACTCAACAACAATCAATACCAAATTATAATAATCAACCACAACGCCGAATTTTTATACATTTAGATTACATTTTATCAGATGAAAATCAAGACCAAGTTGATAATTATCAGCAACAAATTGAGGATTTATGGCATCAATCATTGGGTGGGGTAATTAAGTTTCAATATTGGATAGCTTCTTCTGAAAAACAAGTTGAAATAATAGTTTATCCAGTTTGTTTACATTATGCACGTCGGGCTAAATATTTAACAGCTTTTGGCACAGACCCTTTTGGTAAATTTGGCTGGCATAATTATCGTTTAGACAGAATAGTATCCGAACAATTAACTATTTTAAAATGGGGTAATTCTCAGATACCTAAAAAATTGTCTACAGTGGTTTTCATTTGGGTAGACCACAGTAGGGGCGATTCGCGTTTGCGGAGCATTCCGTAGGAAATCGCCCCTACAGGATTTTGCTTGTGAAGATGTGGTTCATCAATTTGAAAAGCGCTGTAAATTATGGGAAAAAGGAAAATTACCAACGATAGAATATGTGGAACAAGAACTAGAAAAAGCTTGGGGATTTAATTTGTATTTGCCTCGAGATTTGTTAATAATGAGATTTGAATCTAAGTTTGCCCGTTGGTATGTGGATGATACGGTACGACATCCTACATTTCAGCCAATCATATCAAATCCGGTAGCATCGGTGTAATTAGATGGTGAGTAGGGGAGATGGGGAGTTAGGGAGATATTTGGTAATGGTTGAAGATGGAACATTTTTTTATACCGAATTAAACGGATTTGATATCAAATATCAAAATTTATCAAAGTTAGTGCAAAAAAAATAAAAAATCCCCAAGAAAAACAACAGCTATTGAATATTATTAAGGCGCGTTCTCCTCAAGATGCTTATTATTATGGATGGATAAGAAATGGAGATATTAATGTCTTAATGCGGTTGAGAGATTGGCGGCCAAAGGGGGAAGTTATTGCTCCTATTTCAATTCGAGAAAAGTTGATTTTAGAAGCAGAACAAGAATTAGCTAATTATCATAGGTAGCTTTGTTTTGTAGGGTACATTGCAACGCACCTAAAAATTCTGGAAAAGTAGAACTATAGCAGTCGAAGGAAAGGTTAGGACAAATCAAAAGCTTAAAATTAAGACAACGTAATACCAAGCGTGATAAATGTTTGTTACAAATGGTAGGGACGTTGCATAAGGGCGTCCCTACGAAAGAAGGAAGAGGGAAGAAGGAAGAAGGGGTAAATATTGAAAAAAAGGGAAAAAAGATAGAGATAACTATCTCAAATGAACTTTAGTCGCTATTTTTAAGCATATTCGAGCAATATCTACCTTTTTTTAGCATTCTTTTTTCAAATTAGTATAAGATTTTTCCTTCTTCCTTCTTCCTTCTTACTTCTTCCTTCTTCCTTCTTACTTCTTCCTTCTTACTTCTTCCTTCTTACTTCTTCCTTCTTACTTCTTCCTTCTTACTTCTTACTTCTTCCTTCTTACTTCTTACTTATTCAATTTAAAATTTTTCTAATTCAGCAATAACTCTCATAAATTCTTGCTTCAAATAATTATCATCTTCATAACAAGAAAGCAAAGAATGATAAAACCAAAGAGTTTTTTCTTTACCCCCACGAAAGCGCTTCCAAACTATTTCCCCCTCCTGACGTAATGCAGCTAATAAGTCTCTCCCATTATGTAGTTTATCAGCAAGAGAAATACGCTTTACAGATTGAGAACCATGACGAATTTGCTCAATATAACGTAACTTTCGCTCCTCCCAAGGTGGTTTAGGAATAGTCTCCGACTCCGTACAACCATCAATAATATTCACCACTGTTTCACCAAATAATTCCAGGATACGTTGACGAGTTGCCATACCTCCCCTATCTTCCACCGCATCATGTAATAAAGCAGCGATCGCTTCATCTTCGTTCCCTCCATTTTCCAATACTAAAGCTGTTACGCTCAACAAATGAGCAATATAGGGTGTACTTCCGTCCTTGCGTAACTGTTGAGAATGTAATTGGTGAGCATATACTAATGCTTGTTCAAATTTTTCTGTTAGTTTTGTTGTTGTCATTTCAGTTATCAGTTATCAGTTGTCATATTTTTTTCCTCTTCCCTATTCCTTATTTTGTGACTGTAGTAATGTTCAATTGCATTTATATAACTCAGGACTTACGCAAAATATCAAATTATACAAAATCTGTAGGGGGGAACGGCCGTTTGCCCCTACTATATATAGTGGTTGTGTGTAAGTTCTGTAACTATTTTCATTCCCATTAAAGTTCTGCTAATGAACGCACTTTGTGGTTAAATTACCTTAAAATTGCTGTAATTGTACCATATTTCGGGCAAAACTTAAGATGCGTTTACCGAAAAATTGTGGGTATGCGCCTCCCCTTTTGAGGGGATAATAAGCGGTCGTTTGCGGAGCAGTCCGTTAGGATGGGATGGCGAGGTCTCCTCGCCATATCCAATCGACTCCTGTGAAGAAAAATTTTCATGAATTTGTCAATCCTCTCCTTGAAAAGAAGAGGTAATTATTCATTATTCATTATTCATTATTCATTATTCATTGTTGAACCTGGGTCTGATACCACCACCTACTTTGTGTTGTTAGTTATGATTTTCTATTGACATTCGATTGAGTTTGATAGTAGTCTTTTATGGTCTAAATATGTCGTTAAAGCTATATTAAAATCGTTCTTATTGTCAGCCGTAATTGTCAACGATTGATTCAACTACCAGGAGCGTTTAATACTGAGATTGGCACAGCTTTTAAAGACTTAATTGATCAAGGATTTGAGAATTTTAACACCTAACACCTACGACCTTTGAATCCGATAAATTCGATTATTCACCTCTTCAGTAAACAACAAACTCCCATCTGGCAAAACCTCTAAACCAGTCGGACGACCCCAAGTAGTTTCCTCCAAAACATCCAGAAAACCTGTCAAAAAATCTCGATATTCTCCAGTAGTATTTCCATTTCCATCAAAGGGTACAAAAACTAATTTATAACCTGTGGGTTCCTGACGATTCCAACTACCTCTAAATGCTACAAATGCTCCATTTTGATATTCTTCTGGGAAAGTTTCACCATCATAAAATTGCAGTCCTAAAGGAGCAGAATGAGCTTGAAATAATACATCAGGCGTTTTAGTTTCAGCTACTAAATTCGGATTTTCTCCTGCTCTTCTAGGGTCTTCCAAATTAGGTGAGAAATAAGCATAAGGCCAACCATAAAATTCTCCTGATTCTAATCCTGTTAAATAATCAGGAACTAAATCATCTCCTAACCCATCCCGTTCATTGACAGTGGTAAAAAGTTGATTTGTAATTGGATGAAAATCTAAACCCACAGGATTTCTTAAACCAAAAGCAAAAGTTTGTTGATTAGAACCATCTAAATTCATTACTTGAACTGATGCTCTGGGTAATGGTTCTACAGATACATTAGAGAGAGAACCAATAGAAACAAAAAGTTGATTATTGGGAGAAATTGCTAAGTTTCTAGTCCAATGACCTCCTGTTGGTAAATCTGCTATTTTTTCACCAGTACTATTAATTTCTAAATCCCCAATATTGTAAGGATATCGTACTACTGAGTCTGTGTTTCCTACATAGAAATAATCTTCGGTAAATGCCATGCCAAAAGGTTGATTTAATCCATTTTCTGCATCGGCAAAAACTTGAGAAAAATCGACAGTACCATCCCCATCTGTATCGCGTAATAAACGTATTTGATTAAGTGGTGTTTCTGTTACTAATACATCTCCTGTAGGAGTAACTTCTAACCAACGAGGTCTTTCTAAATTTTCAGCAAATACATTAACAGTAAATCCATCGGGAACTTGCAAAACTGGATTATCGGGAACAGGAATAATATCAGCAGGATTAGAAGCACTATCAGTAGCAAAAGGTATGGGTAATGAGTCTAGAGAAATACGGATATTTTCTGATAATAATGTTTGAGTTTCTATAAAGCTGCTGTTGCGGTTTTCATTAGATTCTATATCGAGAGAAAAAAAGCTATTGCTGTCTAATTCAGTAGGTAAAATACCTAAAACTCTACCTATAATTTTTTCCGACTGCCTAATTTTAATTGAAGTATCATTACCCCCATTCATAGCAGCTTCTATTATTAAATCATTAACTGTTAAACCCGAAGTTAAACCAAAGCGATCGCCTACTTCAAAATCTGTAATTACATCTGCTTCTTCTGAAAGCACAAAAATATCTGCACCTGTTCCTCCAGTCAAAGTATTTATTCCTAAATCTCCATACAAAGTATCATTTCCCGTACCACCAATTAGAAAATCACTTTCTTTTCCTCCTCTTAATATATCGTTTCCTGCATCGCCATGAATTTCATCATTTCCTAAATTTCCACTCAGGAAATCATCATTATCGCCACCGAAAATTAAGTCTAAATTTTTGCCACCAAATATTGTATCGTTTCCTTGATTTCCGTCGATCGTATCATTGTCTTGATTACCATTAATAATTTCTGCATCTATAGCTCCAATAATTGAGTCATTGCCACTTAAACCAAGTAACCCACCAGGCAAATTGACAAGTAATTCTGGAGTTAGCTGAAAGTTGTCAGACTCGGAGGTTAATTCATAAAATCCGTCGGGGGTTGGCCCACTCATTATTTTTGAATTTACTTAAGTTTTTTTCTATTTTATAGCAGGGAATAGGGAATAGTGTGAAAAACGGTGGTGGTGCATAGTAATGGTAGAGGGAGTGTGGGGGGTGTGGGGGGTGTGGGAAGTGTGGGAGGTGTGGGGAGTGTGGGAAGAAATTAAAAAATATATATCTTCACACGTTAGCGAGCAGGACAACCGAAAAAACATTTTTATACCAGGGAATAGGAACAGTAGGAAAAATATTTCCTCTTATATAGAATCCGGTTATACAGTATATGTTTATAATTCTATCCACACTTTCTCGCCTTCAATCTCTCGACCTCCCCTTCTCCCCACACTTCCCACCCCCAAACATAAGATAAATATTCAACCGGATTTTATATTAAAAGTAGTGGGAGCATCTTGCTCCCTTGCTCGTATCTTGCTCCCATGAAGCAGCACTATTCATCCCCATCTACTCATTACGCTAGCAGCACTAAGGACTACCAAATAAATAAAGGGTGGTGGTGCATAGTAATGGTAAAGGAAGTGTGGGGAGATGGGGACCCACCCGCGCACCCCTCCGGTGGAGGGGAATGTGGGGAGATGGGGAGTGTGGGAAAAATTAAAAAATATATATCCTCACCATTACCATGCAGGACTACCAAATAAAGAAAATCAATGGTTACTTCAATTTCTTGGTGTTTCCTGTGACAAATATTATTTACTTTTCTCATTAAACCTGTAGAATGTAGATGACAAAATAATTTCCACAAACAAACAGGAAATTGTCAATTTATCAAAATAATATGGGTCACGCAACCCCGCCTTTTAAGGCCAAATATTTTTGGAGAGTTGCTCAAATCCCCTACTTCCCCTCCTGGGAGGGGGAGGGGCGAGGGGTGGGTTAACTTCTGACTTCTGACTTCGTTAAGCCTTCTTCCTGACTTTATAACTTAATAACTTAAATTGAGATGACTATAAGACATCTCCAATTAATAAAAAATCAAATCAATTATCGCAATAGATACATCAATTATTTCCCCCTACTCCCTACTCCCTACTCCCTATTTTGTATAAAATTTCTGATCAATATCCTAGAGTGATGAATATCCTAGAATAAAGTTTTTATTTTGGCATTGAAGAAATACCTTTGAATAATAATATTAATCCCCCAATTAAAATTGCTACTGCTAAACCACCGCTCAGTAAATCAAGCCAACCACTATTTTCCATAATTAAACTCAATTAAGTTCTTAACAAATTCTATACCATACCTATTTGGTTATAGTCAATACTAACTCAACTAATAATCATTAAAATTTTATTTAATTTACTCGTTTTTATGAGAATTTGAGTAAATTATAGATACTATAGTATCTATGAGATTTTTATAAAATAAAAAAAATATATTAAGCATTCAACTAGCTAGCAGTCAGCTTTTAGCTGTTTCATAAATAATGAATATACACTGCGAAGGTCAAGGTTAGTTTTTTTTCCAATACTTTAAATTATCCTGAAATCTCTCAATACTAATTCCTACTATAAAGGTAATGAATTAATAGCTGATAGCTGAATGCTGACCGCTGTTTGCGCAGCATCCGCAGGAAATGCTTACAAAATATATAACAAATCTGAGGAAGAAGCAGTACAAATTCCTATTAAGTATTAAATTTACTAATTTTTTTCTATGAGTTATTGCCTCAACTTACATTGCCAACAACCTCAAAATCCCAACGATTTAGAATTTTGCCAAGCTTGCGGTTCAAAATTGTTACTGCGAGGACATTATCAAGTAATTAAACCTATTGGCAATGGCAGCTTTGGCAGGACTTTTTTAGCAGTGGATTTAGATAGATTTAATACACCTTGCGTAGTCAAACAATTTTTTCTACAAAATCACAACTTAATGTCTACCGAGAAAGCATCAGAATTATTTAAAAGAGAAGCAGAGCAACTATTAAAATTAGGAGATAATCCTCAAATCCCCACTTTATATGCTTACTTTGAAGATCAAGAAAATCTTTATTTGGTAGAACAATTTATCGCCGGGAAAACTCTTCTCCAAGAATTAGAAGAACAAGGTGTATTTAGCGAGAATAAAATCTGGGAAATATTATTAGAATTATTACCATTATTAAAGTTTATTCATGAAGAACAAGTAATTCATAGAGATATAAAACCAGAAAACATATTACGATTTAAGACTTCACAATCACCAGAAAAAAGAAAACATAAATTAGTCTTAATAGATTTTGGCGTTGCCAAACTAAATAGTCAGGATTTTGCTAGTGAAATGGGTACTATGACTGGTACAGTAGGATATGCTCCAATAGAACAAATACGTGGAGGTAAAGCATATCCAGCTAGTGACCTCTACAGTTTAGGTATGACTTGTATTCATTTGCTAACTCAAATAGCACCTAACCAACTATTTGATCCATTTAGTGGAGAATTAATCTGGCGATCGCATCTAGTTCAACAAGGCAGAAAAATTAGTTATCATCTAGAAAAAGTCTTAGATAAATTAGTTAAAGACCTAGTAAAAGAAAGATATCAATCAGCTACAGAGTTACTAACAGAAATTTCCCAAACATCAACTCTGAATATTAACCAAACAACTCAGGTTGATCGAGCAGAAAAAAAATCTTTAGAAGAAATACAAACTACTAAAGAAGTGCCGGATAAAGTGCCTCATATCAGTATTATTGTACAAGCAGAAGTAGAAGCATGGAAAAATAGACAAGATTTAGCAGAATTAACTGAATATAAGCGGGAAAAAATATTTCATAACGATACCGAAAGCCACTATCAAAGCACTCAAACATTATCAGAAAATCGACATATTAACTATCAATCAAAACCACTGAATAATGTCATAGAATTTGAAAATAAAAAAGCAAATTTATCTTCAACAAAAACAAAAATTAGAAACTATTTAAAACTCTCTCAGTTATGGAAAAGCGTACAAATTATCCAAGAGCATAACGCTTCTGTAAACACAGTAGCTATCGGTCCCCATGGTTTTACTTTAATAACTGGCAGCGATGACAAAATAATTAGACTATGGAACCTCAAAACAGGACAACTTTTGCATAAATTTTTAGGTCACACTGCCGAAGTATATGCAATAGCTATTACTGCTGATGGCAGAAGAATTTTCAGTGGTGGAGATGATAGAACAATATTAGCTTGGAATTTACAGAAAAAAACAATTGCAGACAGATTTTATAGCTATTCAGGTTCTCCTTATAGTCATCGGGGTGGTGCTATTTTGTCAGTAGCTATTAGTCCAGATAATGACACTGTAATAAGTGGCAGTGCTGACCATACAATTAAACTTTGGAATCAACGTAATGGAGAATTACTTTGCAGATTACACGAACATTTAGATAAAGTTTTCTGTGTCACTTATGCCAAAGTTAATCATACTGGTACGGCAAAAACTTATCCTCAAAATCAAATTTTTGCTAGTAGTAGTGCTGACAGTTCCATCAAAATTTGGCAAGCAAGTACTTGTGCGAGTCTGAAAACTTTGAGGGGACATTCTGGAGGAGTATATTCAGTTGCTTTTACTTCAGATGCTCAAGCGATCGCTAGTGGTGGTGCAGATCAAACTATCAGACTCTGGGATGTTCGCACAGGTGAACTACTGAATATATTCAGAGGTCATTCTCGTGCAGTTTTGTCTGTTGCTATTAGTCCCGATAGTCAAATTCTTGCTAGTGCAAGTCTAGATGGTACGGTTAAATTGTGGAATTTGCACACTGGAAAATTATTAGATAGTCTTTGTGGTTACCATCCAGTGCAATTTACTCCAGATGGTCAAACTTTAGTTAGTGGCGGTGAAGGAGGTCGGATTTTAATTTGGAAGTTGTAGAACCCATTTGGGATCTTCATAAATATCAAGTTTTTTTTAGCTAGGAGTCAGGAGACAGGAGACAGGAGTTCAAGAATTAAGAATTTAGAATTAAGAATTTAGAATTAAGAATTTAGAATTACCTCTCCTTGAAAAGAAGAGGATTGACTAATCATGAAAAATTTTTTCTTTTTTCCCCTTAAAAGGGGAGGCACATACCCACAATTTCTCGGTAAGAGGGAAAAGGGAAGAGGTAAGAGGGAAGAGGGAAGATGTGGGGAGAGATAATACAAAAAATTCAACACTCCTTCAGATGATTTTTCCTCAGAATTGATGCGCGAAAAGACTTGACTACCATAATTATATAGATCTCAAATGGGTTCTATAGTAATACTAACAGGAATTACGCAAATTGACTTTGAGACCACCATCTGTAGGGGCGAATGGTATTTGCGCTCCGCAAAGCTCCGAATGGCGTCCTCGCTATAGAAGCCATTTGGTATCTTTGCCTGCGTAAAATTGATGTAGTCAAAAAATATATCCAAATTGATAGAAGTACGTTACGTTTGCGCGATAGAACTCCGTTCCGCTGCGCGATAAAACTACGTTACGCTAGCGCGAACGCACTTCCACTCACTAATCCTCTTTTTCATTTTAATCAGCACCTACGCAGAGCGAATTACTTACTTCAAAAATACACGAAAATTTCTTCACAAGCAACCACCCTATATCTCTTATATATCAATACTTTTAATGAATGGCCAAGGAAAGTCCGTTTGCACTCAAATTATCCCCATTTTTCCCCCTAAATAGCTCATTTCAACTTTTTTGGGAAAATTGAGTTTAAATTCCAAATATATTTGACAATATTTTATAAGTTTAATTTATGAAAATGTTTTTTTACCAATTATTAAACCTTAAAAAGCTTACAGATAAAGCTTTTCAGAAGAAAAAACAGGAAGTATATTTTCTATAGAACTCCTGAGTGGTATCTTTGCACGCGGTAGGGGTTTTTGGCAAAGGAGTCAAGAGCTAGAGAAAAAGTTATACGTACCGTGATGGTATTGATTGCTTCTATAGTTCTATTTTCCGCTAATGTTAACCCGGCAGAAGCTGGAACACAAGACCCAGTATCTCTAACGGGCGAGTGGTTAGGAACTTGGACGAGCCTTAATGCTACCCAATATAACGGTACTATTGAGATTTCGATGACTCAAGATGGCGAAAAAGTTTTTGGTACCTCATTAGTAGGCAACACAAAATGTTTTCCCGACCGCACTTTTGAAGGTACACTCTCAGGCAAATATGACAACTTTGTCAATTTGCAGTTATATGCTGATCAAACCCCGATCAGCAAACTTTGGGGTGCCATAAGTAGAACCAAGAATGCTATAAGTTTGGTGTATAACTTTGACACTGACACGTCTGATTGTTACGGGGATGTCCGAACAATGTTCATCTCTAAGGTTCAGGACTATTCCAAGATTCAGGGATTTAACTTCCCTGGCGGGAAGTCCCGCGCTCTCCCGAAGGGGAGGGTCGTATGGTCAAGCCTGGGCCAATAGTCGGATACCTCCACAAATAAAACCTTCCTATACCCTTGACAAGCTAGGAGGTATGCATGTTATCATCAAGGTTAATACAGGGGGAGGACATCACCTCTGTCAAAACAGCTGTCATTTTTTCATGACTGAAGAATCCCGCGTTGTCGCGCTATGCGCAACGTCGGGAGTATGTCAAAAGTCTCCGCAAGTATAATCTTAGGATTTGAACTGGGTTCAACTTAAATGGAAAATCTAAATTTCAGCCATTCAATAAGATATTTAGATTTTTCATTATTAGGAACACAAGAGATTTTTTAAACATCCTCTTAGTGCTTTATACTTCGGTTTCTGATAAGATTCTGCTCACTACCATCTCTCAAGACTATAGGGATATATTGGAACAGTTTTGTTCTCGGGAATAGAAAATCCAGCGCTAACAAAAAGGTCGTCATGCAAATTCTTGCCTACTTCTTTCCCATTGACAACTACGTCAATATCAAATTTTCCTAACTCAGCTTCATCACCAATACCTGAAAGCATCAAGATTTTGGGAGTTGCAATTGCACCAGCACTCAGGACAATCTCATTTTCCACATCTACAGAATATTTATTTTTACCCTGAACATATTCAACACCAACTGCTTGAGTACCCTTGAATAGAATTCGGGTTACAATGGCTCGGGTTACTAAAGTTACATTTTTATATCTCTCTGGTAAAAAAGTCGTGTAACTGGTTTCACGGCAAAGTAGGGAATCTAATGTAATATTGTTGAACTGAAATGAAGCGTATCCATATTGACTCTCGCTGGTATTGTAATTGGGGTTTTCAGGTAAGCCATACTCTTTAGCAGCAGCAAATAAATCGTTAATAAAATCATCTGTCTGACCCACCAAAACTTCCATGGTTTTCTCTACACTTTCAAAGTATGGTAGTACATCATTCCATGACCAACCCGGTGCTACCTCACCCCAAGCATTAAAGTCAGACTGACCTCCTCTAACATAGACTGTGGCATTATGTAATGCAGACCCACCTAGAACTTTTGCTTGAGCTAGCTTGATGACACGATTATTTAAATTTGGTTGCGGTTGTGACTTATAACCCCAATCAATCTCGGGATATTTTTGTAAGACTTCAAACCAATAACTTGGAGTAAACATCTCGATGGGATTTGGTGGAGTTCCCCCAGCTTCGATGAGGAGAATACTTACATTTGAGTCAGAAGCAGCAAGCTTTGAGGCCACTATGCTCCCAGCAGAACCTGCACCAATCACAATATAGTCATACATAGAATTGATTTCTGTCATCTTGAATACTCCTAATTTTCCTGGACGCTATTAAACGGATATAATATGAAAATAATTTTGTCAACTTGCTGGTCTACAACTTATAGAACCCATTTGATATCTATATAATTATGGTAGTCAAGTCTTTTCGCGCATCAATTTTGAGGAAAAATCATATGAAGGAGTATTGAATTTTTTGTATGATCTCTCCCCACATCTTCCCTCCTGTCTCCTGTCTCCTGTCTCCTGTCTCCTAGCTAAAAAAACTTGATATTTATGAAGATACTATCCGGGGTTCTATAGAACCCCGGATAGTATCTCTAAAAATTTAGGCGATCGCTAATCTCTTAAGCATGAGCCGTACAAAACAAAGATTGACCTTGGCCGTGGCATTTTCTAGAGTTCTTTCAAAGTTTTTGGCCAAGCTTTTACATCTTTCCATCCAGGAATTAGTTCTTTCTATGACCCACCTTGCTTTTACTGGCACAAATCCTGTTTTTCCAAGATTCTCTTTCTCTGCTTTCGAGGGTTTTGGTGAGAGTTTAAATCTAATCTTAGTCATAATTGCGGGATAGATTTTCTTTAACTCCTCGATCAATTTTTGAGGATGATATCCATTATCAAGTAGAATCGTTACTTTGGGAATGTTAACAGGTTTGGATTTGAAGTAATCAATATTGTCTGACAACATTTCTATTAATCCCTGATCGTCAGATATATTGGCTTTGCTGCAATAAGTAAAAAAAGGAAAACCGAGACTATCTACCGCGCTTATGTCGCTTAATTCCATTCGTTGATTTGTAAAAACAAAATCATGATTGAGTCTAAACTTGCATTACAAGTATTTTTCACTGCCTGTGAATCAATGATCATTAAAGTTGTCCATTTGGCTTTTTTTTTACTTGTTGGCGCACTTGACCATGCAAAACATCTCTAATCTTCAAGGGTTACCCCTTCTGTTCGCCACTGAATGTAGCTGCCAAAACACTGTGGAATAAGGAGGTAAGTCCTTAGGTAAATCACACCAATTACAACCATTCTTGAGTTGGTAGAGGACACCATCCAATATTTGTCTTTTACTCCATTTTGTCGGACAAGTTTTCTTCTTTTTTGGTATGGGATGGTTCAATAAGAACCCATTCTTTGTCTGTCAAACTGCTTGAATATGGCATTTACCCAACTGTTGTTTATGATAATTGGCGATCGCTCTTAGGAACGGAGTTCTATCGATACTTAACTATATACGTTTTCCTCAAAAGATACCAAATGGGTTCTATAGTAGAAGGAAGAAGAAAGGACCGAAGTTGGAAAAATCTGGTGTTGTCAGAAAAGAAGATGATTGAGAGAATGATATCGATCGCACCAATAATATCATGTCCGCTTAATAGCGCTATATAATAACCATTTCTGAATAATAATGCTATATTTGATTACCATCTGACTACTCCCTACCTCCCCATCTCCCTTTTCTTCAACATTGATAAGGAGGTAGTGGTGCATTGTAATGGTATAACCAGTGGGAGGATCTTGCTCCCTTTCTAATTAGGGTTTGCTGATTAATTCTCAAAGTATTGACTGCTATTGACTTGAGCGTTTTTTTTGAAAAAAGTACCAGCTTTTCGGTGGAAAAAGCTCATGCATGCTAGTATTTTGGGATGATTATGACAGAAAAATTAAGGGACAATTTTTCCGACTACCTCCTCTAAATTCCCATTTCTCCTGTCTTCCCCTCCTGGGAGGGGTTAGGGGTGGGTTGGGAGGGGTTAGGGGTGGGTTGTCTCCTGTCTCCTGTCTCCTACTCCTACTAAAAGACTTTTGAGCGCAAAACCCTAATTAGTGGGAGCATCTTACTCTCTTTCTAAGTGTTGCTTGTCTCCACCTACCATTACTATGCAGGACTACCAAATTATTATTTTTCAGATAAGTTTGAGTATATTTATAATCATTGTTATCAAAAAAAACTATGCGATCGCGACCTTGTTCTTTCGCTTGATAAAGTGCTTTATCCGCTTTAGCTATTAAAGATTCTGAAGAATCTAGTTGAGTGGGAATAATACTTGCTATTCCTATACTTACTGTAATGTATTTCCTGATGTCAGAAGCACAATGATCGATGTGTAGTTGATGAATAGCTGTACGAATTAATTCTGCTACTTTTTTTACCTTTTTAGCAGATGTATCCGGTAAAATTATCCCAAATTCTTCTCCTCCATAACGAGCTACCAAATCTGCTGAATCTTTAACATTTTTACTAATAGTTTGAGCAATCTTTCTTAAACAATCATCTCCTGCTAAATGACCATAATAATCATTGTAATTTTTAAAATAATCTACATCACATAAAATCAAAGACAAAGGTGATTTTGTTGTGCTAAGTCTACGCCATTCTTTTTCTAAAAATTCATCAAAGTCACGACGATTTGCAATACCTGTTAAACCATCTAATTTGGCAAGTTTTTGGAGTTTCTGATTAACAATAATTAAAGCTGTTTCAGTTTTTTGTAAAGCCAAATTTTGCTTAGTTAGTTCTGCTTCTACTTGTTTTTGAGCTGTAATATCTATGATTAAACCTTTAATTGCTAAGATTTTGCCATCACAACAATAAATTCCTTTGCCTTGTTCCCAAACCCACTTTAGTTCTTGATTTGCTGTAATTATCCGATAAACTAACTGAAATGGTTGATGTTTTACTAGAGCTTTTTGTCTTTGTCTACAAATTAATTTTCGATCTTCAAGGTGAATTAATTGATTATAGGAAATTTGATTTTGAGTAAAATATTGAGATTGATAGCCAGTCAAACTATAACAACTATCGCTGACCAAATTCATCACTAAATGGCAGTCATGATTACTTTGGTAAACCATTCCTGGCAAGTTTTCTATGAGATTTTCTAGAGTTGATTTATGCTTTTTCACTTCATTTTCTACATTTTCTCTTAAGAGTATTTCTTCTTGTAAGATTTGATTTTGAGATTGGAGTTGTTTTTTTAATGAAAATATTTGCAAATGCAACTTAATTTTTGTTAAAAAGTCATCTGCTTGTATGGGAATCTTAATATTATCGAAATTCTCAATATTTAATTTTTGAATTTGATTTATTTCATTGTGTGTGTTTCCCATAAAAATTATAGGAATATTTTTTGTTAATTTTGAGCTTTGCAAAGATTGACAAATCTGCCATTTCTCTTTTTCCAATGATAAATTTATTAATATTAGGTCTACCGATATATTTTGTAATGTATTTAAAACTTTTTCTCTATTATTAGCTACTATAAACTCATAGTTATTGTCTTTCAATAAGCTAGATAATAATGTGAGGTTACTATCATTATTATCTACGATACAAATTACAGCTTCCGGATATACTTCTTGTAAATTATTCATTTTTATAAAAATCTATGAAATTAGTAAGTATGAAATATATTTCATACAAAACAGAAAAATAAAAAAAAACCTCTTGCCAGTTTTTGGGATAATTATATCCCCGTATATTTCAACAGCATAAATTTTCCTTCCCCACCTAATCAAGGTAAAATTCTGGCTGAAGAATCAAGCAAGAGGTTAAACTTTTAGATGCTCCTGATGTACTAACTCCCTAGATATTTCCTACGCTCCGACTAAGGAGTGGATTGTAGGAAAGCTAAACTCACTTACAAAGGTTTTTAATTCCCCTTGTAAAAGTTCAGAGTGTGTCTGTACTCTTCCATAATAAAACTTTTTTCCTCAAATGCAACTGGGTTATTACAATAGCCCTATTTTATTCATTGTGAAGATAACAATAAATAGGTAATGTTTAATCTCCAATTGAAATCAACAGTAAAATTACTATATATAGCTGAAAATACCACTCTTAATTTAGTACTTGTAACCATAAAACCACTGTAGTGCCACTATTAATTATGGCATCTTGCTGTTGTAAATCATGGGACAACCACTGAGGAACTACGGGAGAATATACTTTAATTTTGCCTTTCATTATATGTATTAAATCAAGAGCGATCGCTAATCCTAATCCTGTGCCTGGAATGTCCGTTTTAGCTTTTTCACCCCGATAGTTTCGTTCAAATAAATGTTCTAAATCTTCTGCTGGAATACCATAACCTGTATCGCTAATAGCTATTCCTAGCATTCCTTCTATTTCATTTTTGACTGATTTATCATCATCTTTTTGTGGAGCTGAAGTAGTCAACTTAATATAAATATTTCCCTCTGCTGGAGTATACTTCAAAGCATTATCAATAATATTACTTAAAACTTCTCGCAAAGCTTTATTATTAGCTTTTACTATAGGTAAATTCTCAGGAAAATCAACTTCTAAATCTATATGACGTTCATCGGCAATTGCTTTTGCAGAAATTAATAAAGGTCCCAAAACATCTTGTACTGAAACTGACTCTAAGAAATTAGACTCTGGCAAAAGTGGTAATGATTTGAATTCTCTATTAGCTTCCGTATAATAATCTATTACATTGTCATTTTCAGTGGTAGTTTGAGGATACTCGCTTTCCCCAGAAATACTCAAAATTTCTTCCCCAACCTCAACAGTTTCATCAATTTGTTCTATTAACTCTCTGAGGCGATCGCCTTCCCGTAAAATACTATTAGCAATATTCCAGCTTCTATCTTCTGGCAACAATCTTTTCAATAATAACTTACCAAAAGTTCGTAGTGCAGTTAATGGACTTTTCAACTGATGCAATATGTCGTGTATTATATCATACTGCTGGGCTTGTAGCTTTTGCTGTTGCTGAAATTGTTCCTTTAACCATTGAGAACGTTGATCTAATATACAAGCTATGGCAATAGTATGGGCTACTTGTTGAATTTGAGTTTTTTCCCGTTGATTCCATGGCCTACCTTCTCTTACTGTTACCAGTAATCCTATTACTACTCCATCATGGATTAAAGGTAAAACAATTTGACGTTGTTGCCAAGGATTACTTTCTGGCCATTTAGGGCATGACTCTGTTGTGCCAGTGCTTGCTTCTAAGAGCCAAGTATTTGTCCCTGTAGTTAAGGTTGTTGCTGATAGTTTCGGAAGATCCCCTAATACTTGTATTTCTGAGGTTGTTTTTAAGACTGAAGTTGCTTCCCCATCCTCAAATTTTTCTGGGTATGCAATAATGGGAATTAGTTTAGCTTCACCTCCTTCTACTAATTTTTCTGTCAAGTAAACTATACTTAAACATGCACCCCAACTAGATACAAGGGCTATTTGCGATCTGCAAAGTCTAATAAATTCTGTACTGGTTGGCATTAGCATTGGAGCTATTTGTGGGACTTTCCACTAGATATGGACTTTTTTGGGACTCTAAATATCTCAGAATCTTATAAGGTATCTTCATCAAAGTGTATATTTTGTATCAAAATATTAAAAACACTTGAGTTTTTCAACTAAAATTTATATAATCTTATCAAATTTGGTAGCCATAACTACACCCATCGGCTAACACAGGAGGTAAGGAAATTGGCTAGAAGACGTAAGCGCAAAAGTCGTCGTAGACAAGAAGGACGCAGGATTCTTGAGCAAGTGGCTCAGTATAGTATTGAAAGTGGCGAAGATAAACCAGTCACTGCAGCCCGTAAATTTATTCATGCCCAAGGTATTGTTCCCCCTGCTGTACTTCTAGTTAGAAGGAATGAGCATACTACGGATCGATACTTTTGGGCTGAAAAAGGTTTATTTGGAGCTCAGTACGTTGAAGAAAATCACTTCTTGTTTCCTAGTTTAAAGGTTTTGACTGAAGCTAAGACACCTGACAAAAAGCAAATATTTAGTTCTACTCCAAATATAATTAAAGTGTAAGGACATCATTAATTTAATGTTTTTTACGGGCAAATAAGAATGTCCTTGATTTTTGATGACCGCCTACAAATATCAACTTCTACTGAAATATTTAGTAGGTGAGTGGGTAATACTGAACTCGTACTCCCACCTAATTATAATTTAGTAGTCTTTAGTTACAGATTTGATAGCCTTATGTGCTCAATTAACTAGGATTTAAAGCTTCCATCTGCCAATGGACTTAAATCCTAAGTTTTTTTTTGAATCTCTCCCGTTATAACTTTTGGTTTTAGCGGGAAATTATTGCTTTGCTGATTCTTAAATAGGTTAAATCAACAGATTTGATTGACCTTTGTTCAAACTATGCCCACAATGAGCCTTTTTGACGATCTATACTACCAATCACTCGATCGGTTGACCAAATGAATTGCGACAACCTTGACCACAACCGAAATCCTATGGCAATACTATTGGTAGCTTATCAAAATAATTTATCTTAATCACTATTTATACTTAAAGTTTGATTATTGGTATGGTTTCAAGTTTATAGCTGTTTGTAAAGCTGTTAATTCGTCCCTATGAGCTGTGACAGAAATTAAACTTTTGACCCCAGAATCCTCAGTCAATATTCCTTCTAACTTTAGAGAAACTTGTTCTGGTCGTTTAGACTTTTGCCAATAAAAAATACCTGCTAAAGGAGATGGTAGCACTAGCCATAGATAGTATTGGCCATATTCAGGAACTAACATTGATAAAGCCAAACCAAAACATAAACAACCTATTGCAGCTAACAGGGTCAAGAAAAATGCCAAAAACAAACTCGGTCGAACTACTCCTTCAAATATTAGTTGATTCTCAGCTGCATTAGCACTAACAATTCGGTAGGCCCGATAGCTAAAATATTCTTTTAGCTGCTGTAAAAGTGAATCAGCTTCCCGATCAGCTATCAGTTTTAGGTTCTTAGTCCTATTTTTTACTGATGCTTTGATAAAAAAAACTAGACCAATGCTAGATAGAAGCGTCAGTACAAATGACGATACTAAAGCTGTATTATTCATACAATTTTAAATTTGAATGGTTTTTTTATGTGTTCTCTTTTACATAAGTTTACAACAAAAAAAAGACTAGCTGCTTTGTGACAAATATCAGCTAGGGTTTATACTTCTATTTAGATTTTATAGCTGAAAAATTGGCACAAAAATATTCTCAATGGGAGTATTGGCCATAATCAGCATCAAAATTGTCCTCACCTGCCTAGTCTATTTACAGAGTTGATGGTTGAATTTGGGGCCGAACATGACCATTATTAGTATATTCGTACCATAGTCGCGCTAAATCTGTAGCTTGAGAACGCCATTGAGGGATAACTTGATACATTCTCCGTGGACGTCCTCTTCCTTCTACTTTTTTCCAATAGCCAATAATTGTGCCTTGATCCTCAAGAAATTTCAGAGCGCCGTATAACACTGTGTCAGAAAGTCGATAAATAAGGTAGTCTCTTTCTAATTGACCAATAAGCTCAGTTCCGTAAGAGTCTCTCTGTAACAACACAGATAGGATATAGCACACTGCTAATTCTTTGTTTAGATAGACCGGAGGGGGACTTTGAAAAAATTGATAAATGTCCTCAAAAGAAGTCATCTGAATTTACCCACTCACTCTATCTTCCAATCTATCGTGCAAACCATTAGGCTGACCACTCATTAGAATTCTTCTAGTGTCGCTACGCGCAAGTCAAAAGTCAAAAATAAAAATTCAAAACCCAAAAGTGTTGATTGGTAAGGCTTTTAGGATTTTGTAACTGGTTAGTTATTTCTGCCATCCTGCACTAGTAAGTAAGTCAAAAGCAAGATAAATTGAGGATTTGTGGATGGGAATTTATTTGACTGTTAATTTCGCATCGGTTCTATTTATCTCAACGTTGGCCCTTGACCCGCGCTCTCCCGAAGGGGAGCGGAGGGATGGGAAAACCAATCAATAAGAGCGGTTCTTACAAGGGTATGCTATCATAAATAGAATTAGGCTGCTGGGCTAGCAGTTTCAGTCTGTGGAGCGCGCCTTTAGACCAGAAAGAGGTTTGGCCTCCTCATCAGGTGCTATGAAGCAGAAAGTCCTGAGCTGCGAGGTTTAGGAATCCCGCGTTCGTCATGTCGCGTAAGCGCAACGTCGGGAGGATGTCAATTACCGAAAAATTGGGGTAGGCGCCTCGCCGAGGCGCGGGCGACTTTCTATAATTGTGCTATAATGAAATTGGTTATGTACCCGCCTTGTCTCATAAATACTGTAGAAAAGAAGATGTTTGTCGAAA
>NZ_JAAHGO010000034.1:92226-95368 GCF_010672455.1 Okeania sp. SIO2C9 | reverse complement strand
GGGGGGTTGGGGAGATGGGGGGATGGGGAGATGGGGAGATGGGGAGATTGGGAGATGGGGAGATGGGGAGATGGGGAGATGGGGAGATGGGGAGATGGGGAGATTGGGAGATGGGGAGATGGGGAGATGGGGAGATGGGGAGATTGAATAATGAACATATACTATATAACCGGATTCTATATGACTAATAATGAAAATTTTTATTTATTATCCCCTTAAAAGGGGAGGCGCATACCCACAATTTTTCGGTAATATAATTCTGTTGATCGTCATACAATGTGTAAGGGCGTTAGCGACAGCTTTGCGGAACGCAAATGGCCATTCGCCCCTACAGTTCTTTAATACTGAATAACACCGATGCTACCGGATTTGATATTACGACATAAAAAATGGTATCAAATCTATTCATTCTGACTCCTGTACGTCACCAATACGTCGCCAATCCGACGGCTCCCCTATCTGACTTCTGACTTCATAGCTGTATTCTATGTTAATTAAAATCCTGTGAGGTTTCCAGTACACAGATATGACTATCCTTAATATTTGGATTATTTTTGAGATAGTCGCGTACCCAATCGCAACCCTGACTAAGTAGATAGTTTAAATCCAAATTCCACATAACTACTTCCATTTGATTTGACCAGACTAACATCTTGCCATCTGGACGAAAATTGATACTAGGAACAGCACTACTATTAGTTTTTAAGGTTTTAATTTCTACACCATCAACGCTCCAAAACTTAATCCTACCATCATCATAGTTTGAACCATTACCACTAGCAGAAGCAAAAATTTTATTATCTGGTCTAAAAGTCAAACTCGAAACAGGAGATGTATGACCTTGAAGTGTGTGAAGAAGTTTTTTTTCAGTAAGACTCCAAATAAGAAGATTCCCGTTCTCGTTTCCTGCTACTAAAATTTTGCTATCTGGGCTAAATCTTAAACTGGTAATAGAATAAGAACTTCCTACTAAAGATGGCAATTCTTTACCGTCTGCCGTCCAAAGTTTTATAGTATTATTATTACTAGCAGAGGCAATAATTTTGCCATTTGGGCTATAACTAACTAGCTGACTTCCACCTTGAAGAGTTTGAATTTCTTTGCCATCAAGATTTAAAAGTTTGATTGTGCCATCTTTTCTGCCAACTGCAATAGTTTTATCATCAGAACTAAAGCTAGCTTTGCCAAAATCATTTCTTTTACGTCTAGGCAACTCCTGTGGCAACTTCTGTTTAATAATAGTTTTTGGTTCGCCACTCTCAATGTTCCAAAGTTGAACAACATTGCGATCGCTAGAAACTAAATACTTGCTGTCACGACTGAAAGTTATCTTACTAGAACTAGAGACTTTTTGAAAAGGTTCTTGACGAAGAGTCCCATCTAAGTTCCAGAGTTTGATGGTGTCATCAGCATTAACTGTAGCAATAGTTTCACCATCTGGACTGAGAATCATGTCTCTTAAACCATTAATAGGTCTTATACTTGGTGGCTTTATACCCTCAAGATTCCAGAGTTTAATTGTTTTGTCGTCACTTACAGAAACTAGCATCTTTCTGTCTGGGCTAAAACTCACATTCCATACGGGAGCGCTATGAATTTTCCACGATGATTTTAATTTCCAGCCATTAGAAAAAGATTCCCAAAATTTGATACTGCCATCCCAATTTGTAGAAATGATTCCTTCAGGATACTGAGTTACAGTGATGACACCGAAGTCATCAACAAAATTCTGCTTTTGACTTTTAAGACTCCAAAATTCTATTCCACTTAAATAGTCAGTAACAGCAAGTACACTACTATTTGAGTTGAAATCTATGCTGCAAACTGTAAATTGACTTTCTAAAATTTTAGCTTCCTCAGTGTTCAGATTCCAAAGAACAATATTTTCTTGACCATCCGCAGAAGCAAGAATCTGGTTATCGGGACTAAAACTAATTGGGTTACTCAAAGGAAAGAAGTTCTCGGAATGCTGAAAATTATGAATTTCTTCGCCGTTTCGATTCCATACTTTGACTTTACCATCAATATTAACAGCAGCAATAAGTTGACCATCATTACTAATACTTGTTACTGTAATATCCTTGCCTTTACCTTGGAGATTATTGAGTTCTCTACCATTAAAATCCCAAAGTTTAATGTCATGACCATCACTAGCAGCAATAATATTATTGTTAGGACTAAAACTAACAGTATTAACTGGACAATCTCCTGGATCTGAGGATGAATAAGTAATATTATCTGACTGCTTCTGATTTAGAGTTGCTATTTCTTTGCCACTTAAATCCCATATTTTGATAACGTTATCCATATTAGTCGCAGCGATTTTTTGACCATCGGAGGAAAAGGAAGCTTTAATAAATGGTTGATTATAACCTTCAAAACGATTTTGTTCTTTTACACCATATAATGATTGCATTAGAGTCACTAAAACTTGCATTTCTGTTGTCGGGGTGATTATATCTAATTCTTTTTTCATCTGTTTTCCAGCTTTTATGCTTTCTAAAAGTGCATCGAACTGTTTATTTGAGGCAAATAGTGCTTCTGAAGACTGAATTCTGGCTATCAGTTGATAGTTTTTCCCCCCTGTAAATGCAGTCCACCATCCTATTCCAGCGACAAGTGCAATTAAGGAAGCGACTACAGAAAAGCTCGTAAGTGTAATGATAGTTCTGCGATGTAGATTCTTGCGTCCTTGAATACTTTCCTGAATAAATTGTTTCTCCGCTTCTAAATCTTCTGGACGCTCCTGCAGTTTCTCTTCTGCTTTTGCTAGAGCTGCTCCTCGTAACAAAGAACCATTATCTCGATTGTTTTCTTCCCATTGTTTCTTTGCCGAACGCAGTTGTTCTTGCCAAGTTCTAAATTCTCGGTCTACTTCCATCCATTCTCTTAGTTGTCCCCAATTTCTAATTAAAGCTTCATGGACTACTTCAACGGTTTCTTGTTCGGAATTATTTTCTGTGCTACCACGACTGGTGACAACTAACCGGGAATCAGCCAATTTTTTGACTAAACTCCAGTTTTTATCGTTTAAATCTGCCTTGGTGGCAACTCGTCTAGTGTCTTCTGTTCCTACCCCTGGTTGCACTAACTGAATAAAAATTCGACGGACTTGTTCTTTTTCTTCAGGTTTAAGTTTACT
>NZ_JAAHGO010000034.1:56673-92126 GCF_010672455.1 Okeania sp. SIO2C9 | reverse complement strand
TCCAGTTTTTATCGTTTAAATCTGCCTTGGTGGCAACTCGTCTAGTGTCTTCTGTTCCTACCCCTGGTTGCACTAACTGAATAAAAATTCGACGGACTTGTTCTTTTTCTTCAGGTTTAAGTTTACTAAATTCATCATCAGCATAACGAGTTAATGCACCAGAAACTTGACCTATTTCTTCATAAGCTTGATGAGTTAATTCTTTGCCTTGGCGTTTTTTCCAAAGTTCTGTTAAAGCAAATTCTAATAAAGGTAAATTTCCCGGTTGTTTATCTACATCTTTGAGAATACGTTCAACCAGTCCGCTTTCAAAATTGACACCTAATTTTTGAGCAGGTTTTTCAATAACTTCTCTTAGTTCTTCTACATTCATAGAACGAATTTTTACATCCTTCCGCAGCACATCAGCTAATGGTGGATAAGCCAATACATTATCTAAAAAATCTACCCGCATTGTGGTAACTAATACTGTTGATAAAGATGATTTTTCGCTAAAAGTTTGGAATGTATATAAGAGAGTATCCAGAAATTTTCGGCGGGTTTGTTCATCTTTACAAAGAGTGTAAAGTTCCTCAAATTGGTCGGCAATTAATAAAGTTCTGTTATGGGGATGATTATGCTGTATTTGTTCAAAAACTTTGGATAATTGATTAGTCTTTTTTGTATCTTTTAAATACTCAGATAAGTCGTCAGTTTGAGTCAGAAGTTGAGTTTCATTGAGGTGGGGTGCGTAGAGTGGAATTAAGGCACGAGCTAGAGCATAAAACGGGTCTGTTCCTGGACGAAAATGGGTAAATTGCCAATGTCCGGCTTTGACTAATTTTGGGACTAATCCTGCTAAAATAACTGAAGATTTTCCACTTCCTGACGCACCTAATACGGGAATAAAATTCCGAGTTTCTGTATATTGATAGAGTTCTTCAATAAATACTTCACGACCAAAGAAATATTCAGCATTTTTATGAGTAAAATTATATAAACCTTGATAGGGACAAGGTAAATTATCATCTACATCTTCTTCAGTAGATGTGGTAATTGTTTGTTTTTCATAATAATAGTTATAAATGACAGTACGAGATTGATTAATATTTATATCATTGGCTGAATTTACAGAATTCATTGCATTTTCGTTGCCAAAAAACTCTATATTTTCAGTAGTTTGCTTTGGGTTATATGGGGGTTGGTTATTTTGTGATTCTGTAGTCATAAAAAAAGATATTTATAAGTAGATAAACATAATTAAATGTCACTATGTCATTGCGACTGGAACGGAGTGGAAGGAAGCAATTTCAAGGGTTTGAGTTACATAAATATTTTCTCGACTCATTCACACAACCCCCTCTCCTCCTCTGGAGCATTATACCGCAAATAATTCCTCACCCAATTACAGCTATGCTCCATTAACCAGTCAAGGTCTATATTCCAGACTTTGATGGTGTTGTTTGAACTGCTAGAAACAACAGTTTTGCCATCACTGCTAATACTAACCCTATTGAATATGCCACTACCTCTGGTGAGAGTGCGGATTTCGTCTCCTGTTTGCAGATTCCAGACTTTGATGGTGCTGTCAGCACTGCCAGAAACAATGGTTTGGCCATCGTTGCTGATACTGACGCTATTGACCCAGGCATTATGTCCAGTGAGAGTGCGGATTAATTTTCCGGTTTCTAGATTCCAGACTTTGATGGTATTGTCGCTACTACCAGAAACAATCTTTTTGCCATCGTTACTGATACTGACGCTTTGGAGTTTTAAATCGTGTCCGGTGAGAGTGCGGATTAATTTTCCCGTTTCCAGATTCCAGACTTTGATGGTATTGTCGCTACTACCAGAAACAATCTTTTTGCCATCGTTGCTGATATTGACTGAGCTACTCTGTTCAGTGAGAGTAAGGATTTCGTCTTCTGTTTGGAGATTCCAGACTTTGATGGTGTTGTCTGAACTACCAGAAACAATAATTTTGCTATCTTTGCTGATACTGACGCTTCTGACCTCGCCATTGTGTCCACTGAGAGTAAGGATTTCGTCTTCCGTTTGGAGATTCCAGACTTTGATGGTCTTGTCATCACTGCCAGAAACAATAATTTTGCTATCGTTGCTGATATTGACGCTATTGACAGGGCGATCGTGTCCAGTAAGATTGCGGATTAATTCTCCCGTTTGGAGATTCCAGACTTTGATGGTCTTGTCATCACTGCCAGAAACAATAATTTTGCTATCGTTGCTGATATTGACGCTATTGACAGGGCGATCGTGTCCGCTGAGATTACGGATTTCCTTTCCTTTTTCCAGATTCCAGACTTTGATGGTGTTGTCACCACTGCCAGAAATAATAGTTTGGCTATCATTAGCGATACTAACGCTGAAGACCCAGCCATCGTGTCCGGTAAGAGTGCGGATTTCCTTTCCTGTTTCCAGATTCCAGACTTTGACGGTGTTGCCTAAACCGCCAGAAACAATGGTGTGGCCATCGTTACTGATACTAACGCTATAGACCTCGCCATTGGGTCCAGTGAGAGTGCGGATTTCCTTGCCTGTTTCTAGATTCCAGACTTTGATGGTATTGTCGCTACTGCCAGAAACAATGGTGTGGCCATCGTTACTGATACTGACGCTATGGACAGAGCGATCGTGTCCGGTGAGAGTGCGGATTTCCTTCCCTTTTTCTAGATTCCAAACTTTGATGGTTTTGTCATCACTGCCAGAAATAATCTTTTTGCCATCATTACTGATACTGACGCTATACACCCGGCCATTGTGTCCAGTGAGAGTACGGATTTCCTTTCCTGTTTCCAGATTCCAGACTTTGATGGTATTGTCGCTACTGCCAGAAACAATCTTTTTGCCATCATTACTGATACTGACGCTATAAACCCAGCCATTGTGTCCAGTGAGAGTACGGATTTCCTTTCCTGTTTCCAGGTTCCAGACTTTGATGGTGTTGTCACCACTGCCAGAAACAATCTTTTTGCCATCGTTACTGATACTGACGCTATTGACAGGGCGATCGTGTCCGGTGAGAGTGCGGATTAATTCTCCCGTTTCCAGATTCCAGACTTTGATGGTATTGTCGCTACTGCCAGAAACAATCTTTTTGCCATCGTTACTGATACTGACGCTATACACCCGGCCATTGTGTCCAATCAAACGGTTACGCTCCCTGCCCTCATAAACATTGCCTATCAGGGCACCCAAAACCTGTGGGTCTTTGGCTTGGTATTTTTGCAAGATTTTTCCGGCTCGAATGGCTTCTAAAAAAGCATCTAAATCCTTTCCTTCACCCAACAAGGCCATAGAAGTACGAGCGTGAGAATCTGCTAGATTCAGTTCTGCTTCTTTTGTCTGAACCCTGGCCCATAAAAATGCACCTATCGCGACCACTGATACAAAACCGAGAAATATTGCTCCTATCAGCAGCTTTTGATTTGCTTGCTTTTGTTGTGCTTCCCTTGCTTCTGATGCTTCTAGAGCTTCTGTCTGTGCTTGGGCTAATTTCTTTGCATTTTCCAACTCTCGGCGTTTTCGTTCTGCCTCTGCTTCTTGAAGGCGATCGCGCTCTTGAATACTCTCCTGAATAAATGCTTTCTCCGCTTCTAAATCTTCTGGACGCTCCTGTAGTTTCTCTTCTGCTTTTGCTAGAGCTGCCCCCCGTAACAAAGAACCGCGATCGCGATGAGTTGCCTCCCATTGTTTCTTGGCCGAACGCAATTGTTCTTGCCAAGAGCGAAATTCTCGGTCTGTTTCCATCCATCCCTTCAGTTGACCCCAATTTCTAATTAAGGCTTCATGGACAACCTCGACAGTTTCTTGTTCTTGAATATTTTCCGGTTGCTGTGGCAAATTATCTGCTGTTTGACTGGTAATAACATTACGACTGGTGACAACTAACCGTGCATCGGCCAATTTTTTGACTAAATTCCAGTTTTTATCGTTTAAATCTGCCTTGGTGGCAACTCGTCTAGTGTCTTCTGTTCCTACCCCTGGTTGCACTAACTGAATAAAAATTCGACGGACTTGTTCTTTTTCTTCAGGTTTAAGTTTACTAAATTCATCATCAGCATAACGAGTTAATGCACCAGAAACTTGACCTATTTCTTCATAAGCTTGATGAGTTAATTCTTTGCCTTGGCGTTTTTTCCAAAGTTCTGTTAAAGCAAATTCTAATAAAGGTAAATTTCCCGGTTGTTTATCTACATCTTTGAGAATACGTTCAACCAGTCCGCTTTCAAAATTGACACCTAATTTTTGAGCAGGTTTTTCAATAACTTCTCTTAGTTCTTCTACATTCATAGAACGAATTTTTACATCCTTCCGCAGCACATCAGCTAATGGTGGATAAGCCAATACATTATCTAAAAAATCTACCCGCATTGTGGTAACTAATACTGTTGATAAAGATGATTTTTCGCTAAAAGTTTGGAATGTATATAAGAGAGTATCCAGAAATTTTCGGCGGGTTTGTTCATCTTTACAAAGAGTGTAAAGTTCCTCAAATTGGTCGGCAATTAATAAAGTTCTGTTATGGGGATGATTATGCTGTATTTGTTCAAAAACTTTGGATAATTGATTAGTCTTTTTTGTATCTTTTAAATACTCAGATAAGTCGTCAGTTTGAGTCAGAAGTTGAGTTTCATTGAGGTGGGGTGCGTAGAGTGGAATTAAGGCACGAGCTAGAGCATAAAACGGGTCTGTTCCTGGACGAAAATGGGTAAATTGCCAATGTCCGGCTTTGACTAATTTTGGGACTAATCCTGCTAAAATAACTGAAGATTTTCCACTTCCTGACGCACCTAATACGGGAACAAAATTTCGAGTTTCTGTATATTGATAGAGTTCTTCAATAAATACTTCTCGGCCAAAAAAATATTCGGCATTTTCATGATTAAAGTGATATAAACCTTGATAGGGACAAGGTAAATTATCATCTACATCTTCTTCATTAGATGTTGTAATTGTTTGTTTTTCATAATAATAGTTATAGACGACAGTACGAGATTGATTAATATTTATATCATTGGCTGAATTTACAGAATTCATGGCATTTTCGTTACCAAAAAACTCTATATTTCCAGTAGTTTGATTTTGATTAGATGGGGATTTTTCATTTTGTTCTGTAGTCATAATTTTATTATTTAATTCCTTTGATTTTAGGTATAAAAAAATTGTCTATCTTCACCATTATCAAATTTTTCTCAACCTTTTTGATTACACTCCCTAAGAGGTTGTCTGAGAAGTCTCATTTGCTACATCATGCGCCCCCGCGCATCCCCCAAAATTGGGGGACTTTTACCAGCTAATGGATTCTTGTTCCCCCCAGAATTGGGGGGCTAGGGGGGCAAAATTCAGTATTAAACATCACTCGCCCCCGCGCATTCATACTTCAATTCAGCAACACCGTCTATTGATTATATTGAAATGGTTTAGTATCCATTAATTCTTGTTGATCCAGCCAATCTTTATCGTAGATACTCAACAGTTTTGTCAACATATCAAAAAACTGTTTTTCTGTTCCATCCATAGAGCGTCGAACCCAAAAACCTGCTGATGACATCACTATGTATTTATACTCTAACCCTGATTTAGTTTGAGCCTCCAATTTTTTTCCAAACTCCCAGTACCTTTCAAAATAAAGGTCTGGAAGATTTTTTTCTATGAGGTGTTGTTGATATTCATCCTTGACAGCTTTCAATTCTTCAGGGTTTGCAAACAAAATTTTATGTGATTGGTAGAAAGCTCTTGCTACTACTCTAATTTTATCGTTATAAGCTGATTGAATTGACTGCTTCAACAAGTTATCACCAGGGTCAATAATCACATTTTCTTGAATCCAGTTTAAAAATTCTGGGTTGTAATACCCAAACTCGTAGCCACCATCAAAGTTCAGTTCGGAATCACTATGGGGACCGCTTATGAAAATAGGTAAGCCTGAAATCGCAATTAATTTGCGATAATCAGCAAAGGGTTTGATTTTACAGTAGAGATCGCGCAAACCATAATCGAGGGTAGTTCCACATTCTTCATCTTTTTCTTGATAATATCCTTCTTGCTCCTTTGTTTTTAATGGCTTAAGGCTTATCCAAGCAGAGCGAATAAGTTCTTGTTGTCTAAGTTGTTCAGCCTTTTTAACCTCCAATAGTTGAATTCCCGCAAAGCTAGCTAGTCCCAAAGAAATGACTGAAAAAGTTGCCAGGCTTAAAATAGTATTTCGTCGGCGGTTTTTCTTTTGTTGTTCTTGTTGCTGTTGCCACTTAATACTAACATCAATAAATTGATTTTCCTCTGCTCTTAAGCCACCAACATTTTTAAACGCATCTTTCTTCCTCAGCTCAATAACCTGTTCTAATCTCGAGCCTTTTAATAGTTCTGCCATCCCTTTAGACTCATTCTCCAAGCGAATTTTCTGCCATCGTCTTGTTTCACTTGCCAACCAATTCTTGAGCAGAATAGCTTCTTTTTCCTCTTCAACCCAGTTTTTTAACCTATCCCAAGAAGAGAGCAAAATTTCATGGGCAATTTCTACCGTTGCGGATTGTTTTGAGCTTTGACTTTCACTCAACTTTAACTTTTCTGGGGTTAAATCTTCAGCACTACTAACCAGCAAATTTTCATCAATAAAAGTTGACAGAGTATTGTTTACTAATTCACCGACAAATTCACTCCGATTAGCTCGTCTACTAACTGTCTTACTAACCGAATTAGTGTCAATAATATTTACCAATTTAACAAATATTTGTTTAGTTGCTGACTGTTCATCTTGATTTAGATTCTGATAAATATCATTAATTCGCTTTTGTAGCGCACCTCTTACTCCCTCCAAAGCTGCATAATTTGCCTTGTTTAAAATGCGGTCTTCAATATTAGGACGACCATCAGAACCAATAGTCTGACATTCACTTTGCCAGAGCAAATCTAGAGTATATTGTAATAAGGGAAGATAACCTTTTTGCCCCTCAACTTCTTTAATAATTTGTTTAACTAACCCTTCTTCAAAAACTACTCCATTCTTGGCTGCAGGTAGTTCAATTGCTTGTTTTAGTTCATCTGGGTGCATATCTGTTAGCAGATGAAGATTATTTTGATTGACAATTATCCCTAATTCTGGATAGGAACTTAATTGCTCCAAAAAATCAGCCCGCATTGCCAATATAATTTTTACGGAACTATCCTGAGAGTTAGCAACACGAACAAGATTTTCAATAAAATTATTTCGTTTTTCTAGGTCATGGCAACTGGTGAATAATTCCTCAAATTGATCTACAAAAATTAGCCATTTTTCATCCTCTTTTTTTAATTTGCTAATTACTTCAGGCAGGGTATCCGCTTGAGATATCAGGGAAATTTTAGCCTCTAATTTGCTGAATTTATAATCTTTTTCTTCACTGAGAAGGCAGCGATATAAAGATTCAAAAGGGTCGTCATTTGGCGTGAAAATAAAATCATAAAATTTGTTCAAGTTTAGAGATGTCTTGAGTTTAGGAATAACACCTGCACGAACTAATGATGACTTACCACTTCCTGATGCTCCTAAAACTAAAGTAAAGCTACTTTTATTAACTGCTGCAAATAGTTTATTAATCAAAGCATCCCGACCAAAAAAGTATTCTCTATCTTGAAAATTAAACCTTTTTAGTCCTTGATACGGAGAATCTTTAATCAGTTGTTGCTGAATAATCTTCTCAGTCGATACTTCACTATAATAATTGTAGGTAACATGACGAGATTGATTAACACTTACAGTGCCTTCTGTTGTATTGACAAAATTTACAGGATTTTCACTACCTGAAACTGTCAAATCTCTGGCAGTTTGATTTTGATTGGATAAGGGTTTATCATTTTGTTCTGTAGTCATAATCTAAATTAGTTCCTATTTTTTCTGAGGTTAATTAGGGTTTGCTGAAAAAGTCTTATGGGTGAGGGTAGGAGACAGGAGACAGGAGACAGGAGACAGGAGAAATGGGAATGAGCGAGGAGGTAGGAGTAAGAATTGTCAGAATGATTTTTCTGCCCAACTATGAGCCTAAAATACGCTCCTTTTTGAGCATGAAGAGCTGAAAACTAGGCACTTTTTTATACCCCAAAAAGGCACTTACCTTTATCTGTAAATACTTTTAGATTTAATCAGCAAGCCCTAATTAAATACAGCAAATTCCAAGTATATGAAGTACAGATATTAATAATTAAATTTTCCCAGTCCGAGCATCTTGCTCGCGAGGAAGCATCTTGCTCGCGAGGAAGCATCTTGCTGGCGTGATTGTACTTCACCAAAGCTGATAGCTGACAGCTGAATGCTTATCAAATTACTCCTAACGAAGCTTTTCTAATTCCTCTGTTGTCAAGGGATTTTCTCCTTTTTTCAAAGTATCAACCCAACTTTGTCGTCGTGCTTTTGCATTTTCATAGCTTTTATTATCTATCGATTCAATAAACATCTCAAAGTCTTCAATAGCACCCTGAAAATCACCCGTTAATGCTCTGGCTAAACCTCGACTATCTCGAATCCATTCATTATCAGGTTCCAATTCAACTGCATTTTCACAGGCAAACATTACCTTTTTTGCTTGCTTGTTCAGACTACCTTGCCGACAAAGATTATCCCAATCTGAGGCAGAAATTTCTAAACTTAAATCTAATTTTTTTACTTGATTATAAGCAGAAATAGCTTCATCAAATTTCTGATTTTCTATTAATTTTCTGCCACTTCGTAACAGACTTGCTGCGGAATTTAAACTGAAATCAGAGTCTAGTTTTACTGCCTTTTGGAAAGCAGAAATCGCTTCATTAATTTCACCCTCTGCTGCTAGCTTTTCACCCTGCAAAAACAAAGCCGTTGCCGAAGCTTCTACTCCACAGAGACGACGCTCCTCTTCAGTGACATTGGGGTTATTTTTCAGGTAGTCACTCATCCACTGACAAGCATGAGCTATCAAGTCATCTCGGTTAAAGTTCCACAGTTTCACTGTCTTGTCAGCACTGGCAGAAGCAATCAAATCTCCTTTGGGGCTGAATGCTACACCCCTGACTGAATTCTCATGGCCGGTGATATTCCGGACTAAAGTGCCATCTGGTCTCCACAGTTTCACTGTCTTGTCTGCACTGGCAGAAGCAATCAAATCCCCTTGGGGGCTAAATGCTACACCCCTGACATAATTCTCATGGCCGGTGAGAGTCCGGACTAAAGTGCCATCTGGTCTCCACAGTTTCACTGTCTTGTCACGACTGGCAGAAGCAATCAAACCCCCTTGGGGGCTAAATGCTACACCATAGACATAATTCTCATGGCCGGTGAGAGTCCGGACTAAAGTGCCATCTGTTCTCCACAGTTTCACTGTCTTGTCATAACCAGCAGAAGCAATCAAATCCCCTTGGGGGCTAAATGCTACACCCATGACTGAATTCTTATGGCCGGTGAGAGTCCGGACTAAAGTGCCATTTGGTCTCCACAGTTTCACTGTCTTGTCATAACCAGCAGAAGCAATCAAATCCCCTTGGGGGCTAAATGCTACACCATAGACATAATTCTCATGGCCGATGAGAGTCCGGACTAAAGTGCCATTTGGTCTCCACAGTTTCACTGTCTTGTCATCACTCGCCGAAGCAATCAAATCCCCTTGGGGGCTAAATGCTACACCCCTGACATAATTCTCATGGCCGGTGAGAGTCCGGACTAAAGTGCCATCTGGTCTCCACAGTTTCACTGTCTTGTCATCACTCGCCGAAGCAATCAAATCCCCTTGGGGGCTAAATGCTACACGCCAGACTGAATTCTCATGGCCGATGATATTCCGGACTAAAGTGCCATCTGGTCTCCACAGTTTCACTGTCTTGTCACCACTCGCCGAAGCAATCAAATCCCCTTGGGGGCTAAATGCTACACGCCAGACTGAATTCTCATGGCCGATGATATTCCGGACTAAAGTGCCATCTGGTCTCCACAGTTTCACTGTCTTGTCATCACTCGCCGAAGCAATCAAATCCCCTTGGGGGCTAAATGCTACACGCCAGACTGAATTCTCATGGCCGATGATATTCCGGAGTAAAGTGCCATCTAGTCTCCACAGTTTCACTGTCTTGTCATCACTCGCCGAAGCAATCAAATCCCCTTGGGGGCTAAATGCTACACCGTTGACATAATTCTCATGGCCGGTGAGAGTCCGGACTAAAGTACCATCTAGTCTCCACAGTTTCACTGTCTTGTCACGACTGGCAGAAGCAATCAAATCCCCTTGAGGGCTAAATGCTACACCGTAGACATAATTCTCATGGCCGGTGAGAGTCCGGACTAAAGTACCATCTGGTCTCCACAGTTTCACTGTCTTGTCATCACTCGCCGAAGCAATCAAATCCCCTTGGAGGCTAAATGCTACATCCCAGACATAATTCTCATGGCCGGTGAGAGTCCGGACTAATGTCCCATCTGGTCTCCACAGTTTCACTGTCTTGTCTGCACTGGCAGAAGCAATCAAATCCCCTTGGGGGCTAAATGCTACACCGTTGACATAATTCTCATGGCCGGTGAGAGTCCGGACTAATGTCCCATCTGGTCTCCACAGTTTCACTGTCTTGTCTGCACTGGCAGAAGCAATCAAATCCCCTTGGGGGCTAAATGCTACACCGTTGACTGAATTCTCATGCCCCTCTAACCTATTAATTTCTTTATGTCCCTGCCAGTCAAAAGTTTTTTGCAGAATATCAGTAGTCTGGATCTCTGCTGTTGTTCCATTTGCTCCTTGCTCCAGTTTCAGGGCCTCTAACTGTAAATCTAAGGTTCTCTGTCCGGAGACTAAGCGAATATTTAAACCTCTGATCTCGGCTTTTAGTTCACTGATGACAGCTTTGCGTCGTTGAATTTCTGACCACACAGCAAGTAGGGAAATTATCACGGAAAATGCGACCATTCCTGCTAACATTCGTTGACGTTTACGTTGTTTATATTTCTGACTTTTCCGAATAAATTCTTGCTCCCCTTGTGACAGTTCATCCCGACGGTCTTTCAGTTGTTCCTGGGCCTGAAGCAACGCCACTCCCCGTAATAGCTGCCCCTTATCCCGTTTCATTTCCTCCCACTGATGCATTGCTCCCCGCAGTCGTTCTTGCCAGGCACGAAATTCTCGATCATTTTCCATCCATTCTTTTAGTTGACCCCAGTTTCTAATTAAGGCTTCATGGACTACCTCAACGGTTTCTTGCCCAGAATTATTTTCTGTTTCACTGCTAACAACAGTACGACTGGTGACAACTAACCGTGCATCAGCTAATTTTTTGACTAAATTCCAGTTTTTCTGGTTTAATTCTGCTCTAGTTGCCACTCGTCGGGTATCTTCTGTGCCTGCACCAGGGCGAACTAACTGCACAAAAATTCGATGGACTTGTTGTTGTTCTTCTGGTTTAAGTTTACTAAATTTGTCATCAGCATAACGAGTTAATGCACCGGAAACTTGACCTATTTCTTCATAAGCTTGATGAGTTAATTTTTGGCTTTTTCGTTGTTTCCAAAGTTCTGTTAGAGCAAATTCTAATAGGGGTAAATTTCCCGGTTCTTTGTCTACATCTTCAAGAATACGTTCAACCAGTCCGCTTTCAAAATTGACACCTAATTTTTGAGCAGGTTTTTCAATAACTTCTCTTAGTTCTTCTACATTCATAGAACGGATTTTTACATCCCCATTTCGCAAGACATCAGCTAATGGTGGATAAGACAATACATTCCCTAAAAAATCTGCCCGCATCGTGGCAACTAATACTGTTGATAAAGATGATTTTTCGGTGAAAGACCGGAATGTATGTAAGAGAGTATCAAGAAATTTCCGACGGGTTTGTTCATCATTACAAAGGGTGTAAAGTTCCTCAAATTGATCGGCAATTAATAAAGTTCTGTTATGGGGATGATTATGTTGTATTTGTGCAAAAACTTTGGATAATTGATTCGTCTTTTTTGTATCTTTTAGATACTCAGATAAGTCGTCAGTTTGAGTCAGAAGTTGGGTTTCATTTAGGTTCGGTGCGTAGAGTGGAATTAAGGCACGAGCTAGAGCATAAAACGGGTCTGTTCCTGGACGAAAATGGGTAAATTGCCAATGTCCAGTTTTGACTAATTTTGGTACTAATCCTGCTAAAATCACTGAAGATTTTCCACTTCCTGACGCACCTAACACGGGAACAAAATTTCGAGTTTCTGTATATTGATAGAGTTCTTCAACAAATACTTCTCGCCCAAAGAAATATTCGGTATTCTCTGGATTAAAATGATATAAACCTTGATAAGGGCAAGGTAAATTATCATCGGCATTTTCCTCAGCCGGAGTGAGAACCATTTGTTCTCGATAATAATAGTTATAAATAACAGTCCGAGATTGATTAATACTTACATCATTGGCTGAATTTACAGAATTCATGGCATTTTCGTTACCAAAAAACTCTATATTTCCAGTAGTTTGGTTTTGATTGGATAGGGATTTTTCGTTTTGTTCTGTAGTCATAATATAGTTATTGAAGATATTATTTGAATCTAATTAACTAATACCAATTCACTTTAAGAATTTCACAAATAGTTTCGCTCCTTGAAATGTAAAATAATTGCCTGAAACTATTGTATTGTCAAAGTTTTTAGTGGATTAAATCTGACTTATGACTTCTGAATTCCGTGAAATAGTATAATACCAATTTGAAAAAAGAATGCTATATTTAAGTGAGACTTCAATTATTAAGTAATTAACACAGACTGAATACTTTTTTTGATAATTCTTAGCCAGTTCTTGTTAATTATTCTTATTTTTACCGAAAAATTGTGGGTATGCGCCTCCCCTTTTAAGGGGATAATAAGCGGTCGTTAGCGCAGCTTCCCGAAGGGTGAGATGGCGAGGTCTCGGAGCCATATCCAATCGACCAAGAGAAGAAAAAATTTTCATTATTAGTCAATCCTCTTCTTTTCAAGGAAAGGTAATTATTCATTATTCATTATTCATTATTCATTATTCATTGTTGAACTCTCCCTGTACGGACGCCCTTATGCAACGTCCCTACCCACTCCCCTACTCCCCCGCAATGCGAAAATGTAGCAAACATTTATCAAATTTGTATAAGTAGGTAGACGCAAAACCCCCGAAGTAATCTCACCCTTGATTAAGACAGAAAATTAAACCCAAACTTTGGCTAAAATTGTTGCAACTTTCATCACAGGTCCAGCTAATTTTTCTACACCTTCTAATCCTTTTTCCAGTGCCTCAACTGCTTCATCTATTAAGCCTTTGTCAGGTTGAGGTTTCTTTAATTCTGTTTCGAGCATTTCCACAGGAATTTCGACTTGTTTCTTCTGAATTAAACTGAGAGAACTTGTTGTAGCAATTTCCTGTTTAAGTTTTTCTAATTCAGCTAATACTGTTTCTATTTTTGATTCAGAATTTTCTCCAAAAGTTTGAGTTTGGCTTTGGTCTATATTTACACTACCACTGGCACTATTTATAGCGTTAAAATTATTACCACTTCCACTAAAACTAACATTAGCAAAAGATTGGGATTGATTGGCAGTTTGAGTTAGGTCACGTCCAGCTTGACCCACTGGACCTTGAACATTACCTCCACTAAATGTCATTGTTTGAGATACAGGCGGAGAAGATGAATTATCTGGATTTTTTGTTTCTTTAGCTTCCTGAATATCAGAATTATTACGTTGAGGTCGATATCGAATTTTGGGGGTTTCTGACTCAGGAATTCCTTGTAAATTCAGAGAACCACGAGCAAATTCAAAACATTTTTCATAGGTTTTTCCTGCTCCTAATGCTTCGTAAAATGCTGTAGCAAAATTAATTGCTGCTACATCTCCAATTACTTTATTCATACCAATCACACAGTCAATATGTTGATGAACTGCTTCGGCTTGTTGTTCGCTATAGCAGGCATTAAGAATTACACATTCTACTTGCTGTTGAAACTGTTTAAAAAGTATGGCTAAGGCTTCAGTACTGACAAGTTTTATTTTCCCCGAATCATCTTCTAAAATTAGTCCGTCACTACCTGCACCATGGCCGGAAAAATGCACAATTGCCTGTTCATTATCTTCTAATTCTAATAATGTTCGTCGTAAATCTTTGACTCGAACGGCTAATTTACTGACTACTTGAAATTCATCTCGTTTTTTTGATTGTTTCAACGCATCATCAATTGCGTTATGTTCTTTGCCTAAACGTAACTGACTTGAATTTGTGGGATTTGATAAGAATATTAGTATTTTTTTCATGGCTATAATTTCCTTTAATTAATAGCTCGTAGTAGGGCTTTAGCCCGAATCTTTTTTTAGGGTGCTAAAGCACAACTACAAACAAGATGATTTAATTATTTTAGTAGGTTGGGTTGACGTAGGAAACCCAACAATAATAAGGCTGTGTTGGGTATCACTTCGTTCTACCCAACCTACATTTTTAGGCGTGTCAGTCCAGTAGTTATGCTCTAACCCGAATAATTTTTTTAGTGCAAAAGCACAATTATAAACAATTAGCAAGAATTTAGAGCTGTTCCACACTGGGAACAAAAGCTAGAATCAGGTAAATTTTCATGATGGCAATTGCTACAAATTTTATGTGAAACTGATTCAGATTCTGAAGTTTGAGCTTGTTCTGATTGGACATAATTTAATCCCTCTAAAGTTTGTTTATTTACTAGGTCTATTGACTGAGAAATTTGAACGGAACTTTCTGGAATAGTTTCTGGTTCAACCTGAGCAAAATGTTCCAATAACATCCGGTGAATAAATATGTAACCACCCCCAACTTTTTGCATGAATATTAATTCTGTGGCGTCATCTAGAAACCGAGTATAATTCCAAGGTAAAACGCTTTTTTTTGTAAGGAAATAATGTAAAATAAAGTGTTGGATAACAGCAATTCCTCCGCCAAAAATCAGCCCAATACCGAGATCAAAAACTCCAAAAATCACAAAAACTTCCCAGAGTAGCTTACTATCAATTCCTATCAATTGAAGATATTTTCGATAAATCAGTACTCGAATCGGAACGACAATCAAAGCGGGTAACAGTCCCAGAAGTACAGCATTTAATGTGGAATTTTTAATTCCTTGATTTGGACTCTTTTTGCTTTCGATTTCTGGCCCCTTGGTGGCTTGAATAATTGTATATAAAAGCCCCGAAATCAGACCAGAAATGATACCCATAATCAGGGTTGTTTGAGTTAGACGATAATACAGTCCAAAAATCAGCCCATAAATCAATCCAGAAAGCAACCCAAACTGTAAACCTTTTTTGCTGTTTTTCTTAAATTCTTGACCTGAAAATTTTAAGCTTTCAACAGTTTGAATTTCTCCTTTAGCGAGTCCACAAATTAGCCCATAAATGAGTCCAGAAATCAGCCCAGAAATTAGCCCATCTTGCAATCCATTAACCAGTCCAGCAGAAATCAGCCTGAAAAACCACAAAATCAGTCCGGATATTATTCCTAAAATCGGCCCAAAAATTAACCCCGAAGTTACTCCACTCGCAATACGATAAAAGATACGTTCGGCTTTAGTTTTTAGCCAAGTAGGCTGCATTTTCTCAATCAAAAACACAGTTCGAGACTCCTGCACCATCCGAGTTGCCAACCAAGTCAGCCAATGTTTAGTTTGCTCCGGTTTATATTTCATCGTCTTAGTTCGTCCATGACGGTGAAACATCTGCTCAATATAAGTATCAAAAAGATGCCGACGACGTTCCTTAATAGAACCCATTTGTGGTAAATTTTCAGCAGAGATATCTTTGTAAGCAATGCTGACAATACTTAGAGTCAGGGGAGATTTCATCATCTCTTGCAAAGCTGTATCTTGCTGCAGTAAGGTTCGTAGTCCCTGTAGTTGTGACCCTGCTTTATCTAAATATTGGTTAATTTGCTCTGATGTTAGAGGTTGAACATAGATACCACCCCTCAATTTCAGACGACATGAGAGAGCTTCATAGTCTTTGATGCGACTACAGACTACCATCTCAACTAACCCATAGTCTTGCATAAATTGATTAATTGCCTGCACGCAAGCTTCTCGATGTTGTGCTTTCACCTCATCCAAACCATCGAGTAGCAGTAACAGTTGTTGCTCTTGCACCCAATATTTACCCAGAGATTTATTTGCACCATAGTTACTCAGAAGTTCATCAACTAACCACTCAGCGATTTTTTGCTGCTTTTTTGCCCAAGAGGATAAATTTAAAACCACGGGTATAGGTTGATTCAAGTTTTGATCGGTTTTAGCAATTAGATCCCGTGTCAATTTCAACAACATCGTTGTTTTCCCTGCTCCGGGTTCACCTAAAATTAGTAAAGTTCGCCCTTCCCCCAGACGACCGAATACAGTGCTGATGCTGCCAGTTATAGATATAGGTTGTTGTGACTCTTGAGGGGAAATTTGAATATTACCAAAAGGACGTTCGACTAGATCATCTCGTGCTTCAAGTCCCAGGTCTATCATCACTTGATTATGCAGAGACCTTTCCAATACATCTTTTACCCAATATTGTTGAACTTGGTCGAGTAGTTTTTTGCGCCAGCGATATTCTTGTTGAGTTGGAGGTTTGACTTCTCGACGAAACAAACCAGCAATACTAATGCCTTCATAAACTGTCACAGTCTGAATTAAATCTCGTCCAGCTTGACCAACTTGACCTTCAACAGAGGCATCACCATCAATACTTATGTGTTTATTGGAATTGGGTTGTTGAGTCATAATGCTTGGTTCTGAAATCTGAAAATTGAGGTTTTGGTAGTTCTGTATACCATTACTATACAGCAAATAAAGAATACCTGGCACGGGAGCAAGATGCTCCCACTGGCTTAAATTAATTTGACAATCTTAAATTACAGCGCTTTTCGCTCTTGATGAACCACATCGCCATAACCAAAACCCTGTAGGGACGTTGCATGCAACGTCCCTACTATGGTCTACTGCTGTAAGATGATTGTTTATCTACCAGAAATATAGCATTTTTCAACTCCTGTCTCCTGTCTCCTGACTACTTCTTAATCAACACCTCCACTTTTTCTGTCGTCCATTTCCTACTAGCAGAAGTTTTCATCTTCATATTTCGTTGGGGTGAATTTTCATCAATAATTGCTACTAATAATTCTTCTAAAGCATTAGTAGGTTGTTGATTATCAAATCCTTTTCGAGATTGGTCTAATGCTGGTAATTCTAATATTTGAAAATTAGTTGCATCTAAAGTGGCAAATACTTTAATCACATCTATCCCTTCCTGATAATTTTCTGGCAATGAGATGATTATTTCCTCTTCGTCTGCTATTTTTTGCCCAGGTTCTACCACTTCATAACCAGCACCTTCAGGATATAATTTTTCAATACTTAAATCGGCCTGAAGTATTAAAGCTGTGACATTTAAAGTTCGATTAGATTGATTGTGTATTCGGAGAAAAATCTGCTCATCTTCCTCTAATTCATAAAGATTATTGTTGTTGATTTCTAAAGGCAAAAAATCTCCCTTCTTTGTCTTATTACCCAATTCCACTTTTAACTTTCCATTTAATGCCGGAAAATATACGTCATTCTCTAAATCCAAAATACTCTGATATTTTGCAAGATGAATTAACCGATTAATTAACTTTTGACTAGCTTCTGGTTCATCCGCTTTTATCGGAAAAATAATATTTTTAATCGGCTCTTTTTCAGCATCCAAAACCCAATATTCACCAGCAGCATTTAGAGAAACAAAATAATCTACATCCTTATCCATTTCAGAACAAAATTCTATCCAGCGATGACCTGCAACTTGCTCTTTTTTAGCTGGGAGAATATTAGGCAATAACGCCACATTTACACCAGGAATTTCCGGTAACTTTTTTGGCAAAATCAGAGCAATTTTCCGAATTTGTTTCACCCCTGGACTGATAAATACAGCAGGCGAACCTATTTCAATCATTCCTGCTTTCAAATCATTATTGATGGTTCTGATATTGTGTAACTCTGTTACTTCTGCCCAACTATCAGATGCTCCTAATTCGACAATTTTGACTGTAGCAATTTTATTTTGGCTGTCTTGAAAATCCCTAGTCCTAAATTTGAAAATCTCAAATTCAGCTCCTTTTTTAAAACCATTAGCTTGCCCAACTTGGATTTTGACTCGGTTTTTAGCAATATCTACATCCATTACCGTAGGAGTAGGACTACTAACAACAAATTGATTGCCGAAAAAACTCCGTTTTGTCTCTCCAATTAACATCGGTGTTTGTTTTTCTTGCCAATTATGAATCAAATTATAAATCCGATTAAATAGCTCTTCTGTAGAAAGTTCTTTGCCAAATTTCCGCAAGGCTTTTAACAGAAAATAAGTTAAAGCACCGTTGCATTCTGTTCCTTCAAAAACATCTTCATAAGCAGATTCATTATCTTGGCAAGCTGCAATTAAAGTATAACCTTTTGGTTCTGGTAACAAACCATTAACTACAGTAATATTCTGACTATTTGCTGTTGAATTTTTCCAATTTTCTTCTAATTTTTGAATTGGTGCAACTAAACTATCAGTTTGTCGGGGAGTCATGTCAATAAAACCCCCAGCACGAACCTGGTCATCTTCCCTTTCTCTTGTTGCTCCTCCAGAATGACAACTATCAAGTACCAGGGTAACAACTAACTCTTTTTCAACCATTTCTTGGAGCAGTTTAGCAAATTCTAAATCCCGTAAATAGTTAGAATTTGGTTGACCAATATCCGTAGGAACTAAACCTTCATCCAAACCAGAAATATCTTTAATTTTGGGAAAAATTGTTTTCGCTTGTCCGCCATGACCAGAGTAATGAATATATACTTGGTCTTGAGGTTTTGCTTTAGCTGTTACCTCTTTAAATTTAGCAACTATATTCTGATAAGTTGGTAAAAATTCGGGGGTTTCTTTGGGTTGTTTGGGATTATCGGAAGCAGTAGCAGTGAGTTTAATAATTTGGTCGGGGGTCAGGTTGAAAGTATTTTTTAAATAGGTTTCAACATGATTAATATCTCGAACACAACCCCGTAAATTTTTGTAGCTGCCACCTTCTAATTTATGGGGAAAATAGAAGTCAATTCCGATGAGCAAAGCATGAAAGTTGGGGGTTTGCTTAGGTGTTTCAGGAGATAATTCTGGATTATTAGATGTCTCTCCTCGACCGCCTGCGTCTTGCGTGTATTCTGGTCGATCTGAAGCCCAGGATGTCTCGGATGTACTTCCTCGACCGCCTGCGTCTTGCGTGTATTCTGGTCGATCTGAAGCCCAGGATGTCTCGGATGTACTTCCTCGACCGCCTGCATCTTGCGTGTATTCTGGTCGATCTGAAGCCCAGGATGTCTCGGATGTACTTCCTCGTCCACCTGCGTCTTGCGTGTATTCTGGTCGATCTGAAGCCCGGGATGTCTCGGAATTCCAAATATTAGTACTCAAACTAGGGTTTTCTTCGGATGTTATTAATAATCGAAGCTGATGAATAACAGTAGTTAAAACAGCTCTTACAGAAAAAATTGACCAATTCTTTGATACTAATAATGTTGTTAAAATCATAGTCTTCCTTTATCCGTTTTTTTGTTGTTGAAACTTCATTTTTAAGGATGGGGTTTAGCTGAAAAAACCGTAAGCAAAAACAAAATATAGCAATGAGATCAAATCCGTTGGCTTCGGAGTAATATAATTGTGTTGATCGTCATACAATGTGTAAGGGCGCAATTCGGCAGCTTTGCGGAACGCAAATGGCCATTCGCCCCTACAGTTCTTTAATACTGAATAACACCGAATCAAGTTCTGCCAGTTTTTCAATTAACTCATTAATGTCTGCCATAACGTTCCTCTGATATTTTCTCAAGTTGTTGTATTGACCTTTGAGAGAATTTGTAGGAGTCCAAATAATTCAAGACACCAAAGTCTCAATAAAGCTTTTGAAATTACCTATGGCTATATATAACAGTAATTATGCTGGCAATTCCGGTCAAAAATATTATTGGGAGTTTTAGTATTTATACTCAGAAACCTTTGTACTCTTAGGGTGTGTTGCAACGCACCTTATACCATAAGTAGGCCTTAACGAAGTCAGAAGTTAGAAGTCAGAAGCGGTGTGACCCCGCGACGACACCAGCTCGCTTGCGGAATGCGCACTCCTGTGAGTCAGAAGTTAACCCACCCCTCGCCCCTCCCCCTTCCAGGAGGGGAGGGGAAGTAGGTGATTTGAGCTTCGCTCCAAAAACCTGATCGCCTTAAAAGGCGGGGTTGCGCGACCCATAACCGGTGGTATCCACAATTGGTTGGGGTTTTGTAGACACGAAGTGGCGTGTCGGAGACTTCCCCACGAATATTGATTCTGTCTCCAGAATTGCTGTCTCCTGACTCCTTCTTCAATCAATCCAAGATTTTGCCAAAACACACCATCCATCGGTACTATTACCCACAGTCCAACGGGCGTTCATCAGACTATAAGAATATTTTAACATTCTACCATTTTCGGAAATGTAAGTGCCACTGGCATGATCGATCTCCCCCCAGGGATCGTTAACTACCCAATATCCTCCACCTGGAGCATTTTTGTCGTCTTCATAACCAATAACTACAATCCAGTGGCCTCCACCCGATGGGTTATTAGAAGAGCCTTTGTGAAGAATCCCACAGGGAACAGGAATGCCTCGGTTGAGGTACTGCTTGAGGGTATTATTATTTGCATTTTGAACAAAATTAGCAGTAACTCCAAAGTGTCGCAGAGTTTGAATTTGAATCCAGGAGTCAGTAGTGTCTCCTCTGTTGAAAACTTCACGAACGTAATCATCATCGCCCCTGATGACTCCAGGTCGGAGATAATTTAACAGCATCGCACAAGAAGAAGAAAAACAAGTGCGATGAGCATCGCGATAGTTGTCACCCTGAGAAAAGTAAGTGACATCTAGACTTACTCCAGCAGAGGAACGAGCAATTTTTTTAGCAGGGTGAGAACGGTAAATTTTTACCCATTCTGCATCGTTATTGTAAAAGTCATCGGGCAAAGAGGAAGCTATTTTCAGAAAAGCATTACGATGGTTGGGGTTATTAGTATCATAATACTTAACAAAATCAAGTATTTTTGAGTCAGGAAATCTGGTATTATTCATGATTGGAGTCCTTAAAAATAGTGAGGGTCATTTCAGTTATCAGTTTTCAGTTATCAGTTATCAGTACCTCTGCAATAAGGAGGTTTGAGAACGGGAATATTCTATGTTTTTTATCCCCTTAAAAGGGGAGGCGCATACCCAGAATTTTTCGGTAAATTAGTTGCTGAAGCAGGTTAATGAGAATAGTTTGTATCGACTTTGTTGGATTAAAAGAGTTTTTCCTACTAATACAATTTTTGATTTATGCATTGACTAAATAGACATCTCTAGAAAATAAACTTGCTCTTTATTTAAGATAATCTAGAGTTGTAAAAGTCACTTACAAAATCATTTTTTGTACCTTTTCGTTGAAAATCTATTCCCTGTTCCCTGTTCCCTATTGCCTACTATCTGCAAAAAGTCTATATCTTTTTCTGAGATGTCTAATGTGAGGGTTTCAAGATTACTGCCATAGGGTCAAATAATCCTAATCCAGCTAGACATGATAATTCATTATTTATGGTTAAATTATTGCTTAAAAAAAGATTTTTTTCATCATCCCGACGATCGACTAAACTAGGCAGTATTGTTTTTACCCCATTAGCCATAACTTGGTTCCATTTGGGAAACTCATTAGCAGCACTTTGATAATCTCCTTGATTGAGTTTTTCTAGTAAAGTGCTATATTTAAAAGTAGTAATTCCTACGTTATAACAGAAGGACACTAAAGCATCAAACTGGTTTTGGGTAAGAGCAACTCTAATTAATTGATTAACTTCATCAGTAACCAAATCGATTTTATATTGAAGGAATTTTCTGGCTTGCTGTATGCTAATTTCATCTCCTTGTTTGACCTTTTTACCATCAGGATATTCGGTAATTCCATAACCAATACTCCATATTTCTACTGGGTTTAGATAAGCATCAAGATATAATCCTTCCCATTTTTTGATTAGATTTAGACAGTTTTGTGATATTTTTAGTAGAACTTGCATTATTTTACTCCTGTCATTTCAGTTATCAGTTATCAGTTATCAGTCATCAGTACCTCTGCAATAAGGAGGCTTGAAATCTGAAATATTTTCTTTCTCTTGGCCGATTGGATATAGCGAGGAGACCTCGCCACCCCACCCTTCAGGAAGCTCCGCTAACGACCGCTTTTATCCCCTTAAAAGGGGAGGCACATACCCACAATTTTTCGGTAAAATAGTAAAAGTAGATTAGTTTTTGGAATAGGTTGATTAGAATAGTTTTTTTCTTAACCTTGTTCCATTACAAATAATCATAGCTAAGGTTTATTTGCTCTAAAAAAAAATTGCATTTAATTGCACATTTGATTTTGAACTACCCTCAAAAATCATTCCACAATTGTCAATGTGTATTTTTTTGCACGTTCAGGGTAGGAACATAATTTTTTGTGTAAATTAATTCACACTGTCGTATTTGATCCAGAAATATTTCAAGATTAAAATATCAGCAAATTTCTAGAAGAAGGAAGAAGGAAGAAGGAAGAAGGAAGAAGGAAGAAGGAAGAAGGAAGAAGGAAGAAGGAAGAAGTGGATGAGGATACTGAAAAGTTGTCGCGACTCTCAACGAGATCCCAATCAATTATAAACACCGTGTAGACCGTAGGGTATTAAATTCATCAATAAAAAGATGAAAAGATATTAGTTACTATATGGCAATTATAAATGATTTGTAAAAAATATAAAAATAAATAAAAACTATGAAGCTCTTATCTATGTTCCCTATTTCCTAATTTCCAAATTTTTTTCAGAACATATTTCGGATTACTTATCGTTTGAATACTATCGCTTTTCATCCCTTGACGCTGTCAGAGTCCGTAAGTTATCGTCATATCAATAACCAGAGATGCTAAAACTAGAATAAAAATTATGAATAAAGAAATATTTGACCACATATATTCTCATTTGCCAGAAAATGAAAAACAAATACTGCACTTGCGTTTATCAGATAAAAAATATCAACAAATTGCTCAATTAATGAATTGTGACCAATCTAATGTAGGTCGAAAATTAAAAGCGATCGCTAATAAATTTAACTATTCAGAATCTAGTCTGGAGCGGGAAGAATATTTAGTGAAAATATTTAGCCAATATAAACCCGATTTAGTTAATGATGAGTTACGAAATTATTATGGTTTTCATATCAGTCAAGTTGTCATTCCTGGCAGACCAGAAAAATTAGATTCTCCTTTTTATATACAACGTTATCGGATTAGACGTTGTTCTGTGGAGTCTGAATGTTATGAAGCCATAGAAAAACCAGGTTCTTTAGTAAGAATAAAAGCACCAAAAAAAATGGGTAAGACTTCTCTAATTCAACGAATACAAGCCCAAGCAAATCAAAATAATTATATTCCTGTTTATCTGAGATTTGATACTCTGATTGAACCCAAAAATATCAGCAATATTAATAGTTTTATTAAAGCATTTAATAAAAATATCAAAAGTCGATTTACTGATGCGCCAGAGGGAAATTTATGGGATGATGATAATGCAAAAATATCTTGTACTCAAGAATTGAAAGCCTTGTTATTTCATTTAGAAAAAAAGGTCGTCTTACTATTAGATGAAGTCGATGAAATTTTCAACTACCCAGAAATATCTAAAAACTTTTTTACCATGTTAAGAAGTTGGTACGAAGAAAGTAATAATTTTGAAATTTGGGGAAATCTCAGAATGGTAATTGCTTATTCCACAGAATATCATGGCAAATTAGATATTTATCAATCTCCTTTTAATGTAGGTTTACCCATAGAATTAAAAGAATTTACATCAGAGCAGGTAACTCAATTAATATATTTACATCAACTTGACCCAGAAATAGTGACTCCTTTAATGTCTATGGTGGGAGGACATCCTTATCTGATTAGATTAGCATTATACAAAATGTTTCAAGATGAATTGACAATTGAAGAACTATTAAAATATGCTCCTACTGAAACTGGAATTTATCAAGAACATTTAAGTAGACATTTAGAAACTATGGCAGAAAAGTCAAAAATAAAAGCAGTTTTTCAGGAAATATTAAAAGCTAATTCTCCAGTACGTTTACCCAATAAAAATCGTGAGGTACATCAATTAGAAGCTATGGGATTAATTACAATTAAAGGTGATGATGCTCAACCTCGCTGTAATTTATATCGACAATATTTTCAGGAGCGTTTGGGTTGAGGAGTCAGGAGACAGGAGACAGGAGTTGGAAGAAGGAGTCAACAGACAGGAGTCAGGAATTGACTTTTTGGAACGTAGTTTGAAGAAGGAGAATGAAAAGAGAACCTGCTAAAAACTTTCGAGATTTAATAGTTTGGCAAAAAGCACATCAACTTGTTTTAGAAGTCTATGGTTTTAGCAGCAATTTCCCAAAAACAGAAACCTATGGATTAACAAGTCAGTTAAGGCGAGCATCCGTATCAGTACCAGCTAATATAATAGTAGAAGGCTTTAGAAAAAAGGGTCTAGCAGATAAAATCTGATTTTTGAATATTGCACAAGGTTCATTAGAAAAAAGTCGGTATTACCTAATTCTGGCAAATGACCTTGGATATGGAGATACTTCAAAACTTCTAGTGGATTTAGAAGAAGTAAGTAAACTATTAGATTCGTATATAAATGCAATTGAACAACGCAGATAATCTCCTAATTCCTAATCTCTCTTCCTCCTGTCTCCTTGTTACTCCCTCTTCATCCTGTCTCCTGTCTCCTGTCTCCTTGTTGCTCCCTCTTCCTCCTGTCTCCTGACTCCTGTCTCCTGACTCCTTCTTAAAAAACACCAATTAAATTATTTAAAAAATCATGAATTATCAATCAACTGGGGGGAGTTTATCAGCAAATAACCCCACTTATGTAGTCAGAAAACAAGATGGAGAATTATCTCAAAAACTCCAAGCAGGAGAATATTGTTATGTATTTAATGCTCGTCAAATGGGTAAGTCTAGTTTGCGGGTAAGAGTGATGAAAGAATTACGCTCTCAAGGTTGTCAATGTATCCCTATTGACATGACTAGATTATGCGATTTTTCAATAGAAAAACAATCTTGGTATGAGGGTTTTTTCAGAGAAATATTTTATGGATGTGAGTTAGATAATAGTATCAATTATCAACAGTGGATAATCAGTCATCAACATTTGACTAATTTTCAACGTTTTGCTCAGTTTATTGAAGAAATTTTATTTGTTAATTTTCCTCATCCCCAAAAAATATATATTTTTCTTGATGAAATTGATGTACTGGTAAATTGCCCTTTTAAAAATGAAATTTTAGCTTTTATTCGCTCTTGTTATAATCGTCGCGCTGATGATGAAAAATCTGATTATCATCGCCTAATTTTTTGTTTTTTTGGAGTAGCGACTCCCGAAGATTTAATTAGAGATGGAAAACATACTCCTTTTAATATTGGTCATCCGATTGAATTAACAGAGTTAACTTTTGCAGATGGAAAAATATTAACTCAGGGATTAGATGGAATAGTAGAAGAACCGGAAGTTGTTTTGCAAAAAGTTTTTGATTGGAGTGGTGGTCAACCTTTTTTAACTCAGAAACTCTGTCAAATTATTGTTGATTATGCAGATGATTCTGAACCGGATGTTGATAAGTTGGTAGAGGAAAATATTTTGACTTATTGGGAAGAAAAAGATAATCCCACTCATTTAAAATATATGCACGATTATTTGGTCAATCATGGTCAATTTGCTCATCAATTACTGAAATTATATAAAAAAATTCTCTTGCAAGGAGAAGTTAAAGCTAATAATAGTCGAATCCAAATGGCTTTGCGGTTGTCTGGTGTAGTTATCAAAAAACAGGATAAATTAGTTATTTTTAATAAAATTTATCGGACAATTTTTAATCTAGATTGGGTGGCGGAAAAATTAGCTTATTTAGAAAGGAATTTAGAGCAACCTCAACCAAAACCTAAAAAATTAGGAATGAGTGTAATTTTTGCTGGTTTAGCATGGGTGGGAGTTGTTAGTTTTAGAAGTTTAGGTTGGCTACAAAATTTAGAGTTAAATGAGTACGACCGCTTAATGCGATGGCGACCTCCAGAGCAACCAGACCCTAATATTTTAATTGTTGAAGCTACGGCAAAAGATATTAATAAATATGGTATTGGTAGTGATTTAAGTGATGAAATATTGGCTGAAGTAATAGCCAAGTTAGAAAGTCATAAACCTACAATTATCGGTTTAGATTTTTGGCGAGAAAAACCTTTACCTTCTGAATCTGGTTATAAAAAGTTATTAAAAATTTTGAGTAATAATCAGAAAATAGTTGCTGTTTGTAGTGCTAGTGGAGATCACAATAATAAACCTGGTACTAAACCTCCTGAAGGAGTGCCAGAAGAACGTTTAGGTTTTACTGATGTTGTTGTCGATCATGGTCAATTTCATGTAATCCGTCGCCATTTAATGTCGATGGGAAAAGAAGAGAAAGACCCTTGTCAAACAAGTTATTCATTAAGTGCTAGGGTTGCTTTTAATTATTTGGAAAGTCAAGGAATTAAAATACAATCTACTGCCTCAGAAAATGTTAAAAAAGTTGGTGATGTTGTTTTTCAGGAGCTTGGGGAAAGAGAGGGTTTTTATCAAAATTTTGATGCTGGTGGGTTTCAAGTTTTACTTAATTATAGAAATTCCGATAAGATTGGTAAATATATTAGTGTCTCGGATGTATTATCTGGGAATTTTGATGATTTTTTAGTGAGAAATAAAATTGTACTTATTGGTAGTACAGACCCTAATGCTAGTGATAAATTTTATACTCCTTATAGTTATGTTGAAGCTATTTCTCAGAAGCAAATATCTGGGGTTGTTTTACACGCACATAAGATTAGTCAAATTATTAGTGCGGTTTTGGATGGTAGACCTTTAATTAGGTTTTGCGGTTGGTGGGCAGATTGGTTATTGATTTTTTTTTGCTCTGGTGTGGGTGGTATGATTGGTTTTTATTTTCGTCGGGTTTTATTGTTTGTCTTATTTATAGGAGGAAATATTATTATTTTATATTCAGTTAGTTTGTATTGTTTTACTCAAGGTTTTGTGCTGCCTTTAGTGCCTTCTATTTTGGCATTTGTGATTAGTGGTTTTGGTGTTTTCTTCGTTAATATTTAGTAGTTAATATTAATTACTTTACTACAAATTACCATGGCGATCGCCTATGAAAAAAATTATGAAATAGAATGCTTACAAGTAATACCAAATTGATAAATATTTGCTACAAATAGCTAGGATATTTCTTAGGAGTTAACCCACCCGCGCGCCCCTCCCAGGAGGGGAAGTCAGGAGGAGTGAGTTACACGGGAATAGCTTCAATACCATTTTTCAGGTCGGAAATCATTTTTTTCTCTTGGTGCGCTACCAGGTGCTACTGGCGTCGTCGCGGGGTCGCACCGCTCTCTTGGTCGATTGGATATGGCGCAGGTTTCCTCGCCATCCCACCCAACGGGGAAGCTCCGAAGATCGACCGCTTTGTCAAAGGGAATATCCTGCACGTGTTTTTTTATTCCTCTTACTATTCGTAACATTCTTTTTTCACCCTTGGTATAATATTAGTACCATTTGATTCTTCTGATTGCAGGTTTCTAATACCAATTTCATAAAATATTGCTACAATCTCAACATGGGCAACAGTTCAACAATTAATAATGAATAATGAATAATTAATAATTAATAATTAATAATTAATAATTAATTATTACCTCTCCATGAATTGAAGAGGATTGACAAATTCATGAAATTTTTTTTTTATTATCCCCTTTTAAGGGGAGGCGCATACCCAAAATTTTTCGGTAATAGGGAAAGAAAAACTGGATAAAAAAGAGGAAAAAATGCTTAACTTTGAAATTTGATGGATATATACAATTTTTAATTGTAGCAATAAATGACAAATTAAGATGTAACTACCTTTTTTGAATTTGGTATAAGAAAGGTTGCCATCAGATTAGCGACATACAGGAGTCAGAATAATTGGGTTGATGGAGATTCTCATCCCAGTCAGCACATACATCAAAATAATTTGGTTGATAGAGATTCTCATCCCAGTCAGCACATACATCAAAATAATTTGGTTGATAGAGATTCTCATCCCAGTCAGCACATTCGCACTCCCATTAACCAGGGTTGTTTCATTAAACATTAAACGTATTGAGGGAGTGAGTTTAGGAGGTATGGGTTAGAGGGGGATATGAGAAAATCGAACCCCCAAACAGTTAATTCAACCCTTATCAAAATAATATGGGTCGCGCAACCCCGCCTTTTAAGGCGATCGGGTTTTTGGAGAGTTGCTCAAATCCCCTACTTTCCCTCCACGGTCGGGGGAGGGGCTAGGGGAGGGTTAACTTCTGTACGTCGCCAATCCGACGGCTCCCCTATCTGACTTCTGACTTCTGACGCGCGTTAAGGTTCTAGTTTTTCTCTACACTCCCCACATTCCCCCGCTACCAGGTTTGATATTAACCCATAAAGAAAAAGATAAAAAACAGCCACTAAGAACTAGAATAAACACACAACTCTATTCCATACTGCCAAAACAACACCCTAAACTCCGTTATGTGGCATCAGTATATCCGACAAGAAGTTCAAATCCATCTGAAAAACTTTATTTATCCACTGCTCAGACCAAAACGTGTAGCAGTCTTTGAAGCTTGCTTAATAGGAATCGTATCTGGATTAGCAGCAGTCATACTAAAAGAAGGTGCAGGATGGCTAGGTAGTTTGCGTATAGCTGCATCACTCAAATATCCACCTTGGCTATTATTACCAATTTTTGGTGCCGTTGGAGGACTTGTGGCAGGTTTATTAGTAGAACGTTTAGCACCAGAAACTGGAGGAAGTGGAGTACCCCAAGTCAAAGCTGCCCTCTCAGGTATGCGAGTTCCGTTAAACTTAGCGATCGCCATTGTCAAAATGTTCACTACCATCCTGACAGTGGGGTCTGGATTAACATTAGGGCGACAAGGCCCAACAGTGCAAATAGGTGCATCCTTGGCCACTTGGATCAGTCGTTTAGTTCCCACTTCTCCGAGTTACCGTCGTCAGTTAATTGCCTGTGGTGCTGCTGCTGGGTTAGCTGCTGGTTTCAACGCTCCCATCGCCGGAGTCTTATTTGTAGTAGAAGACCTGATGCACGATGTTTCTGGTATCACCTTGGGGCCAGCAATTATCGCTTCTTTCGTTGGTGCAGTTGTATCCCAAATGCTAGGGGGAGAAAGTTTATACTTAGATAAGAACAGTTACTTAGATACCTCAATTACAGGATTTTTACACCCCAAAGAAATTCCTTTTTACATAATTTTGGGAATGTTAGCAGGTTTATTAGGGACAGTATTTAGTCGAGGAATTATTGCGACTTCCATATTTCAGCGCCGACTCAAATTAACATTACCTTGGCGAATAGCTATCACAGGATTAATTAGTGGTTTAATTATCGCATCTTTACCAGAATCATTTCGTAACCATACTGGTTTAAGAGAATTGCTAGGCAGTAGCGAAGCCAACTTGAAATGGAGCTTCATTGCTTTTGCCGAACACTTTCTGTTAACAATATTTGCCGCCAGCTCCGGTGCCCCTGGTGGATTTTTTGCTCCATCCTTAGTTATTGGGTCCGCCCTCGGTCAGATAGTTGGAATTTTGCAAAGTAATTTAGTCGGTATTGAACAACCAACAATTTTTGCTCTAGCAGGAATGGGTGCATTCTTTTGTGCTGTTTCAAGAGCACCCATGACAGCAGTAGTAATTATTTTTGAGAAGACACAAGATTTTCGCTTAGTGTTGCCACTGATGATTGTTTCTATTGTCGCTTTATTGATGGCAGAAAAGATAGATAAAAAGTCTCTATCCGACCGAGTTTTAGATTTCAAAGGTCTGCAACCTCAGAAGGAGAAGTCAGCAAATGATTATTTGAGCAATATTCGTGCGGATGAAGTCATGCACACTCCCGTAGAAACTCTTGATTTTAATTTAACTTTGGATAAGGTGAAGCAGAAATTTTCTAATTCCCATCATCGAGGTTTTCCAGCGCTTGATGATAGTGGCTTGCTCGTAGGTATTGTCACTCAGACAGATTTAGCTTACACTCGCAAACGCGAACTTCCCGGAGACACCCTATTAAAAGAGTTTATGACACCTCATCCCATGACAGTTAAAACTACAGATAATCTGAGCGAAGTTCTGTATCTTTTACATCAATACAAACTGAGTCGTTTACCTGTGATGGAAGGTCGTCACCTGGTAGGAATTATTACTGATACTGATATTATCCGAGTAGAATCAGAACAAATAGGTAAGACAAATCTGGGAACTCATAGTCAAGAACCTTCTTATACAGTTTATCAAACGCGATCGCCTCAAATAGGGCATGGTAGATTATTAGTGCCATTAAGTAATCCTAGTACCGCTCCTGCATTATTAAAATTAGCCACTGTTATTGCTCGGCAACGTAATTATGAATTGGAATGCGTGCAAGTTGTGATTGTGCCTCGTCAAAGTTCTCCGGCAGAAACTGTGGTAGATACAACTAAGAGTCGTCGTTTATTAGCAATGGCGGAGTGCATAGCTAAGGATTTGAAAATTCCCATGCACACTCAAATTCGGGTTGGTCACGATGTTGCTGATACTATTTTGGAAATTATTAAGGAAAGACATATATCTCTAATACTGATGGGTTGGAAGGGTGACTCTTCTGCTTCTGGTCGTGTTTTTGGCAGTATTGTGGATACTCTGATACGACAAGCTATTTGTGAAGTGATAGTGGTGAAGTGGGGAGGTAGAAAAGAGAAGGAAATGTTCAAAGGTATTACTAATGTTAATGAAAGATTTCAAGCCAACCCGGATAATCTTGTTTCCGATCGTATGTATTCTTTTTTAGGATGGCGACGGTGGTTAGTACCCATTCGAGATATTCCTACACAAGCAGCAGCAGTAAAGCTTTTGCCTGCCTTGGTTTCTTTGAGTGTGAAACCAGAAATTTTCTTATGTCAGGTTTTAACTAAGTCTGTTGTTAAGCCTAATATTGAGGAAATGAAACGAGCAGCAAAGATTCTTCAGCATCGCTTGGATACAGAAGTTATGGCTACTTCAGTCTGTGCTACTTCTGTTTCAACTGCTGTAGTTGATTTGGCTGATGCTCATAACTGTGACGTTGTAGTTATTGGTGCTAGTAAGGAAGGATTTTTGAAACAAGCAATTAATGGCAATATTCCAGAGGCGATCGCTCGTGGTTGTGATTGTACTGTAATTCTGGTGCGGACTGCTTATAGTGAATGATATCTGATCGGGAGATGGGGAAATGGGGAGTGTGAAGTTATATCAAATCCGGTTAAGCAGTTATATCATGTCCGGTAGCATCGGTCTTGTATAGTAAATAGGCAACAGCTCCGGAAGGCAACAGGCAACAGCTCCGGAAGGCAACAGACAACAGGCAAGAAAAAAACTTAAATTTCCTGTAGATATCCACGCTAACTTTTACACAAACGATTGCCTTCGGACATGATATTATAGATTTATTAAGTCAGGAGAAGTCAGCTAGGGGAGCTGTCGGATTGGCGATGTACAGATGAGGGTAGTTATGACGATTGAAGATTTTTTTTATGTCCAATTAAACTGATTAAAATGATTTAAGATTATATCATGTCCGGTTGAGTAGTTATAATTAAAGCTCGTAGTTTTGCTCTAGCCCATGATATCAAATCCGTTTAATTCGGCACGTAAAAAATGTTCCATCTTCAACCATTACCAAATATTTCCCCATCTCCCCATCTCCCCATCTCCCCATCTCCCCATCTCCCCATCTCCCCATCTCCCCATCTCCCCATCTCCCCATCTAATTAGACCGATGCTACCGGATTTGATATGAAATATCTATCTTTCTACGGATTGAGGGCGTGGACATTGTTAAATTTTGCTTCCTGAAGAATTCCGCAGGGAAAAACTCAATTAGAGATTAATTCTAACTTCTGACTTGCTTATAGTGCTGCAATATTTTACCAAAGTCTATACAACTTTCTTAAATCTTTACTAAATCTTTATAATTAGGGTGTTTTTCATAAAGATTCGATGAAGATTGTTGCTTCCATGAATATACAGGTTGATATCAGTTTTTATTTATGTCTATACTTTGAAAAATTGATTTTGCTGACAAAGTGATTTCAACAGGGGATGCTTCACAAAAATGAAATATTGACTAAAGGTAATTTACAATTATGGCTCAACAGGAATTTCCTCAAGTAGAGACGGATAAAGAGGATTACGCACCCGGCGAAACGGTGACTATTAGCGCGACTGGATTTGAACTGGGTTCGGTGATTAAGTTTGAGATTGAAGATGACAGTGCTGATCCTGGAGATGATGGCGATGTGGATACATATGATCCTATTGAAGTCACTGATGGAGGCGAAGGTGACCTGGATGGTACAGAGAATGGTCAGGTAGTGACAACCTGGGAAGTACCGACAGATAATAATGGTACTGGTTTTGGTCCTGCAGATGCATTGAATGCAACGTTAAATTTGACGGCGACAGGTACGGGTGCTGATGGCTCTTTTGGTACAGCAGATGATCAGTCAGCGACAACAACTTTTACAGATTCCTTTCCACAGAGCTTCTTGACTACCAACAACCTATCAATTGATGAAATTCAAAAATATCTGATTGTTGGTTTGAAGAGCCAGGATAATGGAGATGCAGTCAACCTCCAAAATGGTGAGTTTGGTGCAGACCGCGAGGTTCTATCACAGGGAGGAACAAGTCCAACAGGTGCCTCCTTCCCAACCATTAATAGTGTCTTCGATCAGCGGTGGGAGCCATCTGGCAATGAAGCATACCTGGATCATCCAATCTTCAATACTCAAATTGCTCCGTTCCAGGGAATTGACTACTCCGGCAATATTGCTCTCACAAGTTCTGATGGTCAAATCTCTGTTAGTAATACCGACATCTTTGCTGACCTTGGTATCCTTACAACTAACTCAAACGATCCAGTTCAAAGTATCTCTAATGCGGACTACTTTGATTTTGGGGCCAATGAGAATAACCCTACTGGGCAGCTTCCCACTAACTCCGCTGGCACAAATGGTGATGGTTTCACCACTGGTGTCAATCTCGATCCTCTCACCAATGAACTAGACGACTGGAAAACCTTTATTGAAGGTGCTACTGGTGAAGGAACTATAACCCAGAACATTGAGAATGAGAATTACAAGGATGGCAGTGGCCCATTTGTAATTGAGTTGGTTGAACAGGGGGGAACTGCTAACGGATCTTCCAATCTAAGTTTTACTGACACTAATGGTGATGGTGTTGTCATCATTGATGTTAACAGAGGGGGCGATGACTGGGAACTTAACAACTCAGACATAATCATTGATGGCCCGGATGACCTCACAGCAATCTTCCGGGTCAACGGTGAATCTAACATGAACATGAGCAATACCAGTATCCAGATTGGAGAAGGTGGTATTGCCAATGATGACAACCCATTCGGAGCAATTTTCTTTAAGGGTGACTCTGAAGGAAATAGTGGTGATGCGGTTTTCTCCGGTAATAACGTTGTTTTCAATGGAATTGCTTTCTGGGAATTAGACGGAGGAACCAATGATAATGGTCAGAACGAAATTGACATTCAGAACGGTCAAGGTTGTGCACAGTTCATTGGTGACACGGTACTGCATAGTGACAGTCGCTTTAATCTATGTACGGTGTCAGCTGGGGAACAACCCGAACTACTCGACTTTGGCGACCTAACGGACAACTATCAGACACTTCTGGCCAATGGTGGTCCTAGCCATGTCATTAACCCAAATATCCAAATTGGTGCATTAATTGATGATGAGACAGACGGTCAACCCAGTGCTAATGCTGATGGTGATGGCAATGATGAAGATGGTGTAAGCATCCCCACATTGACAGCTGGTGAGAATGCAACGTTCGAGGTTGATGTCACTAACAATACAGGTAGTGATGCCACCCTCTATGGCTTTATTGACTGGAACAACGATGGTGATTTTGATGATACAGGTGAAACGGTTACCACTACAGTCAGTGATGGTACGACTAACGGTACTGCCAGCTTGAACTTCTCCGTACCCAATGGTGCAGCTACCAATACACCAGTAGGTGCCCGTTTCCGCTTGAGCACAGACAGTGGCCTTGATGCAACAGGGGCAGCCAGCGATGGTGAGGTAGAAGATTATCTAGTTACTGTTCAAGAAGAACCTGACCCCAGCATCGACATCGAAAAATCCACTAATGGAGAAGATGCAGACACTCCCACAGGTCCAATTCTTAGTGAGGGAGATACTGTTACCTTTACCTACAACGTTACTAACGATGGTGATGTTAGCCTGGAAAACGTTGTGGTGACAGACGATCAAGGCTTAGTACCTGTGGCGGTTGATGCTGATAATGATACATTTAATGATGGAGATACCAATCAAGATAACATCTTAGACCCTGGAGAAACCTGGGAATACACTGCTAGTACTACTGTTACTGCAGGTCAATACACGAACATTGGCAGTGTTACAGCAGATCCTGTTGGCGGAGAAGAAACTGTTACTGATAGTGACCCCAGCAACCACTTTGGTGCTTGCCTCTTTGAAACTGTTTTTAATGAGAAACTAGGTAGTACAGATGAGGCAATTGATGTTGTCATTGGTTATGGTGCAGACTTTAATGGTGATGGCTTCAAAGACATTCAAGTGACCTTACGCGTTGCGGATGCCTCCAACTCTAGTACTGAAGATATGATCGGGGTTGCCTTTGATATTGACGATCAGAACTTAATCAATACATTAGGCTTGACTATTGATGACATTACTACCTACGCAAATAACAATTCTGGTACAAGTGATAGTGTTATCAGTTCTCCAGTTGCTGGTACAGACTTTATTATTGGTCCAGATGCGGTAGATTCAAATAATCTTCTTGGTGTCAATCTTTCTGGTGGCGGTGTAGATAGACCCTATGATGCTCTAGTTAAGTTTGGTAATGGGGGACAAGGAGATGGCATTGTCCAAGAAGGTAGTTTTATCATCTCAGGGACGCAAGATTTAACAGATGATCTGATTCGCGAAATACTTGAGCAAACAGATTGGTATGTTCGTCTTCAATCAACCAATGGTGGTAATGGAAGTGCTAAAACGGCTGGTTTTATCTCAGAGATTCCTGACAAGAATCCACCACCAGCAGCACCAGCTATCGACATCGAAAAATCCACCAACGGAGAAGATGCAGATACAGCTACAGGACCACAGATAGCAGTAGGCGACACAGCCAACTTTGAATATGTAGTCACCAACACCGGAGACACAGCATTAGGTAATGTCACAGTCACCGACGACCAAGGTGTAGAAGTCACATTCCAAGGTG
>NZ_JAAHGO010000034.1:0-56663 GCF_010672455.1 Okeania sp. SIO2C9 | reverse complement strand
ACAGGACCACAGATAGCAGTAGGCGACACAGCCAACTTTGAATATGTAGTCACCAACACCGGAGACACAGCATTAGGTAATGTCACAGTCACCGACGACCAAGGTGTAGAAGTCACATTCCAAGGTGGAGACACTAACAACAATAACTTATTAGACACAGACGAAACCTGGACTTACACAGGCAGCACCACAGTTACCGAAGGTCAATATACCAACATCGGTAGTGTGACAGGCAACCCAGTAGATGAAAATGGTAATCCACTCACAGACATCGATGGTAACGACCTACCAGATGTCACCGACAATGACCCCAGTAACCATATCGGTGTAGTGCCAGCATCTGGTTTAGGAGACTTCGTGTTCGAGGACACCAACGCCAACGGTATCCAAGATTCAGGGGAGCAGGGCATCGACGGTGTAGAAGTGAAACTGTTAGCTGACAACGACAACGATGGTGAAATTGATGATCTCGTTGCAACTGCTATCACTGGTGATGATCCCAACACTCTTGAGATTGAGCAAGGTTACTACGAATTCACAGGTCTGACACCAGGTGACTACAAAGTCATGTTCACTCAGCCCACAGGGTTTGATGGGGTCAGTCCGTTCCAAGAAGGTGACAATACAACTGTTGATTCAGATGCTGGCCCCGGCTTAATATCTGATGTGGTCAATCTAGAGCCTGGTGAATTTGACCAAACCATTGATGCAGGGTTCTTCAACGATGCCCCAGAACCTAACATAATCGACGGTACCAGTGGTATGGACATGATTACAGGAACTCCTGATCGAGATATCATCACTGGCTTTGAGGGCATGGATATGATTACCGGAGGTGGTGGAAATGACGACTTTGTCTACACCTCAACTTGGGATCAATTAGATTATGTCCAAGACTTCCAGACTGGTAGCGATCGCCTGGTATTCACTGACCTATTGCAGAATGGAACTGACTTCTCTGGAGGAGACCCTCTTGCTCAAGGCTATTTGATATCCACAGAGTACGGTCCATATGGAACCTTAATCCAGGTTGATCCTGATGGGTCAGCTGGTCCAGGATTTGCTGAAAATATGGTCTTCCTGACTGGAGTTTCAAGCTCGAACGACAACGCATTCAACCCAACCACAGACCTCTTAATTTAAGTAGACCACAGTATGGAAGTTCCATGGAACTTCCCTACAAGGGTTGTGGTTTTGACTGTATAGTTCACCCAGATGAAAAGCGCTATAGGCAATTAAATTAATTGTCTTACGGCAAAAGTAGATACCTGTATTGATGTCTCTAGTGCAATTAGTTCAGTCGCAACCTAGCAATAGGAGAATGACTAGCTTCAGTTGAGTAACCATTAAGGGTGGAGTTTGCACTTTAATCCTCAACTGTTCCCAACTACATAATCTTGCAAGTAAATGTGAGTATCCTAGAAAACATAAGTCCTGTTCCAAACTAAGATGTAGTTTGCTGCAATCACATCTGTGCATCTGTGAAATAGAAACCTTTGTTAATTTGTCCCTAATTTTTTGAATTAATTCAATGACCATGTTTAACCTTTTTTCTAGTTCCAAGTCCATTTTTAGTCGTTGTTCCTGGTTGACTGTTAGCAGCCTCAGTTTAGTAAGTTTCGGAAGTATAGCTGTTAGTCCAGCTCAAGCCCTGATTAATAGAAGTTTTGAAAATGGCTTCAATGGTTGGGATACCGCAGGAGATGTCAGTATTCAACGTGCTTTCCAAGGGTTTGCCCCAACAGATGGTTCTTCCCAGGCTTTGTTAACCACTGCAACAACCTTCAGATTTGACGATATACTTGGAAACCTAGATGCCTATAACTTCTCAGGAAATTCCGCTGTTGATGCCCGTTCCGATACCGCCTTACTGCAAAACTTTCTGGGTTTATCTAACGATGCCCTAAACTTTACTGGAGCATTTAATTTTCCACATGATTCTAAGGAAGGATCTGCAATCAAACAATCCATCTCTTCGACAACTGATTTTGAAATTAGTTTTGATTGGAGTTTTCTGACCAACGATGGAGCGCCCCTTTTTCCAGGCGATCCTAGAGATACTGCCTTCGTTACCCTATATAACGTTACAAGTCCCGAAGAAAACCGAGGGATAGAGGTGCTTGCTCAAAGCTTACCCATCACCAATGGATTTATGGGATTCCCTGCCCCTGGAACACTAGATGGAACCAATTTTTTCCAGAGTTCTGGGGTTTCCAGATTTAACTCAGGAACTCTGGCTGCTGGTGACTACATCTTGGGTATCGGAGTTTATGACGTAGATGGAACTGATAAGACCTCTGCTTTGCTAGTCGATAATGTTAGAGTAGAATCTTCTGATGATCCACAACCTGTTCCTGAACCACTGAGTAATCTAGGATTAGTGGCTGTTGGTGCTTGTATTGCTTGTTATAAAAAGCGTCAGCAAAATACTCAAACTTCTAAACAATAACAATTGTTTTACCCATCAACGATCAATAACCCTATTATCATAACGGTAATCGAATTTTTCGATCTCAAGTAGAGTTAATTGGTTAAGAAAAAATGGAGGTGAATACACATATGACTCCATTCAAGTCGAACCTCAAGGACAATTTTTTGTCGAAGGCGATCAAGTAATTGTAGATGTAAAAGTCAGTGAAAATAGAACTCTTAGTATTCAGGGGCAAATCGATTGGTCTCGAACTGGCTGCACTACAAGTGTATATCGTTGGACTTTACAGAGAGAGTTTTAGCCCACTTTATATGAGCAGTAAAGTTTTTAGACTACTGCAGGGTGGCGGAAATAACTGACCAGTTACAAAATTCTAAAACAATTACAAATCAAAAATGATTGACTGTCAGATGTGCGTCTTACATTCCGGAGGGGCTGTGTGCGGAATTACTTCCGCACAGTAGGCGCCTCGTAGGAAACCTCGCCAATTAGCACTTGCTTTTAAATGCATGACTTTTAACTTCCCAGTAGCGGCACTAGAGACGAGGACTTTATGTAGAAATAATATTACTTATGTTCTGGATGAGCTGGTGTATTTGCTCCCATCTTATTTATCTGAGCAATCATTTGATATAATCTACCAGTATCTTTCTGATTGAAGGACATAACTAAACGAGGAAGATGAGCTGTTTCATCTCCCAACTCTTCTGGTAAAATTTTACTTTTTTCAATTTTTCCTATAGTCAAAATATCACTATATTCTTGATTCAAATAATTCACATCCCCTTCTGAAAGTTCTGAATTCAGACGAATCACAAACTTTTCTCCCACATAACGACTCGAATGATAAATTCTGTAAAAGTTAGCGATCGCTTGACAAGCATCTTCTAAGTCATCTGTAATAGTATATAAGCTAGGGTCTTCTGGACTAATCAAACCACGCCGAAGCAGTTGTTTATGAATAAAATCGTTCCAGTCATGCCAATAGTTTCCACCAGGACAATCTATTAAAACTAGAGGTGCCGGGCCATATTTACCTGTTTGTGTTAATGTTAAACTTTCAAATGCTTCATCTAAAGTGCCAAAACCACCGGGAAATAAAGCTAAAGCATCACTTTCTCTGAGGAAAAATAACTTACGAGTAAAAAAGTATTTAAAGTTAATTAATTTTTGTTCTCTTTCAATAAAAGGATTTGATTCTTTCTCAAAAGGTAACTGAATATTTAAGCCGAAAGATTTTTCTGCCCCAGCACCTTCATTGCCAGCTTGCATTATTCCGCCTCCACCACCTGTCATGACCATAAAACCTTGCTGAGTAATGCGACGGGCAAAGTTTACGGCCATTTGATATTCTGGAGCTTCTGGGGATGTTCGTGCAGAACCGAATATCGTAATTTTGCGAATATGGCGATAGGGATAAAAAACCTCAAATCCTTTTTCCATATCCTGTAGAGAAGCTGCTAATATCTTCCAATCTAATCGGTCTAGCTCCTGTGATGCCATACTGACAATGGTAGAGAGCGATCGCTTAATCCATTTCTCATGTTTTAGGGTCGGCAAATTTTTGACTAACTTAGTCACTTCTGCCTCAATAGACTCAACTGCTGTTTTCTGAAAATCTGAGGCCATTAACTTTTTCCAAATACTTAATAACTTTAATTTTTACTGGAATTTTTTAGTTGATGGTTTTTTCATTTTTCCCAGTTAATCGTATTTTATCTCGTGACATCTCCCACACGCTCGCTGACGCTATAGTGTAGGCTTCTCGTTTCGTAGTCCTGCCATTGCATCGGACAAGCGCGTGCTTTAAGGACGGGATGCCCCGCCGCCCTATTTTTTATATTTATTGCTGCATTTAAGTCGCGGTCTATGACGATACCGCAGTGTGGGCAAGAATGAGTTCGTATGTTTAATTCTTTGGGGACTTTTTCACCGCAATTCGAGCAATCTTGGCTGGTATTTTGAGGGTTCACTGCTATAGTTTCCACCTCCAGCATTTCCGGCTTTGACAGTCAAAATAGACAGGAATTGTCCCCCAAATCGCATCGTTAATTGATTTACTCAAACGGGTCAATGCTTGCCCTTTTATGTTTAAGTTTGCCTCCGGCACGCCGCTCCGCGTCTACATGGGCAATAACATCCGATGAGTGATAACAATTCATTGGCTGTTTTGAAGTTAAAATCTTTACGTTTATCGGCAACCTTTTTATGTTGTTTGGCTACAGCTAGAAGAGCCTTTAACCACCTTTTGCTACCTTTTTTCTTTCGAGATAAACGTTTTTGCAAAGTCTTTAATCCCTTCTGATATGAGCGATAATATTGAGGTATTGGAAGCGATTCTCCAACACTAGTTACTAAGAATTCCTTCAGTCCCATATCAATTCCCAGAGTATTTTTTAATGTAGGTTCAACTTTAGTTGTCAAAGCTGGAACTGATTTTTCTTCTAGGGATAAAGTCACATAATAACCATCAGCTTTACGGCTAATCGTCACAGTTTTAATTATAAATCCTTCTGGTATTGGACGATGCTGAATTAACTTTACTTTTCCAATTTTGGGTAAGTTTATTTTATTTCCTTCAATGCAGTCAAGTTTGATTTGAGGATAAGTAAAACTGCGATAACGTCCAATTCCATTAAACCTGGGTTTTCCTAATTTCTGCCCATTTTTGTCTGCCTTAAACCATCTATCAAAAGCAAGTTTTACCCGTTTTATGCAATCTTGGCATACCTGAGAATGAATCAGTTTGTACTCAGGAAACTTGTCTTTAGTATTGACCAAATCTCGTTTTTGAGAGTAATAATTTGGATTATCTCTTAGTTGAGGAATTGGCATGCACCTTGGGGCAAGCGTTAACTGGACAACGGTTTTCTGACCACCATGAGAACCTTTCACCCAACCGATAGTTGTACTGCTGAGGCAACAATTCCAACCACAATTCTATTGTGGCTATTTGATATGAGTTGGGCCTCAATTTATATTGGTAGGCAGTCCGCATGGTGGAAATTTTCTGGGGTTATTGCAATATCATAATACAAGTTTTTCAACTAGAGCGAAGGTTTTTGCTGAGATAGCATGCAAATTGAATGGGCATCGAACCCATTCAATTTGCTGCCGATTCATCTCACACCAAATCTGCATATTATAGTGTGAGGCTTCTCAGCGATTCAGCTAAAACCTTAGTATTAAATTGGGGCTTTCTATTTATAAATAAAAATACAAAATTTCCGAGACCACTGAGAATCTCGGCTAAGTCATAAAATAGGTTTATTCTACCTTACTTGCTTGAGAACTAGGACTGTAGAAAGAAAACAGTTTTATTATGTTAGATTAGTTGACTAGAAACCTGACAGAGCATTATTCTCTCAATGAGAATATAACTGAGAATTACTTTCTACTTTTAAGGATAAACATATCTCAGTTTAGATCGTTTTTCCTGTTGTTCTAGAGATACTTAATCAAATGTTTAGTATATCTTAATTAGTTCTAAACATTTATAAACATAAACAGTTTTCTACAACTTTCTACATATCTGTTTCAAAAGTTCTCAATTATTCTCCAGGTACTTTTCTACAGTGTTAGCCAATGTAGTTTTAGGAACAGCTCCAACCACCATATCAACTCTTTGGCCTCCCTTAAAAATCATCAAGGTAGGAATACTGCGAATTCCATACTGACTTGCTACATTAGGATTTTCGTCCGTATTTACTTTAACTACTTTTATTTGTCCTTCGTATTGCCCTGCAATTTCTTCAACTACAGGAGCCACCATCCGGCATGGCCCGCACCAAGGTGCCCAGAAATCTACTAAAACTGGAACTTGACTTTCAAGCACTTCTTGCTTGAAACTGCTATCGGTGACTGGTGTTGCTGCTGTCATTCTTTACTAATCCTTAAATATGAATCTTTAATAGTATGGCGTAGGATTCTTGCTTCTTGCAGATTGCCTCTTGACTAGATTTAACTTGGTACCAAAGAAACCCTAGAATTTCTCCCAAGTATCAGCCAGGATGGCTTCACAAGCGTTTCAGACTTGGTTGCTAGTCCAAGACACGGTCTGTCTGGCCGCCAAAGTATGCCTATTTACTAGGCTTAATGCAACTCAAATTTTTTTTATACAGTTCATCAGTTGCCAGTTACGTCTGTTTGAAAACACCTTTATTATAATTTGGTATTTTTTGATTTTAGCAAGTTCACTTTTCCCAGAAAACACCAAATTTATTATTAGTTTAAGTGTTTTGGGAAAAATTTAAGATAAAATCCTGAAAAATATGGTAGGTTTTGATTCTACCAATGTATCTATAAAGAGTATAGTATAGACTGGTATCAAGGTTAACAAACTATCATATAACATTTAATTAAAGTCTTCTCTAAGTACAATGGAACTTTAGTTAGTTAAGTCCACCATACAATCTTAAATCACTAGCTTTGTTAATAGTTCATAAAAATATAGTCAAATATGACATATTCTTCGGAACGCAGGTGTTACCCTGACGCTCGTTTTAGCGTAGCTCCTCCGTTTGCGCAGCATGACCTAGGAAAGGAGGCACTACAACACCACGCCAGTTGCTTTAAGTCGGGAGACTCGAAGGGGGCACTGGCTTCTCTATCCCATGGTCAAAGACAAGAGGGAGCTGCTTTTTTCATTATGTTTAGATAAGCATTAACATCAGCTTTAATTAATCCAATGCTTGCAGTACGATTGCATTACTCTTTTTCCTGAAAAGGTGACTTGATTGTTCTGACCTTTCTTGTACACAGGAATCAAATCATTATCTATAAAGCTCGCTTTTGAGGTTTAAGATTCTTCTGTAAGAATTACATCTATACCCTACCATCTTGGCTTTATAATATAACATTTATATTAACTTATTATAGGAGACAGATACAAAATTTTGATTATTTCTTTTCCCTAAATTTATCTTCTGCTTCCACTCTTCATTGTGCCCAATTATCAAAGTTCCTATTTTTTGATTAATCAGAGTATTAATAATTAAACGGGATGATTTATGGAGATAATCCTTGATTTTAAATTCTCTTTTTAACATAAGCTTTTTCAGTTTCTTACTTGATTGATTTTCCTGGAGTTGAGACTGTAGAAAGCTCCTCACTTTATTATAGTATTGATTGATAGATTTTAATGGTCTGCCATTTATCACTCTTGGGTTTTATTCCGGCGCTTATTAAAAGTTAATTTAGCTAGATTGTTTAATCCTATATCAATGCTGGCGCAACGATTTTTTTCTAGCTCGTATTGTTTTTCTGTCGCTTCATAAATGACCTCTATTACATAATGGTTAATTCTGGGGACGAGACGAACTTGTTTAATTTGTGAAGTAGGTACTAATGTTTTTAGATAAATTCCTGTTTTACTTAGATTAATAATTCCTTGTTTTAATTGCCTCTTGCTAATGCCTTGTGTTGTATAAACTACAATATTTATTCCCGTTATTTTATTTTTATATCTAGGAAAGGAATACGAGGACAAGCATTAAACTTTGATGGATTCTGTTTATAAACTTCGTTTGCTGCTAAAAAGCTTTTCGGTGTTTCTATCTAGTATCATCAATATTTGTTGAGATACTTTAGCTGGCATTGCTTGATAGTCTGCTTGAGTAGAGAGTGTTTTTTGTAGGTCATAGTAAGATAGATTTGTCTTTTCAAATATCCAAGACTAACGAACTAAATAATTACCATGAGTTTAAGAGATTTTTAGACAAGAAACATAGTCTGTCAATTTCAGCATAAAACCGATGATTTTTTTGAATAATATGCCTCTCTACTAATTTCATCAATCCAGGAGTTAAAATTATATTAGGATTCGAGCAGTTCGGAATTTTGATGACTATTTAGTCTGGAACTCTCAGCAAATTTGATTATACTATCAACAGATGGTCAAGATTTATTAAATTTTGTCAAATATTTAGTAGCTCTTTTGTACAAACCAACGAAAATATTTGACAGAATTTGACTATATATGACTATATTTATGTATAACTTTTATTATACTTTCTTTTATATCTTCTTCTGTGTCAAGTAGTATATAGAAAAATTAAAATACAAAGCGCGGAATCTTTTTTTCAAGTTAAGTTTTTCCCTATTCTCAAAAATTCTAGATATCTATCCATAACTTTAACTTTATCAAGTCGCAAATAACTAACTAAGCAAACAAGTCACTATATTTATTTGTACCGTACTTGATTTGCACGATAAATTTTATAAACAATTAAGCAATTAACTGAGTAGCTTACGCCGAATCTGTGATACCCTAATCACTATCAAAAAAAATTTGATCAAAATAACATGGGTCGTGCAACCCCGCCTTTTAAGGCGATCAGGTTTTTGGAGCGGGGCTTAAATCCCCTACTTCCCCTCCAGGGACGAGGTTAGGGGTGGGTTAACTTCTGTACGTCGCCAATCCGACGGCTCCCCTATCTGACTTCTGACTTCTGACGCGCGTTAACTGATCGAGCCTTAAGTGGCCATAAGGAACCGCCCAAACTAAAAAAGCTCGGGCGGAGTGTGGTGTGAGGAGTGAACGGAAACATGCATCTCCGCTATTTCTATTGTGACATTTCTTTTCAGATAATTCCAGGGTAATTTGTAAATTTCAAAACTGTTTCACAAATTTTGTCCAGGGTACTGAGATATCTTAAGTCATTGACATACTCTCCAGCGGTCAGCCACGGAGATTATCCTAAAACCAGGATTCTTGGTTTGCGCTCCGCAAAGCTAGGCCAACAACGAGTCTACTTAAACTAATTACCATCGGTAAATCTACTTGCCCATACCTAATTGTTGGGCTTTTTGATAGACTTTACCCTCAGTCAACAATGAAGGAGCAATAACAACTTCAACCTGCTGCATTTCTTTCAAATCCTTAGCTCCCAAAGTGCCCATGCTAGTTTTGAGAGCGCCCAATAAATTATGTGTACCATCATCCAATAATGCTGGACCACGCAGAATTTGTTTGATAGTGCCAGTAGTACCTACCCTGATCCGAGTGCCTCGTGGCAAAACGGGACTAGGAGTAGCCATACCCCAATGATAGTCACGTCCAGGTGCTTCTGCGGCCCTAGCTATAGGCGAACCAATCATCACCCCATCAGCGCCACAAGCAATACATTTACAAATATCTCCGCCAGTAATTAAGCCCCCGTCCGCAATAACTGGGACATAATTTCCTGTTTCTTGGTAATAATCATTTCGTGCTGCTGCGCAGTCAGCTACAGCAGTAGCTTGGGGAACTCCGACACCTAAAACACCACGAGATGTACAGGCAGCACCAGGACCAATACCTACTAGCACCCCTGCTGCCCCTACTTTCATTAAATTTAAGGCCACTTCATAAGTAACACAGTTACCTAAAACCACAGGTATAGGCATTTCTTGACAAAGCTTAAACAAATCGAGGTTTTCCACTGACTCTGGTGAAAGAAATGCAGTTGAAACAACTGTTGCCTGGACAAAAAATAAGTCTGCACCAGCATCAGCGACTACTTTTCCATATTTGAGTGCTCCCGCAGGTGTTAAGCTTACTGCTGCAATGCCACCTTGGCTTTTTATTTCCTTAATTCTCTGAGAAATTAATTCCGGTTGAATTGGAGCAGCATAAAGTTCTTGCATTAAACCCACAAATTCATCTTTACCCACAGAGCTAATTTTTTCTAATATTGGCGCTGGGTCAGCATAGCGAGTTTGAATCCCTTCTAAGTTGAGAACTCCCATCGCTCCTAACTCAGATAATAGAACGGCCATTTTGACATCAATTACTCCATCCATTGCGCTGGCAATAATGGGAATTTCTCTTTCAATGCCGCCGATACTCCATCTAGTGTCTGCTAAAGTTGGATCGAGTGTTCGTCCCCCAGGAACTAGGGCAATTTCATCGATTCCGTAAGCTCTGCGAGCTGTTTTTCCACGTCCAATAAATATATCCACTGCTTTTACCTATTCCCAAGACCATTTTAGTTAGAGTATCAAATTTAGAGGAGTATTGGTCAGGAGTTAGGAGTTAGGAGTCAGTAAGAATAGCTTATATATCTATATATCATTTAGTTAAAGTCAAACTCTGTTTTTAGTAGTTAGAGCCAAACTCTGTTTTTAGTCAAATCGACATTTCTAGGTAAAGTATTTTCAGCAGGGAAGTTATTTGTAGCATTATTTTTTCTATTTCATTAGGACTTACGCAGATACGCTATATATAGTACTTGTAACTATTGTCCAATAGTTACTAGACTCTATACATAGTGTCTTTGAAGTCCTGTTCATATTATTTGCCACATTCCGTAGGTCAATTTATAACGTTAAAAGTAGTATAAAAATCCCTGTATTGGCAGGTATTGATACTGAATAAATTATCTTCATTGACCTTTCTCCAAAGTCAAATTATCCGGAAAATATTCAGCATAAATACTCAATTATTCCTAAGCATTCAGCGGTCAGCTATCAGCTACCAGCTTTATTACCTTTAGTGTAGAATTTAAGCTTGCTGGTCTTGTGCTTTAATTCTTTGTTTGAAAATGTTTTAGAAGTTAAGCAAATGCTTACTTCATTTATTAAAAAGCTGATAGCTGTTTGCGCAGCATTCGGCAGGAAATGCTTACAATTATTCAACCAATTATGACCACTATATATTTTCTCCTGGCTGCTGAAATATGAATTATGAATAGACATAGGCATCATTTCAGTTATCAGTTATCAGTTATCAGTACCTTTGCCTGTTTGCGCAGCATGACCTAGGAAAGTATTGGGATTTAAATATTGAACTTGATTTTTTTTCATACCTTTGAAAGGGGAGGCTTCAGACCTTATTTTTTGGTGAAAATAAACTTGCCCTTTATTTGCTATAAACTAGAGTTTAATAACTCAAAAAATAATTGTTTGTGTTTTTTTTCCTAAAAATATCTTCCCTATTCTCTATTCCCAACTTTTACCTAAAAATTCAGGTATAAAGCCTCTCCTTTCATGGAGAAAAAAGCGGTCGATCTTCGGAGCTTCCCGAAGGGTGGGATGGATGGGTTTCCTAACCATATCCAATCGACCAAGAGAAGAAAAAAATTCCTTTTAACCCAATCCTCTTCTTTTCCAGGAGAGGTAATTCTAAATTCGCGCATTCTAAATTCTTAATTCTTGAAAAAAAGTCTATATCTTTTTCACACCTATCTCTAATATATAGCAAGAAACGAATTGGTTAGGACATAGATTAATGATCGACCGTAAGACAAATAAATACTTTTCCCACTGTTTCTTGTTCCCTATTCCCTATTCCCTGCTATAGTTAAAAACCTTTAAATCCTAAGCCTGTTTCTCTTTGCTGAGGATGATCCTTTTGAGCAAGTGGATTAATAGTAGTTTCGTTTTTATTCCCGACTTGGCTCAATATAATCCCAACTAAAATAATAGCTCCCCCAATATAGTGAGCAGCGATGGGTTTTTCTCCTAAAATTAAATAGGCTGCTATGACTCCAGCAATGGGATTAAATGCACTGGCAATAGAAGCATCAGAACTACTGGTTTTACTTAATCCTTTTAACCACAGAATTTGACCTATTACGATAATAACTGCGCTATAAATTAACATCCATTGCCATAAAAAAGGTGAAAATAGTTCCATAAAATGACCGCTTCCATAAAAATATAATGCAGTTATAAAGAAGATAAAACTTCCAAAACCATTACGAATAATATTAAAAAATCCTACGGGAATTCGATGAAGACGTGCTTTGCTAATAGTATTAGAAATTGTCGCAGCGATGGCTCCAACTGCGGCTAAAATTTCTCCTGAATTGATAGATATCATATTTGTAGAATCAACTGAGTTTTGCCCAAAACTTTGCAAAACTATAATTAAAATAACTCCGGCAAATGAAATAATTGCTCCAGTAATTTTCCACCGATTAACTTTTTCTCCTAGCAAAAAAATAGCTAGTGCTAAAGTTAAGGGAGGTTCAATACGTCCAATTAATATTACATTGTTAACCATTGTGCGAGAAAGTGCTTCAAATGAGGCAGCAGGAGATAGAGCGCCAGCTAGGAATGCAACGGCTAACATACTTGCCCAATCTTGACTTGAAAATTGTTGAAAATAACGTAGATTTAGTTGTTTTCTATAGATAATAATTAAAATTAATAGGGCGCAGATATTTCCCACAAATAAAACATTACAAAATGAAATGGGATTTTCTCCAGGAAATTTTTCGGCACCAATTTCTGTTAATTGTTTTGTAATTGCGTTAGAAGAACCGAAAATAATGATGGCTAATAGTAAGTAAATTTGTCCGGGAATTTTTTGCCAAAGGTTAGAGATATTTTTCATTAATTGATAATTGATAATTGATAATTACCTCGGGTTTTAACCGTTACGGAATTGAATATAATACCAAATTCAAGAAAGATTGTTACAGTAAAATATAGATGCTTAACGGAATTGAAAAATCTTCACTGTTTATTTCTTATACCTACCACCTACCACCTATCACCTAACACCTTGAATCGCCAATGTAGCAATTTTTTTTGAAAATGGTATAAGGAAATATTATTTCTTTTCTCTTGGTGGATGGTCTCCTCGCCATATCTATGAGACTAAGAGAAAAAGAATATTCCGTATTTTCGTAGCCTCCTGCTTTCGGTCCGGAATGCGGAACTAACAGCAGAAAGTACTGATAACTGATAACTGATAACTGATAACTGAAATGACTAGAGTTTCCAAGATTGATGACAAGTCCAAGAGTTATTGGGGTGACGTTCATAAAATCGTAATTCCCATAATACCTCTGCTTGGGAATTGATAATTTTTTTTGCTATTTTTGCTAGTGTTTGTTGTTGTTCAGATGGAAATTTGTAGGCTAAACTGAGATGTAAATTATTTTTGAGACGTAATTCATCAATACGAGTTTTTGAATTGGCAATATTAGCAAAGTTAGCAATTAATTTTTCTAGCCAAATTGATTTTAATTGGAGATAATGAAAGTCTGTTTTTAACTCCATATTTACAACAACTATAGGTGGGGATGGGCTTTTATTACGAGCATTTTTTAAGGCAGTATCTAAAGCTTGAATATATATTGGAACTGCGGTTAATTGGTCGTGAAAAAAACCTGTTAAGGTACAGTGCGGCATATATTTATGCGCAGCATTTTCGCTACATTCTGCACGAGTAGTGGTGAAATATTGTTCTAGTTGATTATTTAGTTCGCCTACTGGGCAAGCATATACGATAAATTCTTGTAGCATCAGATTATAGATTAAATTTTTGACCAAAAAATAAGGCCTCAAGCCTCCCCTTGGCTGCGCTGCAAGCTACCGCTCTACAAGGGGATGAAAAAGCGGTCGAGGGATGGCGAGGTTTCCTCGCCATATCCAATCGACCAAGAGAAAATCAAGTTCAATATTTCAAGCCTCTGACTTTCCTGCGGAATGTTGCGCAAACAGGCAGAGAGAGGTACTGATAACGCAGTTCCGACCATAGGAGGCGTGCCTGATAACTGAAATGACATTCTATAGTTCTTTCTGCTTTGAGTTTCTCCTTTCAGAGATAGTAATATCATGTCGGGATAATTAGCCATAGAGCTCTGTTCCGCTTACGCTTTCAACAACTTTCTTTTACTTTTACCTCCTGAATTCTAAATTCTGAATTCTAAATTCTGAATTCTAAATTCTCATATTGCAATTAAGAAAACTGTAGAGCTAGGGTGTCAGACATAGGTTTTTGAGGCAAGCAAGAACTAGAAGTTACATATTTATTAACTATTTCTAGAACTTGTTTTTCTCTAATTGGTTTAATTAGATAATCTGAACATCCTACCATTGTTGCTCGAACTCTATTTATTAACCTATTACTGCTTGTTAAAATTATTACTGGTGTTTCTTTTAATGCTGAAATACGACGAATCTGAGCACAAATTTCATAACCGTTTGCTATGGGCATGATTAAGTCTAAAAAAATTAGATCGGGTTTTCTTTCTATCAAGGTTATGATGGCTTGGACTGAGCTGTTAATACCAACAAAATCAAGGCTATTAGCAGTCACAATTTGTTTCATTTGATGGCAAACTATTAGGCTATCATCTATACAAGCAATTAAAGGTTGATTTTTTTTCTCTTGGCTACATTCTCTTTGTTTATATAACTGTGGATTTGTTTTTTGTAAGTGGGGAAACATTACGGGAATATCTGGTAGTTTTCTCAGCTTAATTAATCCTTTTTGAATATGAGGCAAGAGAAATTTTGCTAGACGAAACTGGTCTGATTTTATTTTACTCGCGATATCTCTTAAACTGCGTTGACTGTTGATTAATTTTCCTAATTTATTATAGAGAGTGGGTGATATTTGTGCTTGGAATTGTTCTGGTTTATATAAAACTATCCCCAAGTTAGGAGATAAATGTGTTAACCCTGAATTACTCCAATTACACCAATTTTCTACTGCTTTTTTAAGAATGCTTTTCGTATCAATTAAAACTATTGGCCAATGCAGAATGTTTTTCTTAGTATTTGGTTCAATTTGATAATTTATTTGTCTCTGATTTTCCTGTTGTAATATATCAAATAATACTTCTAAAACTATTGATTTAATTATATTGTCAAACTGTTCTCTTGTAATTTGCTGTTCTTGCAGTAAACTACACAATAATTGATAAACCCAGCAATTATGATTATTATTAATTTGAAAGGGGTCTAAATTTATCGGATTAATTTTAACTTGATAGCGTATGATATGTTGTCGTAATTGTCGTCGAGAATATTGTCCACTACAACCCCAGACTATACGACCTCTAAAAAAGTAAAGACTCCACTTATCTGTGGAGCTAGCTACTACATTTAAACTACCTGTAAATTGCTTTCTACTAATAGCGATTAGTCTATTAGTTAGACTCAGATTATTAATATTTGTAGTGGATAACATAAGTTGTCTAAAATAATAATATTTGTAACAAATATTTCATACTATAAAATCTAGTATACATAGTATAATTTTTTGATACTGGCATTTAAGATATTTTTAATTTTATAACAATAAAATACTGACAGTTTTGTAGATGTACTGGTCAATTCAAATAATATTAGTTTGGGCTAAACTGAAACTTCTATTCCTTCCCTCGTTGCCACCAAAAGCTGATTCTCAAGTGAGATTAGCCTCAAAGTCAGTTTTAGATTAATACTATTATGGTCGTTAAATTTCGATCTAGCTAAACAATTACAAATAACTTATAAGCTTGTTTGATCTGGTTTTTCTGACGACTTAGGTGGTGACTTAGGAGGATAATTATGTAAATATCGCTTTACTATTGCCAATATTTTTTTCGGCTCAAGAGGCTTGGTTATATACCCTGTTGCTCCCACCATTTTAGCACGAACTCTATCGACCACTCCATCGTTTCCAGTGATGATAATTATGGGTGTATTCTCAAATATGGGTACTCGTCGCAGTTGAGTGCAAATTTCATAACCATTGGCAATTGGCATCATTAAATCTAAAAAAATTAGATCGGGTTTAGTTTCAATAATTATTGGTAATGCTCTAATAGAATCTTGAATTCCGATAAATCTATAATCTGCCTTTTTAAGAATTCTCTCTAACATATAACAAATTTGTTTACTATCATCTACACAAATAATTAATTCTTGGACTTTAGCTGGAGCTTTCTTTTTATTTACATCAGGCTGTAATCCTGGACTTCCTTCAATACGTTGTTTATCTGGAACTGACTTAAGAATAATTAATTCATTACGCACATAAGGCATTAAAAATAAAGTTAATTGACGCAAATCTTTATTCATCAAAATAGCTATTTCTCTGAGAGTTTTTTTGCCATCGACTAATTTAGTGATTATTTGATAAGAGTTAGGTTTAGCTATTTGTTGTAACAATTTTTGTTTGATAATTTCAGGAACTAAATTAGGAGAATATTTAGTTAAATTAGACTGCTGCCATGCTAAAAATGATTTATGAAGAGTAGGAATTATAGATTCAGGAGGAATAATTGCTGACATTAAAATCAAGGATTTTTCCAATCCTTTTGGAGATAAATTATAAGCTAATAATTCTTGTGATTGCTGCTGTAAAATATCAAATATAACTTCTTTGATGTTCTCAATTATAACTGCTTTTACTTGATTGGGAATTAATACTTTTTTTCTAGATAAAATAGATAGAAGATGATAGTAATAATAATTAAGATCATTATGTTCTCGTAACTTCATATTAGCCAGAGAAATATTCGGACAAAATTGATGCCAAATTCTATGAAATCTGCGGTTAGGATGTTCACCTCCAGTAGCCCAAACTAGACGACCAACACAAAAGAAAATCATCCAACTTTTCTGAGAACCTTTTACTTCTAACTTCCCTGTAAATTGATCGGGAAGCTCATTGAGCAACAAATTAAAAAGTTTATTTTTCCTATTTTCATTACTGTTCATTTTTAATACCAATTGAATAAAGAATTAGGGAAATAAAAATTCAAAACTATAGAATTATAGATGTATAAGAAAATATTGTAGACTATTTTTGAGTACAGTATCCTAATTCTAATCAAAATTATTTCCTGTTTTCCAGTGAAATTTATTGGCAATGTAAAAATGCGATTGTTAGAATTATTTTCCTGAAAAAAAAGGATAAAAAGGCAAATAAATCTATCATTTTATGTATTTTTATAATTTATTAGTTTTTATTTTACACTGAAATTTTTTTATTAAAAATAATATCAGTCCTACTCATCCGAAATCAACTCCCTAGTAAACAAAAGTTTCTCATAACAAGAATCTGAGAGAGACAAAATAGTACAAAATATCTTTTAAGAGCATATAGGGTGAGACCCATAATGTTAAATGGCCAGATTCAGATTATATGGTCTTTAACTAGCTATTAGCTATCAGCATTTTCTGTACCGGAATGCTCTGCAAACAGCACTTCAGCTTTTTGACCTTGGGTTAAATTCCTAGCAACTATTGCGCCGGATAGCTTAGGAGGGATTGTTCATCTTCTCCTAAACGTCAAAAAAATTCCTAATGCTGAGTGCTGAGTGCTATTTAAGTTACAGTTCTATCCAAAATCTATCACTTGCCGTAAATTAGGAGAACTCCTAAAATGAAGAATTCCTATCTCTACCTTAGTTACTTGAGCGCGATCGCTATTATTCTTTTCCCAGTACCCACCATCACAAATATCCCGAATGTCTTGGCCCAAACTTCCGAAGCGGAAAGTTCGCCAGAATCTTCTGCCTCCAAGACTGAAGCAGATAAGTTATTTGAAACAGGTGTGGAACAATTTCGGACAGGAAAGTTTGATGAGGCCCTGGAAAGCTACGAAAAAGTTTTGGCAATTCGTAAGGAGCTGGGAGACCAGGCCGGAATTGCCCAAACCCTGAATAATATGGGGGATGTTTATGTTAACCAAAGGGAATATGCACAAGCTTTAGATGTTTTGCAACAAGCTTTAACTATTCGCCGAAAAATAAACGACCGCCTAGGGATATCGGAGACTCTTAACTTGATTGGTTTTACCTATCAACGACAGAGGGAATTTTCCCAAGCGTTAAACCTGCATCAAGAGGCTTTAGATATTTCTCAAGCTGTGAAGGATCGGCCTAATGAAGGAGAGTCATTACATAATATTGCTGCGGTTAAGGCCAGTCAAGGACAATTGGACCAAGCACTTGAATTTTATGAACAGGCGCTGACCATTCGCGAAGAAGTGGGCGATCGCCGAAATAGAGGACGTACTCTTAATAATATGGGGGTGGTCTACTTTCGGATGGGTAATTATGACAAAGCTTTGGAAACATATCAAAAAGCTTTAACTGTGCGTAGAGAAATTAATGATAATGCTGGAGTTGGTCGGTTATTAAATAATATAGGTTTTGTCTATCGGGAAAAGGGTGAAGATTCTGAAGCTCTGAAATATTTTCAGCAAGCTGTGGCGATGTTAGAAGGTATTGGCGACCAAAGAAGTGTGGGGCGAATTTATGGTTTCATGGGGAAACTTTATGAAAAGCAAGGAGAAGAAGCTAAGGCATTAGAGGTTTATGAAAAAGGGTTGGAAGCTGCTAAAGTTGCGGAGGATAAGACTGCTCAATTAGAGGCTTTGAGTTATTTGGGTGATGCTTATTATGAGATAGGAGAAGATGCTAAAGCACAATCAATTTATGAACAAAGTTTAGCTTTTTATCAGGAAGCAGAAGATAAGGCAGGTGAAGGTAAAACAACTGTTGGTTTAGGGAAAGTTTACAACCGTTTGGGAGAAAATGATAAAGCCAAGCAAGTTTTACTGAAAGCTTTGCCTATGAATAAAGAAGTAGGGGAAAAGTCGATTATTGCTGCCAATTTGAATGCTTTGGGTGAAGCTTATTATAGTTCTGGCGATTATTCTATTGCTCTGAATTATCACAAACTTGCTTTGAATAATTTACCAGATAAAGAAGATAAAAATGCTGTTGCTATAGCTTATGAAGGAATAGGAGATTCTTTATATCAACTCAGACAATATCCCCAAGCTTTAGAAAATTTAGTAGAAGCATTGGCAATATATAAAGAGAGTGAAGAAACGGTTAAGGAGGGTAAAATTTATGAGCAGTTAGGCACTATATTAGCAGCTCAGGAAAAACCAGAGTTAGCAGTGGTTTTTTATAAGCAAGCTGTTAATTTGAATGAAGTTATGCGGAGTGAGGAAAGCGAGAAAAGTTTCTTAGAAAAGCCTGAAGAAATTTATCGGAATTTAGCAGGTTTATTATTACAACAAGAACGTATTATGGAAGCTCAACAAGTATTAGATTTGTTGAAAATTCAAGAATTAGATAATTATCTAGGGAATATTAAGGGGAATGAAGCAACAGCAACCGGAGTTAAACTATTAGCTGCTGAAGAACAAATCCTGACTGAAGAAACAACAGATATTTTAGAACAGGAAATTGACAAAAATAATTTAAAAGCGGATTTTCCAGAATTTAAGAATTTGCAAGCAAAATTACAAAAATCACCAGGGACAGTGCTATTTTATCCGTTAATTTTGGCAGATAAATTAGAATTGATATTAATCACAGCAGAAGGCGACCCCATACACAAAACCGTAGAAGTAAAAGCAGAAGAAATTGAACAAGCGATCGCTGAGTTTCGGCAAACAATTTTAACCCCGGTTGGAGATGTCAAAGATTCTGCGGAAAAACTCTATAATTGGTTAATCAAACCAATAGAAGATGAGTTAATTAAAACAAATACTAATACTATTCTTTATGCACCAGACAATCAATTACGTTATCTTCCTTTAGCAGTACTTTATGATGGAGAAAAATGGTTAGTAGAAAGTTTTGGTGTGAATAATATAATTGCAGCTAGTCTAACTAATTTTGAGACTCAACCTAATAACCAACTCCGCGTATTAGCAGCAGCTTTAACCGAAGGGAATTATCAAGTTCAGGTCGGAACTCGCCAAGTTAAATTAACACCAACAACGGTAAAATTAGTCGAAAATTTAACAGAAACAATTCCTGACTCTCGTAAACTTGTTAACAGCGAATTTAGTTCTGAAACAACAATTACTAGTTTTAATGACTACAATATTGTGCATTTAGATACCCCCGTTGTCTTGTTAAATGGAGAAACAGGAAATGGGAAACCAGAAGACTCTTTTATATTATTTGGAGATGGCGATCGTGTTACTCTGCGCGATATGGAAAGTTGGTCATTACCGAATGTAGATTTAGTCGTATTAAGTGCTGCTGAAACTAACATTGGTGGACAAATAGGTAATGGAGAAGAAATAGTCGGTTTTGGTTATCAGATGCAAAATGCCGGAGTTGAAGCAATAGTTACCTCCTTGTGGCGAGTTAATGATGATTCCGCTCAATTAATGAATACTTTTTACACAGTTTTACAAGAAGGAAAAAGCAAAACAGAAGCATTGCGGGAAGCTCAAATAAATATGATTACTGGAAAGGATAAAGAAGCAAATAATCCTTACTATTGGTCATCATTTATCTTGATGGGAAATGGATTTTAATTAGAGTTTGCGCTCAAAAGTCTTATGGGTAAGGGTAGGAGACAGGAGACAGGAGACAGGAGACAGGAGGAACGGGGAATTATAGAGGAGGTAGGAGGAAGAATAATCCCTTGATTATTCTGCGCAACTATGAGCCTAAAATGCGCTCTTTTTTGAACCATTACGACCATTAAGGCTAGACTTTTTTCAACTAAAAAATGCGCTCAACCTTTATATGTCATATGTCAATGCTTTTAGATTTAATCAGCAAACCCTAATTATTAGACTTTTTGCAGAAGTCAGGAGTCAGGAGTCAGGAGTCAGGAGGGAATAAAGAAGAAGAAAGAAGCAAGAGGGAAGAAGGAATAAGAAAAAAGCTTGATTAGTAATATCCTGCTGTTTGAGCTATTTCATAAGTCAAATGCAGTAATGACGACTGCTATATCTATAAATTAGAAACCCGGTTACTGAAATTAACCGAGTTTTTTTGTGGGTGTTGCTGATTTGATATATTACTCAGAATATTACAGCGGTTTTCATTTGGGTAGACCACAGTAGGGACCTTCCATGGAACGTCCCTACAAGGTTTTGCTTGTGAAGATGTAGTTCATCTGAAGATGTACTTCATCAATTTGAACAGCGCTGTAAAATCTAGATAGGTGCGTTACATTTCATTAACGCACCCAACTAGAGAATAAATTAAGCATAAATACTTGATATAGCTACCTATTGAGTCCTGACTCTTGTGAAATCATACATTTATTCAGCAACGCCTTTTTGTGCATAACCTCTAATCAATCAGATATATGTTGATATGACAGAGGTTGAGGTTTCCTTTCATATCATTTCTCATTAGACATCTCCAGAAAAGAGAGAACAGGGAACAGGGAAGAATACAGAAAAGAGGGAACAGGGAACAGGGAACAGGGAACAGGGAACAGGGAACAGGGAACAGGGAAGAATAATTGATAATTTCTGGATAATAATTGATTTTATTTTTAATTTTTGGAGATGTCTATTAGACATCTGGTGAAAAAGAATAGACTTTTTGCAAAAGTAGGCAACAGGCAACAGGGAAGAAAATTTCTGAAAAAAGACACAAAAAATGATCTATATGTGTAATTTCCGGAGATTTCTATTCGTATCGTTTGTGTAAAAATTTGGGAAATATCTACTTTTTCCCTTTCAGGACTTATATCATATCTGGATAAGAGCGCGATCAAAAAACTTTCTCTTTCTTCTTCTTTCTTCCCTCCTGACTTCTGACTCCTGACTCCTTCATAGACATAAAAATATTTGTACTTTCTGCCCCAAAAAACTATGTTTCCTTCAAACTATCCTGAAAATTCTACCCGTGCTGGGTCAACAACACTAAATTATGTTGTTGCTCCTGGAGAAAATATTTATTCGACTCTTCCTAATAATGATTTTGGAAATCAAAGTGGTACATCATTTGCTGCTCCTCATGTTGCTGGTGTAGCTGCTTTAGTTTTGAGTGCTAATCCTTTTTTAACTCCCGAACAAGTGGAATATATGATTACTACTACAGCTAATTCTAACCAAGTTATAGTTTAGTGCCGCTACGCGGAAGTCAAAAGTCAAAAGTCAAAAGTCAAAAGTATTGAAGCGAAAAAAGCATTTCCTTCTTCCTTTTTGCCTCTTCACTTCTTCCTTCTTTCCTCAATAAATATTGCATAACCTCTAGGAATATAGAAATATATTCCAATTGAAGGGATAAATATCCTGATATTAGAGCAAACTTTTGACCAGGAAAAATGATTATACAATTAACAATAATCAGCATTGTTGATTGAATATCTGACGGGTTAATGTTTTATAACAGTCGAAGCAAAGGTTAGGACAGATTGAGAGCTTAAAACTAAGACAACGTAATACTTTTCCTTCTTCCTTCTTTCTTCTGCTATAAGCTAATATATCTAGATAATTGTCCATTTTTATTGATATCAAATCTAAAAGTGAATGGGTACTGCTTCTAAATACTGGGAACAGATTAAGATTAATAGTTCTGGGTCTCGTCAAATCCTGGAAATTACAGAGGCAAAACAATTTTTTACCTTAAATTTTCCAGAGTATGTAACAGATAGTGACATTTCGGACATTAATATTCAGCGTAAACTTTTAGCATGGGTGCAAGATAATTCAGATACTAATCTAGAGAAAAATTCTTTATTAGCAGAACGTTGTCTTCTCTGTTTTATATCTTGGCAAATTGACGTTGTTTGTCAACAATTAGCCGCTAATTTTGGTAAAAATCATGGCTTTACTAAGGAAAACTTATTCCCTTATGTTTTGACTGATGATGGCAGAATTTCTAGTCAAAAAAATAAAAATTATTCTTGTTCTTTTGCCCAAGAAATTCTCCAAAGTTTTAACCCAAATCAAAGCAATTTAGCTAGCTGGACAACTAGAAAAGTTAAACAGCATCCCGAACTTAATAGTTTCTTACTAGAATGTGGAGTCTATTTAATTAGTGATTGGGCAATTCTGAATGATACTCCTCCCAAACAACTAGAGAAAATTTTCTCGTCATTTTATAATTTTACTGCTTTTGAAACTCGGGAAAGTATAGATATTTTATCAAGTTATCATGGTATTTATCGGGCGCAACGTCGCCAACAAAGTTTGTCAAGAGCAGGGAGAAAATGTTTACCACCAACTACAGAACAATTAGAACAAATTGCTCAATTAATCAAAACTAAAACTGGTAAAAATATTTCTCCAAAGCAAGTATTGACTAAATTGCAAGACCTGGCTTCTCAAATACGAGAATATCGAATTTCTGTGAGAAGTGGTTCTCTACCGACAATACCATTAGATACTTCTAACCATAAATCTTTAGCTAATCAGATTTGTATTGTTCAAGAAGCTGATTCAATGGATGAACAGAATGAATTTTTGAGTAATTATAGAAAGCAATTTATTTTAAGTTTAGATGATGCTATAGCTAAAGTAACAGATTCTTGGATGCAATTACTAAAGAAAAGAAAAAACAAAAAAATGGAACAATTTATCCAAGCGTTACATCTATATCATTGTCAGAGAAAATCAATGACAGAAATTGCTCAAAATTTGGGTTTAAAAGCGCAATATCAAGTAACTCGTTTACTGAAATTAAAATCTTTTCGGGCTGATATTAAACAGGAATTATTAATTAGTTTGCGGGGTCGGATCTTAGAAATTGCTCAAGATTATGCAGATCCAAAACATCTAAAAACTATAGATAAAAAAATAGAAATAGCTCTAGATGAACAAATAAATATAGTATTTAAAGAAGTAGAATCAGACGGTTATAAGTCTCAGTCTAGTTCTAAAGAAAATTTATTTGCTCAAAGAGTTTGTAAGCATATAGATAAATTTAGTTATTGTAATTTATCTTGAAGAAGGCAGTAAGCAGTAGCCAGTAAGCAGAATTGCTTATCAATTCAAACCCCAAACAATTTTAAGCGCCCCCATTGACCGAAAAATTGAGTAGTTATGCCTCCTCTTTTAAGGAGATAAAAAAAGGATATTCCGTAGTTCAATCCCAATGCTTTCCTAGGTCATGCTGCCCAAACAGCTAGAGGTACTGATAACTGATAACTGATAACTGATAACTGATAACTGATAACTGAAGTGACGGTGGGGTATTAAACCCGCATTCATAAAAGATAAAACTTATGATTAAGGAATACTTTAAATGAAGAATAAACTAACTAATAAATTAGAAGACTTGCTAGATTTTCAAGGTATTGCTACAGAATCTATTCATTTATCATTAGATAAAGTTGAGCAAGCCATCAAAATTAGCAATCAAATCCCTAATGAATTGCGGCAATGGCAGACATATTTGAATGGGTTAGCTTTGTTCGGATTTGAACAATGGTTAGAAGAACGAGGTACAGATAATTTAACAGTTAATTTAGCTGATGCTTCTATTTTTAATCCAGCTCTTTCTAACTCAATTCCAGCCGTTTGTCATCTGAATATTAATCAGTTTAAAGTTTGTCTAATTACTCAAGGTAGTTTTATAGATGAGGAAGTTATTTTACCTAGAACAGTAGTAGATTTACCAGAGTTTGCCCATCATTTATATGTAGTGGTGGAAGTACAAGAAGAACTAGAAACAGTTGTGATTAATAGTTTTATTTCTTATGCAGATTTAATGCGCAATAAAACACAGCTTAATCTAATGCCAGATGAAGATTGGAATTATCAAATTCCCTGGAGTTGCTTTGATACAGAAATAGATAATTTATTACTTTATCTTCGTTGTTTGGATGTAGCAGGAATTCCTTTGCCAGAGGTACAACCTAAGTCAAATAATTTAGCTGTAGATAAAGCTGAATTAACAAAATTATTACCTCAGCTATCCGAACAAAGTTTATGGGAATTTTTTAATTGGGAAAAGGGAAAAACTATCCTCACTAATTCGGAGTTATTAAATTGGATATATAATTGGCAATTGCAAATAGATATAGAGGAGGGGAATATTCCGAATAATTTAGTAGAAATTACAGAAAATTCAGAAAATTCTTTAAGTAACCTGAGTAAATATTTGCCAGATTTACTTAATCTCTTGACTGAACCAACAATTAATGTGGGGCGTTGGTTAAAGAATGAATTAGATGATTTTACTAATGAATTATCCTGGGTTTTATTACCAGAATTATCGGCACTATCTCCCATGAGAGGAATATCTTCTCCTACAGAAGAAATTGCCGGAATTATCAGAGAGCTTCCCCAAAATGGTGTATATATTCCTCCTCATGCGAGGGTTGCTTATCACGATTTATTATTAGCTGGAATTCCTTTAAGATTGTATGCTTTAACTTGGTCTTTAGTCTCAGATTCAACATTAGAATGGATGTTGTTATTAATATTAAGTACACCTACAGGGATGGGTTTACCGGAAAAAATAAAATTACGGGTTAGTGATGCAACGGGAATTTTAGTTGAACAGAAATTAAATTCTAATGAGGATGATTTTTATATATTTACTAATGTTGTAGGAGGTTGGAATGAGAAGTTTATTGCTACAGTTTATTTGACACCAGAAAATCAGGAAACTTTTCCCCCTTTTGAATTTAATCCTTGAAGAAGGAAGAAGGAAGAAGGCAGAAGGCAGAAGGCAGAAGGCAGAAGGCAGAAGGCAGAAGGCAGAAGGCAGAAGGCAGAAGGCAGAAGGCAGAAGGCAGAAGGCAGAAGAGAAAATTGCTTATCAATTCAAACCCCAAACAATTTTAAGCACCCTTTAGACGGTGGAGTATTAAACCCGCTACAGATAAAGATAATTTTAATCAGTTTGGCATTATCCAACTTTTGATTTTTAACTTTTGATTTTTAACTTTTAACTTCCGTGTTTTGAGCTGATCGAATCTAACTTTTGATTTTTAACTTTTGACTTCCGTGAATGTAGTGCAAAGTTCTGCATAACCTGCCAAATTTGAGAAATAGAGTAGTTTACAACCGGAAAATTACCAGTATTGTTCTGGAGGAACTACTTATGGTGTCCACTGCTATCTATTCCGCAGAATTAAAACAACTATCTCAAACAGGCGATCGCCTATTCGATCTGGGACAATTTGAAACTGCATTAAATACTTTTCAGGAAGCGTTAAAAATTGTCCTCACATCTGAGCAACAAATAAATATTTTAAATCGTATTGGATTAGTTTATCGTCGTCTGGAAAAATATGATTGTGCCTTAAAATATCTCAATTTAGCCTTACAACTTGCTCAAGAAGTTAGGGACCAAAATCGAGTTGTAATGATTTTGAATGATATTGGCGAAACTTATTGTTTGTCTATAGAATATACTTCTGCCTTAAGATACTATGCTCAAGCTTTAGAAATTGCCCAAGATTCTTGTAATTTATTAGGAATGGGTATAATTCTTAATCATTTAGGCGAAATATACAATTTACTAGGATTATTTGAACAAACTCTTAACTGTTGTCAAAAATCTCTAGAAATTTTCCATAAACTTGAAAGAAAATCAGAATTAGATAAATTAGCTGCCCAAATTAATGTTGCTACAGCTCTTCATAATATAGGAGAAGCTTACTTGTGGATGGGTCGATATACCCAAGCAAAAGAAATCCTAGAACTTACTTTAGCTATTCGTCAGAAAATTTGCAAAGTAACTTTGAATAAATTTAGTCAAACTACAGACTCTTTAGATAAAAATATTCTCCGCAATAATTATCTTAATAGCAAAAAATCATCTCAAACAAACCAACTGCTTCAACAAGAAAAAATTTGCTTCAGTCAAAGTATTATCTCCCAATATCGAGCAGACTTAGCCAATACTATGAATTTAATCGAGAAAGTTTATTGCCATATAGGTCAACTGCAAAAAGCAGAGAAGTATCGTCAAGAAAAACGTGAAATTTGGGAAAGTTGTGGTGAAAAATCTGTAATCTACAATACCTATGTTTTGCCCTTTTATTTAAGATTTCCTTGTCATTATGCGTGAAAATAAATTATCAGATTAGTTGGCAATACTATTCAAAAAAGTTTCAAAAATTACAGCTGGTAAGTGTTTGTTTTTTTCTCAAGGCGTATAAAATAGTTATGCTAGTATATAATTTATCCGTGCATTAATCAAAAAGTTCAGTGTTGTCAGGGAGCAATATTATGAAATCTTATCCTAGCCATCAAAATGAATTAAGATATCTATTTCAAACAGGCGATCGCTTCTATAGTATAGGTCAACTAGAAACTGCATTAAAAAATTTTCAAAGAGCTTTAGAAATTACTAGATTAATTAATAACCAGGAAAAAAGACTCAATATTGTCTATAGGATTGGATTAGTTCACCGTAAAATAGGAGAATATGCCAATGCCCTTAAATACCTAGAACTAGCCTTAGAACTAGCAAAAAAAATAGGAAACGAAGGAAAAATTGCCACTATATATAATGAACAAGGAGAAATTTATTATCTTTTAAAAGAGTATACTACTGCTTTGAAGTGTTATTCACAAGCTCTAATAATATTTAGTAAATTCAAAGATATCGTAGGTATCGGCAAAACAATTAATCACATTAGCACGATTTATAATTTAACTGAATTATCAGCTCAATCCCTAGAGTATTCTCGCAAATCTTTAAATATTTTTCAAAAGCTTGCTCAATCGGCAAAAAATGATAAATTGACAATCAAAATCAACGAATCAATTGCACTGCATAATATGGGAGAAGCATATTTTCTCATCAGTAGACCTCGCCAAGCTCAAGCCTTTTTAGAACTTGCTTTAGAGATTCGGCAAAAACTCTGGAAATATTCTCTAGAGCGGTTAGCATTAACAATAGATAATATTCCTAAAATAGAAAAAAATCATCATTATAGCTATGTGTATCCTCGCAAAATGGCAACTTATGAACAGAAAGAAAAAGATGGATTTCGCAGAAGTATTTTTGCTGAATATGGTAAAGATTTAATAAAAACTCTTGATTTAATCGAAAAAGTTTACAAAAATCTAGGGCTAGAGAAACAAGCGAATAACTATCATCAACAATGGATAGAAATTAGTGAAAAAATTAATAGTAATTCTTGGTTAGTTACAACTTAAGCTGAAGTAAGATTATGCCAAATTCAAAAAAAGTCTATCTCTTAATCTGTAGTTCCTATCAATTTTTTACAACTTTACTACCTGTGATAAATTGCAAAAGTTATAAGCTTTTGAGCATTTAAAACATATATTCATTTTTTCTGGAAGGCAACAGGTATATCGTTACGCGTAAGTCAGAAGTTAGCAAATGGCCATTAGCTAGCGCACAACTACGTTAACGCCCTTACTGCCCCTATTATTGGTAACATTCTTTTTTCATGCTTGGTATATAGTTGGAAAAGATGGGGAGATGGGGACGCACCCCTAACGATTCCCAGGAGTGGAATGTGGGGAGATGGGGAGATGGGGAGATTAAATATTGAATATTGAAGTAACTATAGAATTATAAACATACTGTATAACCGGATTATATATAATCAGGACTTACGCACAAGACAAAATTATACACCATTTGTACGGGTTAACGGCCGTTAACCCCTACCATAAGTGGTAGTTATGCATAAGTCGTAATCATATCAAGTCCGATTAATTGACCACACTAAAAATTTTCTGCTCTTTCTCCTGTCAAATTTCTCAAACCTACTCCTATTAAATGTTGCCTAAGACCTTACTATCATTTTTAACAGCTGTTTGCGTAGCATTTCCAGACCGAAAAGAGACCGACTAATTACGCACTCGATGCCTGACTTTTGACTTTCAATTGCCCATAACCACTCTATATTTGACAAATATTAAGTCTTTTTACCATGGCAGAAAATAATTTTTCTAACTCCATAAACCATACCCAGTTTCCACTCATAGCAAACATTGCAGGTAAGTGACCATGGGGTGCTTTCTCTAAATTAAATATTAAGTTATCGTGATTAGTCCAACCAATTATTGAATGCCAACCCAAGCGATCGCCGAATTTTTCATAAGTTAAAAAAAATGTTTGAGTAGGCAAATTTTCCCAAATCTCTTTTTGTGCAGAAAAACCAAACTTACCATTTGAATATTTTACCCAAAGTTGATTAATAGTCCGTAGATCGGTGCAGGGTAAATTATCAATTGAATTAATATTTAATTTATTTCTATTTTCTCTATTAGTAATTTTTAACATTAACCTTGCTGTTTCTATATCAGCTTCTCGCCATTTTCCAGTAGACAATAAATTATACAATTTACTATAATCAACTCCCCTTTCTGAATTTAAGTTTACTTCTAGAATAGATGAAGAGTCTACCAAATTACTTACCTGTTTTTTAGGTAGTGAAACATCAACATCATTAGGTTTAATCAATGCCATAATTTCTGTCGCTGACTGAAACCTTTTCTTCGTTGCTCCGACAATCATCCGGTCTAATATATTACCCAAACGATCGCTAATAGGAGAAATTAAAAAATCTCGCCATACCCAATCATTTTCACTTACATCAAACAATTCAAACGGTTCAACTTGAGTCAATAAATGAATACAAGTCACACCCAAACTATAAATATCACTAGCAAAAATTGACTTCCCAATAGCTTGTTCCGGCGCAGCATATCCAGCAGATCCAATAACTGTTCCAGTCACCGCCAAAGCAGTACGAGTTGCAAATTTTGCTGCCCCAAAATCCACTAATACTAATTCACCTTTTTGCTGGGAAGATAGAGGTCGTTTAATAATATTATCCGGTTTAATATCCCGATGAATTACCTTTTGAGAATGAATAAATTCTAATACTGGCAATAAATCATTTAATAACTCCCAAATCTGAGTTTCATTAAACGCCCCTACTGTTTCTAACTCCTGCTGTAAATTTTGCCCCTCAATAAATTCTTGAATTAAATATTGACGATTATCTTGAGTAAAAAATGCCAGTAATTCCGGAATTTGAGGATGTTTTCCTAAACCTTCTAATCTAACTGCTTCTTGAGCAAATAATTCTGCAGCTTTTTCCATACTTTGTCGGTCTTGAACTTCAGGAAAAAACTGCTTGATTACACAAAAAGCTTGAGATGGTTTAAATTCATCTACTGCTTGAAAAGTTCTACCAAAACCACCTTTACCAATAATTTTAATGGCACGATAACGTTCTGCTAAAAGTAATTTTGACCCGCATTGCTGACAAAATTTTGTATCAGAAGGATTTTGATTTAGACATTCAGGATTTAAACATTGACTCATAATTTAAACCAGTTATATTATGTGCCCTCTCCAGGAGAGCTAGGCTATCAGATAATTAGTTATAATAAAATTTTTGTCTGTAGTTTTGCTCTAGCCCTTTAAATACTTATCTTATTGCTTAAGCCTAACTACGAAGCCGTATTATAACTGTTCTACCTAACATGATATTACATAAAAGAATATTACAATATTTTGGTTGCAGGGAAGACAAAATTCTCACCAATGATTCAAAAATGATATATATAATTTATCAAATATATGAGTTACACAACTTTTTTATTTTCGGTAATAAAGAAGAAGAAACAAAGAAAAAATACCGTATTTTATTAATATTAAAACCGCTATAGTAGCCTGATATCATGTGCCCTTGAATATTTATAAAGTAAGGGAGTAGGGACGTTCATGCAACCTCTGTACGCAGTAGAGATAATAGAGGTATTTACCTTGTGTAAAAGGATAGGTTATTTCATCACTAATTATCCGGACTTAATATTAAATGATTGATATTTTTATTTTGGGTTTAATACCCCGCCGTCTACAGGGTCTTGACAAGCTTGTTGGGATTTTTACCCATCTACTTTTCCCATCTACTTTTTCCTTCTTCTTTGTTTCTTCTTCCTTATTCCTTAATTTAAACAACAAACTCTCCTTGAGCGACCATGATAACTTGACCACCAACAAATACTTCTATTCCTGCTTGTTTTTTCTCTGCTTGTAACAATAATAAAGAAGGTCGATTAATTTCATATCCCTGTTCTACCCTAATATTAATTTTTGGCTCACCAAAATAATTATACTCAGCTAAATATCCTGCCAAACAACCATTAGCACTGCCCGTTGCCGGGTCTTCAGTAATTCCTAAATATGGTGCAAACATTCTCACACTTAAATTATTAATACTATTGTATGTCTCTGGGCAAAATATTAAAATCTCTGTCGCTTTCGCTATCTGAATAAACTGATAATATTTATCCAAATTTACTTGAGCTTTCTTCAATGCTGTGAGATTTTTCAAAGGCACAATGATAAAAGGTATCCCTGTGGAAACTTCCTGAATAGGAAACCTCATATCTAGATCGCCCACCTCTAAATTTAAGACCTCTGCTAAAGATTCAATTTGATATTTTTGACCAAAACTAGGCACATTCTGACCCATCCATAAAACTTCACCTTTCCAACTCACAGTAATTTGTCCTACACCCAGATTTAAAATGACTTGTTCCACCGAATTTTTAATAATTTCTCGTTGAATAATATAGGCAGTTCCTAATGTTGGATGTCCTGCAAAAGGCAATTCTTGAGTAGGAGTAAATATCCGCACGTCATAACCATTATTTCGTTGTGTTGAAGATAAAATAAAAGTAGTTTCTGAATAGTTCATCTCTCTGGCAATTTGCAACATTTCACGATCAGAAAGATTCTCAACTTCAGAACCTGTAAATACCGCCAGTTGATTACCAGCATACTTAGTTTCAGCAAATACGTCTACAATGTAAAATTTCATAGTATTTTCTTAATAATAAGTGTTTGTTATAAATGGTAGGGACATTGCATGCAACGTCCCTACTCCTTACCGAAAAATTGTGGTAAAAATCCTCCCCTTTTAAGGGGATAATAAGCGGTCGAGGGATGGCGATCTTCGGAGCGGGTCTGCAAGAACGGGTCTCGGAGCCATATCCAATCGACTCCTGTGAAGAAAAATTTTCATGAATTTGTCAATCCTCTTCAATTCATGGAGAGGTAATTATTCATTATTCATTATTCATTATTAATTGTTGAATCCCCTAGCATTAGAAGGTTACGAAAACAGTTATGCTCTAGTAATGCTCGATGATGGAGCAACATCTCTATCAGACTATTGGCCAAAATTAAACCCCTCCCTCACAGAATTCCTGGCCATTGCCATTCAACTAGCATCAGCTCTCCACTATCTAAACCAACAACATATCATCCATAAAGATATCAAACCCACTAACATCCTCATCCACCCCGAAACCAAACAAATCAAACTTATCGACTTCAGTATTTCCAGCTTACTACCAACAGAACAACAACAACTCATCAACCCCAATGTCTTAGAAGGAACTCCCTGGGTGCCACATTTTTTGAACTCCTCAGCGGTAAATTACCCTTCACCACCACCGATCCAACTTGATACGGTCTCGGGGTCTCCCGTTATAATCGAGCCATTTAACGGGAGGGGAATTGCCGACAGCAAGCTTATGTAGGTGTCGATTGATGTTCAACTGTTTTCACTGCCATACGAATCAGCGATCGCAACAGTTGAGTCTTCATCCCTGTCTAATTCTGTTCTTAATTTTTGGCGTATAATGCCCATGAATCTGTTGCCAAAAACCGCCTTTTTGCCATTTTTTGAAGTATCTGTATACAGTGCTGTAGGGTGGCAGATCATGAGGCATCATTTCCCACTGACATCCAGTCCGTTGGACATAAAATATACCGTTAAAGAATTCTTTTGAAATCCACTTCGATAGGATGACCAAACCCTTTGGGTAAAGGTACTAGAGGTTTGAGTATTTCCCCCATACGAGTCGCTCAAGTCACTTGAATATGGTTGACGTTGAGGATTAGCGATAACCTCCGGTTAAGCGTACGCTATCGCAGGTAGACGGCTTATTAGTCACAACATAGCTTAACTATAGCATAATAAGTAAATGTAGCACCATATTCACGCCCATCCCCTACTTTACATGATATAACTACTTCTTCAATGGTAATTCTAAAATAAATTCTGAACCCTGGCCTAAAATTGATTCACACCAAAGTCTCCCACCATGATTTTCTACTACAATTTGATGGGCAATGCACAATCCTAAACCTGTTCCATCACCCACTGGTTTAGTAGTAAAATGGCTATCAAAAACTCTTGCCTTAACTTCTTGTGACATTCCCACTCCGTTGTCTTGAATTCTCACCACTACTGCTGTTTGATTCTCATTTATTGCAGTATGAATTAGAATCTGAGGCGCAACTTTCAACTTAGAAAATTCTTTTTGATGAATCAATTCATTTATAGCATCAATCGCATTAGAAATAAGATTCATAAATACCTGTCCTAATTGTCCGGGGAAACATTCAATATGTGGAATATATCCATAATTTTTCACTACTTTAATCCGTGAACGATACTGATTAGCTTTCAGACGATGATTGAGAATTAATAGGGTGCTATTAATGCTTTTATGGATATGAAATATCACCTTTTTTTTGTTATTTAATTCAATGCGAGAAAATGTTCGTAAAGATGTGCTCAGGTAAGTAATTCTTTCTGAAGCTGCTTTCATAGATGTAACCATGTTAGGTAAATCATGAATGATAAAGTCTAGATCAATTTGTTCCGCATCTTCAATAATTTCTGAAACAGGATGAGGATAATATTTTTGGTAAAGAGATAAGTGATGAATTATATTTTTAATATAAATTTCTAGATGATTAGTATTACTATAAATTGAGCCGATGGGATTATTTAATTCGTGAGCTATTCCAGCAATTAATTCTCCCAGTGCCGACATTTTTTCGCTTTGAATCAGTTTTACTTGAAATTTTTTTAACTCATTTAAAATTTGATCGAGTTCATGAGTTTTCTTAACTATTGTTTGTTCTAGATTTTTTCTCAAATATTGTAAATTGATATGATTTTTAACTCTAGCAAGAACTTCTGTTGCTTGAAAAGGTTTTGTAATATAATCAACAGCTCCTAAAGTAAAACCTTTAACTATACTTTCACTGTCTGTAATTGCTGTCATAAAAATTATAGGGATATCTTTAGTTTCAGGATTTTCTTTCAACTTTTTACAAGTTTCAAATCCATCCATGGCTGGCATTTGTATATCTAGCAATATGAGTTCTGGCAATTCATAAGAAATTTGTTTGAGCGCTCGTTCACCGCTAATTGCTGTGGTAACTTCATATCCTTCATTAGTTAAAGTTTCAACCATTACTTTGAGATTAGCTGGAGTATCATCTACAACTAAAATAAGTGCTGAACTACTTGTGGTTGTCACTAATTTACTCCTTTTGCTCCAAAAAACTTTGAATAAATTCTTCAATTTTATCAGCTTCAAAATCTTCAGTCCATTGCAAAATTGGTTTAACGAAAGGAATATATTTTTGATTCGACTGCTGAATTTGTTGAGTTTTTGTACTCAATTTATTTAGCCTACCTCTCTGTACCAATTCGAGTAAGATTTCTAATTCTTCTGGTGGTGGGGATAAAATCTTAGAGTTGTCAATAACTATATCTGAAGCAGATGATTCTGGCATTATTTCTATATTTTCTGTTTGAGCATATTTCCATTCAATTCCTAAATGTCGATCTAGCATTTTAAATAATTGCTGTGCATTTACAGGTTTAGGGAGAAAATCATCACCCCCAGCATCAAGACTTTTGTGTCGATCTCTCTCTGATACGGAGGCAGAAGAAACTATTACTACCAAATTTTTCAATTCATCAACTGCACGCAGCTGCCTGAGCATCTCAAAACCATTCATCACTGGCATCTGTAAATCTGCAATGGTTACATCTGGTTTTAGTTCTGCTAATTTAGCTAATCCTTGAGAACCATTTTCTGCCTCCGCAGTTACAAAACCAATTGGTTGCAGCAAATTAATTAGCACAGATCGATTCTCCCAGCGATCGTCAATAACCAGAACAGTTTTTTGTGTCCCTGTGTAACCAATAATTTGTTTTCCAGCGATCGTAGAAGCTGACTTGAACCAGTTAGTACTAAGAGGAAATTTCGCTTCAAAAGAAAATGTACTGCCTACACCTAAATGACTTTCTACCTTAATCTTTGAACCCATGAGATTAACAATTTGATTACTAATAGCTAATCCTAATCCTGTTCCTTGAGAGCGCTTGATCTGCTCTCCCACCTGTTCAAAGGGTTTAAAAATAGCGTCGATTTTTTCTGCTGGAATACCAACTCCTGTATCTTGAACTTTAAATTCAATTGCAGAAAATGAATGTGAGTTATCTCTACTCTGACTCAACTCACCTGTAAAAGTTTTCACTTGAAAAACCACCTTACCTGTATCAGTAAATTTGACTGCATTACTTAATAAATTGATTAAAACTTGGCGCAAGCGTTTTTCGTCTGAAATGATGCTTGTTGGCAAGTTGGTTTCTGGTTGATAAATAAACTCAATTCCTTTTTGATCTGCTCTAATACGAATAATTTCTACAACTCCTTCTAGGAAAGAGGGAAAATGAAAATCGGAGGGATATAAATCAAGTTTACGAGCTTCTATTTTTGATATATCAAGAACATCGTCGATCAGAGTTAACAAGTGGTTACCACATTGATGAATAATTTCAATGCCTTTGTGTTCTTTTTCTCCCCAAGACTTAGAACGATGAAGGATTTGAGTGTAACCGAGAATGCCATTGAGAGGAGTACGTAATTCATGGCTCATATTAGCTAGGAATTGGCTTTTGGCTTGGTTTGCTATCTCCGCCGCTTGTTTCGTTTTTTTGAGTTGCTTTTGCTCAAATGATTGTACTTTCCACAAGACGATAACCATAGTAACGGCTAAACTTAGCACTACTAGCGCCATCAGATTTAGTGCTTTGAGTTGTGATTCAATATTTGCCCGGGGAATAATTAAACCCAGAGACCACTCTGCTTTCTCTATGGGAAGATAGGCTAGATAAACTTGGCGATACTGCTGACGCAACCCTCCGTTATCGCTAATTTCTATTAATTCGATGCCCTTTTTCTTGGCAAGCATTTTTCGGGCAATATTCTGCAACTCTGGGTTTTCTGACGACGAAAAATTAGGAATAGGTTTTGTTTCATTGCCGTTTAGATCTTTTGGAGGTGTAAATATTGACTCTCCTTCAGAATTAAGTGCAAAAGCATAACTATTGGTGCCATACTGCAAACTACTCACTACTTGCCTCATCCGGTCAGTTGAAATTGCACCCGCTAGAATTCCTATTGGTTGTCTAATATTAGGAGCGTCCGACCAGACAGGAGCCACAACAAAAACCATCAGAACATCTAAAGTTCGAGAAATGACAGGGTCGGAAACATTTACTTCACCAGCTATTGCTCGTTTAATGTGTTTGCGGTCTTTGAGATTGGCTTTTGCCTTACCAACTTTACTGGTATAGTAGGAACCGTCAGGATTAATCATCGCAAAAAAGAAGAAATCTGGCGATCGCAACTCTTTAGATTTTAAGAAAGGTCTAACTACTGACCAGTCCATGGTTCGGAATGTAGGAGTATTAGCGCTAGTATATGCTTCAATTTTTTTACTACCCAACCATTGATCGATATTATCTGCTCCTAGCTGCACTTCCAACAAAGCATTTTTTTTCAAATTATCCAGAATTAATTCACGTACAACTTGATAGCTATAAAAAGCAGCAATACTAACTACAACAGTAGTACCTGCAACCAACAAACGTAATAGAAAACTACGAGTCGATTTCTTGTCTTGTAGATAATTTTTCCACCAAATACTTAAATTTTGACAAAGTTTTATTGCTGGTAGTTGCTCTTTTCTATTCATAGCTATTTTATTCTAGTTGATTGAATCAAATCATTAGTTTTTTTTAAGCAACTTAATTCACTATAATTAATCAGCCTGATTTTTATTATACCAACTTGGTCTGCTCAAAAAGAATAACTTTGTAATGGTAATAGAAATAAATTCTTAATTCATTTATCATTTTTGATGATCTATTATTCTCATTTTGAAGTTATATTTATTGGTAATTATCCTATAAATACTAATAAATTATTGATAGATGTTAGGATATATAAGTCATCAGTATCCGAGTCATAACTTCAAATTTTTTGAGTTAATTTGAATGATTATTTAATTGTAGACAATCTATGTTCTAATTGCGATAGCACCTCTTAAGACATATTATCATAAAGAAAATAAATTGCTCTTAAACTCTGAAAAGAGTAGTATAAAATTAATACTAAAAACCAAACACTTGATTATGAACAGCTCATTTTTAAATCGTCTCCATAGCCCAGAACGCCCAGTCATCGTCTTTGATGGTGCGATGGGTACTAATCTCCAAGTCCAAAACCTGACTGCTGAAGACTTTGGCGGTAAAGAATACGAAGGTTGCAACGAATATCTTGTCCATACAAAACCAGAAGCAGTTGCTACAGTCCACCGAGCTTTCTTCGCAGCAGGTGCCGATGTGGTTGAAACGGATACTTTTGGCGGTACAAAAATTGTCTTGGCAGAATACGATTTAGCGGACAAAGCTTATTATTTGAATAAAACAGCAGCGGAATTAGCAAAGTCTGTGGCTGCGGAATTTTCTACTCCAGAAAAACCTCGATTTGTTGCTGGGTCAATGGGGCCAGGAACAAAATTACCTACCCTCGGACATATTGATTTTGACACCCTAAAAAATGGTTTTGCCGAACAAGCGGAAGGTCTTTTTGATGGGGGAGTAGATTTATTTATTGTGGAAACTTGTCAGGATGTTTTGCAAATAAAAGCTGCATTAAATGGCATAGAAGAAACCTTTGCTAAAAAAGGTGATCGCCGCCCCATCATGGTGTCAGTAACTATGGAATCTTTTGGCACTATGTTAGTAGGTTCGGAAATTAATGCTGCTCTGACAATTTTAGAACCTTATTCTATTGATATTCTGGGATTAAATTGTGCTACTGGTCCGGATTTAATGAAGGAACATATTCGTTATTTGTCGGAAAATTCGCCTTTTGTTGTTTCCTGTATTCCTAATGCTGGTTTGCCAGAAAATGTTGGCGGACAAGCTCACTATAGATTAACTCCTTTAGAGTTAAAAATGGCATTAATGCACTTCGTTGAAGACCTGGGAGTGCAAGTTATCGGCGGTTGTTGCGGTACTCGACCAGACCATATTAAATCATTAGCTGAAATTACCGAAACTCTTAAACCAAAAGAACGAAAATATAACTTTATTCCCTCAGCAGCATCTATTTATTCTTCCGAAACTTACGAACAAGATAACTCATTTTTAATTGTTGGGGAAAGACTTAATGCTAGTGGTTCTAAAAAATGTCGAACTTTGCTGAATAATGAAGACTGGGATGGTTTAGTTGCCCTGGCAAAATCTCAGGTAAAAGAAGGGGCACATATTCTCGATGTTAACGTTGATTATGTGGGGCGCGATGGGGTTAAAGATATGCACGAATTAGCATCTCGCTTAGTCACAAATGTTAATTTGCCTCTGATGTTAGACTCCACTGAATGGGAAAAAATGGAGGCTGGTTTAAAAGTTGCTGGCGGTAAATGTTTGCTCAATTCTACTAACTATGAAGATGGAGAACCTCGTTTTTTTAAAGTATTAGAATTAGCGAAAAAATATGGTGCTGGTGTGGTAGTTGGAACCATCGATGAGGATGGAATGGCGCGGACGGCGGATAAGAAATTTGAAATAGCTAAACGAGCTTATGATGCAGCAGTAGAATATGGGATTCCTGCCCATGAATTGTTCTTTGATACTTTAGCTTTGCCAGTTTCTACAGGGATTGAAGAGGATAGGGAAAATGGAAAAGCTACTATTGAATCTATTAAAAGGATTCGGGAAGAGTTACCAGAATGTCATATAATGCTTGGGGTTTCTAATATTTCATTCGGTTTAAATCCCGCAGCAAGACAAGTATTAAACTCGGTATTTTTGCATGAAGCAATGTTAGTAGGTTTGGATGGATCTATTGTTAGTGCCAGTAAGATTTTACCCATGTCAAAAATTGAACCAGAACATCAAGAAGTTTGTCGGAAACTAATATATGATCAACGTGAATTTGATGGGGATATTTGTGTTTACGACCCTCTAACTGAATTGACAACAATGTTCCAGGGTAAGACAACTAAAAAAGACCGAAGTGCCACACAAAATTTACCAATTGAAGAACGTTTAAAACAACATATTATTGATGGGGAACGTATCGGTTTAGAGGATGCTTTAGCAAAAGCTTTGGAAACATATCCGCCACTAGATGTTATCAACGTCTATTTATTAGATGGGATGAAAGTAGTGGGAGAATTATTCGGTTCTGGACAAATGCAATTACCATTTGTATTGCAGTCTGCTCAAACTATGAAAGCAGCAGTTGCCTATCTACAACCTTTCATGGAAACAGAAGAGTCAGGTGAGGATAATTCTAAAGGAACTTTCTTAATTGCTACTGTTAAAGGGGACGTTCACGATATTGGCAAAAACCTCGTAGATATTATCTTGTCAAATAACGGTTATAAAGTAATTAACCTCGGAATTAAACAACCAGTTGATAATATTATTTCCGCTTACCGGGAACATAATGCTGACTGTATCGCCATGAGTGGTTTATTGGTGAAGTCAACCGCATTTATGAAAGATAACTTGGAAACATTTAACCAAGAAGGTATTACAGTTCCGGTGATTTTAGGTGGTGCTGCACTAACACCTAAATTCGTTCATCAAGATTGCCAAAATACCTACAAAGGTAAAGTTGTTTATGGTAAGGATGCGTTTTCCGACTTGCATTTCATGGATAAGTTGATGCCAGCAAAAGCAGGAGAGAAATGGGATGACATTCAAGGGTTCTTAGGTGAGTTTGCCGAAGAAAACGGTAACGGTGATGGGAATGGGAATGGTAATGGTAAAGTTGATACCCAAGTTAAGTCCGAGGAAAAAGAGGAAACTAAACCTGCTGAACCAGTCGTGGTAGATACTCGACGTTCCGATGATGTAGCAGTAGATATCGATCGCCCCACTCCTCCATTCTGGGGAACCAAGTTATTACAACCAGAAGATATGCCATTTGAGGAATTATTCTGGTATTTAGATTTACAAGCGTTGATGGCAGGGCAGTGGCAATTCCGCAAACCCCAAGGGCAACCACGGGAAGAATATAATGAGTTTTTAGCTGAGAAAGTTTATCCCATTCTAGAAACTTGGAAGTCACGGGTAGTCGAAGAAAAGTTGTTACATCCCCAAGCAATTTATGGTTATTTCCCTTGTCAATCAGAAGGAAATACACTTTTCATTTATGACTCAGAGGAAGTGACTCAGACTGGAAAGGCAACAAAAGTTGTCAACAGTTTTGAATTTCCTCGGCAAAAGTCTGGACGACGGTTGTGTATTGCTGACTTCTTTGCTCCCAAGGATTCGGGAATTATTGATGTGTTCCCGATGCACGCTGTAACAGTAGGAGAAATAGCGACTGAGTTTGCGCAGAAGTTGTTTGCTGCCGATCAGTATACAGATTATTTGTATTTCCACGGTATGGCGGTGCAAACTGCTGAGGCAATGGCGGAATGGTTACACGCTCGTATTCGTCGGGAGTTAGGTTTCGCTGCAGAGGATGCAGATAATATTAAGGACCTCCTGAAACAGCGTTATCAAGGGTCGCGTTATAGTTTTGGTTATCCTGCTTGTCCGAATATGCAGGATCAGTTTAAGCAGTTAGACTTGTTGGATGTGAAAAGGATTGATATGTATATGGATGAGAGCGAGCAACTTTATCCAGAACAATCGACGACAGCGATTATTACTTATCATCCTGTGGCGAAGTATTTTAGTGCGTAGTTAGAGAAGAAGGAGTCAGGAGACAGGAGTCAGGAGTCAGGAGGGAAGAAGGAGTCAGAATGAAGAAGGGGTAAGTAAATAGACTTCTCCAAAAATGAAAAATAAAATCAATTATTATCCATAAATTATCAATTACTCCCCCGTGTTCCCTGTTCCCTGTTCCCTGTTCCCTCTTTTCTGGAGAAGTCTAATTACTAGATTCATACATTACTACAATTGAAAAATGCAAAAACCTTCTGAGTTCTGACTTCTATTCTCTCCTGAATCCTTTATCAGTTATCAGGAATACAGAAACCCGGTTTCTAGGAGAAACCCGGTTTCTTTGCGTAATATTATGTCAGATAAGAGCGTGATAAAAACCTTTCATTCTGACTCCTGACTCCTGTCTCCTGACTAGACTTCTTGGCTTTTTGCCAAACAATTCATACCTGAAAACTGTTAGCAGATTCCCTCTTCATTCTGACTCCTGACTCCTGACTCCTGTCTCCTGACTCCTTCTTCCTCCTTTCATTCTGACTCCTGTCTCCTGACTCCTGACTCCTCCTAACTAGACTTCTTAGCTTTTACCCTTTCTACTCTTTCTAGTTCCACCTAGCATTAAACCGCTAAGTGCGATAAAACCTAATGTGAGGCTAGGTTCGGGGGTCGAAACTTCTTCAGTACCAGTCGTAACGTTAACGTCGTTCCTACTCGTGCGCGTGTCAAAAATTGGCGCGCCAAGATCTACATTTGAGCCATCAGCAAGTCCTAGCGACCATTTCCGACCACCTCCTCGATTGGCCTCATCGCCGAGCATGCCCCATATACCTACCTGCGATCCAGCGACAAGACCTTCGGTATCCGAATAGACCCAGGTGTACCCCCCAAATTCTGCAAATTCTGTTCCGCTGCCTAATTCGTAGCGCTGACCGTCATACCTCACGATCCACTCCCCGGTCAGCTCTCCATCGCTACCTATAATCGTTTCGTCGTCCCCGAACTCACCACTCCAGTCTAACTCAAATTCGACTCCGCCTTCGCTGTTAAGGAATTGTGTGGTAAACGATGCTGCTAGTCCTGAAGGAGCTAGGAGGGAAAAAGTGGCTCCAAGGGAAACCGTCGCAGTAGCGAGAGCTGTAAGGATTTGCTTGCTGAAATTGCTGAAATTCATGTGTTAAGCTCCAATTGGATTTGTGTATGTATTTGTTTTGTAATTTGTGTAATAAAAAAAACACTTAATTTATTCACTTTATATAATCTTACCCCCCCCCAATTTTATATGTCAACGGGATTAGGCAAACTTAATCAACTCTTTAATGACTGCGTAAATTACTTACTATTAATGTCTTAATTTGTGTTTTTTGATTGATATAAAGTTGGCAAATTAAGTAAAGCATCTGTGTTATTCAGGAGAGTGAGGATTGAGGAGTCGGGAGTCCAGTAGGGTGCGTTAAAGAAGTATAACGCACCGCCCAATCTATAACTTTAAAGATGTCATAATACGAGGCATCATAAAAAGCTAAACTTGCCAAATTTTCCTCACCATAAACATGATGGAAGTTAAGAAAATGTTATTTCCTCAAATGCTCCTACTTTGGTAGATTTATTGCAGGAAATTGAAAATATTCTCAGGAAGTCAATATGCCAGAAATAAAAATTAAATGCCAGCATCCAGAATCATTAAAAATTTTATTAAAAGCAGCATTATAAAGAGAATTACAGTCTTTGTCTAATGGTATTGAAATAACTAAACAAAGATTGCAGGAATTTGAGACTAAATATCAGTTATCTACAGCAGAATTTATCATAAGATATGAAAATAATGAATTTACAGAAACTTTATAATTAAATAAATAGATTGGAGAATAAATAATGCTAAAGCGATTACAGAAAAATTTATAAATTATATAATGAAGTGATTTTGCCGATTGAAGAAGATTTTCAGTAATTCAGTTAGATTATTGTAGGGATCGCTTGACACTTATTTACGAACAAACCTATTAAGTTGTTGAACTAATAAATGTACTGTTTAGGACATTATTATAAAACAAATTTCACGGTAAAAATGTAGGGGTGATTCGCGAATCACCCCTACTTACATTCCCTAGTTTAGCCTTAATTTTGATCAATTTCTGTACCACAGGAGAAGGATTTTGACGCTGTTCTTCTTCCATTTTTCTGCTCCATTCTAACCAATCAGCTATATATTGATTTACTGATTCTTGATTGTGCAAATAATATAAAATTGTGGCATAAACCTGTTCCAAAGTTAAAGACGAATAAGTTTGGAAAATTTCTTCAGGAGTTTTCGATCTATAAATAAAATCATAAAAGATAGTTTCAATTCCTACCCTAGTTCCTTTCAGTCGAATATCATTGGGAGCTAAAAAATTAAAATAGTCTTCGAGTTTCATCGTTAATTATTCAATAAAACCATTCAAAACCCAAGCTTCTCGGTTTCGGTTTGCCATTCCCATAACAATTGCGACTTGAGGTTGGCGATCGCTATCTTCCGAGCGGACTTCTTCAATACTTTTTTGTCGCTTGAACTATGGGGTTCTCCATGTTCAGTTATTCGTAAAGGTGATGCCATGTAAACAATTCCTTCGATTAATTCAGCTTTTTTGACATCAGGCATTTTTTCATAACGTTGTTCAAATTCTATCTGAGTAAGTTGGTCTCCGTTTTCAAGAGGAGGAATTGTATTTTGGGGTTTTAGTATGGTTTGAGACATGGTAACGCGATGTGAACTTTTATCGTAGTTTTGCTCTAGCAATAAGACAAGTATTAGGGCTAAAGCCCAACTACAAACAAAATTACTTAATTATATTACATTAGTAGTTTAACTTAACTCAGAAAAAATTGATAAAATGAAAATTACTAATTACTCACTAATATAGGTTATATGCAACCAAATTCAGAAAAACTTCCCTGGTCTACTTCTAATATTAAATACTTTGCCTATGGCTCCAATTTATCTAAATCATTACTAGAATTCAAACTATCATTAAATTCTCAAACAAAGGATAAATACAATACAGAACCTAATTCACTGATTTTACATTCTCAACCAGCTATATTAAAAGACTTTGAATTGAAATTTAATTTATATGTGCCGACGAATAATGTCGATCCAAGTTATGCTAATTTAGTTTATAAAAAAAATTCTACTGTACATGGTTGTTTGTATGAAATGTCACCAGAGTGTAAAGCAGTAATTGATGGATTAGAAGGTAAAGGTCAAGTATATCAAGAAGAAATTGTACGAGTTTTGCCTTATGCTTCAACGACTACTATTACTGCTCTAACATATATAGCTTACAGAGAAAAAATTCAATTCCCAGGTATTACAATTAAAGATGGTGTGCCACCTTCTAAAAGATATTTAAAAACTCTAATTTATGGTGCTCAAGAATGTAATTTATATTCTGAGTGGATCGAATATTTAAAAAATCAAAAATTTGCTACAATACCTTTGACTAAATTATCAAATGAAGAGTTTAAAAAGATTAAGGAAAAAATTTATACTGCCAAAGACTTAGAACTTAAAAATTTACCATTAGACCAAGCTTTTAATGAAAATGGAGAACTAATAAAACCTATTATTAGCAGTATTTGTGGGTTAGTATTTATGTGTTATCCCAATCAAGGATTTGCGATTGGATCAAGGGCGTGGATTGAACAAATATTAGGACGAGATATGACAGTATTTTATGCAAGAAGATGTTTGCGAAATGAAGGCGTTTCATTGTATGAAACTGAACAAGATGTATTGTTGGCAGATCGAGATTGTCTAGATTATGTTATCGCAAATGCCTATGATTTATTGAGGCAATCAAGAATAGAAGGAGAAGGTGTATTTTTACTTGGTAGGACAACTAATTTTCATTTGTGGAAAGATTATTTGTAAGCATTCAGCATTCAGCATTCAGCATTCAGCATTCAGTTATCAGTTATCAGTACCTCTGTAATAAGGAGGCTTAAAATACGCAATTCTCTTTTTTTTATCCCCTTAAAAGGGCAGTCTTTAGACCACGATTTTTCGGTAAAAGCGATTGATAAGTTAAAGCCAAATTAAACTGGGTATTGCTGAAACGCCTTAAAATTTACTATTAATAGCTGAATAGTTATGATTATTTGACTTCAAGAAGTCAGTCAAATTTAAAAATTTATGATAATGTTTATCGTAACTTAGTCCTCCTCTATGATAGAAGTTAATTTTAGCCTAAATACTTAGGAGCTTGCTTCTAATTCTAATATATTTTATATATAGCGCTACGCATTAAGGTTAGAACATTTCTAAAGTTTGTTTCCTGACAGATTTCGCACCGAAAACCCTTTAACAGTTTACTATTCCCTATTCCCTATTTCCTATTCCCTAGTACGTAGAGCTATAAAATTTTAATTAAATAGGATTACTATATATTGAATAAATTATAGAATATGATGATGAATAATTTGGAGGTTAACTTATGATTAAGTATAAATTCAAAAATTTAACTATTTTTTTATGGATTTTTTTCGCAGCATTTCCATCGTTAGCAAATGCTAATAATCTAGAAATATTAACCCACAATAAATCAGATATTTCTCAATCTCAAATTATTACTTCACCAGAGCCAGATAATTCTCCTTATTCTAAGTTAGAAAATTTATTAGCAGATAATAAATGGCAAGAAGCAGACGAAGAAACATACGATTTGATTTTAACTTTAACTCAAAGAAAGAGAGGAGGAGGTATCAATACAAGAGCAATAAAAGAAAAAATTTCTTGTGAAGAAATTAGCAATATCGATCGACTATGGCGGAAATATTCTGAAGACAAATTTGGTCTTAGTATTCAAGTATCAATTTACTTAGAAACTGGTAATAATTTGGAAGCATATGACCCACAAAGTTATCAAATATTTGGTGACAAATTAGGTTGGAGAAAAGCGAGAAAATGGAAACAATATGAGCAGTTAAATTTTTCAGAAAATGCTCCTCAAGGTCATTTGCCAATAGCTTTAAGAGAGCTAGATGCTACTGTGAATATTCCAGAATTTATGATTACTAAACGTTTGCGTCGAATATTATATTCTAAAGTTCAAGAATGTAATCTCTAAATTTAAGAAGGAGTCACTTCAGTTATCAGTTATCAGTTATCAGTTATCAGTACCTTTGCCTGAATTCAGAGCCTTGAAATATGGAACTTTATTTTTTTTCATCGGGCTATTATCAGGATATGATATTATAAAGGTATTTTTTTTCTCTAATACACTTTATTCTGCAACTTTAGCAACTATTTTACCCCGAACATGACGACCTTTTAAACGATTTAATGCTTCTGGTATTTCCTCCAAACTAATTACTTCTGTCAACATTGAATCAACTTTTTTTTGTCTGACTAATTCCCCCATTTCTCTTGCCATCTTCCCTAAGTCTTTAATTGCTATTTTATCCCCAGATAAATAAGCACCTCCCAAAGCAACTTCATGGATAGAAGCAGCAATACTAAAAGGTTTAAACTTACTAAAATCAGGCAACCCAGCAATACAAGCAATTCCACCATTAAATGCCAACATTTCAAAACCTTTTGTTGCAGTTTCCGAACTAACCGTATCTAAAATTGCATCAACACCCCGCCCTTTAGTAATTTCTTTCACTCTCGCAACTACATCCTCATTTTTATAGTCAATTAAATGCTTTGTTCCCAACTGTTGCACATAATCAAAATTACTCCGAGAACAAGTTGTAATTACCTCCAACCCAGCTAACACTGCCAACTGTACTCCAAAACCACCTACCCCACCAGCACCACCATGAATTAAAATAGTTTGCTCTGACTGAATGTGCAAGCGTCGATGCAAAGCTTGGTAAGCAGTCAAACCCGCACAAGGAATAGAAGCAGCTTCAGTAAAAGAAACACCTTCTGGAAGTGGAGCAACTGCTATAGCGGTAGCGTTAGTATATTCTGCATAACCTCCAGGTTTCGACAAATTCCCATGATAATAAACTTTATCTCCAACTTGCCAGTCAGTCACATCAGCACCGACAGCATCCACAACCCCTGCCACATCTAACCCCAAAATAAATGGATAACTCCACCTGGAAAACCCAGAAGCAGCCACTTTATAGTCAACAGGGTTTAATCCGACCGCATGGACTTTTACCCTAATTTCATCTACTTTTGGCTGTGGTAAGGGCATTTCTGCCATAAGTAAACTATCAGGAATTCCTGGTTTTTCTAAGACTAATGCTTTCATTTTTATGTATCCGCTCAATAAATTGGGGTAAAAAGAGAAAAAGTAGAGCTAGTGTTGTAGAATATGACTTATGATGCAAAAACTATCATCAAAAACTCTTAGAACAATTCTTGGATGATTTTTGGGATTACTATCGAGACTTACTTGCTTATAGAGATGCTCCCACACTTTCAACTGCCCATAGATTACGCTCTGAATTTTCTCGACTTTTCGGGACCCAGAGTGGCTATCAGCAGTTGGATTAACGAAAACAATTAACTGCGGCCAAAATTTCCGAGTTGCTCTTGGTGTTAGAGCATCCGGAATTACCATTGCATAATAATCCAGCGGAGTTAGCTGCTAGGACTATGGTTCAACGACGCAATATTAGCTATGGAACTCAGACAAATCAGGGGACTGCATCTTGGGATACTTTTATGTCTCTAGTTGCTACTACTCGTAAACTGGGACCCTCGCTTTTTTGAATATGTACGCGATCGCATTGCTAAGACTAGGAATATTCCCCCTCTGGCAACTATTATTTACGATCGCTCTTCTGTTAACTGCCTTGGTTGGTCTTGGCAACTATAATAATTGCCTACCCCATCATATTGAGTGGATACCTATTTTCGTCTTTTGTGCAACAAAGCCATAATGCGCTCAATTTTTTTTGCTTCCTTACAGTTTAGCTTTTTAACTTTTGTTTCTTTTTCTTGTGAAGAAGAGTTGAACTAGCGCCGATACTTCCAAGGGCAAATAAGCTTAGGATTGAGGATGGTTCAGGTATAGGACATGGAGGACATACATCAGTTACCTGAGCATGAGCAGGTTGTTCAAACATAGATAAAATTGTAGATGCTGACGCAGAAATAGGTTTCATCAGCGCAGTAAGAATGGGATTTTTGGGAAGACTTCCTTGTGGTTCTGGTTCGGGAGGAGTACAACTGCATGGATCAGGAGTTTTCACAAATGAAAATGTAGGACTGTCAAGTTCAAACTCTAATGGACCACCTAATAAAGGAATTGCATCATTTAATTGATCTGCTGAAAGTGTGGCAAATAAAGATACTTTCTGATTATTAACATTCGCTCCTAGTGTAAAATTGTTAACAAATGGAAAAATATCATTAACGCCAGTAGTTTGTACTAAATTGAAGTTAAGGGTAACATCCACTGGTGTATCCCAATCATTATCCCAGAAACTCATAATAGTAAATGTTTGTGAACCGGTAAACATACCTGATTCTGGAATATCAAGATCATTGGGCATGGGTTCACTAGGAAATGAACTTAGTCTCGCTCCAGCTAATGCTACTGAATTAGTTATTCCAATAGCTGCTGTGATGCCAGTGGTAATCAAGCTAGTAATCGCCAGTTTTTGGAAAAAGTGTATTTTATTCATGAGCTTTTCTGGGTGAAAATTTAAAAACTATAAGTTCAAACTAATAATCTCACAATAATTCCAAAGTGATTGTTCATTTTTCTGTTCACTTTTTTATTAAATTGTTCACTTTCTGTTCATTTTTCTATTCAAAGTGTTCAGTTTAGAAAATGAAATGGTAGTGCATCAAGAAAGTGTGGGAATGATAAGATGAGTATTGTCCCTAAATACTCTCAATCATCATGGAATGTCCTCTGTGTGGCCATCAGAAAACTCATAAACATGGAAAGACTAGCAAAGGAAGTCAACGATATTATTGTCCTGAATGCCTACAAACTTTCACCGATACTTTTGACACTCTCTACTATCGGCGAAAAGTTGAACCAGAGAAAATGCGCATGGTTCTACAGGCTCATGTTGAGGGTAGTAGTTTAAGAGGAATTAGTCGCACAGTGAATCTTGCCTATAATACAGTAGTCAGTTTAGTGAGAGCTGCCTCTCAAAAAGGACAGATGATTCATAATGCTCATGTCCAAGATATTGAAACCTCACAAATCAGCAGTGATGAGTTTTGGTCATTCGTCCAAAAAAACAAAAACACTCTCAGGCAAATGAATTAACACAAGGGGATTATTGGATTGGCATGACTCAAGCATCATCGAGTGGATTAATTTTGGCTACTAGAGTTGGCAAGCATACTGACGAGTTCATCCTTTCTTTTTACTAGCTTTGATGTCTGGTTTGCCAAGTTCACCTTTGAGAAGGTTGTTTTCGTCCCGTAGCTGTTGGTTTTCTTCTTCTAGTTGTGTAACTTTTGAGTTGAGTTGCTCTACCAGATTCAGTAATAGTTCTACTGTTTGACGCACTCCCACATCTGCAATCAAACCTGGGTCAATTGATCGCAGTAATGTGGCCACTAATTTTTCTGATGATAGTTTTTGCATCATAAGTCATATTCTACAACACTAGCTCTACTTTTTCTCTTTTTACCCCAATTTATTGAGCGGATACATTTTTATCTCCTAAAGTTGAATTATAATTCTGGCAAAAATGTTAATCTAATCAATTCAAGATATGAAATAAATAATTTCATCTCCCTATTTCCTATTCCCTATTCCCTATTCCCTATTCCCTGACTTTTGCAAGAAGTCTATTGTAATTTTACCAAAATGGGAACCTGTTTCCATATAACTTAGTGCTTCTGGAGCTGACTCAAACGGAAAGACGCGATCGCATACAGGATGTAATTTATTAACATTTATAGCCTTATTCATCGCCTCAAACATTTGGCGCGAACCGACAAAAATTCCTTGTATCCGGACTCCTTTCATCACTGCAGGTAAAGGATTAAATTCTGCTTGCGCTCCTGCTAATACACCTATCAAACTAATTTGCCCACCCATTTTGACTGCTTTTAAAGACTTACTCAAAGTATTTGCTCCACCGACTTCCACAATATAATCAACTCCCACTCCCTCAGTTAAGGTCAAAACCTGTTTTTCCCACTTCGGTACAGACTTATAATTAATCACATCAGATGCACCTAACTGCTTCACCCTCTCCAACTTTTCATCACTACTGGAAGTTGCAATGACTCTAGCTCCTGCCATAACTGCAAACTGTAAAGCAAACAAAGAAACTCCACCTGTTCCCATAACTAAAACTGTTTCCCCTGGTTTTAAACCTGCTTCCATTAAAGCGTGCCAAGCAGTTACTGCAGCGCAAGGTAAAGTTGCTGCTTCTACATCAGATAAGTGAGACGGAATACTTACTAAACCATCTTCAGACAACACCACATATTCTGCCAACATTCCGTCAACTTCACCACCCAAAGCTGACTTAAATACCTCCTTAGTTAAATTACCCGATCGCCATTTCTGCATAAAAATACCCGCAACTCTATCTCCAGGTTTAAATTTAGTGACACCTTCTCCTACCGACACAACTTCTCCCACTCCATCCGAACAGGGAATAGCAGGCAAATTTAGATGGGGGTGGTAAAGACCTTTAACCATTAAAATATCCCGATAGTTCACCGAGACTGCTTTTACTCTGACCAAAACTTCTCCAAATTTTGGTTGTGGTTGTGGTTTTTCTGTTAAAACTAAATTACCAAATTCCTGAATTTCAAAAGCTCTCACAAAATTCCCTCCTTAAAGAAACCTTGAAAAAATAACAGTCGAAGGAAGGGTACGGACATATCAAACCCACATTCCGCATCACAAAATGTAGTATAGAAAAAGGAGTCAGGAGACAGGAGACAGGAGACATAATTTTAGAAGAAAATCATAGCTACCGTGATTGAGTAAACAATCAAGCAAGTATTTATGCGTAAATTTTTTACTCGGAATTTGATCGACGAAAAAAGTAATTGAGATGATTTGCATAGTATAAATACCTACCAAACCACGGATTTATATACTACTTTTAATGTTGCAAATTGAAGTGCGGAATGTCGGATCAAAAACTTAAAATTCAGACAACGCAAAATTTTTTTTTCCTTCGCTCCTTCCTTCTTCCCTCTTCCTTCTTCCTTCTTCCTTCTTCCTTCTTCCCTCTTCCTTCTTCCCTCTTCCTTCTTCCTTATTCCCTATTTTTACTTCTTCCCTCTTCCTTCTTCCTTCTTCCCTCTTCCTTCTTCCTTCTTCTCATCAGACTGCTTTAACCGCCAACCTTTTCTCGTAAGTTGTCGAGAGCGGGCAATAACCAAACTATCATCTTCCACATTCTTTGTTACTACCGAACCTGCCGCCACCGTCACATCTTCCCCCAAAGTAACAGGAGCAACCAATACACTATTTGCACCAGTCTTAGAGCGATCGCCTATTTCGGTCTGATGTTTCTTCACCCCATCATAGTTAGCAATAATTGTACCTGCACCAACATTTACCTTTTCTCCCAAAGTCGCATCCCCTAAATAAGATAAATGAGCTGCATTAGTGCGATCGCCCACCTGAGCTTTTTTCAATTCTACAAAATTACCAATTCGACAGTGAGAACCCACTTGAGAATCTCCTCGTAGATGTGCATAAGGGCCAATACGAGTACGATCGGCCACTGCACTATCAGCAATCACCGAATACAAAATCGATACATTTTTACCAATCTGACTATTTTCAATCAAAGTTCCTGGCCCAATGCGACTACCAGCACCGATGATACTTCGACCCCGAATATGAGTTTGTGGTTCAATAATCACATCCCGTTGTAACAAAACAGTATCATCAATAGTGATACTATCGGGGTCTATCAAAGTTACTCCGGCACTCATCCAATCATCTTTAACCCGCGTTTGCAAAATGTCATAAGCTGTAGCCAAGTGTTTACGGTCGTTAATACCCACAATTTCTTGATAGTCATTCACATCAACTGCCATAACAGGGCTGAGAAAATTAACTGTATCTGTGATGTAGTACTCTTTTTGGTCATTATTTGTGGTGAGTCTTGGTAAAATCTCTGCTAAAGCTGGCCAGTTAAAACAGTAGACTCCAGCATTGACTCGGTGGTTTTGTTTCTGAGCTGCCGTACAGTCTCGGTCTTCTACTATTTGTGTAACGATATTATTTGTATCACAAAATATTCTACCGTAACCTTTGGGATTAGGCAGATTCGCAGTCAAGATGGTTGCTGCATTTTGATTTTCTTTGTGAATATCAATTAAATTCTTCAGAGTTTCTGGTCGTAATAATGGTACATCTCCATTTAAAACTAGAAGGTCTTCAGAAAATCCTGCAAGACTGGGTAACAATTGTTGAACGGCATGACCAGTCCCTAATTGTTCCCTTTGCTCTACAAATTCTGGGGTGGGTAAGTTATCGTCTTGATTTTCAGTATTAAGAAGAGACTCTTGTACAAGGTCTCCACGATAACCAACTATAATAATTATTCTCGATGGTTGAATAGAAACACAACTTTTCAAGACCCGTTCAACCAAGGTACAAGAACCTAACTGGTGTAATACCTTGGGTAGGTCAGACTTCATTCTGGTGCCACGTCCAGCCGCTAAAATTGCTACCGCTACCATGATTTTTGGGATTATGTTCTTAATGAATAAGAAACGTTATATTACTGAATTTATCATAATGTTAGCAGAAGACCCGCACCATAATCTTTGATTTGGTGTCGGGATGAATGCTAACAAATTTAATATTTTTGAGCTATAATCATAGTATAAAAAAAACTACACTGTCAAGCTTTAGTGTTAGAAAAAGGTCGAAAAAATTGAAAGCCAGATATAAATATCGCATCTACCCTAATCATGTCCAAATCACAAAGTTTAATCAACTATTTGGTTGTTGTAGATACGTTTGGAATCAGTCATTAGCATACTGTAATCAATTATATTCTAATAGTATTAAAAAGCCTTCATATACTGATTTAACTAAACAATTTATAACACAAGCTAAAAAAGATTTGCTTTGGTTAAAAGAGGTAGCCTCTACTCCATTACAACAATCATTAAAAGACTTAGAACGAGCATATAAAAACTTTTTTAATAGTTGTACTGGTAAAAGAAAAGGAATTAAGGTTAAACCTCCTAAATTTCAAAGTAGAAAGTCAAGACAAACAGCAAGATTTGTAGGAGCTAATTATCAGATTAACCAAGATAACATCTATCTACCCAAAGTAGGTAAGATTAAAATAGTCTGGTCGAGACCATTAGCTAATCAGCCTACATCTGTAACTATTATTAGAGATTCAGCTAATAGATATTTTGCTAGTTTTGTAGTAGAAACTAATCCGGAATTTCTGCCTAAAACTGATAACTCAATAGGTATAGATTTAGGTATCAGCACATTTGCAACATTGAGTAATGGTGAGAAAATATTAGCTCCTAAACCACTCAAACGAAACCTCAAAAAATTAGCTACATTTCAAAGAAAGTTTGTCAAAACTGAACCAGGCAGTAAACGTCGTGAAAAACGTAGATTAAGAATAGCTAAACTCCATGGCAAAATTAAAGATATCCGTACAGATTTCCTTCATAAATTATCAACTGATTTAGTTCGTAAATACGACACTATTGTACTAGAAGATTTGTTTGCGAAGCATTCCGAAGGAAATGTTTCTGGTCTAACTCGTAATCGTAAACTTGCTAAAGCAATTAGTGATTTAGGTTGGCGACAATTTAGAACTTTAACTGAGGCAAAATGTGAAAAGTATGGTAAAGAGTTTAGAGTCATTAACCGTTGGGAACCTACAAGTCAGAAATGCAGTTGTTGTGGATTTAAAGGTGGTAAAAAGGAATTAAATGTAAGAGAGTGGACGTGCTTAAATTGCGGTACATTTCACGATAGAGATATTAATGCAGCAATCAATATTTTAGAAGTAGTTCAACCGACAACCAAGGTTAAAACTATTGAAACTAAAGTATTAGATAATCCTGTACAACTATCACTTTTCAATGTAGTCGCCGAGGGTCAACCGGAGACTGAACAAAAACGGACACGGAGAAAACGTCAGACTTCCTGTAAAAAGGAAGCAGATTTCAGTGATGTGTCAACCCGCCCTGAGTCATTCGTTCAGCTTGGTCTGTTTGATTAATGGATGGGAATCCCGCGTTGTCTCGTAGAGCAACGTCGGGAGGATGTCAAAATACCCATACTCTCATATATGGCAGTCCTCGAGGTGGTTGTTTAGAAAAAGTGGGAGATGGGGGGATGGGGAGATGGGGGGATGGAGAAAGATTTGGCAATGGCGCTCAGATGGAACATTTTTTAGCGAATTTGATATAAAAAGCTAATAATATAAGACTTTGGAATACTGGGTAGTCTCTGCAATTTGTCAATATACCCCTCAAGCACTGCTATAGTTTCATCAAATCTTACTTTTGACTTTTGACTTTGAAATACTGGGTAGTCTCTGGAATTTGTAAATATACCCCTCAAGCACTGCTATAGTTTGATCAAATCTGACTCCTGACTCCTGACTCCTGACTCCTGACTCCTGACTCCTTCTTCAACAACCAACGTTTTTTCCAATGAGATGTAGGTTCTAGGGAAGATTTTTGTTGTTCTAACTGGCGACGATGCATAATAATTTCTGCCGAGTCTGATAAGTGGGGGTCTCGGTAGGGAATACTAGCGCGAGTTAGTAAATGTTCTTTTTCTTTTTGGGAAAGTGGGGGTAAATATTCTTCAGTAAAACTGGCCACTGTTCCTGGCGATCGCCTACCTACTGGTGCAGTAGAACCAATTTTCAAATGAGCTTCTAGTAATGCTGTTCTAACTGCTGCAGAGCAGGAATATGTTGCTAGATGACCATCAGGTTTGAGAAAGCTAGTTACTAAGCGCAAAAATTCTACTGTCCACAGTTGAGGACAACTGGGTGGAGAAAAGGGGTCGAGAAATATAGCATCAGCTTGGAAACCGGAGTTATTTAGTTCTTGAATAGTGATTCTAGCGTCCCCGATGGACAGTTTGGCTTGAATTTTTTTTGTTTGTAATTGATGGGTATTAGCGAGAGTAGCTAATAATTCTGGCACAGGGTCGGGCCAATTATCTAGAAGATTTGTAGCGATCGCTGCTTTTGGCACTTCTGGGTCTAATTCTAGGCCTACCAATTGAATTTTACAACCAGGATTAATTTTCCAGATGGCTGCTAAAGCAGAGGCAGTGTTATATCCTAGTCCATAACAAACGTCAAGTAGGCACACCACGGGTTGATGTATTCTAGATAATAGTTGAACTGGGTAAACAAACTTAAATTCTGCTTCTTGTTGAGCGCCAAAATGAGAGTGAAAAGTTTCACCAAATTCGGGTGAAAAAAAAGTAAAAGAGCCATCTGCTGTTGGTTGTGGCATGAATTTGTGATTTGTCAATTTTTCCTCTGAAATAGTTATCTAATGAATAAACAGAAAAAATTATACTTACCTCTTTGGTTTCCTTGTCCTAGTTCTTGGTTAAAGGCTTTAATTATGGTTTATTTTATAACTATTTTAGTTGCCGTAATTAAGGATTTAAAACTAGGAATATATTTTTGGCAACAACTACAGGGAAGTTTAGAGTTATTCATTTGTTTGAGTATTATTTTTCTGTTTTGTTTGATTCCTGTTTTTGCTTTTTTGCATCATTACTTTATTTTGATTTTTCATGCTTTTCGGCAAATTTTAGATCGAAGTTATCGGTATAATTTTTTCTTATTCCCGCCAATTACAAGTTGGTGGAAAGCTTTATATAGTTGGTTGATAATTGTTATTAGTACTCTAGCAGCAACTTTAATATATACATTGATTTTGCCTTGGTTTAACCTAAACTATCAAATTGCAATTTTAGAAAAAAGTCAATTTTTAGATCCTGAAACATTTATTGAACGGTTACTTTTATTTGTTTTTATTAGTGTTTGGTTAATTGTAGCAGCTAAATTATATCAATTTGAATTTTTATCTAAAAAAAATTTTGTATTGAACAAAATATATAGTCCTAGCCCGATTATAAAAAATAAAAAATTTTCCAAACAAACTCAGATTAATTTACATAAAACAGAGAATGAACATGAATTAGCAAAAGCTAGCATTTATTATGGAGTAACAACAACAAATAAACCTAAATCAGTATTAGCGAAAAATAAAGCAAACAAAGCCAAGCAAATTCATCAAATAAAAAAAAATAATTACTTACAAAAAATTCAGAAAACAATCAAAAAAAACATTTTGGTATTACTGATTATTCCTTTACTTGCATTAGGCGTATATGGATTTTCTCAATGGCAATTAATGTCTGAAAAATCTGTAGTTATAGTTCCGGAAATCCCCTCACCAATAGCAAAAAAAGTTAACTCCGAAAACCTAGAAATTGAAGAAGTAAAAACTAAACCTACACCTATATATTCCCCAACAGAAAAACCTTTACCAACCCCAAAAATAACTCTTGTATTACCACCCCCAGACCCATTTAAACTCGCAGTTAATCGAGCTATAAGTGCAGCAGAAATGGCTCAGTCTGCCCAGACTAAAATAGAATGGGAAGCAGTAGCAAGTCAGTGGCAAGACGCAACAGAATTTATGAAAATAGTGCCAGCATTTCATCCAAAATATAAACAAGCTAGAAAAAAAATCATAGAATATCAAGGCTATGCTGACTATGCAATTAGAGTAGCGAAAATGAAAAAGTAGTTGAATAAGGAAGAAGGAAGAAGGAAAAAGTGGATGGGAACTCTAATACCATTTCTCAAAAACTTTTCTACATTTTATTGAGCAGAGGAGTAGGGGAGTTAACCCAACTATAGCCCCTTCCAGAAGGCAGGGCTAATTCTTTGTTGTCAGAGAATATTTACAACCCTATATTTTTTTGAGATCCTGTGCTTCCCACACTCCCCACACTCCCCACACTCCCCACACTCCCCACACTCCCCACACTCCCCACACTCCCCACACTCCCCACACTCCCCACACTCCCCA
>NZ_JAAHGO010000033.1 GCF_010672455.1 Okeania sp. SIO2C9 | reverse complement strand
TTATCCTTAGCTGTTTTTAATTGGTTTAAACATTGAGTGGCTTCAGTAGCAATTGAATCAGCCCATGCCCATTGGATGTTAAACCGCTTCATTAGACGCTTTTCTACTTCTGATTCTGACAACTTCTCAGTTTGCATCCAATTGACAGCAGACCGTTTCCAGGATTCATACAATTCTCCCAGTTCCTCAAAAACAGGATGATATTCAATTTTTGCTTCTATCCCTGTTAAGGAACCGTGAGATTTGGCCATTACTTACATTGAATTACTTTACTGAAGATTAGCAAAGCTTGTCTAAGGGTGTCAATAATATTTGCGATAGCAATGTTTCTTGGCTAGCACCTAAAGCTTCTGCGATCTCAGTAACGATAAGATTCAAAGGTTAAATGTAGAGTTCTTTAAGCACTTCGCCTGGGTGGGGTGGGTTGTTCATTTTCATTTTTAGAATATGCAAAGCATTATTTAGGAAAAAGCATCAGCTTGACAGACAAAAATTGGAATATAGATGGTGCGTTACATTCCATATTGAATCTGAATGGTTAAACACAGTTATTCTTAAGATATTCACAATAACCATCATCTACAATAGTGGCTGACTTCCATAATTCATTGTATCTTTCTAGGAAGGTTTGACTAACTGTTTCACTATCAATAGCCACTGTTTTTACCGCTGAATCTGGTTCTCTAGGCATAATCATAAAGCAATAGCGTTGATTGACTATAAGATAGCCTGTGAATGCAGTATCAAAACTTGTCTCCAGTGTTCTCATGTAGTAGCTGGGATACTGTTTGTATTTCTCAAATAAGTTGCATATCCACTCTGCTTTCGCTTCAGAGTTTAAGACAATTAACCTTCTCATCATAAAGTTTTGTGAGTTTTCGGTGATAAGTTTATTTAGTTTATCTCTATAAAGCTGAACAGAGGGATGTGTAAAAGTTGTCATTGGATTTTTAGAAACATAAAGAACATCAATTGTAGATTCTTCATGTAGCAGGCTAGTTAATCTTTCAAAAAAAATATGAGTTCGGTCTATAAACTCTACTTTGTCATGATCGAAATAGTTTTTGAGATCCTCAATTTGGCGATTAGATTTAAGTGCATTTGTCGAAATTAGTAAGAGAATTGTTCCAAAAAAGGCAGGAACAAACTTCTGGACATTTGACACATCCATTACACCAATAAATACTAAAACTTGAAATATAAGATATATACCAAAAGCAATAGCTGTTGTAGGATTATCTAGACACCATGATATGAAGCCCTTTGATAAATTACTAGACAGTAAAAATTTATTTTGATTCATCATACTATTGTTCTAATCAAATATTTATTTCAAGACTTACGCAAAGGTACTATTTATAGCGTTTCTGCGTAAGTCCTATATTTGCTATTATGTTGCACTTATTTGATAAGCATGAGACAAACTATCTACTTGCTTTAACCATTGGAGGGCAGAGCATGAAACCAAAGAGGGAAGTCCTTTCAGGTAGCTGTGGACATCTCTAAATCACATGAACTTGCTCCAATGATAATGATATAATGCAAAAAGTTAGCTAGGTCAATACACTACAAGAGCAATCACTATCTAGTTTTTCGCCATATTAACGTTTAATTAATTCTTTCTAATCCAACTCAAATTCCTGTTTCCAAGACTCATCCTTTTCCCAAGGAATCTGCTGAGTCTTCGCCATCAAAAAATTCTCCACCACCAAATAATCCATCTCAGTCCGCATAAAACACCGATAAGCATCTTCGGGCGTACAAACAATTGGTTCACCTCTTACATTAAAAGATGTATTCACTATTACCCCACATCCCGTCAACTTCTCAAAATGCTGAATCAAATCATAATACCGAGGGTTAGTTTCTTGATGGATAGTTTGAATTCTCGCCGAATAATCAACATGAGTAATAGCCGGAATTTCCGATCGCGGCACATTCAATTTCTCAATTCCAAACAACTGCTTTTGTTCCTCAGTCATTGGAATTAACAAATTCTCCTGCACCGGAGCTACCAACAACATATAAGGACTAGAATGTTGAATGTCGAAATAATCGGAAACCCGTTCCGCCAAAACTGAAGGAGCAAAAGGTCGGAAAGACTCCCGATACTTAATCTTCAAATTCATCACCGACTGCATTTTTTGATTCCGGGGGTCGCCAATAATAGACCGCCCTCCCAAAGCACGGGGTCCGAATTCCATCCGACCTTGAAACCATCCCACCACATTGCCGTTATCTAAAATTTCTGCTAACCGTGGCATTAATTCTGTATCTGGCAAATATTCATATTTTGCCTGAATAGCATCCAGATATTCCCGAATTTCCTCATCTGCAAATTTCGGTCCGAGGTAAGCTCCCTGCATCATGTCATTCGGAGCAGGACAAACAGGAGGTTTTGCTACAGAAACAGCAGAATTTCCAGACTCCACAGAAATTAATTCCTTTTCTGGAATATTCTCAACCACTTTTTCTATTACCCGTGGTTGGTCGTGATATTCGTACCAAATAGCTAAAGCAGCACCCAACGCTCCACCAGCATCTCCCGCAGCAGGTTGAACCCAAATATCTTTAAAAATACCTTCCCGTAAAATCTTGCCATTCGCCACACAATTGAGAGCAACTCCCCCTGCCAAACAAAGGTAGTCAGCATTCAATTCTTTTTGCACTGTGCGACTCAGACGTAAAACTACTTCCTCAGTTACTCTCTGAATAGAAGCAGCAATATCCATTTCTCGTTGACTAATTTTAGTTTCAGCTTTGCGAGGAGGTCCGCCAAAAAGTTTGTCAAATTTCTCATTAGTCATAGTCAACCCAGTCGTATAGTTGAAATATTCCATATTCAACCGGAAAGTACCATCAGCTTTTAAGTCTATGAGGTTATTTAAAATCAAGTCTACATAATTAGGTTCTCCGTAGGGAGCTAAACCCATAAGTTTGTATTCCCCAGAGTTGACTTTGAAACCCGTGTAATAAGTAAAAGCCGAGTAGAGTAAACCCAATGAATGAGGAAAATCTATTTCCCACTGGGGAGTAAGTTTATTTCCTTCTCCCAACCAAACCGAAGTAGTCGCCCACTCTCCCACTCCATCAAGACACATTACCGCAGCACGGTCGAAGGGACTGGGGAAAAAAGCTGAAGCTGCATGAGCTTGATGATGTTCTGTAAACATCAGTTGAGGAATTTGGGATGACTTACATTTACCTAATGTGGCTAATTCTCTTCTTAAAAGTGTCTTTAAATATAGTTTTTCTTTTAACCAAATTGGCATTGCCATGAGAAAAGACCGAAAACCTTTAGGAGCATAACTAAGGTAAGTTTCTAGAAGTCGCTCGAATTTGATTAAGGGTTTGTCGTAGAAAACTACTTGGTCTAGGTCGAGGAATTCTATGTTGGCTTCTTTCAGGCAATAGGAAATAGCATTTTTGGGAAATCTGGCATCGTGTTTTTTACGAGAAAATCTTTCTTCTTGGGCGGCGGCGATAATTTTTCCTTCACATACTAGGGCGGCGGCGCTGTCGTGGTAATAAGCTGAGATTCCCAGAATTTTCATATTTATCTTCTTAGTCTCCTTCACAGGTAGCTTTATATATTTTTTTGCCAATTTTTGAGCAAAATATCCTCAAATTATAGTTCATCAAAGCACCGTCTAAGTTTTGCCTCAACAGGGGGAGTGTGGGGAGTGTGGGGAGGGTTGGGAGTGTGGGGAGTGTGTGGAGTGTGGGGAGTGTGGGGAGTGTGGGGAGGGTGGGAAGTGTAGGGAGTGTGGGAAGTGTAGGGAGTGTGGGGAGGATGGGGAAGGTGGGGAGTGTGGGAAGTGTAGGGAGAAAAAGACATCTATAGAATACAAAAATCTATTGCACAGTTTTAGCTGTGTCAGTCTACTAGGAGAAATTACTATTTTAAATATATTTTTGAAAATAAAAATTAATTACTGACATGAAATCTGCTTATATAGCGATCGCGAAACTGTATTATCAACAGGGCTTACGCAAAGGCACTATTTATATAGTGCAAGTACTATTGGACAATAGTTTCGAGCGCTATATATAGCGTATCTGTGTAACTCCTAATCAAAATATTCTTTCTCTTTAGACTATTGACTTTTCATTCAAAGACATTTGGTTGGGCAGATAAGCTCTGCCTATAATTGATAAATATTTTTTATATAAAAAATGTATTGTCATCTGTTTTTATTATGTGTATATTAAAAGTATGAAGTAAAGAAGAGCAAAAGATATGTTGAGTAGCAGTTCAGAAAGGTCAATTATCACAACATTTACAAATACATATTCAGCTACGAATTTAGAAGATATTGACAGTGCTAAATCTCCAATTGCTTGGCAAATATATGAAGAGTTTCTAGGTAATATAGCTAATCGACAGAAGCAGCAAATAGCTTCTATGTTTGATGATTACTGTAGACAAAATCCTCATGCTCTTGAGTGCAGTATTTACTAATCGTAATTCTCTTTTTTTCAACTATCTATCATCATTACAATTAATTCAAAATAATAGGAGTAAAAATATGCAAACGACTACCAATAATTATCCCCAAAAGCCTATAGATTTTTTGCTACAACCTTGTCGTAATTTTATAGAAAATATAGATATTAATAATCCTGAATTTGCCAGAAAATTATGTCAATTAATTCCGGCTCAATGCCCCTTTGCCAGAGATATTAAATTCTTTGGTCGTAAAGTTTTGCATATTCCACCTCTATGTAAAATAAATCCTTTTTACTATGAATTAATGACTTTACGTTTTCGTGCCCTAACTTTCTTAGCTGATGTTTGTTTAGAAGATGTTACTCCTTATTGTTGAATGGAATTTTCTATAGCAGGCAACCTAAATTTGCTAAAAAATTATGCCAATTAATTCCAGCTCAATGCCCGTTCGCCAGAGATATTAATTTTTGGGGGGCGTATAGTTTTAAAGATTCCACCTCTATGTAAACTAAATCCTTTTTACTATGAAATAATTAGTTTAGTTTTTCGCTCTCTAACTTTCTAAGCTGATGTTTGTTTAGAAGATATTATACCAATTATCAAAAACTCTGCTAGACTTGAGTTTTCTATTTCTAAATGCTATTTATGGAAGTAATTTTATTGTTAAGTAAGCTCTATGATTTATCTAGTTATTTTTACCACCTTCCAAGGGTAACATTAATGCATGAGTAAATAGTATTACCTCTTATTGCTAAATGGAATTAACAATAAGCAATAGAGATTTAGAAGGGAATTTAAACCCGTCTGTGCACCTTCCGGTTTATAGAAATCGGGGATGGAGATTTAAACCCAGAGATACTAGAAGCTGATATCTGAATGCTAAAAGCTAATATAGCATTTCTCATAAGATAGATGTACTATCAAATATAGCTTCATCAAAACTTCATAATTTATTTTTGTATAACTTCATAGCTTAAAGCTTTATTCGGTAATTAATTCCACTGATTTCGACTACTAAAAACACCATCAGCAAAATTAAAGATTCTGTAAAGTTGAGCATACAGGGGTGGCTTGACATCCTCCCGACGCTGCTCTGCGAGACAGCGCGGGATTCCCATCCATCATTCAAACAAACCAAGTTGCTTGAAAAACTCAGGGCGAGTTGACACATCATTAGAATCTGCTGGCTTGCCAGTCTGACGTTTCCTCCGCGTCCGTTTAACTGTCTCCGGTTGACCCTCGGCGACTTCATTGAAAAGTGATAATTGTACAGGTATTTCTACCACTGTTTCTTCAACTATTTCAACCTTGGTTTTTGGTTGAATTACATTAAGAATATTAATAGCAGCATTAACATCTCTATCATTGAATGTACCGCAATTCAAGCAAGTCCACTCCCTGACATTTAGTTCTTTCTTGCCACCTTTAAAGCCACAATTAGAACACTTTTGAGAAGTGGGTTCCCACCTAGAAATAGTTCTAAATTCTTTGCCATATTTTTCACACTTAGCCTCAGTTAAAGTTCTAAACTGTCTCCACCCTAGATCGCTAATTGCTCTAGCTAACTTGCAGTTTTTAACCATACCAGAAACATTCAAGTCCTCTAGCACAATTTTGTCATATTTTTTAACCAAATCAGTTGACAACTTGTGCAGAAAATCTGTGCGAATGTCTTTGACTTTTGCATGCAGTTTAGCAATTAGTATTCTGGCCTTTTCACGGCGTTTACTACCTAACTCGGTTTTAGCAAACTTACGTTGAAATTTAGCTAACTTTTTGAGGTTGTTTTTCAGAGGTTTTGGTGCATTAATTTTATCTCCGTTACTCAAAGTTGCAAAAGTTGAAATGCCTAAATCAATGCCTATTGAGTTGTTAGTTTTAGGTAACAGTTCAGGATTTATTTCGACTACAAAACTAGCAAAATAACGGTTAGCTGAGTCTTTGGTTATTGTTAGAGAACTAGGCTCACTAGGCAATTTTCTAGACCAAACAATTTTTATCTTGCCTACCTTTGGTAAATAGATTTTATCTTGACCAATTTTGTAATTACCTCCGACAAATCTCGCAGTTTGTCTGGATTTTCTGGACTTAAACTTTGGTGGTTTAACCTTAATCCCTTTCCGTTTTCCAGTGCAACTATCAAAGAAGTTTTTGTAAGCTTGGTCTAAATCTTTGAGAGATTGTTGTAATGGAGTAGATGCAACTTCCTTTAACCAAACTAACTCTTTTTTAGCTTGAGTTATGAATTGTTTAGTTAAATCAACATAGCTAGGTTTCTTTTGACCGTCAGAATATAGTTCATTACAATGTGCTAATGTGCTATTCCAAACGTATCTACAACAACCAAATAATTGATTCAGTTTGGTTATTTGCACCCTGTTTGGGTATATACGATACTTGTATCTGGCTTTCAATGTTTTCGACTCTGATACCAATATTAAGTAGTTTTATTATAGCACGGGTTGGCATTCATCCCGACGCTCCCTTTCAGGAGAGCGCGGGTCTTCTGCCAACATTAGATAAATTTCTGGGGAAAGGTAGATTAATGTTACTAGGATACACTATATATACTGTCCTTGCATAAGTCTCGATCGAGAAAAATATGAAGACTCTAAAACAAACTTTGTAATGAATCTAATTTTAGCTGCGATCTTCAATTTTTGTCCTGTACTTAGACCTTATGGTTAAGAGATTAGCTAATTTGGTAGTGGTAAACAAGTAATGATTTTAATGATTTTTGCAGCTTACTTCCTACCAATAAAAGGAGTATAGCAACAAATATCCTGACAGATTCAGGACTACCGCTAATTTAACATTACCAGGTGGAATATTTAAAGTGAATTCACCTCAGATAACTGCTTTGTATTTTCTACTGCTGTAAAATAACTGCAACTTCTGGCAAAGACAATAACTTTTCATACAAAATATTAGCAATAAATTGATTGCCAGATACAGAATAATGCCAATTACCGCCCAAGAAGGCTTTTTCTAGTTGTTCATTTGGCATTTTATCTCTAAATTCGGCAATTAAATCAATATAGATTATGTTTCGTTTCTGTAATTCTGTCTGTAGATATTGTCGCCAAGAATCAGAGTCATTCTTATAATAGTCCGAACGACTAGGTAAATAAACTACGACTAACTTACTATTTTTCGCTTGATTTATTTCCGCCAATTCTTCAAAAATTTTGATAGCTATAGCAGGAGTTTGAACAACATATTTATTGTCAGTTTCAAGTTTTATAGGAAACAATTTTTTCCATAAACCTAAAAATCTTAACTCCTGAATATATCTGCTACCTTGTGTAATTTTTGGAGCTAAAAAAGAACCTCTAGGCACAGGAAAATTATGATTAACTAACTCCCCATTTTCTAAAGATAATAATGGTTTGCCGTAACCCGTAAAATTTGCATTCTGCATCCGCAAAAAATCATGAGTAATAAAAGCAAATATCTGAATGTTATGCTCAAATTTAGTACCATCACGTTTGTACCATAAATAAGCTTGATCGACACCATATCCCCCTTGGGCCATATTAATAGTTTGTAGCCTTTGGTTGATTGAGCTTAAAAGGTGACACCAGCTTTGGTTGTTGCTGACACCCCATCCCATAGTGACGGAATCTCCAGAACAAACTATCCTTACTTTATTAGGGGGAATATTAACGCTAAAGTCTTCCTTATTTCTGAATGATTGAGAATTAGTTTGAAAATATATCCCCTCTCCATACATATTTGGAATATCAACATTAGGAATATTCACCCATCCTAATAATTCATCATATTGAGTGTGGCGTGTTTCAGGTCTTGGTTGAACTTTACTGATTTTATAAAACATTAATAAAATACTAGATAGACCTTCAACTAAACTCAATATCACCACAATTAAAATCAGATTAATCGAAACAATTTTGATAATTTTTTTTGTCTGAAGTAAACTATTATTGATCATGAGTGTTAGAGTTTTGGAGTTTTGGATATGAGGAAATATGGTTAAATTGAAGCTCTATGGGATAAATCAACGTTGCTCCTAAACACCTTTTTAAACTTGTAAAAAGCACCAATGGCAAATATTTATATTTGCTATTTGATACTATGTATTAGCATTTTATTAGTGCCATAGTCAAGTCAGTTTAATTTCAGTGAGCGATCGCCTTAATCAGAGGTTTGAACGTTAATATTTTTATTTTGCAATAGTTGGAATCTGCTTTTTTGCTTGTTCTGTATTCTATTCCCTATTCCCTTGTAAAATAACTGCAACTTCAGGCATAGATAACAACTTTTCATACAAAAGATTAGCAAAAAATTCATTACCAGATACAGAATAATGCCCATTACCGCCCAAGAAAGCAGTTTCTACTTGTTCATTAGGCATTCTGTTCCTAAATTCAGCAATTAAATCAATATAAATTATGTTGCGTTTCTCTAATTCTGCCTGTAGATATTGTCGCCAAAAATCAGATTCATTTCGATCATAATCAGAACGAATAGGTAAATAAACCACCACTAACTTACTATTTTTCTCTTGATTAATTTTCGCCAAGTATTCAAAAATTTTGATAGCTATGGCAGGAGTTTGAACAACATATTTATTGTCAGTTTCCAGCTTTCTAGGAAACAATGTTTGCCATAGATTTAAAAATCTTAACTCCTGGAGATATCTACTACCTTCTGTGATTTTTGGAACTAAAAAAGAACCTCTAGGCACAGGAAAATTATCATTAACTAACTCCCCATTTTCTAAAGACAATAATGGTTTCCCATAACCCAGAGACTTTGCCCGTTGCATCCGCAGAAAATCATCAGTAATAAAAGCAAATATCTGAATATTATGGTCAAATTTAGTACCATCACGTTTGTACCATAAATAAGCTTGGTCAACACCATATCCCCCTTGACCCATATTAATAGTTTGCAAACGTTGATTTATAGATGTTAATAATTGACACCATGTTTGGTCATTACTAACACCCCATCCCATTGTAAAAGAATCCCCAGAACAAATTATCCTAACTTTATTAGGAGAAATATTAATAGTAAAGTCTTCATTATTTCTGAATGATTGAGAATTTGTCCGAAAATATATCCCCTGACCATACATACTTGGAATATCAGCATTAGGAATATTCACCCATCCTAATAATTCATCATATTGAGTGTGGCGTATTTCGCTGATTGGTTGAACTTTACTGATTTTATAAAACAGTAAAATAATGCTAGATAGACCTTCAACTAAACTTAATATAGACAAACATAAAATCAGATTAATTGAGACAATTTTGAGGATTTTTTTTGTCTGACTTAAATAATTTTTGACCATCAATGTTAGAGTTTTGAAAATTGGGAGATGTGAGGAGCTTAAGAAACAACTCAATTAAAACTTCATTCAGTCAAAAAATTTTCTTGACAATCTACTGGACCGACACAATTAAAATAGTTCATCATATCACTGGGGGGTTCATCTAATTGGCTAAGACTCATTAATTTAACCTGGAAACCGCTCCTACTATTACAAAATTTTAGTTGTCTCACCCCACGGAAAAAAGATGGGAGAACGGGAGCCACGACTTTTAACTCGCGCAAGAAGTTTGACTCGGGGGATTTTAACCGCCGTGAGCCCTAAAACAAACTTAGTTGCTCTGCCTCAGTGCCCTTGAACTGACGAGTAACGCTTAGTTTTAGTTTTGGTAACTTCAGTAGAAAACTCAGTTGTATCAAAGAGGTCAAGTTTAACAGGTAAGGCCAGAAGTTTTGAATTAGGTTTTGGAGCTTTCTGTTTGACTAATTCCCCAAATCCATAGTCGAACCCATCAGACTTATGGAGATGACGACAATACTTGTAATTTACGTCAAAGGTTTGAGTTGATGTTTTGAGTTTAAAGTTGCCGATACTATTTTGCTAACAATTGTTAACAATGCACAGCAAGATTAACTTACTGAGGGGGTATCTCCCAATGTGGTAGAAAATTTCTCTACCACGCTTTTGATCAAAATTCCACGCGCTCCGTTTAAGTCGCGATCGAGGCGAAAACCATCGTTACCAGTAACAACTTTTTTACCACCTAAATTATTCAGGATCTCACCAGTCCAGCTAACTGTTTTGCTAGTATAAGCTTCACTTACATCTAAGACGATTTTGTTATATTCAGCAGCTTTATGTTTCAAGAAAAGTTCAAATCTGTAATGTGCCCAATTCAGCATTTGCCTAACTGACTTACTTCTAAGTTTTCTACTTGATTTGATTGTCATCTGAGAAACCTTTTTCCTAACAGCAATTCTGCCGGTATGAGTACCTGCATATTTGCCTTTAGGAACTACTGCCTTAACCATATCTCCAGTCTGAAAACCAAAGAATGACTTCTGCCTTAACTTCGGAGCTCCCCTGGGAAATCCGTACTTATCAGACTTAACCATCTGACGAAAACTATACCCCATAGCTTTAATTAAAAGAGGTTGATAGCCTCTGATGTTTAAAGTTTCTGGAGTAGATTTTCCAACGCACGCTGCATCAGTCCAGTGAGATTTGGAAATACCTAAGTGCTTTCGATTAAACTTTGTTAATCCCCCACTACCAATTTCAACAGGCAAACCAGTAGTTTTGAGAATTTCCTTTAGCTTCCAACGAGTAGCGTTAACAGCAGCAGCATCAGCAAGCGGCTGTTTTCTCTGTTTATCTATCATTGCTAAAAGCTTGGGTCTATCACTCAAAAAATCAGCCGGCAATTGATTATCTTTGGCTTGATTGCATTTAACGCAACTCAAAACTAAATTGGATACTTGATCACTACCTCCTTTGGACTTAGGATGAAAATGATCGAGGTTAAAAGGGCCGTCTTTGCTATTGCAATAAACACAAGTTCGGTTAAACTTTTCCAGAAGATATTCTCTGACTTCATAACCGAATAGCTCACCACGCTGGTACTCAACACCGTTAATTTCTGGGTTTACCATTTTCTGCATATCAAACCGAACTAACTCCATACTAATAGAAGTGGTAGGAGCTAATCGACACAGTTTCTTTACCCAAGATTGGATGTTGAATACCCTTGACATTGATGAAGGTGGCAACCATGCTTGCGGTCGTTTGCGATTGAGAAAGCGAGGTTTACGATAACGAGTCTTGCGACTACGTCTTGACCTTCTTTTTATCCGACGATCGCTTAAGTTATCTCTGACTTGAAACCCTCGATGCCCCAATTCTGCACACCAAACTATGTTGGTATCAGAAACTATTGCCAATCCTGTTGTTTTAGCTCCAGGGTCTATTTTGATTCTCAACTGCTTTATTTCATCTGTTGATTCATCCTTAAGAATAATAGTGAATGGATATTGTCTAAACACTGCTGCTTTGCCTTCTGTTAATAATTTTCTGGCAGCAGCAGGATGCACTGGATTGCATTGCTTTTTGTTCTTATCAAGTACAAAAACCGAATTTTTATTCATTGAAAAAACTCCTGCAAGCAGGGTAATGTTTGCCTCGCCAATGTTGCATTCCGGCACGTCCAAATAGCACCGCTTTACCCCTCGTAAACTTTTAACTATCTAGTTTCAGAGCATGGAACTGGCAAGCATCCCAAGGTGAGAACTTTGGCTCTTAAATGCAACGTAGCCTTCAAAAGGCTTAGGCTGGTCAGCTACCTAATTCAACGAGGCACGAAGCCCCATCTTTTTAGAGCGGGGTGCTGACTTAATTACTACGATGCTCATTATTGTACTTAATTCTAGCACCTGCCCATTGTAGTTTTTCTCTAAGAGTCTGGAAAAATGAATAATTTTCCCGCAAAATAATAAACTTAGCCTGACAATCTGCCATACGCACATCCACCCGTTGTCCAGGCCAAATAGCAGTAGACAGAACTCCATCTGCCCAAAGTTTAGTAGTTAGATCGTGCTCCTGTAAAGGCCAAACACTAACTATACAACCAGGAGGAAGTACAATAGGACGACTAGAAAGACTTAAAGGACAAATTGGAGTCACAGAAATAGAAGCCATACCAGCGTGCATAATTGGTCCATTAGCAGAAGCAGTATAGCAAGTAGAACCTGTAGGACTAGCAACAATAAGTCCATCCCCTTGATATTGGTCTACTACCTCACCATCAACTTCTACTTCCAAAATAGAAGTAGGCATCCTGTCAGCAGAAGCAGGTTTAATACAAAATTCATTCAAAGCTAAAAAGCGATCGCTTGCTGGTTGGAGGTTAGTGCGATCGCCATTAAACACTGCTGACTGTAACATCATCCGCTGTTGTACAGCATACCGGTCTTCAAATAACCTATCCCATACCTTCTCTGTATCCTTAAAATCTTCAAAATTTTCTGTCAAAAATCCCAAATGTCCTCCCACATTAACTGCCAACATTGGAATACCTAGAGCTGCTAAATGTCTTGCAGCAGCTAAAGCACTACCATCCCCTCCTAAAACCACTGCTAAGTCAATTTTATGAGTGCTAGAAGCAAGAAAAACTGGATATGGATTATCTTGTGGTCCACTAGGCCCCATTAACACTTGACAGCCTCTATCTTCCAACTGTCTAGCACATTGTTCTGCATAATGCTGACTCACATCATCTTTGGCCTTATGAGCAATAATTACTCGTTTAATGTCCATGGTTAATATTCTAGATTTTAGATTAGATAGAGATTGGCAAAATTTCTGCACCACTTGGTTATTGTATAGCAATAACTACGGCCTTTAGGAATTGAAGAATTGTTGTGTTATGGCAGAAGGAAGAAGGAATAAGGCGTTTATACTAAATTCTGTTTTGAAAGTAAGGTTGATCGTGAGGTAAGGCAGAGTGCAGAAGGGTTAGAAAGGAATTTGAAAAACATGGTTTTGAAGACCGGATTTGGTACTTAGTTAGGGCTTGCTGAATAAATCTAAAATCATTGACAGATAAAACTTTTAGCATTTTTAGGGCTAGGAAAAGTGCCATAAGTGAGGTCAAAAAGGTTCAAAAAGTTAGCACAAAAGGCTCACTAGGACAGAAAAATTAACAGACCATTTTTCCGACTACCTCCTCTATAACTCCCATTCCTCCTGACTCCTGTCTCCTGACTCCTGACTCCTACCCTCACCCATAAGACTTTTTCAGCAAACCCTAGTTATCTAGGAGATAAGGAGAAATCTTGTCTTATCTAAGTCAGGACTTACGCAAAGACACTGTGTATAGAGTCCAGTAACTATTGGACAATAGTTATGAGTACTATATATAGCGTATCTGCGTAAGTCTTATAAGTTTTAAGTTTTTGATATGTCAAATAGGTATAAATGGAACATTCCCACAAAGTTTTTTGAAAAAGGCGAGGCTAATTTTTGTTTCTGGAGATTTCTCATCAGAAGCACGTGGAAAGTGGGAAACGAGAGTGTCTTTAGATCTGAGAGTGTAAAAACTAAAATTGGTCTCCAGTCATATTTGACAGTGGAGACCAAGATTTTATCTTTAATCTGTAGTTTGATTTATTTACTTTCCGTTCTACTAAACTTACCCAAACTTACCCATGAATGATTGCATGAGCTTTGGAGCTAGCTTCCTGTTTCACTGAAGACCACTGACCGCAGTCTGTAACTTATCTTCAAGAGCAGGCTTAAATTCGCTTGGAACTCAAGCTACTTATACACATAGTTTTTCAGGTTGACAGCAGCATTAAAATCTCTGTCAGTTTCAAAACCGCATTCACTACATTCATAAGTTCTCAAGTGCAATGGCATTTTCTGTTGATGTCCACAGTTTGAACATATTTGAGAACTTGGATAATACCTATCCGCTATTACTAATTCACTGCCGTACCATTCACATTTGTATGTAAGTTGACGTTTAAATTCATAAAATCCACAATCAGCAATAGCACTTGCTAATTTGTGATTTTTGAGCATTCCACTGACATTCAAATCCTCAATTACTATGGTGCTGTGGTTTTTAGCTAACCATGAAGTGAGTTTATGTAGTGCATATGCTCTGATATCGGCTACTTTTTTGTGAAGTTTTGCTAGTTTTTTTACTGCTTTGCGTCTGTTTTTGGAGCCAATAACTTTTTTACTAACTGCTCGTTGATGACGAACTAATCGTTTTTTGGTTTGTCTATAGGCTTTGACGTTAGCAAATTTGCTGCCATCAGAACAGGTTGCTAATGTATTTATGCCTATGTCTACACCTATGGTTTCTCCAATTTTTTCTGTTGGATAGGATTCAAAGTTGTACTTGAAACTGATGTACCAACTATCTGCTTTTTTTGATATGGTGACGTTTTTTATTGGTACTGGAGGTAAGATTTCGTATGTTTTTACTACTCCTATTCTGGGTAATTTTATGTAGTTTCCTTGGAAAATCTTGATACTTCCTTCTAAGTAAAAGCTGTCTTTTCTACCTTTTTTTTTAAATTTTGGGAATCCACGTTCAGGAATAGTTAGAAAGTTTTTAAATGCTCTGTCTAAATCTCTTAATGCTTGCTGGGGGGCACATTTAGATACCTCATAGTACCAGGGATTAATTGATTTGACTTCGGCTACTAAACGCTTATGCAGGGTGATGGCGCTTAGGCGTTTTTTAGTTTCTTCGTACTCTTTTATACAAGTTGCTAACCCCCAGTTATAAGCATGACGAGCAACACCTGCGTGTTTGGCAAGTATTGTTTTTTGCTTATTGTTAAGTTTTAGCTTGGTCTTGATTGATTTCATTGGAACTGGTAAACCATGAAAAAAAGCATTTGATAACTTAGGAGAGTTTAATATACCATAGCAGATAATCGTAATTGTTTTCAAGATTTATTGAGATTTTTCCAACGCATGTCCAATTATTCGGCTTCAGTAGTTAGCCCTGGTGTGCTTTCGTATTCTCCTAATCATTCTGAAATCGTTCAGAAGATATGTTTATCATTATCCAATTCTAGGTCGTAAGCTGCTATGAATATTGAAAAGTAGTTAACTGAAATATTGTTTAATTTGATTGGTAGAGATACCCTGATATATATTTTGTATAAGTTGAAGCTGAATTGAATAATAGATTAGAAGTAGAAGCGATAGAAGTTCCCTAGTTTTGGGATGATGGGATGCTAATGTTTGCATCATTTGGGTGGTAAAGATGAAGATCAATTACTTATTTTTGCGCTTCAATACACCCAGACCAGAACCCAATAAACCAAGACTTAGAAGACTCATTGTTGCTGGTTCAGGAATACTCTCACCCAAAATACCGCTACCACCTTCTTCTGCTTCTAGTGCAACTAGATCAATGTTGATATCAGAGTGATCATAATCAGAATCAGCGTAGGTGAAGTTTTCATGATCGCCAAACCAGGTAGCTAGACCCATATTGATATTTTTTCCATTAGCTCCAATACCAACCTGGGTAGTATATCCGCCATTAGTCACGTCAAATAAATTCAACTCTTTTCCTGCATATTCTCCACTTACTCCAGTTAAAGTAGACATTTCCTGAACGACATCGTAATAATACCAGTCATCAGTATCTACTGGACCGCCATTGCTGTAAGCAGAACCATTCAATTCTTTCTTAGGACCATTGGAACCTGATTCTTCTTTTTTGCCTTCAAACCAAACATTAACATCAAATTTTTTGTTATCATCGCGCAATGCGTAAATGCTACCAAACAGATTAGCGGTTCCATCTTCGTATTCGTAGAAGAAAGCAGGACCATCCCAAACAAATGTTCCAAACAATACTTCTTCATCTCCACCTATCAAACCAGGTAGCCAGAAAGCGTGGTTATGGATTTTGTCTGGATCGTGATATACTCCGTCTGAAACAGCTTCTTCTGCTAACCAACCTCTTAGTAGCTCCTTCTCTGGATCTTTAGCTTCTATTGTCTGACCGTTTGGATCTGTTGGATCTGTAAAAGTGATTGCTGCTGCTTCTTTTGCCTGACCTAATGTACCTAATGCGATGGAACCTAAAACGAATACGGAAGTTAATAATTTAGTTGTTTTCATTGGTTTTGTTCTCTTGAACTGTGTGTTGTTTGTTTCATTAAATCTAATATAACTACTACAGAAGGCTTATAGTTGAAGGATATGTGAAGATTTGGATGATTTTGATAAAGCTTAGATAAATAACACTTTAAGTCTTTGCCTGCTTGACTTTCATCTGTTTTTGAAGTGGTAAAATTTGTGTTAACTATGTAGATGCAACTATAAATTATCACTTTTCTGGCAAAATCATCTGCTTAAATCTGGTTGATTTGTCACTTCTGCAATATTTCCTGGAAAAATAATTGCTAGATAAAAACTCCTGATAATTATATAAATAGAGCTTTTATTCAATATTTAATCGCCAAAAAATAGCCAATTAAATCCGTGCTGACACTTACGCTATTTCCGCTATAAATATATTAATTCAGTGCGATCGCTGAAGCTATTTCTAGAAGTAGTGCAACAAAATAGAAGCAGCGATCGTAAATTCTCAGATAATTGCGCGAGTTTAAAGCAAATATGGCCAATATACATCTAGTGGAGAGGGGAGAGCAGGGGAGTGGGGGAGTAAGGGAGTAGGGAAGATTGAAGTAATCAGAACTTACCCATGAGGTAGGAAAAACTAGGATTTGAGATGGCTTTCCGTCCTGGAATGTTGCGAAACCCTGTGGGTCGCTTCGGACGAAAATACGTTGCAGACGCTTCAATAATTTAGAATGCGCGAATTTAGAATTACCTCTCCTTTAAAACGGAATTGATTGACTCAAAGGAAATTTTTTCTTCACAGGAGTCGATTGGATATGGCTCCTTTGACCTCGCCATCCCACCCTACGGGAAAGCTCCGAAGGGTGGGATGGATGGGTTTCCTAACCATATCCAATCGACCAAGAGAAAATCAAGTTCAATATTTCAATCCCAATACTTTCCTAGGTCATGCTGCGCAAACAGGCACAGAGAGGTACTGATAACTGATAACTGATAACTCAAATGACAGTAGGGACATTCCATAGAATATCCCTAAAACCTACTACCTACAACTTACCGAATAATTAAGGTTTAAAGCCTCTCCTTTAAAGGAGAAAAAAGCGGTCGATCTTCGGAGCTTCCCATAGGATGGGATAGCGAGGTCAAAGGAGCCATATCCAATCGACCAAGAGAGAAAAAATTTTCCTTTGAGTCAATCAATTCCGTTTTCAAGGAGAGGTAATTATTAATTATTAATTATTAATTATTAATTATTAATTGTTGAACACCTTCTTCAACGTGGCCAAGAAATTCCAGAACTAGCAGCAATATAACGAGCTACAGCAGCAGCACCATAACGATTTAGATGACTGGGGTCAAAAAAATATTCATTTTTGGCAAGTTGAGGCTGATATAAATTGAAATTTAGGAATCTAAAGCCATTTTCTCTTGCCCGACTTAGCATCCATCGATGAAAGTCTTCTTCCGCAGACCAACGCACAGAGTCTAAATAACTATCAGATAGAGGTAAATTAACAAAAACTAAAGGAATATTGCGAGATTTAGTAAAATTAACAACGGAAGTTAAAGCTTGAGCCTGAGTACCTCCAAGATAAAAACCAGCATAGTCGCCATCATAAAGCCCTGCTACATAAGGTCGTCGCCGATAGTAATAGGAAGGATTAAATCGCCCATCCATTGGCAGAAAACCATTAGCATCAATAGCATTGGCAACATCAGCGATCGCTACTGCTTGTACAAGTTGAGTAGAATATTGAGGATGAGATGTTAAGTTTGAGGAATTTTGTGATAGGGGTTTATAAGAATATTGGGTAGTCTTAAAATAGTCAGGATAAAGAATATTAGAATTATTCCCGACTCCGGTGTTTCCTCTGTTGCTGCGCGTTCCCTCTGTTGGTCGGTTTTCCCATCGCAAGGTTTCCTCCCCTAGTTCCCACTGCTTGCTTCTGTCACCGACGCGGGATCGCACCGTTTTTCCCTGTTCCCTATAATTAACTTCTATTGCTTCTCCTCGCGATATCTCAAAAGGAGAGTAGGGAGGTGCAAATACATTATAAGGTTTGGGAAACTGATAACAGGTAGAAGCCAAATTAGACTGAGCGCGAGGTAACTGGGGACGAACACCTGCAAGTAATTTTCTTTTTCCCTCAGAAGCAACAATTGAATTATAAGTTCGATCTACCCTTCCACTATTAAAAGCTCGTACTCCATCTGCCCAAATAATTAATTTTGGCAGTTGATTATTGTTCAAAAGTTGTCGTAGTTGAAACTCTACTACTTTAGCTGTAGCCCCATTGATGCTAAAGTTAAATATGTTTAACGGACGATACCCTTTGGCTACTAAATATTGTTGTAGTTGTTGCGGATCGACCCCGTATAAGGCGCGGGAACTACCCACAATTAAAACATCTGGCGGACCAACAGTAGCAACGAAAGATAGATAAAGCTCTAACTGGGTGTCGAGAACATCGCTATTGAAAGAAACAGGATTATATTGAGAACGTGCAGAAGCTGCTTGTTGTTGAGAATAAGCTAAATTTCTCATATACTCAACAACTTTTTTCTCAGCAAAAGCACGTCTAGGGTTTCCTGGTGGTACAGCTTGCATCCAAGCGACTGCCTGTACCCATTCTTGGGCGACCTTATCCCACTGTTGTTTAGTTCTCGCGGACTGAGCTAACTGTGAGGCTTTTGTGGCAAACCTAACTGCTTGACTAAACGGGTCTACAGAAGCACATTGAGTAGCATTGGAATTTTGAGAGACTAGAGAAATTTGTGAGTTATTTTCTTTAGCGGAAGTTAAATCACAGTTATTAACTGATATAAGATTTTTCTCTGAGGTAGGAGATATTTTGCTTTGAAACTTTTGAGTGGGAATACATCCAACAGTTAGAGTAAGCAAAATAGTTGCTGTCAAAGATTTAAGTAAGCTAGATGAAAGTCTAGCATTATGAAATTTATTTTCTATATTTTGTTGCCAACTACGTTCAGGAGTGGCATCGGATGAATGGATTCTAGTCATAAAAATTTAGGGACGTGGGAAACCAGTCCGTTTTAACGCCTGGATGAAAACTAACTGACAGGTTTTAATCTGTTGTTTAAGTATTGCCTTTCATAACTATTTTCGCTTATTATATGGCGATAATAGTTGAAATGTATCTGACCCAAAAAAACAAAATTAGGAACTTGTCCATTCAAGAGTTTAAAGCTCTCAGACAGTTGTGCAGATTATCCAAAAATATGTACAACGTAGGGCAATACTGCTGTGAGACAGTTCTATTTCAAAGAAGGCGGATACCTCAGATATGAATCCAACTATCATAACTGTAAAGATAATGAAAATTATCAGCTACTTCAAACCGATATTGCACAACAAATATTAAAAGTTGTTGATAGGTCTTTTAGGTCGTTCTTTAACTTAATAAAAGCTGCCAATGAGAGGCTGTATCGCTTTGAACAAATACGAATGCCTAGATACTTAAATAAAGAGGGGTATTTTCCTTTGATTATACCTCGAATTATCGTCAAAGATAGATATTTTAATATCCCAATGTCTAGGAAATTTAAGTCTGAGTATGGGGAAGTAAAAATCCCTTTTCCAGATAGATTAATAGATAAAAACCTGAAGGAAGTTAGGGTAATTCCTAGATATGATGCTAGGTTTTTTGAAAGCGTAGCTCTTCCGTAGGAGGCAGTAGAATTTATTACTGAAGTTGAACCACAACCAGCAAAGAAAACTGATAAAGCTTTAGGTATAGATCTTGGTTTAAATAATTTAGCTACCTGTATATCAAATACTGGGTCGTCGTTCATTTTGGACGGAAGAAAACTTAAATCAATCAACCAGTGGTACAACAAGGAAAATGCTAGATTACAGTCATTAAAGGATAAACAAGGTATTAAAGGGTTGACCAAGAAACAGGTTAACATTACAGTCAATCGAAACAATAAAGTTAGGGATTATCTGAATAAAGCAGTTAGATATCTCATTAACTGGTGTAGTAAAAGTCAAATATCTACAATTGTTGTAGGTGTTAATCCCGGAATCAAAAAAGATATCAACTTAGGCAAAAAAACTAATCAAAAATTTGTACAGATACCACACTATAGTTTGAGATTAAAGTTAAAAGCTATGTGTGAAAGATATGGATTAACTTATTTGGAACAAGAGGAGTCTTACACATCCAAGGCTAGTTTTTTGGATAGAGACAATATACCTGTAAATCAAGCTCATAATTCAACTGAATATAGTTTTAGTGGCAAAAGAATCAAACGTGGTTTGTACAAAACTAAGGAAAATAAATTGATTAATGCTGACTGCAATGGAGCAGCAAATATTGGATTAAAAAGTAACCTGAATGGCTTTATCCCAGACAGACTAGAGGCATCTTTGACTATGCCATTAAGGGTTAAATTTGACGTGGATTGATCCCGGCAAATTTATTCGGTTTAAGAATTCGCGTGGATTTATCCTGCGGAGTGTCAACTAGACTCCTCTCCATATCTATACATAATATTTGTGATAGATTATAGTTCCTTTTTTGGCAAGTTTATTTGCCAAGAAGAAACTGGAAACAGGTTTGATATTAAACTGCTAAAAACCTTTGGATTACTTCTTGACTTAATTCTGTAGTATTTCCTGATGCCACAATTCCTCCTTTTTGCATTGCATAATATCGGTCTGCTTTACGCACAAAATGGAGATGTTGTTCTACCAATAAAACAGAAATACCTCTACTTTTAATAATATTTCTCACCGCAGTTTCTATTTCTAAAATAATAGAAGGTTGAATACCCTCGGTCGGTTCATCTAACAAAAGTAAATTTGGCTTACTCATCAATGCACGAGCGATCGCTAATTGTTGTTGTTGACCACCGCTCAAATTTCCTCCCATCCTAGATAACATTGTTTTTAGAACAGGAAATAATTCAAATATTTCTTCGAGTATTTCATTTTTTCCTTTTCTATTTTCTTTTCTGGCTTCTAAACCAAGCAATAAATTTTCTTTGACTGTTAATCTGGGTATAATTTCTCTACCTTGGGGTACATAACCAATACCTAGTCGAGCGCGTTGGTCTGGTCGGAGAGTGGCGATCGCTTGACCCCATAAATTAATTTTTCCTGTCCGTGGCCTGAGTAGTCCCATTACTGTTTTGAGTAATGTTGTTTTGCCCACTCCATTTCTACCGATTAAACATACCATTTCTCCTGGTTTCACGCTTAAATCAACATTGCGCAAAATATGACTTTCTCTATAAAATACATTTATATTAGATACTTGTAAGGTGCTATGATTTATTTGATTTTGTCCAGCTTGATTGGGTAGATTAAAATTCATAATTTTTTGATGTTTTTTGATTTTATATTTTAATAAAGTAAAAACTATAGTGCTAGAGTAAAAATGACTATCATTGGAACTAGAGAAGCAGCTTTTTTGTTAGGTATTTGTTGTCAATGAGTTAGAGTGCTTCTTGCTCAAGGTAGAATCAAAGGGGCTGATAAGCATAAAAGATTCTGGCGAATTCCTCTATATCAGAATATGCCTGATGTTATACCAGGTAAAAGAGGTCCTCGAGGAGTTTGGTGTAAAGGACTACGGCAAGCACCAACAAGGATTCATGTTAATCAAAAGAAAATTAAAGCTAATATTGATACTCCCCGACCTAAAGGTACGGGGATTCTTAAGCAATCCAAAACTGGATTCTTAAAGGCATGATCAAACTGCCTCTACTGACTTCTTTAAGGGAAAACCTTAAAGTTGCCGCTACTTTTTTGAGGATATTAGCTGCGCCATTACAATCGGCATTAACTAACAAACCGTTTTTAGTTTGATAGAGTCCTCGTTGTCTTGATGCAGTCGCTCATGGGGGAAACCCCCAAGACCGCGCTGCATCGCTTAATTCGCTTGCCTGACGGCTTCCAGCTTCCGGGTTTTTCACCATAGTTTGGCAAGAAGTCATCATCTAAAAAACTAGCTTGCGAGGTATACGATTCTTCAGTTTCAATAAACTCTATGCCGTATAATTCGCATAACTGAATAATTCTTTCTTTGAGTTTAGCCGTGGGGATTTGTACAAACTTTTGGTTATTTTTTGCGCCGATATTAATACTATCTTTTTGTCGTTTATTCCAACCAAAAACTATTCGGCCAATTCCATATTTAAGGCAATGATTAATCACCAATCTTGCTGCTTTGTTAACAGCATCACGCATCTGCCTATTGCGTTTTTCAGTTATGCGCGCTAATTTATTTGACCAAAATCCTTGGGGTTTATTATCTTTAATTGTAGCTATTTGTTTGTTGTACCATTGATTTTTTGACTTCAGGTGTTTACCATCAATGATAAAACTTGTCCCTACATTAGAGACGCAACTTAACCAATTATCAACTCCGTGGTCTATACCTATAACTTTAGCTTTATCTAGCCGAGGCAGATCGGCTTTTAACTCATAAACCCATTCAACATAAAAACAGAAGTTACGAGGTAAAATTCTAATTTCTCTGATTTCTTTAAACTCAAGATTACTAGGGAAATCTAAGAGAAAACTATCAACTTTAAATGCTGCTTTAACCTTTCTTCCCAAAGGTACTTTAACTTGACCATTTTTCAGCTTTAAAGCTTGCTTAGGATAAGTTATAACTCCCATTCCTCCCTTTTTGCGATATTTTGGTAGTTGGGGTTTATCAGTTAATTCTCCTTTGAGATACTTCTGAGAAAGTGCTTGATAAGACTTAAATGCTTCTGCTACACCTCTAAGAGTTTGTTGTGCTGCTTGAGAATATAAAAACTGATAATTACTATTGGACTTTAACTTCTTTTCTAAGTTGTATTTGCCCGGTATCTTGCCCAACTTAAAATACCATTGTCTAGCTAAATAAATCCCGCAATTAATGAGTTTATTTGCCGTGGTACATAAGTATTCTAAAAACGGAATAATTTCGGGAATTTTAATTAACTCTTGCTGACATCCATACATCTTGCAAAACTGTTGAATAAACTTGGGAAAAATCCAGATGCTCCCCTGAGTGTTTGACTTCTACTATAGCCTTTTTCAATTCTGGCAATTGCTTTTTCTGGTTATAGTAATTTGGTTTGTCTTTTAATTGAGGTAAATGAGAAATTAGAGGACAAGCATTTATAGGACATCTGTTTTGCTCCCACCAGTTAAAACGTTCTCCTAACATTCTGTTATACCAATACCGACAAATCCTGAGCCAGTTGTTTAGTGTCAACTTCTGACTTCATTCACGCACCTCAATTTTTTTCAACAGATCCTAAATAAACTTCGATAACTCTTGCATCATTCTGCACTTCATCCATAGTTCCTTCACAAAGTACAGAACCTTGATGTAAAACAGTTACTTTTTTGGCTATTTGACGCACAAATTCCATGTCATGTTCAATGACAATAATTGAATGACTGGCAGCTAAGTTTAACAAAAGAGAACCTATATTTTCTGTTTCTTCATCAGTTAAACCAGCTACGGGTTCATCTACTAATAATAGGTCGGGAGATTGAGCAACTAACATACCTATTTCTAAACGTTGTTTTTCACCATGAGATAAAAAAGCTGCTTTAATATTTGCTTTTCCTACTAAATTTATAGTTTCTAATAAACCAGCTACACTTCTAATTTCTGCGGAAGGAACTTTACGAAATAAAGTAGCAATTACTCCTTTATGGCGATTAATAACTAAATCTAAATTTTCTCTAACAGTTAAATTTAGATATATTCTAGGTGTTTGAAATTTACGCCCTATTCCCATACAAGCTATTTTATGTTCGGGAATTTTCATTAAATTCTTACCTCTAAAGAAAACTTTTCCTGTTGTTGGTTGAACTTTGCCAGTAATCACATCTAAAAAAGTAGTCTTTCCCGCTCCATTGGGACCGATAATAACTCGTAATTCACCAACATTCATAATAAAATTGAGATTATTTAGAGCCTTAAAACCATCAAAACTAACTGTTAAATTTTTAATTTTTAAAATTTTTTTTATCATTTTATTACCTCATCTAAACCTAATCATATAGCAATATTATTTGAGTTGTGAGATATTGAAAACTTTTAGGGAACAGGGAACAGGGAACAGGAAAAAGGGAACAGAGAAGAATAAAAAACATATCATATGAATATAATAATTGCTATATTCTATACTTTTAAGTAACATCTCAATTCCCACAACTCATTCCTGATTGCTATAGTTTGCTGATTAAATATCAAACAATTGCCAGATAAAGGTTATAGCCTTCTTAGGCATTTAAAAAATACATTATTTTCAGCTCTTTATGCTCAAAAAGTTAGCATTTTTAGCGCATAGTTGGGCAAAAAAATTCTCCCCTACTCCTTAAAAAATACTTTTTCAGCAAACCCTAACTATTCTTTTTCTAGTTGTTCCTTTTCTAGCTGAACTTCTGGATTTTTATCTACATTAGGATAAGTCATAAGTGGCTGAGATAAACCCAGGAGCGATCGTAACTTTAGCCAACCATATTCTTGCCACCAACCAACTATTCCATTAGGTAATATTGTCACGACTAATAAAAATAATGCACCTTGGAAAAATAACCAGATTTGAGGAAATTGTTCGCTTAAAAAAGTACGTCCGAAATTAACTAATAATGTACCAATAATTGCACCGACTAAAGTTCCTCTACCTCCTACTGCTACCCAAATAACCATTTCAATTGAAAAAGCTACTTCCATATAACTAGGAGTAACAATGCCACTTTGAACTGTATATAATGCTCCAGAAATTCCGGCAATGGCTCCAGAAATAGCAAATACTAAAACTTTAAATTCTGTAGGATTATATCCAGAAAATCTTACTCTAGTTTCATCGTCTCTAATGGCAATTAATAGACGACCAAATCTGCCACTTGTTAGCCAACGACAAATTAAATAAGTGGCGATAAGACTAATAATTGTTACTTCATAAAAGATTAATTGTGCTTGGTCAGACCCTGCTAAAATACCGAAAAATTTTTCTGTGTCTGTTTTTAAACCGTTTGTACCATTAATTAATTTTTGTTGACCGTTGAAAAAGTTAAAAAATACCAGTAAAGCTGCTTGAGTAAGTATGGAAAAGTAGACTCCTTTAATTCTATTTTTAAATACTAGATAACCGAGAATTGCTGCCACAATAGCAGGCAAAATTATAATTGCTAAAATTGTCAGAGGAAAAGAGTGAAAAGGCTGCCAAAATAGGGGAAGTTTTTCTACACCATAAAGAGTGAAAAATTCTGGCAATTCTCCTTCTGGCAATTGTAGTTTGAGGTACATTGCTAAGGCATAACCTCCTAATGCAAAAAATATGCCATGACCTAAACTTAATAAGCCAGTATAACCCCAGATTAAGTCTATGCCTAAAGCCACAATTGCTAGAGATAGAAAACGCCCTAATAATTTCAGTCTAAATCCTGGTAAAGTTAATGGCATTATGATGGCAAAGATTAAAGTTATTGCTGCTATTATGCCGATTTGAATTAATAATTTATTATGTTTATTTTTAATCATATTCATAATTAGGGAGTAGGGAATAGGGAGTAGGGAATGGCAAATACTAAGATGGGTAGCAGAATTTATAAGATGAGTATTTAATGCGAAAATTTAGAATGTGAAAGGTATTTAACAACCCGTTGTAATGTACGATTTTAGATGTTTTAGTTCAGTAGAATAGGGAATAAGGAAAAAATATTTATTTTGTTAGTTGTACCACATTAGTCTGGAACCTGCTGTATTATTTGTTCAATTTTTGGAGGAACAATTATTCCTACACAAGTACAACTCTTACAATGTTATATCCTATTTTCCTGGGGAACGAGATTTTATTTACCAATTAATACCATTTTCAAAAAATATTGCTACATTGGCTATTCAAGGTATTAGGTGTTAGGTGGTAGGTGGTAGGTATAAGAAATAAACAGTGAATATTTTTCAATTCCTTTAAGCATCTATATTTTACTGTAATAATCTTTCTTGAATTTGGTATAACTCGATCGGATTAGATAAGCGTAGTAAGAAGATATTTATGTTAATTGAGGAAGATATTGAGATTGAAATTAAAGCTAATGGTGAATAGAGCAAATGAATAAAAAACCTGATTTTCAAACTATGACTTCTCAAGAGTTAAAAAGTTATGTTTTCTCTCATCGAGATGATGATGAAGCTTTTTCTGCTGATGTTGATAAAGTAAATTAAAGGAAAGATAGAGTAGTTTATCCGCCTTTAGAATCATTAGAATATTTGGATAAATATCCTGAAATTATTGAACAAATGCGTCAGTATTCCAGGAATAATTTTTGGAAAAATACTTGATTTTTTGGTTTTGGTTTTTCTCTTGGAATCATAGAGCGATCGCCTTCTTTCTTGTTTCTTTTATTATTGTATGGTGCATTACATTTCATTAATGTACCCTACTGGACTAAGGGTAATTTGGTATGACAACCCTGTAGGGACGTTGGATGCAAAGTCCCTACTTTATAGTCTACTAATCATAAAAAACGTTGTAATACTGTATTTTTTATTTTGATTATTGTCAGCTTTTTTCTGAATCAATCATTTTTTCTTACCAGTTTGGCATTGATATTTAGAGATTACTGTTAACAGTTAACTGTTCACTTTTGAATTTATCTTAGGTGTACCACGGCGACAAATAGGGAACAAGCAAAAAATATTTATCTCCTCAGTTAGAAATTATTTTAACTTTTAACTTTTGACTTTATAACTCCATATTTTTGACTTTTAACTTTTAACTTTATAGCTCCATATTTTTGACTTTTGACTTTTGAATTTTGAATTTATAACTCAACTCCTCGACCTTTTTGTGGAAATAGTCCTGCTGGTTTAATTTGTAAAAAGACAATAATTAAAGCAAATACTGTTACTTTTGCCATGCTGGTAGTTGCCAAGAAATTGAAGAAGTCAGTCAAAAATTTTAGACTTTCTATATTTCCCAAAATTAAAGCTATAGTTCCTGAACCAATCAAATAATTTGTAATGCCAATTCCCATAGCAGCAATAACAGTACCAAATAAATTACCTACCCCACCAACTACCACAACCATAAAAGCATCTACTATATAATTTTGCCCTGTATTTGGACCGACTGAACCTAATAATGTAATTGCACAACCAGCAATTCCAGCTAACCCCGAACCCAAAGAGAATGTAATAGCATCAACTAGGTCTGTTGAGATACCTAAACAAGCACTCATACTTCTATTTTGGGTAACAGCTTTAATTCTTAAACCCCAATTTGATTTATTCAAAAATAAGTAAATACCTAGCAAACTTATGGCAGTTAATATAATGATAAAAATCCGAGAATAGGGTAATTGAAACTCACCAATAGGTAATCCACCTTGTAACCAAACAGGGGCAGTAACATCAACATTTCTAGAACTAAACCAAGGTTTTGTTAAGGTAGGACTTGTGAATAAAAATCCCAAAGTAGTAGCGATCGCTAAAGACAGGAAACAAATAATTACTCTTGCTAAATTTTTAATTTTTTCCCAATCATAGCGACGTTTTTTGAGGAAGTAAAGACTGCCAAAATAAAACAGACAAAAAACTGTTATGCCAATAATTAAGACTCCATTTACACTGCGGACAAATTGACGCAAAATCAGACTAACTCCCCAAGTTGCTAATAGAGTTTCTAAAGGTCTGCCATAGAGAAAACGTATCACCCCTTTTTCTAAAATTAAACCAGCGATCGCTACGACTATAAAGGCAATAGGAATGGCGAAAAAAATATAAATATTAGAAATAGGTTCACCTATGCTATTACAAATATTTTGAACTACGAAAGTAGTATAAGCACCTAACATCATTAATTCACCATGAGCTAAGTTAATTACTCCCATTAGTCCAAAAATAATGGCTAATCCTAGAGCGACAATTAGTAAGACTGAACCAATACTTATACCGTTAAATATGGCGATTAATAATTCTTGCATTTTAATTAAGGTAAGGAAGAAGGAAGAGGGAAGAAGGAAGAGGGAAGAAGGAAGAAGGAAAAAGGGAAAAGAAATTTCGGGAAATAATGATAGAGATAGGTTAGTTCTCGGATGAGATACAGCTACTTCTAGACAAAAATTTTCAGCTTTCCTTTTTTTCCATTCTTTTTGATAATTATTCCAGAATCAGGAAGAGAGAATAAGGGAAATAATGATCAGAGATAGGTTAGTTCTCGGATGAGACACAGCTACCTCTAAACATAAATTTCTAGCTTTCCTTTGTTTCCATTATTTTTGATAATTACTCTAGAATCAGGAAGAGGAAAAAGGGAACAATAAATCAAGGGATATAATGATAGATATATGTCAGTTTTCAGACGAGAAACAGCTACTTCTAATCATAAATTTCTAGTTTTCCTTTTTTTCCGTTATTTTTGATAATTACTCCAGAATCAGGAATAAAAAATTCCGGGAAATTAATCATAGAGATAGGTTAGTTCTCAGATGAGACACAGCTACCTCTAAACATAAATTTCTAGCTTTCCTTTTTTTCCGTTATTTTTGATAATTACTCCAGAATCAGGAATAAAAAATTCCGGGAAATTAATCATAGAGATAGGTTAGTTCTCAGATGAGACACAGCTACCTCTAAACATAAATTTCTAGCTTTCCTTTTTTTCCGTTATTTTTGATAATTACTCCAGAATCAGGAATAAAAAATTCCGGGAAATTAATCATAGAGATAGGTTAGTTCTCAGATGAGACACAGCTACCTCTAAACATAAATTTCTAGCTTTCCTTTGTTTCCATTATTTTTGATAATTACTCTAGAATCAGGAAGAGGAAAAAGGGAACAATAAATCAAGGGATATAATGATAGAGATATGTCAGTTCTCAGATGAGACACAGCTACCTCTAGGCAGAAATTTCCAACTTTTATTCTTTTCTGTTCTTTTTGATAATTACTCCAGAATCAGGAAGAGAAAATGCCGGGAAATAATGATAGAGATATGTCAGTTCTCGGATGAGACACAGCTACCTCTAGGTAGAAATTTGCAGCTTTTATTTTTTTCCGTTCTTTTTGATAATTATTCCAGAATCAGGAAGAAGGAAGAGACAAGAAAAAATTTAATAGTCAGAAGTTAGAATTAAAAAACTTTTGGAGTCAATTAAGTAGAACATTTTACGAATATTACCGAACGCTTAACTAAGAATAAGGAACAAGGAAAATATATTAATATTCAACTTCACTTCACCATCTGGAAAAAGTGGTGTAATTAGTGAAGGATTTAAACCCATCAATAATTACACCACAGAAAATCAGATATTTTATAGAAACATTAAACCTACATATTTATCTACCACTCGTACAAAATTCTACTCTAATTTATGACGTAAGCATTTCCTGCGGAATGCTGCGCAAACAGCTATTAGCTGTCAGCTATCAGCAACAAGACTCTCTCTTATGGGACAGTGTTTAAATTAACAACTAACTTTAAAGACAAGGGAGCCAACTTTTGTAGTAAGACAATTAATAAAGCTTTTATCCTAAATTAAAAGTAATAACTGATAACTGATAACTGATAACTGTTAACTGACTTTATATTTACCACCTTTATTAGGGTCACTCCAGTCACAAGCAAACCCCTTAGTTGTTGGAACAAATTGATTCCAAGGTATAGGTTTAATAGCTCCTTCAGTAGACCAAACTATATTAAATAAACCATCATCACGAACTTGACCTATTCTCACAGTTTTAGAAATATGATGATTAGCATTCATAGTAACCAAACCTTCTGGAGCATCAAAAGTTTCTCCGATCGCCGCCATTCTTACTGCTTCTAAATCATCAGCAGAACCAGCTTTTTCCACTGCTTGTTTCCAAAGATAAACCATAATATAAGCAGCTTCCATCGGGTCATTTGTTACTCGGTCTGCACCATATTTTGCCTTAAAATCTGCCACCCATTTTTTATTCGCCTCTGTCTCAACAGTTTGGAAATAATTCCAAGCAGCATAATGACCTACAAGAAATTCTTCTCCAATTTGCCTAACTTCTTCTTCAGCAATACTTACCGACATAACTGGATATTTATCCGGAGTAATACCAGCACCTTTCAACTGTTTGAAAAAGGCAACATTACTATCACCATTAAGACTATTAAAAATCACTCCACCATTAGGTAAAGCCTGTTTAATCTTAGTAATAATTGGAGTAACTTCCGTATTTCCTAAAGGTAAATAATCTTCACCAACAGTAGTACCACCTTTAGCCTTTAACTGCTCCTTAATAATCGTATTTGCAGTACGAGGAAAAACATAATCAGAACCAACTAAGAAAAATTCCTTTCCCTTATTTTCCAACAACCAATCTACAGCAGGTTCAATTTGTTGATTAGGAGCAGCACCCGTATAAAAAATATTTTTAGAGCATTCTTGACCCTCATATTGCACCGGATACCAAAGCATATGATTCTTAGATTCAAAAACAGGCAAAACAGACTTCCGAGAAGCAGAAGTCCAACAACCAAAAACAGTAACTACCTGGTCTTGCTCAATAAGTTTATTTGCCTTTTCAGCAAAAGTAGGCCAGTCAGAAGCACCATCCTCTACAATCGCCTCTATTTGCTTACCCAATACACCACCAGCAGCATTTATTTCCTCAATAGCTAACTTTTCCGCTTCAACTACCGTAGTTTCACTAATTGCCATTGTGCCACTGAGGGAATGGAGAATACCCACTTTAATTGTGTCAGTCCCAGATGTAGTGTTATTAGCACCACCACAAGCTTTGAGAAAAATACTCGTACCTAGAGCAGCCGAACTATAAATTAAAAATTTCCTGCGTTTTAATACTTTACTCATGAAAAAAGTACTCTACTATGATTAATGTCAAACTTAACTTTACTATAATTAAACATCTGGAGAAAAAGATATAGAGTTTTTGTCAGAGTAGGCAACAGGTAACAGGGAAGATATTTTTAGGAAAAAGGTAGAAAAAATGTTAGTGACTTTTACTTATAATTCTATGCAATAGACATCTCCATAAAAGAGGGCACAGGGAATAGGAAATAGGGGTAATAGTTGATAATTTATGGATAGTAATTAATTTTATTTTTGATTTTTTGACAAGTCTAATAGTTTAAATAAAATTATTTATTTTCTGGAATAGATGCCAACGATGGAGAGGTGGCGTTCTCTTGCGGATTTTATTGCTTTGAGTATTAGTTTTTGTGACATTGCATATTTTTGTTCTTCTATTTAAACTGGCGATCGCTCACTTGCCAGACGATATATTCTTTTACCCCATTTCGACGATAAGCTCGTTTTTTATCCCGTAAATCAATAGTTGCCGTACTAGCAGAAATTTCCACCACAAGTTCGGGTGCCCCTTCAATATATCCATCATCGCTTAGATGAGACTGCCCCCCACACTGACTATCTATGAGTAAGACTGCATCTGGTTGAGGCTCATTGTCAAGGTCGAGTCGTACCGTGGGATTATCTCCTAAACGTACACCAGGGGTGGCAATTTTATAACTCCATAACCAACCAATAAGGTTAGCATGAGGTTCGGCATGGGGTTCAAATCTTAATGGTGAGGCCATATAAACTTTTCCTTCAATCAGTTGGGCTTTTTTTAGATGCGGCATAGCATTATAGCGTCGCTCAAATTCTGGAGAAGTAAGGCTGTCTCCATTTTCTAGGGGGGGAATGGAAAAGCTCTGTTTTTCTCTGGGTGAGATAGTTGTCATTTTGCCTTCTACTACTTCTTGCTAAAATTAGTTGAACTTTTATTTTAGCGTTTCTGAATTATGAACAAAAACAAACTTATAATTATCTGTTTATCAATTATTACATTAGTTTCAGTAGGGCTGAATTTCCTATTTTTTAACAGAAGTAGAAAATTTTATTTACAATTAAATTCCCTACAATTAAATCCACTTGCCATCAAATTTTATCCTGTTGATACTAATCCCAAAGAGACTAAAAATTCAAATCAAAAAAATATAGTTTTTTTTGGAGATTCTCGTGCGCGTGGTTGGAATTCACCTAAAGGTTTTGATAACTGTAATTTTATCAATCGAGGTATTTCTGGACAAACTACAGCGCAAGTTTTAGGAAGATTGAATCAACATATTAAACCTTTGTCTGCGGATATTGTAATAGTTCAAGTAGGTGTAAATGATTTATACAGAATTCCAATATTTCCTGAGAATAAAGAGACAATTATTTCTGAGTGTAAATCTAAATATCAAAGAAATTGTGAGTCAGTCTCGTCAGCTTGGTGCTGTTGTGATTCTGACAACTATTTTTCCCATGTCAGAAGTACCTTTTAAGAGAAAATTTTTTTGGTCACCGGATATAGTAGCCACAGCAATTCAGGAAGTAAATGATTTTATTTATTCATTGGAAAACGAAGACGTAATAATTTTTGATACAGGAGATATTTTAGTAAATCAACAAGGAAAAGTTAGAGGAGAATACAGTATAGATTTTATCCATCTTAATCGAGCAGGATATAAGGTATTAAATGAAAAATTAATGCCTGTTTTAAAAAGGTTATAGATTTGGTTTAATTTGAATATAGCAATTTTCGTACTGATAAGGTGTAAAATTCGTTTGTTTTAGGCAACATAAAATCATAAAAAAACAGTACCTTACCAATGGATAATTGATAATTAATCAATTCTATTTACAGCAGTTTTTAAATGGGTAAACCACAGTTAAAAAGTTAGGTGGTAAGCGAAACGAGGGCTGCGAATTCCACAATAGATGCCTGACTTTATGGTCTACTCGAGTGAAAAGCGCTGTAAAGCCTCTCCTAATAATTAATAATTGATAATTGCGGAAAGCTTTCCTGACGGAATGCTACGCAAACGGAACATGAAAAACAAAGTTATGCGCCAGCAAAACAAAAATAATTAGGGTTTGCTGAAAAAGTCTTATGGGTGAGGGTAGGAGACAGGAGACAGGAGACAGGAGACAGGAGACAGGAGACAGGAGACAGGAGACAGGAGACAGGAGAAATGGATCGGGAGCGAGGAGGTAGGACTAAGAATTGTCCCTTTACTTTTTTGCCCAACTATGAGCCTAAAATACGCTCCTTTTGAGCATTTTAGACTGAAAACTACGCACTTTTTTCGACTCCAAAAAGGCTAAAAACTTTATCTGTAAATACTTTTAGATTTAATCAGCAAGCCCTAATTATCCATTATTCATTATCAATTGTTAAAGAGGTAATTATCCATTATCAATTAATGAACTTTCATGGTTAATAGCAAATGTAACAGCTAGTATTATTTTGATAGTTATCAGGAATTAATAGCCTACCATCTAAAGCAATTATTTTTATTTAGATAATATTTATAGATCAATACGGCTCATAGCTCATATAAGACTAAAACTTATCTTTAAATGTATTAATATACATAACTAATCTACTTTCTTTCCTTTATTCATTCTTCTTTATTTCTTACTACAAAGACTAAGCATTATCCCTTTTAGTCTCATTATTTGGTCTGTAAGGTTCTTCTCGTAATATATGACTAACTAATAGTTTTAGATAGAATAAAGGAAGAAACCATTCAAGTCCTACAGGTATTTCTAACAGATAAATCGACAATACAATGGCTATACTATACAGAGTCAGTGCAACAGGACGTTGAAGATATAGTGGTATTATCAGAATTACTGTAGAAGCCACAACCAGATAGCCACCCACCGTAAAGATCCAGATAAAATCGAAGTCCATGTACAAGCAAGCGATCGTAGTAATTTGGACAAAATGAAGCAAAATGAAAGACATATGCTCTGTGAAACCTTGACCAGCACGGTGATACCAACGCTTCCCACTTGATGTTGAGTTAGTGATTATTCCGCCCATGATATCAAACCCAATGACAAAACAAATCAAGTATTGTGTTACTGACCATTCAAATTCACCTAAATATCCATAATATGCAGCAACAAAACCTGCAAATATCGGTACAACTGACTGTAGAATCATCTCTAGACGAGTAGCTCCGGGGCCACAAAATTTGTCAATACCACCTTTAATACCCAAGCGTGGTTCAGGAAAGTTCCAATCTATTTTCATAGTATTTCCAAGTTTAAAGATACTAAGTGATAATTTAAAAATAACACTTTAAATTCCCTTTTAAAGTTATTCCTTTTGCATAACTGAGCGATTATTTATGGGTACAAATTACTTCAAAATTCTCAATTCTCAATTTTCAATTCTGAATTCTAAATTCTGAATTCTAAATTCTCAATTATTCCTTCTGCTTCTAGAGCGATCGCCTGAATTTTTTCCAACATTTTTTGATTAGCTGACTGGCATAAACTTCGTTGATTTACTTCTAATAATCTTTCTGCCATATCCCGTAATGCCCAAGGATTTTTTGAATCAAAAGGTTGGGTAACAATGACAAAATCTGACTTGACTTTCTAATAAAATTTTTAACTATTTCTGGGTACAAATTACTTCTAAATTCTGAATTCTAAATTCTCAATTATCCCTTCTGCTTCTAGAGCGATCGCTCTCAATTTTTCCAAAGTTTTTTGATTAGCTGACTGCCATAAACCTCGTTGATTTGCTTCTAATAATCTTTCTGCCATATCGCGCAATGCCCAAGGATTTTTTCCGTGAATAAATGATTGTACATTCTCATCAAAAATATAAGCTTCAGCTACTCCTTGATACATAAAATCTTCTACACATTTTGCTGTAGCATCATAGGCAAATAAATAATCTATTGTGGCTGCCATTTCAAAAGCTCCTTTATAACCATGACGCATTACTCCAGCTATCCATTTAGGATTAACAACTCTGGAACGATAAACTCTAGTAATTTGTTCTTTTAATTGTCGAACTTTGGGATTTTCTGGCATAGAATTATCTCCAAAATAAGTATCAGGATTTTTGCCTGTTAAAGCGCGAATTGCTACTGTCATTCCACCTTGGAATTGATAATAATCATCGGAGTCTAATAAGTCATGTTCTCTGTTGTCTTGATTATGCAGAACTATCTGCATTTGTTGGAGACGTTGGGAAAATGCTTCGGGAGAATTTATTGCCCTAGCTTCCTGGTTATAACTATTATTAATTCCTGTATAAGCATAACTACTCCAATTAATATAAGCTCTAGCTAAATCTTGGTCATCTTGCCAATTTTGAGATTCGATTAAACCTTGCAAACCTGCACCATAAGCTCCTGGTTTAGAACCGAATATTCTATATTGAGAACGTGCTTTTGCCTGAATTTCAGTTAATCCTAATTCTTGCCAATATTTGACTTCTTTTTTAACTTGAGCAGCTAAAGGATTTTCTGTTGGAGACTCATCTAAATTAGCCACAGCAATAACAGCTTGGTCGAATAAATCGATAATATTAGGAAAAGCATCTCTGAAGAAACCAGAAATTCTTAAAGTTACATCTACACGGGGTCTTCCTAATATTGAAATTGGCAAAATTTCAAAGTCGATAACTCTTCGAGAAGGTCTATCCCAAACAGGTTTTACACCTAATAAAGCAAGTGCTTCAGCAATATCATCTCCACCAGTTCGCATGGTAGAAGTTCCCCATACTGATAACCCTAAAGTTTGAGGATATTCACCATTTTCTTGAGTGTATCTTTCAATTAAATTTTCTGCTGCTAATTGTCCGACTCTCCAAGCAGTTTCTGTAGGAATAGCGCGAATATCTACAGAGTAAAAATTCCGACCTGTGGGTAAAACGTCTGGTCTACCTCTTGTCGGAGCGCCAGAGGAACCACTAGGGATATATTTGCCATCTAATCCTATTAATAAGTTGATAATTTCTTGATTAGTTTTTTGCAGAGAAGGTAGAAGATTTTGGCGAATCCATTCTAATTCTTTGTTTGTCTGTGGGAAGGGAGAGTTAATCAGATTTTGGTTAATTAAATTTTCGACTAAATTAGCTGCTTTTTCTTCGAGGACTTCAACAGCATTACCCAAGGTACGACAAGATTTTCCATCTATTAATAAGTTCTGATTAATAATTGTAGAAAAATCGTCAGTGAGAGGGTCAAAATCTAAACCTAAATCTTCAGCTAAAGCACGAGTTAAACCCAAACGAGTAGTACTAGGATGACGAGCGATCGCTATGATTAAATCTCGTAATTGTTGACCTTGAGGACATTGCCCAAAGATATGTAAACCATCGCGAATTTGTGCTTCTTTTAATTCGCAGAGATAACCATCTACATTAGTAATTAATTTGGCAAATCTAGCATTTTCATCATTTTCAAATTTCTCTCCTCTGTTGAAGTGGAGCGAGGGAGTAAATAAATCTTTTTTCTCTCTATTTTTTTCAGAAGGCGAGAGGAAGTCTAAGTCTTTTTCAGAACTGGAGGAGTCGGGAGACAAACTTTCTATTTCTATGACAAATTTATCCTGATTTTGCTCAGAAGGCGATAGGAAGTCTAAGTCTTTTTCAGAACTGGAGGAGTCGGGAGACAAACTTTCTATTTCTATGACAAATTTATCCTGATTTTGCTCAGAAGGCGATAGGAAGTCTAAGTCTTTTTCGGAACTGGAGAAGTCGGAAGACAAACTTTCTATTTCTATGACAAATTTATCCTGATTTTGCTCAGAAGGCGATAGGAAGTCTAAGTCTTTTTCGGAACTGGAGAAGTCGGGAGACAAACTTTCTATTTCTGTGACAAATTTATCCTGATTTTGCTCCGGGAGCGAGAGGAAGTCTGAGTCTTTTTCGGAATCAGAGAACTCGAAAGTGACACCTTCTATTTCTGTGACAAATTTATCCTGATTTTGCTCCGGGAGCGAGAGGAAGTCTGAGTCTTTTTCGGAACTGGAGAAGTTGGAAGTGACACCTTCTATTTCTGTGACAAATTTATCCTGATTTTGCTCAGAAGGCGAGAGGAATTCTGAGTCTTTTTTTGCACCGAAGGAGTCGGGAGACAAACTTTCTATTTCTGTGACAAATTTATCCTGATTTTGCTCCGGGAGCGAGAGGAAGTCTGAGTCTTTTTCGGAATCAGAGAACTCGAAAGTGACACCTTCTATTTCTGCGACAAATTTATCCCTATTTTTCTCAGAAGACCAGAGGAAGTCTGAGTCTTTTTTTGCACCGAAGGAGTCGGAAGTGACACCTTCTATTTCTATGACAAATTTATCCTGATTTTGCTCAGAAGGCGAGAGGAAGTCTGAGTCTTTTTTTGCACCGAAGGAGTCGGGAGACAAACTTTCTATTTCTATGACAAATTTATCCTGATTTTGCTCAGAAGGCGAGAGGAAGTCTGAGTCTTTTTTTGCACCGAAGGAGTCGGGAGACAAACTTTCTATTTCTGTGACAAATTTATCCTGATTTTGCTCCGGGAGCGAGAGGAAGTCTGAGTCTTTTTTTGCACCGAAGGAGTCGGGAGACAAACTTTCTATTTCTGTGGCAAATTTATCCTGATTTTGCTCAGAAGACCAGAGGAAGTCTGAGTCTTTTTCGGAATCAGAGAACTCGAAAGTTACACCTTCTATTTCTATGACAAATTTATCCTGATTTTGCTCAGAAGACCAGAGGAAGTCTGAGTCTTTTTCTGCACCGAAGGAGTCGGAAGTTACACCTTCTATTTCTATGACAAATTTATCCTGATTTTGCTCCGGGAGCGAGAGGAAGTCTGAGTCTTTTTTTGCACCGAAGGAGTCGGGAGACAAACTTTCTATTTCTGTGACAAATTTATCCTGATTTTGCTCAGAAGACCAGAGGAAGTCTGAGTCTTTTTCTGCACCGAAGGAGTCGGAAGTTACACCTTTAAATTCTGAAAAATTAGTAGAATTAATCCGTACATCCGTGGCAAAATTTGTGTTTTCTGAGTCTTTTCCTAAAAATGATAAATCTTTATCTAAACCTTCTTTTTCTATGAGATTAATTATCCGCTCTCGAATCACGGATAACCGAGATGGGTCTAAATTTTGTGCCTCATAATATTCATCAATTAAAGTTTCTAACTGTTGTAAAGCTCCATAAATTTCAGCACGAGTCATAGGTGGTGTTAAATGGTCAATAATTACAGCTTGAGACCTCCGTTTAGCTTGGGAGCCTTCTCCTGGGTCGTTAACAATAAATGGATAAAAATGTGGCAAAGCACCGAGAGTTATTTCTGGAAAACATTCTTGAGATAAACCGACACTTTTGCCTGGCAACCATTCTAAGTTTCCATGTTTTCCCACATGAATAATTGCATCTATTTTAAATTTTTCTCTCAACCAATAATAGAAAGCTAAATAATTAGGAGTCGGTTCTAAATCTGGAGCATGATAATTTAAACTAGGGTCAATATCGTAACCCCGCGAAGGTTGAATACCTACAAAAATATTCCCTAACTTAATCCCCGGAATTGGAAAATTATCAATTTCTTTTACCTCACTATCTTTCTTAAATTCTGAAAAATTACTAGAAACATCTTGGGAAAAAGATGGCGGAATTATAGTGGAATTAATCCGTACATCCGTGGCAAAATCTGTGTAATTATCTTTCTTAAATTCTGAAAAATTACTAGAAATATCTTGGGAAAAAGATGGCGGAATTATAGTGGAATTAATCCGTACATCCGTGGCAAAATCCGTGTGTGCCATACCAAAATCTATGTCATTCCTCTTTCCCCATCTCTGAATAATTTTTTCTCGTACAACTTCTGGCAAACTAGTAAAATATGTTTCAAATTCTGCCAAAGATAGAGACTGTAAAACAGAACGTAATTCGCGACTTTCTAAATCATTTGTTACCCCAGAAGTCAGACATTTAATTAACTCATCGCCTGTTTCAGGAATATTTTCCAAATTATAACCAGCTTGTTGTAAAGCTTGGAGAATTTCTACACAACTAGCAGGAGTATCTAATCCCACTCCATTTGCAAGACGACCATCACGGTTAGGATAATTTGCTAATATTAATGCGATGCGACGTTGAGATACTGGAGTTTGTCGCAACTTAATAAAATTAGCAGCTAATTCTGTCACAAATGCAATTCTATTTTCAACAGGAAGATAACTCACAACATCTGTTTCTAAATCTGAATTCCAAGTTTGAACTGCCTTAAAAGAAACCGCCCGACTAATAATATTTCCATCTACTTCTGGCAATGCCACATTCATCGCCACATCCCGTGGTGAAAGACCTTGAAATTGACTTTCCCACTGCTCAAAATTCCCACCACTAAAAATTACTTGTAAAACTGGGATATCTAATTTTTTCCCATTTCTTAACAAGGGAGGAAAAGACAAATTTTCTAATTCTGAATCTTGATTATTCACAACAGAGACAGCAAAACTTGTTGTATTTAACAATAATTGAATTGCCTGAGAATCTTCAGGTTGAAAATACTGCAATATTTCCTCTTGTATTTCTAAATCTCTAGGAGAAGAAACAAATACTGGAACAGGTTCTAAATTTCTTGTTGTTAAAGCTTGGCAAAGAGCATCTATTGGAGCAACATTTCCAGAGAGATAATGAGCGCGATAGAATAATATTCCGATTTTTGCCTTTGTATTTTGTTGTTGTTTTTGCCAAGGATAAATTCCTACTCGTGGCACTGAAATAGGTGGAGGAAGATGGTAATTTTTATCCAGACAAATATTAGCCACAAACTGTAGACCATTCACAAAATTATCTACTCCCGCTTCAGTCAAATATCGCCACAGTTGATTAACTGCTGAAATTGAAATATTAGAATGATTCATTAAATCTGGATCTGGGCGGTCATCTCCAGGAATTACTATTAGTTTTGCATCATTTTTTTCGAGCGCTTCTTGCAAAACTTCTAATCCATAAGACCAATAGGAACGCCCACCCAAAAGTCGGAGAATAATTACTTCAGCTTTGGATAAAATATCATCAGCATAAGTATCAATAGTTAATTGTTGTTGCAGGTGAAGTAAATTAGCAACTCTCACTGGTGGAAAATCTGAAGGTAATTTATTAACTGCTGCTGCTAATGTTTGAATATCCGTATCTGCTGCTGTTAAAAATATTATTGGTGCGGGAGTTTGTTCGATAAAAATTACCCCTTCTGCTTGAGGGTTCCAACCACCAGGAGTAGCTGCTATTCGGTGCATATAATTTTATTGTTGAAAAATCCTCATAATTTTACCATAAACTTATTTTTTGGGGTTGCACATTATGGAATGATATTGCCAAAAATTAGTTTAGACTTTGACTAAAAAAACTATTAATTAATCAATTGCTAGAATAATTAATCCAAAATCCTATTCAATCAAAAATATAAAATCATTTATCACTGTGCAACGCCACTTATTTTTTCATCAATGAATATCTAGAGTCTTCAATAAGTGCTTTCACTCCCGGATTTTTGGTTTTGGGTGATGTAGATGGAAAATAATAGCAATTAAATTAAATTTCGATTTAGAGGTGGAAATGATACAAGTACAATTGACTACTTGGAGAATTTTATCGATAGTATTATCATTGTTTGTAGCAATTATTAGTGGTACGAGTGGTTATCTATTTGCAAAATTAAAACTATCTCAAAAACCACAAATACAAACACAAACACAAATTTCAGTACATCGTTCTTCGATTTCTTTAACAGGTACAGTTATAGAAAAACCTTGGAGTAAAACTTCTGAGTCTTGGATAGCAGGTAGTGGTAATTATTATGTCTTAGATATGGGGGAATTAGAGGTAGAAAAACCCTCTGATCAAGAAGGTGTAATTCTGCGTGCTTCAGAGGCGATCACCTTTGAAATTTTTGCCGAATATGCGGGGAAAAAAGTAGAAATAAAGGGAGAATATGTTGAGAGTAAACCATATCAACCGAAGAGTGTTTATGAGTCTTATCCAATGGGTATGGATGGTAGACCTTTACCTAGAGGAGCAGGTTTTCAAGTTTATGAAATTAAGGAGTTAAATGAATAGGTATTAGTTATTTTGTCACAATGAAAAATTTGCCACTTCTACTCTTTCCCCTTACCAAAGTTGGAAAAATTTCTAGTTTTTCTCTTCTACTATTTCCTGGAGAGGAAAAAATTTGCCACTTCTACTCTTTCCCCTTACCAAAGTCAGAAAAATTTCTAGTTTTTCTCTTCTACTATTTCCTGGAGAGGAAAAAATTTACCACTTCTAGTTTTTCCCCTTACCAAAGTCGGAAGATTTTCTAGCTTTTCCCTTCTACTATTTCCTGGAGAGGGAAAAAATTGCCTGTTTGACTTCCTTTTCTAGGAAAAGTCAGAAAATTTTCTATCTTTTCCCTTCTACTATTTATCTGATCAGGAAAAATTTACCACTTCTAGTTTCTTCTCCTTGCCAAAGTCGGAAAAATTTCTAGCTTTTCCCTTCTACTATTTCCTGGAGAGGGAAAAAATTGCCTGTTTGACTTCCTTTTCTAGGAAAAGTCAGAAAATTTTCTATCTTTTCCCTTCTACTATTTATCTGATCAGGAAAAATTTACCACTTCTAGTTTCTTCTCCTTGCCAAAGTCGGAAAATTTTCTATCTTTTCCCTTCTACTATTTATCTGATCAGGAAAAATTTAGCACTTCTAGTTTCTTCTCCTTGCCAAAGTCGGAAAATTTTCTAGCTTTTCCCCTCTAGTATTTACTGAAGAGGAAAAAATTTAGCACTTCTAGTTTTTCCCTTTACCAAAGTCGGAAAATTTTCTAGTTTTTCCCCTCTACTATTTACTTAAGAGAAAAAAAATTGCCTGTTTGACTTCTTTCTCCAGGAAAAATTTAGAGAAAATTTAGGCTTTTTCGACTCTAGTGTTTATCTGAGAGGGAAAAATTTCTATCTTTTCCCCTCTAGTATTTACTGAAGAGGGAAAAATTTACTACTTCTAGTCTTTCTCTTCGCCAAAGTCGGAAAAATTTCTAGCTTTTCCCTTCTACTATTTATCTGATCAGGAAAAATTTAGCACTTCTAGTTTCTTCTCCTTGTCAAAGTCGGAAAAATTTCTATCTTTTCCCTTCTACTATTTATCTGATCAGGAAAAATTTAGCACTTCTAGTTCTTTTCCCTCGCCAAAGTCGGAAAAATTTCTAGTTTTTCCCCTCTACTATTTACTTAAGAGAAAAAAAATTGCCTGTTTGACTTCTTTCTCCAGGAAAAATTTAGAGAAAATTTAGGCTTTTTCGACTCTAGTGTTTATCTGAGAGGGAAAAATTTCTATCTTTTCCCCTCTAGTATTTACTGAAGAGGGAAAAATTTACTACTTCTAGTTTCTTCTCCTTGCCAAAGTCGGAAAATTTTCTAGTTTTTCTGTTCTACTATTTATCTGATCAGGAAAAATTTAGCACTTCTAGTTCTTTTCCCTCGCCAAAGTCGGAAAAATTTCTAGTTTTTCTGTTCTACTATTTATCTGATCAGGAAAAATTTAGCACTTCTAGTTCTTTTCCCTCGCCAAAGTCGGAAAATTTTCTAGTTTTTCTGTTCTACTATTTATCTGATCAGGAAAAATTTAGCACTTCTAGTTCTTTTCCCTCGCCAAAGTCGGAAAAATTTCTAGCTTTTCCCTTCTACTATTTATCTGATCAGGAAAAATTTAGCACTTCTAGTTTCTTCTCCTTGTCAAAGTCGGAAAAATTTCTAGCTTTTCCCTTCTACTATTTATCTGATCAGGAAAAATTTAGCACTTCTAGTTCTTTTCCCTCGCCAAAGTCGGAAAATTTTCTAGCTTTTCCCCTCTACTATTTACTTAAGAGAAAAAAAATTGCCTGTTTGACTTCTTTCTCCAGGAAAAATTTAGAGAAAATTTAGGCTTTTTCGACTCTAGTGTTTATCTGAGAGGGAAAAATTTCTATCTTTTCCCCTCTAGTATTTACTGAAGAGGGAAAAATTTACTACTTCTAGTCTCTCTCTTCGCCAAAGTCGGAAAAATTTCTAGCTTTTCCCTTCTACTATTTATCTGATCAGGAAAAATTTAGCACTTCTAGTTCTTTTCCCTCGCCAAAGTCGGAAAATTTTCTAGCTTTTCCCTTCTACTATTTATCTGATCAGGAAAAATTTAGCACTTCTAGTTCTTTTCCCTCGCCAAAGTCGGAAAATTTTCTAGCTTTTCCCTTCTACTATTTATCTGATCAGGAAAAATTTAGCACTTCTAGTTCTTTTCCCTCGCCAAAGTCGGAAAATTTTCTAGCTTTTCCCTTCTACTATTTATCTGATCAGGAAAAATTTAGCACTTCTAGTTTCTTCTCCTTGTCAAAGTCGGAAAATTTTCTAGCTTTTCCCTTCTACTATTTATCTGATCAGGAAAAATTTAGCACTTCTAGTTCTTTTCCCTCGCCAAAGTCGGAAAATTTTCTAGTTTTTCTCTTCTACTATTTACCTGAGAGAAAAAAGTTTGCCTGTTTGACTTCTTTCTCCAGGAAAAAGTTATACCATTTCTCCATGAAGTTGCGCTTAATAAAAGATAAAAGCTATTAGTAAAATTCAGGTTTTGGTAAGAATTATTAAGCGCATTGTTACAGAGAAATGGTATTAGAGAAAATTTCGACCTTTTTGACTCTAGCGTTTACCTGAGAGGAAAAAATATACTACCTATAGTTTTTCCCCTTGCCAAAGTCGGAAAAATTTCTAGCTTTTCCCTTCTACTATTTTCTTGAGAGGGAAAATTTTCTAGCTTTTCCCTTCTACTATTTCCTAGAGAGGAAAAAATTTGCCACTTCTAGTCTTTCCCCTTACCAAAATCGGAAAAATTTCTAGCTTTTCCCTTCTACTATTTCCTTAAGAGGAAAAAAATTGCCTGTTTGACTTCTTGCTCCAGGAAACAGACCCGAAAATTCTTAACTTCTTTAACTGTTTTTTAGTAAAGATTGAAAATTCACCTGATGGTTTTTTGACCAAATAATTAAGGTTTAAAGCCTCTCCTTTAAAGGAGAAACAAAAAAAAATCCTTTGAGTCAATCCTCTTCTTTTCAAGGATAGGTAATTGTTAATTATTAATTATTAATTATTAATTGTTGAACCTACCTTCTTTTATAGCACGAGCAATTAAGGTTAGAAAATACCTCTATTCCCTTTTCCTACCGGAATGCTGCGCAAACAACTAAAACTTATTCTACTCAGCAAAAATGTACTACTATAACTAGAATTTTTCGGCCTTGAAATAGGTCGATCAAAAATTTTATCCAAAGTTTGACTGCGGAGATTTTCTGACTCTTTTCCCCACTTCCATAAACTTTCATAGAAAAAGAACGATACTCCCGCAAAATTTCTCTTCCGCACTACTTCTACTTGTTCTTCAATTGTCCTTATAGGAGTAGAATTATTTTTCAAACCAGTCAAAATTCCAATAGCAAAAGGAATATGATTTTTAGCTAATTCGACTTCTGTTCGTTCTAATTCTTTAGTAAAACGTTTAATGTCTGAACGATAAACTTGTAAAACAATTTCATCAATCCATTTTTCTCTTTCCCAAGTAAACCAGTCTTGCAAATAAGCAGGTAAAGCAAAATGGAAAGGATTTGGAGATACAGAAATAATACAGTTTGGTTTTATCGATTTTATTTCTTCAGAAACTCGCTCCATAAAATTATTAATTTTATCCGCTCGCCAACGGACCCAAAAAGTTTCTTGATAATCATCAGAAGGTGATAATCCAGGAAGTTCTTTTTCATATAATTTAACTGTAAAATCGTCATAACCAAATTCCGCAGGTAAGGCAAAATGGTCATCAAATTGAATGCCATCTATATCGTATTTAGTAACAATTTCAAGGATTAAATCTAAGATAAATTGTTGTACTTCTGGATGAAAAGGATTCAGCCAAACTCGTGCATCTTCTCCTTCCATTTTAATAGTAGTTCCATCGCGACGTTTAGTTAACCAATTAGGATGTAATTTTGCTAATTCTGAATCTGCTGGTGCCATAAAACCAAATTCAAACCAAGGAATAATTGTTAAGCCTTTTTCATGCCCTTCGGTAATAATTTCTCGTAAAATGTCTCGTCCTTGTAAACTAGGAGTCGGGTCTAATGATTTACCAAATATTTGTTGTGCTACTTGGCTAGGATAAAGAGTATAACCGCCTTGCCAAACCGTGGGATATAGTGTGTTGAAGTTTAGTTTTGCTAAACGATTTATTGCTACTGTTGTGGCTGAGTTAGAAAATAAAACATCACTATCAATATTAGTTATCCAAACGCCACGAATTTCTGATTTTTGTGCAGTTATACTAATTTGATTGGAGGCTAATACTAATGTAATTGTTGTGAAAATGGAAATTAGTATTAGGGCGATAATTCGGGAAATTGATTTTGATTTAATCATGATATTTTGAGAGAGATTAAATTTGTTGAGTATGGAGCGATCGCTCACAGCTATAAATTGATAATTGAGCTAAATATAAATAGCGTTTTGCTGAAAAACTTCAGATTCAATTATCTAAATTTTTGGTGAGAATTGAAATTAGGATTAGGGCGATAATTCGGGAAATTGATTTTGATTTAACCATGATATTTTGAGAGATATTACATTTGTTGATTAGTGAAGCGATCGCTCACAGCTATAAATTGATAATTGAGCTAAATATAAATAGCGTTTTGCTGAAAAACTTCAGATTCAATTATCTAAATTTTTGGTGAGAATTGAAATTAGGATTAGGGGAATAATTCGGGAAATTGATTGAGATTTACACATGAATTTTTCAGAGAGGTTCAATTGATTGATTAGTGAAGCGATCGCCAATATCTCGCCAATATCTATAGGTTGATAATTGAGCTAAATATAAATAGCTAAGATTAAGGATTAGTACTTGATACTATAATTCTTTTTCACAGTTGTCAATTTCAAATTATAAAGATTATGCAATATATAAAAGAGAAGCATTTTTAGATAATGCCATGAAAAAAATTAATAGTTTATCTGACTATGAAATCAAACAACTTGCTAATAAATTCAAAAATACTATGATTACCTATCAAAAAATATTTGGCAATCAACCTATTCGTCAATCTCATAAATCAAGAAGATATTCACTTGATAAAACATTATCTGAAACCTTGTTACTTTCTAATAAAGCGTTATTTTAAACCTGGTCATTTCATATTAGTCAGCTTAACAGTCAAGAATTTCAAAAACTTAAAATGAGGAAGCAAGACTTAATAGATAAATTTACCGAATATGTAGATAAAGGCAAAGAATTTGTCTAGTCTATATCTCAAGCTCAAGATAAGATAGAAGATCGTTTTGAAACTATTGAAAAAATTATCAGAGCAGTTATAAATGATTAGTTCAGTACATTTGACAAACTTTAAACCTTTTGCCAATCAATTTCTATATTTTAAACCATTAACTTTACTTTCTGGTCTAAATAGCACGGACAAATATTCTGTCTTACAAGCACTACTTTTAATGCGTCAATCTTATCAACAAGGACTTTTAGAAAATCAAGGTTTAGCACTGAATGGTGAATTAGTTTCTATAGGTACTACTCAAGATGCACTATTTGAAGGAGCAAAAGATGATTTTATTAGTTTTGAAATTGTTTGGCAAAATGACAAGCAAGGAATCTGGAATTTCTCCTACGACCGAGAAAAGGATGTTCTAAATCTTGCCTCACAACCTGTTACTTCTGATACTTATAAACTTAGTCTTTTTAATCAAAAATTCCATTATCTTCAAGCTGAACATTTAGATCCACGTTTATTTTCTCAAATGTCAGATTTTCAACTACAACAACAGCAAAATAACTCCATAAAGTGACTCAATAATTCAACAGTTTAGACAACAACTAACTATTAAATGTCCTGATGGTAAAAAACTTCTTTTTAATTGTCATCTACCCATGACTCCTGGTGCTTGGTGACTTTATTTTTCTGAAGAATTAAGACCTGGAAAAATCATCATTCGTTATATAGGTCTTAAGCTAAAATAGGTAAGCAGTCAGCTATCAGCTATCAGCTATTAACTTATTATCTTAGAAGGAGAATTCAAAATTATGTTTGCGTAGCATTCCGCACCGAAAGAAAAAGGTAACAAACTAACTTTAGTAAGTCTTGTACGTTCATACATCTGTTTGCGTAGCATGACAAACGGAAATGCTGTTTGCGGAGCATTCCGTAGGAAATACTAATCGCTGTTTGCTTGGCATTCCGGAGGAAATGCTTACTAAAATAGTAACAATATTTTTGATAGTTAAATACATATAGATATGAACCAAACTCCATGAGTAAAAATTACAATTTTCCAATTCCTCAATTTTCTTATATTTGTGGCATTCTCACAATTATAACTCTATTAGTATGGCTCCTCAGAGGCTTTAAATTTCTGGCATTTTTACCAGGAGGAGTGATTTTGTTTCTAATTTTCTTATCCATAACAACTGGTGTAATTAGCCTCTTACAACGACCACATTAATTGTAAGTATTTCCTGCGGAATTCTGCGCAAACAGCATTCCGCAGTCAGCTATCATCTCTTGAGAAACATCTACATTTCCCGCCATATAATTGTATGAATTGAACTCAAACTCATCCTTCTTGTGGTTCATTATCTGATTAAAATGTAATAGAAGTTAAACGAATGCTTGCTTCATTCATTAAAAAACTAAGAGCTGAATACTGACAATAATAGCTTATTTGATTTTTATTGCTGACTGCTGAAGCGCTAATAGTTGTTTGCGCAGCAGTCTGCAGGAAATGTTACCATTAATTCATACTTTTTTTGCCGTTTTTTCTAATACTTTCTCCTCCTTCTATAACCGATCGTTCCTGTAGTAGATGCTGAGCATTATCTCGTGCCATTGCCTCCCCTACTGTTACATTTAATTGTGCCCCAATTAATACCACCAATGAACTAATATATAACCACAACAATAAAATAATAAAAGTACCAATAGTTCCATAAGTTCGGTTATAGTTGCCAAAATGAAAAACGTATAAACGAAATAAATTAGAAGCTCCTGCCCACATTAATGCTGATATAATTGCACCAGGCATAATAGGTGTACTTTTCCGTCTACTACTTGGACCAAAACGATAAACAAAAGCAAAAGCTGTAGAAACTATTCCTAAAGTAATCGGCCATCTTAATTGACCCCAAGTTTCTAATAATTGTGACTTCAACACACAATTATCAACTGGTTCTTGAAATAAACAACTAGCAACCTGGTCAGGGGGACAATTTGGTAGAGTTTCTAGTAAACAACTTTGCCGAGCAATCATGTCTACAATTAAGTCACTAACTAATACTAATCCAGAGGCAATAATTAATAATATGAGAGTACCAATAGTTAGTCCTAAAGAAACTAACTTTGCTTTCCAAAAAGGTCGTTTTTTCTCAAGAGGAACTTGATGAATTTCGTCAAGAGCTGCCATAGCAGAAGTCAGTACGCTAGAAAATATCCATATTGAGCCAATAAAACTGAAAGAAAATATTTCTTTGTTGCGGGTTTTCAGAATTTCATCAACAGCACTGCTAATTAAAAATCGCACTTGATTAGGTACTATATCTGTTAGTAAACTACCCATTTGTAATAGAGGCGATCGCAAAGATTCAAATAATCCAATTGCTGCAATTATTGTTAATAATCCCGGAAATAAAGCGAGCATAGCATTATAGGCCATCTCGGCTGATAAACCTGATAATCTGCTTTTGCCAGCACAAATACATACTTGTTTAATGGTATTAAAATTTAGATGTAGGATGAACTGAAAAAAACGAACTATTCGCTTCAGTATATGCTTGACGATCATTTTTAATATCGTCAATATCATGCCATAACCACGTTTAGCAATTGGAGTTAATAAGTTTAAAAATCGCTGCCTATTGGAGTGGTTTAAAACCTCTCGCAATGTGGCAGAATTAAAGTGACGTAAAAAGTGGAGAAACCTCATAGGGCTTTTAGGCAAAAATGTTTATCTGAGTTACTTTTAAGAGAGAATAATTTGTCAAATAACAAAAACTTCAAAACAACAATTATAAATTTATAAATTTCGGAAAATGTACTAAAATAAATTACTTTATTGAGGGCAAAAATCAGAATTCAATAGTAATCTATTATAGAAAAAGTTTGCTAAAAGAAATAAACATGAAAGTTGCACACAGACAAAATTTTTCCAATCCAGGCATCGAAAATCTATAATTCCATAAGGTATCATAGCAATTTGAACAAGTGATTTTACAGAAATATTTTTCTAGGGAATAGATATTTTTAGCAACTTATACCAATTTCATAAAATATTGCTACAGTTACGACACAGGAAATAGGGAAAATTTAACTGGGAATAGAGAAAGAAAAACATAATAAAAAAGAGGGGAAAAAGGTTTGATTTTTAGATTATATGGGATTTAGATTTTTTTATTGTAGGAATAAATTACAAATGAAGATGTAACTACCTTTTTTGAATTTGGTATTTTTGATTTAAATAAGATCGACTCCTCCTTTAATGTAGTGTAAAAGTAAAAAGTATATTCCTAGATTGATCTCTAGGAGCTTAAAATTCAGATATTTTGCTTAATAATGATAATTTTAGTAGAGTAGAGTAAAGGCAATGTTGTTACTGGTAAAGTCGAATATAAATTTGACCAAAAATATTGAGTCTCAAGGTCAACTTCTGAAGGAAATAAAAAAGAAAATTCTGCATATTCAAAGCTTCCCTATTGCAGAAGGTACTGATAACGTAGTTCCTCTGTCACTAACTGATAACTGATAACTGAATTTACTTTCGGTTATTGCCAGGGTGATTTCATTCTAGATTTTGGCAATGAATTTATTGATTTTCAGACAGCGAAAGATAAATCTCCTAAAGCCTGAAATAATGTGGTTTCGTCAAGACATAAAATGGAACTTTTTAGAATGAAACAGCTCTGGGTTATTGCTAATTTAAATCACTATTTTGTTTTCCAATACCAATCATCTATGCTTTGAAACAAAACACTAATAAATTTTATTTTCATATTAGTTGAAGTAAAAGTTATAGCACTACGTCTTTTGACATTTGACAATAAATTTTAGTTGTAATATGAAATATAAAAAAGAATGCTACGAATAATTTCCCTGCTTAAAAGGCTTTACCTAGAAATTTCGATTTGACTAAAAACAGGGTTTGACTATAAATAAATGATAAGCTATTTCTACTGACTCGGTCCTCCTGTAAGTCGCCCAACCCACACCTCCCCTACCCGAGTTCTTGAAACAGCCTAATTATTTGTAGCAAAAATTTTAGTATTTCATATAAGTCAGTAGCGAATAGCGGTACGAACCCGCGGGGTGCGGGAATGCGGACTCGGTTTTAGGGAACAAGGATACAGAGGAATTTCAAGAGCGTATTTGTGTAGCGCTATAGTATTTCCCTGTTCCCTTTTAGTATCTACTGTCCTAAAATATACTTCTATTCTTGGTATAGTCTAAAATTGCCAAGACAACCTTCGCGGGAAAATCACCCGAATTTGTGTAGCGCTATAGTATTTTCCTGTTTCCTTTAATTATCTACCATCCTAAACTATATTTCTCTTGGTATAGTTTAAAATTGCCAAGACAACCTTCGCGGGAAAATCACCCGATGAGATGAACACTCTATAATCTAAAATATGATATGAATCAGGACATAACCCCGTGGTTAAATGAAATTAAGGCTCTTCAAGAGAAAATAGTAAAACTTCAAACAGAATTAAATGTCGCCCAGGATAGTGCCTCCAAGTGGCGTCAACTCTACAATACTGAAGCTCAACAACGACGAACGGAAAATCAACTAGCTCAAAAAACTATTCAGACTTTAAAAGCCCAAGCTCAGAAATTACAAGGTTTTCCATCTGTTGAAGAGAGTATAGATGAAAGTGCAACAACTATTGAACAGCAAATCGAAAATTTACAAACTTTGGCTGAATTTAAGGCCAAAATCATTGAAGTAGTCCAAGAACGCGACCGTGCTTTTGCACAAGTCCAAAAATTAACTGAAGCCCTCCAACAAGAGCAAGTCAATCATACAAATACTCGTACAAGCTTAACAAATGCTTTGGCAGATGCAGTAGATATTCTGGCCAAAGCCAAATCAAACAAACAACAAAAATCGGAAATTACTCTTGATATTCAGTCAAAAGCAGAAGCCAATATTCAAGCTCAAAATCAAATCCAACTAAAGGAAAGCTTCTCTCCCAATGCTGCTCAGTTGCCACCCAATGAAAGGCCATTGCCCCGCTTACCCAGTAGTAAAGATTAGAGAGAAAAGCTCAAAAGTAGAACCAAAAATATTTTCCTTCCTTCTACCTTCTGCCTCCCTTTAACTAGCTATCAGCTTTTAGCTAGAGCGTCGATTCATCTCACACCATAATTGAAAATTTGGTGTGAGATGAATCGACGGTCAATTAATGGGACTCGATGTCCCATTAATTTACAAATTTTATGTGATGATAAATTTAAGCTGGTTTGAGTTAACAACCGCCAGCGATCAACCATGAAAATCAAATAAGATTAGGGGTGAGATCCCAGAAATCCTAGTAATCCGTTGGGAATGTCAAATCTGATGGCGGCCCTAGGTGAGCAGCTTTTTGATTGGCCAAAAGGGCGGCGGGGCATCCCGTCCTTAAAGCACGCGCTTGTCCGACGGAATACCGGGACTGCGAAACGAGAAGCTCACACTATAGCTTCAGCTTAGTGTGGGAGTATGTCACAATTTGCGTACCCGAATGCGGAGCTAACAGCTAGCCTCCTTGAGGAACTACGTGAACAGTTTTTAGCCGCTCTGGTTCAAATCCCAGGTAACTATTGCACCGAATTGTTGAGGAGGGGTTGAAATCTCCTTCTGGCACATTCAAAAAAATAATCTTGCTGAATGCTGAGTGCTGAGTGCTGAACGCTTCTTTAAAACCCCATCACTTCAGCTACTGCCTCTATATTCGGCTCTATTCCCTGGCGAAACTGATTATTGCTATGTTTAATCGCCACATCTGGGTCTTTGAGACCATGACCAGTAAGTACACAAACTACTTTTGCTCCTCTAGGAACTTGGTCTTTGACTTTCAATAAACCCGCAACAGAAGCAGCACTCGCAGGCTCACAAAAAATTCCTTCATTGGACGCCAATAAACGATAAGCTTCTAATATTTCTTCATCGGTAACCGCCGTAAAACTTCCTTGACTAGCTTGTTGAGCTGCTACAGCTTTTTCCCAACTAGCAGGATTGCCAATTCTAATGGCGCTGGCCACTGTTTCCGGTTGAACTACAGGATGACCTTGAACAATAGGTGCTGCTCCTGCGGCCTGAAAACCCATCATTTGCGGAAGGTTATCGCATTTTCCGATTTGATGATATTGACAAAATCCCATCCAATATGCTGTGATATTTCCTGCATTCCCCACAGGAATACACAGCCAATCTGGGGCATCCCCCAAAGTGTCTACTACCTCAAAAGCTCCCGTCTTTTGACCTTCTAGACGATAGGGATTAACTGAGTTAACTAAAGTGACAGGATATTTAGCTGCCACGTCCCGGACAATTTCTAAGGCTTGGTCAAAATTTCCCTTGATGGCTAAGACCTCTGCACCATACAATAAAGCCTGGGCTAACTTTCCTAGGGCTACATAACCATCTGGGATTATGACAAATGCTCGCATTCCACCTCGTCTAGCATAAGCAGCAGCGGCAGCTGAAGTATTGCCTGTACTAGCGCAGATTACTGCTTTTGCCCCTTCCTCTTTGGCTTTGGATATGGCTAAAGTCATGCCCCTATCTTTGAAACTACCTGTGGGATTAAGGCCATCATATTTGACAAAGACTTCTACTTGGCTGCCTATTTGATGGGCGATCGCTGGCACAGGTATGAGAGGAGTATTACCTTCATGCAATGTGATTACAGGAGTTTCTTCTGTCACTGGTAGATAGGATCTATATGCTTCAATCAAACCAGGCCAGCCTTGTAATTTTGACTGAGAAAAGGGCCGTGTTAAGGTCATTTTTAAGTTTTGAATTTTTTACTGTAAAGTTTTATTTTTTTTACCTTAGGCCAAAGCTATAAATAACTTTTTGGTCAATTTTTAGTAAGGTTGACACTCCACGGGATAAATCCGCGTGGATTCGTGATTAGGAGTTTTCTATCGGGATAAATCCGCGATTTTCACATTGCTCGTAACGGCCACATTGCCAGTACCGTACCATAGTACGCATAGAGCAGCAGCTCAGAAGGCGGTGCCAATCGCCATACCCTCTCCGGTCATTCGACCATTGAGACTACTTTTAAAGTTGTTGTTTGATTCACTTGCTTTGAGTTACAACCTGCTGAGTGACATACTCCCACACTATAGCTTCAGCTTAGTGTGGGCTTCTAGTTTCGCAGTCCCGTTACCTCGTCGGACTCCACGAGCTTTAAGGACATCTGGGCCTTGCCGCCCTATTTTTTATATTTATCGCCGCGTTTACATCGCTGTCTATTACTGTACCGCAGTGCGGACAAGAATGAGTTCTTTGGGATAATTCTTTCGGGACTTTTTCCCCACAGTTTGAGCAATCTTGGCTGGTATTTTTGGGGTTTACTGCTATAGTCTTCACCTCCAGCATTTCCGGCTTTGACAGTCAAATATAGATAGGAATTTTCTCCCAAATCGCATCGTTAATTGATTTACTCAAATGAGTCAATGCTTGCCCTTTTATATTTAAGTTTGCCTCCGGCACGCCGCTCCGCGTCTACATGGGCAATAACATCCGCTTTTAATAACAATTCATTGGCTGTTTTAAAGTGGAAATCTTTACGTTTATCGGCTATCTTTTTATGTTGTTTGGCAACAGCTTTAACAGCTTTGAGCCACCTTTTACTTCCTTTTTTCTTTCGGGATAAACCTTTTTGTAGAGTCTTTAATCGCTGCTGAGATTTTCTATAGTATTGAGGTATGGGGACAGATTCTCCAACACTAGTTACTAAGAATTCCTTCAACCCCATGTCAATTCCCAGAGTATTTTTTAATGTAGGTTCCTCTTCACTTGTCGAAGTTGGAACTGATTTGTCTTCTAGGGATAAAGTAATATAATAACCATCTGCTTTACGACTAATCGTCACAGTTTTAATTATAAACCCTTCTGGTATTGGACGATGCTGAATTAATTTTACCTTTCCTCTTTTGGGCAAATTAATTTGATTTTCTTCTATGCACTCAAGTTTGATTTGAGGATAAGTAAAACTGCGATAACGTCCTTTTCCCTTAAACCTTGGTTTCCCTAATTTATTTCCATTTTTGTTTGCTTTCAACCATCTATCAAAGGCAAGTTTTACCGGTTTAATGCAATCTTGTAATACCTGAGAATGAATGAGCTTGTAGTCAGGAAACTTATCTTTGGTATTGACCAAATCTCGTTTTTGAGAGTAATAATCTGGATTATCTCTTAGTTGAGGAATTGGCATGCACCAAGGGGCAAGCATTAACTGGACAACGGTTTTATGACCACCATGAGAACCGCTCACCTAACCTATAGTTGTACTGCCGACGCAACAATTCTAACCACAATTCTATTGTGGCTATTTTATCTGAGTTAGGCCTTAATTTATATTGGTAGGCAGTGCGCATGGTGGAAAATTTCCGGGGTTATAGCAAGATAATCATACAAGTTTTTCAACTAGGGCGAAAGCTTCTGCTGGGATAGCATGCAAATTTAATAGGTTCGATGCCCATTCAATTTGTCGCCGATTCATCTGGTCGCCAAATCTGCATAATTATGGCGTGAGATGAATCGGCGATTCAGCTAACGGCTGGAAACAGAGTGCTGGCCACCGGGTCTCCTTTTCGGTTAACCACCCTTTAACTGAAGTGTCCATTAGCTAACCATGTTCTCACCATGGTTCAAAGGTCATTGTCTCTCTATATTTCTTGACATCCTCCCGACGTTGCGCTTACGCGATAACGCGGGATTCCTAAACCTCGCGGCTGCTGGACTTTCTGCTTCCTCTTGACAGAGGAGCTGCGCTAACGTAGCACCTGCCTCCGAGGCCAAACCTCTTTCTGGTTTTACGGTCGCTCCACAGACTGAAACTGCTAGCCCAGCAGCCTAACTATATTTAGGATAGCATACCCTTGTAAGAACCGCTCTTATTGATTGGTTTTCATGCCCTAGCTCCCCTTCGGGAGAGCGCGGGTCTTCAACCAACGTTGAGATAAAAATATAGTCAAATATGACATATCCTTATTTTATTTTGCAGGTGTTACCTTGACGCTCGTGTTAGCATAGCTCCTCCGTTTGCGCAGCATGACCTAGGAAAGGAGGCACTACAACAACACGGCAGTTGCGTGACTTTCGGGGGACTCGCAAGGGCGCACAGGCTTCTCTATCCCATAGGTAAAAGCATAAGGGAGCTACTTTTTCTTTTCCTCTTTTTTGATTATCTCCCTGATTCAATTTCTGCTTGGTCATAATACAGAGGCTTGGACCTAGGTTCTTATGTATCTAGAGGTAGCGTGTCAGTCCAGGAATTTCACCCTATTGAACTCAGATCGTTAACTCTTGAGGCTATTTAATCTTTTATTATTACAGACATTGTTAGATTATGTCAATATTCGCCCTAATTTCTGGAGACAAAAGACTATATTTAACTACATAAGACTATATTTATGTTGAATGTTTATGATACCTTGATTATAGCATATTTTGACTACGCTTTATTACCCGTGGCGTTGTTTCCATCGAGCCGTTCAAACTGGCACTTTTCCCACTTACCGAATTTTTACAATGAAAACTTAATCAAATCTATGGTTAAGAAAGATACTAAACCTTACTAATCTTATTGTATTATCCAAATGTTTAGTGTTGGATATCGTACTCCAACTTTTAATGCCGGAAGTTAAATAGTTTAATTTGTTGTAATTTATCTTAATATTCCGGTTACAATAGAAGAATTAAGTGAAGTAAGTATAAATGGCTAGTAAGTTACTGATGTCTAATAGCATATCCACTTTGTCCAGTGCATCTGTTTCTGTAGATACTTCTAAAAGGGTAAATGTTTCAGGGGTATCAAGCAATCAAAACTACACTCAAGAAAAAATGAAATCTTTGTATCAAACAGATCAACAAGTTAAGTTGCTCCATCTTGAGGTAGAAGTAGAAACTTTATTGTTGGAATTGCGGACTATAAAAGAACGAAACTTAGAAAATTAGTATCAGAGGTTGAAAAATAATTCAATTAATAAAAATCGTGAATAAATAAATGATTGCTAAACTTGACGAATAAAAAATCAAATAGTAGCAGTAACCAAATCAATTAATTTACTTTGATAATGACAAGACTGTGATATAACAAAAAAGGTTTTGCTACATTGCTTTTGTGTACAAAATTGACTAAGATTCACTAAGTGCTAGTATGTCTTAAAAATTGTTGTCAACTACTTTTTGTAGTCAAAACTGCCAGCAAAATATTTGTGCTGGCGTTTTTTTTCGGAATCATAAATCTACTACATAACAACAAAAAAGAATAGGGAGAACTCAAATAATTTATGACAGTATCAATTGCAGAATCTACTAATGGAAATTCTGATATTAGAAACGAGCAACTACAACTGAAAGATATTGTAAAAACCCTGCCTCGTGAAGTTTTTCTCAAAGATAAATGGAAAACATGGACAATGGTAGCGGTCAATATTTTTATGGTCGTATTAGGTTACTGGGGACTAACAATTACACCTTGGTTTTTATTGCCCCTACTTTGGGTTTTCACTGGCACAGCATTGACTGGGTTTTTTGTTATTGGCCATGACTGCGGTCATCGTTCTTTTGCTAACCGTAGGTGGGTCAATGACCTAGTTGGTCACTTGGCCTTTTTACCCTTAATTTATCCGTTTCATGGCTGGCGAATAGGCCATAATTATCACCACAAACATACGAATAAAATGGGTGAAGATAATGCTTGGCAACCTTGGTATCCAGAAGATTATGGGAATGCAGGTAGCTTGATGCAGTCAGTGTATCGGTTTATGCGTGGCAAATTTTGGTGGTTAGGATCTGTTGCTCACTGGGCAGTTGTGAATTTTGATTGGAGAAAATTTGAGGGTAAGGATAGTGAAGATGTCAAATTTTCTACATTGGTAGTTTTTGGGTTTAGCGCGATCGCTTTTCCTCTGCTTATCGCTACAGTTGGTCTGTGGGGTCTGGTCAAGTTTTGGTTAATGCCATGGTTGGTTTACCACTTCTGGATGAGTACATTTACTATTGTTCACCATACAGTACCAGAAATTTCTTTTAATCCTGCGGAAGAGTGGAATGAAGCGGAGGCTCAATTATTTGGTACAGTACATTGTGATTATCCCCGGTGGGTAGAGTTTCTTTGCCATGATATTAATGTGCATATTCCTCATCATATATCTACAGGAATTCCTTCATATAATCTGAGGCAAGCACATCAATTTTTGAAGGATAAATGGGGAGATAAACTTTATGAAACTAAGTTTTCTTGGTCTTTAATGAAGGAGATAACAGAGAAGTGTCATCTGTATGATAAGACTAAGTTTTACCTAACTTTTAAAGAGTATGATGCTCAGAAAGTTTCCCAGTAATTTTAGTCAGGAAAGCGGTCAGCTATCAGCTATTAGCTATCAGCTTCTCAAGGTTTTTAATAGGGATTAAAACCCCATTAACACATACCACTAATTTTTCATTTATCAATTTTTATATGATCCGGCATTTTGACCGGATTTTTTTTATAGGGTATCTTGATACTCAACGGGAGCAAGATGCTCCCACTTAGGAAAATAACCCCAAGCAGAATAAAATTAATTGATAATACCACTTTTATAAATTGATATAAAACTGTAACAATACTGAAAAAAAAGTAATAAAGCTGAATAAAATTCTCAAGATTGACATCAATTAATCCGTTGGATAGGATCGGATAAATTAATCAAGGAAAAAATTCAAAATTAAGGAATAATCACCTTGAGTTTTAATCCAGACTTATGTCGCAATGAAAGCGAAGTAGAAAGTAAACTAATTGTTAGTTATCTACTGCCAAAATTAGGATACGGTATCGAACATTGGCATCAAGAAGTAACGTTGGGTAGTATCCGTTTAGACTTTTTATCATTTGCTGCCCAGAAGTTACCTTTTCGTTTAGATGGAGATTCTCCATTGAGTTTAGTTATGGAGGCAAAACATCCGAGAGAAAATTTAGACCGCCATCAACGAAAACTGAGGCGTTATTTAACAAGTATAAATGTCAAATATGGGTTGTTAACTAATGCTAAAGAAATTAGAATTTATCAAAGACTAGGAAATGATATTGAGTTAGTTTTTAGTTGCTGGGGAATTGAAATTGATGAAAAAATAGAAGAAATTAAAGCATTAATAGGTCGAGATTATTTAGGGAAAAATCTGAATTATCAGACAACAGAAATTACTAACGAACAGGTTAATGAAAATACTGTTAAATTAACTGATGAAACAGGAAAACCTGGAAAAGAAGAAAATAAAAATCAGGCGATCGCTACTCAATCTGAGATAGATAAAATTGTTAGCAATATGCCAGAAAATCAGAGAATTTTAGCTAACCCTGAAACAGATTCAAATCAAATTAATCAAAGTAGGAGAAATCCCATGAAAGTAATTGCTGTTTATCACAACAAAGGCGGTGTAGGGAAAACAACAACAGTAGTTAATCTAGCTGCTGCTTTTAGTAAAAAAGGTTATCGAGTTCTTGTTATTGATTTAGATAGTCAGGCAAATACAACATTTGCTACAAGTCTAATTAAATTTAATGATGAACAATTTGATGATATAAAAGATTCAAATATTTATCATGTTTTGAGATATGATGAATCTTCTAATATTCCAGAAGTAGCTAGAGTTTCTAGATTTAATGAGCCTGAAGTTCATGTAATTCCTTCTCACATAAGTTTGATGCGAGCAGAAACTGAATTTAATAATCTCAGAAGTAGTTTAACTTCACTAATAAAAAAACTGAAACCAGTAGAAGGAAAATATGATGTTGTTCTTCTTGACACACCACCATCTTTCAATTTATATGCATTTATTCCTCTAGTTAGTGCTAACTATTTGATTATTCCTTCAGACTTAAAACCATTTGCAAATCAAGGTTTATCAAATGTTAAAAATTATCTTCATGAAGAAATTAATAGTTTTAGGCAAATGATGAATAAACCAGACATAGAAATATTAGGTGTCTTACCTTGTAAAATTAATCCTAATAATAGATTTGTAAAATATACATTACCAAAACAAATTCAAGCAGTTTCAGAGCGTTACGAACTTAGTGTCATGGAAACAGTTATATTTCAAAGAGAAGAACTTGCTAGATGTATTGATAAAACTCGCCAAGTTGGAGACTTGCTCATACCTGAACCTAGTTCTATATTTGACTATGCACCAGATTCTTCTTCTTGCCAAGAATTTGAGTCACTCGCAAACGAAGTATTAAACAAAATAGGACTAAAATAATGTTATTATCTCCAGAATTTGTACTTGTCAAAGAAATTACTTCCAATGTGCCTCGTTCCGAATTTTTAGAGTCAGATTTAGAACAAGCTGCTCAATTAATTTTAAAAGCTGAAGGCATAATTAAACCTCTAGTTTTGCGTACTATTGGTTGGGAATCTTACGAAGTAGTTGATGGACATTTTGAGTATTATGCAGCAGTTAGAGCAAAGGAAATAAATCCTCGCGATGGTGAAAGAATAGGAGCATTTATCATTGAAGGTGATAAGGCAGAAGCGTTAGAAGAACAGGTGGAAATTCTCAGGAAAAAAAGTAGTATTTATCCTGTATCTGAAGAATCTACAGTTATACAATAAGGTACAATAAATTTAAGTGAGTTAGATAAGTTACTAGACAAAAAATTGCAACCAATAATCACAAAATTAAGTCAAAAAACTATAGCATCTCCTACTTATTCTCAGCCTCTAGGAAATAATAAAGTAGAGGAAAAACTGGATAATATCGAAAGTCAAATAAACCAATTAGTTCCCAAAACAAATAGCGCAGAAATTGAGGAAATTCTGAACAACCAATTAGAAATTATACGTCAAAAAATCAGCAATATTTCCAAGCAAGAAGCTTTATCTTTATTGACAAAAACTCAAATAGCTCTAAATAGACAACTTGAAGCTATAAAAAATGAATCTAATCAACTACAAAAAGTCAATTTATTAACAGTAGAAACAAAAGAAGATATTCAGCAAGCTTTTGAAATAGTTAAAGGTACAACTACAATGATAAATGCCACATGGGAAGCAATTAAACGCTGGAAACAGTCTGGAGAAAACTTAACTTGGGAAAATCTTAAACAACAAACTAAAAAGGGAATTGGTTTCGGGAAAACAACCTACGAAAAACTCAGAAAAATAGCATATATACCAGAATAGAAAGTAGCGATCGCATCCCCACCCCTCAAAAATACCAAATATCTGTAGGTTTTAGGTTTATCCTACGGATAAGCTACGCTAACCTTACCTTGACCCAACTTCTACCAAGATTATATGTTGATCTATCCTAACTGTAAGTTGAGTTTATCCTAACCGGTAAGCTTCGCTAAAACTTCGTTATATCATGTCCGGTTGAATAGTTATAAATAAACGACGGAGGAGTCAGGAGTCAGGAGTCAGGAGTCAGGAGGAAGAAAGAAGGAAGAGAAGAAGAAATTTTTTGATCGCTAATTAGGAGTTGCTGATTAAATATCAAAGCATTAACTGATATTGGTTTTAGCCTTTTTAGGGTCGAATTGCAGTGCGCCTGTTTCAGTCTAAAACACTCAAAAAAGTTAGTATTTTAGGCGCATAGTTGGACAGAACAGTCTTGGGACAAAACTTAGCTCCTAACTCCTCGCTCATTCCTATTTCTCCTGTCTCCTGTCTCCTGTCTCCTGTCTCCTACCCTCTTCAAACTTCTGACTTCGACCCCTACTCACCCCCATCAAAAAAATTCTGACACTTTTCCCTCTGAGGACAAATATCACATAAATACTCTTTCTCCGTCCGTGGAGGTGGGTCAGGTTGAAACTCCTCCCACCTTAACCACTCCCGCATCTCCTGTAACTTCGCAGGAACTAAACTCTCTACCACATTCTCTAACTTTTCCCACGAATAATAATACTCTCCCAACTCAGGTAAAACCCAATAAACAACCCCATCAACAGGCACCTTTTTCTTTTGCTTCAGTAGAAAACTATACAAAGCAACCGCCATTAACTGAGACGATACTTCCACAGTTTCATAAGTCTGATAATTAAGCACACATAAACGACGAGATTCAAAATCAAAAATTAAATTATTAACTTTTCCCGTTAACTTTTGAGTTTTACCATCTGCTATTTTAAAAGTATAATCTAGTAGTATTTCCCTAGTCATTAACGTGCGACGAACTACAACACTTTCATGACAGTAACGCCGATTTTTAACAATGATTTTAGATATATTTAAAATTAGTTTAGTTAATAGCTGCCAAATTTGATATAATCCTGCTGCTAGACTAGAATCTTTTGTAATTATTGTGTCTAAATAAGGAAAGAAAATCAACTCATAAAATAATTGTTGTATTTGATGAGCGATCGCCTCTACCATCAACTCCTCAAACTGCCCCTCAAACAAAGCTTGAATCTTAGATTCCTGCCTAATCATATTCATCAACTGATTAGCTAAGTCAAGAAAAGCACTATCAATTTCCTGGATATAATCTGTTGAGAAAAACAGATGCTCGCCCCCAAAACGTTGTTTCAGATAAAATAAACGTGGGCACTCAAAAGCAACTTTAACATTGGTAACACTAAATGCGGGAGACTGTAGTTGAGGTTTATTAATTATTGGCATTGACAAACTATCCTGATTTTCCAGGTTTTTCAGCAGTTAATATCACTAGACATCTCCTAAAAAGATATAGACTTTTTGTACAAGTAGGAAACAGGGAACAGGGAAAATATTTTTAGGAAAAAAATACGGAAAATGATTTTTTGAGTTATTACACTCTAGTTTATAGCAAATAAAGGACAAGTTTATTTTCTGGAGATGTCTACTAAAAGATTGAATGTATGAGGAAATAGGCAATAGGCAATAGGGGAAAGGTCTAAAGACACAATTATACTTTCTAATTTTTCAGAATAACTGATAAAGTCTGAATACCTATACACTATTTTGTCATGCTTATTTGCATCCCTAGACTCCTTCCATAATCCCTTAATACTTAATTTTACAAACAGTGTCTAAAATTTTTCAAAATATTATCAATTTTATCTACTAAATATTGATTTTTATTTATAATTCCTAACTTTAATTCTATGTTCATTAGTGACTTAGTAACTAGGAATAAAACAAACTAATTGTCGGTCTAATTTTGATTTAGGAGTAATATTTTTTATTTTCTGTTCTCCTTCAAGCTCTTCAATAATTGAATCAATTTTTGACTGCTCTATATTGACAAATTTATCTAGTATATCCTCAATTATGTTTTGGCGCTCCATAAAACATTGTGTTTCAATTAAATTTACCACAAAATCCTTCACCTCATTCAAATCTAAATCACTTTGTTGTTCTTGACTATCTGCTGAATCGACTACAGATAAATCTTGTAATAAGCTACAGTCGTTTAAAATTTGTGATTCACAAATTATTTCTTCTAACTCTTTGAGACTAATAATCTTACCTTCAATCGTTAATTCATTAGCGAGAGCAGCATTCACCAAACTATGGTATGTAGCCAAAAAATATACAGATTCCAGATTTGGCTGAATATGACGATTTTTCAATCTACCTTTAAAAATTTTTCTATATATTTTATTGCTCATATTTTTGGCATTTCCCACCTCAGCAACTCTCACTAAATATAAACTTTGACATAACTTTTTATCCACCACTTTCTGGCAAGCACTCATTGTATTATAAAAACTATTCATATTTGGGTCTTCTGTCCAAATTACACCAATTATTTCCTCATTATTTTGTTGTTTATAACTCAAAGAATGACTAGCATATTTCCCACTTAATAATTTAGTTGTTACCTCCTGACATTTTACCGCATTTAATACTTCTTGTAGCATTCTAATCAATTCTGGTGCTGCGAGAGCGGTAATTTTATTAATCTTTTTCTGAGTCTTTCTATATTTATCTTGCCAAATCAACTTCAAAGTTGCTAACTGTGTTTCTGGTGTTAACTTTTGAGAATTTTCTGGCTCATCTAATAATTTATTTTTATATCGATCATATTCCTTACGCCCCAATTCTAAGATATTGCGAGGTAGAGTTTTACCCCTAGGAAACTTTTCTGCTAATATTTCTGTTGACAAAGGAAATATAGGTGATTGAGGCTGGGGGTTAGCCAGAGAATGTAAACCACTCAAACGAGCTGCTAATAAACATTCTCCTTGTGCTAAAGTAATCGGCTTTAAATGAAAATATCCAGCATTTACTCTAGCTTTATCTGCAGGTTGAATCAATTCAGAATTTTGTTTCCAGGTACTCGTAATAATACTAATAATTATCAGAAAATTTTGTGGATAATGAGTATTAATACTAGAATTAACATTAAATAAAGCTTGTAAATCCAAAGAACCATTTAATAATCGAGGAATATTATCAAGATTATCAAAACATAAAACAATAGGTTGAGATGCAGCAGAAATAATACCCAAATTAGTCATAATTTTCTGAGCAGAATCTTCAGAGTCTATACTACCTTTAATCCCTAAATATTTTAAATCATCTTCGTCCAAATCATCTCCCCGTAACCACTCACAGACAATCGATATATAATTTGGATTTAACAGATGATAAAGAGCGCTGAAAAAATCATTAGGATTATAAATTCCAGAAGAATAAATACCTTTGAGATTTCTAATAAATACTCTTCTTTCACCAATAATTTTTTTCAGTAAACTACTATTTTGGAGAGCCAATAGACCTTTTAACCATAGTAACAACTGAGAATCTGTTTTACCCTCCGGAGTTTTCATCAGAGAATCTACTGTTTGACGCAAAATATGACGCCAAATGTAATCACTATCAGGCCAGGGATCGATATAAACAAAAAAGGCTTTTGTGTTGAATAATTTTTTGATTCTCCCTAAAAGATAACTTTTACCAGAACCAGAGTCACCAGTCAGTATCAATGTTCGGGGACGATGTTCCTGGGCAACCTGCTCTAGCACTGTTTCTATATCAGAGATAATATTTTGATGGATAGAATCAACATTTAGGGTAGGATTTTGTTGTTCCTGCCAAAAATTAATAGTATAAAGACTGACTGGGTCAAAAGGATTAACTTCTCTTTGAATAATCCGATCTATAGATGCCATAGTATAAACTGTTCAACAATTAATAATGAATAATGAATAATTACCTCTTCTTTTCAAGGAGAGGATTGACAAATTCATGAAAATTTTTCTTCACAGGAGTCGATTGGATATGGCGAGGAGACCTCGCCATCCCATCCTAACGGACTGCTCCGCAAACGACCGCTTATTATCCCCTTAAAAGGGGAGGCGCATACCCACAATTTTTCGGTAATATTTTTTGGTATGGTTAGAGAATTACGATAGCAGATATAGGAAAATTGGTGTTGCTGAAGCGCGTGTATGATATTAATCTTAATTAGAGTTGCTAGGAAATAAAAATTCAAAAGCCTCAAAAGCTTACTATATAAGATTTTCAGGATTGGAGGGTTAAAAACACTATAAACGTTGACTAATAAGGGTTTTAGCCATTTTTTTAGCTTAATTCCCAACAACTCTATTATTTAGGGTTTGCGCTTCACTAGTCTTTTAGTAGAGGTAGGAGAAAGTAGACAGGAGACAACCCACCCCTCGCCCCTCCCCCTCCCAGGAGGGGAAGACAGGAGAAATGGATCGGGAGCGAGGAGGTAGTCGGGTATATTTGTCCCAAGATTGTTCTGCCCAACTATGCGCCTAAAATACGCTCCTTTTTGAGCGTTTTAGACTAAAACAGGCGCACTGCAATTCTACCCCAAAAAGGCACTTGTCTTTATATGTCAATGCTTTTAGATTTAATCAGCAAGCCCTATTTAGGAGTCAACCCACCCCTAACCCCCTTACAAGGATAAGTTTTTTCCAATTTGAGTGGAGAGGACGCGGTCTGGGGGAGACACACCAGACGCGGAGAGAGGAAGAGGCGCAGATAGATGGACGCGGGGGTTTTCTTTAATGAATAGAACGAGTAGATTGAATTAATTACTCAATTATCTAATCTCCCTGTCCCCGTGTCACCGCGTCTGGTGTGTCAAATCTTAAAAACTTACCCTTGTAAGCCCCTAACCCCTCCCAGGAGGGTAGCCAGGAGTGTGACTCAGGAGGGAAGAAAGAAGAAGAAAGAGTAGTAGAAGGAGAAGGTTTTTTGTTCGCGCTCTTATCCGCAATTCGTAGCTCCCCCGGAGGGGACACAGGACATTATACCTCAAATCACCAACGCCGGAAAATTTAGTAGGGAATGATAAAAAATAAACTGCCACCAATATCTTGAGGTATACCTGCTTCAAATTGTTCTGGAGTGTAGGAGCTGACTTCTTGTAAGGAACTTAATTCTATCTGGTCACTTTTTTCTAGACGGTAAAGTGCTAGGTCTAGTTCTTCTCTAGATAAAAGAGGTTGTAATTTGTGTCGCAGATGAAAAATGGGTAGATAGTTATTTGTGCCTATATTTTGGTCTAAATCTCGAATCACAGCTAAAATCTCAGAGTCAGTGGGTTGATCAGGCATCTTGGAAAACTGCTGTTTTTCTTGTTTAGGGAAGTAAAGCGAACAGTTAGTACGCATTAAATCAAGATAGTCGCTTAACATTTTTAAGGATATCTCTTTTGCAGTACTGCGAGAAGAATATTCTTGGCACAAAAATTGCTTTCCTTTTTCTGTTAACCAGACATCTTTGATTTTTTGATCGATAACTTTAATCAAACCTTGTTCTAGTAAGTCTGTGATAACAGCATTCCTATAGCTAGTATCAAGACCAGTCTCCGCTGGAGAAATAGTACCTTTAGCAGTAGCTTTGAGCACTTTCAATTCTTCGGTGGTGAGTGAATTAACAGCTTTTTTATTATTTAACAGTGATTTTCCTTGAGGTTCTATATTAATTTTTGTAACTTCTCTTGTAAATTTTACCAACCCTCGATCACCAAGTCTGAAGCAAATTTTATTTTTCTCAGAGACCTTCATTTCAGACTCTAGGTTGATTTTCTTAAAAGATACTTGATAATTTTGATAGCTCAGTAATTTTAACAGAAATTTTAAATCTTTAACATCCATGCGATCGTCTTTTCCTCACTTGCAAAAATCAGCCCATTAATATTATTATGAATCAGATAGGTGCCCCTTGACTATTTTGCGCAAAAAAGTTAAAAAATAACTTCAGACACTTGAATAGATTCACGCGATCGCTCCCTGACATGGCCAAAAAATATACTGCCATCAGTTAATTCAGTTCAGAGCAATTGAAGCAGAGCGCCATTCCTACAGTCCTAACTGGGTAACACCTAGTTAAATTGTAGTATTAAAGTAATAACTACAACAAAAGGAAGCAAGTGTTCGCTGAGTTCATAGCAAAAAATCAATTGCTACTAAGATCGTAATTAATTGTCTTCCATAGTAAATGAAAGTATGCTAAAGTGATTTTGTGAAAGTAAAATCTGGGTAATAAAAAAATATACTAAGGCAAAGTAAAAACCAACAAGTTAAAGGATATCGTACTTACTTATAGCTGTATGAATTTCTAGCCTGAAAATTAATTATAATTTCCCAGATTATGCAATAATCATAAATCCTGTTTGGCAGCACTAAGCAGTTTGCGGACTCCTAACACCTAATTATATATTTATCAAACTGTGATGAAATTATGATTTTCCCAATAGCTGAAAATCTTGCTTGAATTTCTCAAAAGTGATAAAGAGGGGTCACAAAGAAAATGTCACCGGGAGAATTCTATCTAGGCAATATTAGCCCAAAACCTTTATTTGATTTTAGGAACCAAGGAAATTTGAAAGCAAATGGTTTCATCAACGAAGCGAAAAAATCGACAAGAAGATTTACCAGTACAACCAGTAAGTTTGGAATTGACTCCCATATCCAAAATTACTGTACCAGACTCTCAGATGAGAGATATTCCTGCTGAAAGACATGAGGCTTTAGTTAAGAGTCTTTCTGAACAAGGCAGTAACTTAATCCCATTAATTGTCAGATTGACAGATAATGACGATTCCGAGCAGCAGTACGAAATCGTTCGTGGTGCTGATTGGTATCAAGTTGCAAAAGAAGCTGAAATCAAGGAACTATGGGCCTGGATTTATGAGATGACAGATGAACAAGCAAAGATAGCTGTGGCAGAGATAGAGCAGTTAACTCAACCACCTGTTATAGAAACACCAGACTTTGAGCATCTAATGCAACAACTTGAGGTATCATTCGATAAAAAAGTAGATTCTCTCACAAAAAAAATCGATCAATCTATCAAGAAAAATGAGGAGGTACTCAAAAAACAAGTAAAATCTTTGCAGGATCGAGGGACGGATGTTGTTCAAATTGAACAGCTCAAAAATTTGATTACAAATCTAGAAAATTCAGTTAACGATAAGGTAGAAAAATTGGCAAGAAAAATCACAAGTTCAACAACAAAAAAAACAACCTCTAATTCTTTATCAGGAGTGAATGTGGACTTATTATCAAAACAACTTGACGATCTCGATAAACAAATAGAGAAAAAACTGGAAGGAATTGTCAAAACAATTAATCAGTTCTCCCAATCAGTTCAAGATATTGAAGATGACTTAAAAACTCAAGTATCAGCTGTTCGGCGTCAATTACAGACAATACCAGAAGTGGATTCTACCGAAGAAGTTGCAGCTAAAACTGAGACACCACGTAAGACAACAACCAAGAGTAAACCAAGTTCTACAGCATCATCAAGGTCTAAGGCGAGTACAACAAAAACTACTACTAGAAAGACTAAAGTCCAAGCAGCTCCTGTAGAGCCAGAAGTTCCCATTGATGATTATGATACCAAATCACTCAGACAACTGAAGAAAATTGCCCAAGAGCGGAAACTTCGTGGCTATGCGCGTATGAAACGTCCTGAAATTCTCAAAGCTCTCCGAGAAGCTGACGCTGCTGCTAGTTAGGATGAGTTTAATCCGAGTATCAGTCGCGTAACATAGCGCAGGCAGTTAGCCTGCGTCAAAAATTCAGTCAAAAGTTGCTCATCACAATAGGCACTGCCTCCTAATATAATTGTTAAATTTACGGAGAATTTAAATCACCGTTTTGAACATCTGTTAAAGGGACGAAGAGTAACTTTTGACTATATTGCTATGACTAATATCATGTCCGGTAGCATCGGTATTGTATTGTATAGCTAAGGTAAGGAAGAAGGAAGAGGGAAGAAGGAAGAGGGAAGAGGCAGGAAGGCTAAAGTTAAGAGCAAGAAAAAACTTAAATTTACTCATATATTCATGCTTGGGTTTACACAAACGATTGCCTTCGGACATGATATAATATAGCACAAGGAAGAAGGAAGAAGGAAAAATCTTATGTTGCCTGAGTTTTAAGCTTTTGATCTTTCCTAAGCTTTCCTTCGACTGCTATACATTGATATTTATCTTTTCTGTGGCGGGTTTACAGCGCTTTTCATTTAAGTATACCACAGTAAGGACTTCTGGAACTTCCCTACAGGGTTTTGATTGTAAGGATGTGGTTTATCAATATGAAAACCGCTGTAATTATAGAATCCGGTTATATAATAGAGTTGTTGGGAATTAAGCTAAAAAAAATGGCTAAAACCCTTATTAGTCAAAGTTTATAGTGTTTTTTAAGCCTTCAATGCAGAAAATCTTATATAGTAAGCTTTTGAGGCTTTTGAATTTTTATTTCCCAACAACTCTAATAGAGTTGTCGCTAAATAGATAGAAAAAATCTCCAAAACCTAGACAGGGTAATTATTTCGATTCTTTTGATCGATAAATAACTACAAGCTTTACATAGCGGGGGTTTCTACAATTTTTTAGTTTATAAAGCGACAAGTCTAATATATGTTGGCGTTGCATATTTGTGGGATGAATTGTAGTCTTGGAGAAAAAAGAAGTTAGAAGTATTAAAGATCAAATGTACCTGTTCCAAAAGGATTCATCCCTTGATTCAGCAACGCCATATGTTTATAATTGTATAATTAGTTCAATCTGCTTCATAAAACTGATACAAAGCGTCACATAACGTGACAAATTGATGTTTACTTCCTGCTGTACGGACGTTGCATGCAACGTCCCTAAGGCCGTCGGCGGTTACTCATCCACAGGTATTAACGGTCAAGCCAACCGCATCTCTATACTCTATACTTACATTTAAGTCTTTGTCAATTAATATAACTAAAAAAGTTCTCAAACCTTTACTACGCCGTTCCTAGTAGGGAGCGGTATTTCTGGAAAGGTCTACGTCTATATAGATAGACTGCTAGAAATGCGAATAGCAGGGATTAGTGCAGAAGATACAAAGCGTCACCCTCGTTACTACTTGCCTGTGAGAACTAGCGTATTATGTCGATAAATTGCGCAAATTGTTAACTAAGTCGAAACTCCCCTACTCCCCTACTCCCCACCCCCAAATATATGATAAGTATTCAACCGGATTTGATATAACAGGACTTGGGCTAAAAAATGGCCTGTATCATTGCCAAGCCAATATTGAGTAATCATCATCTTGTAGGAAAATTGATCGAGTGGCGATCGCTAAAAAGGCGTTGGTAAATTCAAAGACAAATCAGGCACGAACAGTTACATCTCCAAACTTGAAATAATGAATTAAAAGTCTTATGGAATGCTTCAGCATCTCTACAGATCAAGGAGTAGCACAATGTTTTCTGGTGCAGTCGAGCAGGGTTAGTGCCGTAAACGAGTATTTTCTCCTTTCACCCTTCTCATGTAGGTTTTACTGATAATTTGGTCTTGCTCAGGAATCAAGACTTTATAAACAGGATTCCCATCACTGACCCAGAAATAGCATTGTTAACAAGCGTTAGCGGAGTTTTGCGTTAGCAATCGCTTGCCAGAGCCAAATAAAAAGTTTCAGCACTACGGTTTCCGATGACCCAACCGACAATCCCTGGCCGAAAGTGGTCTATCACTGTCCAAATCCAAACTTGATTTTTTTTTGAGACAAAAGTTTGTAACTCATCCAATTCTCCAACTTCTGGGATTACTTCTGAGTCATAAGTATCAGGTAAAAGTTTTCCTACCTGTCTGACCCAATTAATAATTGTGCTATGGGCAACCCCAGTAACTCAGCTAATCCCCTGGAACCCCATACCATTGACATACATTTCTCTTCATAAAGCTTTGGTATCCAGGCTATATCCAGGTTTGTTATAGACTTCTATAGAACCCCTAAGCGTATCTTCATAAATATTAAATTTTTCTAGCTAGGAGACAGCTATACTGGAGACAGGAGGGAAGAGGGAAGAGGGAAGAGGGAAGAGGGAAGAGGGAAGATGTGGGGAGAAATAATACAAAAAATTCAACACTCCTTTTCAGATTTTTCCTCACTCATTGATGCGCGAAAAGACTTGGCTACCATAATTATATAGCTATCAAATGGGCGTTGCACAGTGACGAATGATTAGGAGAATTGAGGAATTTGTTGATGTTTCAAATAATAGATCAACAAGTGAATTGATCTGTACAACATATCAATGGACTTGGAGTAGCACAAGGTTTTGCGATGTAACCTAGCTAGATAGTGTCTCAGACGGCAGTTTTCTCCTTCTACTCTGGTCATTGCTGTTTTGCTTACTAGGTGATAGTGCTCCGCACCGCTAACGCGAACGCAATCATCAATTAAGCAAGGATACACCTTGTAACCATCTGTAATATAGAGAAAACAAGCCCAACCGTGAATCATCTGCCATAATACTGTAAAGGTAGCGGCGCAGCGATCGCCTATCACAAACTTTAAAATTCCTGGCATTTGGCTATTTACAACTGTCCAGACCCAAATTTTGTTTTTTTTGAGCTTTCTAAAGTTTGCAGTTCATCAATTTGAGCAGTCTCAGGAATTTCATAGTTATCATCACAAATCTGTGCTTGTGCAAGTCGTACCCAATTAAGGACCGTATTATGGGAAATACCACTCACTCTCTCAATGGCTCGGAATCCCATGCCATTAAGGGACATTTTTACACAAAGCTCTTTAACATCAGAACTATAACCCGCAGGACAGGGGCTATCTCGAAATTGACGGCCACAGTCACGGCAAAGATAACTCTGTTTTCCCTGACGATGACCATTTTTCACTACTTTATGGCTTTGACAATAAGGACAATCCATCTCTCAATAAAATTCTAGAATATCATTCTATATTGTGCAACACCATCAAATGGGTTCTATAAACTGGCGACCACATTTAAACAATAGATAATTTTGCTTCTCTCCTCGATGACAATTTTTGCGGATATGTTTACTAGCACACTCTGGACATTGCATAGGCTAACTTTAGCTCCAGCACTATCTACATATTCCATTTTGCCCTACCCATCCTATGAGTAAATTACTCAGTTCATCTTTCTATTTACCAACGCCGCTAAAAAATTATACCTAGTTATTTCCAACTTAAGTAGTTGCTTTTCTAACTCGATCGGCATAGTCTTGAGGACGAATTTTCCTAAAACTTTGCAAAGCAAATTGTCGTAAATTTAGGGGTAGGTAAGATAATACTAAAGCAAATTTAGTCTTGAATGAAGTTCCAAGTATTTGGCTTGATTCTTGTAATAATTCTCTCCCTTTAATACTTTCACCCTTTTCAATTAATCTAATTCCTAGATTCTGTTTCGTATCTGCTAACTTAAATAAACGTGATTTTTCCAATTTCTGATCGTCAAATTTATAACTATTAATACAGAAAGTTTTAGCAGATAAAAAGTGAATATCTTGTTTTAAACTGGTTTGACGATTATGAAAACGATATTCCATGAGATATTCTGGAATAAAATATCCAACTTTTCCGATTACTGCTAATCTGACTAGCAAATCAAAATCTTCACATCCATCTGCTTCAGGCCGCATATAATCAACTTCTTGTAGGCAAGAACGACGAAACAAAGTTGAACCCACCTGCAAACTTTGGTATTGAAATGTTTCTTTAAGTAAGTTAGGGATAATTCCTTGCTCCAACTTATTCTTTCCCCACTTAGCTGCATTCTCTTTCGTGGCAACTTCCTCCCGTTCACTTTTTTCATTAATAACCCAATGACTTGTACAGACAAAATCTACATTTTGCATCTCATCTAATACTGCCACAGTTTTCTCTAAAAACTCTGGAGTCAAGGCATCATCATCATCAAATTTGATGAAATAATCCCCTGTAGCAGCATCAAAACCAGAACGCATATTTTTACTGCGTCCAATATTTTGAGGATGCTGAATATAGTGAATTCTGGAATCATTCCACTGACTAACTACTTCAGCAGTGTTATCTTTTGAACCATCATCAGTTATGATTAATTCAAAATTATCATAAGTTTGATTCAAAACACTATTTACTGCATAAGGCAGTAAATTCGCTCGGTTATAAGTGGGAATACAAACGCTAACTTTTGTCATAATAAATTACATATTTGATGAAATAATTTTAATAGATAATTAACCCGCTCTTGAATGATAACTAATGGTAAAATTTTTGCTGATTTTTACTTAATTAATTAAAGATTCTGTGCCGGGAATATGACCAAATATTCGCTCTGAATACTCCAATACTTCCCGATTGAAAAACTTCTTGTATTGAGGATTATCGGCTACTTTTCGCCATCGGTTTAAGACATCCATTGATGTTGCTTTGTTATTAAATTGTTTTCCTTCAAACGAGCTACCTCCACCAAAACTCGTTACCCGGTCTATTCCTGCATCAGAAAATTCTATTTGCAGTTTATCAGCAATGTTTCGCCGATATTCAACATCAGCAAACCATTGATTATAATTTATACAAATTTTGTTGTGCTTGAGATAATTTGTTTCTCCTAAATATTCTTTGGCATAATCAATCCATAAATCAATCATAGTTTTATTCGGAGAATTTACTGATAAAAAATGTGTCGCCTTAGAAGATATCTTTAGTCTACTTGCAAACAGATTAAAAGGATCTCTAATAATAAGTAAATCGTACCTAGTAGCACTTTTTCCTAAGTATAGATCGTGGTTACGTTCAAATTTATCACTTGCTATCTGCTCCAAGGGAAAATCTTCATAGCTGTAAATCAAACAATCTCTTTTAATCAAATTTCCCCTAGCTTGTTTACGGTTATTTTCTATTGCCCATTTATTTTTTGGAAATTTATCTCGTAGATTTTCATACTTGTACCGATAGGGGTTTTGATTAGCTACAACATTATTAATAAATCCTACATTACCATTCTGTTGACTTTTAACCCAGTTAATAATGGCATGATTACCAGTGCGCTTCATACCTGCCACTCGAATTTCCTTTCGATTAACTATTTCTGAAAGTTTGTGTTGCTGGGTAATAAGTCTGATAAAATCTTCAACATTATGTACTAAAAAATCCTTGCCTTTCTTCCAGGCTAAATGAGGTTTTTTTAATGCTTTAACTATCAGTGATTTTTGCACCATAATATCTATAATCCTAAGAGTTATAAGAACAACGTTATTACTTAATTAATTAAAGATTCTGTACCAGGAATATGACCAAATATTCGCTCTGAATATTCAGAGATTTCCTTGCTAAAAAACTTCTTGTATTTAGGGTCATCGGCTACTTTTTGCCATCGGTTTAAGACATCCATTGATGTTGCTTTGCTCTTAAATTGTTTTCCTTCAAATGAACTACCACCACCAAAACTTGTTACCCGGTCTATTCCTGCATCAGAAAATTCTATTTGCAGTTTATCAGCAATGTTTCGCCGATATTCAACATCAGCAAACCATTGATTATAATTTACACAAACTTTGTTGTGCTTGAGATAATTTGTTTCTCCTAAATATTCTTTGGCATAATCAATCCATAAATCAACTATTGTTTTATTGGAATACCTTGCTAATAAATAGTTTCTTCGAGAAACAGATAAATAGTTTTCTTGATGATTGGGGTCTTCTAAAAACTTTTTATGCCTCTGTAATCTACTTGCCAAAAGGTTAAAAAGATCTCTAATAATAATTACATCATACCTAATAGCACTTTTTCCAAAATATAAGTCATGTTTGACATTAAATATCAAATCATTTGTTACCTGCTGCACAACATAATCTTCATAACTGTAAATCAAACAGTCTTTTTTTACAAAATTTCCCTGAGCTTGTTGACGATAACCCTCTATTTCCTTTTTATATTGTGGAAATCTTTCTCGGAGATTTTCATACTTATAGCAATAGGGATTTGTTTTCGGGATATCATTTATGAATTGACATTTACCAGTTTGCTGACTTTTAATCCAGTTAATAATTGCATGATTCCCGCAGCGCCTCATACCTAATACCCGAATTTCCTTTTGATTAACTATTTCTGAGAGTTTGTGTTGCTGGGTAATAATCCTGATAAAATCTTCAACATTATGTACTAAAAAACCCTTACCTTTTTTCAAGGCTAAATGAGGTTTTTTTAATGCTTTAACTATCTGTGATTTTTCCATCATAAAATCTATTTGTAAAATTAAAATATTCAGAGTATAAGTAGCCGTGTAAAAATAACTTGAACAGTTTTTTTGATGGAAGCTATATTTCACAGTTTATCCTAGATAAAATTTGTACAACTTATTCTTACATGGCTCCTAACTAAAATTAATAGTATAATACTGTCATTAAATATAATAAATTACCTGTCTATAAAGAAAAATCTAGGGGAACTTACCAACTGTATGCAAATCCTAATGCTTTCCTCCACTTTTCCCTATCCTCCTAGCCGGGGTGGTACTCAAGTTAGAACTTTTAATCTACTCAAATATCTGAGTCAAAAACACTCTGTTACTTTGCTAACACAACGGTCTCCAGATGTCAATGATTCAGAAATAGATTCATTGCGGTCTTATGTAGAAGAGTTGGCCGTATTTCCGCGCCCCCAAGAACCAACAAAAGGAACATTAGTAAAACTAAGACGTTTTAGTAATTTTCTGATTGAAGGTACTCCACCAAGTGTTCTTTCAATATATTCGCCCCTCATGCAAAATTGGGTGGATGAGTTTGTCGCAGCAGGTAAATGTGAGGCCATTACTTGCGAACATTGTGTGAATGAAATTTATATTCGCCCTCAATGGCAACAACAACTCAAAACTCTAGTTAATGTCCATAGTTCGGTTTATGGTACTTGTAAGCAACAGTTAGAAACTGGTACAGCAGAAAAACCATTGCGAGATAGACTGAATCTTCCCTTACTGCTTCGTTATGAAAAACGCTACTGTTCAAAATTTTCCTGTATAGTCGCAACAACTGAGGAAGATGGTAAACAACTGCAAGAGTTTAACCCCAATAGTCAAATTTCTGTTATTCCTAATGGGGTAGATTTTACTCAGTTTCCCTATCGAAGTAACGACCCAGGGGGACATAAATTAATTTTTGTGGGAGCTATGGATAATTTTCCTAATATTGATGCGGTTCGCTTTCTGACTTTGGAAATATTACCCAAGGTACAAGAGCGTTATCCTGATACAACTTTAGCTCTGGTAGGGGCGAGACCAGTGCCAGAAGTGCAGGAACTTTCAACTCGCCCAGGAGTAAAAGTTACAGGTCGCGTACCTTCCATGGCAGAATATTTACATCAAGCGACCGTTTGTGTGATTCCAATGCGTACTGGTTTTGGAATTAAAAATAAAACTTTAGAAGCAATGGCAGCAGGCACGCCTGTTGTGGCCAGTGATCGTGGTTTAGAAGGTCTAGCAGTTGATGGTGCAAATACACCACTAAAAGCATTAAGAGCAAATCAAGTAGCAGAGTATGTAGAGGCCATTAGTCGCTTATTTGAGGATGGGCAGTTGAGACAAACCTTGTCAGAAAATGGGCGATCGCTCATAGAAACGGAGTATACTTGGGAAGTTCAAGGTCAGCGCTATGAGCAGGTATTGCTAGGATGATGAAAAAGAAGATTCACGACTCCAAAGCCAGTGACAATCAAGCTAAGTTTCTCACAGTTGCTAAAACAGCTCAGAAATCTGATTATCCTAGAACTAAGAAAACTCCACAAATTAGCCGGATAACTACTGCCTCTAAATCTAGGCATAAGAGGAGATTATCTAAATCTCAAAAGTTTTCTTTAACATCCTTACCTTGGAAAAAATGGATGCTTGAATGGGCAGGGGTAAGTTTATTATTTGGTGGCTCTGGTTTGATGGCAATGGGAGCATGGATTAGTGTCAAGTTAATTTCCGATCCGAATGCTATAGTCTGGTTTAATCAATCATTACCACAGTGGACTCAATTTTATATATCCGGGAATAAATCTTTGCAAACTCTTGAACAAATTAAAGGTAGTATCAAAGAGGGAGGATTTAGTACCGGAGAAACTTTTTCTCTTCCCAGTACAACAGCAGATTCTGGTTCAGATGTATTAGTGCCAGTAATGAAGCAAATTGATTCAAGAGCTTCTTTACCCTGTGAAACTCCTTGTCGGGAATTAGTAGAGTTGCGAGTCTATCAGTCAGTTTTATCTGTTAACCAAAGAGAAGGCAGTAAACCATATTTTCGATTAGTTAATACTTTACCACTCCAAGGTCCTGCTGAATCTTTTGTGATTTCATCTACTATTGAGTCTACCTCTGCTCCTCAAGGCTCAAATCAACCTTTACCTGTAACAACAGTACGTCGTTTTCAAGGCAAAGTTCCCACTGCTGGAGTTTGGTTTACTGTCAGTGGTCAAAGATTACAAAATAATAAGACTATTCCTTATGGACAAATTGTCAATTACAACCCCAAAAAAAATTACTTGAGTTCGATGTTGGAATGGAAAAGTGCTGCTGGTCAAGCTCCCATTTGGCAGGAAATGACTGGAGGAGGAGATCCAGAGTTAGTGGTTGAGCAAACTGTGGGATTAGATCCTGATTTTGATATTTATTGGATTCAGCCACGAAAGTTTATACTTAATCCGATTGAGTTAGAGAAAATTTCTCTAGAGGAAATTCCTATTGCAGATAGCTATTATAAAGATACCTTGAGATTAGCTCGTAATGGTTTATGGTCTGGTGCTTTTGCTTTAATTCAACCTTTGCGAAAGAATTTAATGGATGAATCTCAATGGCCTGAAAAAGCACAAGCTCAATTTGATTTAATTAAATTTCATGCCAAAATTACAGAAGCTCAGGCGATCGCTTCTTGGGCAAGTCCAAGTCAAAAAGTTTTGGCTGGTTTAATTGATGGTCGTTGGCAAGAAAGTCTAAGTGTGTTTGAAAATAATTTGAGCAGCACTTATGAGATTGGTAAATTACTGCAAAATGATACTGGTCGTCTGCGCAACCGAGTTGATGCTGCTTTAAGGGTAAATCAAGCTGAAACTAATGCTATTGCTTGGGGTGCTTTAATTGTGGCAAGTCAAAAGGGGCGAAGAAGGGCAACGTCGTGGTTAAACAGGCAACCTCAGACTAGCAAGGAGGCAAAGGAAAAGATTGGGAAGTTATTGGATCAACTAGATGCTGCTTTTGCTAAGAAGGAGACTATACAACAGCAGAGAATTCAGCGAGGAGGGTTGTTATGAAGTCAGAGGTCATTTCAGTTATCAGTTATTAGTTATCAGTTATCAGTACCTCATGGAATAGGGAGGCTACGAAAATACTGAAGTTTATTTTCTCTTGGTCGATTGGATATGGCGCAGGTTTCGGAGCCATCCCATCCTACGGAATGCTCCGCAAACGACCGCTTTTTCATCCCCTTAAAAGGGGAAGCTATTTACCTTACTTTTTGGTCAGGAGTCAGGAGAAGAGAAAAAAGTATATAGATACATTTTTGGTAGTAGTGTATTGTAATTATTTTGGTTATGGAGCATGAGAGTGGGAGGATCTTGCTCCCTTAAGTTGAGCATTCTCATCTATCTGAAGTCTAAAGTTAAACTTGCAGTACGAAATAAATTTGTCAATTTGAGAGGAGCGAGAATGTCCTAATAATAATGGCGACTGCTGTAGTATTTCTATCAGGACTTAAGCAAAGACGCTATATATAGTATAAAAAAACTATAGCACTATGGTATATGTAGTATTTTTGTTGGAAAAATGCATAAGTTCTGTCTATAATACTTCTATCAGGAATTAAGCAAAAGCACTACATATAGTAGAAAAAAACTATAGCACTATGGTATATATAGTGTTTTTGTTGGAAAAATATGTAAGTTCTATCTATCTATAAATATTTCTAATATCAAGTCCGCTCGGGTTCGGTATAAAAAAATTTTCCATCCTCGCGCCATTGCTACATCTTTACTTTATCTTCCCATCTCTCCAAACTCCACACCCTCTTTATCTAATTACACTGATGCTACCGGATTTGATATAACATTACTATGGAGGTCTATCAAATTTTTTAGTTGGGTTTCCATTACGTCAACCCAACCTACTATCTATAATTATTCGTGAGTTGAACCGTCTGGCATTGTTGCACCTTTCAAGTTAGCTTTATTATTGCCTTCACCAAAGTTTGTACCAGTTATATTTGCTTCTTTTAGGTTTGCATTTTCTAGGTTAATACTACTTAAATTTGCCCCACGCAAGTCTGCTAAAGTTAAGTTGGCGTTGCTCAAGTTACTTTTACTTAAATCTGTGCCACAAAGTTTTGCCTTGCTTAAATTAACACCTCTAAGTTTTTGATTGTAATTTAAATATAAACCTACTAAATTTTCCCTAGTTAAGTTAGCACCATTAAGGTTAATTGCACTAAAATTACGCACATTTTTCAGGTCAGCTTGACTAAGATTTGCTGCTGTTAAATTAACGTTATGTAAACTCGCATGAGCAAAATTTGTTTGACTAAGGTCTGCTGCTGTTAAATTAACATCATGTAAGCTAGCATGAGCAAAGTTTGTTTGATTAAAGTCTGCTAATTTTAGTTCTGCACCTTTTATAGATGCTTCACTCAAATTAGCTTTCTTAAGATTTGCCTCAACAAATTTTGTATTAACTAAATTTGCTTTCATTAACTGAGCATTACTTAAATTTGCATCACTTAAATCGGAGTTATTTAGATTAGTTGAATTCAAATTTTATCCTTCTAAGTTTGCTCCTCTTAAGTGTACATTACTCAAGTCACTACCAGCGAGATTTACTTCTGATAATGAAGCACCAGGAGCAATCAAATAAACACCTAATTTAGTGTAATTAAAACTTTTTGGAAAAACAGTTGCTTCGCTACAAAGTGCTTGATTCATTTTAACCATTTGCAGGTTTGCTCTTTCAAATTTTGCATTTAATAAATTCACTTTACTCAAATTAGCTTGACTCAAATCTGCATTAGTAAAATTCGCATTTCTCAAATTTAATCTACTCAAATTCGCTTTTGTGAGATTTGCATTACTGAAGTTTACATTATTTGAAAGTTGAGAATTACTTAAATTAACTCCCCTTAAGTTAGCTTCAGTAAAATTTGCAGACTCTAAATTAGCTTCACTGAGATTCACATTTCTGAACTTTGCCTTTTCTAGTTTCACAGAATTGATTTGCGCTTTATTCAAATTCGTATTAATAAACTTAGTGTGACTTAAATTGGCTGAATACAACTTAATCTCAGAGAGGTTAGCACTTTTAAGTGTTGCTCCTGTAAAGTTAAAATCTCTTAAATCTGCACCACTCAAATTTACACCATTAAAATTAGCATTACTCAAATTTAATTTTGAATTATTAAAAGACTTTCCACTCAAATCAACACCAGACAAATTAATCCCAGTAAAATCTCTTTCTCCTTCACTATATCTACGCAAAAATGCCTCAGCACTAACCACAGGTTCTAGACTTTCTTCTTCCTCTTTTTCCTCCTCCTCATCCTCATCTACCATCATCGAAAAATCTCTAAACTCCATTTCATTCTCATCAACAACTCCAGGCAAATATTCCACTCCTTCTTCCTCATCCTCATCCTCATCTACCACCATCGAAAAATCTCTAAACTCCATTTCACTTTCATCAATAACTCCAGGCAAATATTCCACCTCATCCAAACTTTTCACACTTGCTGCAAATCTACGATTAATTTATGCTTCCTCCAAAACTTCAGCATTATCAAAACGGTTAATTAATCCCTGAATAATTTCTGAATAACTCGTCAAAACTCCCACTTCTCTTTCCAAACTTTGATTGCCAGAAGCTAAAAAATTATGACTCCCCACAAAAGCAAACTTCTCATCACACACCAGAAAATTTTCGTGAGTTCCTAACAACTTCAAGCGAAATACACCAGGATAACTTTCTTCCAATTCTTGTAAATATCCCAAAGCATTATATTTCCAACCTTTGCCAATATTCGAGCGATCATCTAAATATCCCCAACCAATATCTATCTGACAATTGCGGTTTAAACAATCTTTTAATTTCTTCAGTAAATGTTCATCAATACTATTACAATTTAACCAAGGAAAAACAATAATTAATCGTTCTTGAACTGTTTCTAATCCTTCGATTAATACACCACGACTATCAGTACAGTCAAACACTAATTTATTTTGATCTTCTTCAGTTTTTTGCCTATTGTCCGGAGATTTATCTTGAGTTTCCGTAGTCGATTTTATGGGATTATTTCAAGCTAATAATTCATCTAAACGTAGAGTTAAAGCAACAAAATTTTCCTGTAAATTTTCGATGTATTGTGCTTCTGGTCGATGATTGAAATTTTCTATTTGCTCGTCTAAAATATGTTTCAGTTTAACAACATATTTTTTGAGAGTAATTTGTTGTTTTTCCAATTGTGAAACCTTGGCTGCTAGAGCAGATAAATTTGATTCTAAGTCAGACATAATTACAGCAGTTTTCTAGTGGATGAGGTACAAAGTTTTATTGTTCTAGGTAACAGGGAATATAGGAATAAATAGTCTTATAACTGTACCTCACGCTTCCTCAAAAGTCCTGTAACTTGTAGAGACATTGGCACGCTCATTGTAAAACATTATAAGTAAGCATTTCCTGCGGAATGCTTACCATTATAATAACAATTTAGCTTGATAGTTACCAAAAAATGAGGTCCAAAGCCTCCCCTTTTAAGGGGATAAATATTCAGTTTAGTATTTCAAGCCTCCAGCTTTAGTCGGAGGTACTGATAACTGATAACTGAAATGACTGCTCTAAAGCAGAAGATTAGAAATTATGTTACTGAAACTAACAAAAAAACTATAGCATTGTATTTAGAAGATATTGAAACTCCTATCGGTAAAGCTATTAATTTTATTCTGCTATTTTTGATTTTATTTTATTCAGCTATCTTTGTTGCCGAGACTTATCCAATTCCAGAACAACTTTTTATCAACCTAGAATTAATAGATGATGCTATTTTAGTATGTTTTGCAGTTGAATATATACTGAGATTTTGGTGTGCAGAAAAAAAAATAAAGTTTGTTTTCAGCTTTTTTTCTATTGTTGATTTACTAGCAATTTTACCTATTTTTCCAGAATTTTTAGAGCTGAGTTTTATTAGACTTATCAGATGGTTCCGAATTCTCAGGCTAATTAGATTTCTCAAATTCAAAATTTATATTTTTCGGATTAGCACAGAAGATGGAGTGATTTTGGCGAGAATATTATTTACTTTATTTACAATTATTTTTATTTTTTCTGGCTTGATTTATCAAGTAGAACACCGCGTAAATCCTGAATCATTTAATACTTTTTTAGATGCTGTATATTTTTCGGTTGTCACAATGACAACTGTTGGATTTGGTGACGTAATTCCCACCTCAGAAAGTGGTCGTTTATTAACTGTTTTAATGATCTTAACAGGTATTAGTTTAATTCCTTCTCAACTGGGAGATTTTATTAAACACCTTATAAAAACAGCTAAAAAAAGAGAAAAATTATGCAGTGGTTGTGGTTTTTCTACCCACGATATAGATGCCAAATTCTGTAAAATATGTGGTACAGAATTAGGCATTTATCAAATCAATAATGTCAATGAAAGAAAATAATAGGGTCGATACATTGAAGAAGGCAGAAGGCATCCCCCCTCCCCTATCCCCCAGGGTCAATTTATTATCACTAGAGAAAAATTGATAAGGAGATGGGGAGATTCGTATTTCAAAATGGTATTAAACCCGCTACAGAAAAGATAATATTACAAATTTTAGATATAGCAATTCCCAAGAAGCGTGAGGTACAAAGTTCGTGATTTTTATATGAGTTAGAATAACTAAGAAAAAAATCAATAATCATGATATATTTTATTGCTCAATTAGATAAATAAGTTTTGATAAAAATGGATAAATTATCATCAAAAATTTATATTATTTTTAGCAAACATTTATCGCGTTTATCCCACCTGGCATAATACCAAAAACAATTGACGCGGATTTCTCACAAAGATTGCGGTTGCAGCATCCTAAAGCTCGATCTTACTTGAACCTAACAATGGCGAGCGCCTAGTTCTAAAAACAACAGTCTGTTAACCTATGTCAACTCTAAATTATCGTTAATTATAATTTAGGAAAAAGCTAAAAACAAAACCGTAAATTTGGTAAAAATAATTAATTATTTCTGCAAACAAAGAAGTTGAATAAAATAATAATATCTGGAATAAAATTGCGATCAAAATTAGTATGATATCATGTCCGTTGTGGCGCGTTTGTGTCAAGCTAAGGGTGAATATATACAGGAAATTTAAGTTTTTCTCTTGCTCTTAAGCCTTCCTACCTTTTCCCTCTTCCTTATTCCTAGACATGGGATATTAGGAGAGCAGGGAGAATATGAGCTACAGTTGTTTTTCTTCTTTTTTACTTCCTACTCCATCAGAACTTACGTTCAACAATTAATAATTAATAATCAATAATTAATAATTACCTCTCCTTGAAAAGAAGAGTATTGACCCGGAGCGTGAAAATTTTTTCTTCTCTTGGTCGATGGTCGGCCAGCGAGGAGACCAGCTCTTGACAGAGCCGCTCCGAATTGCGCCATCCCACCCTACGGGAAGCTCCGAAGATCGACCGCTTTTTTCTGCTTTAAAGGAGAGGCTTTAAACTTTAATTATTCGGCAAGGAACTACATATAGAACCCCTAAGCGTATCTTCATAAATATTAAATTTTTTTAGCTAGGAGACAGGAGACAGCTATACTGGAGACAGGAGGGAAGAGGGAAGATGTGGGGAGAAATAATACAAAAAATTCAACACTCCTTTTCAGATTTTTCCTCACTCATTGATGCGCGAAAAGACTTGGCTACCATAATTATATAGATCTCAAATGGGTTCTATAGTAGATAAAAACTATAGCACTATGGCATATATAGTGTTTTTGTCAAAAAATTCTCTAAGTCTTGTCCCTAAAATCAAGTAATATTAGGGAACAGCTCATCTATAGCAAAAACATTTTACCTGATTTGGTTGATCATCAGCATAGTCTTAACCAACTCATTCCTTCCCCTACTCCATCAGGACTTACGGTAAGGAACTACATATAGTAGATAAAAACTATAGCACCATGGCATATATAGTGTTTTTGTTGAAAAAATCCCTAAGTCCTTTCCCTAAAGTAATATTAGGGAACAGCTCATCTGTAGGAAAAAATTTTCCCTGAGCTACTCGATCGCCAGCATCAGTCTTAACCAGTTCATTCCTTCCCCTACTCCATCAGGACTTACGGTAAGGAACTACATATAGTAGATAAAAACTATAGCACTATGGCATATATAGTGTTTTTGTTGAAAAAATCCCTAAGTCCTTTGCCTAAAGTAATATTAGGGAACAGCTCACCTGTAGGAAAAAATTTTCCCTGAGCTACTCGATCGCCAGCATCAGTCTTAACCAGTTCATTCCTTCCCCTACTCCATCAGGACTTACGGTAAGGAACTACATATAGTAGATAAAAACTATAGCACTATGGCATATATAGTGTTTTTGTCGAAAAAATCCCTAAGTTCTTTCCCTAAAGTAATATTAGGGAACAGCTCACCTGTAGGAAAAAATTTTCCCTTATTTGCTTCATCATCAACATAATTCCTAACCAGCTCATTCTTTCCTATATATATGAGCAAGCGTAGTTTTTTCGTATTAAATCATCTTCTTGTGATTGCCTTAATTTAACCTACGTCTAATACTTCGCTTTAAACTTCGGAGTAAATTTTTTAATCTAGTTAAATTAACTTCCTTACTACCATAACGCCATCCCACATAAGCTTGAGATATTTCTTCAATTATTTCTACTTCATTTATAGAATGATATTCCTGAATAGCTTTAGTATATTCAAAAGGTGTCTGAAAACGATGTTTAACTAATCCCTTACTTGCCATCAAACTCAACATTTGTTGATATATACTCTCCACTGGAGATAACTTAGCTAACCATCGACCGTAACGCCATCCTCGCCAAAATATATACAATAACCATCCCAAGAAAGCCAAAGAAGTAGCTAAAATCAAACCAGTAAATATCCCTTGCCAACCTTGAGAAAACAGAGCAAAAAACCAACTAATAATTCCCAATACCCAACGGAATATTCCACCAATAAATCTCTCTAAAAAACCAGTTACAGGAGAAGGCAACCAACCAGCTACCCACTTCCAAAAAGTCATTAATGCACTAAAAGTTTGATTCTTTTCAATAGAAGGAGGAGTTAAAGGCATTCCCGGAATAGGATTAAAAGCAAACCATCCATACCCAGGAAAATATACCTCCGTCATCATATAAGCATCTGTATTTTTAACCACATATAAACCAGTAAAAGGATTAAATTCTCCTGGAGAATAACCCGCTACTAATCTTGCCGGAATTCCAATAGAACGTAACATTATCGTCAAGACAGTAGAAAAGTGGTCGCCATAACCACCGATAATTTTCTCCCCTTCAGGGCTATTTTGATAACCGAATAAAAATGCTGATACTAAATCTTCATCTTCAGCAAAAAATGGAGGTTCTTTTTGAAGTTTATAATTAGGATTTTGTTTCAGATATTGGGCTAAATAAAGTGCTTTTTCATAAGACGAAGTAATCGGTTGACTCTCTTGAGCAACTTTATTTTTGTTTGCTAATATCTCCTCTGCTTTTTGTCTGACTTTTTCTGCTATTTCTGGAGGAATTTGTAAATAATACTTGCTGATACTTTCTGGGTAATTTGTACCTGCTTGATTTAAAACAGTACGGTCTCGATAAGGAACATCAGAAATTACTGTATAAGTTAAACCTTCCCTAAGTTCAAGAGGAGAACGCAAATTACCATCAGGATCTATAGCAATTTTTTCAGTAGGAAAATATACTTCACTTGCTTGATATAAAGCTGGAATTAAATTTGGTAACTGAGAAACAATTGTGTAGCTTTGAATTACTTCCCTAGTTTCATTTTCATACCTATTCCTCGGCCAATTAACATCAAATTGGTAAGACCAACGAGGACGATCCAAAGTCAACGCATTCTCATTCCGAGAAATTTCCCAACCTTCACCTGTATACTTATCAAAAGCCAAAACTCGCCAAAAACCTTCAGCTTGCGACCTAACCCGCATAACAACTTGAGGAACTAATTGTCCGCGCAAATTTTGGTTTATTTTAGTATTAAATCCATAATAATAAGTATTATCTAAAGTTCCTGGACCTGATTCTTGATTAGTTCCACTTCCTCCACCAGAATCATCTCCATCCCCTCTACCTTGACTAATATAACCAGGGTTTGTAATTGTCCGTCCATCAAAATTTTCTACATCAAAATTAATTGGGGCACTAACAGGAAAAGTTCGTACTTGATAACCAGGTAATCTAGGTAAAAGAGCAAAAATTCCTAGACCTAATCCAATAATTACTAATAATAATATTGTTAATCGCTTGGGAGATAAAGTAGCATTGAATAAAGATATTTTCTTCTGCTTTTTCTTAACTTCTGATGTTTTGCCTAAAATTCTCGATTGTAAACCTAACCTAGACCTATAATCTAAAATCAAGCAAGGAATAGCGATCGCGATAAATAACAACAACACCGGGCCATAAGATAAAGTTTGACTGATAGTACCTGCGACTCCTAACAAAATTAGCCCAATAGTCATGGAATAACCCAAATCTTTCCGTCTGGGCAAGTCAAAGCTATGTAATACCTGAAGTTGAATCAATAATTCCGCCAATACCAGTCGCGTATCGCTCAACTCAGTCACTAACCTACCCAAAAAAGCAGCTAACGCCAATAACATTCCAATCGCCAAACAAAATTTAGCTGGTATGTTTCGTTTGTAGCGGTTATACCAACTCCAAATTGCCCCTATAATACTTAGTGGAGCGGCCCAAACAGTTAAAGGAAGTTCATCTGTTGCTACCCCGGCAGCTACATCAACCGCAATAATGCCTACTATAACTAACGCCTGTACCATAACTCGCAATAGAATAGAATCTTCAGGAACAGGTTTAGGTGCTGCTTCTATCTGTCGCCAAAGAGGTCCTAATATAGGAAGGTTTCGCACTTTCCAACCAGAAAAATTAGACATAAATTTTGGTAGATGCTTTTCAATAATTAATAATTAATAACTAATAATTAATAATTGCCTCTTTTTTCAAAGGATAGGATTGACGAACAGGGAAATTTTTTCTTTATTATCTCTTTAAAAGGGGAGGCTTTAAACCACAATTTTTCGGTCATAAAAATCGTAAAACTTTGAAAGCATAGGCACGTTTAGAAGTCAAAAGTCAAAAGTGATGACTTACAAGAAAATTTAGAATTCAAAAGTTAAAAGTGACATTAATCCTCTTATTTATTTATAAGAAGAAGCAATTCTAAATTCTTAATTCTAAATTCTTAATTCTTGAAGGCGAACAACAAATTTTAAAGATTGCTCCCAGTTGAGGAATTTAATAATTAGCTGATATGTTTGCTCTGGTTGTGGGTCAAATAACTCTACACATAGAGTACCTGGATCTGAACGTTGAGTAGTCGCTTGAACTTCTCTTCCTTGAAGTTGGAAACTTGCTGCTTCAGGTAGTTGACCTTTAATCCTCAAACACGCAGAAGAACGATCTTCAGGAATATAATATTCAGCTTCGATAGTCAGACACCCTAGAGCAGTTTGCCATTCTCTTTTTGTTACCGACTGATTTAAATGACAAGTCAAACTTAAAGATGAGATAATTTCTTGGGCAGCGAGCAAAGACAACAACATCTGTTGTTTTTGAGTTGCAGTGTTATAAGCAGTAATATAATTGGAAATCAATTCTCCATCGCGGGTTCCACCTACAAGCACTAAACCAGCTAGGTCATTTAAAGATTGAGATTGGTTTGGGAACAAACTATCCACTGCTCTAACCAATTTACTGCCGGGGAGTAAATCAGATGGTACTAAATCCTGACAAGATTGTAAAAGTTGAGCAAAGACAGTCTCCGTTAAGGGTATATTTAACTTGCCCCACTTAATATTTTTCATCTGTGATGCCCACAAATTAATAGGGGAAAACCAGTTATTTACCTCTACATCTGGATATTCAGCATCGTAATTTACCAGATTATTTTCCCAAGGAAATCGTGGGGGTTTAGATTCAATCTTGGTTCTCAGTTGTTTTTGTAATACAGTCTCGAAACGATTATACACGGTTGATACTTCTCCGGATGTAAGTGGCTGACTTTCGTGTCCGTAGGGGTAGTCAATTTCTTCAGAATCAAGTGGGTCTAATTCTTCCCACTCTAACCCTTCCACCCTGAGTTCTTTTTTTCCATTCTTAATAGGTTTTTGATTTTTCCCTACGTTTGATACTTCTTTAAAATTTGGCCTTAATAACCAGTCAAAGAAATTATCCTCGAAAGTTTCCACCTGTTTATTCGTTTCGTTATTCATCAGTTGACGCACTCGCTCCGGAATTTGAATGATTTCGTAATTCCCAGGCAAGTTCGAGTAACTTATGCCACTTCTTCTTAACCTGGTTGATTTTACGACCTAAAGTCTTGGCAATCGCTTCGTCAGAAAGACCTTGATGCTTCAAATCTAGCAAACTTTTTTGTTCTGCGTCAATTTGCTCATGCAAAGCTGTCCATTCTGTGGGGGTTAAGCCTAAATTATGCTCTAAGTCTGCTTCTAACCATTGATGAACTAATTCCCACCTATGTCCCATAGCAAATTTGAGCAAATGGTACTTAAAGCGCTGCTGTAAATAATCCCTTTGTCTGGGAGTAAGACCTAAGATAGACTCTATTTCCCCAGTTGATAAGTCTTGTAAACGCAGTGCAAAGTAGTCTGCACAGTCTTGCTGCCCACGTTCCTCCAGATAGGCCATAAGTTCTTCTATGACCACCTGGCGCAGAGAACCTATATCATCACCTGTATCCTGTTGTGCGGCCATTGCTTCTCGCACTTGTTGGATAGATCCATCATTCCATGTCTTATCTGAGTCAGTAGTTGTTCCCTCCGCTGCTTGGTCAAGATCTACAGATGTTTCCTTTGGTTGTTGATGGGAAAATGTTTGAGCACGCAGAATGATTAATTGTTGACTACGGCCACCAGACAAAGGTATGCGTCTTTTGCCATAACGCTCTGTAAAGGCCATGTACTCTGCGAGTTCTAATAATGTATGGGGAGTGTAGATTATTGGCAGCTCGGTTTCTCGCCGAAAGGCATTCAAAGCCTCCAGATAAAATTGTTGTAAAAAATCTTCGATCAGATTTAGTCTTGCCTGATAACTTGATTGTATTTGAGGAGGAGTGATATACCTATAAACAATCGCACTTAGACTACTATGTAAATGTATTCTTCCTTCTCTAGAACCAAGCTTGTAGTAATGTAGGCATTGTCTCAGACGATGTTGAGCTAGGTTCTTTGCCCATTTACTTATTTCCCCCGAAGCTTGAATTCTTTTGCTTTCTATGCAAATTCTTTCTACTTCTTGTTTAATACGCTCTGCTACTGATTGGCAATTTTGCTTTGATGCACGAGTAGATTGCTGAAATTCATCTAGCAAGAGCTTTAAATTTTCTTCGCTAACTTGGCAGATTTCCACCATCATTGTATTAATAAATTAACTACTAATAATTTTTTTCTATTCATTACACATACACCCTGATTTCATACAATTTCTGAAAAGACTAAATAATAAATTATGGACTTAGATCAACAAATCCAAACACTCATTAAAAATTCACCTCAAAATGGCAATACAGCAGAAGTTGTTGAAGCAGTTACACCTGCCTTGAAACTTTTAGCTCAACAATTACAACATTTAGAGTATTATATTTTGCAAACTGACACGCAAAATTGGGTTTTGACTACTCTTGGTCATCGTAATAAATCTGAATTAGAAAAACGTGTTATTTATGCTTTTCCTACTCAAAAAGATGCTTCATCTTCTATTGTAGAGGATAATGTCGTTGCTAAACCTGTGCCAGTTGTTTATATACTTTTCCAAATGATCGCAATTGAACCTTTAGATAGCCTTGTATTTTTTGAAAAACCTGGTAATTTGACAACGGCTACAGAAGTCAAGAGAGAGGATGTCCAAAAGCTGATAAACATATATCTCCAACAGTATCAGGCATCCTCTAATTCTCACTCTAGCAAAATTCCTCCAGATATTGCTTAAGATGTTGAGAACTTCTCAAAGTTGATTTGATATTAATTAATAGTTCAATTACCTCAAGTAAATAGAGAAAATCGAATTTGGTATAACAAAGTTAAACTCATCTGAAGACAGATTATATTGCTTTTATTAAAGATAAATAGGTATACATCAATTAATTGCCTTTGTTAAGTTTAATCCCACTGCTAGTATTAATTAACTCTTACTAACTTATTGAAAAATACTAAAAGTTAATACAGCCGACTTAAAACATAGTCAGTAAGATTAATCAGAGCTTGACGAGAATCACAATCTGGCAAGGATTTTAAATGTTCTACACCCATTTTCGCGTATTTAGTAGCTAATTCCTGAGATTTTTCAATACCATGACTATCTTTAATTAATTGGATTGCCTCTTCTAAATCACCATCTTGGGCTAATTCTCTTTCGATTAGTTTTTCTAAAGTTGGCTTTTCTGCTAATGCATATAATGTAGGTGCTGTCAAGTGGCCACTTTTCAGATCTGAACAAGCAGGTTTTCCTAGAGATTCTGTTACACTGGTAAAATCTAGTATGTCATCTACTATCTGAAATGCCAAACCTACATATCGGCCATAGTAGTACATATCCTGAGCTAGTTCTGGTGAAACACCACTAAGAGTAGCCGCAGCTTTAGAGCTATTAGCAATTAGAGAAGCTGTTTTATAGTAGCTCTTCTCTAAGTAAGCATCTATGGATAAATCAGTATCAAATTTATGTAGTCCTTGCTGAATTTCTCCTTCCGCAAGATCCATAATTACTTCTGAAAGTAGTTTAACTACCTCTAGATTATCTAAATTGGCCAAATACCAAGATGATTGAGCAAAGAGAAAATCTCCGGCCAGTACCGCAACACGATTGGTAAATAAACTATGAACAGTGGGGACACCTCGGCGAATTTCTGATTCGTCTACTACATCGTCGTGAACTAAGCTAGCAGTGTGGATCATTTCTGTGATTTCTGCTAAACGACGATGTTTAGGACTAATTTCCTGATTTGGCATGGTAGTCCGTGAAATTAAAAAGACGATAGCTGGTCTCACTCGCTTTCCCTGTACGCGGAATAGATGTTCTGCTGCTGCGTACAGGATTGGGTGACGAGCACCTACCAATTGTTTTAAGTTATCTGTTAGCAGTTTTAGGTCTGCTTCTACTGGTGAAAATAGGAGAGTTGAAGTGGTCATGGATTAGCCAATAAAGCTACAAGTTAACAAAATTTTACATATTATATTCTTATTCTAAGTCAACCATCCTTCATATAGGTAAAGTTGAAATTTTAGAAATTATTTTTTGCTTTTTGATAATTAAAGCCGGTTTATACAGTAGATTGTATCTAATTGTTAAGTAACTCTCAAAATACTATATACAAATAGTATTAACTGTGTTAGTTTAATAGTAAGAACTGTAATAATTTAAGTATTCAAAGTTGTTAACTATAATAGGTTAATGCTAGGTAATCCTGTAAGGAACTAGACTTATTATAGATTTATCTCTCAATTTACCTAATTATCAAGATTGGCTAGGAATAGTAGAGAATAATTTTTCACCATTACAAGGTTGACTCAATCTACTATAACTATTTAGAGTAAAAAGAGATAATAGTTACATTTTGAATTAAAAAAGCAAATAGACCAAAAATTTCTCAATAGTTAAAAGTTACCTATTGGTGAAGAGAATAGTCAAAAACTTCTGAGCTGGAATACATATAATTTAGTCATCATCATATTTGATCCAAATTAACCTGAAAGTTTTTACTATGTAGGTTATATAAATTAAGCTATCAGGTACTCTATCTAACTAATTAATGATAATGAAGATAACTTAATAGCTGCATAGTTTGTCTGAGATCTATTTACCAATGACTGAAGTGCAGAAATTGAGTTAACTTAACCTTCTAAAAATCTATGTGTTATTAGTTACTAAAACATAGCTCCAGGCTAAAATTTCAGATAGATCGATGATTTAATTAAGTAATATAATTGCGATAAATTGATAGTATTCCAGCTTACCAATCGTACTCAGTAATTATCAACAATTTAAAATCTGAATAACCTCTTCTCTAAAAGTACATCTAGGATATAAATTTAGAGATTACTTCAGCAGAAGGTAACTAAAAAAAAAGTTCAAATATGTGAACTGAAAAATCAAAATATCTGCTACTTTGCATTACTATTTAATGCTACAACCTTATGAATACAAAGAGTTCAAGACTTTGTCTATAAATTTCTTTTGCTCTAAAAATCAATTAAAGGATGATTATTTTTCTTAGTATTGATTTCCATTAATTACTAAGTAAAGAATACTCAGTTAGTCTTTGAGTTCCTTAGCTTTTAAGCTAGGAAATACTTACATCTAAATACTCCTCACCATCTAATAAAACCATGAACTACAATCACATTCCTGTAATTATTCCCATTCTAGCAACTGGTTATGTATTTACTGTATATTTACTATTAACATTAGCCCAAAGAGGTACAAAAATCACAAGAAATAAATCTTGGCAACAAGGTATTGCTAACTCAAGAACTAATTTGCATTAATAAAAAAAATAAAAAACAGCAGATAATACTATAGTTATATATATACTATCAATTATCTGCTATTAAGATTAATTTGAGTACTAAATATTATAGTAGTCGAATAAAAGTCAGGAAGGATAAAAAGCTTAAAACTCAGACAACGCAAGATTTTTTATTCTTGCTTCTGCTACCAAATAACTAATAAAATATTTTACATTTGTGCAAGTGTGGTAATGCCAAATTAATATTAAAGTTGCGTAGAATAATATTTTAATTAGAGGTGACTATAGATCGAGACAGACAAGTTAATAAATTTCATAATTCTGTGCAGCCTTACATAAAATTGGTATAAGTTAGAAATAATTTTTAACTCATCATAGGATTGTATTTCTATAAAAAGCTAAAATTTTCTCTCAGACATTTTTCTAGATAAATTTGATATCAGTTTTAAGTAAGTTTATAATTATTCAACAGTATAGCAACTGTCACAGCGGTTAGCACAGAGAAAAGTATAAAATTATTAGACCATCTCATAGAGGGGATATAGCTGCCGCACTTGCTCCGCCAACCCTATGTTTCCCTTTTATGCCATAATCACTTTGGCGACTGCTATAGATCTAAAACATTAATAAAAATTCTACTGTTTCCTATTGTCTATAACCCTAAAATATTTCACAATTCGGATATAAGACTGCCATAATCTATCTATAAAGTTTACGAGAAGTTATCAAACTAGATCGGCACTTTTATTGAATCACAAAAACTCTATAAAACTTTTCGCGAATCCTTATTCTTAGGACTTACCGGACTTACCGAATAATTAATAATTAAATAATTAAATAATTAAACAATTCGGCTAATTCCGCCTCCCCTTTCAAGGGGAAAAAGCGGTCGAGGGATGCCTAGGTTTCCTCGCCATATCCAATCGACCAAGAGAATAAATTTTTTCCTTCTTTGTCAATCCTCTCCCTAAAAGGGAGAGGTAATTATCAATTATCCATTAATGAAGGAGCAAATCTACCTGTAGCCTGTGTTGCAACGCACCTTACACCAAAACTAGCGTATAAAAGAGTATTTTGCGTAAGTCCTGATTCTATTAAGCATTTAATTTTCTGTTTATATCCCCAACATAAATTCTATGCCATAGAAATAGGTTTGTCTAAAACCGTAGAGAAAGAAACTGATTGTACAATTGGTTTATAACCAAGCCATTGTAATGATAATTCAGCAAATTTTTGAGGAGAACCGCTAACTACGAATTTTGTTGGTTTTGCTTTCTCATAATTTTGCAAATTCATAATTTCTAGCTTTTTAGCAGCTACTTTCACTAGAGATACAGCAGGGTCTACAAAATTAACATTTCTAGGTAGAAAAGAACGCAATATTGGTTCTAAATAGGGATAGTGAGTACAACCATAAACCAATGTGTCAATTTTTTGCTGTATTAATGGCATCAAATATTCTTCTGCTATCTGATATGTATAAGGGTTATGTAGCTGATTTTGCTCTATTAAAGGTACGAAATAGGGACAGCCTACTTGCCACACTTTAGCAGAAGCATTTGCCTCTAGAATAGCACTACGATAGGCATTACTAGCAGCAGTTGCAGGGGTAGCAATTACACCTATTCTTGTTCCTAATTCTACTGCAGCATTAGCCCCTGGTAAAATTAATCCTAAGACCGGAATATCAAATTTAGATTTAATTTCTTCTAAAGCAAGAGCTGAACTGGTATTACAGGCCATCAACACCATTTTCACTCCACTTTTGATTAGCCACTCTATAATTTCATCTACAAACTGCACAATTTCTTTGCTCGTTCTTGTGCCATAGGGTAATCTTGCTGTATCTCCAAAGTAAAGAATAGATTCACTAGGTAACTGTCTATATAACTCTCTCAGAACAGTTAGACCTCCTATGCCACTATCAAAAATACCTATTCTTTTTTGTCTAGTTTCAACAACCATTCTTGAGAGTATGAAAATACTATTCTAATCAATATAGATATAACAACTATAATGTATCGGTTGAAAATCTAATTTTTTCTATTTTTTTAGTTTAAATAGAGAAAAATTTCATAATTATTGATCCACTGAAGTAAAAAAAATCGTAGTTGCCGAATATATTTTGGCGCTCGTTACTGAATAAGATAGGTTAACACTATATATAGCAGTGTAATGTAAAAATATTCTTGTAGTGCAAAAAATTTATTATTTATTATTAAGGTTAAACTTTAGGCACTACAATTCAAAAATCACATTTAATTGCTACATATAGTATTATTCTTGTAAGTTTCAGCTTCGTTGTAGGGAGCTAAACTAACCAACAAACTCTAATCGAGCTGGTTTTTCTGCTGGTGCTTCTGTACCTTTTAGATAAGCTAATACTGTATCTGCGTCAGATGTCTCAAATGGATCGTCACCATAGTTGTCACTAAAACCTTCTTCAACGAATATCTTTTCGATTTTACAGTCATTGACAACCATTGCATAGCGCCAGGAGCGCATACCAAAACCAATATTGGACTTATCTACTAACATTCCCATTTTACGAGAAAATTCTCCATTGCCATCTGGTAATAGGAATACATTTTTGGCATTTTGCTGTTTACCCCATTGGAACATTACGAAGGCATCGTTTACTGATAGACAAATAATTTCGTCTATTCCTTGTCCTTTGAATTCATCGTATAGTTCTTCATAGCGAGGTAAGTGAGTAGATGAGCAAGTTGGTGTAAAGGCTCCAGGTAATGCAAATAATACTACACGCTTGCCACCAAAAATTTCTTGGGTAGTTTTGTCTTGCCAACGATAAGGGTTAGGTCCTTCAACAGATTCATCACGGACACGGGTTTTGAATACTACATCAGGAACACGCTCAATAACCATAACTTAACCTCAGAATGATTTAGTAACTTAGCAATTCAATCTGTATCAGCTTTTACTGCTGTAAATCAGAATAATTCTTAAATAAGAATTTGTCAACGGCATTAAAGAAAAAATTTTATTTTTGAGGTTTGCTTGTAACTCACATTCCGCGCTTCAATTTGTAACATTAAAAGTAGTAGAAAAATCCGTAACTTGGTAAGTATTTATACTATATAGCTCCTACATTTGACCTTTCTCAGCAGTCAGATTCTCAGGAAAATATTAAGTATAAATACTCAATTACTTACTCTTATTGACCACTATAACTGTCTCCTGTCTCCTTTTTTTTATACTACATTTTGTTGTGCGGAATGTAGGTTGTAAACGTGTTGCAAAATCAGGTATAGCAGAAAGTTTACTCTTTGGCGTTGCTTAAATGTAATGGTAAGTAGCTGAAGGTAAAATTGAAAAACTTATGTTTTGCGTTGATACTTAATTTAAAAATCATTACCATTCAGCAACGCCGAAATATCATGCAAATTAAAATTATTAGTTAGCTATTAGCAATGTATTTCTATTCTTAGATGTTTATCTCAACGTTGGTTGAAGACCCGCGCTCTCCCGAAGGGGAGCTAGGGCATGAATGCGAGCGCATTCCGCAGGAAAAACCAATCAATTTTGCGGTTTTTTCAATAGTGTGTTAGACTTAAAAATTGGCTGCTGGGCTAGCAGTGTCAGTCTGTGGAGCGCGCTTTTAGACCGAAAAGAGGCTCGACCTTGGAGGCTGGTGCATTGAAGCAGAAAAGCCTAATAGCGCGATGGTTAGGAATCCCGCGCTGTCACGCAAGTGCAGCGTCGGGAGGATGTCAAGAATGAAGATTTTATGACAAAAAAAATCAGGTCTCAAGCTTACCCTTTTTAGGGAATAAAAAGTGGTCCTTAGCGCAGCTTCCCGTAAGGTGGGATGGCGAGGAAACCTAGCCATATCCAATCACTAAGAGAAAGAAAATTCTGTATCTTCTCGCCTCCCTATTGCAGAAGGAACTGTTAACGCAGTTCCTCCAAAGGAGGCTAACTGATAATTGAATTTACCTATACAAGTTGAATTGCCTCAGTTCCCTATAATATTAGTTGTTAAATAATTTTCTGAACTTTATTTAATTTTTAATCTTTAGGGTTTAGAGGTAGTGATGTAGACTTGCTATTACTGCTTCATAAAACTGATACAAAGCGTCACATAACGTGACAAATTGATGTGTACGGACGTTGCATGCAACGTCCCTACCTGCTTCTTGTGAGGCCGTCGGCGGTTACTCATCCACAGGCATTAACGG